>NZ_BCYV01000001.1 GCF_001598375.1 Novosphingobium capsulatum NBRC 12533
CGCCTCTTTTACCGATAAGCTCAAGCGCCTCGGCGGCGTATCGCCTGATCGAGGTCATGTCGTCGGACTTGTCGTCGAGCCGATCCAAGAGGCGTATACGGTCGGTTCGCGCGTCTCCGACGATTTCAGCTAGGGGCACCCCTTCGGCGAACGCCTGCAAGCGCTTGTGCTCGCTCAACGTCGTCGCGTATCGGACCTCGATTACCGGCGCAAACCCAAGGAAGTCGAAGACCTCGGCAATGCGGGTGCGGCGCTCCTCCGGGCCGCGTGCGGCGTCGAAGAGGCCTTCGAGCGCCCGAAAAACTGAGGCATTCGCCGACGCGCGTCCGGAACGGTCGCGTAATCCGAAATAGGCGTAGAGAGCTTCCTCCAGGCGGGGGATCCCGACATCGTACCGGACCGGCTGGGATAACCGGAACTTGTCGAAGGGCGACGTGGTCACGGCGATGATGCGCCCGGGCAGAGGCATCCTCGATGGCTCACACTGCGATCCGTTCACCAGCAACCCGTACCGGCGACCGTCTTGGGCGGCGATGACGCATCTGTCCTCGCCAACGAGATATTCCACCCGGCTCAACGCGAAGTTGTCGGTCTGTAGGGTCAGGTTGTTCC
>NZ_BCYV01000002.1 GCF_001598375.1 Novosphingobium capsulatum NBRC 12533
GGCTGATACGGTCGAAGATGTCGGCGATCGCCGCCAGCAAACGACTCTTTCCAACGCCGTTTTTCCCAATCATCACCGATACCCACGACGAAGCCACACTCTCGTCGGGAGGCGCCAGCTCTACGTCGATCGGCTCTTGAGCTTGGTATCGACCCGCTGAGCGCGAGTGCCTTACGAGGCTGCCAGAGACGGATAGCAGCCGGAACCCATACTTCATGCCTTCACCCGCCAACTATGATCGCATTCATGCCGACCGATAGATATGTGCCGACGACGCGTCGAGCGCTTCTGGCATCTTCTGTATCTGACACCGTGCTCGTGCGAGTCACGCTACTTCTCGAGACCGAGATCTCCCAGCTGAACGTCCGATGTTGGGGCGCCTCGCTGACAGTCCACTTAGATATGCTCCTTAGCAGGTTCTACCACGAAGCGGCCATCCACGGTGGCTGATCTGAACGACCGGCTTTGGTCGTCTCCCGACACGTCTAAGGCACTCACCGGAGGCTAAGGCATTTCCGACCCAGTCTTATCGACAACGACATCGCTGCCGCGGACAGTAGCACGAGCAGTACTTCGGTTGCCGCAAAGGCCGCTTTCATGTCGTCATATTGCCAATCCTGCCCCCGAAGTCCCGCTGACGACGTTGCGACATCGATCAATCGCGGAAGGAAGATGGCCGCGATAGCCGTCGAGCCGACGGCGAGCGGAAGTGCTTTTGACCAGAAGGTACGCGCTAACCTTTTACGGAGGGTCGCTCGCTCCGCACGAAGCCTGGGTTCTGTCTCGTCGATCGCTTTGGACACGTCTCCGAACCAGAGCCCGAGGAGTACCGTGACCACTGCGAGCAGCAGGCTCGCGGTGGCGATGATATTGGCGACTTCGTCGGTCACGGGTGGTATACGCCCGCAAGCTCAAGATAACTGTCCTCCGGGACGAGATAGCTCATTCCAGTCCCCGCTTCTCGGAGGATCCGTTTAAGATCGCCATTCCGTTCGGCAAGGATGTCATTGAGATATTCGATGACGATGGGATTCGTCACAGTGACATGACGAAAGCCGTCGGCCTCCGCTTCGCAGTCTTGAAGCAGCGCGATGACGGCATCGCGGATCGGCTGATCAAGCCGCAAGCGATAGCGCGAAAGCAGCTTGCGGATTAGTGAACTAGCACCCGTACTCGTCAGATTGAACCACCGGCCTATGTCGGCCGCCTTCGGAATCCGACCATTGAAGGCTTCCGTGATTATCAGCAGTAAGCGATGCTCGCGGTTATCGGGGCTGCGAAGGACAGCTTGACCAAGAAGCATATCGACATATTCGCGAAGTGCAGCGCGGCCAAACTCCGCCATCCGGGCATTGAGTTCGGCCTGCGTGCAGCGGAGAACCTCCTGAAGTTCCGCCTCCTCCGCCGGTGTCAGATTCACGGACGTGTTCACGTTCATTCTATCTCTCCTAGGCGAACACTATCGCTGCGCGAGCGCCAGCGAACAAAATCCGGGGCATGCCAGCTTTGGAAGCGGAGCGGTGGCAGACCACGAAAGGCCGATGTGACCGGCGGCCGGGCGTAAGTCGGGCGTGTGGCGGTCGATCGGGGTAGCTGGATTCTTATGCCGGTGCGGCCACATGTTAGCGTGGTGATTATCGTAAGTCGTGGAACGCGGATGGGCGAACGTGTTGCCGGCGCCGTATGAATAGGCCGCTCGAGAAGCGACGTGACCAACGCAGGTCGGAGTCGCCTTATTACGCATGTCAGCACCATGGTGGGGCACGACTACCGCATGGCAATCAGCCAGACCGCTAGGGATCACTGAATAGCGCGCATCACCTGTTAGCAGGATTGGTTTCTCGCCAGGAGGGCCATCGACCAGGGTCGCAAGCCCAGTGTTGTTCCGCCCCTTCACGCCTGTGCATTTCTCGAGAGTGACCTGACCAATCGTCAATCCTGTCAGGCCGGCAGGCCAGATCAGGAGCTGACCATTTTTTACGATCAATGTAGCGAGCGCGGAATGGACGGCGCCGAGCTTCTGATTTGGGGCTAGCCAGGTCATGCTAGTCGCTTGGCTGAAGCGCAGGCCCGACGACCAATGGTCCCAATCCCAGTGCGACAGAATGATGGGCGGCTTATGCGTCAAACAGATGTTGGTGAGGGTCGAGGGAAAGGATGACGTGTTCGCCAGCACGCCTCCACCTAGATCAAAATAGGCGAGCGGCATCGCTGCCGCATCGCAAAGACCGTTGGCTGAACCCTGCCCAACGTCATAGACGGCGACCCATTCAATGGCGGCAGAAAGACCAGCAAGAGCAAATCTGATCTTCTGTTCGGGAGCAACATGGGGGGCAAGATCGAAGGCGGCAGATAGGCTTGCCGATACTCGCGCCGGCACCGCGCTGACCTTGCTGAAACCGACACGAATGCCCTCGGCAAATAGTCCGGCATAAAGGATGACGTCGTCACCCCCTGCATCTATGTCAATTTGAACCCATTCAGTCGGGCCATCATCGTCCTCGTCATCGCTCGAAGGCGGGGCAAGGTTCGCGCGCTGATAAATGTCACTTGGCGTATCAAGGACGGAAAGAGGCGCGCCCGAGGCGGTTTCGAGCCAACGCTCGGCATTCCCACCATCGCCCATGAATTCGTCAAACCAAGCCGCATCGATCGCTTCGAAAAGGATGCGCCCGTCAGCATGCTGATCGTAGCTTGCGTAGACGCGCCTTGGAATCTCGCGCGGATAGTCTTCTACATCGAAGAAACGGTTGGTCATCACCATCCTCGCCAATCATGATTGATCTATGGCATCGCCGACCACGCTGCTTCAAGATCCTAGAACTTTATGCTCCTCCCGGTCGAGCGCAACCTCAGCCCCGCAATTTATACAAAGGGCGATTTTTCACAGTACTGAGCGATCACCGCAACCTGATGTATGCGAGGTTTTTCAGTCGTTTATTTGAGCGGAGCCAGCATCTTGGCGGATGGGAAGGAGCGGCTAGGAAGGCGTCCCGCGTCGCCAGCACGGCCACGCCGAACCGAACTGACCGGAATCTGGGACGGCTCAGAGGTTCGGGGATGACCAGCTTTGGCGCGTTGCGGACCATCAACTTGATCGGGTCTATTGGCAGCTACTGTCGGTACCGGACGTTCACCGTAGTGAATGCGAACGGCCGGGTCTGGTCGTTTCCTTCCCGTAAGCTGGGCAGCCTTTGATCGGCTGCCCAGCTACGCTCACTCTACGGACCGCTTCAGACCATCCAGGTAATCGCTCCACCACTGCGCCATCTTTACGCGTTCGTCCCAGTGTTGCCCTCTGGCGTAAGTGCCGCGCACGGCGTTGGAATGCCCATGAGCCAAGGCCCGCTCGATTGCGTCGAAATGCCACAACCCGCTTTCGTTGAGCAGCGTGCTGGCCGTAGCCCGCCAACCATGGGCCGTGACGGTATCCTGATCGAAGCCCATGCGACGAAAGGCTAGGTTGATCGCGTTTTCGCAGATCGGCACCGTAAACTTGCGCTGGCCAGGAAACATGTAGGGTAATTGCCCGGTACGCTCCTGCAGGGACCGCAGCAATTCCAGTGACTGACGCGAGAGCGGGACAGAGTGGGGCCGGCGCAATTTGGTGCGCTCGGCAGGGACGCGCCAGACGGCACCCTCCCAGTCGATCTCATCCCATTTGCCAAAGCGCAATTCCCCCGGCCGCAGGAAGACATGCGGCAGAATCTGCATGGCCAGTTTGACCACTTCGGTGCCGGTAAACTCATCGATGGCACGCAGTAGCACGCCGAGCTTGCGCGGCTCGAGGACGGCAGCACGGTGCTTGACGAGGGGAGCGGCGAGGGCGTCGTCGAGGAGGGCGGCTGGATCGTTTTTGCAGAGCCCCAGAACGGCGCCATGGCGGAACACGCGACTGGCGAAGGCACGGGTGCGGCGGGCCGTCTCGCGCTTGCCTTCGCTTTCCACCTTGCGCAGGACGTTCAACAAGTCCGGTGGTGTGATGTCGGCGATCGGTAGGTGTCCGACAGTATGGGAGAGGTGAGAGAGGAACCAGTGCGCCTTGGTGATGGTTGCGGGCGCCTTGCCGCTGCGTTCCAGCCGCACGCTGATGAAATCCTCAGCAACGGCGCGGAACGTGTTGCTGGCGTGCAGGCGGGCCTCGATCTTCTTCTTTCGGCGCTCGACGGCCGGATCGCCGCCATCGCGAATCAAATCGCGCGCCTTGTCACGCAGGATGCGAGCCTTTTTCAGCCCGACGTCCGGCCATTGGCCGAGCGACAGGCGCTTCTCGACGCCGTGGAGGCGATATTTGAAGTACCAGATCTTCGCGCCAGAGGGGCGGACCTCAAGATAGAGGCCTTTTTCGTCGGGCTTGCGGTAGGGGGAGTTTGAAGCCGAAAACCCGTTTATTTGCAGAGCCTTAAGCGACATTTGGGGGCAACGCCTTTTGCTAGGCTCCCGTTTCCCCCAGAAATGCCCCCACTTGGCGTAAAAAGTGGTGAGAAATCCTGGGACAAAGCGAGAACATCCGGAAGACAAAATCGACCGAAAATCTAGCCAAATCAATGCGTTGAGACGTTTTGGGAAGAAACCCGTGGTGCCGCTTACAGGACTCGAACCTGTGACCCCCGCATTACGAATGCGATGCTCTACCAACTGAGCTAAAGCGGCCCTGCCGTGTGGGCTGGCGGGCGATTAGCTTTGCACGCACGGGATTGCAATGGGTTTTGCACGCGCTGCCGGGTTTTTGTGGATATCTCTGCACAGCCATGGCCATGCCGGTTTGATGGAGCGCAATGCGCCGCGTGCCCAGGCCGGCATGATCGCGTGCACGAACACCTTTGCAGGAGCAAGCGATGACCCACGTGCCCGGTGATCTCAAGGATGCCTTTCCCGACGATGCCGCGCTGTTGCACGCGCTCAAGCTCGGTAATGCGCATGTGCACCGCCTGGTCGAGGAGTATCACACGCTCAACCATGCGGTGCACCGGATCGAGAGCGAGGTTGCGCCCAGCTCTGACCAGCACGTGGAAGCGCTCAAGAAGCAGCGGTTGGCGGTTCTGGACGCGCTGGCCGAACAACTGGTGCTTGCCAAGGCTGGCTGAGCGCACAACGGCCATGCGCAAGCCTGTGGAGAACATCGGGATCGCTGGAAAAAAGCAGGTTGACGGATCAGCCCGCGCCGCCTAATCGGCCGCCCTACCGCGCGTCGCCAGACGCGGCGCGGACCTGGGGCGGAGTAGCTCAGTCGGTTAGAGCAGCGGAATCATAATCCGCGTGTCGGGGGTTCGAGTCCCTCCTCCGCTACCACTTTTCCTGATATTCAGCAGCGATAACGGCGCCTCGCAAGTGCGCTGTCGCCAAGTGCGCAGTGTTTTGCCCGCATGGCCGTGTCCTTGCATTGGCTTTGCGCTGGCGCTGCACGTGGCCTTGCGGCAAACCCTTGGGCATGACCTCACGCCGTGATCTTGGCCCTGCCGCAACGCTGCGGCGACTGCTTGTCGGGCGGGTGCAGGCGTTGTTCCATGATCGGGCCAAGGGCGAAAGCCCGATCGTGCGTTCGAATGATGCGCTGTTTGCGCCGGATTCGGTGATCTGGCGGGTGCATGGCGATGTCACCACGATGATGATCGGGGGCGTGACGGCGCTGCTGCTGCAAATGCTGCACCCGGCAGCGCTGGCTGGCGTGTGGGACCACAGCACTTTCCGCAAGGACATGCTGGGCCGCTTGCGCCGCACCGCGCGGTTCATTGCCGTGACGACTTACGCAGAACGAGGGCAGGCAGATGCCGCGATCGACAAGGTGCGGGCAGTGCACGAATATGTGCAAGGCACCCTGGCCGACGGCACGCCCTATCGCGCCAGCGACCCACACCTGCTGGCTTGGGTGCACGTGTGCGAGGCTATCGGTTTTCTCGATGCGTGGATCGCCTATGGCGAGCCCGGCATGTCAACCGCCGACCAGGACACCTATATGCGCGAGGCGGGTGTGGTGGCGCGCCGGCTTGGCGCCGATCCGGTGCCGGAAACGCGCGCGCAAGCCGAGGCACTCATTGCCTCCTTTCGCCCTGAACTGCATGCGGATCAGCGCACACGGCAGGTCGCGCGCATGGTGCTGTCGCAGCCGTCGCCGTCGCTGGCCGCCGCTCCGGCCCAGCACCTGCTGTTCCAGGCGGCGGTCGACCTGATGCCGCCCTGGGCGCAGGCGCTGCACGGGCGCCGCCTGTCGCTGCCGGCGATGCCCATCGTGCGCGGTGGCGCCATGGCCATGGCACGCACGTTGCAATGGGCGTTTGCCCCGGCCCGCCGCCTGCCACCGGCAGGGTGATCTGCGCGGTTCAGGGCTGGCCCAGCCGCCATTGCAACAGGCGCACGAACGGCTCTGGCTCATCCAGGCGGAACGCCACGCGCCTGATGCGGCGGCGGCGCAGCAGGCGGTGATGATCGATCGGGGCGCACAAATGCACGATTACATTGGGCCAGGCCAGCAGCGCCGCATTGAGCGTGGCGGCATCGCGCACGTCGGCGCCGTCGATGGCCATGCTGACGCTCTCGATGCGGTTGAGCGGTACTGCCACGTCGAGGAGCAGCCCGGCGCGAATGCGCAAGCTGTCTGCCTCCAGCAGGATCGGGCGAAAGCGGAACGATTTGACCACGCCCACCAGGTAGACCAGCCCCAGGTCGCTGACGACGAACATCGCCAGGGCCGCCAGGCGGCTCCAGTGGCCCAGAAAGATGTGATAGACCGCCGCTTCGATGGCCGAGAGCGACAGGAGCGTTATCGCCATCGGCGTGAGGTGCCGGTGATAGGCAAAGGCGCGGGCGCCGGGTGGAACGTCGGCCGGTCCTCCCCAGCGCAACAGGGCCATGTGCAGCACCGCCAGTTCCGCGCGGGCCAGGCGCACCAGGGCAGGGGGCAGGAATTGTGCGGCCACGCTTTCCCAGCGCGCGGCCGTGCCGCCCCGGCGCACGATAGCCAGCGCCTGCCTACCGGCGAGGGCAAGGTGGGCAAGCAGCGCCAGCGCCATGGCCGCCATCGTGCCGGGCATGGCCAGCAAGGCGGCGCGCAGGGCCGGCGGCGCGGCCATGCTAACGAGGCAACAGGCGCCTGCCAGCGTCGCGCATACGGTTCGAACGTCGGGACGGCCGGCGCCATCGCGGATGATACGTGACAACAGCAGGCTATCGGCGGCCAGCCACAAGCAAAGCCACAAGGACAGCGCGGGGTGGCTTTGCGCCACCGGTAGGCGTGCGGCCAGCATGGCGGCAACGATGACGACGGCCGGGGCCAGGTGCGCTGCCCGTCGATAATGCGCGATGCGTGCGGCTGGAATCATCCTGCGCGGCCTCCTGCAACGGCGGTGATGCCGGGCAGAGCCGATCATTGTCCAGCGCGCCGTAACTCGCAACCACCGAAAACGCAGTGCCACCATCGCGTGGGCGTTGCACCGCCGCTGCCGGCTGGCTATGCCCATCGGACCTGGCGGGTTTTCCGCTGGGCAAAGATCGCGCCGGTGCCCGGAAGGGCTCAATCGGGAATGCGGTGCGGGGCCATGGCGTCCCAAATCCGCGGCTGTCCCTGCAACTGTAAGCGGCGAGCGCGATGCATACCGCCTTTCCCGATATCGGCGGGGAGGGCAGCCACTGGGCCGGACGCCGAGACGGGCGAGGCCTGGGAAGGCATGCATCAAGCCCTGACCCGCAAGCCAGGAGACCGGCCGGCGCTTGGTCGCTCATGCCTTGGTCCAGGGGATGGCCGCGGCACGGTTCGTTCCGTCAGAGCGACGCCGCCTGGCCGGCGTGTGGCTGCGTGGGCGCCTTGTGGCGTGCGCGTGGTGTCATGCGTCCGGCTCCGTCGCCATTCTGGCCGGAGTATTCCGCTCGTGCCTGTTTCCTTTCCTGTTCGCCGCCTGCTGGCCCGTTCGGCCGCGCCCTCGCTGCGCCGGCGTATCGCTGCTCTTTTGGCGGCGCTCCTGCTGGCCAATGCCCTTGCCTGGCTGTGGGCGCTGGGCCTGTTCCATGATCAGCCGCTGATGCTGGGCACCGCCGTGCTCGCCTGGGGGCTTGGCCTGCGCCACGCGGTCGATGCCGATCACATCGCCGCGATCGACAATGTTACCCGCAAGCTGATGCAGCAGGGGCAGCGGCCGATCGCCGTGGGCCTGTGGTTTGCCCTGGGCCACGCCACGATCATCGCCATCGCTTCGATCCTGGTGGCGCTGACGGCCACGGCACTCGCCCGGTTTGGCGCCTTTCGCGAGGTGGGCGGGATGATCGCCACAACGATATCGGCGCTGTTCCTGTTTGCCATTGCCGCGATGAACCTGGTGATCCTGCGCGGCGTGTGGCGCACCTTTGCCCATGTGCGGGCAGGGGGCGCTTATGTGGAGGAAGACCTTGACCTGCTGCTGTCGGGCCGGGGCCTGCTGTCGCGCCTGTTCCGCCCGATGTTTCGCCTGGTCACGCGATCGTGGCACATGACGCCGCTTGGCTTTCTGTTCGGGCTGGGTTTCGATACGGCCACGGAAGTCGCGCTGCTCGGCCTGTCCGCCAGCCAGGCGGCGAGCGGCCTGGCGTTGGGCACGATCCTGGTGCTGCCCGCGCTGTTTGCGGTGGGCATGGCGCTGATCGATACGATCGATGGTGTGGTCATGCTTGGCGCCTATGAGTGGGCCTTCGTCAAGCCGATCCGCAAGCTCTATTACAACATCACCATCACGCTGGTTTCGGCGCTGGTGGCGATCGTGATCGGCGGGATCGAGGCGGCCGCACTGATCGGCCAGAAGCTGGGCCTGACTGGCGCGCCATGGCGGTTGGCGGCCGATCTTGCCGGCAATTTCAACGGGCTGGGCTTTGCCATCATTGCCCTGTTCGCGTTGTGCTGGCTGGCCAGTGCGGCGATCTATCGCTGGCAGCGGCTGGACGAGATCGAGGTGGTTCGCGCAATCTGATGTCATGCCCGGTTGGCTTGGCCGGCGAACTCGGCTAGGAGGGCAGCGCAGGCAGCGGTTTCGGCCGGTGCCTTGCAAAGATCGCGTCGGTGCCCCGAGAGGGGCTTAATCGGGAATGCGGTGCGGGGCTTTGCCCCAAGTCCGCAGCTGTCCCTGCAACTGTAAGTGGCGAGCGCGATGCACTGGTCCCCGCAAGACGGGGATGGCCACTGGGCCCCAAGCGGGCCTGGGAAGGCGTGCATCAAGCCCTGACCCACGAGCCAGGAGACCTGCCGGCGCACTGGTCGCTCTTGCCTTGATCCAGGGGATGGTCCGGGCACGGTAATACTTCCGTCTGGGCGACGAAGACTTGTGCGGCTGGGGCTGCACGGGTTGCGTTGTGGTGGGCGCTTTCGTGCGCCGGCCCGCTGCCGCGCGCCTGGCCGGATCGTTTTCCGGCAAGCCCTGCCGTGTCGCTCGCCTGGCGCCGCGGAAGGGTTTTGTGCATGCCGGATCTGGCAAAAGTGCCCGTCACCATCGTGACCGGCTTTCTTGGTGCGGGAAAGACCACGCTGATCAGCCACTTGATTCGCCACGCTGGCAGCCGCCGCCTGGCCGTGGTGGTCAACGAGTTCGGCACGCTGGGGGTGGATGGCGATATCCTCAAGTCCTGCGCCATTCCCGATTGTCCGGCCGAAAACATCGTCGAACTGGCCAATGGCTGCATCTGCTGCACCGTGGCCGATGATTTCATCCCCACGGTCGAACGCCTGCTTGCGCTCGATCCCCGGCCCGATCACATCCTGATCGAAACCTCGGGGCTGGCGCTGCCCAAGCCCTTGCTCAAGGCATTTGACTGGCCGGCGATCCGCAGCCGCATCACCGTCGATGGCGTGCTGGCGCTGGCCGACGCAGAGGCGGTGGCCGCCGGCCGCTTTGCCCCCGATCTCGCCGCGCTCGACGCGCAGCGTGCCGCCGATCCGGGTATCGATCATGAAACGCCACTGGCCGAAGTGTTTGAAGACCAGTTGGCGTGCGCCGATCTGGTGCTGTTGACCAAGGGCGATCTGGCCGGGCCGGAGGGCTTGGCCAAGGCGCGGGTGATCATTGCTGAGACGGCGCCGCGCGCGGTTCCGGTGATCGACCTGGCCGAAGGCGCGGCCGATCCGCGCGTCATCCTGGGGCTGAACGCCGCAGCGGAAGACGATATCGCCGCCCGCCCGTCGCACCACGATGGCGCCGACGATCACGAGCACGACGATTTTGCCAGCACCGTGGTGCCGCTGGGCGAAGTGGCCGATCCGGCCGACCTGGCCGTGCGCATCGCCCGCCTGGCCACAGAGCACGGCGTGTTGCGCGTGAAAGGCCATGTCGCCGTGGCGGGCAAGCCGATGCGCCTGCTGGTCCAGGCGGTGGGCGCGCGGGTGCGCCACCAGTATGACCGGCCCTGGCAGGCGGGCGAGCCGCGCACCGGGCAACTGGTGGCGATTGCCGAGCGCGACAGGCTCGACCCGCAAACCATCAAGGCGGTGCTGGCGGCCTGAGCGGCGGCGCGGGCCCATGCACGTTATCTTCCGCGAAAGCCACGGGCTTGAGGAAACGGCCGTGCCCCAGGATCTGGGGCAGGCGCCGGCGCCGCTCGTCGTCCTGTCGTTTTCCGACAGCGACCTGGGCGCCTTTGCCGCTGGCTGGCACCTGGCGCGCCAGGCCGATCCGGCGTTCCCGCTGCTGCGCCTGGCCAATCTGGCCGCGCTGGAACATCCCTTGTCGGTCGATACCTATATCGATCGCACGCTGGTTGGCGCGCGGGCCATTCTCATCCGCCTGATCGGCGGGGTTTCGTGGTGGCGCTATGGCCTGGGGCAGGTGGCGGCCCTGGCGCGCGCGCGCGGCGTGGCGCTGGCGGTGCTGCCGGCAGACGGGCGGGCCGATCCCCAGCTTGACGAAGCCTCTACCTTGCCGCGCGAAATTCTGGGTGATCTGGCCGCGCTGTGTGAGGCGGGCGGGGCCGATGCCGCCCACCGCGCGCTGGTGCGGCTGGCCCAGGCGGGTGGGCTGGCGCTGAACGCAACCGCGCTTGCCGCGCCGGTGGCGCCGCTGCCGGCGGCGGGCCTGTGGCATCCCCATGGCCAGGCGGTGGACGCCGCGCGCCCGCTGGTGCTGGTCGTGTTCTACCGCGCCTATCTCACCGCGCGCGATGTTGCGCCGGTAACCGCGCTGATCACCGCGCTGGAGGAAGCAGGCCTGGCTGCGCAGGGGCTTTACGTCACCTCGCTCAAGGAACCACAATCGCGCGCGGTGGTGGCGGCAGAACTCGGCCGGCTGCGCCCGGCCGCGATCATCAATGCCACGGCCTTTTCCGCGCAGGACGATGCCGGGCAGAGCCCGCTGGACTTGGCCGGCGTGCCGGTGTTCCAGGTGGCGCTGGCCACCGGCACGCGCGAAAACTGGACCGGGGCGGTGCGCGGCTTGGCGCCGGCAGACTTGGCCATGCATGTCGTTTTGCCAGAGATTGACGGGCGGCTGTTTGCCGGCGTCGCCAGTTTCAAGGAACCCTGCGCGCAGGATGCCGATCTCGGCTTTGCCCGCCACATGCACCGGCCCGATCCGGCGCGGATCGATGCCATCGTGGCGCGGGTGGCTGGCTGGATCGCGCTGGCCCGGCGCCCCGTGGCGCAGCGGCGCCTGGCCTTGGTGCTGTCCACTTATCCGGGCAAGGCGCATGCCATGGCCCATGCGGTGGGCCTTGATGCTTTGGCTTCTACCACAGCGCTGCTCGCCGATCTGGCCAACGCTGGGTATGCGGTGGCGCCGCCCGGTGACCTGGCCCACCGGCTTGGCCATGAGACGCTGGCCTTTCCGCTGGCCGCCTATCGCGCCGCGCTGGTGCAGCTGCCCGCCGCGCTGCAAACCGATCTGGCACAAAGCTGGCGCGCGCCAGAGGATGATCCGGCGGTTCGCGATGGCGCGTTCCACTTTGCCGCGTTGCGCGCGGGGCAAGCGCTGGTGGCGTTGCAGCCCGAGCGCGGCGATCTGGCCGGGCGCGACGAGGCCTATCACGATCTGTCGCGCTGCCCGCGCCATGGCTATGTCGCGTTTTATCTGTGGCTGCGCGCGCAAGGGATCGACGCCCTGGTGCACATGGGCGCGCATGGCACGCTGGAATGGCTGCCGGGCAAGGCCGTCGCGCTGTCGGATGCCTGCTGGCCCGAGGCGCTGATCGGCAGCCTGCCGGTGATCTATCCGTTCATCGTCAACGATCCGGGCGAGGCGGCCCAGGCCAAGCGTCGCATCGGCGCGGTCACGCTGGGCCACATGCCGCCGCCGCTGCGGCGCACGGAAAGCGGCGCGGGCCTGGCCGGGCTGGAGGCGCTGCTCGACGAGTTTTCCGGCGCGGTGGGCCTTGATCCGGCGCGGCGCGACCGGCTGATCGTGGCCATCCGCGCGCAGGCGCAGGCGCTAGGGCTTGAGGCAGAGCTGGGCATCGATCCTACTGCTACCCCGGCCGAAGCGATTGCCCGGATCGACCGCTTTGTCTGCGACGTGAAGGACAGCCAGTATGGCGATGGCCTGCACATATTCGGCCGCGGCACGCAGGGCGGGGCAGAGCGCGATGGCGTGCTGGCCGCGCTCGACGGGCGCCGGGTTGCGGCCGGGCCGGCCGGATCGCCGTGGCGCGGCCGGGCTGATGTGCTGCCCACCGGGCGCAATCTCTATGCCGTCGATCCGCGCGCTGTGCCCAGCCGCGCCGCCCATGCGCAAGGCGTGGTGCTGGCGCAGGAACTGGTGCGCCGCCACTTGCAGGACCACGGCGATTATCCCCGTGCCGTGGTGGTGGACCTGTGGGGTTCGGCCACGATGCGCACCGGTGGCGAGGAATTTGCCATGGCGCTGCACCTGTTGGGCGCGCGGCCGGAATGGGATGCCGCCTCGCAACGGGTGACGGGGATCGAGATTCTGCCGATCGCTCGGCTCGATCACCCGCGTCTGGATGTGACGCTGCGTATTTCGGGCCTGCTGCGCGATGCCTTTCCGCTGCTGCCGGTGCTGTTCGGGCAGGCGGTGCGCGCCCTGGCCGCGCGCGACGAGCCGGCGGAGTGGAACCCGTTTGTCGGCAAGGCGCCAGGTGCGCGGGTCTATGGCCCGGCGCCGGGGCGCTATGGCCTGGGCATGGGGCAGACGGCGCAGACTTATGACGCCGCCGGCCGCCACGCGGCGGGTGAAGCCTGGCTGGCGGCATCGGACCACGCCTTTGATACCGCCGCGCCGCAGGCAGACCCGGCCGGTCTGCGCGCCCGGGTCGCGGCGGCCGGCGCCTTTGTCCACGCCCAGGATCTGCCCGAAACCGATCTGCTGCTCGCCGCCGACTATGCCGCACACGAAGCCGGCTTTGCCGCGGCGCAGGGGGTGGTCGGGGGTGGGGCGGCGCTTTATCACCTCGACAGCCGCGACCCCGCGCGGCCCGTGGCGCGGCCCTTGGGCGAGGAACTGGCCCGCGTGGTGCGCGCCCGTGCCGCCCATCCTGGCTGGATCGCCGGCATGATGCGCCATGGCTTTCGCGGCGGGGCAGAACTGGCTGCCACGCTCGATCATCTGGGCGCCTTTGCCCACCTTGCCCCCGGCAGTGTGCCGCCGCAGCTGTTTGATCTCTATTACCAGGCCACGCTGGGTGATGCTGCCGTGCGCGCATTCCTGGCGCGCGAGAACCCTGGCGCCTTGGCCGCGATGCAGCAGGGCTTTGCCGCGCTGCATGCCGCAGGCCTGTGGGCCACGCGGCGCAACGCCATTCTGGCTGATCTGGCCGATCACGCCGGGGGCAGGGCATGAGCGGCTTTTGCGTGGCGGGCTGGTGCCCCGATGCCTGGCGGCCGATGGCGGCGGGAGATGGCCTGCTGCTGCGCATCAAGCCGCGCCTGGCGCGCCTGTCTCGCGATGCTGCGCAAGCGGTAAGCGCGCTGGCCGTGCAGCATGGCAATGGCCTGATCGATGTGTCGCGGCGGGGCAACCTGCAACTGCGCGGGCTCGATCACGCGGGTTGGCAGGCTGCGCTGGCTGATCTGCTGGCGCTGGGCCTGGTCGATGCCGATCCGCTGGCAGAGGCGCGGCGCAACCTGCTGGTGGCGCCTGGCTGGCGCGATGGTGATGACACGCAGCGCATCGCGCAGGCCTTGCTTGCCCGGCTGGATGAACTGCCCGCGCTGCCGGCCAAGGCCGGGTTCGTGATCGATGCCGGCGCGGCGCCGGTCTTGCTGGCAGAACCGGGCGATTTTCGAGTCGAGCGCGGCAGGCATGGCGGCCTGATCCTGCGCGCGGCTGGGCGCGCCCATGGCGTGGCCTTGGCGCCCGGGGCAGAGGTTGATGGGCTGATCGCGCTGGCCCGCTGGTTCGTGCAAAGCGGCGGGCAGGGGCGCATGGCGCGCCATCATGCCCCGCTGCCCGCGTGGGCGGCTCGGCAGGATCTTCCAGCGGCGTTGGCGCCGGCCTGGCGGCCAGGGCCTTGCGCGCTCGGCATGGTGCATGGCGCGCCATTCGGCCGGGTTGCAGCGCCGGTGCTGGACGCGGCGCTGGCCGAACCCGGCGCCCAAGCGCTGCGCATCACGCCCTGGCGTCTGCTGGTGGTGGAAGGCGCCGGCGGCGATGCCGTGCCCGGCCTGATTGCCGATCCGGCCGATCCGCTGCTGCGGGTGGAAGCATGCCCCGGCGCGCCGGCCTGCCCGCAGGCGCATGTGCCCACGCGCGATCTTGCCATCGCCCTGGCGCCGCATGTGCGCGGCACGCTGCACGTATCGGGCTGTGCCAAGGGCTGCGCCTGCACCCGCGCCACCGATCTTGTGCTCACCGGCCGCGCCGATGGCCGGTTCGACCTGGCGCGTGATGCCGCCGCTGGCGCGCCGCCGTGCCAGGCGCCGCTCACTGCCCAGCAAGTGCTCGACCAGTTTGCAAGTTGCCCCAGTGCGGAGCTGCCCAATGCCCCATGTCTATGAAACCGATGGCGCGGCCATCTATCGCCAGTCTTTCGCCATGATCCGGGCAGAGGCCGATCTGGCGCGCTTTTCGCCTGCCGAAGAGCCAGTGGCGGTGCGCATGATCCATGCGGCGGGCATGGTGGACCTGGCGCCGCACATCCGCTTTTCCGCCGATTTCGCCACGGCGGCGCGCGCCGCGCTGCGCGGCGGGGCGCCGATCCTGTGCGATGCGCGTATGGTTTCAGAAGGCGTTACCCGCGCGCGCCTGCCGGCCGCCAATCCGGTGCTGTGCACGCTGCATGATGCGAGCGTGCCGGCCCTGGCCCAGGCCATGGGCAATACCCGCTCTGCCGCCGCGCTGGAACTGTGGCGGCCGCGCCTGGGTGGCAGCGTGGTGGCGATCGGCAATGCGCCCACGGCGCTGTTCCACCTTTTGACTATGCTGGAAGACCCAGCCTGCCCGCGCCCGGCGGCGATCATCGGCTGCCCGGTCGGCTTTGTCGGCGCGGCTGAATCCAAGGCCGCGCTGTGGGCATGGCACGGCGTTCCGTGCTGCATCGTTGACGGGCGGCTGGGCGGCAGCGCAATCACCGTGGCTGCGATCAACGCCTTGGCGAGCGACGCGGAATGACCGCGCCAGTCCTTGCGCCGGTTGGCGCGATCGGCACGATCCATGGCGTCGGCCTGGGCCCCGGCGCGCCCGATCTTTTGAGCGTACGCGCGGATCGGCTGGTGCGCGGCACACGCCACATCGCCTATTTTCGCAAGGCCGGGCGGCCGGGCCAGGCGCGGCGCATCGCGGCAGACCTGCTGCGCGCCGATGCCGTGGAAATTCCCATGGAATACCCCGTCACCACCGAAATCCCGGTCAGCGATCCGCGCTACAACGCATGTCTCGCCGCGTTCTATGCCACGTGCACCGCTCGCCTGGCCGATCTGGCCCGCGCCGGCGAAGACGTGGTCGTGCTGTGCGAGGGTGACCCGTTTTTCTATGGCTCGTTCATGCACCTGCACAGCCGCCTGGCGGGGCAGGTGCCCGTGCAGGTGGTGCCGGGCATCACCGGGATGGCGGGCGCGTGGAATGCCACCGGCGTGCCCATCACCTGGGGCGATGACGTGCTCACCGTGGCCATGGCCACCCTGCCCGAGGCGGAACTGACCCGCCGCATCCGCGATACCGATGCCCTGGTGGTGATGAAGATCGGCCGTCACCTGGCCAAGCTGCGCCGCGCCGTGGCTGCCGCCGGGCGCGAGGGGGAGGCCTGGCTGGTGGAACATGCCGCCATGCCCGGCCAGCGGGTTACGCCGCTGGGCGAGGCCCAAGCCGTCACGCCCTATTTCTCGATCCTGTTGATCCACGGCCAGGGGCGCCGGCCATGACGGGCACATTGGCGATCGCCGGGCTGGGCCCGGGCAGCGAGGCGATGATCACCCCGCAGGTGCGCGCCGCGCTCGATGCCGCCACCGATGTGCTGGGCTATATCCCCTATGTCGCGCGTGTGGCGCCGCGCCCCGGCCTGGTGCTGCATCCGTCGGACAACCGCGTCGAACGCGAACGCGCTGCCCATGCGCTCGATCTGGCGGCGCAGGGCCGCCGCGTGGTGCTGGTCTCATCGGGCGATCCCGGCGTATTCGCCATGGCCGCCGCCGTGTTCGAGGTGCTGGAAAGCGGCCCGGCATCATGGGACGATGTGGCGATCGACGTGCTGCCCGGCATTACCGCCATGCTCGCCGCTGCCGCCCGCGCCGGGGCGCCGCTGGGCCACGATTTCTGCGCGATCAACCTGTCTGACAATCTCAAGCCCTGGGACATGATCGCGCGGCGCCTGCGCCTGGCGGCAGAGGCCGATTTTGCCATGGCGCTCTACAATCCGCGCTCGCGCGCACGGCCACAGGGCTTTGCCCGCGCGCTGGAATTGCTGCGCACTTGCTGCGGCCCGCAGCGGCCGATCCTGTTTGCCCGCGCCGTCTCCACCCCGCAGGAAGACCTACGCATCGTCTCGCTGGCCCAGGCGCGGCCCGAGATGGCCGACATGCGCACCGTGGTCATCGTGGGATCGAGCCAGACGCGGATCGTGGCGCGTGCCGCTGGCCCGCTGCTCTACACCCCGCGCAGCGCGGGCGGGGTGGCGCCATGAGCGATCCAGTCCAGCACTTGCGCAGGATCGTGCACTTCGTGGCGCGGCGGGATGAACGGCCGGTCGATCATGATCACCGGCAGGCCCAGCGCGCGCGCGGCGATCAGCTTGGCCTGCGCGCCGCTGCCGCCGGCATTCTTGCATACCACCACGTCGATCGCCCGGTCGCGCAACAGCGCCAGATCGCCGGCCACGGTGAACGGCCCCCGGTCCACCACCAGGCGATGGCGCGGCACGGGCGGCGGTGCGGCGGGCGCATCGACAAAGCGCAGCAGATAGTCATGCTGCGGCTGGGCCAAGAAATCGGCCACGTGCAGCCGCCCCAACGCCAGCATCACACGCCGCGCCGGGCCAGCGAGGGCCGCTACGGCGCCGGCCACGTCTGGCACCATGGTCCAGCGGTCTTGCGGCTGCGCCTGCCAGGGCGGGCGGGTGAGCGCGATAAGCGGTACCCCGGCCTGCGCGGCGGCGGCGATGGCATGGGCGCTGATCTGCGCGGCAAAGGGATGGGTGGCATCGACCAGGTGGGTGATACCGTGGTCCTGCAGATAGGCGGCCAGCCCGGCCACGCCGCCAAAGCCGCCGATCCGCGTGGGCAAGGGCTGCGCCAGCGGGGCCTGGGTGCGCCCGGCATAGCTCAACTGGGCGGGAATGCCTTGCGCGGCAAGCAGGCGGGCCAGTGCGCTGGCCTCGCTCGTTCCGCCCAGCAGCAGGACATTGGCCATGGCTGATACCCCTTTGCGCGCATGGTTGACGATCATCGGCCTTGGCGAAAACGGCCGCGACGGCCTGTCCCCGGTGGCCTTGGCCGAACTGGACGAGGCCGAGGTGGTGATCGGCCCGCCGCGCCATCTGGCCTTGCTGGGCTCGCTTAAGGCTACGGCGGTGGAATGGCCAGTGCCCTTTGCCGATGGTGTCGCCCAATTGCTCGCTTTGCGTGGGCGCCGTGTGGCGATGCTCGCATCGGGTGATCCATTCTGGTTCGGTGCCGGCAGCAGTGTCATCACCCACCTCGCGCCGCACGAATGGCTGGCCCATCCGCAGCCATCGACGTTTTCCCTGGCGGCGGCGCGCCTGGGCTGGGCAGTGCAGGATTGCGCGTGCCTGGGCCTCCACGCCGCGCCGCTGGCGCGCATGCGTCCGCATCTCGCGCCCGGCCAGCGCGTGATTGCCCTGTTGCGCGATGGCGCGGCGGTGGCAGACCTGGCCGCCTATCTCGTCGCGCTGGGTTTTGGCGCCAGCACGCTATGCGTGCTCGAAGCGCTGGGCGGCCCGCGCGAGCGGGTGCGTTGCTTTGAGGCGCAGGCTTTTGCCCTTGGCGATGTCGCCCATCCCGTGGCGGTGGGCATTGCCGTTGCCGGGCAGGGGCTGGCCCTGCCGGTCACGCCCGGACGGCCCGATGCGCTGTTTGCCGCCGATGGCCAGATCACCAAGGCAACGGTGCGTGCGCTCACCTTGGCGGCGCTGGCGCCCCGCGCGGGTGAACTGCTCTGGGATATCGGCGCCGGCTCTGGCTCTGTCGGCATCGAATGGCTGCTGGCCCATCCCGCCAACCGCGCCGTGGCGATCGAGGCCGATCCGCAGCGTGCCACCCGCGCGCGCGGCAATGCCGTGGCACTGGGCGTGGATCGCCTGCGCGTGATCACCGGCCGTGCGCCGGCGTGCCTGCCCGATGATCCGCCGCCCGATGCGGTGTTCATCGGCGGTGGGCTGTCGGCCGCGCTGCTCGATGCGCTGTGGGCACGGCTGCCGGCCGGCACGCGGCTGGTCGCCAACGCGGTGACGTTGGAATCCGAAGCCCTGCTTGCCGCCTGGCATGGCCGCGTTGGCGGCAGCCTGTTGCGGATCGAACTGGCCGACGCCGCGCCACTCGGCACGCGGCATGGCTGGAAGGCGCGCTATCCGATCGTGCAGTGGAGCGTGGTGCGATGACCAAGATCGTCGCCGGCCTGGGCTTTCGCGCGGGCGCCCCGCTTGGGGCCCTGCGCGCGGCCTTTGCCCTGGCGCAGGAAGGACTGCCGGCCGCCACGCATCTGGCCACGGCGGCAGACAAGGCCCCGGCGCTGGCGCCGCTGGCGCGCGCGCTGGGCCTGCCGCTGATCCCGGTGGCGGCCGATGCCGTGCAGCGCTGCGGCACGGCCACGCAATCTGCCGCCAGCCTGCGCACGCGCTGCACTGGCAGCCTGGCCGAAGCGGCGGCCTTGGCCGCAGCAGGGCCAGGTGCGCGGCTGCTGTGCCCCCGCCAGATCTCGCCCGATCGCATGGCCACGTGCGCCGTTGCCCAGGGCCATGCCCAGGAAACTGAACGATGACGATCCATTTCATCGGCGCCGGCCCCGGCGCGCCCGATCTCATCACCTTGCGCGGGCGCGATCGTATCGCCGCGTGTCCGGTGTGCCTCTATGCCGGGTCGCTGGTGCCCACGGCACTGCTCTCCCACTGCCCGCCGGGCGCGCACATCGTGAACACTGCGCCGCTCTCGCTTGACCAGATCATGGACCATATCATCCAGGCCCATGCCGCTGGCCACGATGTCGCGCGGCTGCATTCGGGCGATCTGTCGGTGTGGTCTGCGCTGGGCGAGCAACTGCGGGCCTTACGGGCGCTAGGCATTCCCTTCACCATCACGCCCGGCGTCCCCGCCTTTGCCGCCGCTGCCGCCGCACTGGAAAGCGAACTGACGCTGCCTGCCCTGGGGCAGTCGGTGGTGCTGACCCGCACGCCGGGCCGGGCCAGTGCGATGCCACCGCGCGAAACTCTGGTGGCCTTTGCCCAGACCGGCGCGACGCTGGCCATTCACCTGTCGATCCACAACCTGGCGCAAGTGGTGGCCGATCTGCTGCCCGATTATGGCGGCGATTGCCCGGTGGCGGTGGTGTGGCGCGCCAGTTGGCCCGATCAGCGCGTGGTGCGCGCCACCCTGGACAGCGTGGAGGCCGCCGTGGCCGGCACGATGGAGCGCACCGCGCTGATCCTGGTCGGCCGCGTGTTGGGCGCTACTGATTTTGCCGAAAGCAGCCTCTATGCCGCCGATTATGATCGGCGCTTTCGCCCGCAGCATGGCGGCGAAAGCGGCGGGGCGCGGGCATGAGCGTGCCGGGCCTGATGATCGCCGCGCCCAGTTCGGGTGCGGGCAAGACCACGCTGATGCTGGGCCTGCTGCGCGCGCTGCATGGCCAGGGGCTGGCGGTGCAGCCATTCAAGAACGGGCCGGACTATATTGATCCGGCGTTTCACCAGGCGGCCTGCGCGCGCGCCTCGTTCAACCTCGATAGCTGGGCCATGGCGCCTGGCCTGATCGATGCCCTGGCAAGCCAGGCCGGTGGCGCCGATCTGGCCCTGGCCGAAGGATCGATGGGCCTGTTCGATGGCGTGGCCAGCGTGGGCGCCACCGGCAATGGCGCCAGTGCCGATGTGGCGCGCCGGCTGGGCTGGCCGGTGATCCTGGTGCTCGATGCATCGGGCCAGGCGCAATCGGCGGCAGCGACGGCGCTGGGCTTTGCGCGGTTCGATCCCGCGCTGCCGGTGGCCGGCGTCATCCTCAACAAGGTGGCAAGCCCGCGCCATGAAAGCTTGCTGCGCGCCGGCATGGCGGCGATCGGCATGCCGGTGCTGGGCGCCCTGCCACGCCGCGCAGACCTGGCTTTGCCAGAGCGGCACCTCGGCCTGGTTCAAGCCGTCGAGCATCCTGATCTGCCCGCGCGTCTGGATGAAATGGCGGCCTTCGTGCGCGAGCATGTCGATCTGGCGGCGCTGATCGCCCTGGCGCGCGGAAAGCGTCTGGCGCCGGTGGCAAATCACGGCCTGCCGCCGCCCCCGGCGCAGCGCCTTGCCGTAGCGCGCGACGCGGCATTCTCGTTTCTCTATCCCCACCTGTTGCACGGCTGGCAGGCGGCTGGCGCGCAGATCCTGCCGTTCTCGCCGCTCGCCGATGAAGCGCCGCCGGCCGATGCCGATCTCGTCTGGCTGCCCGGCGGCTATCCCGAGCTGCATGCCGGGGCGATCGCGGCGGCGGGGACATTCCTGGCGGGCCTGCGCCGCCACGCGCAGACCCGCCCGGTGCACGGGGAGTGCGGTGGCTACATGGTGCTGGGCCAGGGCCTTGTCGACAAGGCCGGCGCGCGCCACGCCATGGCGGGGCTGCTGGCCCTGGAAACCAGCCATGCCCAGCGGCGCCTGCACCTGGGCTATCGCGCGGCCCGGCTGCTGGCGCCGGTGGGTAGCATGGCGGCGGGCACCGCGCTGCGCGGCCACGAATTCCACTATTGTACCATCCTGGCCCAAGGCGATGCGCCACTGGCCACGGTGACCGATGCCACCGGCGCGGCCGTGGCGGAAAGCGGATCGCGGCGCGGGCAGGTCACGGGCACGTTCTTCCACATGATTGCGGGGGCCGCGTGATCCAGCTCGATCTTATCGGGATCGGCACGGGCAATCCCGATCACCTTACCCTGGCGGCGGTGCGCGCGATCAATGGCGCAGACGTGATCCTGCTGCCCGACAAGGGCGCGGACAAGGCCGGGCTGATCGATCTGCGCCGCACGATCTGCGCGGCGGTGCTGACGCGGGCCGTGCCGATCGTCGAATTTGCCATGCCGCTGCGCGATGGCGCCGGCGACTATGCGGCAGCAGTGGATGCCTGGCATGACGCCATCGCGCGGGTGTGGCAGGCAACCTTGGCGCAGGCCCTGCCGCAGGGCGGCCGCGCCGTGCTGTTGGTGTGGGGCGATCCCGCGCTTTATGACAGCAGCCTGCGCATCGCGGCGCGGCTGATGGGGCAGGGTGCGGCGCTGGCGGTGCAGGTCGTGCCGGGGATCACCAGCATCGCGGCGCTGACCGCCGCCCATGCTATCCCGCTCAATCCGCTGGCCGGGCCGGTCATGATCACTACCGGCCGCCTGCTGCGCGCCCATGGCTGGCCGGCGGGGGCTGACCATCTCGTCGTCATGCTGGATGCCGGCGGCGCGTTTGCCACGCTGGACCCTGCCGGCATCACCATCTGGTGGGGCGCGTACCTCGGCATGGCGCATCAGGCGCTGGAGCGTGGGCCGCTGGCGGCGGTGGCCCCGCGCATTCTCACCCGTCGTGCCGCGCTGCGCGCGCAGCATGGCTGGATCATGGACATCTATCTGCTAAAAAAGGAAACGGGCGATGCAAGCTGGTGATGAAGACGCGCGCCACGCCGACAAGATGCGCAAGAAACAGGCCGCGCGCGACAAGATCATGGCCACCAAGACCCAGGAAAAGGGCCTGCTGATCGTCCACACCGGCAAGGGCAAGGGCAAGACCACTGCGGCCATGGGCATGGTGGTGCGCGCCATCGGCCATGGCCAGCGCGTGGGCGTGGTGCAGTTCGTCAAAGGCGCGATGACCACGGGCGAAAAGGCCGTGTTCGATGCCTTTCCCGCCCATGTCGATTTCAAGCCGATGGGCGAAGGCTTTACCTGGGACACGCAGGACCGCGCGCGCGATGTGGCTGTGGCCCGCGCCGCCTGGGACGAGGTCGAGCGCATGATCGCCGATCCGGCCTATGCCATGGTCCTGGCCGACGAGCTCAACATCGTGCTGCGCTATGACTATCTGCCGCTCGACGACGTGCTGGCCGTGCTGACCGCGCGCCCGGCGATGAAGCACGTGATCGTGACGGGCCGCAACGCGCCCGATGAACTGATCGCGGCGGCCGATCTAGTTACCGAAATGGCCCAGATCAAGCATCCGTTCCGCGCCGGGGTGAAAGCCCAGGCGGGCATCGAGTTCTGACCCTTTCCCTCTGCATCACAAGGATTTCCCCCCATGCTTACCCCTGTTGACGATGGCCCCGCCGTGGTGGCCTGCAACACCTGCCGGTTGAGCGCCGACGCGCGCGAGGATGACCAGGGCCAGCGCGGTGGTGCGCGGCTTTTGGCGGCGCTGCGCACGGTGCAGCAGGGCGATGCGCGCTATGCCGGGATTGCCGTGCAGGAAATGGCCTGCCTGTTCGCCTGCAAGGACCACTGCACCGTGCACCTGCGTGCGCCGGGCAAGGTGGGCTATGTCCTGGGGCGTTTTGACGCGGACGAAGCGGCCGCCACGGCAATCCTCGATTATGCCGCCGCCTATGCGCAAAGCGAGCATGGGCGCGTGCCGTTCAAGGAATGGCCGCAAGGGGTGAAAGGCCATTTCATCAGCCGCACGCCGCCGGCCGGGTTCGTCGCGGCATGAGCGCGTTTGCTTCTCCGGCCGCGTTCGATGCGGCGCTTGCCGATCTGGCCATGCCCGATGCTGCGGCGGCCGCCGCAGCGCGGGCGCGGCAGGATGACCTGACGAAGCCGCCCGGATCGCTGGGCCGGCTGGAAGACATCGCCGTGTTCATGGCCGGCTGGCAAGGGCGCGAACGCCCGGGTATCGCGCGCGGGCGCACGGCGATCTTTGCCGGCAACCATGGCTTTATGGTGCATGGCGTCAGCGCCTTTCCCACCAGCGTGACCGCCGCCATGGTGGCCAACTTTGCCGCCGGGGGCGCGGCGATCAATGCGCTGGCGGGCGTTGCCGGCCTTGAGTTGATGGTGGTGCCGCTCGATCTTGATCGTCCCACCGCCGATTTCACCTGCGCCCCGGCGATGACCGAGGCGGAATGCCTGGCGGCGCTCAACGCCGGTGCCGCGGTGGTTACGTCCGATCTTGATATCCTGACGCTGGGTGAAATGGGCATCGGCAATACCACGGCCGCTGCCGCGCTCTGCGCCCTCAGCCTGGGGGGCAGCGCGGCGGAGTGGGCCGGGCCGGGCACCGGGCTCGATGCCGCCGGCGTGGCGCGCAAGGTTGCGGTGATCGCCCAGGCGCTGGCCTTCCATGCCGACGCGCCGCACACCCCGTTCGAAACCCTGCGCCGGCTGGGCGGACGAGAGATTGCGGCGATGGCTGGCGCGGTGTTGCGCGCGCGGGCCTTGCGCGTTCCGGTGGTGCTCGATGGCTTCATCACCTGTGCTGCCCTGGCGCCACTGGCGGTGGTGGCACCGGGCATCGTCGATCATTGCCTGGCCGGGCACTGTTCGGCCGAACCGGGGCATGTGCGCCTGCTGGCGCGGCTGGGGCTGGTGCCGCTGCTCAACCTGGGCATGCGGCTGGGCGAGGGCAGCGGCGCTGCGGTGGCCGTAGGGGTGATCCGCGCCGCGCTGGCTGCGCACGACCAGATGGCAACCTTTGCCCAGGCCGGCGTGGCATCGGGCGTGGCAGCGGGCGCGTGAGCGGATTTCTGCTGCATCTCTTGCGCCACGGCGCGCCGGCCACGCCGGGCCTGCTGCTGGGGCACGGTGACATGGCACCCACGCCTGCTGGCCTCGCCGCCTGCACGGCGCGCGTGCGGGCGGTGGAGTTTGCCGGCGTCGTCGCATCAGACCTGCGGCGCTGCGCGGCGGCGGCACAGGCCATCGCCGCACCCCGCGCGCTGCCGGTGCAGCTTGACCGGCGCTGGCGTGAGTTGGACTTCGGCGCCTGGGATGGCCTTGCCCCGGCGCAAGTGAGCTGCGCGGCACTGACCGCGTTCTGGGTCGATCCCGATGCCCATGCCCCGCCGGGGGGAGAGCGCTGGTCGGCGCTGCGCGCGCGGGTAGCGGCAGCGCTGGCCGATCTGCCCGGCAGCGACACCCTGGTGGTGACGCATGGTGGCGCGATGCGTGCGGCGCTCACCGTGCTGTGCGGTTTTGTGTCGGAGCAGGCCTGGGCGTTTGACCTGCCCTATGCCGCGCTGCTCAGCCTCCGGGTTTGGCCCGGCGAGCAGCCCACGGCGCAGATCGTGGGGCTGGCGACGTGAAGGGGTTGATCCTGGCAACGCAGTTCCTCACCCGCCTGCCCATGCCGCGCGTGGCTGCTGAGGCTGGCGATCTTGCCGCCTCGATGCGGTGGTTTCCCGCCGTGGGCGTGATCGTGGGTGGCTGCGTGGCCGGGGCGGTCTGGGCTGGTGGGTGGCTCGATCCGTGGATTGGCGCGATGGCCGGCCTGGCGGCATGGGTGGCCGTGACGGGCGCGCTGCATCTCGATGGCCTGGCCGATCTGGCCGATGCCAGCGGCGCTGCCCATAGCGATCGCGCGCGGTTGCTGGCCGTGCTGGCCGATCCGCATCTTGGCAGCTTTGGCGTGGTGGCGGTGGTGATGCAGCTTATGGCCAAGCTGGTGCTGCTCCATGCGCTGGTGGCGCAGGGCATGGTCGCGGGCATCGTCTGGGTGCCCTTCGCCGCGCGCCTTGGCCCGCTTGCCTGGGCGCGCTGGCTGCCGCCCTTGCACGCCGGGCTGGGTGCGCGTTTTGCCGGCGTGGTGCGCCGCCGCGATCTGGCGCTGTGGGCCGGCGCGCTGGTGCTGGCCGCCTGGTGGCATCCGGCCTTGCTGATCGCCGTGCCGGGCATGGCGCTGTGGGGCTGGTGGCTGATGGCGCGGATCGGCGGGATTTCCGGCGATGGCCATGGCGCGGGCATCGAATGGAACGAAACCGTTCTATTGCTGGCCCTGTGCATCGCGGGGCGGTTGTGGGCCTGAACCGCTTTACCTGGCACGGCGGCGGGCTGGCGGCGGCGCGGGCGCAGTTTGGCGATGGGCCTTGGCTGGACCTGTCCACCGGGATCAACCCGTGCCCCTGGCCCCAGGCCGGGGCGCTGGCGGCGGCGGTGGATTGGCAGGCCCTGCCCGATGAAAGCGCGCTGCGCGGCCTGGAGCAGGCGGCAGCAGCGCGCTTTGGCTGCGCAGCCGATCATGTCTGCGCGGTGCCCGGCACCGAGATCGGGCTGCGCCTGGTGGGCGATCTGATCGGTGGTGGGGGCTGCCATGCCGTGCCGGGCTATCGCACCCATGCCGCGATGCTGCGTGCCAGCGTGGCGGTGGACGATCTGGCGCAAGCCCACGGCACCAGCCTGGTCCTGGCCAATCCCAACAATCCCGATGGCCGCCTGTTGACGCGCGCGATGCTGCGCAATCTGCTACACCGGCGCGGCGATAACGGCTGGCTCCTGCTGGATGAAGCCTTTGCCGATGCGCACCCGCAAGCGAGCCTGGCCGGTGATATTGCCGACGCGCAGCGGCTGGTGATCTTCCGCTCTTTCGGCAAGTTCTTTGGCCTGGCGGGCCTGCGCCTGGGCTTTGTGCTGGGGCCGCGCGCGCTGTTGGCGGCGTTGCGGGCGCAGCTGGGGGCCTGGCCCCTGTGCGCGGCGGCGTTGGCCGTGGGCGAGGCGGCCTATCGCGATGCTATCTGGATCGCGGATGCGCGCGCTGCCTTGCAGGAACGCGCGGCCCGCCTGGACGCGGTGCTGCGCGGCAAGGGCTATACCGTTGGCGGGGCCTGCCCGCTGTTTCGCCTGGTGCGCGGCGTGGATGGTGCGGCGCTGTTCGATCATCTCGCGCAGCAGCATATCCTGACGCGGCCGTTTGCCGATCAGCCGGATTGGTTGCGGCTCGGCCTGCCGGGCGATGCTGCGGGTCTGGCGCGGCTGGTGCAGGCCTTGCCCAGCCATGGTTGAAACGCTCGCGGCCCTGGCACTCGCGCTGGCGCTCGATCTCGCGCTCGGCTGGCCAGCGGCGCTTTATGCGCGCCTGGGCCATCCGGTGGGCGGCTTTGCCCGCGTGATCGGCTGGTGCGCGCGCCTTGGCAATCGCCCGCAGTGGAGCGCGGGGTGCCGCCGCGCCATGGGCATGCTGACCGTGCTGGTGCTGCTGGCCGTGGCGATTGGCCTCTCGGGCGCGCTCCAGGCCCTGGCAACCTGGCTTGCCGGCGGCTGGGCGTGGATCGTGATCGGCTTGCTGGCCTGGCCGGGCCTTGCCCTGCGCAGCCTGCACGATCATGTGCAGCCGGTGGCGCTGGCCCTGGCGCGTGATGATCTTGCGGGCGCGCGGCGCGCAGTGGCGATGATCGTTGGTCGCGATACTGTCACGCTCGACCGCGCCGGGGTGGCCCGCGCCGCGATCGAAAGCCTGGCGGAAAGCTTTTGCGATGGGGTGGCGGCGCCGCTGTTCTGGCTGGTCGTGGCTGGCCTGCCGGGGCTTTGGGCCTACAAGGCGATCAACACCGCCGACAGCCTGATCGGCCATCGCGAGGCGCCGTGGGGCCCGTTCGGTTGGGCGGCGGCGCGGCTGGACGATGCGCTGAACCTGCTGCCGGCGCGGCTGGGCGCGGTCTTGCTATGCCTGGCGGGCGGTGGCGGCTGGGCGGTGCTGTGGCGCGATCACGGCCGGCATGCCTCGCCCAATGCGGGGTGGACCGAGGCGGCGATGGCCGGCGCGCTGGGCCTGCGGCTGGCCGGGCCACTCGCCTATGATGGCGTGGCCGTGGCCAAGGAGTGGATCGGGCAGGGGCGCACGGCGGCCGATGCGCATGATGTGGCGCGGGCGCTGCGGCTCTATCGGCGGGCCTGCGCGCTGTTGATCGCGGTGGCGCTGGGCGCGGTGCTGGTGTGGAAGGGATGACGATGGGCGCATTGATGGTGCAGGGCACCGGGTCTGACGTGGGCAAATCGGTGCTGGTGGCGGGGCTGTGCCGCGCGCTCGCCAACCGGGGCCTGCGCGTCTTGCCGTTCAAGCCGCAGAATATGTCCAACAATGCCGCGGTCACCAGCGATGGCGGGGAAATCGGCCGCGCGCAGGCGCTGCAGGCCCTGGCCTGTCGCGCCGCGCCGCATACCGACATGAACCCGGTGCTGCTCAAGCCGCAGGCTGATCATACCTCGCAACTGGTTGTGCATGGCCGGGTGCGCGGCACGCTGGGCGGCGGCAATTTCCGCATGGGCCGCGCGGCACTGCTGCCTGATGTCATGGCCAGTTGGCAGCGGTTGCGCGCGCAGGCCGATGTGGTGGCGGTCGAAGGGGCAGGCTCGCCGGCGGAAATCAACCTGCGCGCCGGAGACATTGCCAACATGGGCTTTGCCCGCGCGGCGCGGGTGCCGGTGGTCCTGGTCGGCGATATCGACCGGGGCGGGGTCATCGCCGCGCTGGTCGGCACGCGGGCCGTGCTCGATCCGGCTGACGCGGCGATGATCCGGGGCTTTGTGATCAACAAGTTCCGGGGTGATCCCGCGCTCTTTGCCGATGGCTATCAGCAGATTGCCGCGCTTTCGGGCTGGCGCGGCTTTGGCGTGGTGCCGTGGCTGGCGGAAAGCGCGCGCCTGCCGAGCGAAGATGCTGTGGTGCTGGAACGCCATGCCCCGTTGCGCGCCGGGGCGTTGCGCATTGCCTGCCCGATCCTGCCGCGCATTTCCAATTTCGATGATCTCGATCCGCTGAAGGGCGAAAGCGGGGTGGAACTGGTGATGGTGCCGCCGGGCCAGCCGATCCCTGCCGATTGCGCGCTGATCGTGCTGCCCGGATCGAAGGCGACGCTGGCTGACCTGGCTGCCCTGCGCGCGCAAGGCTGGGATATCGACATTCTGGCCCATCACCGCCGTGGCGGGCGCATCCTGGGCATATGCGGCGGATACCAGATGCTGGGCAAGACGGTGGCCGATCCCCATGGCATCGAGGGGCCACCGGGCGAAATGGCCGGGCTGGGCCTGCTCGACGTGGCCACCGTGCTTACCCCGCACAAGGTGCTGCGCCAAGTGGCAGGGCAGGCGCTGGGCCAGGCCTTTGCAGGGTTCGAGATGCATATGGGCCAAACCGATGGGCCCGATTGCACACGGCCCTTTGCGGTGCTGGATGGCGACCGGCCCGATGGCGCGATCGACGCGGGCGGGCAGGTCATGGGCAGCTATGTGCATGGCGCGCTCGGCGGGCCGGCGCTGCGTGGTGCGCTGCTCGGCTGGATCGGCGCAATATCCGATGGGGCGGACCATGCAGCCGTGGTCGACGCCGCACTCGATGCGATCGCCGCCCGGTTGGAGCAGCATCTCGATATCGACGGCCTGCTGGCCCTGGCGCGCGAGGCGGGCGATGCCTAGCCTGTTCGTGATCGGCGGCGCGCGATCGGGCAAGAGCCGCTATGCCCAGCAACGCGCCGAGGATAGCGGCCTGGCGCCGCGCTACATCGCCACGGCCCAGGCCTTTGACGCGGAAATGACCGCGCGCATCGCCCGCCACCAGGCAGAGCGCGATGCTCGCTGGCAAACCGTCGATGCGCCGCTGGAACTGCCCCACGCCATCGCCATCCATGCCGCGCCCGATCGCGTGCTGCTGGTCGATTGCCTGACCCTGTGGCTCAGCAACCTGATGTTGGCCGAACGCGACATGGCCGCCGCGCTCGACGATCTGGAGCGCGCCGTGGCCGAAGCGGCGGGCCTGGTCATCCTGGTCAGCAACGAAGTGGGCCAGGGCATCGTGCCCGACAATGCCCTGGCGCGGCGCTTTCGCGACGAGGCGGGCTGGGCCAACCAGCGCATGGCGGCGGTGTGCGACGAGGCCGTGCTGGTTTGCGCCGGGCTGCCAGTGAAATTGAAATAGAATGGGAAAAAGCCCCCTCCTCTTCAGAGGAGGGGGTTGGGGGTGGTG
>NZ_BCYV01000003.1 GCF_001598375.1 Novosphingobium capsulatum NBRC 12533
GGGGGTGGGGGGTGGTGGAAACCTTGCGCCAGGCCTCGCACCACCCCCCGACCCCCTCCTCTGAAGAGGAGGGGGAGAAAGTGGTCAGTTTTTGGCCAGTTCCGCGTCGAGCAGTTGCATCACGCGGGCTTCGTCGGGAAAGCCTTCGGCCACCCAGCGCGCCTCTACCGCGCGCAGGGTGCGGGCAACGTCTGGCCCGGCGCCGACGCCGCGTGCCACGATCTGCCCGCCCTTGAGTGGCAGGCGTGGCACGGTCCAGCCAGACAGGTCGGTAATATCGCGTCCGGCCAGCAGCAGGCGGTCGATCGCCTCGTCCCGGCCCAGTTCATAGGCCATGGCGCGGGGCGGGCGCAGTGCATCGAGCGGGCTGCGCGCGGCGGCGGCGACCAGGCGCTTGCGCTGCGCGATCGAGAGGCGCAGCCGCGCGGCGACCTGTTCCACCACCGGCGGATCGGCGGGCAGCAGCGCGGCCATACGGCGCAGGGCATCGGGGGCCTGGCCGGCGCGTGCCTCTGCGGCGATCAAGGCGGGCAGGGCGGCAGGGTCGGCCTCGGGCAAGACTTGCGCCAGCACCCCCAGTTGCGCCATGCGCGCCACGGTTGCAGCCGGATCGGGCAGTGCGAGCAGGCCGAGCAATTCGCTGGCCACGCGTTCGCGCGACAGGCCCTTCATCCCCGGCGCCAGCGCCGCGCAGGCCGCCTCGGCCGCAGGATCGGCCGGCAGCGAGCCGAACCGCGCCTGGAAGCGGAAATAGCGCAGGATGCGCAGGTAATCCTCGCGGATGCGCTGGTCGGCCGCGCCGATGAAGCGCAGCGTGCGGCTGGCCAGATCATCCAGCCCGCCGAAATAGTCGCTCACTTCCAGGGTGCGCGGATCGGCGTAGAGCGCGTTGATGGTGAAATCGCGCCGCGCGGCGTCTTCCTGCCATTCGCGGGAAAAGGCGACAGTGGCATGGCGCCCATCGGTCGACACGTCGCGCCGCAGCGTGGTGATCTCCACCGGGCCGCCGGGCAGCACGGCAGTAATCGTGCCATGGGCGAGGCCAGTGGGCACCTGGCGGATGCCGGCGGCTTTCAGCAGCGCCTGTGTTTCCTCAGGCAGGTGCGGGGTGGCCATGTCGATGTCTTTGACACCGAGGCCCAGCAGCGTGTCGCGCACGGCACCGCCGACATAGCGGCACAGGCCCGCGCCGTCGGGATCGAGCGCCGCAACCAGGCCGGCCAGGTCTTCGCGCGTGGTCCACGGGGCAGGGGGCAGGATGGTGGTGTTCATGCGTCGGGCCATTGCATGCGCTTGGCAAGGTTGGCGATGATCGCGGCGGTCACGCCCCAGATGCGGTGCCCTTGCCACAGGATTTCGATCGTGCGGCCGCGCCGGCCGTTCCATTCCGCCTCGATCCAGTCGTGGCCGCGTCGATCCAGCAGCAGCGACAGCGGCGGTTCGAACCAGCCGGCCACCTCGGCCGGGTTGGGTTGCAGCGGCAGGTCGGGCGGCACCACGGCAAGGACCGGGGTAATGTCATACCCCGTGCCGGTGCGATAGCGATCGGTCGGGCCGATCACGCGCACCATGGCCGGATCGATGCCCAGTTCCTCGTTCGCTTCGCGCAGGGCCGCCTCTACCGGGGTTTCGCCCGGTTCGATCTTGCCGCCGGGAAAGGCGGCCTGGCCGGGATGGGCGCGCATGTGGCTGGGGCGATGGATCAACAGCACGCCCGGGCCATCGGGATGATCGACACGGTCGGTTACGGCGATCAGCACGGCGGCCGGGCGCAGGCCCTCGGGCACCACGCGCCAATCGGCGATCAGATCGGGTGCCGGCCCATCATGCCCGGTGCGGTGCAGCGCGGACAGACGGTCGAACAGCGCCGCGTTCATGGCGCCGGAACCAGCGGAAAACGTGCGCCCCGGCTTTCCACCGCCAGGCCGTGCGGCTGGTCGGCGGCGGGCGAAACCTCCAGCGCGTGGGCGATCAGCTGGCCATAGGTGCTGCGGTTGAGGCGCGCCTCGATCCCGTGGCGCACCGCGAGGTAGAACGCCGGCAACTCTGCCGTGCCGGCCACGCGCAGGGGGTGATCGGGACCGCACAGCACCACGTCATCGGTGTTGAGGCGGAACGCCAGCACGGCCTCGCCGGTGGCTGGATCGTGGCGCACTTCCATGTCGATGGCGACCAGCGCAGCATCATCTACCGCGATGGCCAGCCGCTCGTGCGGGGTGACCAGCCAGTGCTGGCCGTCCTCGTCGCGCAGCAGCAGCGAGGCAAAGGCGCGGACCATCGCCGGGCGGGTGATCGGGCTGCCTTCATGCAGCCAGCTGCCATCGGCGGTGATGCGCATGTGGCTTTCCCCGCTGTGCGCGGGGTTCCACTGTTCCAGCGGGGGCAGGCGGCGGCTTTGCGCGAGCGCGGCGATCTCGCTGAGCGAAAGGCCGGCCAGTTCGGGGGGAGGTTCGTAAGGCACGGCATGAGCCCTGCCAGACTTGATCAGCCCCGCCAAGGCCCCAGCATGCCTTCGCCCGGAAGGACGGCAGGGTTGGCCGTGCGGCACAGCAGGCGATGCGGATCAAATGGCCCGGACAATTGCCAGCCAGCGGTGTGCGCGTTGCTGAAGCCGAAAAAGCGTTCGTAGTATTCCGGATCGCCGATCATCACCTGGGGCAGTGGCGCCCGTGGATCGATCGCGGTCAGGCTGGCCGTGACCAGCGCCTTGCCATAGCCGCGCCCTTGCTGGCCGGGCATGACGGCCACCGGGCCAACCATGATCATCGGCACGCGGCGCCCCTCGGGCGTAGTCAGCGCCACGGGCCAGCACTGGATCGTGCCGGCCAGCATGTCTTCATCGTCCAGCGCGGCAAACGACAGGCCGGGCAGGCAATCGATCCCTTCGCGCAGGCGATAGGCAGTGCGCTGGCGCCGCTCCGGCTCGAACGCGGCATCGAGCAGCTCTTCAACCAGTTGCGGATCGACATCGGCCAGGGGAATGATCGTGGACAAGAACGGGCGCCTTGGGAATCGTGAAACGTGCCGGGCCGATAGCGGCCGGGGGGCGGGGGGTCAAACGATTGGGGATAATGGATGCCGCGCGTGTCGGGTCAGCATTCCACCACCCCCAACCCCCTCCTCTGAAGAGGATGGGGCTATCGTTCGTTTGCTGCTCAGCTTTCGCTGAAAACGAAGGGCACGGCCGCGCGGCGATAATCGTCGGGCAGGATTTCGCGACCCAACGGCGGCTGGGCGCGGGCCGGGCATTCCGCGCGCTGGCACAAGCGGCAAGTTACGCCCACCGGTGTTGTAACGGCGGTTTGCGGATCGACGCCGCGCGCCGCCGCCAGGCGCGGGGCGGCCTGGGCCGGGCAGACCAGCGCCATGGCGCGGCGCACTGGCGGCAGGCCGGGGCCGGCGGGCGTATCGATCGTGCGCGCCATCGAAAAGAAGCGGTCGCCATGGGGCATTTCCAGCCATTGGGTCAGCACCTCGCCAGGACGGGCAAAGGCTTGGTGCAGGCTCCACAGCGGGCAGCCGCCGCCCTGCGCGGCAAAGGAAAAGCCCGCGCCATCGATGCGCCGCACCACGTTGCCGGCGCTGTCCAGTTCCACCAGGAAGAACGGCACGCCTTCCTGGCCCGGCTTGGTCAGCGTGGCCAGGCGCAACGCGGCCTGCTGCCATTCCACGCCAAACAGATCGGCCAGGCCCTGCACGTCATAGCCCTGCGCCTGGGCAGCGCGGGCAAAGCGGTCATAGGGCATGAGCACGGCCGCTGCGCCCAGTTCGGCCAAGGCGCGGCGGACCAGTTGCGCCGCCGTTGCGCTGGCGAAGCTTTCCCCGCGCACGATCGCGGCAATATCGGGGCGTAGGCTGGTATAGGCGATGTGCAGCGCGATCTGCCAGGCGCGGCGCTGGGGGCCCAGGCATTCGTCGAGCAGCAGCTGTTCGTTGTGCCGGTCATAGCGCGCCAGGGCACCCATCATCACGCTGGCCGGCATGGCACGCACGCGCAGGCCATTGCGGCGCAGCCATTCGGCGCCGCCGCCGGCCGTCTCGATCTCTGCGCTCAGTGCTTCTGCCCGGGTTTCGATGCCGGCAAACCAGTGGCCGCGCGCGGCCAGGAAGCGCCGCGCCTCACCCACCGGATCGGCAGCTGGGGCAGCGCCAGCTGCCTCGCGTCCTTCGGCCAGGGCCTGGCCGGCGCGGGCATAGGCGCCGTGCAGGCGCAGCATCGCCTCGGTCATGCCGGGAAAGCTGGTGGCCAGGTCTGCCACTTCCAGCGCGGGCAGGTCGATCTCGGCAAACAGCGGATCGCGCAGCGCCTCGGCCAGGCGGCGGGCGTGATCGTCGCGGTCTTGCGCGGCAAGGTCGGGCATGTCGAGCCGATAGGTCGCGGCCAGGCGAAGCAGCAGGTCGGCGGTCAGCGGGCGCTGGTTGCGCTCGATCAGCGCGATGTAGCTGGGCGAAACGCCCATGTCCTCGGCCATGGCCTGTTGCGTCAGCCCCAGTTCGCGGCGCAGGCGCTTGATCCGGGGGCCAAGGTAAAGCGGGCGGGAAGGAGCTGCAGGGCGGGCCATGCCCGCATTATTGTCATGCCTGTACAACTTTACAAGCAAAACATGTAAAGTTTGACAACATGACCCCGCAGCGCATTCCGCAGTGCATCATGCCGACCTATTCCGGGTGCAACGAAACACCATCGTATAGCGGAAGGGGCACATGCCATGACGTACCAGCAATCGATCATCGAGGCAGATCGCACGATCACGCCGAACACCCACTGGGATGGCATTGCCGCCGAAAGCGTGGCGCGCATGCGCCTGCAGAACCGCTTCCGCACCGGGCTCGACATCGCGCGCTATACTGCCGCGATCATGCGCCGCGACATGGCCGCCTATGATGCCGATCCGGCGAACTACACCCAGTCGCTGGGCTGCTGGCACGGCTTCATCGGCCAGCAGAAGATGATTTCCATCAAGAAGCATTTCGGCACCACCAAGGGCCGTTACCTCTACCTGTCGGGCTGGATGGTTGCGGCGCTGCGCAGCGAGTTCGGCCCGCTGCCCGACCAGTCGATGCACGAAAAGACCAGCGTTGCCGCGCTGATCGAGGAACTCTACACCTTCCTGCGCCAAGCCGATGCGCGCGAATTGAACCAGCTGTTCCGCGATCTGGATGCCGCACGCAATGCCGGTGACCAGGTCAAGGCCGCCAAGATCCAGCACGATATCGACACCTACGAAACGCACATCGTGCCGATCGTTGCCGATATCGACGCCGGGTTCGGCAATGCCGAGGCAACCTATCTGCTGGCCAAGAAGTTCATCGAGGCGGGCGCCTGCTGCATCCAGATCGAAAACCAGGTTTCCGATGAAAAGCAGTGCGGCCACCAGGACGGCAAGGTGACCGTGCCGCATGAAGACTTCATCGCGAAGATCCGTGCGGTGCGCTATGCCTTTCTCGAACTGGGCGTGGACGATGGCGTGATCGTCGCCCGTACCGACTCGCTCGGTGCTGGCCTGACCAAGCAGATCGCCTTCACCCGCGAAGCCGGCGATATCGGTGACCAGTACAACGCCTTCCTCGATTGCGAGCCTGTCGATGCGGCCAAGATCGGCCATGGCGACGTGCTGATCACCCGCGATGGCCAGTTGATGAAGCCCAAGCGCCTGCCCTCGAACCTCTATCAGTTCCGCCCCGGAACCGGCGAGGATCGCTGCGTGCTGGATTGCATCACCAGCCTGCAGAACGGCGCAGACCTGCTGTGGATCGAAACCGAAAAGCCGCACATCGGCCAGATCGGAGGGATGGTCTCGCGCATCCGCGAGGTGATCCCCAATGCCAAGCTGGTCTATAACAACTCGCCCAGCTTCAACTGGACGCTCAATTTCCGCCAGCAGGTGTTCGATGCCTGGGCCGCGGAAGGCAAGGACGTGAGCGGCTTTGACCGGGCGCGGCTGATGAGCGTGGACTATGACGAAACCGAACTGGCGGCAGAGGCCGACGAGCGCATCCGCACATTCCAGCGCGATGCCGCCCGCGAAGCCGGCATCTTCCACCACCTGATCACGCTGCCGACCTATCACACGGCCGCGCTCAGCACCGACAACCTGGCCAAGGAATACTTCGGCGAGGCGGGCATGCTGGGCTACGTCAAGGGCGTGCAGCGCCAAGAAATCCGCCAGGGCATTGCCTGCGTCAAGCACCAAGCCATGGCGGGGTCGGACATCGGCGACGATCACAAGGAATACTTTGCCCGCGATGCCGCGCTCAAGGCCGGCGGCGCACACAACACCATGAACCAGTTCGCGGCTTGAGCCGAGCCGCGAATATAATCCAAGGAGAAGGACAATGGCTGAACCTGCCCGTGCCCGTGCAGTCCTCTCGACTGAGGACTTCAAGCTGATCCGCGAGGCTGTGCTGCACTACCTCAAGGCTATCGAGGACAAGCCCGAATCGGTGAAGTTCTCGCATCTCTATCATCGCCTCGGCAGCGCCATGGGCCGTTGAGCCCGCGCTGACACGAGGAAGACCACGACTTCGCTTTTCCTGGGGAGGAAAGGCTGGCCCGTCGGGCGCCACAGCGGCGCACGGCGGGCCTTCTTCTTGGGCGCTCAAGGAAATCTTTGGCGGCCTTCAGGTTTTCTCGAATGACCTTTATCAACTTAAACGGTAGAGAAATTGCATCGGCCTTGTCCGGTCGCGGCTTTTGATCCTGCCAGCTTGCTCCGCGTCACCAACAGCTAAAGCGCACGAAAGCGAGGCCATGTGGCCAGGTTCGTGTTCGGCCCTGTGAAAAGGAGAATGCGACGATGTCCCGTTTGAACGCCCGCCCGATTTCCCGCCGTCCGGCCCCCCTCCGCGCCAATGCACCGCTGCCCCACCCTTCGTGGGGCACTCTGGGGCTGGCGCGGCCGGATGGCGAGCGGCCCAGCACGGCGGAAGAATTCTTTCGCCGGCTGGGCCTTTGAATGCTGCCTTCTGTTCAGCCACGCGGCTGTAGAAAACCGCATGGGCCTGCTTGCCGGCCTGCAACCGATTGATCACGATAAGGCTCCATGAAGTCCGCGCTCATCATTCGCCACGTGCCCTACGAAGGGGTGGCCGGCTATCGCCAGTCGATCGAGGATGCCGGTTACCAAGTGGATCGCATCGACGTGTGCGATCCCGCGTTCCCGTCGCTCGACCTGCGCGAGCCTGATCTGCTGATCATGATGGGCGGGCCGATGGGCATCTATGACCAGATCGAGCATCCCTGGATCCGCTGCCAGATGCGCCGCTTGGCGCTGCGCCTGGCCGCGGACCTGCCGACGCTGGGCGTGTGCTTTGGCGCGCAGATGATTGCGGCGGCGCTGGGCGCCGATGTCTATCGCGGCCATGCGCGTGAGGTGGGATTTCATCCCGTGCAGGTGCATGTGGCCGACAGCCCGCTGCGCCATGTTGCCGGCGTGCCGGTGCTGCACTGGCATGGTGATACGTTCACCCTGCCGCCGCATGCCGAGCTTCTGGCTTCAAGCCATGTCTATCCGCATCAGGCGTTTCGTCGGGGGCGCAATCTGCTGGCGCTGCAATTTCATGCCGAGATGGGCGAGGATCCGCGCTTTGACGCCTGGCTGGCGCAATCGCCCGATGATGTCGCCGCCGCCGGCCATACTCAGGCCACGTTGCGGCACGCCCATGATGCCCACGGCCCCGGCGCGGTGCAGGCCGGACGGGCGATGATCGGAGAATGGCTGGCTGGCCTGGCCTGATCGGCTAGGCCGCGTGGCAGGCGCGGGGCACGATGGCCCCGGCGCCTGCCTGGGTTCTGGCTTTAGCGGCCCTGCTGCGCGAGCAGGCGCAGGCGCAGCGCGTTGAGCTTGATGAAGCCGGCCGCATCCTTCTGGTCATAGGCGCCAGCATCGTCTTCGAACGTCACGTGGCGTTCGGAATAGAGGCTGTCGGGCGACTGGCGGCCGACGACCGAGGCCATGCCCTTGTAGAGCTTGAGCCGCACGGTGCCGTTGACCTTGGCCTGGCTGTGGTCGATCGCGGCCTGGAGCATCTCGCGCTCGGGCGAGAACCAGAAGCCGTTGTAGATCAGCTCGGCATACTTGGGCATCAACTCGTCCTTGAGGTGTGCCGCGCCGCGATCGAGCGTGATCGATTCGATGCCGCGATGCGCCACCGCATAGATCGTGCCGCCCGGGGTTTCATACATGCCGCGGCTCTTCATGCCGACGAAGCGGTTTTCCACCAGATCGAGGCGGCCGATGCCGTGCTTGCGGCCCAGGTCGTTGAGCGCGGTCAGCAGGCTGGCGGGGCTCATCGCCTTGCCGTTCAAGGCAATGCCATCGCCCTTGGTGAAATCGATGGTGATGTATTCCGGCACGTCGGGCGCGTCTTCCGGGTTGACCGTGCGCGAATAGACATAGTCGGGCACTTCCTGCCACGGATCTTCCAGCACCTTGCCCTCGGACGAGGTGTGCAGCAGGTTGGCATCGGTCGAGAACGGGCTTTCGCCGCGCTTGTCCTTGGGCACTGGAATCTGGTGCTTTTCAGCCCAGGCGATCAGCGCGGTGCGGCTGGCCAGATCCCACTCGCGCCAGGGAGCGATGACCTTGATGCCCGGCTCCAGCGCATAGGCCGAAAGCTCGAACCGCACCTGGTCGTTGCCCTTGCCGGTGGCGCCATGGGCCACGGCATCTGCCCCGGTTTCGCGGGCGATCTCGATCAGGCGCTTGGAAATCAGCGGCCGCGCGATCGAGGTGCCGAGCAGGTAATCGCCTTCATAGCGGGCATTGGCGCGCATCATCGGGAAGACGAAATCGCGCACGAATTCCTCGCGCAGGTCGTCGATATAGATGTGCTCGGGCTTCACGCCCATCAGTTCGGCCTTGGCGCGGGCCGGTTCGAGTTCCTCGCCCTGGCCGAGATCGGCGGTGAAGGTCACGACCTCGCAGCCGTATTCCACCTGCAGCCACTTGAGGATGACGGAGGTATCGAGCCCGCCCGAATAGGCCAGGACGACACGCTTGATCTCGGACATGGGCGGGGCACTCCTCAAACTGAAAGACGCGACAACCAAAAAGACGGGGCGCGCCTAACAGGGAGGGGGGCAGATCGCAAGGCAAACGGGGCGGCGGGTCATGCGCGATTGCCTAGGGTGCGTGGGATTTGGAACAGGGGGGAGCGAGAATGGGTGCTTTCGAGAACCGGCCCGCAGCGTGCTTTTGGCACGTGAGGACCGGAAGCACAGAAAGCGGCCGTTCGCAGCCCGCCCTGTTCCAAATACCGCGTGCCCTAGTTCATGAACCAGCCGTGGCTGGCTACCAGCGACTGGCCGGTGAGCGCGTTGGTCGGGAAAGCGGCAAAGAACAGCGCCACTTCGGCGATATCGTCCACCGTGGTAAATTCGCCGTCCACCGTCTGGCCGAGCATGACGTTCTTGATCACCTCGTCCTCGCTGATGCCCAGCTCCTTGGCCTGCTCTGGAATCTGCTTGTCCACCAAAGGCGTGCGCACGAATCCGGGGCAGATCAGGTTGCTGCGCACGCCCTTCTTGCCGCCTTCCTTGGCGATGGTGCGCGCCAGGCCCTCGAGGCCGTGCTTGGCCGTGACATAGGCGCTCTTGAGCGGCGAGGCTTCCTTGGAATGGACCGAGCCCATGAACAGGATTGCGCCGCTGCCCTTGGCATACATGTGCGGCAACACGGCCTTGCTCGTCAGGAAGGCGCCATCGAGATGGATCGCCAGCATCTTTTTCCAGTCGGCAAAGGCGAAGTTTTCCACCGGGTTGACGATCTGGATACCCGCGTTCGACACCAGAATGTCCACGCCACCCCACGCGTCCACCACCTTGGCCACGCCGGCGTTGACTTGGTCTTCGCTGGTCACGTCCATTTCCACGGCCATGGCGGCGCCGGGGTGATCGGCATTGATGCCATCGGCCGCAGCCTGCGCCGCGTCGAGCTTGAGATCGGCAATCGCCACGCGGCCACCGGCAGCGGCATAGCGCTTGGCAATGGCCAGGCCGATCCCGCTGGCAGCACCGGTGACGATGGCGATCTTGTTGTCGAGATTCATGGTTTCACTCTCCAGGGTGTTTGGCCATGGGCCGTGGTCGGTCCCCAAGCAGGAAGCGTAAAAATCGGGTGGATCAGGCCAGATCGAGCGTGACGATGCCGCGCTGTGGCCGCTTGCGGTTTTTCCAGCGCGGGCTGGCAAACGAGCGCTCGACATCGCGCCGGCCGTTTTCCCAGTGGCCGATCGCGGTCATGCGCGAAAACTCATAGTCCTTGTTCTGCGTTTCATAATCCTCGCTGCGGTTGATCAGGTGCAGGATCGTCACCGGCCCGTCCTGGGCATGGGCGGTCAACGTGGCGAGGTCGGCATCGTCGGCAAATTCGGGCGGCAGCCGTTCAGCGAGGCGCGCGGCGGCTGCCTCAAGGGCTTCGATCCGCTTCTGCATGTCGGTGTTGAGCCGGGTGCGGCTGGAAAAGCGGATGTCCTTCTCGCGCTGCGCTGTCTCGGCCAGGCTGCGCGGCATCATGCCGTGGGCGGAAAACAGATCGACCTGAAATACCAGCACGGGATCGCGCGCCGCCTGGGCGCGGGCCGGATCGTGGCGGTCAGCCTCGCGCGCGCGCTCGTCCAGCACGAATTGCAACGGGGTGTTGGAAACCAGTCCGCCATCCCAATAGGGATCGCCATCGATCATCACCGGCGGAAAGCCGGGGGGCAGCGCGCCGCTGGCCATGATGTGCTCGGGCTCGATCAGGCGGTCGCGGTTGTCGAAATAGGCGAAGTTGCCGTTGAGCACGTTGACCGCGCCCACGCTGAAACGCACCTTGCCACTGTTGATCAGATCGAAATCCACCAGTTCCAGCAGCGTCTTGCGCAAGGGGCTGGTATCATAAAGGCTGATCGATTCCGGCGATCCGGGCAGGGCCAGCCACGATGGGGTGGTGCGTGGGGTGAAAAAGCCGGGAATGCCGGTCAGCGCCACGGATGCTGCGGCCCATTCGTTGAACAGGCGGCGTCCCCAGCCATCGGCGAACGGCGATTTGAACGGAATGCGCGAGCTGGCCTGTTCCCAGAACGCGCGCAGGTTGCGCACCCGGCGTTCGGGCGGATTGCCGGCAATCAGCGCGGCGTTGACCGCGCCGATCGAAATGCCGGCCACCCAATCGGGGCTATAGCCATTGCTGGCCAACGCCTCGAACACGCCGGCTTGGTAGGCGCCCAGCGCCCCGCCGCCCTGAAGCACCAGAACACATCTTTCACGCGTGGCATCAGCCATTATTGTTCCCGTCCTGCACCCGGCGATCCCGCGTCTGGCGGCAGATCATCCCGGTTGTGCATTGCACTATGAAGCGAGTGTGTGGCGGCAACGTGAAACTGGCAAGGCCGGTTCCGCAGCGCCCGTGCCGATTGTTGCTGCGGCACTTGCAAATTCCGCACGTTCTGCCGCTTTCCTTGCGGGCAAAGGCACCCTACATGGGCAGTCATCATGGCAAGACCCACACCCCTCGCTTTCGACAAGAAGAAGATCGTCGCCGAAAACCGCCGCGCGCGGTTCGAGTATTTCGTCGAAGACGTGTACGAGGCGGGGATCGCGCTCACCGGCACCGAAGTGAAATCGCTCCGTTTTGGCGAGGGATCGATCGCCGAATCCTATGCCGAGGTGAAGAACGGCGAGGTGTGGCTGGTCAATTCCAACGTGCCCGAATTCAGCCACGGCAACCGCTTCAACCACGAGCCCAAGCGCCCGCGCAAGCTGCTGCTCAAGGAACGAGAGATCGCCAAGTTCCACGGCGCGGTGGAGCGCAAGGGCATGACGCTGGTCCCCCTGTCGATCTATTTCAACGGACGCGGCCGGGCCAAGGTGGAACTCGCCCTGGCCAAGGGCAAGAACGCGGCCGACAAGCGCGCCACGATCAAGGACCGCGACTGGCAGCGCGACAAGGCGCGCATCATGCGCGAACACGGCTGATGGTGCCGGGCCAGATGCACGTTCGGCTTCATCGCTTGGCAAGCTGAACGGGTGCATGGTGGCACTTGCGGCCGGCGGGCCGTGGTTTCACCGACTTTGCGCCACCAACCCTTGGGAATCGCCGTTTCAATGCGCCAGAAGATTGCCACGATGGTCCGCTCTTCCATGCCCACGCGCGAGCAGATGGAGCGCAACCGCCTGACCGGGCGACTGGCGGCGCGGGCGGAGCTGTGGCGCTTTACCCGGCGCTCGGTGCCGCGCGGCGTGGCGATCGGGCTGCTCGTCGGCATCTTTGCGATGATCCCCGGGGTGCAGATCGCCGGCGCTGCGGCGATGTGCCTGCCATTCCGGGGCAACGTTCCGATCGCGGCGGGGATGACGTTCCTGTCCAATCCGGCGACAACGCCACTGTTCATCGCTGCCTCGCTGGCGCTAGGCAACTGGTTCGGCTTTCACGCCGATGTCGCCACGTTCATGGCCCTGTTCGAACGCGGCGCCAGTGTGTCGGAATGGAGCGGCTGGCTGCTGTCGGATGCGGCCCCGGCGTTGATTTTCGGGTTGTTCGTGATCTCGGTGGTGGCCGCCGCGCTGGGCTATGTCATCGCTGCATTTGCCTGGCGCTGGTGGACGGTGCACAAGCGGCGCACGCGCCTGGCGATGCGGGTGGAGCAATAAAGGGGGCGGGCGGCCCATGCTGCCTGTCATGGTGAAGGGAGCAAGCGTGCCGGCCGCAGCGGGCGATATCGACGGGGGCAACAATCTGTCCGGGGCGCCGCACGCCGCTGGCAAGGGCCCGGCATGGCGGCGCGATGCGGCCTGGGTGGCTGCCGCCGCACTGGCCGGGGCTGCGCTGCTGTGGCTGCTGGCGGGCGATGCCGTGCTGGCCGCAGCCTACCTGGTGGGCATTGCCGTGCTGGTCTTGATGGCGCGCCTGCTGCTGCGCTTCGTTCCGGCACGCGGAGAGACTGCACCGGCCGCGCCCGACTGGTCGGTGACCTTTGCCGCGATCGAGCGGCCCGATGAAGCACTGGCGATTTTGGACCGGGCCGGCCGCCTTGCCTGCGCCAACAGCCGCTTTGCGGAGTGGTTTGGCCATGTCGCGCCGCCGCGCCTGCCGCTCGATGGGCCGGCTGTCGAAGCGCTCGATGGCGCGGTGCGCGCGGCCTGGCGCGATGGCCGTGCCCAGCTTGGTGAAATCACCTCGGCCAAGGGGCGCTGGCGGGTGGAACTCTTGCGCGCCGGGCGTGGGCAGGATCACCTGGTGTGTCGGTTCATTCCCCTGGAACAGGCAGACCTGGTTGCCGACATGGCCGGGCATGTTGCCGGAAAGCTCGGCCGTGCTCTGGCCCGCGAAGGCATCCAGGCGGCCGTGGTCATGCCCGATGGCCTGGTGCGCGCCGCCAACCGCGCCTTTGCCACCCGCGCTGGCGGGGAAGGCGCGCAGGTGGGCGGCAGCGATTTCGTCTCATGGTTCCGGGCCGATGATGCCGAACGCATCTTCTATGCCCGCGAAGGCGCGCGCGGCACGCCGGTGCGCTTTGTCCACGTGCCGATCGCCGATCCCGATGGCGTGGCGAGCACCGATCCGGCGCGGGTGCCTTCGCTGTTCCTGATCATCGACAACGATGGCGCGCTGGGTGATGCCCGCGCCGGGCTGCCGCAGATCGAGGCGCTGCTCTCGCGCCTGCCGCTCGGCCTGGCGATGACCGATCGCGATGGCCGCTTCCTCTTTGCCAATCGCGCGTTCCTGCGCGCGGCCGGCCACGATGATACCGTGCCGCCGCCCTATCCCTCCGACCTGGTGATCCGCGAGGACAAGGGCGCGCTGGCCGATGCCGTGCGCCGCTATACCCAGGGCGCGCCCACGGCGGGCGACGTGGCAGTGCGCCTGCGCGCCTCGCCCGAAGAGCCGGTTTCGCTCAGCCTTGCCGGCGTGCGCGGCATGGGTGAGGGCGCGGTGCTGCTCAGCCTCAAGGATTCGACCGAGGAAGCCCGCCTCAAGCGCGAGATTGCCCAGGCCACCAAGATGCAGGCGGTGGGCCAGCTCGCCGGCGGCGTGGCGCACGATTTCAACAATGTGCTTACCGCGATCATCGGCTATTGCGATCTGATCCTGATGCGCCACACGCCGGGCGACAGCGATTACGACGATATCCAGCAGATCAAGGCCAATTCCAACCGCGCGGCCTCGCTCACCCGGCAATTGCTGGCCTTTTCGCGCCAGCAGACGCTGCGCCCCGAGGTGCTGCAACTGCCCGATGTCGTGGCCGAGGTTTCCACCCTGCTCAAGCGCCTCTTGGGTGAGAAGATCCAGCTCAACGTGACGCACGATCGCGATCTGGGCCTGGTGCGCGCCGATCCGGTGCAGCTGGAGCAGGTACTGCTCAACCTTGCCGTCAATGCCCGCGATGCGATGACCGCCAACGGTGCCGATACCAAGACCGGCGGCACCCTGCGCATCGCCACGCGGCGGGTGAGCGCCAATGACGTGCGGGCGATGAAAAGCGAAATCCTGCCGGTGGCAGACTATACCGCGCTGGTGGTGGAAGACACCGGGCACGGCATCAAGCCCTCGCAGATCGGCAAGATCTTCGAACCGTTCTTCACCACCAAGGAAAAGGGCAAGGGCACCGGCCTTGGCCTTTCCACTGTCTATGGCATCGTCAAGCAATCGGGCGGCTTCATCTTTGCCGATAGCGAGGTGGGCAAGGGCACGCGCTTTACCATCTATCTGCCCGTCCACGTGCCCGATCCGGCCGAGGTGGCAGAGGCGGCCAAGCCCAAGGGCGAGACGCGCCGCACGCAATGGACCGGTGGTGGGCGCGTGCTCTTGGTAGAGGACGAGGACACCGTGCGCGCCGTGGCCGAACGGGCGCTGGTCCGCCAGGGCTATGAGGTGACCACGGCGGCCGACGGCGAGGACGGCCTGGAGGCGCTGTCGCGCATCATGGCGGTTGGCGGGGATATCGACCTGGTGGTGTCCGACGTAGTCATGCCCTCGATGGATGGGCCGGCCATGGCGCGCGAGATCCGCCGGGTTAAGCCCGATCTGCCGGTGCTGTTCATGTCAGGCTATGCCGAAGAGCAACTTCGCCGCGAGATCGACATCCCCAACATGCATTTCCTGGCCAAGCCGTTTTCGGTGGCGCAGATCGTGGCGGCGGTGGAACAGGTGCTGCGCGGGGAGTGAGGGCCCCTCCACCACCCGCTGCGCGGGCGTTTCCCCTCCCCACGATGTGGGGAGGGCCTTCAAGATCCCCCCCACATCGTGGGGAGGTGGCAGGCCGCAGGCCTGACGGAGGGGCGGGCCGAACAAGCCAGCTGAGTCGCCAATTCCGCCACGATGGCAGCATTTTCCCACACCGAAGAAATGCCATGCCGAGCGTGGCTTGCGGTGCCGGCGAGCTTGAAAAAGTCCCTGAAATCCCCATGTTTCCAGTGCGCAGCGGGAATTGTCTCCGCTCTGGAGAGAATTTTTCGTTCCCCTCTTGTTCCATTGGAACAGAATAAGTACATTGTTCTGCGTGTTGACGGTTCGTGTCAGCCATCTCTAGGCAAGGGGAAGCAGCCATGGCGGCGCAGCTCAAGCTCATTCAGGAAGGCAAAGAAAAGGACATGGATCGTCAGAAGGCGCTAGACGCCGCACTGGCCCAGATCGACCGCGCATTCGGCAAGGGCTCGGTGATGAAGCTGGGTTCCAAGGAGACGATGCAGGTGGAAGCGATTTCCACCGGCTCGCTCGGGCTGGACATCGCGCTGGGCATTGGCGGCCTGCCACGCGGCCGCATTATCGAAATCTATGGCCCGGAAAGCTCGGGCAAGACCACCCTGGCGCTGCACGCCATTGCCGAGGCCCAGAAGACCGGCGGCACGGCCGCCTTCGTTGACGCCGAACACGCGCTCGATCCGGTCTATGCCAAGAAGCTGGGCGTCAACATCGATGAACTGATCGTCTCGCAGCCCGACACGGGCGAGCAGGCGCTGGAAATCGTCGATACGCTGGTCCGCTCCAACGCGATCGACATCCTCGTGGTGGACTCGGTCGCCGCGCTGGTGCCCCGCGCCGAAATCGAAGGCGAAATGGGCGACAGCCACGTCGGCCTGCAAGCCCGCCTGATGAGCCAGGCACTGCGCAAGCTGACTGGTTCGATCAGCCGTTCGCGCTGCATGGTGATCTTCATCAACCAGGTGCGCATGAAGATCGGCGTGATGTACGGCAACCCGGAAACCACCACCGGCGGTAACGCGCTCAAGTTCTATGCTTCGTGCCGTCTCGATATCCGCCGCACCGGCCAGATCAAGGATCGCGACGAAATCACCGGCAACACCACTCGGGTGAAGGTCGTCAAGAACAAGGTCGCCCCGCCGTTCAAGCAGGTCGAATTCGACATCATGTATGGCGAAGGCATCTCCAAGATCGGGGAAATCCTCGATCTGGGCGTCAAGGCCGGCCTGGTTGAAAAGTCGGGCGCATGGTTCAGCTATGACTCGGTGCGCATCGGCCAGGGTCGTGAAAACGCCAAGAACTTCCTGCGCGAAAACACCGAACTGCGCGATCGCCTGGAAGCGGCGATCCGTGGCCGGACCGAGCAGGTGGCCGAAGGCCTGATGGCCGGCCCTGACGCCGATGACGATATCTGATCAGGCGTTGATCTGATCCGCAGGGCGCGATGGCGGCAGGCTGCCGCGCCACGCCCTGCCGTTCCTTGCTCCCGGCGCGTCGTTCCAGGTGAATGGCGCGCCGCTGGCGTTTTGGCCAGGCAAAGTCTTTCATCCCGGCGACAACGCCAGGATCAGGGCGTGACGCAAGCGCCGCTGTCGCCAAGCTCGCGGCGATCGTTTATACCGGCAGCATGACACAGGCGATGGATTGGCAGGGCGGCGTCGGCCGCGCCTGGGCAGAAGAATGGCAGCGCACCGATCGCACCTTTGCGCAGCTGACCCCGGCCTTGCTGGCAACGATCGCTGCCATGCCCGGCCATCGGGTGCTCGACATCGGTTGCGGTGCGGGCGAACTGGCCTTGTCGCTGGCCGCTGCCAGACCCAAGGGCGCGGTATGCGGGATCGACCTGTCGGCTGATCTCATCGCTGCCGCGCAGCAGCGTGGGGCCGGCCGCGCCAATGCGCGCTTTGCCATCGCCGATGCCAGCCGGTGGCAGGATCCTGCTTTCACGCCCGATCTGCTGGTATCGCGCCACGGGGTGATGTTCTTTGCCGATCCGCCCGCCGCCTTTGCCCATCTGGCGACCGTGGCGGCGCCGGGGGCGCGGCTGGTGTTCTCGTGCTTTCGCGCTCCGGCCGAAAATGCCTGGGCCTCCGCCATGGCGGGCTTGGCACCACCGCCCGCGCAGCCTGCTGATCCGCATGCTCCCAACCCCTTTTCTCCAGGCCCGTTTGCCTTTGCCGATCCCGATCATGTGCGGGCCATGCTGGCGGGCTGGACAGACCTGGTCTTTACGCCCCACGATTTCGACTATCTGGCAGGCGAGGGGCCCGACGCCGCCGAGCAGGCCCTGGCCCTGTTCCGCCGCATCGGGCCGGCCGCCTCGGCCTTGCGCCAGGCAGCGGAGGCTGACCGCGCCGGGATCGAGCAGCGGCTGCGCGAGGTGATCGCCGCGCACACCCGCGATGGAAAGGTGTCCTTCGTCGCAGCCGCCTGGATCGTTACCGCCACGAAAGCGTAATGCGATCACGGTTAGCGATGAATCCCGCTTGTTCCTTGGCCACGCCTCGCCTAATCGGCGGGGCATGACTTCGACGAACGAAATCCGCCGGTCCTTCCTGGAATACTTCGGCTCGCAAGGCCACGAAGTGGTGCCATCCGCGCCGCTCGTTCCTTACAACGACCCGACGCTGATGTTCACCAATGCGGGCATGGTCCCGTTCAAGAACGTCTTCACGGGTCTGGAAACGCGCAGCATTCCGCGCGCCACGTCTTCGCAGAAGTGCGTGCGCGCCGGGGGCAAGCACAACGACCTGGATAACGTGGGCTATACCGCGCGGCACCACACGTTCTTCGAAATGCTGGGCAATTTCTCGTTCGGCGATTACTTCAAGGAACAGGCGATCACCAACGCCTGGACCCTGCTGACCAAGGTTTGGGGCATTCCTGCCGAAAAGCTGCTGGTTACCGTCTATCACACCGATGAAGACGCCGCCGCGCTGTGGCGCAAGATTGCCGGACTGCCCGACGACAAGATCATCCGCATCGCCACCAAGGACAACTTCTGGGCGATGGGCGATGATGGCCCATGCGGCCCGTGCTCGGAAATCTTCTACGATCATGGCGCGCATATCGCCGGTGGCCCTCCGGGCAGCCCGGACGAGGACGGCGATCGTTTCATCGAAATCTGGAACCTCGTGTTCATGCAGTTCGAGCAGGCCGCCGGCGAGATCGTCGGCGAGCTGCCCAAGCCCTCGATCGATACCGGCATGGGGCTGGAACGCATTGCCGCCGTGCTCCAGGGCGAGCACGACAACTATGACACCGACACGTTCCGCGCGCTGATCGCCGCCTCGGAAAGCCTGACCGGCGTGAAGGCTACCGGCGAACATACCGCCAGCCACCGCGTGATCGCCGATCACCTGCGCTCGTCCAGCTTCCTGCTGGCCGATGGCGTGCTGCCGTCGAACGAAGGACGCGGCTATGTGCTGCGCCGGATCATGCGCCGCGCCATGCGCCACGCCCATCTCCTGGGCGCCAAGGATCCGCTGATGCACCGCCTGGTGGGTTCGCTGGTGACCGAAATGGGCCAGGCCTATCCCGAACTGGGCCGTGCCCAGCCGCTGATCGAGGAAGTGCTGCAGCGCGAGGAAACCCGTTTCCGCCAGACGCTGTCGAACGGCCTGCGCCTGCTCGATGAAGCCTCGGCTGGGCTGGGCGAAGGCGACAAGCTGCCTGGCGAAACCGCGTTCCGCCTCTATGACACGTTCGGCTTCCCCTATGACCTCACCGAAGACGCGCTGCGCGCCCGTGGCGTGAGCGTCGATCGCGAAGGCTTTGACGCGGCCATGGCCCAGCAGAAGGCCGCCGCGCGCGCTGCGTGGAAGGGTTCGGGCGAGGCGGCATCGAGCGAAGTGTGGTTCGACATCGCCGAGCGCGAAGGCGCGACCGAGTTCACCGGCTACACCGCCACGAGCGGTGAGGGCGTTGTCGTGGCCCTGGTCAAGGACGGCGTTGAAGTTACCGAAGCCCAGGCCGGCGACACGGTGACCGTGCTGACCAACCAGACGCCGTTCTATGGCGAAAGCGGCGGCCAGATGGGCGATGCCGGCACGATCGCCGGCGCCGATGGCCTCAAGCTGACGGTGACCGATACGGCCAAGCCGCTTGGCCGCCTGCACGCCCACCAGGCCGTGGTCGATGCCGGCACGATCCACGTCGGCGATGCCGTGCAACTGGCGGTCGACGTGGTGCGCCGCGATGCTACGCGCGCCAACCATTCGGCCACGCACCTGCTGCACCAGGCGCTGCGCAACCGTTTGGGCGCGCATGTCACGCAAAAGGGCTCGCTGGTGGCGCCCGACCGCCTGCGGTTCGACTTTTCGCATCCCACGGCGCTGAGCGCGGACGATATCGCCGCGATTGAAACCGAGGTGAACGCCGAAATCCGCGCCAACGAAACGGTCAGCACCCGTCTGATGACGCCCGACGACGCCATCGCTGCCGGTGCCATGGCGCTGTTCGGCGAAAAGTACGGCGACGAAGTGCGCGTGCTGTCGATGGGCCGCACCATGGACAAGGTCTATTCGGTGGAACTGTGCGGCGGCACGCATGTGCGCGCGCTGGGCGATATCGGCGTGTTCCGCATCGTGGGCGAAAGCGCGGTGTCTTCGGGCGTGCGCCGGATCGAGGCGCTGACCGGCGAAGGCGCGCGGCAGTGGCTGATTGGCCGCGAAGACGCGCTCAAGCACACTGCCAGCCTGCTGCGCACCACGCCTGATGACGTGGAAGCGCGCGTGGCCGCGCTGATCGAGGAACGGCGCAAGCTGGAGCGCGAACTGGCCGAAGCCAAGAAGGCGCTGGCCCTGGGTGGTGGCGGCGCCAAGGCCGAGGCAGCCGACGAAAGCGTGGGCGGCGTGACGTTCTCGGGCCAGGTGCTCGACGGGCTCGATCCCAAGGAGCTGCGCGGGTTGCTCGACCAGGCCAAGCAGCGCATCGGTTCGGGCGTGGCGGTGATCGTCGCGGTCAACGATGGCCGCGCCTCGATCGCGGCGGCGGTAACCGAGGATCTGGCTGGCAAGGTCAGCGCCGTCGATCTGGTCCGCGCCGGCGTGGAAGCGCTGGGCGGCAAGGGCGGCGGCGGCCGTCCCGACATGGCCCAGGGCGGCGGCCCCGATGGCAGCAAGGCGGCCGATGCGCTGGCTGCGGCCAAGGCCGTGCTCGCCGGGTAATTTTCTCATGCTGGAGGGGTTGGTTGTTCGCCAGCCCCTCCGTCAGCCCTTTGGGCTGCCACCTCCCCACCTTGTGGGGAGGACCGTACCAGATCCTCCCCACACCGTGGGGAGGGGGACCACCGCGCAGCGGTGGTGGAGGGGCCCTTACCTTCCTTCCGTCACCGCTCGCGCAAACGGCTGGCCTTGAGGCGCGGCGGGGCGGCGAGTTCGCCCTCGGCCATGATCTGCTGGCGAAACTGATCGCGCTTTTCGTGGATCGAGGCGATCACCGGGCCCATTGGCACGCCCAGGTCGACCAGCACAGCTTCTGACAGTTGCAGCGAGCTTTCCAGCGTTTCAGGCACGGCGTGGCTGGCCCCGGCACGATAGAGCTGCGCGGCGTGGCCGGGATCGCGTGCGCGCACGATGATCGGCACCTCTGGCGCCAGGGTGCGCAGCTTGCGCACGATGCGCAGGGCCAGCACCGGTTCGTCCATGGTCACGATCACCGCGCTGGCGTCAGCCAGATTGAGCCGGTCGATCACCGCGGCACTGTCGATATTGCCGAACAGCACCGGCAGCCCGGCGGCGCGCGCGGCGCGGACCACGGCCGGTTCGGCATCGAGCGCGAGATAGGGGCGGCCATGTTCGGCAAGCATCTCCCCAATCAGGCGGCCCACGCGGCCAAAGCCCAGGATAACGGTGCGACGGCCTTCGGGTTCTTCCACAGCGACCTCGTCCGCTCGGGCGCGATTGCGCACGCGGCCGGCGCCCAGCTGGCCCACTTTGGCCAGCAGCGGCGTGATGGTGAGGCCAATGGCGGTAACGATCTGCCAGAACTGCGCGGTGGCCGGCTGGATCAACTGGGCCTGGGCCGCCGTGCCCAAAACGATCAGCGTGGTTTCCGATGGGCTGGACATGAGAATGCCGGTCTCGATCGCGGTCGATCGTTCCTTGCCCCAGAACAACAGCAGCAGACCGGTCACCACGGCCTTGGCCACGACCACGCCCAGCACGCCCAGCGCCAGCGGGCCGAAATTGGCGGCCAGCACGCGCAGGTCGATCCCCATGCCCACGGTGATCAGGAACACGCCCAGCGCCAGGCCCTTGAACGGCTTGGTGATTGCCTCGACCTCGCCATGGTATTCAGTCTCGGCGATCAGCAGGCCAGCGAGCAATGCGCCCATGATCGGCGAAAGGCCGGCCGCGCCGGTGGCGAGAGCTGCCACGATCACCACCAGCAGGCTGGCGGCCAGGAACAGTTCGGGGCTCTTGGTCTTGGCCGCCTGGGCAAACAGCGGCGGCAGGCCAAACCGCCCGAATACCAGCAGCGCCACGATCACAGCGCCACCCTTCCACAAGGTTTCGACCAGGCTGGGCGCGTTGGCCGCTGCCACCGGGGCCATGGCGCCGAGCAGGAAGATGATCGGCACCAGCGCGATATCTTCGAACAGCAACATCGACAGCGCGGCCCGGCCAACCGGCCCCTGCGTGCCCGAGATCGGCAGCACCAGAGCGGTGGAGGAAAGCGCCAGCGCCAGGCCCAGGCCGAGTGCCCCAGCGACCGGCTGGCCCAGCAGCATGAGGCCCAGGCCCACGAGCAGCGCCGAGCCGATCAGTTCCATCGCGCCCAGCCCGAACACGAGCCGCCGCATCGACCACAGGCGATTGAACGACAGTTCCAGGCCAATCTCGAACAGCAGCAGGATAATGCCGAACTCGGCAAACGGCTCTATCGCGTGGGGATTGGATATCGTGATGTAGTGCAGCCAGGGCATCTGCTGCGCCAGCGAGCCCAGGCCATAGGGGCCGACCAGCAGGCCAACCAGGATAAAGCCAATGATCGGCGTGATGCGAAAGCGCGCAAAGGCGGGAATGACGATACCCGCCGCCCCTAGGATCACCAGGGCATCGGAAAGTGCGGACGTGGGAAGAAGCTGGCCTGCCATGCCGCGCAGGCTAGGGGGTGGAGTCCGGCTTGGCCACCCCTGGCGACGGTAAGTTTGTGTGGCTGACCAGCAAAAGCGCCACCGTTCCGGGTGGGAACCGGCTCAGACGGCGGGCGCGGTCACCTCGACCGTAGCAAACTGTCGCGCGGCAAGGTCTTCGGGCGTGATCCAGAACTGCAGGACGTGGTCACCCAGGTGGTGGCCCAGCGCTTCGTCGGCCGAGAGTTCCAGCAGCAGCAACTGGCGGCGGATGCGGTCGGATTGATCGGCCTCGGTTTCGCAGGGCGCGGCGAGCAGGCGATCAGGTACGCGGGCGTGCACGCGCGCGGCGGTGCGCACCGCCAGCGCATGGCGATAGGCCAGCCGCGCCACGAGTTCATCGGGAAACGCCGCCGCGCTGCCGGGCAGGGCGTGCAGCGTGGTTTCCACCGCGGCCACGCAGCCACGCGGCGCCACCAGGCGGGCGAGGGGGGCATAGCTGGAAAACCATTGCCAGAACGCGTCGCGCACCGGCGCGGTGACGTCGGCAAAGGCCGCCTTGTTGCGCGCCAGAGCATGCCATTCGCCACATTCGCTTTCGATCTGGGCGAGCAGCGTGCGCCGATCCTCGTCCGCCAGATCGGGCCAGAGCGCGCGGGCGGCAGCCACGCTGGTCCGCCCGGCTTCGCGCAGCAGCATCGCCACCAGCGTCTGGATCGACAGCCAATCGTGCGGGAAACCGGGCCAGGGCCGATCCATCAGGCCATCGTCGCGCAGGCTGAAATCGTTGGGCGAGAGGGCAAAAACCGCCACCGGGCTGCCCTGCGCGGCAAGCAGGGCATCGGCGGTAGCCGCGCTTTCGGGCCAGGTCAGCGGCGGCGCGGCCGGATCGTGTGCCGCCGTGGTCAGTTCGATCACAGCGGGCGCGAACGGCCAGCGCGGCAGTACCTGTGGCGCGTCGGCCGCATCGATGGCCCATGGCCAGGCCTGAGCGGCCGCATCGGCATAGGCCGGCGGCAGATCAGCGGGGGGCTCTGCCTCGGTCCATTCGGCCGCGCCGGCATCATCGATCCAGATCACGCGGCCTTCGGTTGTGGCGGCGCCGCCGGGCGCGGCAGAGAGATCGGCAAAGAACAGCAGCGCGCCGCTGCCGGGCAATACGCCCAGGCGTGCGCGGGGTGGCACTTGCGCACAATCCACCTGCAACAGGAAATGCAGCGGCAGGTCGGTGTGGGCAGCGCGCGGCCACTCCAGAGGCCCCGGGGTGAACGGCACGCCGCCATAGAAGCTGTGCGCCCCGGTGGGCGCGGGCGGGAAGGATTGGCGAAACACCACGGCCTGGGCCAAGGCGCCGGCGATGGCGGCGGGCAACCCACGCGACTGGCGCGGGGCGGGTGGTTCGGCCACGAATGGCGCGGTCGGTTGCGAGTCGGCACTGGCTGCCTGGGCAGCGGTGACGAACGCGGGCAGGCTGGGGCCATCGTCTGGCATATCGGCCTGATCGGCGGCGGTGCCGGCGCCGGGGCCAAAGTTGCGGCGGCGCTGCGGTGGGGGCGGTGCTTCTTCGACAAGTTCGGCCTCTTGCGCGGCCAGGGCGGCGGCGCGGCGGCGGCGCACGATCAGCAGCACCACAAGCGTGGCGAGCACGGCCACCACGGCCAGCGCGATCCCCACCACGGGTGCCAATTGCGTCATGCTACTCACTTTGCCCAAGGCCCCCTTGCCCACGGCTGCTTGCGCCTGTTGTGCCCCGCAAGACCGCGTTTATTCCTGTTAGGACGTTCCCACCCCAAAAGAAAAGGCCCCGGCAGACGCCGGAGCCTTTCTTTTTCATGCGAAATGGCGCGGGTTCAGGCCCAGGCAGCCATTTCCTTTTCCAGGTTTTCCACGATCGCTTCGAAGAACTTTTCCGTGGTCATCCAGGGCTGGTCGGGGCCGATGAGGATCGCGAGGTCCTTGGTCATCTTGCCGCTTTCCACGGTTTCGATGCACACGCGCTCCAGCGTTTCGGCAAAACGCACCACATCGGGGGTTTCGTCGAACTTGCCACGATACATCAGGCCGCGCGTCCACGCGAAGATCGAGGCGATCGGGTTGGTGCTGGTCGCCTTGCCCTGCTGGTGCTGGCGATAGTGGCGCGTCACGGTGCCGTGGGCCGCTTCGGCTTCCACGGTCTTGCCGTCGGGCGTCATCAGCACCGAGGTCATCAGGCCGAGCGAGCCGAAGCCCTGCGCGACGGTGTCGGACTGCACGTCACCGTCATAGTTCTTGCAGGCCCACACGAACTTGCCCGACCACTTGAGCGCGGAAGCGACCATGTCGTCGATCAGGCGGTGCTGGTATTCGATGCCGGCGGCAGCGAACTTTTCCTTGAAGCCTTCGCTGTCGAACACTTCCTGGAACAGGTCCTTGAAGCGGCCGTCATAGGCCTTGAGGATGGTGTTCTTGGTCGACAGATAGACCGGCCAGCCCAGGTTCAAACCATAGTTGAAGCTGGCGCGGGCAAAGTCGCGGATCGAATCGTCAAGGTTGTACATCGCCATGGCGACGCCGGCCGACGGGAAATCGAACACTTCGAGATCGATCGATTCGCCGTTCACGCCGTCGAACACCAGGCGCAGCTTGCCCGGGCCGGGGATCAGGGTGTCGGTCGCCTTGTACTGGTCACCAAAGGCGTGACGGCCAACCACGATCGGGTCGGTCCAGCCCGGCACGAGGCGGGGCACGTTCTGGATCACGATGGGCTCGCGGAACACCACGCCGCCCAGGATGTTGCGGATCGTGCCGTTGGGCGACTTCCACATCTTCTTGAGGCCGAATTCTTCGACGCGGGCTTCGTCCGGGGTGATCGTGGCGCACTTCACGCCCACGCCGTACTGCTTGATGGCGTTGGCCGAATCGATCGTGATCTGATCGCCGGTTTCGTCACGCTTTTCGACCGAAAGATCGAAATACTTGAGGTCCAGGTCGAGGTAGGGAAGGATCAGGCGTTCGCGGATCCATTCCCAGATGATGCGGGTCATCTCGTCGCCGTCGATCTCGACGATCGGGTTCTTCACCTTGATCTTCGCCATAGCCGTCCTGTTGCCTTGCCTGGGGAGTTGAACTTACCGCCCCCTTAGCAGGTGCGGAACGCGGCGCAAGCGCGGCTCCGGCGATTCTTGAACCGAGCTTATGTTTTGCGCCGCAGTGCGGCAACGTGGCTGCCATTCAAGGGCAGCTGCGCAGATCGTACATCGCCTCGCCCACGCGCACGCGGTGGCGGCGCGCGATGTGCCAGCCGGCATCTTCCAGCAGGCGGGCAAAGCGCGCCGGCCCATGGCGATGCAGCCAGATCACCTCCTTGCGGCGCAGGCGCATGGCCCACAGCACATCCTGCACCGACGCGTGGTTGTAGGACAGAACGACGCGGTCGAACTGGCGCAACTGGGCAAACAGGCGCGGTAGATCGGTGACGTATTCGACCACGCCCAGCATGGCGGCGGCGCGTTCGGCAAAACGGGGCAGCGGATCGGCGTTGAGATCGGTCAGGACCGTGCCGGGCCCGCGATCGACAATGTCCACCGGTACATAGCGAGTGCCGGCCGGCAGATGGTCGCGCAGCGGCATCAGCCCGCAACCGATATCCACCACGCCGGCCTCGTCCGCCAGCCACGCCGCGGCCTGCCGGGTGCGGCGGTCCCACCGATCCTGCAGTGCGGACCAGTACAGACGCCGGCACGCCAGGGTCGCATCGGTGGAAACATCATTCATGCAGGGCACGTGGCCTGTGCGGCACTCCGCGATCAAGCGCAGTTGGCTCGCATGTGGCGCAATTGCAGAGCCAAGCATGGCTATAGGGGGTGTTCAATTAAATTTGTAGACAATGGCTGGCGTCCGGCTGACCTCTGCCGTGTCATTTCCGTCGTGCTGCAAGGAGCCTGTCATGCCCGCATCCCGCCTTTCCCGCCGCGCAGCCCTGGCCGGCCTTGCTGCCGGAGGCGCGGCACTGGCATCGCCAGCGCTGGCCGTGCCCGATACAGGCAAGAAGCTGAATTTCCTTTATATCATGGCCGACGACATGGGCTATGCTGATGTCTCGTGCTATGGCCGGCGCGATTATGCCACGCCCGCGATCGATGCACTGGCGCAGCAGGGCGTTCGCTTTACCCAGGCCTATGCCAACAGCGCGGTGTGCACCGCCACGCGCGTGGCGCTGATTACCGGGCGCTATCAATATCGCCTGCCGGTAGGTCTGGAAGAGCCGCTGGCACAGCGCGCGATCGGCCTGCCACCCAGCCAACCCACGCTGCCTTCGCTGCTGCGCAAGGCCGGCTATGCCACCGGGCTGATCGGAAAGTGGCATCTGGGCAGCCTGCCCGACTACGATCCGCGATTGAGCGGCTATGACGAATTCTGGGGCATCCGCAGCGGCGCGGTGGACTATTACACCCACGCCACTTCGGGCGGGCGGCCGGATTTGTGGGACGGGGCAACGCCGGTGCAGCAGGCCGGATACCTGACCGATCTCTTGGGTGATCATGCCGTGGCGGCGGTGCGGCGCAATGCCGGCATCGGCAAGCCCTGGCTGCTCAGCCTGCATTTCACCGCGCCGCACTGGCCTTGGGAAACCCCGGACGACGACAGCGAATCAAAGCGGCTGGCCCAGTCCAAAGACCCCGAGGCGCTGATGCACTTCGATGGCGGCAGCCAGAAAACCTATGCCGCGATGGTGCAGCGCCTGGATCTTCAGGTCGGGCGCATTCTCAAGGCCTTGGCGGATTCGGGCCAGGCCGACAACACCGTGGTGGTGTTCACCAGCGACAATGGCGGCGAACGCTTTGCCGATACCTGGCCGTTCACCGGGCGCAAGACCGAATTGCTCGAAGGGGGCTTGCGCATCCCCGCGATCGTGCGCTGGCCGGGGCTGAGCCAGCCCGGCAGCACCAGCACGGCACAGATCATCTCGATGGACTGGCTGCCCACGTTCGTGGCCGCCGCCGGCGGCGCGCCCGATCCTGCCTTTGCCCCCGATGGCATCGACATCCGCAGCGCGATTGCCGGTGGCAGCCTGCCGGCACGCACGCTCTATTGGCGGTACAAGCTGCACGATCAGCAGGCGGCCCGGCGTGGCCAATGGAAGTACCTGAAAATCGGCGACAACACGTTCCTGTTCGATGTCGAGGCCGATCCCATGGAACGCGCCAACCTGAAAGCGCGCCATCCCGATGTCTTTGCCGCGCTGACGCAGGACTGGAACCGCTGGAACGCCACGATGCTGCCGCTCGATCCGCAAAGCTACAGCCATGGGTTTACGGCCAAGACCCTGGCCGATCACTTCATCGCCACGGATTGAGCCAGCCCGCTAGGCCTAGGGCAGGGCGTTGAGCCGCAGATAGGCAACAAGGCGTGTTCCCTCGCGCCTTGCCGGCAGTCCACTTGCCATCTGGGGCAGCGGCGCGACCCGCTGGCCGATCGTGCCACTGGCGCGCAGCCCCAGCGTGAGCCGGCGCGAAACATGGGCAATGCCGGCCTGCAGGTCGGCATAGTCGCCCTGCGGGCGCAGGCGCCAGGCGCTTTCCCCCGGCCGGGCCCGGCCAAGGGAATGGCCGCCGCCGGCATGCAGCGTCAGGGCCGAGCCGGGCACCGCGCCCTGGAGCATGGCGTGGAGATAGAGATTGTCGCCGCCGATCGCTGTTTGCGGCGGGGCATAATCTGCGCCGATCGCGAGTTGCACCGGGCCCAGCGTGCCGGCCAGGGCGCCGCGCACTTCGCCATAGGCCAGCCGCCCCCGGCCATTGAAACCATGGCCAGCCAGGCCCGCACTCCACTGCCAGCCCGCCACCGTACCGGCAAGGCGCGGGGCGACGACAAAGCCCAGCGTGCTGCCACCATGGCGCGCGCTGCCGCGCAGGGTGGTGACCGCCGCGGCGATGGCAACCCGCTCGGCCGGAGCCCAGTTGCCTGCCAGATGCAGTGCGGCCCGGCCGCCACTCTGGCTTAGGCCGCGCGCCATCCAGTCGCTGGCGGCCTCCACTTCAACATCGATTGGCGTCTCGCCATCCTGGGCCATGGCAAAGGGTACATTGCCAAGGCAGGTGGCCAGGGCCGCGATGGCCCACCTCACCGCGCGGCAAGGGCGTGGGCGGCCTCGATCGCGGCGAGGGCATCGGGGCGATCGCGCTCCATCGCTTCGGCCAGGAACTGCGCAATCTGGGCGGACCGTTGCGCCACCGCCGCCTGCGCGTTTGCATCCTTGCGGCAATGGCCCGGGGTCGAATCGCGCCAAGTGCGCGCGCCGGGCAGGCGGTGGGTGAGAGCGGCGTCGGCACCAGGCAGGGCGATCCGCCGCTCTGCCACCACGGTGACCGTCCGCTCGCATCGCTCGCTGCCTTGGCGGGTGGGGGCGCTCATGCCTACGGACTTGTGCCGCGCCTGGGTCTGCGCGTGATAGGTCACATCATAGCTGTTGCCGCGATGGACCACCTGCGTACTTGCCGGCAGCGGCTGCGCCGTGGTGGCGGCCAGTGCCATGATCCCGAGCCGATCGATCATTCTCGCTCTCCCATTTCACATGGGGCGCCAGGCCCCTTGCGGAAGAGCTAGCGTGCATCGGCTTGCAGCGTGTTTCCCGATGGTGAGATTTTCTGGATGAGGCGCGCAAAAGATGGCGGCGGCAGGCATGAAAAAACCCCGCCGAAGCGGGGCTTTTCAAGGGTTTCCGATGGTGGGCGTAGCAAGGATTGAACTTGCGACCCCTACGATGTCAACATAGTGCTCTACCACTGAGCTATACGCCCGCACCATCGAATGTCCGTCAGCCTCTCGGCGTCGGGAGCGCCCCACTAACCGCGCCGCCGGGGCTTGGCAAGGGGGCAAATCCGGATTTTTTATGCCGCGTCGGCAAAGATGCGGTCCACTTCCATCACCAGGTCGCGCAGGTGGAAAGGCTTGGACAGCACGCGCGCCTGCGGTGCCTCGCGGTTGGCCTTGAGGGTAACGGCGGCAAAGCCGGTGATGAACATCACCTTGGTGCCCGGGCTGATTTCACTGCAGCGCTGGGCGAGTTCGATCCCGTCCATTTCGGGCATGACGATGTCCGAGAGCAGCAGGTCGAATGTCTGGCTTTCGAGCAGGGGAACCGCGGCGGTGCCGCGATCCACGGCGACCACGCTGTAGCCGGCGTTTTCCAAGGCGCGGGCAAGGTAGGTGCGCATGGCCTCTTCGTCTTCTGCCAGCAGAATGCGGATCATGTTACCCTTCTGATTTTCCATGTCGTTTTCCAGATGCACCCGGCCCGTGTGCCACGCCGTGACCGGCGCGGGCATCCGGCCGGGGGGCTGCTATAGCGCCCGGCGGGTTAACAATCTTCGGCCAGCATCATCGGCGTGATCGATGCTGGCTGTGGCAGCAGTTTTGCCCAGATGCGCTTTTGACAGAACTGGCAAAGCATTGCAGCCAATGATGATGGATGCAAACGATCGTCCCGCAACCGATTCGTGCCACCTTGGGGCAAGGCCAGGCGGCACCGACCCGGTTTCCCCGGTAATCCACAGCGAAGGCGGCACGATTCCGGGAGAGGATGGCCCGGCCTTCGTGCTGCAACGGGCCAACCCTGCGCCGATTCCGGTGATCCTGGCCGTGCCCCATGCCGGGCGGTCCTATCCCGCCGGGGTATTGGCGGCGATGCGCCAGCCGGCGCAGGCGGCGCGGCGGCTGGAGGATCGCCTGGTCGATCTGGTGGCACAGGCCGTGGCGCGGCACACCGGGGCGGCGCTGCTGGTGGCGCGGGCTCCGCGCGCGATGATCGATCTCAACCGCGCACCGGATGATCTTGATCGCGAGATGATCGTGCCCGATCCGGCCATGGCGGATTTTCCGCCGCTGCCGCGCGGGCCGATGGCGGCGCGCCGGGCGCATAGCGGGCTGGGGCTGGTCCCCCGCCGGCTGGTCGGGTTGGGCGAAATCTGGCGTCAGCGCACCCCGGCGGCCGAAATCCAGGCGCGCATCGCGCAAATCCATCTGCCCTATCACCAGGCCCTGGCCGACGCGCTGGCTGATCTGGCTGCGCGCTGGGGGGCGGCGCTGTTGATCGACCTGCACTCGATGCCGCCGCTGCCGCGTCGCGATTCGGCGGAGGCGCCACCCACCTATGTGCTGGGCGATCGCTTTGGCGCGGCCTGTGCAGGCGGGGTGATGGGCACCGCCTTTGCCCATCTGGCCAGCTGCGGTGCGCGCGCCGCGCACAACCGGCCCTATGCCGGCGGCTATGGCCTGGAGCGCCAGGCCCGGCGCGAGGCGGGCATTCATGCCATGCAGGTGGAAATCGATCGCAGCGCCTATCTCGATGCCGCATTGGCAGAGCCGGGCGAGGGGCTGGCCGACGTGGTGGAAACGATGACCGGCATGGTGCGGGCGTTGGCGGCCGATGTTGCGGCCATGGGCCAGGCGGCGCAACGCTGGCCCCGCGCGGCGGAGTAGCGACCCGCCCAAACTCCCCAAGAAAAAACCACCTGGAGACAAGCTCCAGGTGGCCAAGGTTCAGGGAGGAGGTGCACCAAGTGCACCAATCAGATCGGGCCATGAGGGGAGCGCCGACCTGATGTGATGAAGATAGGCAACACTTTCCGGCCATGCAAGGGGGTGATGCAGAAATTTATTGCATTTACCGTGAATCTTTGTTTGCTGCGCAGCCCTTTCCTGAACGGCAAATACACTTGGCGTTAAGCATGCGGCCAAGCTCGGGTGATTCCTCACAATTTGTGACACCGGCGCGCGTCAGGATGAAGACAGACTTGCGGGCAATCCACGAAAAAGCCCCCGCCGTTGCCGGCAGGGGCTTGTCTGATTCGGCGCTTTAACCCGGAGCAGGGCGGCCGGCGTACCGACCGCCCTGCTGGATCAGAGTGCGGGCACTGCCACCGGAGCGGGGGCCTTGCCCTGCTCGGCCTGGATGCCGAAGATCGTGCTCATCAGGTCGAGCGAGAAGATGTGCGCATAGAGCAGCGGCAGCAGGCCGCTCTGGGCCCAGCCGCGCAGCACGTCGCCACGGATCTCGCGCAGCTTTTCCTGATTCACCATCTGGAAGCCGCGATAGATGAACGGCTGGTCCACACCGGTCTGCTGAATGGCGACTTCGCCTTCCATCAGCAGGTTGTGCTTCTTGAGCTCATCGATGAACGCCTGGGTGCGCTGGCCGGCCTGTTCGAACTGCTCGCAGAACTGCAGGGCCTGCTTGGTGGCTTCGCTCGGCTGGTCACCGTCGAACAGCGGTTCGCCATCTTCGAATTCGCCGACCAGGCCGCTCGACGGATCGAAGCACAGCGACAGGTCGTCGCTGTCGGGCATCAGCTTGGCCAGCATGAAGGGATAGCGGCGGGCATAGGCCGGCAGATAGACCGGCTGGTCGATCTTGCCTTCTTCGTTGACGAAGACGTTGACGCCTTCGTTCAGGCCCATCAGCGCCAGCGGCACGGGATTGTCACCCGAGGCGAAGATGATGGGGAAGTGACGGGCCGCCTGCGGGAACTCTTCCACGGTCAACGGGATGGCGTGCTGGCCGATCAGCCAGGGGGCCGACTGGGCGCCGCGCGCGCGCCACGTGGCGTGGTCGCGCGTGTTGAGGGGCATGAGGTCCTGGTAGAACAGGGGCAGGTTGGCTTGCGGCGCGCTGGCCATGAACTCTCTCCGAAAACAATAACGGGCCCGTGGCCAGCACGGGCGCGCGCCGGGCATAAGGCCTCAACCCGGCAGTGACAAGCGCAAGGCCGCGCCGGACTGGGGGTTTATCGGCCAAAACGTTCCCGATTCGGTATCGGGCTGGAATCGGCCGCCCCCGGCGCGGGTGTCAGATCAGCTTGCCGGGGTTCATCAGCCGCTGGGGATCGAGCGCCTGCTTTATATGGCGCAGGATGGACAGCGCCACCGGATCGCCCAGCCGCGCCAGTTCATCGCGCTTCAACTGGCCAATGCCGTGCTCGGCCGAGATCGAGCCACCCCAGGCCGTGACCATGTCGTGGACCTGGCGGCTGATCGCCTTGCCGTCGCCCGCTTCCCAGCTGGCGCGGTCAACCCCTTGCGGGGCGATCACGTGGAAATGGATATTGCCATCGCCCAGGTGGCCAAACCCGACGGCGCGGGTGCCGGGCCATTGCGCCTCGAACTGGGGCACCGCTTCCTCGACGAAGGCGGGCATCTTTTCCACCGGCACGCTGATATCGTGCTGGACCGCCGGGCCCAGCGCGCGTTCGGCCGGCGCAATGGATTCGCGCAGGTTCCAGAATGCCTCGGCCTGGGTTTCGTTGGCAGCCATGGTGGCATCGTCGATCAGCCCGGCCTCGAACGCTTCTTCCAGCACGCGCTGGGCCAGGTCGGGCAGGCGTTCGGCGCCATCGGCATCGGCGACCATTTCGATCAGCACGTGCCAGGCGTGGTCTTCGGCCAACGGCTGGCGCGCGCCGGGCAGATAATCGCGCACCGCGTCAAGGCTGTGCTGGGGCATCACTTCGAAGCCTTCCAGCGCCTGGCCGGCCAAGCGCTCGGCCAAGAGCAGCAACTCGCGCGCCTGGGGCAGGCTTTGCGTGCCGGCCCACAGCACTTCGCGCGCGGCCACGGCCGGCTCCAGCTTGAGCGTGGCGGCGGTGACCACGCCCAGCGTGCCTTCCGATCCGATCAGCAACTGCTTGAGATCGAAACCGCGGTTGTCCTTCTTGAGCGGCACCAGCTGGTTGAACACGGTGCCATCGGGCATCACCGCCTCGAGCCCCAGCACCAGCGCGCGCATCGAGCCATGGCGCAGCACCTGCGTGCCGCCGGCGTTGGTGGAGATCAACCCGCCGACCGTGGCCGAACCCTTGCCGCCCAGCGACAGCGGGAAGCGCAGGCCCTTGGCTTCGGCCGCCTCGTGCAGCACTTGCAGGATGACGCCGGCCTCGCACGTGGCGCTGCGCGTGGCGGTATCGACGCTGCGGATCGCATTCATGCGGCGCAGCGAGAGCACCACGGCGTGGCCAGTCTCGTCGGGCGTGGCGCCGCCAGACATGCCGCTGTTGCCGCCCTGCGGCACGATCGGCACATTGTGCGCCGCGCACAGGCGCACCAGGCCGGCTACTTCCTCGGTCGTGGCGGGCGAGGCCATGCCCAGGGCACGACCGGTGAAGCGCTGGCGCCAGTCGGTCAGCCAGGGAGAGATCGCATCGGGATCAGTGGTAAAGCCCTTCGCGCCCAACAGGGCAGCGGCGGCTTCCAGGAAAGGCGCGGTTTCCGCGCGGGGTGCAAGCGTTTCGACCATGGCCTCCGGCTACGCCGCTGCGCGCCGCGCAGCAATTCCTTTTTCATCGTGGCCGGGTTAAGGCGTTGTTCAAGCGCTGGCTGCAAGGCACAGTGCCTGCCTCTTGGAGGCTTGTCGGTTAGGGCCAGGTGCCAAGGGGGGCGCTAAGGTCACGGACATGAGGGATCGTTGGTTTTTGCCGATTTGCTGATGCCTGGTCTGGTCCATCCCTTGTTGGCCATGGCGGCGCTTGCGAGCGTTGCCATCGGGCCTGACGCCGTGAGCACGGCGCCGGCTGGTGCAGTCGCTTCTGCGCCGGTCAGCCACGCCATGCCCGCCGCCAGCCTGCCCCAGCCGCTGCGCGATGCCGCATCGGGCCCGATGAGCCCGGCTGCGCCCGACCTGCTGGATGATCCTGGCGCGCTGGCCGATGGCCTTGCCGATGAAACCTGGCGCCAGGTGCGCATCGAACAGCGCCTGATCATCCGTATCACCCCCGGCATCATGGGCCGCGACATGCCGCCGCCACCGCCCATGCCCCAGCCCATGATGGTGCTGCGCGGGCGCCATGGCGGGGGGTGCGTGGCGCTGGGCGGGATCGCGGCGATCGCGCCGTCTTCGTCGGACAGCCAGATCATCCTGCTGCTCAGAGACCGTCGCCAGGTTGTCGCCAGCCTGGAAAAAACCTGCAATGCCCGTGATTTCTATGTCGGTTTCTATGCCGAAAGAAGCAGTGATGGGATGCTCTGCACCGGGCGTGACGTGATCCATTCGCGTGCCGGGGCCAGCTGCATGATCACCCACCTGCGCGAGGTGGGCCGCTGAGTGCGCAGGCACATGCGGCTTTCCTTGACTTTCCGGCAGGTTTCGGCATAGCGGGCCCGCATTGAGTGTCGGGTCGCAAGTGGCCCGTACCGGTGGCCTTGCATCCAGGGTGGCGGCACACGCACGGTGTCTCGTTGCCAGGCTGGCGGGCCATCCTGCTTTCGGAACATAACCTGCATGAAGTTCGCCGATCTCGGCCTCTCTGATGAATTGCTTAAGTCGGTCATCGACGCCGGCTATGACGAGCCGACTCCGATCCAGGCCCAGGCCATCCCCTCGGTCTTGATGATGCGCGACATCATCGGCATCGCCCAGACCGGCACCGGCAAGACGGCCGGCTTCGTGCTGCCGATGATCGACATCCTGGCCCACGGCCGGCGGCGCGCGCTGATGCCGCGCTCGCTGATTCTCGAGCCGACGCGCGAACTGGCTGCGCAGGTTGCCGAAAACTTTGAAAAGTATGGCAAGAACCACGATCTCAAGATGGCCCTGCTGATCGGCGGGGTGCAGATGGGTGATCAGGTCAAGGCCCTGCAAGACGGTGTGGACGTGCTGATCGCCACGCCTGGCCGCCTGATGGACCTGTTCGAGCGCGGCAAGATCCTGCTCACCGGCTGCGAACTGCTGGTGATCGACGAAGCCGATCGCATGCTCGACATGGGCTTCATCCCCGATATCGAATCGATCTGCTCCAAGCTGCCGTCGCAGCGCCAGACGCTGCTGTTTTCGGCCACGATGCCGCCGCCGATCAAGAAGCTGGCGGATCGCTTCCTGTCGAATCCCAAGTCGATCGAAGTGGCGCGCCCGGCCAGCACGAACATCAATATCGTGCAGCACAAGGTGAAGGTGGCCAGCCGCGCTAAGCGCGAGGCGCTGCGCCACCTGCTGCGCACCGACAACGTGAGCACCGCGATCGTGTTCTGCAACCGCAAGACGACCGTGCGCGAACTGGCCAAGAGCCTGAAGAGCCATGGCTTTTCTGCGGGCGAAATCCATGGGGACATGGATCAGTCGGCGCGCAACGCCGAACTGCAGAAGTTCAAGGACGGCGTGATCAACATCCTCGTGGCGTCCGACGTCGCCGCGCGCGGGCTTGACGTGAAGGGGGTGAGCCATGTGTTCAACTTCGACACGCCGTGGCACCCGGACGATTACGTGCACCGCATCGGCCGCACCGGCCGCGGCGGCGCCACCGGCCGTGCGTTCACGCTGGTCAGCCCGGAAGACGCCGAAGCGATCGACAATGTCGAAAAGCTGACCGGTGGCGCGATTCCGGTGATGACGCTGGATATCGGTGCCGCCGCAGAACCGGACGAGCGCCCGGCGCGCAAGAGCCGCGACAAGGCCGAAAAGCCGCAGCGCGCGCCCAAGGCGGAAAAGGCCGCTTCCGAAAAGCCCGCCCGCCGCAAGAAGGATGCTGCCCCGACGGCAGAGGACACGCCGGCGCACACCGAAAGCACCCGGGAAGAGCCCCGTCGTGATGCCCCCCGTCGTGATGATAATCGCCGCGACGACTATCGCCGCGACGATTACCGAGCTGACGCTGGCCGTAGCGATTCCGGCCGCCAGGGCGATCGTCGCCGCGAATACCGCAGCGAGCCGCCCAGCCCGCCGGGCGAATGGAACGGTCCGATCCCCAACTTCCTGCACGTTTCCGCGCTTTGAGCCAGGTCGCGCCGGCCTGATCCGGCGCGTACTGGCCCCAGCGGCCTGGGCCTTTGGGGCAAAGAAGCGAAATATCGCGGCATTTCATCAAGCTGTCACGTAATCCGGGATGAAGGGGCACAACCCCTTCCTGCCAGGACCAACGCCATGCAGTTTCATCGCCGCCAGATCATCAAGACCGCCATGTTCGGCACGGGCGCCTTGCTCCTGCCCGATTGGGTGCGCGCCGCCGACCTGTTGGGCGCCCGCGGGTTTACCCATGGCGTCGCCAGTGGCGAGCCCGGCGCGCACGAGATCCTGCTGTGGACACGCTATGTGCCCACAGCCGGCGGCGTGGCGGATGTGGCGGTAGAGCTTTCCGAGACTCCCGAATTTGCCCGCGCGATGGCCGCCGGCACGATGCAGACCGGCCCGTGGCGGGATCACACCGTCAAGATCGTGGCCACTGGCCTCGCACCGGCGCGGACCTATTACTACCGCTTCATCGCGCCCGATGGCAGCAAATCGCCGGTCGGCCGCACCCGTACTCTGCCGGCCGATGGCCAGCAGCCGTGGCGCGCGGCGGTGTTTTCCTGTTCCAACATGCCGTTCGGCTGGTTCAACGCCTATGCCCATGCCGCGCGCAACGATGCGTTAGATTGCACCATTCACCTGGGCGACTATTTCTATGAATATGCGCCCGGCCATTATCCGCTGCCCAAGGACAGCCTTGCCGGCCGCACCGTGCTGCCCGATGCCAACACGGTGCACGTGGCCGATTATCGCCTGCGCTATGCCAGCTATCGCGCCGATCCCGATCTTCAGGCGCTGCACGCCCGCTTTCCGATGATCGCGCAGTGGGACGATCACGAAAGCGCCAATGACAGCTGGGCCGGCGGCGCGCAGCATCACGATCCGGCCACCGAAGGCGATTGGAGCGTGCGCAAGGACGCCGCGATGCAGGTCTATCGCGAATGGATGCCGGTGAGCGAGGCGCCGTGGAAAGCCTATGACATTGGCGGCCTGGCCACGCTGTTCCGCACCGAAACCCGCCTGCTTGGCCGCACCCAGCAGCCCGATGTGGCGCCCCTGTTCCAGGCGGCCGATCCCATGGCCGCGCTCAAGGCATTCCGCGATGGCGCCTGGCAAGATCCGGCCGCCACGATGATGGGCAGCGAGCAGGAAGCCTGGCTGGCCAGCGCGATGCAGGCCTCGGTCAAGAGCGGGCGGCCCTGGCAGATCGTGGGCTTTGGCACGATCATGGGCGAAACGGTAATGCCGGCCACGGCGCAGGACTGGGTGCGCGGCCAGTCGGAACAGGCCGCGCGCTATGTCGGCAGCGGGATCATGGCGGCCAAGCTCGGCCTGCCGTTCAATTACGACAACTGGGGCGGCTATCCGGCGGCGCGCGCCCGCTTCCTGCGCAGCGTGCAGGCGATGGGCGGCAATACCGTGGTGATCTCGGGCGATAGCCACAACGCCTGGGCCTATAACCTGCGCCAGGATGGCAAGGCGACGGCAGTGGAATTTGCCGGGCATTCGGTAACCTCGCCGGGCTTCGAACACGATGTCGGCGTGGCGCCGCAAACCGTGGCGGCGGGCCTGGTGGCCGCCAATCCCGAACTGGCGTGGTGCGATACGGCGCAGCGCGGCTACATGGCGCTGACTGTCACGCCGCAGGCAGTAACCAACGAATGGGTGATGATGGACACGATCGACCAGCGCAACGCGGCCGGCCGGGTGGGCCATCGCGCCACCGTGCGGCCGGGCCGCCACGCGATGGACGCGTGATCACCGCCTGATCTGCTTGGGCATCAGAAACACGACATAGCCCTTGAACTGCGGCTCTCGGGCCAGGTCAGGGGGCGGCGTCCAGGCGCCGCCCTCGGCCAGGGCCACGCGGAACGGCAGCGGGAAATGCGCCATCTTGCGGAAATAAGCATCATAGCCAGGGATCGTGGTGCGTCCCTGATAGGTTTGCACCACCACTTCATCGATCACCGGCTTGAGCCGTGCCAGCGCGGCAGGGTCGCCGTTGGCACTCCAATCCATCAGCCCGGTGATCGACAGGCGCCACGGGCGGGGCAGGTGGCTGCGCGCATCGGCCAGAAACGCGCCATAGCGATCGAGCCCTTGCGTGGCGGCATCGAAATCGATCTGAAGGCCGGCGAGATGATTGCCAGCGGCCTGCCAGCGCTCCATGTCGGCCACGATCACCGCCCAAGTGCGCGGCGACAGGTCGAGCCGATCGATCCGCACCACCAGCCACAGCTGGGCATCGGGCAGGCGTGGCAACCCGGCGCGCAGCCGGGTGAACCGCGCCGGGCCGGGGCGGCGGCGCACCTCGCCATCGAGCAGGTAGAGCGTATGCGCGGTCAGGTCTGCGGCCGGGCGCACGCCTGGCCAGACATAGAACGCGTCAAAGCCATGGGGATCGACTGCGGGGCCCCGTGCCTTGGCGGCTTTGGCCGGTTTGGTGGGCGCAGGGGCGGGCTGCTGCCGGTTGCAAGCCGATAGCAGGGCCAGCGCGGCCAGGATGATGGCCCGGTGCCTCACCAGTAATAGCGCAAGGACTTGGCCCAGCGGCTTTGCGGATAGCGGGCCTTGAGTTCATCGTACCAGGCCTTGCGCTGCGCCTTGGGCACTTCTTGCGCCTGCATTGCGTCATAACTGGTGGCCGGGCCGGCGCAGCCGTTATAGCCCGATGGCGAATAGCACATCACCGCGCGATAGAGCGCATAGGCGCGCAGGTCTGGCGCGGCGGCCTTGTCGGCAATGATCGCGCTGTAGATCGCATCGCGCCACAGCGGCGTGCCGGGGAACAGATCGCGGCCACGGCCAAGCTGGTCCACCTGATCGGATGGGGCATAGAGCGCAAAGCCGTCAAAGCCATTGAGGCGGTAGAATTCGCCCAGGCACACCCGCGCCGCTGCGTTCGCCGGCGCGCGCGCCAGCGTGGCGACGGTCTGCGCCAGCGGCGGGCAGGGCCAGCCATTGCTCCATTGCCCCAGCGTGAACCGCTGCGCCGGCGGCGTGCCCAGGCCGCTGCCATACCACGAGGTCAGGTCTGCCTTGGGCGCCGATGGCACCAGCGCCAGATCGTGGCCCACATCGCCATAGGCGCCGCGCGTCAAGCCCTTGTAGAGCAGGGTGAAGCGGGCAACGTTGCGCTCTTCATCGGGCCGCGTGGCATCGGTGGCCGTGGCGCGCAGCATGGCCGGCGCCGCCATGGTTTGCAGCATCAACTGGCGCAGCGTGGTGTCCGATACCGGAGAGGCGCTGGCCAGGGCCTGGTCGATCCGCCCGTCGCGCTGCCAGCGTAGCGCCAGGCCGAGCTGCGCCAGCTGGCCCTGCCACAGCCCCTTGGCGCCGCCCAGCAACTCCTGCCAAAAGCCGGCCTCGTTGGCGTCGTGCGCCTTGGCCAGGGCCATGCCGCGCAAGACCTGGCGGCTGAACGCCAGCGGGGTGTAGGATGGCGCGCGCGCCGCATCGGGCAGCCGCGTCAGGATCGTGCGCGGCGCCTCGCCGGCATAATAGCTGCGCGTGGCATCGAGCAGGCCATAGAGATCGCCATCCCCGGCAAAGGCTGGTGCCTGTGCCGCCAGCGTGGCGGCAGCAAGCGGCATCGGCTTAGCCGAATCGCTGGGGCGCATCGCTTTCAGATCGGCGATCGCCATAAGCAGCGGCGTCTTGTTCGCGGCCATGATCGCCTGGACGCCCTCGTCACGCTGCAACAGGGCGTTGTCGATTTCTTCGGCAAGATCGGCGGCCGCCTCGCTGCTACCCGGCGTTGCCCGCAGCATCGCTTCATAGCGCTGGGCCAGTGCCGCGTCCTGCCCGGTCAGCCACAGCACCCGCCGCCGCAGCCCTTGCGCAGAGGCGGCATAGCGCCCTTGCGGATAGGCCTTGAGATAGGCGTCGATCGCGACGCCCGCCGCCTGTGCCTGCGCCTTGTCGATCTTATCCAGACCGGCAAAATCGCCGTACTTGTCGATCGCGCCGGCCACCGCGCTGCGCAGCGCGACACGGATCTTCATGTAGCTGGCGGTTTCACGCAGCCAAGGGGAGGCGCTGGTTTCCAGGGCAGCAAAGCGGCTGCGCGCGCTTGGATAATTCCCGCGATAGAAATCGTCGGCGGCAGCCAGATACTCCAGGTACTTGCCGGCCAGAACATCGGGAAACGCCGTTGCGGGCAAGGGGTCGGGGCAGCCGACCTTGGCGCGCATTGCCATCAAGGTATCACGATAGCCCTGCGGTATCTCGTCGGCCGCCATCGCCGCCGCAAAGGCGTCCTGAGCCGCCTTGGGCGGGGCGCATTGGGCGGCGGTGGTGTCGCTGGTGGCCGGCTCCGGCTCGGGCGCTTGCGGCCACAGTGTTTCGCGCAGGCCCCGCCAGCTGAAAAACACGTGGCCAAGCTGCTGATCGTCCCATTCCGGCTTGGCATAGGCCAGACCCGCCTCGCTCGCCGGGGCCAGGCTGCGGATCAGCAGCAGCAGGTTGATCCGCGTATCGTTGCCGGGATTGAGCATCGCGCGGCCTTCGCAGGCATAGTCTGGCGAATCGAGCCGCCAGACCGGCGAGCACGAGCTATCCGCGCAGGCCCAGGCAACCGTTGCCGCAAGGCCGCTCGCCCCGGCCAAGGCCGCCACCCATGCCGCGCCACGCTGCCATGCCCGCATCTCTATCCCCCTGTGGCCCGATCTCAGGCCGGTTTCACGAAGCTGTCGAGCACGCGCTTTTCACCGGCGCTGTCGAACTGGATTTCCAGCTTGTTGCCTTCCTGGCTGGAAATGGTGCCATACCCGAATTTGTCGTGAAACACCCGCGCGCCCACCGCCAGATCGGCGCGTGGCTTGCTGGCAAAGCTGGCTGCGCTGCGTGTGTTTTCTGCAATCTTGCGCGGCTTGGGATCGAACATCTGCGCCGCGGCGCGCTGCCAGCCGGGGCCGCGCGTGCTGGCCTTGGCGGGGTGATTGCGCGCCACATCGGCAAAGGGATCGCTCGCCTCGCTCCAGTTGGCGCGCCACATCGATGCCCCGCCCGACAGGGTGGTTTCCTGCTCGATGTGGTCCTCGGGCAGTTCCTCGATAAAGCGCGAGGGGATGGCGCTGGTCCACTGGCCATAGATGCGGCGGTTGGCGGCATTGAGGATGGTGCAGCGCCGCCGCGCGCGGGTGATCGCCACATAGGCCAGGCGGCGCTCTTCCTCCAGGCTGGCAAGGCCGCCTTCGTCGAGCGCGCGCTGCGAGGGGAACACCCCTTCTTCCCAGCCCGGCAGGAACACCTGGTCAAACTCTAGGCCCTTGGCGGCGTGGATGGTCATGATCGTGACCTTGTCCTCGTTGGCCTGGGCCTCGTTGTCCATCACCAGGCTTACGTGTTCCAGGAAATCGCCCAGCGTCTCATACTCTTCCATCGCGCGGACGAGTTCCGAGAGGTTTTCCAGGCGGCCATTGGCCTCGGCGGTCTTTTCGGCCTGAAGTGCGGCGGTATAGCCGCTTTCATCGAGGATCGTGCGCGCCAGTTCGGCCGGCGAGAGCGTGGCGACCTGTTCGCGCCAGCGCAGAAAATCGCGCACCAGCGCGGCCAGCGTGTTGCGCGCGCGGGCGGGCAATTCGTCGGTATCGGTAATGTCATAGCCGGCGCGCAGCAGCGGCACCTGGTTGGCACGGGCAAAGCGGAACAGCTTTTCCAGCGTCTTGTCGCCCAGGCCGCGCTTGGGCGTATTGTAGATCCGCTCGAACGCCAGATCGTCTGACGGTTGGCCCACCAGGCGCAGGTAGGCCAGCGCATCGCGGATTTCGGCGCGCTCGTAAAAGCGGAAGCCGCCGACAATGCGATAGGCGAGGCCGATCTGGATGAAGCGGTCTTCGAACTCGCGCGTCTGGAACTGCGCGCGCACCAGGATCGCCACGCGGTCGAGCGGGCAGCCTTCGCGCTCCAGCCGCTCGATCTCCTCGCCCACGCGGCGCGCTTCCTCGGGCGCGTCCCACACGCCGATCACGCGCAGCTTGTCGCCGCCGTCGCGCTCGGTCCACAGCTGCTTGCCTAGTCGCTGCGCATTTTCGGCGATCAGGCCCGATGCCGCGCCCAGGATATGCGGGGTGGAGCGATAGTTCTGCTCCAGCCGGATCACCTTGGCGCCGGGAAAATCCTTTTCAAAGCGCAGGATGTTCGCCACTTCCGCGCCGCGCCAGGAATAGATCGACTGGTCATCATCACCCACCACGCAGATGTTCTTGCGCACTTGTGCCAAGAGCCGCAGCCATAGGTACTGCACCGCGTTGGTGTCCTGGTATTCGTCCACCATGATATAGCGGAAGCGATCCTGCCAGCTTTCCAGCACATCGCGGTGCTGGCGGAAGATCACCAGGATATGCAGCAGCAGATCGCCGAAATCGCAGGCATTGATGGTGCGCAGGCGGTCTTGATAGAGCCGGTAGAAATGCGCGCCACGGCCATTGGCATAGGCTTCGTTTTCCCCGGCATCGAGATCGGCCGGGCCAAGCCCACGGTTCTTCCAGCGATCGATCAGCCCGGCGAGCTGCTTGGCCGGCCAGCGCTTGTCATCCACGCCTTCGGCCTGGATCAGCTGCTTGAGCAGGCGCAACTGGTCATCGGTATCGATGATCGTGAACGAGCTGGTCAGCCCGACCAGCTCGGCATGGCGGCGCAGCATCTTGGCCGCGATCGAATGGAACGTGCCGAGCCAGGGCATACCTTCCACGGCGGGGCCGATCAGGTGCCCCACGCGCTCGCGCATTTCGCGCGCGGCCTTGTTGGTGAATGTCACGCACAGGATCTGCGACGGATAAGCCAGGCGTTGGCGCAGCAGATTGGCCAGGCGCGCGGTCAGCGCGGCGGTCTTGCCGGTGCCGGCACCCGCCAGCATCAGCACAGGGCCATCGGTGGTCAACACCGCCTCGCGCTGCGGCGGGTTCAGGCCCGACAGCCAATCGGGCTCGTTGCCTGCAAGGGGGCCGGAGGGAGAGTGGGGAGAAGGGGGGGAAAAGCTCGTCACGGTGGAACAAGTAGGGAACCGGGTGCGCAGGCGCAAGGCGGATTTGCCCATTCGCTACCGCCCGATGCCCCGGCCAAAGCAGCCCATTCATCTGTCATACATCAACAAAATCACCGCTTGCCGCACACACGGGGCAAGTCGAGCGGCTGATCGACACAATATCACGTCTGGCCGAATGCGCGGAAACGAAATGACAGGATCGGGCGTAACTTGGGCAATTCGGATCTTTGGAACAGGAGAAGATCTCCATGCGAAAGATGATTTTCATCAGCGCTCTGGCGCTCTCGACCGCTTCGCTGCCCGTTGCTCTCCATGCTCAGGCAGCAGCCACCCCGCCGGCTGCCGCAACTCCGGCCGGTCCGTTCTCGATGACGACGGAACAGAAGGGCCAGTACGATGGCTGGCCGGCCGATCTCAAGGCCAAGTATGATGCATGGCCGTCGGCCCAGCAGGAATACTTCTGGTCGCTGAATGCGGACCAGCAGAAGGGCTGGTGGGCGATGAATGACACCCAGCGCGGCCAGGTCTATGCCATGACGCCTGACCAGCGCGCCCAGATCTGGCCGTCGATCGTGGCCCAGGTCCAGGGCCGGGCTTCGGCTTCGGCATCCGCTTCGGCAGCGGGCAGCACCCCGCCGGCCCCCACCGCTGACTCGAACAGCAGTGGCATGTCAGGCGGCATGGCGGCCAACACCGCCGCAGCGCCCGCCCCGGCCCCGAGCGGCGATACCGGCATGGACAGCGCAGCGACGGCCAGCAGCAGCAGCCAGTATGCGTCCAACGCTGACGCCACGCCCAAGAAGTATCCCGTGTGCTCGCGCACGGTGACGGATAGCTGCCGCAACCGTGGCGGTGTCTGATCCAAACAAGCCCTGAAGGGTCGCACATCTGTTGCCTTGGCAACGGGGAGGGGGCGCCGGGAAACCGGCGCCCCTTTTTGCGTCAGCGCCGCGTATCAGGCCGCCAAATCGATTGCGCGCTTGACAAGGAAGGGGCCGGCGGGAACGTCGCGCAGATCATGACCGCGCCTTCCCATCCGCTTCGCCAGAACGCCCGCATCCTTGCCGCCAGCCTGGTGGGCACGGCGGTGGAATTCTATGATTTCTATATCTACGCGACGGCGGCGGCCCTGGTCATCGGGCCCTTGTTCTTTCCGGCTCAGGCGCCCGAAGCGCAAGTGCTGCTCTCGTTCATGACCTTTGGCCTGGCATTTTTTGCCCGGCCGGTCGGGGCCATCGCGTTCGGCCATTTCGGCGATCGGGTCGGGCGCAAGTCCACGCTGGTGGCCAGCCTCATGCTGATGGGCGGCTCGACCATGCTCATCGCGTTCCTGCCTACCTATGCCATGGCCGGGCCAGTGGCCCCGGCGCTGCTGTGCCTGCTGCGCTTTGGCCAGGGCTTTGGCCTGGGCGGGGAATGGGGCGGCGCTTCGCTGCTGGCGGTGGAAAACGCGCCAAAGGGATGGGAGGCACGCTTTGGTGCCGCGCCGCAATTGGGGGCGCCGCTGGGCTTCCTCTTTGCCAACGGGCTGTTCCTGATCCTGGGCATGACCTTGCCCGAAGCCGCCTTTGCCAGCTGGGGCTGGCGCGTGCCGTTCCTGGCCAGCGCGGTGCTGGTGCTGCTGGGCCTGTGGGTGCGGCTCAAGATCGGGGAAACCGCCGCGTTTCGCGCCGCGCAGGAAGCCGCGCCGCCGCCCAAAGTGCCGGTTGGGCGCCTGATGGCCGATCATCCTGGTGCGGTGCTGGCCGGGATTGCCGGCGTGGTCGCCTGCTTTGCCATCTTCTACCTGGCCACCACCTTTGCCCTGTCGTTCGCCACGACCAAGCTGGGCTATGCCAAGCAGGAATTTCTGGCGGTGCAGCTGGCAGCCAATTTCTTCCTGGCGGCGGGCATCGCGCTCGCCGGCTGGTGGGCGGACAAGCGCGGGCCGGCAGCCGTGCTGCGCGCGGGCGCCGGGTTGACCGCGCTGGTCGGCCTGGTCTTCGGGGTGGGGCTGGGCTCGGGCCATCTGCCGCTGGTCTTTGCCACGCTGGCCCTGGCGCTGTTCGTGATGGGGCTGGTCTATGGCCCGCTCGGCGCCTGGCTGCCGACGCTCTATGCCGTGCCGGTCCGCTACACCGGGATTTCGATCGCGTTCAACGTTGGCGGGATCATCGGCGGGGCACTGGCGCCCTTCGCCGCCCAGGCCTTGGCCCTGCGCGGCGGCACCGCGAGCGTCGGCCTGTTCCTGACGGTCGCGGGGGCGGTGACGTTGGCGGGCGTGGTGTTCGCACCCAAGCCGGCGCGATAGAGGGCTTCGACAGGCTCAGTCCTAACGGATTTCAACAACGTGACCCGTTCGCCCTAAGCCTGTCGAAGGGCGCAAAGCGCGGCCCGTCAGTCCTTGGTTTTCAGGCGCAGCAGCGTCAGGCGGGCCTTGCCCACCTTGCGTTCGCTTTCCACTTCGCAGGCCTTGATCTGCGGCACTTCGTCGGCGTGGGTTTCGAGGGAAACCCAGGTGCCTTCGCCGATCCAGCCCAGCCGCACCAGCTTGTCCACCGCCACCGCGCCTGCACCGGTGCCATAGGGCGGATCGAGCAGGATCAGGTCGAGCGGCTCCTTGACCGGGCCGAGCGAGAGCACGGACGAGGCGCGCACGTCGGCCTGGCCCTGCACGCGAAAGGCGGCGAGGTTGGCCCGGATCGCGCGGATCGCCGCGGCGTCCTGTTCCACGAACAGGCAGTGCGCCGCTCCGCGTGACAGCGCTTCCAGCCCCAGGGCGCCCGATCCGGCAAACAGATCGGCCACTTTGAGGCCTTCGAAATCGCCCAGCCGGCTGGCCAGCATCGAAAACAGCGTTTCGCGCGTGCGGTCAGACGTGGGGCGGGTGGTGTCTCCGGCCGGAGCGCTCAGCTTGCGCCCGCGCCATTGCCCAGCAATGATACGCATTCGTTCAATTTTCCGATTTGGGCTGGGCGAAGTTGGTCGGGGCAGGGCTGGTCTTGAGCGTCTTGCGGAAGCGCTCGACCAGAACCTGCGGCACTTCCTCGGCCCCGCCGCGCGGCAGATCGGCCAGCTCGAACGGGCCATAGGCGATGCGCAGCAGGCGCGAGACCTGAAGGCCCAGGTGCTCGAGCACGCGGCGCACTTCGCGGTTCTTGCCTTCGGTCAGGGTCATTTCGATCCACTGGTTGCGGCCGGTGCGCCGCTCCATGTTGGCATCGATCTGGCCATAGCGCACACCTTCGATCTCGATGCCCTCGATCAGCTCTTCCAGGCGGTCTTGCGAGATGTCGCCAAAGGTGCGGGCGCGGTAGGTGCGCGGGATGCCGGTCGCAGGCAGTTCCAGCGCGCGCTTCAATTCGCCATCGTTGGTCAGCAGCAGCAGGCCTTCGGTGTTGAGGTCGAGCCGGCCCACCGGCATCACGCGCGGGGTTTCGGGGGGCAGCGCGTTGCGCAGCGCGTTGTAGATCGTGGGCCGCCCGGACGGATCGCGCTCGGCCGTGATCAGGCCCGCCGGCTTGTGAAAGCGGAAAACGCGGGTGGGGGCGGCGGCTGCGATCAGCCGGCCATCGACACTCACGCCCTTGAGGTTCTTGAGAATCGTGGCGGGCGTGGTGACCAGTTCATCGTTCAGGCGCACGCGACCTTCGGTGATCAGGCGCTCCACTTCGCGGCGCGAGGCAACGCCGGCGCGCGCGAGCAGCTTGGCAATGCGTTCGCCCTCGCGGCCATCTTCGCGCGGCTGGGCGGGAGTGGGCGCGGGGCGCGCCGCCGGCTTGCCAGTGGGGGTGCGATTGGCGATCTTGAACGGACGGTCCCCCTTGGGACGCTCGCCGACGCGGGGCTGGGTGAGCGAGCGGGCCTGGGCCATGCCGCTGGGGTGATCGTCGCGGCGCGCGGCGGGCTTGGGGGAGGCCGGCTTGGGGCTCAGCTTGCCTTCGATCTTGGTGCCCGGCCGGGCGGCTGGCTTGCCGGCCGGCTTGGCGCCGTCACGGGGCGCGGCGCGGTCTGCGCGCGGCGCGGGCTTGCCATCGGGACGGCGTGTACTTGCGGCCTTGTTGGAAGCGGCGGGCCGTCCCGGGCGGCCGCTCCTGCCTTTTGGGGGAAGTGTCATCGCCGGCCCATAGACCATCGCCGGCTTTGCGTCAAAGCGGGGGGCTTTGAAGTTCAGGCATGGGGCTTCGACAGGCTCAGCCCGAACGGGCGGGCAAGGAATTCCGTACGCCCTGAGCTTGTCGAAGGGCATTCCCCGCGCCTAGGGTGCCGATCGAGCAACCAGGAGACCACAATGGCATCGGCCCCAGCGCCACAAAAACCAAAGGGCTGGCAGCTGTTCAAGCTGGCATTGCAAACGCGCAAGTCGGCCACGATGCTGGGTTTCGGGTTTTCCTCGGGCCTGCCTTTTGCGCTGCTGATCGGCACGCTCAACGCCTGGCTGGGTGAGGTGAAGATCGATCTGGCGACGATCGGCGTGCTGTCGTGGATCGGGCTGACCTATTCGTTCAAGTTCCTGTGGTCACCGCTAGTGGACCGGTTGGCATTGCCCGGGCTTGAGCGGCTGGGGCGGCGCAAGAGCTGGATCGCGCTGTGCCAGGGCGTGCTGGTCGCCAGTTTCATGGGCCTCGCCGCTACCGATCCGGCTCATGCCATCGGCACGTTCGCGCTGTTCGCCTTCCTGGGCGCACTGGCCTCTGCCACGCAGGACGTGGCGATCGATGCCTGGCGTATCGATGTGGCCGACGAGCAAACCAGCGTGGAACTGCTCACCTCGATCGGGCAGTTTTCCTATCGCATCGCCTCGATCGTGGGGGGCGCGCTGGCGCTGGTCATGGCCGGGCGGATGAGTTGGCCGCTGGTCTATCTGCTGATGGCCGGGCTGATCGCGCTGATCATCGTGGTAACGCTGCGCGCGCCGGATACGCCGCGCGTAGGGCAGGGTGCGCTGCATGCCGCGCTCAGCCAGCCTGGCGAGTTGGTGCCTAAGGCACGAGGACTGGCTCTGCTGGTCGTGGGGTTAAGCTGGACCTGGGCGATCGTCACGATCGTGGTCTTCATGGTCCAGATGCTTCGCCCCCTGGCGCCGGGTGCAAAGCATCCGTCGGTGGCTGCTTTCACGCGCGAGACTGGCCCCTGGATCGTGCTCGCCACCGTCGGTGTACCCTTGCTGGTATCGGCAGTGGTCAATGCGCTCAAGGTGCGCGGGCAGGCGGTTCTGGTGGCGCCTGATGATGCACATGGCCCGGGGCGCACTGCGCTCAACCATCTTTATGTGGCGCTTGTTTCTCCGTTGTCGGAACTGGTCGGGCGGCTGCGCTGGGGCGTGCTGATCGTGATCGGCATGATCCTGACCTATCCGTTGTGCTATAATATGTGGGCCAGCTTCGCCTTTCCGTTCTATCTGGATTTCCTGCATTATTCCAAGGACGAGGTTGCTTTTGCCTCCAAGCTGTTCGGCATTTTCATGAGCATGGCGGGGGTTGGCCTGGGTGGCTTCCTGTTCGTGCGGGTGGGGCGCATGCCCACGATCCTGCTCGGTGTGGCGCTGCCCATCCTGGGCAACTTCGTCTATGCTGATCTTGCCGAAGGCGGGGCGATGATCGATCGCGTGGCCCATGGAGTGGGCCTACAGGCCCTGCTGGGCGCCTTCGGGTTCGATGATCGCATGGTGCGCCTGCTGCTGACGATCGGCTTTGAAAACATATCTACCGGCATCGCCGGGGCAGCGTTCGTGGCCTATATTTCCACGATCGTCAGCCGCAGCTACACCGCCGTGCAATATGCGCTGCTCTCTTCGCTCACGTTCCTGATCGGCTCGCTGGGGCGAGGCATCGCCGGCGAGGCGTTCGACCTTTACGGCTATGCCACGGTATTCCGCTATGCGGCGGCCGCCGGTGGACTGGCGGTGGTGTTCGTGCTGCTGGAATGGGTGCGCGTGTCGCGTTTGGCCTCTCACCACCCCCCGACCCCCTCCTCTGAAGAGGAGGGGGAGGTAAAGCGCTAAAAATGAAGCCCCCTCCTCTTCAGAGGAGGGGGTTGGGGGTGGTGAGAGGCCTTGCCCGAACGGCTCAATCCGGCACTTCCCCATTCCGCCGCAGCACGTCGCCAGCGAGATAGAGCGAGCCCACGATCAGCACGTCGCCACCCGGTGGCAGCGCGGCCAGCGCCTGCGCCACGTCGGCGAAGCTGCGCACGGGCAAGGCGCTGTGCGCGGCGAAATCCTCGGGCCGGTGGGCATCGTGGCCCGGTGCGGGCACGACCGAGATCGACAGGGCATGGCCGCCCAGCGGGGCCAGGATGGCGCCAGGGTCCTTGTTGGCCAGCATGCCGATGATCACGTGCACGGGCGGCTGCGCGGCCAGGTGGCGGGCGATCGCCAGCCCGGCGTCGGGATTGTGCCCGCCATCGAGCCACACTGTGCGTCCCGGCACTTGCGCGGTCAGCGGGCCATGGCCCAGCCGCTGCAGACGGGCGGGCCAACGCGCGGCACGGATGCCCGCAGCCATGGCCGCTTCATCAATCGTCACCACGGTCTGGTGGCGCAGCATCGCCACGGCGAGTGCAGCGTTTTCCGCCTGGTGCAGCCCGGCAAGGGCGGGCAGCGGCAGGGTGAGCGTGCCCATGGCATCGCGATAGGCGATGTCTTGGCCGATCGTGGCGTCCCACGCGGTGCCGCGCGCCAGCACGGGGGCGCCGTGCGCTGTGGCCGTTTCCGCCACCATCTGCGCGGCGCGGGCGGGATAGCGCAGCGTGACCAGCGGCACGCCCGCCTTGGCGATGCTGGCCTTTTCAAATGCGATGCGCACCAGCGGATCGTGCACGGCGGCGTCGGGGATGGTGGTATCGGGTGACAGCAGGAACGCCTCGTGATCCAAGCCCAGCGTGGCCAGGCCGGTAACGGCGGCCGTGGGCAGGATGTTGGTGGCGTCAAGCCGGCCGCCCAGCCCGGTCTCGATCACGCAAGCGTCCGCCGGCACGCTGGCAAAGGCCAGGAACAGCGCGGCGGTGGTCACTTCGAAAAAGCTCGGCGTGAGATCGGGCTGCGCCGCATCGAGCGCCTGCTTGAGCAGGGCGGCCAGCGTGGCATCGTCGATCAACTGCCCGGCAAGGCGGATGCGCTCGTTATAGCGCACCAGGTGCGGCTTGGTGGCGGTGTGGACGCGCAAGCCCTGTGCTTCGAGCATATAGCGCAGATAGGTGCAGGTAGAGCCCTTGCCGTTGGTGCCCGCAACGTGGAACACCGGGGGCAGGCGGTCCTGCGGGTTGCCCAGCCGGGCGCAGAGTTCGCGCACGGTGTCGAGGCCCAGCCGCCCCTGCGGCAGCGACAGTGCGCCCAGCCGATCGAGCTGGGCCTGCACGGCCGGATCCTCGGAAATCGCGAAGTCCTTCACGAAAACCCCTCTCCCCATCTGGCCCCCGCGCGCAGGCGGGGGCAGGGCGCATTCGCGTCAGGCGGCCTTGGCGGCCATCAGGTAATCGATGGTTTCGGCCAGCGTGGCGCGCAGGTTGTGGCGGTGCACCACCATGTCGATCATGCCATGGGCGTGCAGGTATTCGGCCCGCTGGAAACCCTCGGGCAGCTTTTCGCGGATGGTGTCCTGGATCACGCGCTGGCCGGCAAAACCGATGAGCGCGCCCGGCTCGGCAATCTGGACATCGCCAAGCATGGCATAGCTGGCGGTGACGCCGCCGGTGGTGGGATCGGTCAAGACCACGATATAGGGCAGGCCGGCGGCGTGCAGGCGGCTGATCGCCACGGTCGAGCGCGGCATCTGCATGAGGCTGAGGATGCCTTCCTGCATGCGCGCGCCACCGGCTGCGGTGACGGCGATATAGGGGCACTTTTCACGGATCGCGCGTTCGGTGCCGGCGATGAAGGCATTGCCCACGGCCATGCCCATCGATCCGCCCATGAAAGCGAATTCCTGCACGCCGACGACGGCCTTCTTGCCTTCGATGCGGCCCACCGCGTTGGTCAGCGCATCGGGGTGCGGGTTGGCAGCACGAGCGGCCTTGATGCGATCGCCATATTTCTTGGTGTCGCGGAACTTGAGCGGGTCTTCCTTGACCTTGGGCGCAGGGAGCAGGGTAAAGCCCGGGTCCATCAGCTGCGCCAAGCGCGCATCGGCGCCGATGCGGCCATGATGATCGCAGCGCGGGCAGACCGACTGGTTGTCCTCATATTCCTTGGTGAACAGCATTTCGCTGCACCCGGGGCACTTGATCCACAGGTTGTCGGGCGTGTCGCGCTTGGGGGTGAAGGGCAGCGCGTTGCGAACGCGGTTGATCCAGCTCATGCGATATCCTTTCGCGCCGCATGCACGGCCGCGCTCAGCGACGCGACAAGATCGCGTACCGGGCCGGCGGCATCAGCGCCGTGTTGGGCCACGAGATCCACCAGAGCCGAGCCGACGACGACGCCATCGGCCACGGCGGCAATCCCACCGGCCTGTTCGGGCGTGCGCACGCCAAAGCCCACGGCAACGGGGATCGTGGCGGTCTGCTTGATCCGCGCCACTGCCTCTTGGATCGAGGCGAGCGCGGCCGATTGCTTGCCGGTGATGCCGGCAACCGAAACATAATAGAGGAACCCGCCCGAACCATCGAGCACGGCGGGCAGGCGCGCGGCATCGGTGGTGGGGGTGGCGAGGCGAATGGGCGAAATGCCGTGTGCGCGCAGCGCCGGGCCCAGTTCGGGGTCTTCCTCGCTGGGAATATCGACGCAGATCACGCCATCGATGCCGGCATCGGCGCAGGCATCGGCAAACCATTCCGCGCCGCGGGTGATCATCGGATTGGCATAGCCCATCAGCACCAGCGGCACATCGGGATGGCGCGCGCGGAAGCCCTTGGCGATGGCCAGGATATGCGCGGTCTTGGTGCCGGCGGCGAGCGCGCGCAGGTTGGCGTTCTGGATCGCCGGGCCATCGGCCATGGGATCGGTGAACGGCATGCCCAGCTCGATCACGTCGGCGCCACCGGCCACCAGTGCGTCAAGGATCGCGGGCGTCGCCTCGGGCGTGGGATCACCGCCGGTGACGAAGCACACGAGGGCAGCATGGCCCTTGGCAAAGGCATTGGAAAGGCGGGTCATCAGCCGACAACTCCACTGCATGTCACGCTCGCGATCGCCAGCGGCAAGGACATCATTTCCAACACACCTTCCATGATCTTTCAGGTTCCGGGCTGCGCACTACGTGATTTGCGCCGAGATGCAAAGAGCCCTGCCTTTTGCCCTCATCGTCACCCCGGACGTGATCCGGGGTCCAGCTTGCGGCCTCTCCCTTGGCTGCACGCATTCAGCTGGACCCCGGATCACGTCCGGGGTGACGCGTGGGGAGTGGAAAGGCCTGCTTGCCGATTGATTTTACAGCTTCACCCCCAGGTGCTCGGCCACCGAGAAGATGTCCTTGTCGCCCCGGCCACACAGGTTAGCGAGGATGATCTGGTCCTTGTCCATGGTCGGCGCCAGCTTGGTGACAGCAGCGATGGCATGGGCCGGCTCGAGCGCGGGGATGATCCCTTCGGTGCGGCAGAGCAGCTGGAAGCCTTCGAGTGCCTCGGTATCGGTGACCGAGGTATAGTCGACGCGGCCGACATCCCTGAGCCAGGCATGCTCTGGCCCGATGCCGGGGTAATCCAGGCCGGCACTGATCGAGTGGCCTTCGGTGATCTGGCCGTCCTCGTCCTGCAACAGGTAGGTCTTGTTGCCGTGGAGAACGCCAGGGCGCCCACCGGCGAGCGAAGCGGCGTGTTCCTTGTCAAGGCCATGGCCAGCCGCCTCGACACCCAGCATCTTGACGTCGGGATCATCGAGGAACGGGTGAAACAGGCCGATGGCGTTGGACCCGCCACCGATCGCGGCGACCAGCACATCGGGCAGGCGCCCGGTGCGGGCGAGCATCTGGGCGCGGGCTTCCTTGCCGATCACGCTTTGGAAATCGCGCACCAGCTCGGGATAGGGGTGCGGGCCGGCGGCGGTGCCGATGATGTAGAACGTGTCATGCACGTTCGCCACCCAGTCGCGCAGCGCTTCGTTCATCGCGTCCTTGAGCGTGCCGGCGCCAGCGGTCACCGGCACCACTTCGGCGCCGAGCAGCTTCATGCGGAACACGTTGGGCGCCTGGCGGGCGACGTCGGTGGCGCCCATATAGACCACGCAGGGCAGGCCAAAGCGCGCACAGACAGTGGCGGTGGCCACGCCATGCTGGCCCGCGCCGGTTTCGGCGATGATCCGGGTCTTGCCCATGCGCATCGCCAGCAGGATCTGGCCGATGCAGTTGTTGATCTTGTGTGCGCCAGTATGGTTGAGCTCGTCGCGCTTGAACCAGACCTGCGCGCCCTTGCCTGCCGGCGCATTCTTGGCCAGCTCCTCGGTCAGCCGCGGCGCGAAATAGAGCGGGCTGGGCCGGCCGACATAGTGTTCGAGCAGGTCGTCGAATTCGGCCTGGAACGCGGCATCGGCCTTGGCCTTGCGGTATTCCGTTTCGAGATCGAGGATCAGCGGCATCAGCGTTTCGGCGACATAGCGACCGCCGAACTGGCCGAAGTGGCCACGATCGTCGGGCTGGTTGCGGAAGCTGTTCGGGTTCTGGGCAGTCATGGTCCAGCCGCTTGGCAGAGGGCGGGGCGGTTGTCCAGATTCATGGCCAAAGGGGCGGCGGGTCAGTGGCGCCCGCCCGGCGCCGGGCATGGTCAAGGCATTTTACCGTAGTTTGCATTTTTGCAATCGCATTTCAGCAATTTGCACGATTGCGCGTTCATCCTGGCGTAATGTCTGGGCGCTAGATGGCGTCTTGCAACGTCGTGAAGGCGGTCCCGTAATGGGGCCGCCTTTTTGTGTTTTACATTACTGCAACGATACTTTCTGTCTATTTGTTCAGATAGGGATAAACCTTTCAAAATTGACAGAAACTGTGGCAAAAATGCCATGCATACTATGTTAGAGTCAGAAATCTTACAGTTATGACTTGTTGACGATTGGCGTGCGGCCTACTTGCCCGATCGACCGCCGCACCAAACGGCGGATTGAATGCAAGGAGGTTTATTATGCGTCTCGTTCTTCTCGCGCTCGCCGGTACCCTGGCTGCAGCCGCCCCGGCCATGGCCAACGAGGTCCGCGTCGAAGCGCACAGCGGTGTGCTCTGGAATCACGATGCCACCGATGCCACGGCTGGCGTTGCGGCAGGCTATGACTACGATCTTGGCCCGGCAGCCTTCGGCGGCGTCGAAGTCTCGGCTGACAAGATACTTAACAGCTATGCCAAGCGCGTGTCGGTTGGCGTGAGCGGCCGCCTGGGTGCGAACCTGGCCGGCACCAAGCTTTATGCCGTGGGCGGCTATGCCACCACGCCCTGCACCGATTGCGGCGGCGCGTGGAACTTTGGCGCCGGCGTGCAGAAGTCGTTCATGCAGAAGTTCTACGGCAAGGTGGAATACCGCCACTACATCGCCGACGAAGGCCTGGGCAACCGCGATGCGGTGACCGCTGGCGTTGGCCTGAAGTTCTGATCGGACCCTGTTTCGACAGGACAATTTCCGACCCAGGAAAAGCAGCGGGCGGCGCGAAAGCGTCGCCCGTTGTCGTTTGCGGGGCTGCGGGTTGCGCGGCTGTGGCCGGCGTTGGCGTTCAGGCCGATCGGGCCGATCGGGCCGCGCGGCAGAACGTCTGGATGCGGCTTTCGTCCTTGACGCCAGGCGCGCTTTCCACGCCGGATGATACGTCGACGAGTTCGGCGCCGGTCTGGCGCACGGCATCGGCAACATTGTCGGGGCCCAGGCCGCCGGCCAGGCCCCATGGCGTGGGGCCGCGATAGGCGTTGAGCAGCGCCCAATCGAACACCAGCCCCAGGCCGCCGGGAATGGCCGCGCCCTTGGGTGCCTTGGCGTCGAACAGCAAGAGATCGGCCGCCCCGGCATAGCGGGTGGCGGCAGCGACATCGGCAGGTGCGGCCACCGACAGCGCCTTCCACACCGGCAGGCCAAACTGGGCTTTCAACTGCGCGGCGCGTTCGGGGGTTTCGTGGCCGTGAAGCTGCAGCACATCGAGGTGGGCCGCGGCAATCGCCTCGCCGATCGTGGCATCATCGGCATCCACGAACAGGCCGACCAGGCGGCTGCGCCCGGCGTTGCGCGCGCCAAGCAGCGCGGCGTCGCGGATGGTGACATGGCGGGGGGAAGGGGGAAAGAACACGAGGCCGGCATAATCGGCGCGCGCGGCAAGCGTGGCGTCGAGCGCGGCACTCGTGTTGATTCCGCAGATCTTGATGGCTGGGGCTGGCATGGCCAGCCCATGTGGCGTCTTGCTTACTGCGGTGCAAGCTCGAACGTGATGGTGACGTTGGCGTTGACGTCCAGTTCGCCGGCCGCAACCGGGCTGGGCGCGGCCATCATCATCTTGTCGGCGCGGGCATAGAGCATCGGCGGCTGCGGCGACCAGCCACCGGTTTCGCTGATGGTCAACATGCGCACCACCTTGAGGCCGGCGGCGCGGGCATAGAGATCGGCGCGGGCGCGGGCCTTGGCCACGGCATCGATGCGCGCCTCGTCCATTGCCGCCTCGGGTTTGTCGATCTGGAAGCTGGGGCCGTTGACTTCGTTGGCGCCGGCCTTGACCAGCGTATCGATCACCTGGCCATAGCGCGCAAGGTCACGCTGCTTGACCTGCACCTGGTTGGTGGCGCGATAGCCCACGATCACCGGATCACCTTGCGTGCTACCATCGGCCAGGCGCTTCTGCTCGCCATAGACCGGGCTGACCGACAGGTTGCTGGTCTGCATGTCGCGGGCAGCCACGCCGCTGGACTTGAGGGCCGCCATCGTGGCGTTCATCGCGCGGGCGTTGGCGGCCAGCGCCTCGCTCGCCGTCTGGCCCTGGGTGGTAACGCCGGCGGTGAAGACTGCCAGATCGGGCACGCGGGTGCTGCGGCCTTCGGCCTGCACGGTCAGCACCGTGGCGCCCGGGCTGACGACCGGGGCGGTCTGCACGGCCTGCTGGGCCATGGCGGGGGTGACCAGCGCGGCCAAGGGCAGGGCGGAAAGACTGGCGGCGAGGATAAGGCGCTTCATCGGGACGGTCTCCGTATGTGACGGCTGGGGAATGGCCGAAGCGAGCTTGCAGCGCGCTGAACCGTTGCCGGGGTAACCGTTCAGGAAACCATCCGTTCCAGTACGACCATGGCGAAGTCGACCGGCGTGGCGCCAGGGAAAGGCCGGGTTTCGCCGGTGCGAACATAGCCGCGCCGCTCGTACCAGGCGATCAGTTCGGGGCGGCGATCGATCACCGTCATTTCGATTGCGCGGGCGCCCAGCTCGCTTTGGGCCATCGCATCGCATTGCGCCAGCAGCGCGCGGCCCAGGCCACCGGCCTGCACATCGGGATCGACGCACAACATGCCGAGGTAGGCCTTGCCCTGCGGCAGCGCCGTCAGGGTAACGGTGCCGATCAGCGCGCCATCGGCGGACTGCGCCACGATTACGCAGCGGTCCGGCGCGGTGATGGCAGCGGCGAGTTCTGCGTCAGACGTGCGCTCGTCATCCAGCAGGTCAGCCTCGTGCGTCCAGCCCTGGCGTGCTGTGTCGCCGCGATAGGCGCGTTCGACCAGGCGGCGCAGCGCCGGCAGATCGGTCGGCGTGGCCAGCCTGAACGTGAGCGCGGGTGCAACGCCGGGCATGATGGATCAGAGCGTGGCTTCGATGGCGCGGGCGGCGGCCAGGGGGTCTTCGGCGCGGCTGATCGGGCGGCCGATGACCAGGCACGAAGCGCCGGCATCGCGCGCCGCGCGCGGGGTCACCGCACGCTTCTGGTCACCGAGCGCCGAACCCCGGCCTTCGGCAGGGCGCAGGCCCGGCACCACGAAATAGCCGTTCTTCCAGCGGCGGTGCACTTCGCCCACCTCGTGCCCGGAACAGACGATGCCATCAAGGCCGGCTTCCTGCGCCAGATCTGCCAGGCGCAGGACCTGGTCGTGCGACGAACCGCTGACCCCGCCGCGCGCCAGATCGGCATCGTCCAGGCTGGTCAGCACGGTTACCGCCACCACCTTGCAGCCTTCACCGGCGGCCGCCTTGGCGTCTTCCATCATCGCGCGCCCGCCCGAGGCGTGGATGGTAACGATCGCCGGCTGCAGCACGTGGATCGACTGCATCGCCGCTGCCACCGTGTTGGGAATGTCGTGCAGCTTGAGATCGAGGAAGATCGGCATGCCGATCTTGGCCATTTCATGCACGCCGTGGTGGCCATGCGCGCAGAAGAATTCCAGCCCCAGCTTCAATCCGCCGACGTGGCCTTTCACCTTTTGCCCCAGCGCCACGGCGGCATCGAGACGGGGAAGGTCGACGGCAAGAAAGATCGGGTTGCTCACGGGTGGATATCCGTCTGGGCCGCATCGCTGGCGGCGTCGGTGGCAGGAAAGGCGCCGGCCTGGCTCACCAGGCTCGACTCCAGGGTGGCGATGCGGCGCTTGAGGCGCCAGCGGCGCAGCCGGCCCGCCGCCCACGGCGGCACGAAACCGGCCAGGAAAAAGACCAGGGCGACAAAGCCCACCGGCCAATCGAAGTGCAGATAGCCCGCGCCATATGGCCAGAAATTCACGCGGGCGGTGTCCGCGTTCATGGCGATGAACGCGGCAAAGGCCGCGATCAAGGCCAGCCACAAGACGATGCGGATCTGCTTCATGTGCGGCGCTTCACCCTTCAACCTGCCGTGCCGTACGCACGGGTGGCGGACCTTAGGCAGATTGCAGACGAAGCGCCAGCACTTGCATTATTCGCCAAACACCCGGGCGAAGATGGTATCCACAGCCTTGAAATGATAATCGAGGTTGAACTTTTCCTCGATCGTCTGCGGGCTCAGCGCCTTGGTCACGTCGGCATCGGCCTTGAGCAGTTCGAGCAGCGAGAGCTGGCCGTCGGATTCCCACACCTTCATCGCATTGCGCTGGACCAGGCGATAGGCTTCATCGCGGGTCACGCCGGCCTGGGTCAGCGCCAGCAGCACGCGCTGCGAGTGGACCAGGCCGCCCATGCGGTCGAGGTTCTTCTGCATGCGCTCGGGATAGACCACCAGCTTGTCGACCACCGAGGTGAGGCGCGCCAGCGCGAAGTCGAGCGTGATCGTGGCGTCGGGGCCGATGAAGCGCTCCACCGAGGAGTGCGAGATATCGCGTTCATGCCACAGCGCCACGTTTTCCAGCGCAGGGGTGACGGCCGAGCGCACCACGCGGGCCAGGCCGGTGAGGTTTTCGGTCAGGATCGGGTTGCGCTTGTGCGGCATGGCCGACGAACCCTTTTGCCCCGGCGAGAAGTATTCTTCCGCTTCGAGCACTTCGGTACGCTGCAGGTGGCGCACTTCGGTGGCCAGGCGCTCGATCGAGCTGGCGATCACGCCCAGCGTGGCAAAGAACATGGCATGGCGATCGCGCGGGATCACCTGGGTGGAAACCGGCTCCACGCTCAGGCCAAGCTGCTCGGCCACGTATTCTTCCACCTCCGGATCGATGTTGGCAAAGGTGCCGACCGCGCCGGAAATGGCGCAGGTGGCGATTTCGGCGCGGGCATTGACCAGGCGCGCGCGGCAGCGCGAAAACTCGGCATAGGCTTCGGCCAGCTTCTTGCCGAACGTGGTCGGTTCGGCATGGATGCCGTGGCTGCGGCCGATGGTGGGCGTGTACTTGTGCTCCAGCGCGCGGCGCTTGATCGCGGCGAGCAGCGCGTCGATATCTTCGAGCAGGATGTCGGCGGCACGGGCCAGTTGCACGGCCAGCGTGGTGTCGAGCACGTCAGAGCTGGTCATGCCCTGGTGCATGAAGCGCGCCTCGGGGCCAACCTGCTGCGCCACCCAATCGAGGAACGCGATCACGTCATGCTTGGTCACCGCCTCGATCGCGTCGATCGCGGCCACGTCGATGGCGGGATTGGTCGCCCACCAGTCCCACAGCGCCTTGGCGCCGCTTGCGGGCACCACGCCCAGGTCGCCCAGCTTCTGCGTGGCGTGGGCCTCGATCTCGAACCAGATGCGATAGCGCGCTTCGGGCTCCCAGATCGCGGTCATCGCGGGGCGGGCATAACGGGGGACCATGGTTCGACTCCGGGTTTGCGGTTTGCTCGGCTGTGCCCCGCCCGCTAGGGGCGCACGGCCGCTAAGGCAAGCCCTGCGCGGATTGGCCCCGCGCGGATCGGCCCGCCCCACGGCGCCGTTCCCCCCGGTTCGGCACAGCAGGGCGGGCCTGCCCCGCACGCGCCGCCAGGCGGGGCGCGGGGTGTGGGAGGCAGCTGCCTTTCAGACGCTTAGAGCGCGATGTTGAGCGCCACCGAGGCGACATGGTCGCTGGTGTCGAGCTTGCCGGGGCGCACGCCGTGCTGGTTGAGATAGCCGGCCTCGATCGTCAGCTTCTTGGCGATCGGCGCATTGATGCCGATGAAATTGCGCATGCGCTCCTCGCCGTTCACGGTCTGGAACACGGTCTTGTTGAGATCGATGAAGCTTTCGTGGCTAGCCACGATCATCACCTTGCTGCCCTGCGCCACGGGCAGGCTGGCCTTGAGGAACGGGCGCAGGCGCCAGGCGGTGCCGGGCATGTTGTCGCGCCAGCGCTGTTCCAGCCGCATACGGCCGTTAAAGCGCACCGGGCCGAGATGGGCAAAGTTGTCAAAGCTCACCTGCTGGCGAAAGCGCCGCTCCATCACCGCGAAATCGCCATGCAGGTAGTTGGGATCATGGGTGTAGCCCAGCCAGACGGTGAACGTCTTGTCGAGGTTGTAGCCAACCATGAAGTTGTTTTCGAGTTCGTAGAAACCGCGCGCATTGCCGGTGCGCAGGATGGTTTCGTTGGACAGGCGCCAGTTCTTGCCTGCCTTGGCTGTGACCAGCAGCGTTCCCCATCCCTGGGTATCGGTATCGGCCCGCGCAGCGACCGGGGCAAACAGGACTGCTGCCAGGGCAACGGCACTGCAGAGAGAGGGCAGGATACGCATGGGAAAGGGTGTCCGTTCAGGGCTGTTGGCTGCCCCTATGACGTTTTGATGACACATTCGTGACAAAGGATTGACGTGAAATAGACGGATTTGATGGTGAATGTGCTGCCATTTCCGCAGCTTCGATCCGCTCTTGCGCCATGCTATGTTTCAGTGAATATAGCTTGAAGTGACATTTTATGACGGTCTGCCGGGCGGGCCGTCGGTGCAGGGGCAAGACATTCCATGCAAAACGTGATCGATCGCCGCTGGCGGCGGGCTGTGCCGTGCGCCCTGGCGCTGGCAACCGGCCTCGGCATAGCGAACCCAGCCTGGGCTGATTCGCCCGACGCCGCCAGCGTTCCGGTCGCGGGCACGGATGCCCTGCGCACGGCCGGCGATATCGTGGTGACGGCGCGTCAACGCCCTGAACCGGCCCAATCGGTGCCGGCCGCGCTCAGCGTGGTCGATGGCGCGTGGCTCGATCGGTCGCTGGCGGTGAACACCCAGGCGCTCACCACGCTGGTGCCGGCGCTCACCTATTCCTCGGCGAACCCGCGCAACACCGCCTTTACCATCCGTGGCCTGGGATCGAGCGTGGTGGCGGTCAGCCAGGCCAACGATGGGCTCGAGCCGGGCGTGGGGTTCTATGTCGATGGCGTCTATCATGCACGGCCGGCCACGGCGGCGTTCGACTTTGCCGATGTTGAGCGGGTGGAGGTCTTGCGCGGGCCGCAAGGCACCCTGTTTGGCAAGAACACCACGGCCGGCGCCATTGCCATCACCTCGCGCCTGCCCTCGTTCACCCCGGCGGCGAGCGAAGAGGTGAGCGTGGGCGAACGCCGCCTGGTGCAGGCCAAAGCCATGGCCACAGGGCCGCTGATCGATGACGTGCTGGCCTATCGCCTTTCGGGCCTGCTGACGCGGCGCGATGGCGTGATCCATAACGTGCGCACCGGGGCTGATCAGAACAGCGTCGATAACCAGGCGCTGCGCGGCCAGTTGCTGTTCACCCCTTCTGCCAGCGTGCAGTTGCGCGTGGTGGCCGATTATGCCCGCTTTGGCGGGGACTGCTGCACCCAGGTCTATCTGCGCGTCGGCACCAGCCTGCGCAGCCCGTCGCGGCAATATTCCGCGCTGGCGGCAGCCGCGCACTATGCGCCGCCCAGCACCAACCCCTATGACCGGCTGACCGACATCGACGCCGGACTGGGGGTGAACACCAACGAGGGCGGCATTGCCGCCACGCTCGATTGGCATCTGGGCGGAGCCACGCTGACGTCGATCAGCGCCTGGCGCTTCTGGAACTGGGACGCGGCCAATGACCGCGACTATACCGGCTTGCCGATCCAGACCACGCAGCACATCCCCTCACGTCAGGACCAGATAAGCCAGGAACTGCGCCTTGCCTCTGACGGGCAGCGCGCGCTGTCCTATGTCGCCGGGCTCTATTACTTCCGCCAGGTCATCACCGGGCATCCGATCTCGATCTATGGCCCCTATGGTGCGCCGTGGCTGCTCGGCACAACCACCAGCAATGGCACGGCGATCCCGGCCAACCTGCTCGACGGCTATGGCCAGGGTGGCGACACGCGCTTTGCCGTCAACAGCTATGCCGCCTTTGCCGAGGCGAACTGGACGATCGTACCGCGCCTGACGCTGACCGGCGGCCTGCGCCAGACCTGGGAAGACAAGAACGGCCAATATACCACCAGCGTGTTCGGCGGCCCACAGGTGACCAACGCCGCGCTGCTCGCCGCGCAACTGTCGGTGCTGCGGCCGCAGGCCTATGGCGCCAGCACCCGCGATTCCAGCCTGTCGGGCCGCGCCAACCTGGCTTGGCAGGTGAGCGATACGGTGATGGCCTATGGCGGCTATGCCCAGGGGTTCAAATCGGGTGGGATCAACATGTCGGGCCTGCCGCTCGACAGCGCCAACCAGCCAGTCCTGGCCACGGCCGTGATCCGGCCCGAACGCAACATCACCTGGGAAGGCGGGATCAAGAGCGAGTGGTGGGATCGGCACCTGCTGCTCAACCTGGCCGCCTATCGCACCACGGTGCGCGATTTCCAGGCAACGGTGGTCGATTCCAGCCAGACCGTGGCCCTGCGTGGCTATCTTGCCAACATCCCGCGCGTGCGGGTGCAGGGGGTTGAGGCCGATGCCGCACTGCACTGGGGCGGCCTCGTGCTGACGGCGGGCCTGGCCTATGCCGATGGGCGCTATACCGATTATCCCAAGGGGCCGTGCCCGCTGGAGGCGCAGACCGCGGCGACCACCGCGTGCAACCTGACCGGCAAGGCGCTGACCGGGCTGTCGCGCTGGAGCGAGACGCTGGGCGTGGACTATCGCCTGCCGATGGCCCGGGGCGAATGGGTGCTGCACAGCGATACCGCGTGGCGCAGCAGCTATAACGGCGATCCCTCGCTCTCGCGCTATACTTGGATCGATGGCTATGCGCTGACCAACGCCAGCCTGGCCTGGCGCAGCCGCCGCGATGGCGGGCCGGGCGTGGAACTGGGCGTGTTTGCGCGCAACCTGTTCAAGGCCAACTATATCCAGAACCTGACGATCCAGGCCGGCAATTCCGGCCTGATCCTGGGCACGCCAAGCGATCCGCGCACCTTGGGCGTGACGTTCCGCGCCTGGCAGTGAGGCGGTGCGCGGCCCCGGGTGGCTGTGCCAGCGCCGGTTCGGATGGTGACGCCGATGGATGGGAATTGATCGGCCGCGCCATCGCCGGGCCGCGGATGAGGCGCGGAACGACGTGATGGCGCGGGGCGGGCCGTCCCCGCTGACCAATTACCTCATTGTGATCCGCCGCTGCGCTCCTCCCGCCGAGGCAGGCAGGCGCCGGGCCAGGCAGGTGACAGGCGGCAGGTGACGGCGCCACGCCATCGGGCCTAAGGAGGCCGGAGAGCCGGCGCCATTGCACTTTTGCGGCTCGATCATCCCCGCAAGGCAGGGGGCACAAGGCATGGTCGAATGGCTGCCGATGGAGCAGGCAGAAACGGCCGCGCCATGCCGGGTGGCCGGGCGCGTGGGTGGGCGGGTCGGGCAGCGACACCGCCCGACGGATAGCAGATGCCACGACTTCCCCAGCCGTTGGCAACCCTCCGGAGCTATGGCCAATCCGCCTGCATCCGGCCTTGTTCCATCAATGCCAATGTCGCTTCCCTTATACCCCCTGCTAAGTGAAGACCTGTAGCGTTGGGCCTCAATCGGGCGGCAAAGTCATCCCGCGATAGTTTGGGTTCCGAGCGACATTGCCGTTTGTTGCGGCGTGGTTTGCAAAGAACCGTAAAAATGTTCAGCGCGGTTCAGTGCTTACCGTGCTGCGGCATTCTGTCGGTTTCGGACCGATTGGCGTGGCCCAAGATTTCCATTCTTTGCCTTCGTTTCGGTTTGCGGCGCGCCGCGGTCCATGGCACCCCTGCGCGCATCGCAATGCCCTGCAAGAGGATGTCTATCATGCTGTCTTCACCCGCGCTTTCGCGTCTGCGCCAGGCCATGATGGCCGGCGCCATGCTGGCCACGCCCTTTGCCCTTGCCACTCCGGCGCAGGCCGACGAGGGCATGTGGACGTTCGATGCCTTTCCCGCCGCGAAGATGAAGCAGGACTATGGCTGGGCGCCCGACCAGGCCTGGCTCGATCGCGTGCGCGCCTCTGCCGTGCGGTTGACTGGCGGCTGTTCCGCCAGCTTCGTCTCGGCCGAGGGCCTGATCCTCACCAACCATCACTGCGTGGTGGAATGCGCGCAGAACCTGTCGAGCGAAAAGGAAGACCTCGTGGCCAACGGCTTTGTTGCCGCGCAGCGCGAGGACGAGCGCAAGTGCCCGGGCCAGCAGGCCGAAGTGGTGACGGCCATCACCGATGTGACCGGGGCAGTGAAGGGCGCGATCGGCAGCCTCGCCGGGGAAGCGCTGGTCAAGGCGCGCGACGCCAAGATCGCCGAGATCGAAAAGGCCGGCTGCAAGGACCTGGCCACCACGCGCTGCCAGGTCGTCACCCTGTTCGGCGGCGGGCAGTACAAGCTCTATACCTATCGCAAGTATTCCGATGTGCGGCTGGTCTGGGCGCCGGAATTCCAGGCGGCGTTCTTTGGTGGCGATCCCGACAACTTCAACTATCCGCGCTATGCCCTCGATGCCGCGTTCCTGCGCGCCTATGAAAACGGCAAGCCGGTCAAGGTGGCCGCGCACCTCAAGTGGAGCCCGCGCGCGCCGCAGCCGGGCGAGGCAACGTTCGTGGTCGGCAATCCCGGTTCCACCCAGCGCCTGTTCACGATGTCGCAGATCGCGTTCCAGCGCGAAGTTTCCCTGCCGATCACCAACACCGTGCTGTCGGAACTGCGCGGCCGCCTGATCACCGCGATGGAGCAAAGCCCGCAGCGCAAGCGCGAGGGCGGCGACAGCCTGTTCGGCTTTGAAAACGCGCTCAAGGTCTATATCGGCCGGCAAAAGGCGCTGAACGACCCAGCGTTCGTCAAGATGCTGGCCGACAACGAAGCCACGCTCAAGGCCAAGGTCGCCGGCAATGCCGCGATCGGTGATCCGTGGAGCCAGGTGAGCGAGGCGGTGGCCGCCTATCGCAACATCTATCCCGCCTATCGCTTTACCCAGCCGATGGGCGATCTCTATGGCTATGCCGAAACGCTGGTGAAGGCCGCGATCGAAAAGGCCAAGCCCAATGGCGAGCGCCTGCCCGGCTATACCGACAGCGCGCTGCCCCTGCTGGAAAAGCAGGTGCTCGATGCCAAGCCGATCTATCCTTGGCTCGAACAGCTGGAAATGGAATGGAGCCTGTCCAAGGCGCGCGAATACCTGGGCGCCGATGATCCCGACACGCGCCTGATGCTGGGCAAGGAAAGCCCCGAAGACCTTTCGGCGCGGCTGGTGACCGGCACCAAGCTGGGCGATCCGGCGGTGCGCAAGGCGCTGTGGGAAGGGGGCGCTGCGGCGATTGCGGCCAGCACCGATCCGATGATCGTCTATGCCCGCAGCCTGGAGCCGCGCCAGCGCGAACTGCAAAAGGCCGTGGATTCGCAGTATCAGGGTCCGTTGGCTGCTGCCGGGGCCAAGCTCGCCGATGCGCGCTTTGCCGCCTATGGCGCCACGCTCTATCCCGATGCCACGTTCACCCTGCGCATCAGCTATGGCAAGGTGGCCGGGTGGAAGGAACGCGGCGCCGATGTGGCGCCGGTGACCACCATGGGCGGCGCGTTCGATCGCGCCACCGGGGCGCAGCCGTTCCTGCTGGCCAAGCAGTTTACCGACCACGCCGCCCAGATCGACAAGGCCACGCCGTTCGATTTCGTCACCACCAACGATATCATCGGCGGCAATTCCGGCTCACCCGTGGTGGACAAAAACGGCGCCGTGATCGGCGCCGCCTTTGACGGCAACATCCACTCGCTGGGTGGCAACTATGGCTACCAGGGCGATGTGAACCGCACCGTGGTGGTCAGCACCGCCGCCGTGCAGCAGGCGCTGGAAAAGATCTATCCGGCGCCGGCGCTGGTGCGCGAATTGGCATCGAACTGAAAGACCTTGGTCCCGTCGGCGTCGTTATCGGCGCCGGCGGCAGCCAGGCGGCGCGCGCGCAGACTGGCCTCTTCAGTGCCGATGTAATCGCGGGTAAGCGGCAGGGAATCGCGGTGACGCACCAGCTGGAACTGGAAATTGACCATGTCGGCATGCTCGAACGCGGTCGCCGCGCCTGACAGATAGAACAGCCACATGCGATAGAAGCGCGCGTCGAACAGCGCCTCGATCTTGTCCTTGTTGGCCACGCAGCGTTCGTACCAGGCGCGCAGCGTGGGCGCATAATGGCGACGCAGCACTTCCACATCGGTGACCATCAGGCGGTTGGGCTCGATCGCGGCAACGGTTTCGCTCATCGCCGGGATATAGCCGCCGGGGAAGATGTACTTGCGCGTGAAGTCATCGGTGACCGAGGGCGGGCCGACGCGGCCGATCGTGTGCATCAGCATCACGCCATCCTCGGCCAGGATATCGTGGCACTTCTGGAAATAGGCGCCGAAATTGGGCACGCCGACATGCTCGAACATGCCCACCGAGACGATGCGATCATAGTGGTCGGTCACGTCGCGATAGTCGGTCAGGCTGAAAGTGACCTGCCCGTCCACGCCTTCGCGCGCGGCCCAGCCCTTGGCATAGGCGAGCTGTTCCTTGGACAGGGTGATGCCATGCACGCTCGCGCCGGTCAGCTTGTGCAACTGGATGGCAAGACCGCCCCAGCCGCAGCCGATATCGAGCACGCGGTGTCCCGGGCGCAGCGCCAGCTTGGCGGCGATATGCTCAACCTTGGCGTGTTGCGCTTCTTCCAGCGTGGTGACGCCATCGGCCCAATAGGCGCAGGAATACTGACGCAGCGGGTCGAGAAACAGATCGTAGAGCCGGTCATCGAGATCGTAGTGGTGCGCCACGTTGCGGCGCGAGGCGGCGCGGGCGTTGACCCGGTCGACCCGGCCGACGATGTTGAGCCACAGCTTGCGCATCGGGCCGGGGTTGTCGATATCGCCGGCACGCTCCCACGGGTTGTTGGCCCGCACGAAGCTGATGAAATCCATGATATCGCCGCCTTCGATGCGAACGCGGTCATCCATATAGGCTTCGCCCAGACCCAGGCTGGGGTTGCGGGCCAGGAAACCCGGCACCTTCTTGTCCATCAGGCGCAGGGTAAGATCGGGCCAGCCTTGTTCCTTGGTGCCGAAAACGCGGCTGCGGCCATCAGCTTCAATTACCGTCAAAGTACCGTGGCGGATCAGGCGCTTGAGCACCGGACCCAGGATAAGCATGGACATCGTTCAAAAAGCTCCGACGGTCCCGTCCCGTGTCCAGCCACTATGCACAAGCGCGGCCCGCCTGCAAGCGGACCGCGCCTTTTATTGATTATCCTGATTTTTCAGGAAATGCAGATCAGCGGCAGCGCGCGCCGCCACGATCGATTTCGCGGCCGAGCAGGCCACCACCCACGGCGCCGAGCAGGGTGCCCATGGTGCGGTCACCACGCGTGTCGATCGCGCGGCCCACCAAGGCGCCACCGGCCGCGCCGATGATCAGGCCGGTCGTGCCATTGCTGCGCTTGCAGTAGTAGCGGCCATCGCGGCCGCGCCAGATGCGTTCGTTGGCACCGATCGGGCGCGGTTCGCGATAGCGGCCGCGATCGTCATAACGGCCCCAGCCATGGCCGCGGCCGTGACCCGGATCGGCCATGGCGGGTGCTGCGGGGAGAACGATGGCCGCCATCACGGCGGCAAGGATGGTCTTCTTCATAGCTACTGTTCCCTGCTTTTTGGGTCCCGAGAATTTCGTGACGGTGAACACGGTTTTGAGCGATCCGATCCACAACGCCCGATGAACGTCTCGTTGTGTTGCGCGTTCCGCGATGAACCGCGCCTAGTGTGCGACCGGCCGACGCTTGCCCCTGACGCGCCCGCCCGATAGGCATGGCGCCATGCTGCTTGATCTCGTCGATGTATTCGCCTCTGGCCCGCTTTCGGGAAACCCGCTGGCCGTGGTGCGCGGCGGTGACGGGCTCGATACGCCGGCCATGCTCGCGCTGACCCGCTGGCTGGGTTTTTCCGAAACCACGTTTCTCCTGCCGCCCAGCGATCCCGGCGCCGATTACCGCGTCCGCATTTTCTACCCTGCCGGTGAACTGCCCTTTGCCGGGCACCCCACGCTGGGCACGGCCAAGGCCTGGCTGATGGCCGGCGGCGTGCCGCGTACGGCTGGCCGCCTCGTGCAGGAATGCGGCGTGGGCCTGGTCGAGGTGCGGATGGACGAGGAAACCCTGGCGTTTCGCGCGCCGCCGCTGCTGCGCGGCGGGCCGCTGGATGCGGCCGAGCAGGCCGAGGCGATCCGCGTGGCCGGCGTATCAGAGGATGCCGTGGTCGATGCGATCCATGCCTGCAACGGCCCCGGCTGGCGCCTGCTGCGCTTGCGCAGCGCGGCCGATGTCCTGGCAGCCAAGCCGGTGGCCGAGGCGCCGGTGCCCACCGACGTGGGGCTGATCGGTCCTTGCGACGAGGGCGATGCCGCCGATTTCGAACTGCGCGCGTTCTTTGCCGATCCCCAGGGCAAGATTGTGGAAGATCCCGTGACCGGCAGCCTCAATGCCGCCGCCGCGCAGTATCTGTTTGCCGCCGGGCTGGCACAGGACCAGTATGTTGCCGCGCAAGGCCGCTGCACCGGCGCCGATGGCCGCGTGGTCTTGACCCGCGATGCTGATGGCGCGGTGTGGGTGGCCGGGGCTGTAGAGATGGTCAGCCAGGGCGGGGTGCTGCGCTAGGCCCGGCACCACCCCCCGACCCCCTCCTCTAAAGAGGATGGGGAGTAGCAAACGGGAAAGCCCCCTCTTCTTCAGAGGAGGGGGTTGGGGGCGGTGTGAAGCGTTACGCTGCGCCTCAGCCCAAAGCCGCCTGCTTCTCGGCAGCCAGGCGGTCCAACTCGGCGCGGCTGCGGCGTTCGGCGGCGGTCTTGAGCTGGCCACAGGCCGCATCGATATCGCGCCCGCGCGGGGTGCGCACCGGGGCAGAGATGCCCGCCTCGAACACGATCTCGGCAAAGCGCTTGACCCGCTCCGGGGTGGAGCATTCATAGGGCGCACCCGGCCAGGGGTTGAACGGGATGAGGTTCACCTTGGCCGGCAGCTTGTACTGCTTGAGCAGGCGCACGAGTTCGCGCGCATCGTCATCGCTGTCGTTGCGGTCCTTGAGCATCACATATTCAAACGTGATGCGCCGCGCGTTGCTGGCGCCGGGGTAATCGGCGCAGGCCTGGAGCAGTTCTTCCAGGCCGAACTTGCGGTTGATCGGCACGATCTCGTCGCGCACGTCCTTGGTCACCGCGTGGAGCGAAACCGCCAGGTTCACGCCGATTTCCTCGCCCGCGCGGGCCATCATCGGCACGACGCCGGCAGTGGAGAGCGTGATGCGGCGCTTGGACAGGGCGAGGCCATCGCCATCCATCACGAGCTTGAGCGCATCGCGCACGTTGTCGAAGTTGTAGAGCGGCTCGCCCATGCCCATCATCACGATGTTGGTAAGCAGGCGCCCGTCAGCGGTGTAGCTGCCTTCGTCGGCGTCTTCTTCCACTTCGTCGGTGAGGTCCAGCCCCGCCATCGATCCCTTGGGCCATTCGCCCAGTGCATCGCGCGCCAGCATCACCTGGCCGACGATCTCGCCCGGCGTCAGGTTGCGCACCAGCTTCATCGTGCCGGTGTGGCAAAACCGGCAATTGAGCGTGCAGCCCACCTGGCTCGATACGCAGAGCGTGCCGCGGTCGGCATCGGGAATGAACACCATTTCAAAGTCATGGCCATCGGCCGTGCGCAGCAGCCACTTTCGCGTGCCATCGGTGGAAACCTGTGCTTCCACCACCTGGGGACGGCCGATGACAAAGCGTTCGGCCAGCCACGGGCGCATGGTCTTGGCAATGTCGGTCATCGCCTCGAACGTGGTCACGCCGCGATGATACAGCCAGTGGAACACCTGCTTGGCGCGCAGCTTGGCCGCCTTGGCATCAAGGCCGGCTTCCTGGAACAGGGCGGCAATCTGCGGGCGGGGCAGGCCGATCAGATCGGTGCGGCCATCTTCGCGCGGGGTAACCGGGCGCGGCACGGGCACGGGATCGACATGGCCGGGAATCGGCATGGACACGGGAAGCGAGGTGGGGGCGTTCATGCGCCGCCATATACGCATTTATGGGAAAATCGCCAGTGGGCGCGAGTGACCCTGCGGTTTAGCGGCGCAACCACCCGGTGATCGCCAGGCGCGGAGCCCCGGCAAAGGGTGCCACCAGCGAGACCGAATGCGCCTGTGGCACACTGAACAGGTGCAGCGCATTGTGCCGTGGCGCCAGGGCGCGGTGCACGTCACCCGCGCCATCGTGGAACATCAGCAGCCCGCCCCATTCCACCCGCCAGCGCGGCGTCAGGTTGAGGACATAGGCGGCAACGCGGTTCTTTCCCGCGACATTGTCATCATGGCCGGTGAGGAAATGGCCGGGCAGATAGCGCGTGGCCTGGCCATCGACCATGGAGATCGCCGGTTCCCCGGTCAGCGCGCGAAACAGATCGAGCCAGGGCGGCGTGTTGAATGCCGACACCAGCCGGTCCACCGGCCAATTGCGCGCGGTGCGCGCAGCGGCATCGTCGGACACGCGCAGGGAATCGAACAGGAACTGGAACCCGTCGCGCGCCTGGCCGTGCACCGCGTCGAGCAGCGCGGCCTGCGCTTCTGGATCGAGCGCGGCGCGCTGTGCGGGATCGAGATCCCACACTTTGTCCCCTTGGTTGAGCACGCGTGAGAACGGTGCCTCGCCATCCAGCCAGCGATGCAGGACGTCGGCCCCCGCCGCCGGCAAGGCCGGCTCCACGCGGACATGGCCATTGGCGGCAAATTCGGCGGCAGCGGCTTGGGCTGCGGCGGCGCTGACAGCGGGGGAAAGGGGGGTGGCCATGCCGCGTTCTAGCCCGCGAATGGCTGTGGCGCAAATGTCACAGATTTCTTGTTGTGCTACGTTCATGAAACCGGATCGCCTCTCCCTCCGTTCGTTGCAGGTCTGTCGGGTCGCAGCAAGGTTGCCAATCTGGAACCTCTCACAAGAGGCCAGGCAGCCAGCCGACAGAAAAAGAACAGTTCGAATGGAGTTGAACCATTATGAAGACCATTCTCGCCAGCGTTGTCGCCGTTTCGGCGCTCGCCGTTTCCGTTCCGGCCTTCGCGCAGGACGCCGGCACCCCCGACGCTCCGAACCGTACGTTCTCCGGCCCGCGTGTCGGCGCCGTTCTGGGCTATGACCTGAGCCGCTCGGGCAGCTCGGTGGACAACGACAACACGCGTAACCAGAAGCAGTCGATCAATGGCCTGCTCTATGGTGGTGAAATCGGCTTTGACGTGCCGGTGGGAACCAATCTGGTTGTTGGTGTCGAAGGTGAAGCGACCGGCAGCACGGCCAAGTGGTCCAACACGTTCGAGCCCAACACGTTCAACCTGGGCCGCGTGAGCGCCGGGCGTGACCTCTATGTCGGTGCGCGCGTCGGTTATGCCGTTTCGCCCAAGGCGCTGCTGTTCGTGAAGGGCGGCTACACCAACATGCACTACAAGCTGCAGGGCACCGACGGCCAGACCTCGGAAGACTACCGCATCACCACCGATGGCTATCGCGTCGGCGGCGGTCTGGAATATGCGTTCAGCCCCAAGACCTTCGGCAAGATCGAATATCGCTATTCGAACTACAGCCGCGCCAATTTCAACTTCAACGGCAACACCAGCGACCGTTTCGACGTGGACACCGATCGCCACCAGATCGTCGCCACCTACGGCCTGCGCTTCTGATCGTAGCCGAACCGTTGTTGCAAGGGCGGGCCGGGGGAAACCCCGGCCCGTTTCTTTATTGCCCCGCGCAACCCACGGTGGCGGCGTCCATCGCCGAAGCCGCGCCGCCCAGGCGATAGCTGTCGCGGAACGTGCGGCCATCGCGGGCCTTGCCGCTGACCGTTAATGTTCCCGCCGATCGCAGCCGCGCCACCACGGCGGCATCCATGCGGCGGTCCTGCGCCCAGGCCACCGCATCGCTGGCCATCAACACAAAGGTTTCGCCGTCCACCGACACGGTAACCTTGCTGTTCGGCGCAATGCGGCGCGACAGCCGCCAATGCACCTCGCCACGCACATTGCGGCGCGGCCAGGTGCCGATCGTCATATAGGGCACCACGTCGCGCGGGCGGCTGCTGGGTTGCGGCATGGCGATGGCATAGCAGCGCGGTACGGCGGAATCGCGAAATGCCCCCCAATCCTCCCACACGCCCAGCGAGTCCCGTGCATATGCAGGCCCGGCTCCCGCAAGAGCCAGGCCGGCAGCAAAGAGCGCGGCGCTCAGCCTTCGGCCAGGTCGAGCCATGCGATCACATCGTTGTCGGTGGCGATGAACAGGTCGGCCTGGATATCCTCGCTCTGCTGCGCGGCCAGGGCCATGGCCTGGTCGAGCGGGCCATAGAACAGCGTTTGCGCCGCGCCGCCTTCCGGGCCATCGGACAGGTGATAGAGCCGCACGGTGGCGCTTTCATAAGTGGTGCGCATCAGTCTTGCCCTTGTTCCTTGCCGTCATGATCCAGGCGGTGCCCATCGAGCTGGCGGCGGGCCTGTTCCTCGCGCGCCAGATCAGCGGCCTTTTCCGCCTTGGTGCGCCCAAACCGCGCCCGGTTGGCGGCAGCCTGCGCTTGTGCGGCCTGGCGGTCGCGGGCCTTGCGCGCCTGGCGCAGATTGATCACCTGCGCCATCAGGCGTGCTCGGTGCCGCGGGACGAGCCGAAGAACACCTCTTCGCGGCCGTTCTCGATCAGCGCGATCGAACCCTGCACCAAAGAGGGCGCGATGGGCGCCCCATGGTCGGGATGGGGTGGCAACCCGGCCAACAGACCACGCAGCACCCGGCTGGAAATGCCGTGCATCACCACGATGTGGGTTTCCTCGGAGATGCCCACGGCATCGATCCAGCGTTGCAGCCGCGCGGCGATGGCCGGGTAATCCTCGCCATCGGGCGCCGGGCGCAGCAGGTGATCGGCCAGCGTGATCGGCCCGTGTTCGGCCTCCACATCGTCATAGCCGCGCCCGATCCACGATCCCATGTCGATCTCGAACAGGTCGGGCGTGCGGTTGGCGGCAAACCAGTCGATGCCCAGTTCCTCGGCGATCAGCGAGGCGGTCTGCAGGGCGCGGCCGGTATCGGAAATGTGCAGCCGCACCACGGGCCGCTCCCCCAGCGCACCGCGCAGGGCCTGGCCCATCATTACCGCCTGCTCAAACCCCCGGCGCGTCAGCGGGGTGTGCATCGCATTGGATTGCAGGCGGCGCGCGGCGTTGAACACGGTTTCGCCATGGCGCAGCACGAAAAAGCGGCCGGGCAACGCGTGCGCGGGAAGGGCCTGGTCTTCGCTCATGCCAACACCGGGTAGCTGATGCCCATGATTTCCCACTCCTTTTCGCCGCCGGGCAGGCGCACCACGCGCAGATCGCCCACCCGTGCCCCGCGCAGCGCCCGCGCGATCGGCGCGCTCCAGCCGATCAGGCCCTTGGACGCGTCCTGCTCATCATCGCCCACCAGGGTCAGCGTGCGGCGGTTGTCGTCTTCGTCGGCCAGTTCCACCGTGGCGCCGAACAGCACGCGGCTCTGGTCGTCCTGCCGCGCCGGATCGACCACGCGCGCCGCCTTCATCCGCCGGGCGAGCCAGGCCAGTTCGCGGTCGATCTCGCGCATGCGCTTGCGGCCATAGAGATAGTCGCCGTTTTCCGACCGATCGCCATTGCCGGCGGCCCAACTGACGATCTCGACGATCGCCGGCCGCTCCGTGCCCAGCAGGTGGTCATAGCGCGCGCGCAGGGCAGCCAGGCCGGCCGGCGTGATCGGGTTGCCATCGGGTTTCATCACTCCCGCCTTTAGCGGGTGGGGCAGGCTTCCACCACCCCCCGCCCCCCTCCTCTGAAGAGGAGGGGGAGTAGTGCGCTGATAAATAAGCCCCCTCCTCTTCAGAGGAGGGGGTTGGGGGTGGTGCGCGGCACAACGCAACCGCCCCGATCAACCCGGCGTCGGTTTGCCCAGGATGTGGCTCATCGGATTAGGCCCGTGCCATTCGGCCTTGTCGGGATTCATCGCGTCATAGACCACGGCGTTTTCCAGCACGCGCTGCACATAGTTGCGGGTTTCCGACAGGGGAATGCGCTCGATCCAGTCCACCCATTCCACCGCGCCGGTGCGCGGATCGCCATTGGCGCGCAGCCACTTGTTCACGTTGCCCGGCCCGGCATTGTAGGCGGCCACGGCCAGCGGGGTGGAGCCGCCATAGATATCCATCAGCCGGCCGAAAAAGGCGCTGCCCAGCATCAGGTTGAACCCGGCGTCATCGGTCAGCGACTGCGCGGAATAAGCGAGGCCTAGCTTGCCCGCCTGCTCGTTGGCGGTCGACGGCATCAACTGCATCAGCCCGCGCGCGCCCGCGTGGCTCATCGCGTTCTGGGCAAACTGGCTTTCCTGGCGGGTAATGGCGTGGATCATCGTCCAGGATTGCTCGGTGCCCGGCGGCACCGGGATCAGCGGAAAGGCGATGTGCTGGAAATCGAGATAGCCGCGCGCGCCGGCCGCCTGGCCGACGATCACGCCCAGGTCGCGCCGGCCCAGTTCGCGCGCGAGTTCGGCCACCAGCATGTGCTGGCCCTCGGTCTGCTGCTGGGCGGCGATTTCCTTGAAAAAGCGCACGGTGGTGCGCCATTGCCCGCTGCGCGCCACTTCGCGCACGGCGAGCGTGAGCGGGCTGGCGTTGAAGCGGGCGCGTTCCTCGGCCGTGGGCATGGCGCGCGAATCATAGGCAAAGTTGGGCACGGGCTGGCCCAGCCGTTCCAGCGCGAGCAGGCCATAGAACTGGTCGGCATAGCGCGCGGCCATGGCGAAATAGCGCTGCGCATCGCCGGTCAGCCCGGCCTGCGCGGCGGCGCGGCCGGCCCAGTAGTAGCCCTTGGCCTTGGTGCCGGGGGTTTGCGCGGCGTTGCCATAGCGCCAGAACAGCGGGGCCGCGCCGGCGCCATCGCCGAGCCGCCACAGCGATTGCGTGCCGCCCAGCCACACCAGCGAGGTGTAGTCATCGCGCAGATCGTACGGCATCTGGCTGATGTCTTCGCCAGGGGCAAAGGCATCGTCCACGCCGCGGGCAATGGCCACGGCGCTGCGTGCGTCGCCCATCGATGCCGCGCCTTGCGCATTGGCCAGCAGTTCATCGATCCACTTGCCCCGCGCCAGCGGGCGGGCGCGCAGCAGCGGGCGGTTGGCGAGCAGCGCCTGCGCGGCAATGCCCTGGCCCTGTTTGCGCAATTCGCGGGCGCGGGCATAGAGAAAGCCGGGATCGCTGTTGAGCTGGTCGGCCGGGGTGCCGGCCGCCGCGGCAAAGGGATCAAGCCCTTGCAGCGCCATCAGCCGCGCGCCATCGATGCCGCGCCGCTGCGGAGAGACAGCGGCAAAGGCGCGGTTGGCCTGGTCGGTGGCGCCGGCCCACAGCAGCGCGTCCATCCGCGCATCGGCATCGTCTGGCGTGAACGTGGCACCCCAGGTGGCCTGGATAGCGGCCTCGTCGGCATCGTTCATCGGCCCGCCGCGCCAGGCGGCCTTGGCCATGGCATCGGCATCGGGCCGGCCCAGGGCCCTCAGCGCCAAGGCATAGCGCGCGCGGCCGGGATTGGTCAGCGGCGGCTGCCGATCGAAATAGGCCACCGTGGCGCGCACGTCGCCACCGCCGCCCGCGCCGACCTCGCGATCGAGCGCACCTTCGGCATAGCGGCGCAGGCGCTCTTCCTCGGGGAAACCCGGGTAGGTCAGCAGGAAGCCGGCATAGTCTGAAAAGGCAAAGCGGTTGGACGAGGTAAGCAGTTCCCAGCGGGAAATGGCCAGCGCCATCGGCCCCTGCTGCCCGGCGACCAGCTGCGCGCGGGCGCGATCCCAGGCGCTACCATCGGTATCGGGCCCGGCATCGCTGGCATGCGTGGGCATCGACAGCGCCACCAGCGCGGCCAGCCCGCACAAGCCATTGCGCAGGGCGTGGGAAACGGGGATTCGGGGCATGTCCATGGTGGACATCGTCGTTGTGGCCTCCTTATCCGGCGCTGAATGTCTTTTTGCCGTGGCAAAGCAAAGTTTGCTGGGGCGATGTTTGACGGACCCATGTTTGCCGGGGTAAGCGCCCCACGGCAAGCGTCGAGACCTGCCCAGAACCGCATTGTGCGACAAGACGAGGGATAATGTCCATGTTTTCCGGCTCCATTCCGGCATTGGTGACACCGTTTCGCGATGGAGCCGTTGACGAGAAAGCATTTCGCCGTCTGGTCGACTGGCAGATCGAAAACGGTTCGTCCGCGCTGGTGCCCTGCGGCACCACCGGTGAAGCATCGACCCTGTCGAACGCCGAACACCACCGCGTGATCGAGCTGTGCGTGGAACAGGCCGCCGGCCGCGTGCCAGTGATCGCCGGGTGCGGCAGCAACGACACGATGAACGCGCTGCTGCACATGACCTTTTCCAAGAAGTGCGGCGCCCAGGCGGCGCTGTGCGTGGCGCCCTATTACAACCGCCCGAGCCAGGCCGGCCTGATCGCGCATTTCAGCTATCTGGCCGAAAACAACGACCTGCCGATCATTCTTTACAACGTTCCGGGCCGCACGGTGACCGACATCCTGCCCGAAACGGTGTGCGAGCTGGCCAAGCGCTATCCCGACAAGATCGTCGGCATCAAGGACGCCAGCGGCGATCTTTCGCGCGTGACTGATCACCGCATGGGCATCGGCAAGCATTTCTGCCAGCTTTCGGGCGATGATGAATTGGCCCTGCCGGCCAATGCTGCCGGGGCGGTGGGCTGCATTTCGGTGACGGCGAATGTCGCACCCAAGCTCTGCGCCGAATTCCAGGCGGCCTGCGCGGCCAACGACCTCGCCCTGGCGCGCGAGTTGAACGACAAGCTCTATCCGCTGCACTACGCCATGTTCGAAGATGCCTCGCCGGGGCCGGTCAAGTATGCGCTGTCGCGCGTGCACGAATGGATGGGCGAGGAACTGCGCCTGCCGATGGTTCCGTGCAGCGACGCCGCGCGCCAGGCGGTGGATGCCGCGCTGGAGCATGCTGGCCTGGTGTAAGCGGCTGGATTGAAGTAATTTCTCCCCTCCTCTGAAGAGGAGGGGGAGTCGCGGTTAAATCAAGCCCTTGGCCTTGAGCGAGGTGTGGCCTTCGCGGCCGATGATCACGTGATCGTGCACGGTCACGCCCAGCAGCCGCGCTGCTTCCATGATCTTGTGGGTGATCTGAATGTCGGCGCGGCTTGGCTGGGTGCTGCCCGAGGGATGGTTGTGGACCAGGATCAGCGCGGCCGCGCCGATCGCCAGTGCCTTGGCAATGATCTCGCGCGTGTAGATCGCGCTTTCGTCCAGCGTGCCATCACTCACGATCTGGTCGAGCAGCAGGCGGTTCTGGGTGTTGAGATAGAGCACGCGCACGCGTTCGTGGTTCAGGTGCGCCATGTCGATGGTGAGATAGTCGATCAGTGCCTGCCAGCTGGAAAGCACGGGCATTTCCTGCACTTGTGCACGGGCCAGGCGGCGCGCGGCAACGCCGGCAATGCGCAGCGCGGCAGCGGCGGCCTCCTTGATGCCGGGCACCGCCTGCAACGCGCGCGGATCGGCGTTGAACACGCCGGGCAGCGAGCCAAAGCGCTGCAGCAGCATGCGCGCCAGCGGCTTTACGTCCATGCGCGGGATCACGGTCATCAACAGCGCCTCGATCACCTCGTGATCGGCCAAGGCATCATCGCTGCCGCTCAACAGGCGGCGGCGCAGGCGGGCGCGGTGGCCGGATGGATCGTGCGCCGCCTCGCGCACCCGATCCGACAACAGATCGCGTTCGGGCGCCGATCGTTCAGGAAAGAGTCGGGGTTCGTCCGGCATGACCTCGTGCGGGCAAGAAGGTGTAGGCGCAAAAAGCACGGCACCGGAACGACCGGCACGCGTTGGCGGGCAGAATGTTACGGTGATTTGCATTGCCCAAGCGCGGGCCATGCGCAAGAAGGGGGCGAATGGCGGATACGACCGATTTGGCGGAACCCGATGGTCCGGTGCCCAAGGGGCGGCGGCGCCATTGGCGTGTGGCACTGTGGGCCACCGGCGCGGCCGTGCTCGTGGCCGGTGGCGGCCTGTGGCTGACGCGCAACCGCATCGCCGATGGGGTGATCGCGCGCGAACTGGCGGCGCTGGGCCTGCCGGCGCGCTATACCGTCGTGTCGATCGGGCCTGGCCGTGAAGTGCTCGCCAATGTGGTGGTGGGCGATCCTGCGCGCCCCGATCTGGTGATCGAGCGGGCCGAATTGAGCCTGGCGTGGAGCCTGACCGGCCCGCGCATCGGCCAGGTCACGCTGGTGCGGCCGCGGCTCTATGGCACGGTCCATGGTGGGCACGCGAGCTTTGGCGCGCTCGACAAGGTGATCTATGCGCCGTCTTCCTCCAAGCAGCCGTTTCGCCTGCCCGATTGGCGGCTGACGATCATCGATGGGCGCGGCCTGGTCGATGCCGATCAGGGGCGGGTGGCGTTCAAGGCCGACGGGGCGGGGGCCTTGCGCGACGGGTTTGCCGGCACGCTGGCGGTGGTGGCGCCGCGCCTGGCGCTGGGCGCCTGCAGCACCGGGCGGGCAACCGCGTTTGGCCGCGTGACGATCCGCAACGAACAGCCGCGCTTTGTCGGCCCGGTGCGTGTGGCCAACCTGGCCTGTGGCAGCGCCGGCCTGGCGGTGCGCGGTGCTGACCTCAATCTCGATGCGCTGGCCGATCGCGATCTTGCCGGGCTGAGCGTCAAGGGGCAGTTGCGCTCCAGCGCCTTTCGCGCCGGCGCCGTCTCTGGCGAAACATTGGGCCTCGATACGGCATTGGCCTGGCGCGGCGGCGCGCTGCGCGGGCGCGTGGCGGCAACGGCCGGCGGCGTGCGCACCGCGCAGGGCGGGGTGGGCCTGCTGGAACTGGATGGCCTGGTCAAGGCGCGGCCGGCGGCTGCTGCAGGCGGCGTGCCCGATGCCGAATTTCGCGGCACGATCGATGCGCGCGGGTTGCGCCGTGGGCCGATGCTCGACCAGGCGCTCGCCTCGGCCCAGGCCGCGGTGGCTGGCACGCTGGCCGCCCCGATGGTGGCACAGGTGCGCCGCCGCCTGCACGAGGAAGAGCGCGGCAGCCGCTTTGCCGCCGATCTTACGCTGCGCCACGGCCATGATGGCGCCTGGGACGTGGTCGTGGCCCAAGGCGCGTTGCGCGGCGGCAGCGGGCAGGCGCTGCTGGGCCTCAACAAGGTGCGCGTGTTTGGCAGCAGCGCGGCGACGCCCCGCTTTGCCGGCAATTTCGTGACCGGAGGCAATGGCCTGCCGCGCCTGTCGGGCACGATGGAGCGGCTCGGCAACAGCGGCGCGCAGTTTCACCTGACCATGGCGGACTATGCCGTGGGCGGCGGGCACTTGGCCGTGCCGGAACTGGTCGTGGTGCAGATGCCCGACGGCGCGCTGGGCTTTTCGGGGCAGACGCGTCTGACTGGCGCCATTCCCGGCGGGCGGGTGGAGAACCTGCGCCTGCCGATCAACGGCGCCTATGGCCGCCATGGCGCGCTGGCGCTGTGGCGGCGCTGCATCCAGCCCGCGTTCGATTCGCTGGAACTGGGCCAGATGGCGATCGACGGGCAGACGCTCACGGTGTGCCCGGTGGGCGGGCAGGCGATCGTTTCTGCCGGCAGCACGCCGCTGCGCGTGGCGCTGGGCACATCGGCCCTGCGCATGACCGGGCGCATGGGCGAAACCCCGCTGCGCCTGGAAACCGGGGCCGTGGGCCTAGCCTGGCCCGGCACGCTCACCGCGCGCGGCGTCAACGTGGCGCTGGGGCCAGAGGCCACCGCCACCCGCCTGACCCTGGCCGACCTCACCGCGCGGCTGGGCAAGGATTTCACCGGCAGCTTTGCCGGCGTGGAAGCCCGCATGGCCGCCGTGCCGCTCGACATCACGGGCGCCACCGGCACCTGGCGCTTTGCCGATGGCAAGTTGGCCTTGGACAACACCGCGTTTGACCTGACCGATCGCGCCAGCCCGGCCCGCTTTGCCAAGCTGGCCGCGCGCGATGCCACGCTGACGCTGGCCGATGGGCGAATCGCCGCGCAAGCCGTGCTGCGCGATGCACGCAGCGACCGCCCGGTCACCACCGTCAATGTCGAGCATGATCTGGCGCACGCCACCGGCCATGCCGATCTGGTGGTGGACAAGCTGGTGTTCGACAAGGACCTCCAGCCCGCACAGTTGACGCCGCTGGCGCTGGGCCTGATCGCCAATGCCAATGGCGCGATCACCGGCAGGGGGCGGATCGACTGGCAGGACGACAAGGTTACCTCGTCTGGCCGATTCGGCAGCCAGGGCCTGGATTTTGCCGCTGCGTTCGGTCCGGTGAAGGGGCTTTCCGGCACGCTGGACTTTACCGACCTGCTGGCGATGGAAACCGCCCCGCACCAGATTCTCAAGGTTGCCTCGATCAATCCCGGTGTGGAAGTGACCGACGGCAAGGTCGATCTGCAGCTCAAGGCGGGCCAGGTGGTCCAACTCAACGGCGCGCAGTGGCCGTTCATGGGCGGGCGCCTGTCGCTCGAGCCGACCACGCTGCGCTTTGCCCTGGCCGAGGAGCGCCGCTTTGCCCTGGTGATCGAGGGGCTCGATGCGGCGCAGTTTGTCTCGCATATGGAAATGGCCAATATTTCGGCCACGGGCACGTTCGATGGGCGCTTGCCGGTGGTGTTCGATGCCACGGGCGGGCATATCGTTGGCGGGGCGCTGGCCTCGCGCGGTGGCGGCAATGTCTCTTATGTTGGCGCGCTGACCTACAAAGACCTCTCGTTCATGGCCAACTATGCATTCCAGGCGCTGCGGTCCCTGGATTACAAGCACATGACCATCGCCCTGCGCGGCGATATCGCCGGCGATTTCGTTACGCAGGTGCAGTTCGGCGGGGTGAGCCAGGGGACAGGGGCGAGCCGAAATTTCTTCACGCGCCAGATCGAAGGCCTGCCGATCCAGTTCAATCTCAACGTCCGGGCGCCGTTCTACAGCCTGCTGGGCACCTACAAGTCGATGTATGACCCCTCGGTCGTGGCCGATCCCCGCACCGTGGGCCTGCTCGATGCCAAGGGGCGCGTCGTGCCACGCACGCCAGCATCGGCCGCCTCGCCGGCCGGCCAGCCCGCCATTCAGCCTTCAGCAAGTGGAAACATGCCATGAGCCGCAAATCGCATTGCCCTCTCTTGACCGTGCATCATGGCACTGCAACGATTGCCGGGTACAACGGCCAAAAGGGGGGTGCTGACGTGAGGCGCAAGGTTCTGGCCGCAGGCGCGCTGGCAGGGTTTGCCGCAACGCTGTGCGGATGCATTTCCGTCAAGGCGCCGGATAAGCCGATCGTCATCGAGCTGAATATCAATATCAAGCAGGAAGTCGTCTATCGCCTGGCCGGGGATGCCAGCCAGACGATCGACAAGAACAAGGACATCTTCTGAGATGGCACGCACCACTGCTTTTTCCGCCCTCATTGCCGCCGCCGTGGCCTTGCCGCTGGCGATCGCCCCCGTGGCCGCGTTGGCGCAGCGCGATCCGGCCTATGCCGCCGCGCGTTCCGCCGGCCAGGTGGGCGAGAAGATGGATGGCTATCTCGGCTACGTCACCCCGCCGAGCCCCGCGCTCAAGGCGGTGGTCGAGGATATCAATCTCAAGCGACGGGCGGTCTATTCTGAAAAGGCCCAGGCCCAGAAGGCGACGGTGGAGGAATATGCCTTTACCTCGGGCTGTCTGCTGATTGCCCAGACCCAGCCGGGCGAGAAGTATCAGGCGCCCAATGGTACCTGGCAGACCCGCACCAGCGCCCCGCCGCAGCGGGATTCGCGCTGTCTGTAAAAATTTCTGTTTTTCAGGATCTTGCGACTGGTATGTCGCAAGATTGACGCAAACGTATGCGTGCAACTGTGGCAAGTTCGGCGCACGGCGGTTGACTCGGGAAAACCCCCCGCCTAAGGGGCAGGCGCCCTCGGCGGGATGCCGTTGCGCATGATATGCCCTGTTGGGTGAACGGACATACCCTGTCCGATCCTTTGGCGGAGCATGGCATGAGTGACGAACAGACCGACGCAGAGCCCATCGGTGAGGATGCACGCCTTTCCAACCTGAACGCGCGGCTTGATGCTGCACGCCAGAAGGAACAGGTGCGCAGGCCAACGCCAGACCAGGCAAAGTCCGACGCGAACTATCGCATGGGCAACCGGGTCTTGGCCGACCTGATCGGCGGGCTTGCGGGCGGCGCGTTCATTGGCTGGGTCATCGACCAGTTTGCCGGAACGCGACCATGGGGGCTTCTGGTGATGCTGTTTGTGGGGATGGGCGTGGCCTTCCGCAATATCATCAGGATCTCGAACGGGCGTTCCTGATCGGGTCTTTGCATCCGATGGGTTTCCGGCCATTACACTGGCCGGAGCAGGGGGCGCCTTGGTGTTTTTGCGCGTAACGGGGACAAGCACTGTGGCCGAAGGAAAGGTCGATCCGGTACACCAATTTACGATCGAGCCGCTGTTTGGCACCGATCATTGGGCGATTGCCGGTCATAACATTGCTTTCACCAACTCGGCGCTGTGGATGGTCATCACCACCCTGGTGCTGATCGTGTTCGTGGGTGGTGGCGCCAAGAAGGCCCAGGTTCCGGGCCGCTGGCAGATGGCTGTCGAAGGTCTGACCGGCTTTGTCGACACGCTGCTGCAGTCCAACATCGGTGACGCGGGCCGCAAGTACCTGCCTTACGTGTTCTCGCTGTTCACGTTCATCCTGTTTGCCAACCTGCTCGGCCTGCTGCCGCTGGCGCTGGTCGGCATCCATCCCTTTACCGCCACCAGCCACTTTACCGTGACCGGTGTGCTGGCGATCATGAGCTTTGCGATCGTGCTGATCGTGGGCTTTGCCAAGCACGGCTTCCACTTCTTCTCGCTGTTCGTGCCCCATGGCACGCCGGCGGTGATGGTGCCGGTGATCTTCCCGATCGAGCTGATCTCGTTCCTGGTGCGTCCGTTCTCGCTTGGCCTGCGACTGTTCGTCGCGATGATGGCCGGCCACGTGCTCCTCGAAGTGCTCTCGGGCTTCGTCATCTCGGGCACCAATGCGGGCGTGGGCACCTTCTTCCTGGCCGGCGTGCCCAGCTTCCTGCTGATGATCGGCATCTGCGCGCTGGAACTGCTGGTTGCCGGCATCCAGGCCTACGTTTTTGCCCTGCTCACCTGCGTCTATCTCAACGACGCGGAAAACCTTCACTGACCGTCACCACCACCTGATACCGCTTCACACCGGTTTACGACAAAGAGGGAGTTTTTATCATGGACGCACAGAGCGCAAAGCTTCTCGGCGCTGGTCTCGCTGCCATCGGCGCCGGTCTGGCCTCGCTGGGCGTGGGCAACGTCTTCGCCAAGTTCCTCGAAGGCGCGCTGCGCAATCCGGGCGCCGCTGATGGCCAGCAGGGCCGTCTGTTCATCGGCTTCGCCGCCGCCGAACTTCTGGGCCTGCTCTCGTTCGTCGTCGCGATGATCCTGATCTTCGTTGCCTGAGGCAGCGAAGCGGACCATTGATTGACATCCGGCCGGGGTGACCCCCGGCCGGCCAGAACGACAGACAGGAAGCGCGGACCAACGCGATGCCCCAGATAGCCCAACTCGCCGCTACCTATGCCAGCCAGATCTTCTGGCTGCTGGTGTGCTTTGGCCTGGTCTTCTTCGTCATCGGCCGGGGCATGCTCCCGGGCGTGGTGTCGACGATCGACCAGCGCAACAAGCAGATCGCCGACGATCTTGGCGCGGCAGAAGCCGCCCGGGCCGCCGCCGACGCCGAAGAACAGGCCTGGCGCATTGCCGAAGGCAAACAGCGCGCCCAGGCGCATGACCTGATCGCCGCCGCCAAGGCCGAGGCTGCCCGCAACACGCAGGCTGCTCTCGATGCCGCATCGGCGCGGATCGAGGAAACCACTGCCGCAGCAGAGGCGCGCATTGCCGCCGCCCGCGCCGCCGCGCAGGGGGAAGTGCAAGACGTGGCCGCGCAGGCCGCGCAGGATATCGTCAGCCGCCTGGCGGGCCTTTCGGTTTCGGCCGAAGACGCGCGCGGTGCGGTGCAGGGAGTGCTCGCTCATGGCTAACGCGACCGCCACGACCGCCACGGTCGAACAGCACGCCGGCGGCCATGAAGCAGCCGAACCCACCATCCACGGCATCGGTGCCGGCGCGATCGTTGCCGCTGCCATGTTCGTCTTCCTGCTGATCCTGGCGTGGAAGAAGGTGCCTGGCACGATCACCAAGGGCCTCGACAACCAGATCGCCGCGATCCGCCGCGAACTGGCCGATGCCAAGGCGCTGCGTGCCGAAGCCGAAGCGCTGCGCGCCGAATACGCCGCGCGCATCGCCAACGCGGAAAAGGATGCGGCCGCCATGCTCGAGCATGCGCGCACCGAATCCGCCGCGATCGTGGCCAAGGCCGAAGCCGATACCCGCGAGGTCATTGCCCGCCGCGAGAAGATGGCTTCGGACAAGATCGCCGCTGCCGAACGCGCCGCTGTTGACGATCTGCGCGCCACGGCCGCTGCCGCTGCTGCTTCGGCCGCTGGCCAGATCATCGCCGCCCGCCACGGCGCCGATGCTGACCGCGCGCTGGTCGACAATGCGATTGCCGGACTGACCCACTAAGCAGTCCTGCGCCAAGCGCATCAAACAAGGCCCCGCCGGGAAACCGGACGGGGCCTTTTTGCGTCAGCCTTGAAAGCGCCTTGGCGCGGATTGGGCACCACGGCAAAAGGCCCGGAACGCCACATGGGCATTCCGGGCCTATCTGCTGCCGCTGCGGGCTGTGCCTAACGCGGCAAGCGTAGCGTGAAAGCGGCGTCCTGTGCGTTGCGCCCCACCACCAGCGGTACGGCATCGCTGCCCGGCACGCTGCGCAGGATATAGGGGCTGGGCTCGATCGTGGCGGTCGCGCTTTCGCCCGGCGCCAGGTGCAGCTTGGCAAAGCCGACCAGGGCATAGGGGCTTTGCGCCAGATAGGCCTGGATCACCTCGCTGCCGGCGCGGGTGCCGGTGTTGGTCACCTCCACCACGATCCGGCCATCGGCGACGCGGGCCTCGCCCAGGGCAAAGCTGGTATAGCCCATGCCGGCACCAAGCGGAAACAGCGCGGCCTTGCCCTGCGCCTTGAAGCCGCGATAGCCAACCAGCAACCCGTCATCATAGCGCAGGTCACCCCCGTCATCAGGCGTCAGGCCATAGGCGGGATAATCGGCTTCTTGCGCCGCCAGGGTCATCGGCAGGCGGCCACCGGGTTCGCGCGTGCCGATCAGCACGTCGGCCAGGGCCTTGCCGAAGTTCTGCCCCGGATACCAGGCCACCAGCAACGCGGCGGCATCCGTGGCAAAGCTGGCGTCAAACGCGTGGCCGACGTTGACAACGATCGCCGTGCGCGGATTGGCCGCGCGCACGGCCTGGGCCAGGTGCAACTGCGCCGGATCGAGCCGGGTATCGCTGCGGTCCTTGCTTTCCACGCTGGCATCGGCGGTTTCGCCCAGCATCAGCACCACGGCATCGGCCTGGGCTGCCGCGGCAATGGCGCGGGCGAGCATGGCATCGGGCGTATCGGGCGCCCGCACACCATACCATAGGCCTTGCACGCGGGCCGGGGCGTAACGCAGTTCCACCTTGACCAGCACGCGCTGCCCGGCGCGGAGCGTCACCACGCCTTCGTCGGCATCGCCGGCCTTGAGCACGCCCATGATGTCGGACGCCGCCGGCTGGACATCGCGGCGGATGATTTCGACGCCATCGACCTTGAGCACCACTGGGCCGGTTGCCCCGGCATAGAAGCGATGCGCGCCATCGCCAGACGCGACATACCAGCCGCTGGCACGCACGGCGCCGGTCTCGTTGAAGCGGCCCTGATCGTGCACGCCATGGAACCAGACCAGCGAATTGGTCGCCCGCGTCTCACGCGAGAGTGGTTCTGCGGTGAGATCGTGCCCGGCGAAGTATTCCACGGTCAGGCCGGTCGTGCAGCCATCGCCCAGGTCCATCGCCGGGGTCACCGGCATGGCGGGAAGGCGGGGCTGGGGATCGACGCCCGGTTCGTGGACGATCGCCATGTGCTGACCCAGCGTGGCGGTGATCGCTTCGAGCGGCGTGAGCGCATCCGGGGTCACGGCGATGCGGGCAAAGGTGCCGCCCTGATAGCACGGCGCGGTGGCATTGGGGCCGATCACCGCCAGCGTGCGAATCGTTGGCGCGAGCGGCAGCAGGCCATCGTTGCGCAGCAGCACGAAGCCTGCCGCAGCGCCGGCGGTGAGCAGTTCCTCGCTATCGAGCGTGGCGGGTGTCTTGGCGCCGCCAAAACGCTGGTTGAAGCGGATCACTCGTTCGGCGGCGTCCTGCACACGGTCTGCACTGACCAGGCCTTGGGCCACGGCATCTTCCGCCTTGGCACCCAGGAAGCGGGCGGGGCCGGGCATTTCCAGGTCCAGCCCGGCGTTGAGCGTGGCCGCGGTGGAATGCGTGGCGAAGAAATCGCTCATCAGCACGCCGCCATAGGCCCATTCATCGCGCACGATGGCCAGCGGGCCCGAAGCCTCGGCACACCAATCGCCGTTGACGTGGTTGTAGGCGGTCATGATGCCGCCGCAGCCGGCGGTGCAGGCCATTTCGAAGGGTAGCAGATAGACCTGGCGCAGCGTGGCATCGTCCACCACGCAGTTCATCGTGTCGCGCTGGGTCTCGCTGTCGTTGCAGACAAAGTGCTTGGCCACGGCAGCGGTGCCGGTGGACTGGATGCCGCGCACCCAGGCCGCGCCGCACAGCCCGGTAAGCAGCGGATCTTCCGAATAGTATTCGAACGCCCGCCCGGCGAGCGGGCTGCGCGCCATGTTGACGTTGGGTGCAAGCAGCGCATCGACACCCATGGTGATGGCATCGTTGCCCACCAGCGCGCCCATCTGCGCCACGAGATCGAGATCCCAGCTGGCGCCCTGCGCCACTGGGGCGGGGGTGAGCACGGAAACGTCGCGTTCGTCCACCCGGCCGCTGGCCACGCCCATCGGGCCATCGGCCAGCATCAGGCTGCGGGCATTGCGTTCGGGAACGGCGCCCGTGGTCCACATCGTGGCGCCGGCCGTGAGGCGGGCGGCGTCGGCAAGGGAAAGCGTCATGCGGCACCTTTGGCAAATTGCATGATCTGGCGGGCCTGCATGGCAACGGCTCCGGCGATTTCGGGATCGGCCAGGCTGCCATCGGCGGCGAACGGTTTTTGCGCCACGGTGTTGACGGCAATGCCCAGCGGGGTGGGCCAGCCGCGCATGGCATGGGTAATGCCGCGCAACGCGGCCAGGGTCACGCCAGTCGCCTGCCAGCCGGCGGCGCTGACCACCAGCCCGACCGGGCGCCCGTCGAAATAGGGGCGTGCGTCGCGCGCCAAGTCTTCGAGCAGGTCGATGGCGTTCTTGACCAGGCCCGATACCCCGCCGTGATAGCCGGGTGAACCGATCACCACCGCGTCAGCATCCCGCACCGCGTCGACCAGGGCGCGCTCGCCCGTGGTGCGTTCGGTGCTTTCCGGGTTGAAATGGGGCAGGGCCTTCAAGGCGCTGCCCCCGAACATCTGCGTCTGGGCGCCCATGCTTGCGCACGCGTCCAGCACCGCCGCCACCAGGCGTTCGGTGCTGGAGCCATCGCGCAGGGTTCCGCCGATCCCCACGATTTTCATGGCGTTCACGCTCCCTTGAGGGCCGGGATGACCTTGCTGCCCATCAAGTCAAGCGTCTGCTGGCCCAGGCGCAGGCGCTCGTCGGTCAGCGGCCCGGTGGTGGTGCCGCACAGCACGTTGCCGATGCCCAGTTCGGCATAAGGGCGCAGATGCTCGATCACCGTTTCGGGCGAGCCATAGAGGCACCACGTGCCGATCCAGTCGTCGGTCAGCGCGTTGGGGGTGCGGTCGGTCTTGGTATTGGCTTCATCGTTTTCGGCGCGGGCGTTGAATTCGGCCTCGCGCTCGATCGCGTCCTGGTAGGAACGCAGGATCACCATGAGTTCCTCGCGCGCCTGCTCGTCGGTCTCGGCCACGTGCACCGCCTGATAGGTGTGCGTCGTCCACGACAGCGCATCCTTGACCACGTCATCGCTGTGACCGGCTTCCAGCAGCAGGCCCTTGTAGATGTCGAAGTACTTTTTCACATGCGTGAACGGTTCGGTGCCGCCGATCTTGGGCGGGGTGAACGCGGGGATGAAGGCCGGCCAGCCATGGCGCGCGGCGCGGCGGGCGCTGCTTTCCTTCATCGCCACAGGCATCAGCCGGGCATGCTGTTCGCCATAGGGCGAGGGCGTGATGCGTTGCAGCACGCGGCCCTGGTATGGGCCGTTGTCGATCCGCACCGCCGGATCATCCATGCGCTTGGCCCATAGCTCCTCGGCCACGGCAAGATTGGCTTCGGCGAGCGGGCCGGCTTCCTTGTAGTTGACGTTGAAGCCGATCATTTCCTCGGGCGTGGTGCCCGAACCGACGCCGACCAGCAGCTTGCCCTTGGTCAGATGATCGAGCACGTTGACGCGCTCGGTAAAGCGCACGGGATGGTGCAGCGGCACCGACACCACCGAAAAGCCGAAATGCAGCTGCGGCAGGCGCGCGGCGAGATAGCCGGCCAGGATGAAGCTGTCGCTCGCCACCGGCATATAGCCGTTGAAGTGGTGGTCGGGCATGAAGATCGCCTCGAACCCGTTGGCGGCGGCCTGTTCGGCGTGGTCGATCAGGTCGGTGATCAACCGGCCATCCTCGGCCGGGCTCATCGAACGGGCATTCAGGAACACGGAAAAACGCATGATCTCTCCCCAAAAAGTCGGCGCAGCCGGCGTGGACTTTCGGAACACGCCCGTGCCCCCCGATCGCGCTGCGGCTGATGCTATTTAGAATTAGAACTATTATTATTGTTTGTCTAGCCGCATTTCCGGGCGGCGCGGGGTGCGCCGGCGCCGCGTTTGCCTGCCTAGCGATTAAAACATCGGATGAGGGTTGGCGGCCTTTTCGGGGATGGGCTGGATCACGTCCCAGTGCTCGACGATCTTTCCATCTTTCAGGCGATAGAAATCGGCAACGGCCGCGCCGCGCGCTGCCGGGTCGGGCTTTACGAAGATGTGGATCGCCGCCAGATCACCATCGACCACGATGTGGCGGATCGAAAAGCTGTGCCCGGGATCGGAAAACATAGGTGTGAGCGCCGCGATGGCCGCCTCGCGCCCATCGCCAAGCCCGGGATTGTGCTGGATATAATCCGGCGCGACATAGGCTTCGAACGCGCTGCGTACTTGCCGCAGGGTATAGAAGCGGCGGGCAAAGTCAGTGATGATCGCCCGGTTGCGGGCGGTTTCGCGCGCAGCAGCGGTGGCCGCGGTGACGTGGTGCGGCGCTGTGGGCTTGGCGTCAACGGCATGCGATGCTGCCATCGCACCGGTGAACAGGGCCAGGGCCAGCGCAGATTTGATGGCAGCATGCATGGCGTTTTTGTCCTTTCAGGCCGCCTGCACCGTCTTTTCGTCGGTGTTGAAGGCGGGGAAGGGCAGGTAGGACACGCGCAGCTTTTGACGCAGCGCGAGGGTGTGTTCGCCCGCCGGCAAGCCGCCGGGATGGTTGACGATGATCGTGGCCGGCGTGCCGAATGCCCAGCGCCGGTCATAGGCGGTTTCCATGGCATCCAGTGTGATCGGGCCCTGGCCCTCATCGAACTGCACCGCTTCACGCGGCAGTTCCACGCCATCGAGCGTGATCGCCAGTTCTTCGATCATCGACAGGGTCAGGCCGCGGTAATAGCCCAGCTTGGCCTCGAACGCGAAGCCGGTGGGCGCCTCCGCCGGGCCGATATTGCGCACCGTGGCAGCATCGATCAGGTACTTGTCGAACATCACACGGTCTCCTTGGCGCCGAATGCGGCTTCTGCCTGGTCGATCAGGCGCTCGAACATCACATGCTGGCGGCGCACCTGCTCGCGGCTATCCACCGGGTGGACGTCCTGGATCCAGCGATTGCCTTCGTATTCGCTCGACAGGGTGCCTTCCCAGCCGCACTTGACGAGTTCGGGGATGACCTCGTCATAGGCGATCGACGGGTCGGTGCAGTCCTCGTCCATTTCATAGAACTTGGCCTGGATGTGCCGGAAATAGGGGGCGTAATTGCCGATCCGCTTGGGGTTGGCATAGGGGGCATGGCGCAAGGTCTCGGCCATGGCCACCTCGGCCTTGTTGCCGCCCATCTTCACGGCCACTTCGTAGATCGTGTATTCGGCCATGATCTTGGCCTCGTGGCTGTCCACGATGAACTGCGTCACCTCGGGCCGCGCGCCCTGGCGTTCGAACCGCGCGCGGAAGGCCGGCGGATAATGCTTCATGAAGATGCCCATGTCGGGCAGGATGCCCAGGTGACGGGTGCCCAGGCGGTCTGCCTCGTCGATCGTGCGCAGGATCCAGGCATGTTCGAGATGCCACGGCGCGTGCACTTCCACGCCCAGGTGCACGTCATACTGCTCGGCATAGGGCACGCAGGCCGCCAGGATATCGGGCCGCACGAACACCAGCACGCGCATGTTGCGAATGCCCAGCCGGTTGGCCAGCTTGATGTCGCGCACGATGCTTTCCACCTGCTCGGCATCGCTCATCGGGCGATCCTTGCGCAGCTTGGTATCGAGGAACATGTCATAGCAGGTGAAATGCGCGCCATGGCGGGCCAGCATGTCCTGCCAGCGCGCCACATCGGCATCGCTCAGGTTGGGGAATTCGGGCATGTTCTGCTCGGGCAGGATTTCGATGCCCTTGGCGCCGATCGAACTGCCAAACGCGATGCAGTCCTCCACGCTCATGGTGCCCAGGAAGAGCTCTTCCTGAAACGAGTAGAGGCTGACGCCCCGTTGGATCTTGGACATGGCTTTCATGGCTCCGTCAGGAGGGGCGGCAGCGAAGGGCTGCGCGCTGGGAAAGGAAATGGGATGGAACTGGCGCGGCCGGCGCGAGGCCCGCGCCCTGGCGGCTGCGGGGCACTGCCAGCGCCATTGTGGCCGGCCCGGTGGCGTGGCGCGGAACGAAGGCGGTGGTGATCATGGCTCTCCCCAGCGGCGGGCAGGCGCCACGCCATAATTAGAACTTTAGTTCTTATTGATCCTCGTATCGCTTTCCCGGGCCGCTCTGTCAAGATGTGGTTTTTTATGGATCAAACTGCTGGAAAATCACGGTAAAATGCCGCGCGGTTGATCTGCGTCAAACCATCTTGACCGGAAATTCCATCCGCCATAATAAGAACCAGCATTTTGATTTTATAAATGGCGAGTCACGATCTCGCTATGCTCAAAAGGGGAGGACGTCGGATGAACCGCCTGATCGCGGCACTGTTGATCGGTGCCAGCATGCCTACGATTGCCACGGTTGCGCACGCGCAGGATGGCGCCGCGCCGCAAGACGCTGCCAGCAGCACGGGCGGCAATGATGCTGGCCTTGCTGAAATCGTCGTCACGGCCAACCGCACCGAAAGCTCGGCGCAGAAGACTGCTGTGGCCTTGACCGTCTATACCGGTGCGGATCTGGCCCAGAAGGGCATCAGCAACGTCCAGTCGCTCGCGACGGTCGATCCCAGCGTCAATCTCAGCACCAGCTCGGGTTCGGCCTATGTCGCCGTGCGCGGCATCGCGTCGACCGACGTGACCGAAATCGGCGATCCATCCGTGCCGATCGCGCGCGACGGGTTCTATACCAATCGCTCGTTCTCCATCGGCACCTCGATGTACGACATCGCCCGCATCGAAGTGCTCAAAGGCCCGCAGGGCACGCTCAACGGCCGCAATTCCACCGGCGGCCTGATCTCGCTGATCACCAACCGCCCCAGCGACACGGCGGGCGCCTATGGCTCGTTCGAAGTGGGCAACTATCGCGCGCTCAACGTGGAAGCGGGCGGCAACGTGCCGCTGACCGACACGCTGGCCGTGCGTTTCTCGGGCATCCACCGTCAGCATGATGGCTATCGCCACCTCACCGGCATCAACCTGGACGGGGATGATGAAAATACCTCGTCCGGCCGCGTACAGCTGCAGTGGAAGCCGACCGACAACGTCAAGCTCTGGGCGTCGTACCAGCATGACGACATCCGCAACGTGGGCGACGTGGCGATGGTTGCGGCGCTGGGCACACGCCCCGATTTCGGCGACGCGCGCAGCTTTCCCAACCAGGCGCTCACGTCTAACCGGGTAAAGGGCGATCGCATCCGCTGGGAAGGCACCGTGGCCAACTTTGCTGGTGACCTGACGCTGACCTATGCCGGCGGCTGGGACAAGCAGACCTGGGCGCACAAGCTCGATGCCACGGGCCCCGCCTATCCGGCGATCCGCAATTTCATCCAGAACGAGGCGCCGACCACCTGGAACCATGAAGTGCGCCTGTCCAACGGGTCGAACAACCCGCTGTTCTTCCAGGTTGGCCTGTTCCACTTCCAGGAAACCAACACGATCAATTCCGGGATCTACAACCTGGCGATGACCGGCCCTTATGCGCCCGGCGGGCCGCTGTCGTTCCTGGATTTCTCCAACACCTACGGCATCCACTTCGATTACAACGTCAAGACCAAGTCTGACGCGGTGTTCGGCCAGATCGCCTACAAGCTGGGCGATCAGTGGAAGCTCACCGTTGGCGGGCGCTATACCCGCGATGAAAAGGTGCGCACCGGCGGCGCCACGCTCAATTATCCGGCGCTGGCTTTCCCGGAATGGGGCTTTGTCTTCCCCTTCACCACGGGTTTCACCGATGGTGCGGGCCGCATGACCAAGTCGCAGCCGACCTGGCACGTGGGCCTGGACTATACCCCGGCCAGCAATTCGCTGGTCTATGCCAAGTATGATCGCGGCTACAAGTCGGGCGGGTTCAACTCCAACGGTTCGGCAGCCTCGATCCCCTATGGTCCCGAAACCCTCGACGCGTTTGAAGTGGGCACCAAGAACCGCTTCATGGGCAACCGCCTGCAGCTCAACGCCTCGGCGTTCTACTTCAACTATCGCGGTTACCAGGCTTCGCAGACGGCAGACTCGCTCAATGGCGCGGCCGGCACGTTCAACGTCGGTACGGCCAAGATCTATGGCGCCGAAGCGCAGGCCGTGGCCCTGTTCGGCCAAGGCGGGCGGATCGACCTCAACGCCGCGTGGCTGCACACCCGGTTTGGCGACAACATCACCGTCAACGATGGTGGTGGCACGCCGCAGAGCATCGGTGGCCACCAGCTGCCCAACGCGCCCAAGCTGTCTGTCTCGGGCGGCATCGAATATGCCATCCCGGCTTTCGGTGGCACGCTGACCCCGCGCGCCGATGCCAAGTACAGCTCGTCGTTCTACTACTCGGTGTTCAACACCTATGACACGCAGTCGCGTCCCTATGTGACCGGCAACCTGTCGCTGCAGTATGCCCCCGAGGGCGCGCGCTGGACGCTCCAGGCGTTCGTGCGCAACGTGGGTGACAAGGTCGTCCTCGCCTACGCGGCGCAGAACTTCAACTCGCGCCTCAATACCTATCAGTTCCAGCCGCCGCGCACTTATGGCGTGCGCTTCGGCTTCAAGATCTGATCGCCACACAACGGAAAAAGGCCAGCCCGGCGCATGCCGGGCTGGCCTTCCAGGTGCCGGGCCGGGACAGCGGCCCGGCACCATTTGTTTAAGCAGGCGCGCTGGCGATCAGCGCAGGTCGAGCACGACGACAGACTTGGCGGGCAGCGTGACGCTGAGCACGCCGTTCTGGATCGTTGCCGCGCTGAACGGCATCGGGCGCACGGTATCAGGCGCAGCAAAGGTATTGTGCGCATCGATCGCGGCGCCGGTCAGCACCTGGCCGCTCGCGCTGGTGGCGGCGATCCCATCCAGCTTGACCGTCACCGTATTGGCTTGGGCGGGATCGCGGTTGGACAGGGCCACGTGCACCACGCCAGCCTTGTCGCGCACGGCAGAGCCGCTCACCGTCGGCATCGTGAACTGGTCCTTGGCATACCACGGCGTGACGATGTCGATCGGCAGCACGGTGGCATCCTGCCACGGGCGATACATCATGAAGACATGATAGGTGGGCGTCAGCACCATCTTCTTGCCGTCGGTCAGGATCATGGCCTGCAGCACGTTGACCATCTGCGCGATCGCCGACAGTCGCACGCGATCGGCATAGCGGGCAAAGATGTCCAGCGTGGTCGAGGCGATCAGCGCATCGCGCAGGCTGTTCTGCTGACGCAGGAAGCCGGGGTGCGTGCCGGCATCCTGGGCATACCAGGCGCCCCATTCGTCCACTGCCAGGAACACGCGCTTTTGCGGATCATACTTGTCCATGATCGCGGTGTGCCGGGCGAGCAGATCGTCGATCCGGCGCGCCCCTGCGAGGGCATCGGCCCAGTCGTGCTCGTCAAAACCAACCGGCTGCGCCTTGGGCGGCCAGGTGCCACGGCCAGGCACGGTATAATAATGCAGTGACAGGCCATCGACCTGGTCGCGGGCCGACCGCATCATCGTTTCGGTCCAGTTGGTGTCATCCGCATTGGCGCCAGAGGCCACGCGCAGGATCTGCGTGCCGGCCACGGGCTTGATGAACGCGGAATAGCGGCGTGTTTCGTCAACCGCGTATTCCGCGCGCATGTTGCCGCCACAGCCCCACAGCTCGTTGCCGATGCCGAAATAGGGCAGGGCCCAGGGCTGCTTGTGGCCATTGCGGGCGCGCTCGTCAGCCAGGCTGCCGGCCGGCGCGGTGACATATTCGATCCATTCGGCCATTTCGCGCGGGGTGCCGTTGCCCACGTTGCCCGAGATATAGGCCTCCGCGCCGATCTGGCGGAGCAGTTCGAAGTATTCGTGCGTGCCCACGCTGTTGGGCTCGGTCACGCCGCCCCAGTTGGTGTTGACCTTGGCCGGGCGCTTCGCCTGCGGCCCGATTCCCTCGCGCCAGTGGTATTCATCGGCAAAGCAGCCGCCAGGCCAGCGCACCATCGGCACCTTGAGATCACGCAGCGCGCCGACCACGTCGTTGCGAAAGCCGTTGGTGTTGGGGATGGACTTGTCGTTGCCTACCCACAGCCCGCCATAGATGCCATTGCCGAGATGCTCGGCAAACTGGGTGAAGATATGCCGGTCATAGGTCGGGCCGGGCTTGTCAGCGTGCAGCGTGGCGGTGGTGGGCGTGCCCCCGGTATCGGCCAGCGCTGGCGTGGCCAGGGCAGTGGCGGCGAGCAGCGCGGCGGCGGCGGAGCAAAGCATCTTGATCATGCGAGGGCGCGTCCTTGTTTGCGAAGGTGGCGGGATCAACCGAAAAAGGCGTCTGTCACCAGCCGTTTGCCGCGCAGGAATGCATCGGCCACCAGGGTAAGGGGGCGAGTGTCGACATCGCTTTGCCCCTGCTCGACGAGATCGGCAAAGCGGGCATAGAGGCCAGGATATTCGTGGTCGTCGTGGCGCAGGGTTTCGCCTGGCAGGGTCAGGACCGCACCGCCGTTGGCAAGGCGCAGCGTGCCATCGGCGGTCTCCACCACGATGTCCCAGCTCTGCGGGCCGGTCTGGCGCCAATCGAGATCCATGTGGATGGCCGTGCCGCGGGAATCGCGGAAATGCACGTCTGCCGCAATCGGGGCGGCGCGGTTTCCCGGTACTTCCAGCGTGGCTTCGGCCAGGAAGAACGGATCGGGCAGGATGTGGGTGATGATCGAGAGCGCATTGATCCCCGGATCGAACACGCCCAGGCCGCCCGGCTCCCAGATCCACGCCTGGCCCGGATGCCACACACGCACATCCTCGCGCCAGATCACCTTGACGCCGGTGATCTGCCGGTCGGCCAGCCAGGCACGCGCCGGGGCAACGCCAGCGGCATAGCGCGAATGCCAGGAAGCAAACAGCGTGGTGCCGGCCTTGGCGGCATGGGCCACAAGCGCATCGACTTCGGCGAGGGTGGCGCCCGGCGGCTTTTCCAGGAACACGTGCAGACCCTGGTCCAGTGCCAGTGCTGCCAGATCATAGCGCACCTGGGGCGGGGTGCAGAGCGCCACCGCATCGATGGCCACGCCACTGTCGAGCAGGGCGGACAGATCGTGGAAATGGGGCACGCCCTCCACGCCGCTGTCGCTGCGGCTGACCGTGGCGGCCAGGGTAAAGGCGGGGTTGCCGGCGATGGCGGGCAGGTGCTGGTCATGGGCGATCTTGCCCATGCCGACCACGGCAATGCGGATCGGGTCCATGGCTTAGAGCGCCTTGACTGCGAACGGCACGGGGCCGGCTTCGGCGCGTGCCAGCGGATTGTGCAGCGGCAGGGCAAAGGGCGCAGCCGCGATTTCAAAGGCATCGCCTTCCTGCGTCTTGATCCCGTCGCTGAATGAAAGCGTGGCCGTGCCGAAGAAGTGCACGTGAATGTCTCCGGGCCGGCGGAACAGCCCGTATTTGAAGTGATGGTGTTCCAGGTTGGCCAGGCTGTGCGACATATTGTCTTCGCCCGAAAGGAACGGCTTTTCCCACAGGGTGGCGCCATCGCGCAGCACGCGGCTGGTGCCGCGAATATCGGCCGGCGGGCTGCCCAGCAGCAGTTCGGCGCCCAGCGCGGCCTGGCGCAGCTTGGAATGGGCCAGCCACAGATAGTTGTGGCGCTCGGTCACATGGTCGGAAAACTCGTTGGCCAGTGCCAGCCCCAGGCGCCAGGGCGTGCCATTGGCACCGATCAGATAGATCCCGGCCAGTTCCGGTTCCTCGCCGCCATCCTTGGCAAATGCCGGCATCGTCAGCGGCTGGCCCGGGCCGACCAGCTGCGTGCCATCGCCCTTGTAGAACCATTCCGGTTGTTGCCCTTCGCTGCCAGCGGCGGGCTTGCCACCCTCCAGCCCTTCCAGGAACATGCGCATGGAATCGGTCTGCTTTTCGGCCTGCGCGGCATCGCGGTGCATCTTGTCGCGCCCTTCCGCCGAACCAAGATGGGTAAGGCCGGTGCCAGTCAACCAGACGCGCGCGGTGTCATCATGGTCGATCGCGGGCAGCAGCGTGCCGGCGGCGAGCTCGGCGGCGATGTCCACCACCTGGCTGCCGGCGCGGGCGGCAGCGGCATCGGCCAGGCTGTGCCCGGCGGCGATCGCCGCCTGGGCCAGCTCGCGCACCGTCGCGGGGCTGTCGAGGAACACGGCGCTGTCACCGGTGGCCAGGATCACGCGACGCGTGCCATCGGCGCTGCGATGCTGAAGAAGGCGGGTTGCCATGGAAGAGGATCTTTCGCGAGAGAAGGGGATCAGAGCGTGAGCGTGCCGTCGATCAGGCGCGGCGCGCCATCGCCGCGTGCGGCATCGGTCAGTTCGGCTGGCAAGACCGCCTGGCTCAGGTTCTGGTAACTGACCGGGCGCAGGAAGCGATCGATCGCCAGGCTGCCGACCGAGGTGGTGCGCGGATCGGACGTGGCCGGGAACGGCCCGCCGTGCACCATGGCATGGCACACTTCGACGCCGGTGGGCCAGCCATTGGCGAGGATGCGGCCGACCTTGCGCTCCAGGATCGGCAGCAATTCGCCTGCCAATGCCTCGTCGGCAGCGTCCATGTGCAGGGTGGCGGTCAGCTGGCCCTCCAGGCCCTTGAGCACCATGGCCAGCTCGGCCGCATCGGCGCAGGTCACCACGATTGAACTGGCGCCGAACACTTCGTGGCCGAGCGCCTTGTCGGCCAGGAAGGCCTGGGCCGTGGTTACGAACAGCGCGGCCTGGCCACAGGGGCCTTCGCCCATCGGGCCGGTCGCCACGGTTTCCACGCCGGGGGCCGTGGCCAGCGCCTTGACCCCGGCTTCATAGGCGGCGTGGATGCCGCTGGTCAGCATGGTCTGCGGCTGGGCCTGGCCCACGCCCTCGCGCGCGGCGGCCAGGAAGGCGTCGAGGCCTTCGCCGGCGATGGCCAGTACCAGGCCGGGGTTGGTGCAGAACTGCCCGGCGCCCATGGTGAGCGAGGCGACGAACGCCTGGCCGAGCGCCGCGCCGCGTGCAGCGAGCGCTGCCGGCATCAGCACGACCGGGTTGATGCTCGACATTTCGGCATAGACCGGGATCGGCACCTCGCGCTGTTGCGCAATGCGGGCCAGCGCCAGGCCGCCCCCGCGCGATCCGGTAAAGCCGACAGCGGCCATGCGCGAATCGGCCACCAGCGCTGCGCCCAGTTCGTTGCCGGGGCCAACGAGATGGCCGAACACGCCTTCGGGCAGGCCGCATGCGGCCACCGCGCGGGCAATCGCACCCGCGACCAGCGCGCCGGTGTCGGGATGGGCCGGGTGGCCCTTGACCACCACCGGGCACCCCGCCGCCAGCGCCGAGGCGGTATCACCCCCGGCGGTAGAGAACGCGAGGGGAAAGTTGGACGCGCCGAACACCGCCACCGGGCCAAGCGGGATCATCCGCAGACGCAGATCGGGGCGGGGCAGGGGCTGGCGATCGGGCAGGGCTGGGTCGATGCGCAACTGCTGCCATGCGCCTGCACGCACCACGCCGGCAAACAGGCGCAACTGGCCCACGGTGCGGCCGCGCTCGCCCTCCAGCCGCGCGCGCGGCAACCCGCTTTCGCGCATGGCGGCCACGATCAGCGGATCGCCGATGGCAAGGATTTCCTCGGCGATGGTTTCCAGGAAGCGGGCGCGCTCTTCGCGGCTCGTGGCGCGATAGATGTCGAACGCCGCTTCGGCCGCGGCACACAGCCGGGCCACATCGTCAAGGCCGTGCACCGCCAGGGCGGGCCCATGGGGCTGCCCGGTGTGGGCGTCGGTCGAGCGGAATTCGGTCATCGGATTCTCCCTATTTACTCCGACATATTCCGCCAGCATGACAAACGCAATAATAGTCGTTTCACCCCGTGTCGCTCCCTGCTACCCACGTTTGACAGGAGGCGATCGAGACAGTGACGCAACGGCAGTTCCCGGACAAATCGCGCAAGGGCAAGGCAATGGAAAGCGCCGCCGACAGCGCGGCGCCGGACAGTGTCGCGGCCGAGGAGCGCGATAGCCCGGCGCGCGGCCCTGGCCGGCGCCTGCATGGGGCCATCGCCCACAAGCTGGGCACGGCGATCCTGTCGGGCCAATACCAGCCAGGCGATATCCTGTCGGGCGAGGTGGCCTTTGCCGAAGAACTCAAAGTGTCGCGCAGCGCCTATCGCGAGGCGATCCAGGTACTGACCGCCAAGGGCCTGGTGGCAAGCCGCCCCAAGGCCGGCACCCGCGTGCTGGAGCGCGACCGCTGGAATCTGCTCGATCCTGAAGTGCTCGCCTGGGCCTTTGCCGGCGAACCCGATCTGCAATTCGTGCGCGATCTGTTCGAACTGCGCGCCGTGGTGGAACCGGCCGCCGCGCGCCTGGCGGCCCAGCGCCGCGACAAGGCCGATCTCAAGGCGATCCGTGATGCCCTTTCGGCGATGCGGCGGCACACGCTGACCAACGATGCCGGCCGCGCGGCTGACCGTGATTTCCACGATGCGGTGCTGCGCGCCAGCCACAATGCCGCGCTCATGGTGCTCTCAGCCAGCATCGGCGCGGCGGTGCACTGGACCACGCGGTTCAAGCAGCGCAGCCGGGAACTGCCACGCAATCCCATTCCCGATCATGCGCGCGTCTATGACGCGATTGCCGAAGGCGATGGCGAGGCAGCCTCCCAGGCGATGGGCGTTCTGGTGCAACTGGCCCTGGAAGACACCGCCAGCGCGATCGAAGCTGCCGTAAACCGCTGATCCTCCCCGGTACGGGGAGGGGGACAAGCCGCAGGCTGGTGGAGGGGAGCTTCCGCCTTGCACGCCGTTTCAGGCGGCCAATCCCCTCCACCACGCTTCGCGCGGTCCCCCTCCCCGTTTCGGGGAGGAGCTATCAGTCTGTTGCCTTGGCCTTGGCGCCCCACAGCGCGTAGAAGATGATGTAAAGTTCGCACGCGGCGGTCAGCAGGAACGAGGTCTGTAGGCCAAAGGCATCGGCCAGCTTGCCCTGCACCACCACCAGCGCGCCGCCGGCAATCGCCATGATCAGCAGGCCCGATGCTTCCTCGGTCAGCGGGCCAAGGCCCTTGATCCCCAGGGTAAAGATCGTGGGGAACATGATCGAGTGGAACAGCCCCACGCTGATCAGCGCCCACATCGCCACGGGCCCGTGGGTAAACACGGTAATCATCATCACCACGAATGCGCCCACGGCAGCCAGGGCCAGCACGGTTTCGGCGCGAACCCTCTGCATGATCGCCCCGCCGGCAAAGCGGCCCACCATCATTCCGCCCCACAGGAACGTCAGATAGCGGCCAGCCTGCTCGTGCGTCAGATTGGCGATGTCACCCTGGCTGACGAAGTTGACGAACAGGTTGGCCACGCCGATTTCGGCGATCAGATAGATGAAGATCGCCGGAATGCCGAACACCAGGTTGCGGTGTGACCACAGCGAGTGGTGCTTGCGTTCTTCTGCAGCCATGCGACTGGTCGCGCTGCCCATGGCGGGCAGGGGATAGCGCGCGATCACCACGGCCAGCACCACCAGCACGGCGGCCACCAGGCCATAGGGCAGGATCACCGAATGCGCATCGGCCAGGCGCTCGGCCGGGGTAAGCACGGTGGTGGCGCTGGCTGTCCCGCTTTTGGAGCGGCCCAGGATCAGATAGGCGCCAAACAGCGGGGCCAGCATCGTGCCGGCCGAGTTGAGCGCCTGCACCAGCGTGAGCCGCGACGATGCGGTTTCGGCCGGGCCGACGACGGCGACATAGGGATTGGCCGCGACTTGCAGCAGGGTGATGCCGCTGGCGATGACAAACAGCATGACCAGCGTGACGCCATAGGACGGGATCGAGGCCGCCACCATCATGCCCAGCGCGCCAGCGGCCATGATCAGCAGGCCGGTAACCATCGCCATCTTGTAGCCGATCTTCTCGATCAGCTTGGCCGAGGGGATCGAGGCGACGAAATAGGCAATGAACCACACGGATTCGATCAGCGTGGTCTGGGTATAGTTGAGGTCGAACACCGCGCGCAGATGCGGCAGCAGGGTGTTGTTGATGACCGTGATGAAGCCCCACATGAAGAACAGCGTGGCCAGGAGCGCCAGCGCGCGGCCATAGCTGGCGCCGGGCGGCAAGCCCTCGCCAGGGGCAGCGGAAGCCGCAGCCGAAGAAGCAACTGGGGGCATGTCCATCCTCTCTCGAAGGGGTGTGTGTGCAACGGCAATGCGCGGCCTCGCCATCCCGTCATGATGCTTGCGAACCGGCTTGCGCTCTTTCTATTTGTCGGACTATATGCGCAGGTACGGCCACGTCAATGGCTGCGCACGTGTTTTCACGTGCCGCCCAGCGGGCAAGAAAGGCCGACCATGGAGACCAGGATGAACACCAAGGCCGCTTCCCTTGCCGCGCTGCTGGCGCTTGCGCCGTTTTCCGGTGCCCATGCTGCCCAGGCAAGCCAGGAGGCGGCAGGTTCGCTGGCCGATGGTCAGAAGGTTGTTGCCGTTACGCTCAAGGCCGCCAATGGCGTTTCGGCCCGCATCCTCAGCTATGGCGCCACGCTGCAGGCGCTGGTCGTGCCCGATCGCGCGGGCAAGCCGGCCGACGTGCTGCTCGGCTATGACGACCTCGCTGGCTATGTCGATCACCCCAACTATTTCGGGGTCACCGTGGGCCGCTATGCCAACCGCATTGCCGGCGGCAAGTTCACGCTCGATGGCAAGGCCTATCAACTGCCGCTCAATGAAAAGGCCGCCAGCCTGCATGGCGGCGGCAAGGGCTTTGACAAGCAGGTGTGGCAAGTGGTTTCGGTGAAATCCGGCGCTGTGGCCAGCGTCGTGCTCAGCCATGTCAGCCCCGATGGCGACGCCGGCTATCCCGGCACGGTCAAGGCCACGGTGACCTATTCGCTGGACGAAGCGGGCAACCTGACGATCGCGTTCGAGGCGACCACCGACAAGCCCACGATCATCAACATGACCAACCACGCCATCTTCAACCTCGCCGGCGAAGGATCGTCGCAGGGCGCGATGGATCATGTGCTGACCATTCCGGCCAAGGCGTTCACCCCAATCGATGCCACGCTGATCCCCACCGGTGAATTGCGCCCGGTGGCCGGCACCGTATTCGATTTCACGCAAGGGCGCCGCGTCGCCGATGGCCTGCGCGATGGGCGCGACCAGCAGATCGTCTATGGCCGTGGCTATGACCACAACTTCGCGCTCGACAAGGGCGTGACGGCGCAGCCGGGCCTTGCCGCGCGGCTGGAAGATCCTGCCTCGGGCCGCGTGCTCGAAGTGCTCACCACCGAGCCAGGCGTGCAGTTCTATGCCGGCAATTTCCTCGATGGCACTCTGGTCGGCAAGCAGGGCCACCTCTATCGCATGGGCGATGGCATCGCGCTGGAACCGCAGAAGTTCCCCGATGCGCCCAACCATCCGTCGTTCGTTTCCGCGCGCGTCGATCCTGGCAAGCCGTATCGGCATGTCATGGTCTATCGCGTTTCCACCTCGCGCTGATAGGCCCTTATGACCGAGCACCAGACCCCGAAGCTGCGCAGCCGCGCCTGGTTCGACAATCCCGACAATATCGACATGACCTCGCTCTATCTGGAGCGGTATCTGAACTTCGGGTTGAGCCTGGAAGAACTGCGCAGCGGCAAGCCGATCATCGGCATCGCCCAGACCGGCAGCGACCTCTCCCCGTGCAACCGCCACCACCTCGTGCTGGCCGAGCGCATCCGCGAGGGCGTGCGCGAGGCGGGCGGGATCGTGCTGGAATTCCCGGTTCACCCGATCCAGGAAACCGGCAAGCGGCCGACGGCGGGGCTCGATCGCAACCTAGCCTATCTTGGCCTGGTCGAGGCGCTCTATGGCTATCCCATCGATGGCGTGGTGCTGACCACTGGTTGCGACAAGACCACGCCGGCGCTGCTGATGGCGGCGGCCACGGTCAACATCCCGGCCATCGCCCTGTCGGTAGGGCCGATGCTCAATGGCTGGCACAAGGGCGAACGCACCGGTTCGGGCACCATCGTGTGGAAGGGCCGCCAGATGATGGCCGCCGGTGAACTTGATGCCGATGGCTTCATCAAGCTCGTCGCCTCCTCGGCGCCGTCCACTGGCTATTGCAACACCATGGGCACGGCCACCACGATGAACTCGCTGGCCGAGGCGCTGGGCATGATGCTGCCTGGTTCGGCGGCGATCCCCGCGCCCTATCGCGATCGCCAGGAATGCGCTTATCGCACCGGCAAGCGCATCGTCGACATGGTGCGCGAAGACCTTAAGCCGTCAGACATTCTGACACTCGATGCATTCCACAACGCAATCGTCGTCAATTCCGCGATTGGCGGATCGACCAACGCGCCGATCCACCTTGCCGCCATCGCCCGCCATGTCGGCGTGGACCTGCCGCTCGATGATTGGCAGCGCCTGGGCCACAAGGTGCCGCTGCTGGTCAACCTGCAACCAGCGGGCGAATACCTGGGCGAGGATTACTACCGCGCCGGTGGCGTTCCGGCCGTGGTTGGCCAGTTGATCGGCCAGGGCCTGATCCGCGAAGGGGCGATGACCGTCAATGGTCGCACCATGGGCGAAAACTGCCGTGGCGTGGCAATCGAGGACGAACGCGTGATCCGCCCGTTCGCCCAGCCGCTGGTGGAAGAAGCCGGGTTCCTGGTGCTCAAGGGCAACCTGTTCGACGCGGCGATCATGAAGACCAGCGTGATCAGCGCGGAATTCCGCGCACGTTATCTGTCCAACCCGGCCGATCCCGAAGCATTCGAAGGCCCCTGCGTGGTGTTCGACGGGCCGGAAGACTATCACCACCGCATCGATGATCCTGCCGTCGGGATCACGCCCGAAACCCTGCTGTTCATGCGCGGCGCCGGGCCGATCGGCTATCCCGGCGCGGCCGAAGTGGTCAACATGCGGCCGCCGTCCTACCTCATCACCGAGGGCGTCAGCGCGCTGCCATGCATTGGTGACGGGCGCCAGTCGGGCACTTCGGGCAGCCCGTCGATCCTCAACGCCAGCCCGGAAGCGGCGGCGATGGGCGGCCTGGCCCTGCTCGAAACCGGCGATCGCGTGCGCATCGATCTGAGGGCCGGCACGGTCAACGTGCTGGTGGCCGACGACGTGCTGGAAGCGCGCCGTGCCGCGCTGGTGGCCAAGGGGGGCTATCCCTATCCCGCCAGCCAGACGCCGTGGCAGGAAATCCAGCGCGCCGTGGTCGGCCAACTCAACACGGGCGCCATTCTTGAGGGTGCGGAAAAGTATCAGCGGATCGCCCAGACCATGGGCCTGCCGCGCGACAATCACTGATCGGAACAGACCAGCGATCGGGGTGGGAAAGGGTGGCGCTTGCCGCGCTTTCCCACCCGGCACGATAGAAAGGACCGGAGCGCGATGGCTTTGTGGCGCAAGATCGACCGCGACGTGGCCGATATCTTGGGCGAGGGCACGCTGTGGTGCCCGCGCGACGGCGCGCTCTATTGGACCGACATTCTCGCCCCCGCGCTCAACCGCATGGATCTGGCTAGCGGCGCCATCGATCGCTGGACCATGCCAGAGCCACTGGGGTGGGTGGCGGCAGCCAAGACGGGCGGCCTGATCGGCGGCTTTCGCGGCGGTGTCGGCTCGATCACCTTTGATCCCGCGTCAGCCATGCCCGTGATCGGGCCGCGCAGTGGGCCAGAGCCGCATCTGCCCGGAAACCGCATGAACGATGGCAAGGCCGATGCCCATGGCGCCATCTGGTGCGGCACGATGGACATGGCCGAAGAGCAGGACAACGGCACGCTCTATCGCCTGGGCAGCGATGGCGCGTTCCAGGTTATCGACACTGGCTATGGCGTGCCCAACGGGCCGGCGTTCTCGCCATGCGGGCAGTGGCTCTATCATGCCGACAGCGCGCGCCGGGTGATCTACCGCTTTGCGCTGACCGACGAAGGCGTTGGCCCGCGCGAGGTGTTCGTGCGCTTTGCCGAAGAAGATGGCTATCCCGATGGCATGATCTGCGATGCGCAGGGTTTCCTGTGGCAGGCGCATTGGGATGGTGGGCGCATCAGCCGCTTTGCCCCCGATGGCCGGCTCGACCGCGCGATTGCCCTGCCGGCGCGGCGTATCACCAACATCGCCTTTGCCGGCGAACGGCATGATCGCATGTTCGTGACCAGCGCGCGCGTTGGCCTTGCCGATCCGGGCGAATATGATGGCGCCCTGTTCGAGGTGGAAAGCGGCGCCACCGGGTTTGCGCCGGGTGTCTACGGCTAACGCAGGTCAGGCGCGTGCCTAATAGCTTTCTACGCCGGCATAGCCGGGCAAGTGCCGCGCGCCGTGGCCACGGGCCAGGTCGATCGCCTCGCGCAGGGCCTGGTCAAACTTGTTGGCCAGCTTGCGCGGGCCGATGTGATCGCGAAAGAAATCGGCCCACAGGAATTCGGCATAGGGCCGCGTCGTCTTGGCATAGCCGCCGGCGCGGCGCACATCGCCGGCCAGCGAGCGCCAGGGATCATCCTCCAGCTTGCCCACGTGATGGGGCAGCGCCTTCCATTCGCGGCGGCGGCCGCGCGCGTCATAGGGGTGCAGCCAGTTGTTGGCGTCGAGAAACGCCAGGAACCGCTTGCGCGGCAGGTGCGCCAGCCGCGCCACCACCGACACCAGCACCTCTTCCACCCCTTCCAGATGCAGCGCCAGGGCCAGGTGATGGTGATCGAGCATCCACAGCTGGTCATCGGGGCCGATCACGGCCGGGATCATGTGCGCGCCCAGGAATTCGCCGGCGGCGCTGGCTTCGTTGCGGCGCGCCCAGTCGCGGCGCTTGCGCTCCACCTCGCGCAGGCCAACGGTCATCTGCGTGGGGCGCAGGTCGGCAATCGCCACGGTCTTGAGAATCGGTTGGATCGGACCGGCCAGCCCCATGACTCACGCTCCATGCTTCACGCCTGCCGCGGCGCAGTCTGCGCCAATGCCACGGCATCGGCAACGCTGAAGGTGGCATCGCGTGCCAGATCACCCAGGCCCGATGCCGCTAGCACCGCGCGCGCGCGATCATGCGTGCGCGCCAGGATCAGGCGTCCGCCGCGCCGTGCCAGCGTGGCGTGCAATTCGCCGATCGCCTCTGCGGCGGTGGTATCGAGATCGTCACTCTCTTCCAGGCTCAAGACCACCACCGGCACGCCCAGCCCTTGCGCGCGGCGCGCCACCAGACCCAGCACGGTTTCGGCATTGGCAAAAAACAGCGGCGCGTTGGGCCGGAAGATCGCCAGCCCGCCCACTGCGCGCGCGGTATCGTGGGCGGCCATGTCGACATAATCGTGGCTGGTGCCCAACTGCCCCAACTGGCTGAGCGAGGGATGGGCCAGGCGATAGAGCAATTGCGCCAGGCTGAGGCCCACGGCCAAGAGCAGGCCATCGAGCACGCCCAGCGTGAGCACGCCGAGCGCGGCAACGGGCGCGGTCCAGCGGTCGCGCCCCACTTTCCACGGCCGCAGCAGCGGCGCGGGCGACAGGGCGTGGGTCAGCGCCGCGACGACCACAGCGGCCAGCACCGGCTGCGGCAGGCGCGCGGTCAGCGGCCCGGCCCATAGTGCCAGGGCAAGCAGGGCCAGCGCGGCAAACACGCCGGCCACGCGGCTGTTGGCGCCGCTGGCGGCATTGGCCGATCCGGCGGAAAAGCCCGCACCCACCGGCACGCCCTGCGCCAGCGCGGCGGCGGCATTGGCCAGGCCCAGCCCGGCCAGCTCGCGATTGGCATCCAGCGTATCGCCGCGCGCCAGGGCCAGGCTGCGCATCGTGCCCCAGCTTTCGGCAAACAGGATCAGTACCAGCGGCGCGGCCAGCGGCACCAGGCGCAGCCATTGCGCCGGATCACCGGGCAGCACTGGCGCGGCGAGCAGCAGGGGGGCGGGGCCGGCCTGCGCTACGCCCAACGCGGCAAAGCCCGGCAGGCTGGCCGCGGCAATGCCCAGGACCAGCACGATCAGCGCGCCAGGCACGCCGGGCCAGCGGCGCAGCAGCAACAGCAGCGCCAGCGCGCCCAGGCCACAGGCGAGCGTGGCGCCGTGCCACTGCCCTGCCTGGCGCAGGATGGTCCAGCCAACCACACCCACGCTGCCTTGCGGCGCGGGCAGCCCGGTCAAGGCCGGCAACTGGCGGATGATGATGGTCAGCGCCAGCCCAAGGGCAAAGCCGCGCAGCACCGGCCGCGCGACAAACCCGGCCAGGCTGCCCAGGCGCGCGGCGGCCAGGGCCAGGAACAGGGCGCCGGCCAGCAGCGTCAGCGCCGTGGCATTGGCCGCCAGCATCGCTGCTCCGGCCTGGCCCGTCGCCAGGCTGGCCAGGCTCGCCGCCAGAATCGCGGCGGAAGACGACGTGGGCGAAACCACGGCAAAGCGGCTGCGCCCGACCAGGGCATAGGCCAGCCCGCCGACCACGGCCGCAATCAGCGCGCGGCCCGGTGCCAGCCCGGCAATCCCGGCATAGGCGACCGCCTCGGGCAGCATGAGCCCGGCCATCGCCAGCCCTGCCAAGGCGTTGCGCGCCAGTCCCGCCATTGCCCACTCTCCTGCCAGCTGCGCCGCCGCGGCCCCCAACGCCTTGTGAAGCCGGGCCGCGCGGCGGGCAAGGGTTGACGACGCCCAGTATGCTCAGCCGCCGCTGGAGAGCAGGGCTTGGCGCTGTCCAGCGGGCGGCAGGCACTGCGCGCGATCGGTGCGCGGGGTGAGGGTGCAATCCCACCAGGCACCTTCGCCGCCGCTGTTGCGATTGCGACGATAGGCAAAGGCCAGCGTATCGAGGCTCCCCGGCGCGCCACGCCAGCCCAGCACGGTGCACCGCGGCCGGTGCCCACAGGCCTCCAGCGCCTGGATGGCATAGCGGCCGGGAAACAGCGCGGCGTCAAAGGTGATGCGGATCGGCGCGCCGTCGAGCGGCGTGTCATCGCCGCCGCCATGCAGCGCCATCAACGCGGCGCGGCCGGGCGCCAGCGCTGCCGCGGGGCCGGCATCGCGCAGAGCGGTACCCGGCAACTGGTTTATAGCAGCCAGGCGGGTGTCGACCGTCACCGCGTCGTCAGTGTCTGTCAGGCCGGCGAGGAGGGTGGGGTCAGCCGCAGCGAGCGTGCCGTCATGCGCTGGAGACAGGGCGGCGAGGCTTGGCTCCACCGGCTCTCCCGCGAGATTGGTGCCGCTCAGCCGAAACGCCGGGCCGGTGCCCCACCAACCCGGCCAGCGATAGAACAGGTGCGCGCCCACTTGCGCCAGCTTGGCCAGCCCGTCGCGCCATTTCGGCACGACGTAATCGGCATGGTAATGCGTTGCCCAGCCCACGCGCGGGTCCTCCGCACCAGCAAGCGCCGCCCCGGCAATGGCGCGTGCGCGCGCCCAGGCGGCAAGACCGGGATGGCGGCGCGCCAGGCTGCCATCGCAGGTGAAGGAAAACTGGCAACCGGTCTGGCGCTGCGATCCCTGGAACACCACGCCGCACACGCTGGCCATGCCGCCGGGGCCGGCAAAGGCGGGATGGCGCGCGCGGTTGAGCACGACCTGCACCACGGCCCGCTCTCCCGAAGGATCATCCCCCGCCTCGTACCAGGCGGCGGCGGCCAGGCAATCTCGTGCCCGTTCCAGTGCTGCGGGCGCTGCCTCGCCCACTGCAAAGGGCGCGGCGGCCACTGGCGCTACCGCAATCGGCACGGCCGCATTGGACGCGCGGGCATCCTGGGCGCTTACGTCCAGCAGCGCAGCCGGATCGGGCAGCGCGGGGGGCGGTGGGCCATGCAGCGCGGCCGGCGCGCCAGCCAGATCGAGGCGCAGCGCGGCATGATCCGGGCCCGGCGCGAAGAGGCGCAACGCCGCCGCCAGCGCCACCAGAAACAGCAAGGCGATGGCCGCCCGCAGCGCGAGTTCGGCGCGCCGCGCTGCGGGATCATCGGCGCCGTCAGGGCCGTGGTGATCGGGCGTCAGATGCGGATCAAGCGGCAGGCTGGCCATCGCGGCGCGACTCTTTCAGAACACGTATTTCAAGGTGATCGTGGCGCGGTTCTGGTCATATTCGCGCGGCTTGGCCACGGGCGCGCTGGTGCGGCCCAGGGCATGGCGCAGCGCCCCTTCCACCATGACATGGGGCGCGGCCTGCCACGTCGCCGCAAGCCCGGCACTGGCATAGCGATCGACCCGCGCCCCGCCGCGGAAGCGGTTGATGGTATAGCTCACGCTGGGGCGCAGGATCAGCGTGCGTAGCAATTCGTGCGCGGCGCCCAGGCTGAACTGCTGCTGCTCGATTCCCGCGACATCGATGATTGGGGAGCGCTGGATCGTCTTGTCGGCGGCGAGCGACACGGTGGTCAGCGGCGTGACGTGCCATTGGACATTGGCATCGTAAGCCAGCCCGGTGATGGTGGGATAGGCCCGGCTGGCAAAGCGCTGGTGCAGATAGCCCAGCGCCACTTGCCCTTCGAGCAGGCGATCCTGGCCAAAGGCAATGCCGGCCATCACGGCATAGCCATGGCCGCGCCGGCTGGGCTGCGTGCGATCTTCATGGGGATAGCGCGTGCTGTTGAGGCGCAGGGCGAGCGATACTGCCACCGCCGAAGAGATCGGGCGGACCAGCTTGGCTCCACCAGCCAGCGCCTGATAGTCGCGCGGGGCAAGCACGATGGTGGTGTTGCCATCGTGCCGGTTGAAATAGTGGAAGCGATCGAACCGCAGGTCGAACGCCAAGCGGGTGGCGCCCACGGCTTGCTCCACGCTGCCGCCCAGGCTTACCTGGCGATAGGCGATCGGCTTGACGCCGAACAGCGTATCGCCGGTGGTGCCGCGCGCCTCGATCCGGCGATCGATCGCGGCGTCAAGATTCACCCGCGTATCGCGCCCGATGTCGATCCGCCCGGCAGCGCCGGCGCCATAGCGATCGGTGCCTTCGGCGCCGTGGCGGGTATAGCGTTCGAACAGACCATCGGCACGCAGCGTGAGGGAATGGCGGTTCCATTGCGATTGCACGGTGACGGCCGGGGCCAGGTTGGCCCCGACATCGGCCACGCGTGGCACGCGGCGGGCATAGAGATCGTCCGTCGCCACTACGCCGAACGCCACCGTGGGCAGGATTCGCAGCGATCCGGCCATGAGCCCGGTGCCCTCCATGCCCGGCCGAATGCGGTTCTCCACGGTTTCGGGGCCGGCGCGGCGCTCTGGCGCGCTTTGCCCCGCGGCGAGCATCGGCCACGACAGCGCCCCGGCGAGCGCACCCCACCGCGCTGCCATTCGTGCCCAGCGCGCCCGGTGCCTCCAACCAGCCGCCGTCCCACGCGCCAGCGCGCCACCCCCCTGTCGCTGCTGTTGCACCATGCCTCCTGCCACCATCGCCATGGCTGTCTGGTATCACCGGGGCGCGTCCCTCGCGGCAGCAATCGCCCCCATTGCCGAGCCACTTGGCCCGACATGGTGGCTGAAACTGCGCGTTGACGATCAAGCGATCCGGTCAAATCCAAGCGATTCAGCGGTCTGGTATGCCGAAGGCGTGGGGCAGATTGCTGCCAAAGCCGGGATAGTCTTCCTCAGGCGTTGTGCGTAGCGCATATGCCTGGGCATTAACGATCGTGCGCAAGCATTCGTTGAGGGCTGCTGTGCCACCCATGGCAGGGTGAACCACCTGCTTGCCCGCTTTGCTCCTGTGCAACTCGTCCGCCTTGGCCGCGCCTTGGCGCTCGCCATGGCCACGCTGATGACCGCCGGCTATGTCACCGGCTGGGCATCGGCCGAGAGTACGGCGATCATGGCCTATGTTTTAGGGCTGCTGATCCTTCTGGCCGTGCCGGACCAGCCGAGTCCGGAATTGCTCGGCGCGCAGGCGGTGTGGATGAGCGTGGCCGAATTCCTGGCTGCCGCGCAATCTGGGCAGATGCAGGTGTGGCGCTGGGCGGTGTCGGTCGCGGCGCTGGCGGTGGTGCTGCTGTCCGTCAAGATCCAGCACTGGCGCAACCTGGCGCGCAGCCATCCCTATTCGCTGCTGCGCGATCTCGAACGGCGTGCGCCGTTGGCCAGTTCGGCCGTGCTCAATGGCCGGGTGCGGCCAGTGCGGCCAAGGCCGGGCCAACCGGCTGATGGTGGCGATGCGTCTGGCCCGTCGGCGGCACGCTGGCGCCGCTCGTCGCACGGCTGACCCTGCGCCTGTGCGTGTTCTGCCACGGACCGGGCGGCGAGCCGTGCGGCATAGAAATCGAGCAGCCGCGCAACCCAGGCATCGGGCGATAGCGCCAGATCATCGGGCAGGGCAAAGGCCGCCTCGCTCATCGTGCGGATGCGGGCATGGTCTTGCGCCAATGCCGCCAGTTGCGCGGCAAAGCCTGATGTGTCGCGCGGGTCGATTGCCAGGCCCGCGCCATGGCGCACCAGATCGCCCGCCAGCAGCGCGGTGGGCGGCAGGATCACCGGAATGCCCGAGCGCGCCGCCTCCATCGCCACCAGTCCATAGGGTTCGGGATAGCGGCTGGGCATCACCAGCAGCCGCGCGCGCTGCGCCACGCGGGCGATCTCTGCCGGGGATAGGCGCCCGCTGAAGCGCGCCTCAGGATGGCGGGCGCGCAGCGTTGCTTCCAGCGCGCCGCTACCCACCAGGCGCAACGGCACTCCGGCGGCGCGGGCGGCGGCGGCGGCCAGGTCTGGCCCCTTGGTTTCCTCCAGCCGGCCAACGAACAGCACTTCGCGGTTGGTTTCGGCAGCGATGCGCGTGGCCGACCATGGCACCACCGGGTTGGGCAGGGCGTGGATCGCCTGCGCGGGAATGCCGGCGCGCATCAGCAGCGGCGCCATGGCGGCATGGATCGCCAGCACCGGCGGCGCATGCGCAGGATCAAACACCCGCGTCTGGATCGCATGGCGCAGCACCCGCAACAGCTTGTGGCTGCGGCTGTGGCGGTCGCAATTGGCGGTGATGCAGGCGCGCGACAGCGGCACCAGCGGGCAGGGCTGCCCGGTGCGCAGATCGGCGAAGGCCCCGTTGGGGCAGGCGAGGAAGAAATCATGCGCGGAAATGACCAGTCGATCGCGCACCGGGGCGAGCGCATGGAACACGGCCGGGGACAGGATCTGCAGCCAGCCGTGCAGGTGATAGACCGTGCGCGGCGTATCATGCTGCGCGATCCAGCGCGCGACCATCTGCGCCGCGCGGCGGTTCCACAAGGCGGCCAGCGCCGCTTCCATCCGGGGGCGGGAAAGCAGCCGTCCCTGGCCCAGCGCAACACATGCGATGCCCGCTGCCGCCAGGCAGCCATCGTCGCCGGCATCGCCAACCAGTAGCGTCACGTCATGCCCCAGCGCGCGGAACGCGTGGGCAGAGGACAGCGCCAGCGCACTGGCGCCGCCCATCGGCCGCGCCAGATCGTTGATCACCACGATACGATCGATCGTCGTCCCGCGCATCAGGCTGGCACCACTGCACTGGCACTTGCCGTTGCGCGCGGGTGCGGCGCTGGGCCCTTGGCAAGGCGAGGCTGCGCTGCATGGGCCAGGCGCCGGGCCAGCCGTGCCACATCGGCGCGGGTGCGGCTGATCAGGCTGGCGAGCGCCGCGCGGTCCACCCCTTCGGCCAGGGCTGCGTGCACGAGGTTGACCATCGCGGCCGCCGTCATCGCCGGGCCATCGACGGCATAGGCGGCACGCCCGGCCAGGGCAAAGAAGCTGGCGAGCTTGTCATCCCAGGTCAGCCCGATGGTGGGCACGGCAAACGAATGGGCGGCGATGCAGGCATGCATGCGGTGGGCGATGACCAGATCGCACCCGGCAACGAACCCCGCCAGATCGGCCGGCGCGGCAAAAGGCGCGGCCATGCTGACACGCCCATGGCCCTGGCGCGGCACACCGCCGCGCCAATCTGCGGCAGCGCGTTCGGCTGTCCAGCGCGGCGCGTTGCGGGCAAGGCAGGCGCGGTCTTCCGGGCTGCCGTTGGTGAACAGGATCACGTGCAGCCCCTGCTGCGCCAGGGCGGTGGCGAGCGCGCCGTACCAGTCGATCACCGCCGCATCGTGCAAGGCGCCAGCAGCCTGCGCCGCTGCGCCGTGATGCTGCCCCACGTGATAGCGCAGCGCCAGTGGATCGGTGATGCACAGCCCCACGCGGCGTTCGCGCGGGGCGCCGGTGGCCGGGGCTGCCTCGGCAGGGGCAGATGGCCCGCGCGGATAGTGCAGGCTGGCGAGCAGGCCAGGATCACCCACCACCTCTGCCGCCACGGCGCCACGGGTTTCCAACTGGCCAGCCCAGGCCAGGCGGCTGGCTTCATCGCGAACGGCGGCATGCGCCAGCGGGCGGCGGGCCAATGCGCGGGCAAACAGCGCCCGCCCGCGCGGCGACCAGTGCGCACTGGCGCCCACGGCATGGACCGCCAGCGGCAACCCACGCCGGGAAACCTCTGCGGCGGCGCTGCGCAGTTTGATCGGGAAATTGAGATCGGCATCGGTCAACAGGTTGCCGCCACCGATCACTACGGCATCGGCCCCGTCCAGGGCGCGGGCGACATGCCGGCGCAGCGCCAGCCGGCTCAACGCCATCAGTGCAACGCCAGCCATCACGCGGCGCAGCGCCGGCGGCACCGCCTCGAGCACGGCCAGCATGCGCCGCCGCCGCCTCGCCGATGCGGCCGACCAGCCATGGCGCCCGGCAATGTCGATCGAATAGACATCGGCCCCGCCCAGCGCATGGGCCAGTTCGCGCTCAAGGCATTCGGCCAGCAGCCCATCGCCCAGGTTGGGGCTGTACTTCACGTTGAGTAGCGCCACGCGCAAGGGCCGCCGCGCTGCCGACATGCTGGCCGGCAGGTCCGCGGCAAGCGGGGCAGGGGAAGCGGATGAGAGCGACATCGCAGGCAGCGTCCTTGGGCCGGAAAACAGCAGGGCACCGGAACGGCCGCGCGCGGCCTTGTCCCGATGCCCTTAGTGTTCCTGTCCTGCTGCGCTGCGGCAAGGATCGATGCAGCCACAACCCGACCGTTACGGACCGATCGGCGCCCCGATCAGGGCGTCAGCCCGCCGCCGAGCACTTCATACAGCGTAACCATGTTGGTCGCCCGCGCCAGCCGCGCGGTGACCAGCGCCTGCCGCGCCGTGTAGGCGGTACGTTCGGCGTCGAGCGGTTCCAGGAACGTGTTGATGCCGTTCTGATAGAGCGACTGGGTGATGCGCGCCGCCTTTTCGGCGTTGGCAAGATTGCTTTCCTGCGCAGCGACCTTGTCATCGATCGTGCCGCGCCGGGCCAGGGCATCGGCCACTTCGCGAAACGCGGTCTGGATCGACTTTTCATAGGCCGCCACCGCCGCATCGCGGCTCGCCTTGGCATAGGCGAGGTTGCCGGCATTGGCGCCGCCATCGAACAGCGTCTGCGTGGCGCTGCCGCTGGCCGACCAGGCAAATGTGCCGCCGTTGAACAGCCCCGACAGGCTGGAACTGGCGAGGCCAAGCAGGCCGGTCAGCGAGATCGACGGGAAGAACGCCGCCCGGGCGGCGCCGATGCGCGCGTTGGCGGCTTTCAGGGTATGCTCTGCCTGAAGCACGTCTGGCCGGCGCAGCAGCACGTCAGAACCCAGGCCCACTGGCAGGCTCGCCAGGGTCTGGCGCCCGTCACCCAGGGTCTTGGGCAACAGCGTTTCGGGCACCGGCGCGCCCACCAGCAGTTCCAGTGCGTTGCGATCCTGCGCCACATAGGTGGTATAGTCCGCCACATCGGCGCGCGCGGTGTCCAGCGCGGTCTGCGCCTGGGCTATGGCCAGCTTGGTGCCCACGCCATTGGCTTCCAGTTGCTGGGTCAACTGCAGGGTCTTGCTGCGCGAGGCGAACGTGGCCTGGGCCACGGCGAGCGCGTCGCGATCGGCGGCCAGGGTCAGCCAGGCCGTGGCGGTTTCCGAAACCACGGTGATCTGGGTGGCCTTGCGCCCTTCGTCGCTGGCCAGATAGGCCTCGAACGCGGCCTTGCTGGTGTTGCGCAGCTTGCCGAACAGATCGACCTGATAGGCCGAAACGTTGCCGCTCACCTCGTAGGTTTCGCTGCGGATCGTGCTGTTGCGCGAGATCGAGGCGCTGGGGCCGGCAGTGACCGTGGGCACCAGCGCGGCACGGTCCACGCGATAGGTCGCGCGCGCCTGCGCCACGGCAGCTACCGCGCTGCGCAGGTCGCGGTTGCTCGACAGCGCCAGGGCAATCGTGTCGCGCAACTGCTGGTCGGTGAAGAACGCCTGCCAGCCGATCGCATCGACGCCGCCGGCGCCATCGGCCAGCGTCGGATAGCTGGCGCCCTGCGGCAGGTTGGGCGCCACCGGCAGTTCGGGGCGCACATACTTCGGCGCCAGGTTGCAGGCGCCAAGCGCCATCACGGCCGCGCCGCACAGCGCGGCCCGGGCGGTTTTCACGATGGGCGCGGTCATGCCTGCGGCTCCTTGTCCATGGCGTGGCTATCGGCCGGGGGCGTGTCCTTGCCGTTCTTGCCGCGAGCGAAGACGCGCTTCACCAGCACGAAGAACAGCGGCACCAGGAAGATCGCCAGCAGCGTGGCCGACAGCATCCCGCCCAGCACACCGGTGCCGATCGCGCGGCGGCCGTTGGCGCCGGCCCCGCTCGCCACCGCGAGCGGAATGACACCGGCGATGAACGCCACCGACGTCATGATGATCGGGCGGAAGCGCAGCCGCGCCGCTTCCAGTGCGGCTTCCATAGGGGCAACACCGCGATGCAGCGCCGCCTCGGCAAATTCCACGATCAGGATCGCGTTCTTGGCCGAAAGCCCGATGGTGGTGAGCAGCGCCACCTGGAAATAGATGTCGTTGTTGAACCCGCGCAGCGTCACGGCGAGCACGGCGCCGATCACGCCGAGCGGAATGACCAGCAGCACCGATACCGGCACCGACCAGCTTTCATAAAGCGCCGCCAGGCACAGGAAGATGAAGAAGATCGACGCGCCATAGAGCAGGCCGGTCTGGCTGCTGGCGGCGCGTTCCTGATACGACAGGCCCGCCCACGCCACGCTGTAGCCGCCATTGAGCTTGCCGGCGAGGTCTTCCATGGTCTGCATGGCCTGGCCCGAACTGATGCCATTGGCCGGATTGCCCACCACTTCCTGCGCCGCGATGCCGTTGAAGCGCGGCAGCACCGGGGCGCCGACGGTCCAGTTGGTCTGGGCAAAGGCGGCAAACGGCGCCATCTGCCCGTCAGAGCCGCGCACATACCACTGGCCCAGGTCCTGCGGCTTGCTGCGATAGGGCGCATCGCCCTGGACGAAGACCTTCTTCACGCGGCCACGGTCGACGAAGTCGTTGACATAGGTGCCGCCCCAGGCGGTCGACAGCGTGGAGTTCACGTCTGCCGGCGCGATCTGGAAGGCGGTGATCGCCTCGTCGTTGAGCGCCACATTGAGCTGCGGCGTATCTTCCAGGCCCTGCAGGCGGGCTTGCGCGACGCGGCCACTGCCATTGGCATCATCGACCAGCTGCTTGCGTGCGGCGGTCAGCGCGGTGCGGCCCTGGCCGGCGCTGTCCTGCAGATACATGTCAAACCCGGCCGAATTGCCCAAGCCGCGAATGGCCGGCGGCGACAGCACGAAGATCTGCGCCTTGTTGCCTAGCTTCTGGGCGAACAGCTTGTTGAGGCGGGCGGAAATGCCCGCAGCGCTGTTGTCGCTGCCGGCGCGCTCGTCCCAGTCCTTGAGCAGGATGAAGCCCTGGCCGGTATTCTGGCCTGAGCCACCCTGGCCACGCCCGGCGATGATGAACACCGCGCGGATATTGTTGCCTTCGGTCTGCTGGATAATATCCTGTGCCTGCTTGGCCACGGCCTGGGTCTGCTCCATGGTGGAGCCGACCGGCAGGGTATAGCTCATCATCAACTGGCCCTGGTCCTCATCGGGCAGGAAGCTGGTGGGCAGGCGGGTATAGAGGAACACCATCGCGCCGATGATCGCCACGAAGGCGAGCATCCACGGCAAGGGGCGGCCCACGATCCCGCCCAGACGGTTCTGATAGCCTTCCTGCAACCGGTCATAGCGACGGTTGAAGCCGGTGAAGAAGCGGCCGTGCGGCTTTTCCTCCGCCTTGAGCAGCGTGGCGCACAGTGCCGGGGTCAGGATCAAAGCGACCAGCACGGAAAGCCCCATCGCCGAAACGATGGTAATCGAGAACTGGCGATAGATCGCACCAGTCGATCCGCCAAAGAAGGCCATGGGGATGAACACGGCGGTCAGCACCAGGGTGATGCCGATCAGCGCCGAAGTGATCTCGCCCATCGACTTGACCGTGGCATCGAGCGGCGAAAGATGCTCCTCGTGCATCACGCGCTCGACGTTTTCGACCACGACGATGGCATCGTCGACCAGCAGGCCGATGGCCAGCACCAGGCCGAACATGGTCAGCGTATTGATGGTATAGCCCAGCAGCGCCAGGATGCCGAAGGTGCCGAGCAGCACCACCGGAACCGCGATCGCCGGGATCAGCGTGGCGCGCCAGTTCTGCAGGAACAGGAACATCACCACCACGACCAGCGCGATCGCTTCGAGCAGGGCCTTGACCACTTCCTCGATCGAGATCTTGACGAAGGTGCTGGAATCGCGCGGATACGAGATCTGGTAGCCTTCGGGCATAGACTTGGCCAGCTCGTCGATCTTGGCCTTGACCAGCTGCGCCGTCTTCATCGCGTTCGCGCCCGAGGCAAGGCTGACCGCGATACCGGTGGCCGCACTGCCGTTGAGCGTGTTGATCGAGGAATAGCTTTCCTGGCCCATCTCCACGCGCGCCACATCGGACAGGCGCACTTCACCGCCATCGGCGCTGGTCTTGAGAATGACCTTCTTGAAATCATCCACCGTCTGCAGGCGAGAACGCGCGGTGACCGTGGCATCGAGGCGCTGGCCTTGCGGCGCGGGCAGGGCGCCCACTTCGCCGGCGGCGACCTGGGTGTTCTGCGCGGTCAGCGCGGCGTTCACGTCGGACGGCATCAGGTTGACCGCGGCAAGCTTGGCCGGATCGAGCCAGATGCGCATGGCATAGGACGAACCATAGACGTCGGCCGAGCCCACGCCTTCGACGCGCGAGAGCGGGTCCTGGATGCGCGTGGTCAGATAGTCGGCGATGTCGGCATTGGTGCTGCGGCCGGTGGTGTCATAAAGCGCCATGACCAAGAGCTGGTCATTCTGCGCCTTGGTCACCGTCACGCCCTGCTGCTGCACCACGGTGGGCAGGCGGCTGGTCGCGCGCGAAATGGCGTTCTGCACCTGCACCTGCGCCGTATCGGGGTTGGTGCCCTTCTCGAACGTGGTGGTGATGTTGGCCGAGCCATTGCTGCTGGTCGAGGTGAAATAGAGCATGCCGTCGATGCCCTTGAGCTGCTGCTCAAGCACCTGCGTCACGCTGTTTTCCACCGCCTGCGCATCAGCCCCGTTGTAGGTGGCGCTGATCGAAACGGTTGGCGGGGCAATGTCGGGGTATTGTTCCACCCCCATGGTGGTGATGGAAAAGGCGCCCGCAGCCATCACCACAATAGCGATGACCCAGGCAAAGATCGGGCGATTGGCAAAGAAGCGCGACAGCATGGAGCGTTACTTTGCCCCCGCGCTGGCCGGGGCGGGGGTGGCATCAGCAGCAGGCGCAGCGGCAGGAGCCGTCGCAGGCGTGCCCTTGACCTTGGCGCCTGGCTTGGCCTTGATCAGCCCTTCGGTGATCACCTTGTCACCGGCGGCCAGGCCGCTGGTCACCAGCCAGTTGTTCCCCACCGGCGTTTCGGCGGTCACGTCGCGGGTTTCCGCCTGGCCCTTGGCGTTGATCACCAGAACCGTGGCCGTGCCACGCGGGGTGCGGCTGACCGCGCCCTGCGGCACCAGAATGCCGTTGGGCACGATGCCCTGGACCAGCCGCGCCTTGACGAAAAGGCCGGGCAGCAGGTCACCCTTGGGATTGGGCACCGTCACGCGCAGAATCACCGTGCCGGTCTGGCTGTTGACATCGACGTCGGCAAAGTTGAGGCGGCCTTCCACCGGCCACTCGGTTCCATCGGCCAGGATCACCTTGACCGGGGCCGATCCATCGGCCGACAGCTTGCCCGACTGCAGCGCGCGGCGCAGCGCCATGTAATCGTTGCTCGATTGCTGGATGTTGACCCACATCGGGTCCAGCTTTTGAATCTTGGCCAGCGCATCGGTCTGGCTGGAGGTGACGAGCGCGCCCTTGGTCACGCTGGACACACCGATGCGGCCGCTGATCGGCGCGAGAATGCGGGTAAAGCCCAGGTTGACCTTGGCGGCCTGCAACGCGCCTTGATAGGCCATGACCTGGCCGCGCGCCTGGTTGTAGGCAGCCAGGGCATCGGCGGCGTCCTGGCGGGAAATGCCGCCCTGGTCAGCCAGCACTTTATAGCGTTCGGCCTTGAGGCGCAGCGATTCCACCGTCGCGCGGGTGGCAGCGAGGTTGCCGGCGGCCTGGCTTGCCGTGGCGGCATAGCTGCGGGAGTCGATCTGGTAGAGCGGCTGGCCGGCGCGCACCATGCTGCCTTCGGTGAACAGGCGGTCCATGATGATGCCGGTCACCTGCGGGCGCACCTCGGCGATCTGGCTGGCCACGGTGCGGCCGGACAGTTCGGTGAACACCGGCACGGCCGTGGGCGTGGCCACGATATAGCCAACCTGCGCGTCTTGCTTGGGCGGGCCTTCCTGGCCCTTGCCGCAACCACCCAGCATCAGCGTGGCACCCAGGGGCAAGGCAGCCAGGGCGAGGGGCGTGAGCGCGCGTGTGGCCGCCAGGCGAAGGGCCGGGAACCGGAAGGAGGGAGCAACCGGAAGACTGTGCAACATTATTTCACCGACATGTATGATTCGCAGGGCCGCGTAGCACAGCCTTGTCGGCCAAAGTGGACGAAAGCCGATTTGGCAACGCCCTGCGACACTTTGTGACAAGTAGCAGCAACCCGCGGGAGAATGTCTGTCGGGATCACAGAAAGGCTTGCGAGGCAAGCATTAACCCACGTTAGAGCCCTTTCGGGTGATCATGGGAACCGATGCGCGTGTGCCGCGTTTTGGTGGGTTGTTCTGGTCGTGGCGCAGGCGGCAATTCGCGGCACCGCCACGCGCTGGCTCAGCGCGCGGCGTAGAGCAGCCGGCCAGGGCCGAGCAGCCCCAGCACACGATCGATATCGGTGTTCGACACGGCAAAGCAGCCCTGGCTGCGGCCGACTCGGCCCTGCATGTTGGCAATGTCGGGGCCAACATAGCTGGCGGCGTGGATCACGATGCCGCGCATCTGCGCGAGATTGTTTTCCGGATCGAGGCCGATCAGCCGGCGCGAACGACCATGCCGCCCGTAATAGGTGTCGCCGGTCAGGAAGCTGCCGCTGCACGATGCTTCCGAACCGTATTCGTTCGAAAGCCGTTCCACCCAGCCTTTGTTGGCCGGATCGGAACCCCGGCCATGGGCCACGAGGTGGGAGGACAAGACCCGGCCGCTGGCCACATCGACCAGTTGGAAGCGCGCCTCCCGCGAGGGGGCGGAGAAATCGACGATGCCGATTACGTCTTGCGCGGCAACATGGTTGCCATGTTCGCGCAGTGCACCAAGAGCGCGGGTCAGCAGAGCCGGGCTGTCTGCCGCGGGCGAGGGGGGAGGAAGCGTGGCTGCGCCGGGGCCAAGGCCGGGTGCCCAGGCACCGTTCGAACCCTGGATAGGCGCAATCGCTTCTGCCGCCGCGCGCGGAAACAGCGCCGAGGCCGCCGATCCGGCAAGTGCGCCAAGGAACTGGCGCCTGCCAAATGTCATGATTGCGAGACCCCGAAACAAACAATTGCGTTATGCTATGGGGGCCAACGTGGCGTCGGTTCCCGCCGCTGCCAAGGGCGCGCCCCGGCCAATGCGACGAAATGTGCTCTACATCCCACTGGCCGTTGCGACAGCGGGAACCGTTTCGCCTTGGCGTATCAGGCGGGCAGGCTGGCGAAGGTTCCGGCAACGGCCACTTCGGCCACCGGCTTGCGCCCGCTCGGCGCTTCGCGTTCCTTGAGGAAATCGGGCAGCTTTTCCGGGCTATCCTGACGGCCGATGGCCACGGCCGCTTCCACGCGCCAGCCTTCGGGCACGCCCAGCACGTCGCGTGCCTTGGCAAAATCGATCCCGGTCATGCCATGGGTGTGATAGCCCAGCGCGGTGGCCTGCAACGCCAGCATGGCCCAGGCCGCGCCAGCGTCAAAGCTGTGGCTGTGGTTGGGATTGGCGGTACCATCGTCCTTGCGCATCGATTCGTCCGACACGATGAACACCAGTGCGCCGGCATCCTTGGCCCAGCCCTGGTTGAACGGGATCAGGATGTCGAGGAACGCGGCCCAGTTGGCATCGCCGGGCACGGCATAGAGAAACCGCCAGGGCTGATAGTTGAATGCCGAAGGCGCCAGGCCCGCTGCCTCGAAGATCACCGCAAGGTCTTCAGCCGGAACGGCGGCGCCGTCAAACGCGCGCGGCGACCAGCGGTCCACGATCAGGGGCAGTACGCGGGGATCGGCAGTGCGGTTGGTCATGGGATCGAATCCTTCTGGGGCAAAAGCGGTGGTGGAATGCGTCGCGTGCTGTCTGGCGGCTTTTGTCCTTTTCTAAAATCCCCATATTTCGGATAAGAATGTTCAGTTTCGTTGAATGGAGTAGCGCGGCATGGATGTGGGCCAGCCCAGCATTGACCAGATCCGCATCTTTCTGGCGGTGGTCGATGAGGGGACGTTCAACGGCGCCGCGCGCCGGCTGGGCCGGGCAATCTCGGTAGTCAGCTATGGCATTGCCAATCTCGAGGCGCAGCTGGGCGTCGTGTTGTTCGACCGCGAGGGATCGCGCAAGCCGCAGCTGACCGATGCCGGCCGGGCCGTGCTGGCCAGCGCGCGCGCCGTGGCCGACGATGTCGATGCGCTGATGGCCCGCGTACGCGGGCACAACCAGGGGCTCGAGGCCGAATTGACCCTGGCGGTGGACGTCATGTTCCCGACCGAGGCCTTGGCCCATCTGTTGCAGGAATTCCTGGTGGCGTTCCCCACCGTCGATCTGCGCCTGCACGTCGAGGCACTCGGGGCCGTGCCCGGGCAACTGCTCGATGGTCAGGCAGACCTGGCGATCACCGGCGCGGTGCTGGTCGATGATCCCGCACTCGATCGCATCGCCATCGGCGCGGTCGAGCTGGTGCCGGTGGCCGCTCCCGGCCATGCGCTGGCAAGGATGAGCGCGGTGGCGCCGGGCGCGGGGCGGCAATATCTCCAGCTCGTCCTCACCGATCGTTCCGCGCTGACCCAGGGACGCGATTTCTCGGTCCTGGCGGCGCGCACCTGGCGGCTGGGCGATCTGGGCGCCAAGCACGCCCTGCTGCGCCAGGGCATCGGCTGGGGCAACATGCCCCGCCATGTCGTGGCCGATGACCTGGCCAGTGGCCGCCTGGTCCACCTGGCCATGCCGGAAGGCGACTGCATCACCTATCCGATCCACGCGCAATGGCGGCGTGACAGCCCGGCCGGGCCGGCGCGCAGCTGGCTGCTGGAACGGCTGCTGGCGCTTGACTGCGCCCGGCAGGCCGGCGCCATCCATGACGGTTTGGTGACGCATAATCCGGCCTAGTGCCGCCAAACTGTCATCAAAACGGCATCAATCTGAAACCGCACGGGGCTAGCCGGCGCGTCGCACCATTCCCCCTTTTGCACGGGGGCAAAATCCATGAGGGATTACCATGCGTCGCGTTTCTGCCCTGCTTGCCGGCTGCGCCGTGCTTTTCTCCTGCCCCGCCTTTGCGGCCGATGCCGCTGCGCCCGCGCCTGAATCCGCGCCCGATGCCGCCGCCAATGGCCCGGAAATCGTCGTGCTGGGCACTGGTCAAACCCGCCAGACGCAGGAAATCAAGGCCGCCGATCTGGCGATCCTGGCCTCGGGCACCAGCCCGCTCAAGGCCATTGAAAAGCTGCCCAGCGTCAACTTCCAGTCGGCTGACGCGTTCGGCAACTATGAATGGTCCACCCGCGTCACCATTCGCGGTTTCAACCAGAACCAGCTGGGCTTCACGCTCGACGGCATCCCGCTCGGCAACATGAGCTATGGCAACAACAACGGCCTGCATGTCAGCCGCGCGATCAGCCCGGAAAACATCGGCGTCACCGCCGTCAGCCAGGGTTCGGGCGCGATCGACACGCAGTCGACCAGCAACCTGGGCGGCACGCTGGAATTCAAGTCGATCGATCCGGCCGAACTGCTGCGTGATCACCACGTCGCCATCGATGCCAGCGGTTCCTATGGTTCGTCGGAAACCTGGCGCGGGTTTGGCCGCCTGGCCGTGGGCACCCCCGATGGCGTGCGTGCGTTCGGCTCTTTGCAGTACCAGAACGGCAACAAGTGGAAGGGTGATGGCCAGCAGCGCACGCTGATGACCAACTTCAAGTTCATTGCGCCTGCCGGCCGCATCAACCTGGAAGGCTGGTACAGCTATTCCGACCGCGTCGAGCAGGACTATCAGGATCTCTCGCTCGCGCTGATCGCGCGCCATGGCTACAACTGGGACAACTTCGGCCCGCACCAGTATGCCACGGCCGTGCTCGCCGCCGATGTGGGCGCCAACACCGGCTATACCGGCGTCAAGCCGACCAACCCGGCCGCCGGCACCACCTATCCCGACAACATGATCAACGCCGACGATGCCTATTACGACGCGGCCGGCCTGCGCCGTGACTGGGTCTATGCCTTTGGCGCCAGCGGCCCGCTGAACGATACGATCTCGTTCAACATCAAGTCCTACTACCACCACAACCGCGGCCAGGGCCTGTGGGGCACGCCCTATCTCGCCAGCCCCAGCGGCGTGCCGATGTCGGTGCGCACCACCGAATACGACATCAAGCGCGAAGGCGTGTTCGGCGATTTCGTGGTCGATCTGAACAAGAACAAGCTCACCGTGGGTGGCTGGGCCGAAAACAACGATTTCAACCAGGCACGCCGGTTTTATGGGCTGACCAGCCGCACCGTTCCCGGCATCGACTTCCACCACTTCCTGACCGATCCGTTCGCCACGCAGTGGTACATGGCGTACAACACCACCACGGTGCAGTACTACGTGATGGACGATATCGATCTGGGCGCGCTCAAGATCAATCTCGGCTGGAAGGGCTTTGACGTGATCAATCGCGCGTCCAAGCTGGCGGCGCAGAGCAACCTAGCGGTGGGCCGCCTCGAAGCGCGCGACTGGTTCCAGCCGCACGCGGGCCTGACCTACAAGCTGGGTGGCGGCGCCGAAGTCTTTGCCGGCTTCACCCAGGTGACGCGCGCCTTCACGGCTGACGCCACCTCCAGCCCGTTCTCCACCACCCAGGCCGGCTTCAACCAGATCGCCGCCAATGGTCTCAAGCCCGAACAGTCTGATACCTATGAAGGCGGCCTGCGCGTCAACAACGGGCCGCTCAACGCCGTGCTCGGCGGTTACCTCGTCAACTTCCGCAATCGCCTGCTGACGATCCCCACCTCGGTCGGCATCGTCGGGGCGGCCAACCTGGTGCAGAACGTGGGCAACGTGCGCGCCTATGGCCTGGAAGCGGTGGTCAACTACAAGCTGCCCTACGGCTTCGCGCTGTTCGCTTCGTATAGCTACAACAACAACACCTATCGCGACAACGTGGTGACTGCCAACGGTACGGCGCTCACCGCCGGCAAGACCGTGGTCGATACGCCCAAGCACCTGGCGCGCGGCGAAATCTCGTATGACAGCAATTCGTTCTTCGGGCGCGTTGCGGTCAACTATATGTCCAAGCGCTATTTCACCTACCTCAACGACCAGTCGGTGCCGGGCCGCGCCCTGGTCGATGCCACGCTGGGCTATCGCATCGACGTGGGCCAGCGCACGCCGCTGGAAATCCAGGTCAATGGCACCAACCTGTTCGACAAGAGCTACATTGCCACGATCGGTTCCAACGGCTTTGGCTTCTCGGGCGACAACCAGACCCTGCTGGCCGGTGCGCCGCGCCAGGTCTTCGTGACGCTCAAGGCCGGCTTCTGATCCACCCTGCGCGAGGGGGGCCATGTGCCCCCGCGCGATTCGCCTGATCGGCCCCGCTTCGGTTTGCCCGGAGCGGGGCTTTTTTTGTGCGGACACATTTTGCCATGAACTGCAGGAAATCGCGGTAATCCGCCGATTTTGCTGCAGAAAATGTCAGGTTTCGGTCAAATGTGACAATTCCTGACATGCGCGCGTCACAAAAGTGCAGCCATGCCCACCTAGGGGGTGGCGCGAAGGGGCGTTTGAGCCTCACCAGTGAGGGAAATCCGATGTTGAAGAACACTGTTCGTGCCGGCCTTCTGGCCGGGGCGGGCGCGCTTGCGCTGAACGCCATGCCGGCTTTCGCGGCCGAGACTGCACCGGCTGCCGATGCTGCGGCAGAAGCACCGGCAAGCGATGCTTCTGCGGGGGAAAAGGGCCTGACCGAAATCGTGGTCACCGCCACCAAGCGCGAAACCAACCTTCAGAAGACGCCGATCTCGATCAACGTCGTTTCGGCTGAAACGATCAAGGACCGCCACGTCCAGAGCCTGCTCGACCTCGCCGATGGCGCGGTGCCGTCGCTGCGCGTCGCCACCTTCGAAGCGCGCCAGACCGCGCTGACCATCGGTATTCGCGGCATCGTGCCGCTCGACGCCAACCAGCCGGCGCGCGAGCAGGGCGTGGGCGTCTATATCGATGGCGTCTACATGGGCCGCCAGCATGGCCTCAACGCCGCGCTGTTCGACATGGAACGCGTCGAAGTGCTCAAGGGCCCGCAGGGCACCCTGTTCGGCCGCAACACCGAAGGTGGCGCGCTCAGCCTCGTGTCCAAGGCGCCCTCGGGCCAGTTCGGCGGCCGCATCAGCGGTGGCTTTGGCAACTATGGTTCGTACAACGGCGAAATCCACCTCGACCTGCCCGAATACCACAACTTCTCGGTCAAGCTCGATGGCGTCGCCCAGTACCAGGGCGCCACGGTTAAGAACCCGCTCGCAGGCCAGACCGGCTGGAACTACTTCGACCGTCGCGGTGGCCGCATCGCCGTGCGCTGGAAGCCCACGAGCGATATCACCAACGATTTCAGCTATGACAACGGCTGGGACAGCAACTCGCCGTTCTACAGCCAGCTGCTGAACTACAACCCCAACAAGTGCGTCGCTGGCCCCGTGACCCAGGCCTGCAACACCCCGGGCACCAAGTTCACCGCGCTGACCGGCACCGTCAAGGCGCTGCCTGGCCTGGTCGTCGTCAACGGCCAGACGCGCATGAAGGTGGCCGACATCGGCGTGCCGCAGCAGCCCAGCATCGACCGCACCCACGGCTTTACCAACACCCTGAAGTGGAAGGTCGCGCCCGAACTCGAACTGCGCTCGATCACCGCATGGCGCGGCGTGACCAGCGAACAGTGGGACAACTCGGGCGGTGCGCACCGTGTGCCGGTCTATGCCGCCAACGCACCGTTCAGCCGCTATTCGCTGGCCAACCTGTGGCAGCACCAGTTCAGCCAGGAACTCCAGGCTGTCGGCTCGGTCGGCATCGTCGATTATGTCGCCGGCGTGTTCTACTTCAACGAGCACGTGTCGGATAACGCCGCCACGCCCAACTCCAACATCTGGAATGCTGACGGCACCGGCTACACCATCAACACCGCCGCGCTGCAAAATCCGTTCGCGTCGATCGACCGCGCGTCGGTGGCCAATTCCAAGAGCCTGGCTGGCTATGCCCAGGCAACCGTTAACCCGACCGAGGCACTGCACATCACCGTGGGCGGCCGCTACACCCACGACGAAAAGAAGGGCACGCTGGTCACGTTCCGCAATGCCGCCAACGGCAACACGCTGGACAAGACCTGGAACAAGTTCAACCCGATGGCGACCATCGCCTATGACGTGAACGATGGCCTGCATGTCTATGCCAAGTATGCCACCGGCTATCGCGCTGGCGGTGCATCCTCGCGCTCGCCCACGTATCGCGGGTTCGATCCGGAAAACGTGAAGTCCTATGAAGTCGGCCTCAAGAGCGACTTCTGGGATCATCGTGCCCGGTTCAACATTGCCGGCTACATCATGGACCGCAAGAACAGCCAGGTTGACTTCAACGCGATCTACGTGTCGGGCTCGTCCAACGTCAACGTGCTGGAAACGGTCAACGTTCCTGGCGTGACCAAGATCCGCGGCATCGAAGCCGATCTGACGGTCAAGCCGGTGGAAGGTCTGACGCTGAACGCCTCCTACGCCTACACCTACACCAAGCTGCCGCAGGTGACGAACCCGTTCACCGGCATCACCCAGAACGTCTACGTGGTGTTCACCCCGCGCAACGCGGCGTCGGGCTCGATCGACTATGCCCACCCGATTGGCACCAATGGCACGGAAGTGCGCTTGCACCTGGATGGCAACTATTCGCAGGCCACCCAGACGTTTGACCAGTATGCTACCAAGAACGACGCTTCGGTGGTGTTCAACGGCCGCCTGGCCCTGGCCGACATTCCGGTGTCGAACACTGGCCAGAAGCTGACGGTGGGTCTGTGGGGCCGCAACCTGTTCAACACCGCCTATGTCTATCGCCGCGATCCGTCGAATTCGATCCCGGCGTTCTCGACCTCGGCCAATGGCAATATCAACAATGTCCTGGGTGATTACGGCAACTTCAACGCGCCGCGCACCTATGGCCTGGACGCCACGATCAACTTCTGATCGCACCAGCGCACAAAACAAAGGGGTGGCGGGGAAACCTGCCGCCCTTTTTCGTTGGTATCGCGCTTGGTTTCCACCACCCCCCGACCCCCTCCTCTGAAGAGGAGGGGGAGTTAAAGCGCCAAAACAAAAGCCCCCTCCTCTTCAGAGGAGGGGGTTGGGGGTGGTGGAAACCTTGCGCAAACCAAGCGCAAGCGCCAGATCAAGCCGCCTGGCGCGCGCCTGCCAGCACCGCTTCATAGCTGGCGAACAGCTCGCGGAAATGATCGTCCATCGTGCGCGGCGGCGGCAGGTCGGCGCGGGGGCCATCCAGCCCGCTTTCGCGCGCCAGGGCATATTGCGCCACGGCTTCAGTGGCGGCGGCGGCGTTGGCGGATTCATATATCCAGCCGTTCGACGCGCGCGCCTGGTCGCTCGCGCCGCCCTGGTCGGGCGCGATCAGCGGCAGGCCGCTGGCCCGGGCTTCGGCGGCGACCATGCAGAATGTCTCGGCCTCGCAGCCATGCAGCAGGGCATCGGTGCTGGCCATCACGCGGGCCAGTTCGTGGCGCTTGGTGATCGGGGCCAGCACGCGGATATGCGGGTTGCCGCCAATGCGCCGCTCGATCGCCTTGCGCTCGCGCCCCTGGCCGGCCAGCACCATGCCCACCGGGCGGCGGTTTCCCGCGGCGGTGACGGCATCGACCAGCATCGGCCAGCGCTTTTCCGGGGCAAAGCGCCCGACGCCCAGCAGCAGCGTGGCATCCTCTGGCAGCTCGCACAGCTCGAGCATGCCCTTGCGCAGCGCCAGATCGCGGAATTCGGGCGAGAAAATGCCGGGATCGACGCCCATGGGGTTGGTCACCACCCGAGTCAGGCCACCGGCAGTGAGCCGGTCAGACAGGCTGGCACTGGCGCTGACGATCATGTCATAGCGCTCGTCCAGGCGGCGCAGGTGCCGCCAATAGCGCTCGAAAGCCTTGTCGATCGTGGGCCGCGTGGCCACCGGATCGAACCAGCGATAGGCATAGGCCGAGAGCGGATCGGCATGCATGATCAGCGCACGCGGCGCGTGGCCGGGCCAATCGGCAATCACGCTGGCGCTGCGCCAGGGCGACGATGCCTCGACGAAATCGGGCTTTTCCTCGTCCAGCGCGGCATAGAGGGCGGGGATGTCGGAAAACCAGCGATAGTTGAAATCGAGCGGGAACAGCTGGCTCTTCAGCCAGCGGATGCGGCCATTGGGCCCACGCTCCTCGACATGGTCGCGCTGGCCAGGGGCGATGACGGTAATGTCATGCCCCAGCGCCGCCGCTGCCTTGAGCTTGCGATCGACATAGGTGCGCACCCCGCCGCCCTTGGGGGCGTAGAATGCGCTAACATCGACAAGCTTCATCACGCGCCCTTGAGTGGCCCCACCGACATCAGACCGTTACGGTAGTTCATCACGATCCGCAACGTGGTCGGTCCGTTTCCAGCCGAAACGGTGGCGCTGGCCGCCTTGGGCTTGGACCAGCCCAGGCGGGGGTTGCCGGAAAAGCCGATGCCGTCGCGCTGCCAGTTGAACTTGCGGTTGCCGTCGCGGTCATGCAGCACCGAAACGGTGTATTGGCCAGGGCCGGGCAGGCGCACGCACAGGCGTGGCGTGGGTTCGGCCGGGGTGTTGACCTCCACGCGGCGAAACGTCTTGCCCGCGCCGACCAGCACGTTGTCATCGGCCAGGAAATCGCTGTCGTTGGCCGGATAGACTTCCAGCTTGAGCTTGCCGGTGTGGTCCTTGAGGCCCAGGATATCGACCATGAACGAGGGGCCATGCTCGCCAGGGCGGCACTGCCCTTCGGCCTTGCCGAGATCGGGGGTGGACGGCGGCAGCGGGCCGGCGCCCCCCAGCAGCAGGGCGGCGGGAATGACTGCGACAGGTGCCAGCAGGGCCAGCTTCTTCACGCGTTCTTCTCCTTCTGCACGAGATCCAGCAGCATCAGACCGATGAACAGGATCACGTGTGTGGCAACGATCAGCATCGATATCATCGCGATCATGACATCAGTCTGAACTCCCTTGCCCACGATCAGCGGCGTGATGCCGGCAAACGCGATATCCTTATTGGGGATGAAGGGAAGGCGTGCCACCAGCAGGCGGATGGTGGAAAAGAGGATCCAGGTGCCGATCGACACCTCGGGCAGGATCAGGTGCCAGGACAAGGCGGTAAAGCCCATGCCGGCGGCGATGCGCAGGCAGTGGACCATGAAGACGAACCACAGCGCGCGGCCCGAAAGGCTGAAAATGCCCTTGCGCAGGAACGTGATGACCAGCGACGTCGCCAGGGCAAAGGCGATGGCCGAAACGATCAGCCAGGTGTTCTGGCCGAAATCGACCCGCCCGCTGACATACCAGGTAATGCCCATCATCAGGATCGTGATGATGTTGCCGGCCAGCGCCGAAAGGATCGCCACGTCCTTCACCGCGCCAAAGGGCGAACCCTCCATCTTCACATGGCGGCGCGCCCAGTCGTAGAAATAGACTTCCCCGACATAGCCCAGCAGCAGTTCGTTGCCGACCAGCTTCTTGAGCAGCGGCGCCAAGCCCGAAAACGGGATGCCCCACAGCTTGCGGAAGATCACCCAGTCGGCCACCGGCCCAGCGAAATAGCTGGCAGCCAGCACCAGCCAGATCAGCGGGGAGCGCGGGATGATCGATACCACCATCAGCCAGTTGAGCTGGCGCAGCTGCCACAGCACGGCGCACAGGATCGCCACCGAAACGGCGGGGCCCAGATAGGCGCTCCATTTGCGCAGGCCGCTGGCTTGGGGAGCGGTCTCGGGAATCGCGGGTGTCGTCATCGTTTCTCGTTCAGGCCCGGGCGCGGCGTTACAGCGAACATGGTCGCCGCGCTATCCGCTTTCTGCGGGTTGGCGTGTGCGACGGGTTCGCCCGTGCCGGGCAGCGGGTGATCAGCCATGGGCCAGTCGCTGCATTTCAACGACATAGCTTTGGGCGGCAATTTCCACAGTAAAACGGCGCGCCTGGGCGCGGGCGGCGGCCGAATCGAACGGCAGGCTGGTGATGCGATCCATCGCCGCGGCCAGCGCCGGCGCGTCGCGCACCGGCACGAGCAGGCCAAAGCGGCCCTGGCCGAGCAGATCGCCCATGCTCACGCTGCATGTCGTGGCTACCACCGGCAGCCCGGCGGCCAGCGCCTCGGGCACCACGGCGGGCACACCTTCATAATCGGATGACATGACCAGCGCATCGGCGCCAAGCAGCGCGGCGGACACCGGATTGACATGGCCGGGCAGATCGACCCGATCGGCAATGCCCAGGCTGCGGGCGAGGGCTTCCAGGCCCTTGCGTGCCGATCCTTCGCCCAGGATGGTCAACCGATCATCGCCCCGCGCGATCTGGGCAAAGGCGCGCAGCAGCAGCGGAAAGTTCTTTTGCGCCGCCAGCCGGCCGATCGCCAGGAAGCGGCGCCCGCCGGCCGCATCGCGCGGCGGGCGGGGCAGGGCTTCGAGGTGGGCGATCTGCGCCTCGTCCAGCGCGGGGTCATCGATGATCGCGACGCGTTCGGGCGGCGCGTGCATCAGCGTTTCCAGTTCGGCCCGCATCGGCGCAGCCATGCCGACCAGGCGATCGAGCAGGCGGCCCTGGATTTTTAGCCACTGGCGATAGAACGGCCGCGCCGGGGCGGGCAGATCGGCCCGCGCCAGATCGTTGCTGATCTTGGCCAGGATCGGCGGGCAGCGCTTGCCCAGCAGCAGCCGCATGGTCACGGCCACCACGGTATAGGAATTGCCCGCGCAAAACAGCACATCGGGGCGGTGGCGGCGGATCGCACCCGGCAGGCGCAGCATCATCCACAGCGTTTCCCACGCTGCGGTGGGCACGCCATGGCTATCGAACACATCGGCCGCAAGCCCCGGCCATTCGCCGCGCATCGCGCCCTGAGTGCGCCCCAGCACCAGACGCGCATCGACGCCCTGCGCCAGCCAGGCGCGGTGCAGGCGCAGCGCCACGCGCTCCACCCCGCCCGGCTCGAAGCTGTGCAGGAAGGTCAGAACGCGCAAGGGTCGGTGCGTGATCGCGGTCAAAACAGGCTCGTCGGGCCGGTCAGACTGGCATAGCGCGCGGGTTCGTGGCTCTTGGCAAAGCGTGCCAGCGTGGCATCGATCGAGCGCAGCAGGGCAGGCACCGTGGTATCGCCGGGATGCACCGCCACGCGCACCGTCCGCGTCAGCGGCAGCGCCTGGCGGGCCAGGGCGGAAAACCACAGCGAAGAGCGGATGCGCGCCTTGCTGCGGCTGGCCCAGGTGATCACCGGCCCCTTGGCCAGCACTTCGCCGCTTTGCGGGCGCCACACTTTCATGTGGTCTTCGGCCAGGGCAAAGCCCAGCTCAGCCATGGCCTGGTGCGCGCCGGGGCCATAGAGCCAGGCCGGCGCGATGAAGCCGGTCACCGGGCGGCCGAGAATGTCTTCGACCAGAGCCTTGCCCTGCGCCATGCGGGCCAGCGCCTCGGCATGGGACAGGTTGAGGAATTCACCCTCGCCGGCGGTCATGTGCTTGCCCTTGAAGCCGGCCAGACCTTGCTCCGCGGGGGTTTCGTCCTTGTGGCACCAGCCGTGCAGGAACATCTCGATGCCCATGTCGGCCCATTGCCGCAGCCGTGCCTGGAACGCGGCATTGCCCGCCAGTGGCGCGCTGCGCCAGTGATCCGGGATCACCAGCATGGCAAACTTGCCCGTGCCCAGATGGCCGGACAGGCGCTCTGCCAGGGCGTCGACCTGCCGTTCGAAACGCGGGCTGACATCGTGGATCGAGGCCAGCAGGCGCTTGCGCGGCGCATCGGGAATCGCTGGTGCTGTCATGCCGGAAACGCTCGTGATCCCTTTTGTCTCGGCGCCAAGGCCCCCCTTGCACCGGCCCATGGGCCTGTCGCAAATGGCGGGAAAATGCAACCGGGTTCCGGTGCTTTGCCACCGGGCGCAAAACGCTGTCGCTTCATCGCCAGATGATTGTCTATCGCAAAGATTGAGTTATCTCTTGTTCATGTCGGGACGTAAACCGAGTCGACCGGCCGCTTCCTTGGTGGGAGAACTTGTATGGCCCATGAACATGCCTTTAGCCGCACTGCCGATCCGATCATCCTGACCGTGCCGGGGCTGGACAATTCCGGCCCTGACCACTGGCAAACCATTTGGGAACAGACACTTCCCGATTGCCACCGGGTTGACCTCGGGCTGTGGAATGATCCGCACCGCAACACCTGGGTCAACAAGCTGGCCCTGGCGATCCAGCGTGCCCACGAAGGGGCCGGGCGCCCCGTCGTGCTGGTGGCGCACAGCCTAGGCTGCCTGGCCGTGGCCTGGTGGGCGGAATATGAACGCTTGGCCAATGGCCCGCGCCAGATGCCGGTGATTGGCGCTTTGCTGGTGGCGCCGCCCGATGTGGAAGACGGGGTGAAAGACCGCCGCCTGACCCGCTTTGCCCCGGTGCCCGAAACCGAACTGCCGTTCCCCGCGATCGTGGTGGGCAGCCGCGATGATCGCTATGCCACGCCCGGGGCCACGCGCCGCCTGGCCCAACGCTGGGGCGCGCGATTTGCCGATGCTGGCGCCGCCGGGCACATCAACGCGCAATCGGGCCTGGGTGAGTGGGCGTTCGGCCGCCTGCTGCTCAACCGGCTGCTGCCGCGCGCGCTGTCGCTCGATGATGGTCAGGCCACCTATGTGCCCGCGCCGCGCCGCTTCGTCGATCCGGCCTTGCGCCGCCTGGGGGCCTGACAAGGCGTTCAATCTCCCCTCCTCTTCAGAGGAGGGGTTGGGGGTGGTGCGAAGCCTTGTGCAAGGTGTCCACCACCCCCCGACCCCCTCCTCTAAAGAGGATGGGGAGGACAAATTTCTATGATCCGTTCGCCCTGAGCTTGTCGAAGGGCCCCTCAGCCCAGCGCTACTCCATCGGCCCGGCTCACCCGAAAACCGGGCCGCGCCTGATCGGGCGCACGCCATGCCACGCCCGGCGTTGCGGGGTCTTCCCATCGCCCGCCGTCCATCGCCGCGCCGTCGAGCGCCAGCCATTGCCCGTCTTCGGGAAAGCGCGCCATGTCGCCCTGCCTGGCGGCAGAAAGCCGCGCTACGAAATCCTCAAGATCCCGATCGCGCGCCTGCCAGTCGATCCATGACAGCGGATTGTCCTGGGAATAGGCATTGTTGTTGCCTTGCTGGCTGCGGCCAAACTCGTCACCGGCGGTCAGCATGATCGTGCCGGTTGATGCAAACAGCGTGCCCAGCAGCGCGCGCTGGGCCGCCCGCCGCCGCGCCAGCACGGCGGGATCGTCGCTTGGCCCTTCGGCGCCGTTGTTCCACGAATAGTTGTCGTCGTGCCCGTCGCGGTTGTTTTCGCCGTTGGCCTCGTTGTGTTTGTGGGCAAAGGCCACGCAATCGGCCAGGGTAAAGCCATCGTGCGCCGCCAGGAAATTGACGCTGCGGCACGGCGCGCTGTCACACGGGCCAAACACATCGGCCGAGCCGGCCAGGCGCGTAGCCAGCTGGCCCAATGTTCCATCGCCGCGCCAGAACCGCCGCACGTCATCGCGAAAGCGGTCGTTCCATTCCAGCCAGTTGGCCGGAAACTGGCCGAGTTGATAGCCGCCCGGCCCGATGTCCCACGGTTCGGCAATCAGCACGCGGTCTGCCAGCAGCGGATCGGCGGCGATCTCGGCAAAGATCGGGGCAGCGGCGGCAAAGCCCGGCCCGCGCGCCATGACCGGCGCCAGATCGAAGCGGAAGCCATCGACCCCGGCATGGGCCACGAAATGGCGCAGCGCATCAATCGTCAACTGGCGGAAGTGAGGCTTCGCGAAATCGAGCGTGTTGCCGCAGCCGGTATCGTTGATCAGGCTGCCATCCGCAGCATGGCCATAGGCGGCATTGTCCAGCCCGCGCAGGCTGACGATCGGCCCGGCCACGTCGCTTTCGCCGGTGTGGTTGAACACCAGATCAAGGATCGTGCCGATGCCCGCCGCGCGCAGGGTGGCCACGGTGTCGCGCAGTTCGGCGATCCCGCCCGGGCACAGCCCCGGATCGAGCGCCATGAACGCCACCGGGTTATAGCCCCAGGCATTGCGCAGGCCGAGTGGGGGCAGGTGGCGCTCGTCTATCCATGCCACGATCGGCATCAGTTCCACCGCGTTGATGCCCAGCTTGACGAGGTGCGCCAGCACGGCGGGATGCGCCAGCGCGGCCACCGTGCCGCGCAGATGCGCCGGCACATCGGGGTGCAGCATGGTAAAGGCGCGCACGTTCAGTTCATAGATCAGCCCGCCCGGCGCAAACAGCGGCGGGGCAGGGGGCACGGTAGGCAGGTCTCCCGTCACGATCGCCTTTGGCACCAGCGCGGCGGTATCGGCGCCAAAGGTGGAAAGGGCCGGATCATAGACAAAGCGCTGGTCCAGTTCGACGGCATGGGGATCAACCAGCAGCTTGGCCGGATCTAACCACAGCCCGCGTTCGGGCGCCCATTCCCCATCGGCACGATAGCCATAGCGCGCGCCGGCGTGGTCGCCCGGCAGGGTCAGTGTCCAATCGTGGCCATGGCGCACCATGGCGTGGCGCGTTTCCGCGCCGTGCGCATCGAACAGGCACAGCCACACCGCATCGGCCAGCGGCGCGCGTACCTGCCAGGTGGTGCCACCGGGGCCGGTATGCGCGCCATGGGCCACGATCAGGTGATCACGTCGGGTGCGGTGCGGCCGGTGTGGGCCACGATGCCGGCCACGGCATCGGCCGCGGCAATCAGGTCGGCCAGCATCTCGCCGGTGTCACGGTCGAGATAGCCGTCTGCCGGCTCATAGCGTTCGAGATAGACGCGCAGCGTCGCCCCTTCGGTGCCGGTGCCAGACAGGCGGAAGACGATGCGCGATCCGCCTTCGAACAGCACGCGCAGGCCCTGGTTGGCGCTGGTGCTGCCATCGACGGGATCGAGATAGGAAAAGCTGTCTGCCGTGGCGACAGTCAGCGGGCCAAAGCTCTGCCCCGGCAGGCTGGCGAGCTTGCCGTTCAGCGCGGCCATCAGGGCATCGGCCTGCTCGGTGGGCAGCCCTTCATAATCGTGCCGCGCGTAATAGTTGCGGCCATACTTGGCCCAGTGTTCGCGCGCCAGTTCGTCCACGCTGATCTTGCGCACGGCCAGAATGTTGAGCCACAGCAGCACCGCCCACAGGCCGTCCTTTTCGCGCACATGGTCCGATCCGGTGCCGGCGCTTTCCTCGCCGCAGATCGTTGCCATGCCCGCGTCGAGTAGGTTGCCGAAGAACTTCCAGCCGGTAGGCGTCTCGTAATAGGGGATGCCCAGCGCCTCGGCCACGCGATCGGCCGCCGCGCTGGTCGGCATCGAGCGGGCGATCCCGGCCAGGCCCCGGGCATAGCCGGGCGCCAGGTGGGCATTGGCCGCCAGCATGGCCAGGCTGTCCGACGGGGTGATGAAACGGCCCTTGCCGACGATCAGGTTGCGATCGCCGTCGCCATCGGATGCCGCGCCGAAATCGGGCGCATCGGGGTCGAACATCGTATCGAACAGCGCCTTGGCATGGACCATGTTGGGATCGGGGTGATGCCCGCCGAAATCCTCCAGCGGCACGCCGTGGCGCACCGTGCCGGGCGCAAAGCCCAGCCGCTTTTCCAGGATTTCCGTGGCGTAGGGGCCGGTCACGGCATGCATGGCATCGAATGCCATGGTCAGGCCATCGGCCACGGCAGCGCGGATCGCGGCAAAATCGAACAGCGTCTCCATCAGGTCGGCATAGTCAGCCACCGGATCAATCACCGAGACCTGGCACCCGCCCACGTCCACGCTGCCGCAGGTATCAAGGTCGATGTCAGCGGCATCCACTGCCAGCCAGCGGTCGATCGTCTGCGTGCGGGCATAGATCGCCTCGGTCACGCCTTCGGGCGCCGGGCCGCCATTGGCGATGTTGTACTTGATGCCGAAATCCTCGTCCGGCCCGCCGGGGTTGTGGCTGGCCGAGAGGATCAGGCCGCCGCTTGCCTTGTAGCGGCGGATCACGTTGCTTGCCGCCGGGGTGGAGAGGATGCCGCCCTGGCCGACCAGCACCTGGCCATAGCCATTGGCCGCCGCCATGCGGATCGCCTGCTGGATCACCGTGCGGTTGTGATAGCGCCCGTCGCCACCGATAACCAAGGTGCTGCCGGCCTCGCGCTCCACCACATCGAACACGGCCTGGATGAAGTTTTCGGCATAGCCTGGCTGGGCAAACACGCGCACTTTCTTGCGCAGGCCCGATGTGCCCGGCTTCTGCCCGGCATAGGGCGTGGTCTGGTGGGTGGTGATCGTCATTCTGCCCCCGCAAGTTGGCGATAGAGCGCGGCATAGGCCTGCCCGCTGCGCTTCCATGAAAAGTCCGTCTTCATGCCTGTTCGCTGCATCTGCGTCCAGACATCGCACTGCCCATAAAGGGCAATCGTGCGCGTTATCGCAGCTGCGAAAGAAGGATAGGTGACACCGTGGAACGTCACCCCGGTGGCCGCCTGGCCGTTGATGGCAGCCAGGTTGGCATCCACCACGGTATCGGCCAGGCCCCCGGTATGCGCCACCACCGGCACGCAGCCATAGGCCAGGCCATAAAGCTGCGTGAGGCCGCAAGGTTCGAACCGGCTGGGCACCAGAATGGCATCGCCGCCGCCCTGCATGCGGTGCGACAGCGCCTCATCATAGCCAATCCGCAAGCTGACGCGCCCGGGATGGCGCGCGGCGGCGGCATGCAGGCCGGCCTCGAGCGCGGGGTCGCCCGCGCCGAGCAGCGCCAGCCGCCCGCCCAGGCCGACCAGATGGTCGATCACTTCCAGCAGCACGTCGATGCCCTTCTGCCAGGTCAGCCGGGTGACGCACACGAACAGCGGCCCATCGCCCTGTTCCAGATGGAACTCCCGCTCCAGCGCGCGCTTGTTGGCGGCACGCCGGGCGAGCGAGCGCCAGGAATAGGTCTGCAGCAGGTGCTGGTCAGTTTCAGGGTTCCACACCGCCGGATCGATGCCGTTGACTATGCCGTGCACGCGATCGCCCTTGGTGGTGATCAGGCCTTCCAGCCCCATGCCAAAGGCAGGATCGCGGATCTCGCGGGCATAGGTCGGGCTCACCGTGGTGATCGCGCTGGCGCTTTCCAGCCCGGCTTTCAAAAAGCCCACGCCGCCGTGGTATTCCACGCCGTCGATCGCCCAGGCCCACGAGGGCAGCCCCAGCAGGGCAAAGATATCGGCGCCATAATAGCCCTGGAACGCCATGTTGTGGATGGTCATGACCGAGGGGATCGCCGTGCCCGCCGGGGCAAAGCGCATATAGGCCGGCGCCATCGCCGCCTGCCAATCGTGCGCGTGGGCCAGATCGAAGACCAGGCCTTTCACCGCGCCGCCCGCCACATCGGCGGCCGCGCGGCCAAACGCGGCAAAGCGGCGCCAGTTGTCGCCCCAGTCGCGCCCGGCGAGATCGGCATAGGGGCCTCCGTCGCGGGAAAACAGGTTGGGACTGTCGACCACCAGCAGCGGATGGCTGCCCAGCTTGCCCGCCAGCAGCCGGGCCGGCTCGCCCAGCAGGCTGTCCCACTGGTGGATCGCTTTGGCCTTGCCCAGCGCCTTGGTCACGGCGGGATAGCCCGGCAGGATCGTGGTCATCGCCACGCCGTGCGGCGCCACGGCATCGGGCAGGGCGCCGGCCACATCGGCCAGCCCGCCGGTCTTGATCAGTGGCACCGCTTCTGATGCGATGGAAAGAACGCGCAAGGTCATTCCAGTCTCCCCGGCCAGCTAGCCGGTCTTAAGGCATCTTTGGTCCTGTCCTTCGTCACCCCCGGACCTGTTCCGAGGTCCAGCTTGCGGCCTTTGCCGGAACAAGCGGAAAGAAGCGGGGCCCCGGATCAAGTCCTGGGCGACGACAGGTTGTGTTACCGTGGTTGGCGCTAAACCAGCTTGTCGATCATCGCCTTGGTGATGAGGCAGACACCGTTGTCGGTGCGGCGAAACCGCCGCGCGTCCAGTTCGGGATCTTCGCCCACTACCAGCCCTTCGGGAATGCGCACGCCCGAATCCAGGATCACCCGGCTGAGCTTGGCACCCCGGCCGATGTTGCAATAGGGCAGGATCACGCCTTCCTCCACGCTGGAGAATGACCCCATCTTGACGCCAGTGAACAGCAGGCTGCGCTTGGCCAGCGCGCCCGAAACAATGCAATCCTGGCTGATCAGCGATGAAATCGCCATGCCGCGCCGGCCTTCCTCGTCGTGCACGAACTTGGCCGGGGCAGCGATGATCTGGTCGGTCCAGATCGGCCACTCGCGATCGTACATGTTGAGCTTGGGCACCGTGTCGGTCAGGTCGAGGTTGGCCTCGAAATAGGCGTCGAGCGTGCCCACGTCGCGCCAGTATTCCTCGATCTCGTCGGCCGCGCGGATGCAGCTGTTGCTGAAGCGGTGGGCCACCGCCTTGCCGTGCTTGACGATGTAGGGGATGATATCGCCGCCGAAATCGCGGTTCGATCCCGGCGTTGCCGCATCGCGGCGCAACTGGTCGAACAGGAACTCGGTTTCGAATACATAGATGCCCATCGATGCCAGGGCATGGTCCGGGTCGCCGGGGATGGTCGGCGGATTGGCCGGCTTTTCGACAAAGCTGGTGATCACGCTGTCTTCGTCCACGCCCATCACGCCAAAGCCGGTCGCCTCGGCCTTGGGCACCACCAGGCAGCCCACGGTCACATCGGCCCCCGAATTGACGTGCTGCTGCAGCATCAATTCGTAGTCCATCTTGTAGATGTGGTCGCCCGCCAGGATCACCATGTGCTTGGGCGCATGGGCCTGGATGATGTCGATGTTCTGATAGACCGCATCGGCCGTGCCTTCATACCACAACAGCTCGGAAATGCGCTGCGAGGCGGGCAGGATGTCAAAGCTTTCGTTGCGTTCCGGGCGCATGAAGTTCCACGCGCGGTTCATATGCCGGATCAGCGAGTGCGCCTTGTATTGCGTCGCCACGCCGATGCGGCGAATGCCCGAATTGATCGCGTTCGACAGGGCAAAGTCGATGATCCGGCTGACCCCGCCGAAATAGACGGCCGGCTTGGCGCGGTTGTCGGTCAGTTCCTTCAACCGGCTGCCGCGTCCGCCAGCCAGGACATAGGCCATGGCATCGCGAGCCAGGGGTTGCCCATAGGTTTTGCGCATCCGTTCCTCCTGGCCGTTCATTCGGCCTTGATCTGACATTCAAACATCATCGTTGAAAGCGGCGGCAGGATGACAAACGCCGCCCCGTCTTCCGCCACGATCTTTCCGGCATTGCCCTGGCCGCTGCCGCCATAGTGCGCCGCGTCAGAGTTGAGCACTTCGCGCCATTCCCCGTCGTGTGGCAGGGGCAGGCGATAATGGTCGTGCAAGGCGGGCGTCATGTTGCACACCACCACCACTGGGGCATGGCCGGGCGCGCGGCGCACCCAGGCAAAGACGCTGGCCAGTGCATCGTCCACCACCAGCCATTCGAACCCTTCGCCCTCGCAATCGCGCGCGTGCAGCGCGGGCAGGGCGGCATAGGCACGGTTCAGATCGCGCACCCAGGCCTGCATGCCGGCGTGGGGAGCATGGTCGAGCATGTCCCAATCGAGCGCGCGCGCCTCGCTCCATTCGCGGCGCTGGGCAAATTCCTGGCCCATGAACAACAGCTTCTTGCCGGGATAGCCCCACATCATCCCGTAATAGGCGCGCAGGTTGGCAAACTTGTGCCAGTCATCGCCGGCCATCTTGCCCAGCATGCTGCCCTTGCCGTGTACCACTTCATCGTGGCTGATCGGCAGCACGAAATTTTCGGTGAAGGCATAGACCAGCCCGAACGTGATCTCGTTGTGGTGATAGCGGCGATGCACCGGGTCGCGCGCCATATAGCGCAGGGTATCGTTCATGAACCCCATGTTCCACTTGAAGCCGAAGCCCAGGCTGCTGGGTCGCTCGCCTTCGTCCAGCGCGGGCTGGGTGACGCCGGGCCAACTGGTCGATTCCTCGGCCATGGTCATCACGCCGGGGCAGGTGCCATAGACCGCCTGGTTCATCGCCCGCAGGAAATCGACCGCTTCCCAGTTCTCGCGCCCGCCCTGGGCATTGGGAATCCATTCGCCGCTCTTGCGCGAATAATCGCGGTACAGCATCGAGGCGACCGCATCCACGCGCAGCCCATCGACGTGATAGCGCTCGGCCCAGAACAGCGCGTTGTTGATCAGGAAATCGCGCACCTCGCGCCGGCCGAAATTGTAGATCGCGGTGTTCCAATCGGGGTGGAACCCCTGGCGCGGGTCTTCATGTTCATAGAGCGCCGTGCCATCGAACCGCGACAGGCCATGCGCGTCGGTGGGAAAATGCGCCGGCACCCAATCGATCAGCACGCCCAGCCCGGCGCGGTGCGCGCCATCGACAAAGCGGGCAAAGCCCATCGGCTCGCCAAACCGGGCCGACGGGGCATAGAGCCCGGTGGTCTGATAGCCCCAGCTCGGGTCATAGGGATGCTCTGACACCGGCAGGAACTCGATATGGGTAAAGCCCATGTCGACGGCATAGGGGATCAACTGGTCAGCCAGTTCGTCCCAGCTGTAGAACTCGCGCCCGTCACCGGGCTTGCGCCACGATCCGGCATGGACCTCATAGATCGAGATTGGCTGGCGGCGCGGATCGGCCTTCTCCCAGAACGCGCGGTGTTCAGCATCGCCCCAGGCGTGGGGCGGGGCGTCGAGCGTGATCGAGGCAGTGTGCGGTCGCAGTTCTGCCGCCAGGGCATAGGGATCGGCCTTGTACGGCTGCACCGTGCCATCACTCGCCACGATGCGATACTTGTAGGGCCGCCCGCCGCCGATGTCGGGCAGGAACAGTTCCCAGATCCCCGTGTCGCTGCGGCGGCGCATGGGGTGGCGGGCGCCATCCCAATCGTTGAAATCGCCCACCACGCTCACCAGCCGGGCGTTGGGCGCCCAGACGGCAAAGTGCACGCCGCGTGCGCCTTCGTGATCGATCACGTGGGCGCCCAGCTTGTCGAACAGGCGGTGGTGGGTGCCCTGGCCGATGAGAAAGTCATCGACCGGGCCCAGCACCGGCCCGAACGAATAAGGGTCGGTCACGTCCCAGCTGTGTTGGCCGGCCTGGCAGGCATAGCGCACTGGCTGGCGCGGCCCGGCCACTGGACCTTCGAACAGGCCGCGCGGATCGACGCGTTTCAAAACGCCCAGCGACGTGCCGTCAAGGGCGAACGCTTCTGCCCGTTCCGCTCCGGGCAAAATGGCGCGGGCAAAGGCACCTTGCGGGCCGGGATGCACCCCCAGCAGGGAAAACGGATCGGCATGGGTGCCGTCAAGCAGCGCCGTGATTGCCTCGGCCGGGGGGTGCAGGCTCAGGATGTCACACTCCCCAGATGTCGCGGGCATATTCGCCGATCGTGCGATCCGACGAGAACCAGCCCACGTTGGCAATGTTGCGGATGGCGCTGGCGCGCCACGCCGGCTGGTTGGCCCAGCGTGCGTCAACCCCGCGCTGCGCGGCGTGATAGGCATCGAAATCGGCCGCAACCAGGAACCAGTCGCTGTCATAGAGCCCGCCCATCAGCCCGGCATACCGGTGCGGATCGTCGGGCGAGAACACGCCGCTGGCAATGGCCGAGATCGCCTGCTGCAACTCGCGGCTGCCCTCGATCACGGCGCGCGGGTTATAGCCATCCGCGCGGATCGCCGCCACTTCCTCGGCGGTCTTGCCGAAGATCACGATGTTGTCATCGCCGACCCGGTCCTTGATCTCGATGTTGGCGCCATCGAGCGTGCCGATCGTCAGCGCGCCGTTAAGCGCGAACTTCATGTTGCCGGTGCCCGATGCTTCCATCCCGGCCGTGGAAATCTGTTCCGACAGATCGGCGGCAGGGATGATGCGTTCGGCCAGGGTCACGTTGTAGTTGGGCACGAACACCACCTTGAGCAGGCCCCCGACCGAGGGATCGGAGTTGACGCGGCGGGCAATGTCGTTGGCCAGTTTGATGACCAGCTTGGCGTTGTGATAGCTCGACGCCGCCTTGCCCCCAAAGATCTTTACGCGCGGGGTCCAGTCGCGTTCCGGGTGGCTGCGAATTTGATCATAGAGCGCCACCGTCTCGATCAGGTTGAGCAGCTGGCGCTTGTATTCGTGGATGCGCTTGATCTGCACGTCGAACAGCGCATCTGGATCGAGCCGAACGCCGGTCAGCTGCTTGATATGCCCGGCCAGCGCCACCTTGTTGGCGCGCTTTACCTCGGCAATGCGTTCGCCAAGCTGCGCGTCATCGGCCATCGCGTTGAGATCGGACAGCTTTTCGGCATCGTCGAGGAACGCATCGCCGATTGCGTCCTTGATCACGCCCACCAGCCGCGGGTTGCACTGCTGCAACCAGCGGCGCGGGGTGACGCCGTTGGTCTTGTTGTTGATGCGCGTGGGATAAAGGGCGTGAAGATCGGCAAACACCGTGGTCTTCATCAGCTCGGTATGCAGCGCGGCCACGCCGTTGATCGAATGCGCGCCCACGAAGGCCAGGTTGGCCATGCGCACGCGCCGCTCGCCGCCCTCGTCGATCAGGCTGATCGCGGCGATCGCGCGGTCGTCCAGTCCGGCCTTGCGCGCCTCGCGCAGCACGCGGCTGTTGATCGCATAGATGATCTGCATGTGGCGCGGCAGCAGGCGTTCGAACAGCGGCAGCGGCCAGCTTTCCAGCGCTTCGGGCAGCAGGGTGTGGTTGGTATAGCCCACCGTGCGCTTGGTCACGTCCCAGGCCTCGTTGAACTCAAGCCCGTACATATCGACCAGGATGCGCATCAGTTCAGCCACGGCCACGCTGGGGTGCGTGTCGTTGAGCTGGATCGCGGCCTTGTCGGGCAGGGTGCGCACGTCGCCATGGTATTGCGCGTGGCGGCGCACGATGTCCTGGATGGAGGCGGAGGTGAAGAAGTATTCCTGGCGCAGGCGCAGTTCCTGGCCCGCCGGCGTGCTGTCGGCCGGATAGAGCACGCGCACCAGGGCATCGGCGCGCACCTGCTCGGCCAGCGCGCCGGCGTGGTCACCGGCGTTGAACGCATCCAGGCGGATGGGATCGAGCGGGTTGGCCGTCCACAGGCGCAGGGTGTTCACCCGCTTGCCCTTGTAGCCCACCACCGGCGTATCGACGGCGCTTGCCTCGACCTTTTCATGCGGGCGCCATTCCACGCCATCGCCGTTGTCGATGACCTCGCCGCCAAAGCCGATCATATAGGCGCTTTCGCGGCGATCGAACTCCCACGGGTTGCCGTGGCTCAGCCAGGTTTCAGGCAGTTCCACCTGCCAGCCATCGTCGATGCGCTGGCGGAACATGCCGTTCACATAGCGGATGCCATAGCCGTAGGCGGCAATGTCCAGGCTCGCCAGGCTTTCCATGAAGCAGGCCGCCAGGCGGCCAAGGCCGCCGTTGCCCAGCGCCGCATCGGGCTCCAGCTCTTCCAGCGCGGCCAGGTCGAAGCCATGGCTGGCCAGCGCCTTTTCCATCTCGCGCGTCAGGCCCAGGTTCGACAGCGCGTCGCGCAGCAGCCGGCCGATGAGGAATTCCAGGCTGAGATAGTAAACCCGCTTGCCGCCCTGGTCATAGGTCTTGCGGGTGGATTCCATCCAGCGATCGATGATCACGTCGCGCAGCGCCAGGCAGGTGGCGGTGTACCAGTCGTGGGGCTTGGCGGCCCGTTCATCCTTGCCCACGCGGTGCCGCAGCACATCGATGATGTGGGCGTCGATCTCGGCAACCTTGGACGTGATTTCGAGGCTCATGGCTATAGCTCCACCTGCTTGGGCCTTGTCATGCTGCGCCCTTGCGGGCGCACCATCAACCGGGCCGGTTATCCCGGCCTTCCTGTGGCTCCTGCCCCCGTATCGCGTGGATCGGGTGTCGCCCCCTTGCGACACGCGGCCCCCGGCCAGCGGCTTGTTGCCGCAGCCTGGCATGCACCGGCTGCGACCTCCCGTTGCCAGGGGTAAGCCAGCCTTGCCCCCGCCGACAAGCGCAGAGTTTTGCCCATCACCAGATTGGTGGAAATCGCGCCGGCCCGCTGGCCTTCGTCATGGCCGCCTGCGGCCCTGGTCTTGCGTATGATCGCCCGGTGCAAAAGCCCATCCCCCAAGGCCGTGCGCGCTGCCCTTGCGCGTCTGCCCACGGCTGGAACGCTAGGCGCAAATCCTGCATGTGTCTGCCCGTCGCAGGATAGAATACGATTGCAGGCTGGATGTGCAGCAGCCGGGCTGCGACAGGCTCAGCCTGAACGGTCTGATAGTCCAGAACCCCGTTCGCCCCGAGCCTGTCGAAGGGCCTTTCGTGAAAGCGCTGGCCCGGCGCGCTTACCGCATCCCAATTCGCAGGCCGGCCCACAGCGTGCGCGGCGTGCCGATATCGATCGTGCCGCCCGAATTGCGCGTGACGATCGTGGTATCGAACAGGTTTTCGCCGCGCAGCACCAGGCTGGCCCAGCCGGTCAGCGGGACCTGGGCAAAGGCATCGAGCGTGGTGGCCGCGCGCAGCGGCGCGGTTTGCAGATCGTCTTCATAGGCCAGGCCCACGTGCCGCAGGGTCAGCGCCCCGGTCCAGTGCGGGGCGGGGTGCCAGGCGAGCGTGCCGCTGGCGGCAATGCGCGGCGTCTGCGCCGGGCGCATGCCATCGAGCGCGGTGCCCGGCGCCTCAACCTTGGCGTCGGTCCATGCCAGGCTGCCGTTGAATGACACCGTGCCTGCAGTCACCTCGGCGCCCAGTTCCACGCCGCGCGCATGCACGGCCGCCACGTTCTGGCGCTGGCGCACCGTGGTATTGCCGGTGGACGACAGCGTCACGTTGGCGATCGCATCCTTCACCTTGTTGTCGAACGCGGTGACCGACAGCATCACGCCCTTGGCCGGGGTCAGGTCGATGCCTGCTTCAAAGCCCAGCAGGCGCTCGTTCCTGAGCGTCGGATTGCGCTGGGTGGTGGTCAGCGACACGCCGCCATTGCCATTGGGGGCGGCCAGCGTGAACGAACGATACAGTTCGTTGAGCGTGGGCAGGCGCAGCCCGGTATAGGCCGCGCCGCGCAGCGCCGCCCATGATGCAGCATTGAGCACCGCGCCAGCGCGCCAGCTGCCCTGCCAGCCGCTGCGCGCGGCAACGGCCGGATCGGCTGCCGATGTGCTGGTCACCGTGCCGGCAGCGTTGCGTTCTTCGTAATGGCCCTGGGTGATCGCCCAGCGATCGGCGCGCCCGCCGGCGGTCAGCACCAGCGGCCCCAGCGTCCAGTCGTCCTCGATGAAAAAGCCCACGTCGTCGGTGTGCCCGCCGGCGCGGCGCCGCGCGGTGACCAGGCCGGTTGCCGCCGACAGCGCATTTTCCTTGGTCTCGCCCTCGGCCCGGCGCCAGTCGGTGCCGAGCTTGAGCACGTGGCCACCACCGACCGGCGGCCGCAGTTCGAGCTTGCCGCCCAGGCCAGTGGATGGCGTGGCATATTGGTCCAGCGTCTTCTTGAAGCTGGTGGAGCTGACCGTCACGGCGTGGAAACCGCGCGTCTGGACATAGGCCAGCGCATCGAACTGCCACGCCCCACGGCCCACCAGGCGCAGGCTGGCGTCCTGCCCGCTGATACCATTGTCGGCGCCGGCAAAGCGCAGCGTGCGGTTGTCCTCGAATGCAGCGACGCGGGCCTGCAATTCGACGTCCGGCGTCAAGGGCGCCACGGCGCGCACGCCGGTTGACCAACTGTCATAGCGCGCCCGCACGCTGGCCGGCACGCGCTGGCTTTCCGGCGTGGTCCAGAACCCCTGGCCCCGGTCCCACCGGCCGGTGACGACGGCAAAGCCCTGGCCGAGCGTGGGGGCAAGCGCTGCCGAAAGCGACGTCTCACCCCGATCATCGACCATGCCCTGCGCATTGAGCAGGCCCAGGCTCTGCGCCCCCGCACTGGTCATGTCCACGGTACCGGCCACCGCGCCGGCGCCGAACGCGCCCGAGCCGCCGCCGCGCTGCACGCGCACGCTGGCCAACCGTTCGGGATCGATCGCGGTCATCGGGATATAGCCAAAGAACGGGTCGGCCATCGGTACGCCATCGAGCAGCACCAGCGTGCGGCTGGTGGCATTGCCACCCAGCGCGCGCAGCGTGATGCCCTGCGCCGAAGGGTTGGACGCGCGGCTGTCTGACCGGCGAAACTGTTGCACGCCGGCGGCCGAGAGCAGCGCATCATCGATTCGCCCCGATGCCGTAGCCTGAAGCTGCGCGGCGGAAATCGTCTGGGTGTCATAGGCCGGAGCCGCCGGGCTTTGCCCCAGGCCTTCACCCGTCACCACGATGGTCGCGCCGCCATCACCCGCATCAGGTGCCTCGGCCGCCCAGGCTGCACTCGGCAGGGCCTGCACGAGTGCGGCCGAAACCAGCGCGGCAGGCGCAAGCGACGCCAACAGAACGGAACGGGATTTTGCAACTCTCACGTGCACTTGGCTTTATCCTCTCGTGACGGTCCAGGGCCGGTCGCCCTTATGATCGGGCCGTATGGCGCCGTCATCCGCGTTCGTTATCTTTTTCGGCTTGGGTCTGAACCATGCGGCTTTGCTGCCACATGCCCCCCGGCTCGGCCTCGCCACGATGGTCGTTTGCCCGCCCGCGCGCCATTGATCCTAGGAACAATACGCGGCTCCTTGCTCGGCAAAACCAGACGAAAAAAAAGGCCGCACCAGATGGGCGGCCCTTGGATAGTTTGGGAGAGGATGCCTGAAAGGCCCGTCCCTTTTGTCTGCCGCAGCGCAAAAGCGCAAGTGCGAAAATTTGGTATACAGTTGCATAGAATGCAATTGTTAACACGCTTGCAGGAAACGCTGTTTCCCCCATGGAACCATGGATTAGGGTTAAAATTATGGAAATAAACAGAAAAAGCCGATTGAAACATCCGCAACCGGTTGGCGGCGATGCGCAATTTGCAAACTGCTAAGCCCGTTCGCCTAGGCGAAATGACAGGGTGGGGGCTTACCCTTTCGGGCACGACTTGGCCACTGCTGACAGTCCCGTGTTGCAGGCTCCCGGGATGATTGCTATAAACCATAACATAATTGGGAGACTCACGATGCAGTTCGAACGGCGCAATCCCCTTGATGGTACGGTGGCCTCCTCGGCGCAGGCCATGCAGGCGGCCGACATTCCCGCGATCACGGCGAAGGCGGCCGCTGCCTTTCCCGCGTGGGCTGCGCTGGGCCCCAATGCCCGCCGCGCCGTGCTGATGAAGGCGGCCAGCGCGCTCGAAGCGCGCGCCGATGCCTTTGTCGAGGCGATGATGGGCGAAATCGGCGCGACCAAGGGCTGGGCGCTGTTCAACCTGGGCCTGGCGGCCAGCATGGTGCGCGAAGCGGCGGCCCTTACCACGCAGATCGCTGGCGAAGTGATCCCGTCCGACAAGCCCGGCTGCCTGGCCATGGCGCTGCGCGAACCGGTCGGCACGATCCTGGGCATCGCCCCGTGGAACGCGCCGATCATCCTGGGCGTGCGCGCCATCGCCGTGCCGCTGGCCTGTGGCAACGCCGTGATCCTCAAGGCATCGGAACAGTGCCCGCGCACCCACGCCCTGATCATCGAGGCCTTTGCCGAGGCCGGCTTCCCCGAAGGCGTGGTGCAGGTCGTCACCAATGCCCCGGCCGATGCCGGCGCCGTGGTTGGCGCGCTGATCGATGCGCCGCAGGTCAAGCGTATCAACTTCACCGGCTCCACCGCCGTGGGCAAGATCATCGCCACGCGCGCGGCCGGCCATCTCAAGCCCTGCCTGCTCGAACTGGGCGGCAAGGCGCCCCTGATCGTGCTGGAAGATGCTGATCTGGATGAAGCGGTCAAGGCCGCTGCGTTCGGCGCCTTCATGAACCAGGGCCAGATCTGCATGAGCACCGAGCGGATCATCGTGGTCGAGGCCGTCGCCGCCGAATTTGCCAAGCGGTTCAAGGCCAAGGTCGAAACCCTGGCCGTGGGTGACCCGCGCGAGGGCAAGACCCCGCTGGGCGCGGTGGTCGATGCCAAGACCGTGGCCCACTGCCAAAGCCTGGTGCAGGATGCGCTCGACCATGGCGCCACGCTGCTGGCCGGTGGCGACACCACGCACAACGTGCTGATGCCCGCCCATGTCGTCGATGGCGTGACGCAGGACATGAAGCTGTTCCGCGATGAAAGCTTTGGCCCGGTGGTTGGCGTGATCCATGCCCGCGATGAAGCGCATGCCATCGAACTGGCCAACGACAGCGAATATGGCCTCTCGGCCGCGGTCTTTACCCGCGATACCGCGCGCGGCCTGCGCGTGGCGCGCCAGATCCATTCGGGCATCTGCCACGTCAACGGCCCCACCGTGCACGATGAAGCACAGATGCCCTTCGGCGGCGTCGGCGCCTCGGGCTACGGCCGCTTTGGCGGCAAGGCCGGCATCGACAGCTTCACCGAACTGCGCTGGATCACCATGGAAACCCAGCCCGGTCACTTCCCGATTTAACAGTTCCATCCCCTCGTCATCCCGGGCTTGACCCGGGATCCCGCTTCTTTCTTTGCGACCACCAAAGTGGGACCCCGGATCAAGTCCGGGGTGACGAAGTGAGAAATTCAAATTTCCCATATTTCCGAAACATAACCAGAAAGGACAAGAGCATGGCAGACGAACAGGCCGTTCGCGCGGAAGAGGATACCGTTGCCGTCACGATCGAGAACCGCATCGCCTGGGTGCGTTTCAATCGCCCGGAAAAGCGCAACTGCATGAGCCCCAAGCTCAACCGCCAGATGCTCAAGGTGATCGAGGAACTCGAATTCCGCGATGACGTGGGCGTGCTGGTGCTGTCGGGCGAGGGCGATGCCTGGTCGGCCGGCATGGATCTCAAGGAATACTTCCGCGAAACCGAAGCGCAGGGCCTGTGGGCGATCCGCAAGTCGCAGCGCGAAGCCTATCGCTGGTGGAACCGCCTGCGCTGGTATGAAAAGCCAACGATCGCCATGGTCAACGGCTGGTGCTTTGGCGGCGGCTATGGCCCGCTCTATGCGTGCGATATCGCCGTCGCTTCCGACGATGCGCAGTTCGGCCTGTCGGAAATCAACTGGGGCATCCTGCCGGGCGGCGGCGCGTCCAAGGTGGCGGCCGATCTCATGCCGCTGCGCAAGGCGATCTATCACGCCATGATGGGTGAAAACCTCACCGGTCCGCAGGCGGCGGCGCAAGGGCTGGTTACCGAATCCGTGCCCCACGCCCAGCTCAAGGCCCGCGTGACCGAGATTGCCGAGGCGCTGCTCAAGAAGGACGGCCATGCCCTGCGCGCCACCAAGTGGGCCGTGCGTCGCATGATCGACATGACCTATGAAAACGCCGAAGACTATCTGATCCGCGCCCAGGAAGCGCTGCACAGCTATGGTGGCGTGGCCGCCCGCAAGGAAGCCACGCGCCAGTTCCTCGATGAAAAGAGCTTCAAGCCCGGTCTCGGCACGTTCGATACGTCCAAGGTCAAGGGCTGATCCACACTCTGCTGCGGCAGGCGCAAGCCCCGGTGCCCCATGGGCGCCGGGGTTTTGCACATCTGGCATCGCAAAAAAGGTTGTGTGCGAAACCGATCGGTATCAGGTTCCGCGCCCAGAAGGAGTGCCCCCCACATGAAACTGACGTTGCACCTGGTTTCGCCTGCCATTCTGAGCGTTGCCGCCGTGGCGCTTGCCAGCACGCCCGCGCTTGCCGCCGGCAATTCCCATGCCGAGGCCGAAGCCCAGACTCTCGAGCTGTCCAAGCAGAGCATCGCCATGCGCTCGGTCCAGGGGCCGGGCAACGAAACGCCCAAGGTGGCGGCACTCTATCGCGACGCGCTGGTCAAGGCCGGCTGGGCGGCGTCCGACATCGACATCGTGCCCGTTGACGATACCGCCTATCTGATCGCCACCTGGAAGGGCAGCGATCCCAGCCTCAAGCCGCTGGTGCTGTCGGGCCACATGGACGTGGTCGAGGCCAAGCGCGCCGATTGGCAGCGCGATCCCTTCGTGCCGGTGGTCGAACACGGCTATCTGTTCGGGCGCGGCGCGCTCGACATGAAGTTCAACGCCGCGCTCGCGGTCTCCACGCTCATCGAGATGCGCCACAAGGGCTACAAGCCCAAGCGCACGATCATCATCGCCTTTTCTGGCGATGAAGAAACCACGATGAAGACCAGCCGCCTGATTGCCGAACGGCTCAAGGGCCAGGCGGGCCTGGTCATCAACGTCGATGGTGGTGGCGGCATGCTGGCCGAAGATACCGGCAAGCCGCTGGCCTGGACCTGGGACGGCGCGGAAAAGAACTATGCCGATTTCCAGCTGGAAGTGACCAACCCCGGCGGCCACAGTTCCGCCCCGCGCAAGGACAATGCGATTGTCCAGCTCAGCCAGGCGCTGGTCAATATCGGCGCCTATCACTTCACCCCGGAACAGAGCCCGCTGACCAAGGCGTTCTTCGAAAGCGCCGCCAAGATCACGCCTGATCCCAAGGTTGCCGGCGCGATGCGTTCGTTCGCGGCCGACCCCACCGATGCCGATGCCATCGCCACGCTGCGGTCCTTGCCCGAATTCATTGGCCGCATCGAAACCACCTGCGTGCCCACCATGGTCAACGGCGGCCACGCCTTGAACGCGCTGCCGCAGCGCGCCACGGCCAACATCAACTGCCGCATCTTCCCCGGCCACAAGCGCGAAGACATCATGGCCGAACTGGCCAAGGTGGCGAACATGCCCGTGGTCAAGTTCAGCGACGTGACCGAAGGCTCCACCCCGTCACCGGCCAGCCCGATGCGCCCCGATTTCGTCAATGCGGCGAACAAGGCCATTCACCTTGCCTATCCCGGCATTGCCGTGATCCCGGCCCAGGCCTCGGGCGCCTCGGACTCGATGTGGTATCGCGTCAACGGTATCGATGCCTATGGCGCCAGCCCCGTGCTGATCAAGGACAGCGAAGAATTCGCCCACGGCCTGAATGAGCGCGTGCCCCTGTCCAACGTCGCGCCGGGCATCGTCTACTTCACCAGCCTGTTCACCGACCTATCGAAGTAAAGCTGAAGCAAAAGCCCCCTCCTCTTCAGAGGAGGGGGTTGGGGGTGGTGGAAGCGGAGCGCTGCGTAGCCATAAAGCTGGACCCCGGATCAAGTCCGGGGTGACGGGAATGTTTGTAAATCCCGGCCGTTGTTATTCAAAAATTCCCACACGAAGCCACGAAGCCACGAAGCCACGAAGCGTCACGTATCTTCGTGACTTCGTGCCTTCGTGTGAAATTATTCCTTCACCGGCCCACACACCGTCCCCAGAAACCGCCGCGCAATCGCCCCGGCTTCCTCGCTGGAAAAGCACTGCGGCGACAGGCACAGTTCCAGCCACAACCCGTCCACCAACGCCGTCACCGCAATGGCGGCGTGGCGCAAGTCACCCTCGGCCACGCCGGCCTCGCGCAGCAACTGCTCCAGCCGGGCGCGATAGCCGGCATATTGCTCGTCGTGCTGGCGGGCGATCTGCGGCTGGCTGGTCACCAGGCTCCAGAACGCGATCCACGTGGCCAGCAAGGCCGGCTGGGCAATCGGTGCGGTAAAGCTGGCGGTGACGAATGCCTCAAGCTGCGCGCGCGGTTCGCTGGGCGCGGCTGCCACCGCCGCATTGAGTGCCTGCGTCACCATGGCATCGACGTGGGTATAGGTTTCGGCGATCAGCGCATCGATCCCGCTGAAATAGTGGCCGACCAGGCCAGGCGATACGCCGGCCTCCTGGGCAATCGCGCGCACGCTGGCGCCATTGGCACCGGCGCGGGCCAGCACGCGCATCGCCGCCTCTATCAGGCTGTGGCGGCGCGCATCGGGTTCGGCCCGGCGTGGCAGCGCGCGATCTGTGGCGGCGGCACGGGCGGGGGTGGCGGCACGCGGAACGCGCCCAGGCCGGGGATCGACACCTTGCATCTTGCACTTCCCGATGGTTGTTGTACGATCGTTCAATAAGAAATCACGCGGGGAGTCACCCATGGCCGATCTTGCCCTTGATGAACACCGCCATTTGACCATGGCGCAACGCGCCGGTGACGGCGCCGCGCCCGATCCCGATGCCGATTGGAGCCTGCCGGGCTGGATCTATCGCGATCCCGAATTTGCCGCGCTGGAGATGGAACGGATCATCCGCCCCTCGTGGCAGATCGTGTGCCACGCCAGCGATCTGGACCAGCCCGGCGCCTGGCGCAGCCTGGCCTATTGCGGCGAGAACGTCATCGTCGTGCGCGGCGAGGACGGTGCCATCCGCGCGTTCCACAACCTGTGCCGCCACCGCGCCATGCGCCTGGTCGATGGCGTGGCGGGTTGCGCGCGCAAGCTGGTGTGCCCCTATCACGCCTGGACCTATGAAACCGATGGGCGGCTGACCGGCGTGCCGATGAAGCGCGATTATCCCGCGCTCGATCTGGCGCAGAACGGGCTGGTGCCGGTCGATCTGGAAGTGTGGCACGGCTTTGTCTTCGTGCGGCTTGAGGATCACGGCTTTCCCACGGTGGCCGAGATGATGGCGCCCTATGAAGCCGAAGTGGCACCCTATCGCCTGGCCGACATGCGCCGCATGGGCGATGTGCGCGAACGCAGCCGCGCGGTGAACTGGAAGAACGTGGGCGATAACTATTCCGACAACCTGCACATTCCCGTGGCGCACGACGGTCTCTCGCGCATCTTTGGCAAGTCCTACGAGATTTCGGCAGAGCCCTGGGTCGATCGCATGAAGGGCGATCTGGTCGATGCGCCGAGTCCGCATTTCTGGGAGCGGTTCTACCAGACGCACCTGCCGCGCGTGCCGCATCTGCCCGATGTGGCGCAGCGGCGCTGGCTCTATTACAAGCTGTGGCCCAACATGGCGTTCGACATCTATGCCGATCAGATCGATTTCATGCAGTGGCTGCCCACATCGCCGACCACCTGCACCTTGCGCGAAATGGTCTTTGCCTTGCCCGACAGCGAAACCCCGCCCGAACAGCGGCGCACGATGAAGCTGGTGCGCTATGCCAACTGGCGGATCAACCGCGTCGTCAATGCCGAGGATACCTGGCTGATCACCAACGTGCAGCAGGGCATGCAATCGGCCCGCTATGGCGCCGGTCCGATCGGCCGCAGCGAAGTGTGTCTGCGCAGCTTTGCCCGCAAGATCCGCACCTTGATTCCCGAGGCACGGCTGCATCATCAGCCTGCCGAAGGGTGGAGCAGGCGCTAAATCTTTTCGTCGTCACCCCGGACTTGATCCGGGGTCCCGCTTCTTTTCCGGCGCTGTGCCAGCATTCCAGCTGGACCCCGGATCAAGTCCGGGGTGACGATGCCATCAACAACAGTATCTTTTGATCCCACGAAGGAACCCACACGATGAGCAACCGCTACGACGCCCTGATCATCGGCGGCGGCCACAACGGCCTGGTCTGTGCATTCTACCTCGCCAAGGCCGGCATGAAAGTGCGCGTGCTGGAACGCCGCGACATCGTTGGCGGCGCCTGCGTGACCGAGGAATTTCATCCCGGCTTCCGCAATTCCACCGCCAGCTACACCGTCAGCCTGCTGCGCCCGCAGGTGATTGCCGACATGAAGCTGGCCGATCATGGCTATCGCGTGCTCGAACGCCAGATCAGCAACTTCTTCCCGTTTGCCGATACCTATCTCAAGCTGGGTGGCGGCGCGGAGCGTACGCAGGCCGAATTTGCGCGCTTTTCGCAAAAGGATGCGGCGGCCTACCCGCACTATGACGCCGCGCTGGAAAAGGTCGCACAGGTGCTGCGCGATCTCTCGCTGCAATGCCCTCCCAACGTGGGTGGCGGGCTGCATGCCTTGGCCGCCGCTGCCAAGCAGGGCTGGCCGCTGGCCAAGATGGACGTGGTGGCGCAGCGCGACCTGCTCAACATCTTCACCCGTTCCGCGCGCGATTTCCTCGATAGCTGGTTTGAGGATGACCACGTCAAGTCCGCCTTCGGATTCGATGCCGTGGTCGGCAATTTTGCCGGCGTGTCCACGCCCGGCTCGGCCTATGTCCTGCTCCACCACGTGTTTGGCGAGGTTAACGGCAAGCTGGGCGCCTGGGGCCACGCGGTCGGCGGCATGGGCGCGATTACCCAGGCCATGGCCAAGGCCTGCGCGCTCGCCGGGGTGGAAATCAGCCTGGAAAGCCCGGTCGACAAGGTTCTGATCAACAACGGCAAGGCCGCCGGGGTCAAGCTGGCGGGCGGCGAGGAGCTTTATGCCCCGATCGTGGCCGCCAACGTCGGCCCCGCGCTGCTCTATCGCCAGTTGGTCGATCGCAGCGACCTGGCGCCCGATTTTGCCCGCGCCATGGACGGGTACAAGACCGGCTCGGGCACGTTCCGCATGAACGTGGCGCTGTCGGAACTGCCCGATTTCACCGTGCTGCCGGGCAAGCAGCAGGCCGAACACCACACCGCCGGCATCATCATCGCGCCGGGCATGGACTATATGGACCAGGCCTATGACGATGCGCGCGTGCATGGCTGGTCGAAAAAGCCGATCGTCGAAATCAAGATCCCCAGCACGGTGGACAAGACCTTGGCGCCCGAAGGGGCCCATGTCGCCAGCCTGTTCTGCCAGCAGTTCAGCCCGCAGCTGCCCGATGGCCGCAGCTGGGACGATGTGCGCGAGGATGTGGCCGACCACGTGATCAACACGATCACCGAACACGCGCCCAACTTCAAGAACGCGGTGATCGCCCGCCAGATTCACTCGCCGCTCGACCTGGAACGCAAGTTCGGCCTGATCGGCGGCGATATCTTCCACGGCCGCATGAGCCTGGAACAGCTGTGGGCCGCGCGCCCGGTGCTGGGCCACGGCGATTATCGCGCCCCGATCAAGGGCCTCTACATGTGCGGATCGGGCACGCACCCGGGCGGCGGCGTGACCGGCGCACCGGGCCACAATGCTGCGGCCGAAATCATCCGCGACCGCTCGCTGCTGTGGAAAATGCTGCACCGGTAAGCGCGCAACAAAAAGGCCCCCTCCTCTTCAGAGGAGGGGGTTGGGGGTGGTGAGATGTCTCGCGCAAATCATTGAAAAGTAGGACCCCTCATCAAGCCCCGGCTGACGCCATCTTACCCTTCCGCCACCGCACCGCCAGGTAGACCGGCAGCCCCAGCGCAACCAGCACCAGGCCATAGGCAATCGCTTCCAGCCCCAGGCCCCACAGCGCCCAGACGTTGAACGCTGCGGCCAGCACGGCCAGCACTACCACCCAGGGTTCATCGCGCAGCAGGCGCATCGCCGAGGCCATTGTGGCGATATAGGTCAGCATGCCCGCCGCCAGGCTGATCGAGGCGATGAAGGTGAACAGGTTGCCCATGTCACGGCCATAGTTGAGCAGCGTGATCACCGTCAGCAGGCCCGACGACACCAGATGCGCGTTGATCGGCGTCCCGGCCTTGGTTTCCTTGCCGAACCAGGCGGGAAACAGCCCGTCGCGCGCCATCGCCCAGGGCACTTCGCCCTGGACCAGGATAAAGCCGTTGAGCGTGCCGAACGCGCTGATCGCGGCAAAGATCGCCACCACGCCCGAAATATCGCCGCCCAGCCGCTGGCCCAGGAATTCTGCCACCGGCGAAGGGGAGGCAGCCGCCGCGCCCTGTGGCATATAGGCCTGGAATGCCAGTGCGATGCCCAGGTACACCGCGCCGGCCAGCGCCACGCCCCACAAGGTGGCGCGCGGCACCACGCTGCCGGCGTTCTCCACCTTGTCCGATGGCACGGTGGCCGATTCCAGCCCGAGAAATCCCCAGAAGGTGAGGCCCGCCGCACTGGCGATAAGCGTGGGGGATAGCGGCACGGGCGGCTGCGCCACATGCGGCGTGCCGGTGGCGAACAACCATAGCGCCAGGCCGATCAGCCCGACCAGCGGCACGAGCTTGAGCACCGTGGTGATCACCTGCACATCGCCAGCGCCGCGCACGCCGCGAATATTGACCGCCGTCAGCAGCCATACCGCGCCCACTGCGACGGCCGCCGGCGCGCCGGGGGTGTGGCTCAACCACGGCACCAGCAGGCTGAGGTTCGACACAACGGCCACGGCCACCGCGCCATTGCCCGCCCACAGCATCGTCCAATAGGCCCAGGCTGCGGCAAAACCCGCGCCCGGCCCGAATTGCTGCATGACATAGGCAAACGGGCCGCCCGGCAGCGGCTGGCGTGCAGAAAGGCGGGCAAAGACCGTGGCCATGCACAGCGATCCGCCGATCGTCACCATCCATCCAGCCAGCTGGTTGGCGCCCAGCGGGGCCAGCGTTGCCGGCAGCAGGTAAATCCCCGAACCAATCAGGTTGCCCACCACCAGGGCCAGCGTCATCCAGAAACCAAGACCACGTTTTGCTTTCTCGTTCACGCCGTAAAATCCTCCGGGGTCTGGTAGCAACAGAGACTAACGCTTGATCGCGCGGCGTCACCATGTTTGTTGTGCGGTCTGATGAGCACCGTGACCCTGGCCCCGCGCCCCGCCTATGATCCGCGCCTTGTCGCTGCCGCCGCAGCGATGAACGCCAATGACCTGCCCCGGGCAGAACCGCTGCTGCGCGCGCTGCTCAAGGATGATCCATTCGATGTGCGCGCAATCCGGCTGTTTGCCGAACTGGCTGGTCGCATCGGCCGCTATGCCGATGCGGAAAATCTGCTGCGCCGCGCGATCGAGCTGGACCCGGCGTTCACCCCGGCGCGCGCCAACCTGGCGCTGGTGCTCTATCGCACCAACCGCGCGGCAGAGGCGCTGGATCAGCTGGCGCAAGTGACGCAGGAAGATCCGGAAAACCTCGGCCATGCCAATCTCGCTGCCGCCGCCAATGGCCGCATCGGCGCGTTCGATGCCGCGCTCGCGCTCTACGAACGCGTGCTGGCCGAAGCGCCCGACCAGCCGCGCGTGTGGATGAGCTATGGCCACATGCTCAAGACCGTTGGCCGCCAGGCCGATGGCATCGCCGCCTATCGCCGTGCCCTGGCGCTGATGCCGGGGCTGGGGGAGGCGTGGTGGAGCTTGGCCAATCTCAAGACCGTGCGGTTTGATGACGCTGATATTGCCGCGATGCAGCAGGCGCTCGCCGATCCCGCGCTCGATGCCGAAGATCGCTGGCACCTCGATTTCGCGCTGGGCAAGGCGTTCGAAGATCGCAAGCAGGCGGCCGATGCCTTTGCCCACTATGCTGCGGGCAATGCGCTGCGCCGCCGCCGCATTCCCTACAAGGCCGATGAAACCACCGCGACCGTCGATGCGATGATCGCCACGGCCACGCCAGACCTGTTTGCCGCGCGCGCCGGGGCCGGGTGCGATGCGCCCGATCCGATCTTCATCCTGGGCATGCCGCGCGCCGGCTCTACCCTGGTCGAACAGATCCTGGCCAGCCACAGCCAGGTCGAGGGCACCAGCGAATTGCCCGATATCGCGCAGCTGGCGCGCAAGGTGCCCGATTATCCTGCCGGGCTTGCCGCGCTGGCGCCCGAAGAGCTGCGCGCGATGGGCGAAAGCTATCTGCACACCACGCGCATCCAGCGCCACACCGACCGGCCCCTGTTCATCGACAAGATGCCCAACAACTGGGTGCATGTGCCGTTGATCCGCCTGATCCTGCCGCGCGCGCGGATCATCGATGCGCGCCGCCATCCGCTCGGTTGCTGCTTTTCCAACTTCAAGCAGCATTTCGCGCGGGGGCAGGGCTTCTCGTACGATCTGGCGGACATGGGCCGCTATTACGCCGATTACGTGCGGCTCATGGCCCATGTCGATGCGGTGCAGCCCGGCGCGGTGCACCGCGTGATCTATGAACGCATGGTCGATGATACCGAGGCGCAGGTGCGCGCGCTGCTCGATGCCTGCGACCTGCCGTTCGAGCCGGCGTGCCTGGCCTTCTACCAGACCGAGCGCGCCGTGCGCACCGCCAGTTCCGAACAGGTGCGACAGCCGATTTTCCGCGAAGGCACCCAGGCCTGGCAGCCGTTCGAGCCGTGGCTCGATCCGCTGAAAGCGGCGCTGGGACCGGTGCTCGATGCCTATCCTGACGCACCGCAAACTTATGTCTGAAACCGGCAATGCGTTGCAAAACTGCCACGGTCATCTGTGATCGATTGGTGGAGTTTGTAACCGCTTGACGCACGATCGTGTCGCAGCGCACACCCAACGCACAAGAATTGCAACAGGGTGGGTTAAGCATGCGTATTGCCACGGCGGGTCTCCCGCGTTTTCTGCTGATGACCAGCACCGCGCTCCTGGCTCCGGCCAGCATCGCGATGGCGCAGGATGCCGCGCCCCAGGCATCGGCCGATCAAGGCGGTGGCAACGTCATCATCGTGACCGCGCAAAAGCGTTCGGAAAACCTGCAGAACGTGCCGATTTCGATCCAGGCGCTCGGCACGCAAAAGCTTGACCAGCTCAACGTCTCGAACTTCAACGGCTATACCCAGCAGCTGCCGACTGTCGTCGCGCAAAGCTCGGGCACACCGGGCACCAACATCATCTACATGCGCGGCGTTGCCTCGGGCGGGGATGGCAACCACTCGGGCTCGCTGCCCTCGGTCGGCGTCTATCTCGATGAGCAGCCGGTCACCACGATCGGCGGCAACCTTGACGTGCATGTCTACGATATCGCCCGCATCGAAAGCCTCGCCGGCCCGCAGGGCACGCTCTATGGCGCTTCGTCGGAAGCCGGCACGATCCGCATCATCACCAACAAGCCCGATACCTCGGGCTATTACGGCCGCATGGATGTGGAACTGAACAAGGTCCACAAGGGCGGCACCGGCGGCAAGGTGGAAGGGATGGTCAACATCCCGCTGTCGCAGAAGGCGGCGCTGCGCATCGTCGGCTTCTACGAAAAGGATGCCGGCTATATCGACAACGTGCCCGGCACGCGCAGCTTCCTGCCGCAGCCCGGCGGCATCACCATCAACAACAACCAGTTCGTCAAGAAGAACTACAACGACACCGAGATTTCGGGCGGCCGCGCCCTGCTCAAGGTCGATCTTGACGACAACTGGACCGTGACGCCCGGGATCATGTACCAGGACACGCGCAGCCATGGTTCCTATGGCTATGATACCTCGCTGGGCGATCTTCAGGTGCAGCATTTCCTGCCCGAATACCGCCGCGATATCTTTGCCCAGGCCTCGCTTACCATCGAAGGCAAGATCGGCAGCTGGGATCTTACCTATGCCGGTGCCTATCTCGATCGCAAGACCTTCTCGTCCAGCGACTACACCGACTACGCCGAAGCCTATGACTCGCTCTATTCCGGCGTCGGCGGCCTAGCCGGCTATTTCTATTACAAGGACAATGCCGGCAACCAGATCAAGCCGATCCAGCAGGTGATTGGCCAGGATCACTTCAAGAAGATGAGCCAGGAACTGCGCATTGCCTCGCCCAGCAGCGAGCCGCTGCGGTTCGTGGGCGGCCTGTTCTATCAGCGCCAGTCGAACCTGATCCACCAGGATTACCAGGTCGCCGGTCTGGCAGACCTGCTCTCGGTCAATGGCAAGCCCGGCACGCTGTGGCTGACGCAGCAGCATCGCGTGGACAAGGACTATGCCGCGTTCGGGGAAGTCAGCTACGACATTCTGCCCAACCTGACGGCAACGGCCGGCGGCCGTTATTTCAAGTATGACAACTCGCTGATCGGCTTCTTCGGTTTCGGCCGCAATCCGGCGTTCTACCAGGGTGCTGACGGCAATCCGCCGCCCAACGCTGCCGGCTCCACCCGCACTGGCGTGGCGGGCTGCTACACGTCCGATGGTCTCACCCTGCGCAATGCGCAGCTGGCGGGCGAAACCAACATCACCCTGCTGCCGCCCGCCGTGGGTGACAGCCCGTGCACCAACCTGGGTGATTACGTGAACGGCTCGGTCGTGCCCAAGCGCGCCAAGGGCGATGGCGGCACCTACCGCTTTAACCTGACGTGGAAGCCCAATCGCGACATCACCGCCTATGCCACGGTTTCGCGCGGGTTCCGCCCGGGCGGCATCAACCGCCGCGCCGACGTGGCAGCCTACAAGCCCGATTACCTGACCAACTTCGAGCTGGGCCTCAAGACCACGCTGTTCGATGGCCTGCTGCGCTTCAACGTGGCGGTCTATCAGCAGAACTGGAAGAACTTCCAGTTCTCGTACCTTGGCGCCAACAGCTTCACTGAAATCCACAACGGCCCCGATGCCCGCATTCGCGGCGTGGAATTCGATGCTAACGTGGTCAAGGGCGGCTTCTCGTTCAACTTCGGCGGTGCTTACACCGACGCCAAGATGCGCAAGAACCTGTGCGCGATCGATGACCCCACCTACACCTGCACCGGCGATGGCAACATGATTGCTGCCCCGGCTGGCACGCGCCTGCCGATCACCCCGCAGTGGAAGCTGGCCAGCACGGCGCGCTACAGCGTTCCGGTCGGTGCAGCCAAGGTCTATGGCCAGATCAACGCCACCTATCAAAGCTCGGCCGCGTCCGATCTGCGCACGGCGGTGATCCAGGCTGGCACAGGCAAAACCATCAATCCTGCGCAGCTGCTTGGCCGCCTCGATGCGTTCACGCAGTTCAACCTGGCCATCGGCAGCGAGTGGGACAAGTACTCGCTCGAACTGTTCGCGACCAACGTGTTCGACGAACGCGGCCAGCTGTCACGCTATGTCGCCTGCGGTTCGTGCTACAACCGCGTCTACATCGTGCCGAACCAGCCGCGCACGATCGGCATCCGCGCCGGCGCGAAGTTCTAAGCCAAGCCCCGCAAAAAGCCCCCTCCTCTTCGCAAGGAGGGGGTTTGGGGGTGGTGCGAAGCCTTGCACAGCGGTGCCGGGCGGCTTCGACAAGCTCAGCCCGAACGGAAGCGTGATCAGATAATCCGCCCCCGCTCACCGGCGGCAAAGCCCCCGACCATCACGGCTTGTCCAGCACATATCCCAATGCGCGCACGGTGCGCAGCGGATAGCCCGCGCCGGCATCGCGCAGCGCCCGGCGCAGGCGGCTGACCCAGGCATCCACGGTGCGCTCGTCGATCGGTTGGCCCTGCTTGCCCAGCGCGGCGATCAGCTGCTGGCGCGAAAACACCTGGCCCGGCTGCTCCATCAGATAGCGCAACAGGCGCAGTTCATTGGGCATCAGGGCAATCGCCTTGTCCTTCCACCGCGCCTGCAGGGCTGTCAGGTCCAGGCTCAGCTCGCCCAGGCGCAGCGTGCGGGCCACGGCCTCGCGTTCGGGCAACTGCACCGACAGCACGCGATCCAGCACGGTGCCGCGGTCGATCGGGCCGAGGATATAGTCATCCGCCCCGGCACGTAGCGCGCGGCGCTTGGCCTCGGCGTCATCATCTTCCAACACCATGGTCACATGCGCCGCTTCGGTCTGCATGTCGGCGCGCAAGCGGCGGCACAGTTCCAGGCCGGAAAGCTCGGGCAGCAGCCAGTCGACGAACGCCCAGGGCCGCCCGTCGAGCAGGGGCAGGGGCCCCGAGCCATGCCAGGGGTGAAACACCACCTTGAGATCGCCGTGTGCAAAGGGGTCAAGGCCGCCGTCCAGCGGGTTGGTCAGCAGAATGTCGATCTGGCGCATGGGCCTGCCTGTTGGGGGGAAACAACAGTGGCCTTGTGTCTATGGTATGTGACGGCCTTGTGACGATAGGCGGCGATCTGTCACATTCCGGGGAAAATTCGTGTCGCGATGGTCATGTTTGTCCGGCGCGGGGTGGCGGAGAGAGGCCAGCCACCCCGCGTCGGAACCTCGGTCAGACCGGCAGGCCTACATAGTTTTCGGCAATGCTGGTCTGCGCGGCGCGGCTGGTGGAGATATAGTCCAGCTCGGCCACCTGCATCGCCCGCTCGAACGGGCCGTCTTCGGGGAAGCGGTGCATCAGCTTGGTCAAAGACCAGCTGAAGCGTTCCGATTTCCACACCCGCGCCAGCGCCTTGGCCGAATAGCCGGCGATCGCATCGGCATCGTTGTGCTTGAAAAAGCCGCTCAGGGCCTGGGCGGCATAGTGCACGTCGCTCGCCGCCAGGTTCAGGCCCTTGGCGCCGGTGGGTGGCACGATGTGCGCGGCATCGCCGCACAACAGCAGGTTGCCATGGCGCATGGGTTCGAACACATAGGAGCGCAGCGGCGCGATCGACTTTTCGATCGAAGGGCCGCGCGTCATCTGCGCGGCGGCATCGGGGCCCAGGCGAATGGCGAGTTCGTCCCAGATGCGCGCGTCGCTCCAGTCCTCGATCTTTTCGGTCAGCGGCACGTCCACGTAATAGCGGCTGCGGGTGTGGCTGCGCATCGAGGCCAGGGCAAAGCCGCGCTCGTGGTTGGCATAGATCAGCTCGTGGTTGCACGGCGGCACGTCGGCCAGGATGCCCAGCCAGCCGAACGGATAGACCCGCTCGTATTCGCGCGCCACGCTGGCGGGAATGGCCTTGCGCGAGGGGCCATGGAAACCATCGCAGCCAACGATGAAGCGTGCGTCCAGGCGCTGTTCGCGGCCGTCGTGGGTGAAGGTGAGGTAGGGCGCGTCGCTCTCGATCGCGTGCAGCGCCACGTCGCTGGCGCCATAGAGCACCGGCAACCCGCGTTCGGGCGCGGCATCCATCAGGTCGCGCGTCACTTCGGTCTGGCCATAGACGGTCACGGTCTGGCCCGTGAGGTTGGCCACGTCGATGCGGATCAGGCGCTCACCATCGGCCAGGTTGAAGCCTTCTTCCACCAGGCCCTCGGCCTTGAGCCGGGCATCCAGGCCCAGCCGCTCCATCAGGTTGACGGTGATTGCTTCCAGCACGCCGGCGCGAATGCGGCCCAGCACATAGTCACCGGTCTGGCGTTCCACCACCACGCATTCGATGCCTTCGGCACGCAGCAGGTGGCCCAGCAACAGCCCGGCGGGGCCGGCACCAATGATCGCAACTTGGGTTTTCATCGCGCGTGTCTCTCCCGTGGCGGCCCATCGGGCGGGGCTGCCATGCCCTGCTTTCTTGACATCGGCAGGGCCATGCGGGAATGCATGGGGCTGACATAAGATGGCACTTTCAGGACAAGCGATGATCAGCCTGCGCATTCCCAGCTATGCCCTCTACGGTGAGCAGCATGGCGGGCAGCAGGGTGGGATCGCCGCCGGATTTGCCCATATCGAAACCATTGCCGCGCGCTCTTCCTTGCACGATTGGGAAATCAGGCCCCATCGCCATGCCGATTTCGTGCAAGTGCTGCTGGTGCACAGCGGACAGGCGCGGATCACGTTTGATGGGGTGGAACAGGCGCTGGCCGGTCCCCTGGCGGTAATCGTGCCGGCCGGCGTGGTGCACGGCTTCGGCTTTGCCGCCGATGTGGTGGGCCATGTCGTCACGCTCGGTGCCGATTTTCTCGCCCGCGCGCCGGCGCCGGCCGATCCGCTGCGCCGCGCGCTGACCCAGGGGCAGGCCGCCCCGCTCGAGGGGGCGCCGGCGCGCCGCGCGGCCTGGCTCGCGGCCGAAATGCTCGCCCTTCAAGCCGATCACACCACCGGCGATCCGCTGCTTTTGGCCATGGCCGAAACCCTGGCGCGCTGCGTGGCGCAAGGCGCGCCCGATGCCGGCCCGGCGCCCGACACGCGGCTCGATCGCTTTGCCCAACTGGTAGAGGTGCACTTTCGCAGCCATCGCGATCTGGCGTTCTATGCCAGCGCGCTCGGCACCACGCCGCGCACGCTCTCGCGCCTCACCGCCGCGCGGCTGGGCTGTTCGCCGATGGACGTGGTCCACCGCCGCCTGGCGCGCGAGGCGCATCGCCTGCTGCGCTATACCAACGCCACCGCCGCCCAGGTGGCCGCCGAGCTAGGCTTTGAAGATCCATCCTATTTCTCGCGCTTCTACTTGCGCCTCACCGGCCGCCGCCCGGCGCAGGATCGCGCCGGCGCCACGCAATCGGCCTTGCAAGGCGTGGGTGAGCCGCTATGAAATCTTCACAACCGTGAAATAGCGCAAGGGAGAGGCCCCGTGGCCCATATCAAGACCACCCATGTCGGCAGCCTGCCGCGGGGCGAGGAACTCACGCCGCTGCTGCTCGCCCGCGATGCCGGCAAGCCTTATGACGCCGCCGATTTCGATACCAAGGTCGGCGCGGCGGTGAAGGATGCCGTGCGCCACCAGGTGGACGCGGGCGTGTCGATCGTCAGCGATGGCGAACTGGGCAAGGTGGGCTATTCCACCTACATGATCGAGCGGCTGTCGGGCTTTGGCGGGCATATCGATCGCAAGCCGGCGGCGGACCTTGCCGAAGTGCCGGGCCTGGCCAAGAAGCTTTCGGCCATCATGGGTTCCCAGGAGTTCGTCCGCGCCTCGTGCATCGGGCCGGTCAAGCTGGTCACGCTCGAACCGCTGCACGACGATATCCGCCGCTTCCGCGCAGCGCTCGACGCCCATGGTGCGCCCGATACGCAGGGCTTCATGAACGCGGCCTCGCCGGGCCTGATCACCGCGTTCCAGGTCAACCGCCACTATCCCAGCCACGAAGCCTATCTGGCCGACCTCGCCGATGCCATGCGCGAGGAATACGAGACGATCGTCAACGCCGGCTTCTTCCTGCAACTCGACTGTCCCGATCTCGCCATGTCGCGCCACACCGGCTATCAGGACATGAGCGAGGCGGACTTCCTGAAAGTCGCGGCCGCCAATGTCGAGGCGCTCAACGCCGCCACCGCCAATATCCCGCCCGAAAAGATGCGCATGCACGTGTGCTGGGGCAATTACGAAGGCCCGCACGATCACGATATCCCGCTTGAACGGGTGATCGATATCGTCCTCAAGGCGCGGCCCTCCACCGTGCTGTTCGAGGCGGCCAATCCCCGCCACGAGCATGAATGGAAAGTCTGGGCCGATGCCAAGGTGCCCGATACCAAGGTGCTGGCGCCCGGCCTGATCGACACCTGCTCCAACTATATCGAGCATCCCGAACTGGTGGCCCAGCGCATTGAGCGCTTTGCCGCCATCGTCGGCCCCGATCGCGTGGTGGCCAGCACCGATTGCGGCTTCGGCACCTTTGCCGGCTATGGCAAGATCGATCCGATCGTCACCTGGCGCAAGCTCAAGTCCCTGCGCGAGGGCGCCGATATCGCCGGAGCCCGCCTGTGAGTGGCCCAGTGACCGAGGACGAGCGCCGCGCGATCGAGGCCGATTGCGCCCGCCTCATCGCGCTCTACGCCAATCTCAACGACGAAGCGCGCTGGGAGGAAGCGGCCGCGCTCTATGCCTCCGATGGCCTGATGACGCGGCCGACCGCGCCCGATGCGCCGATTGTGGGGCAAGACGCGATCCTCGCCGCCTTCCGCGCCCGCCCGCCGCGCACCACCCGGCACGTGTGCAGCAACGTGGTGATTGACGTGGAAAGCGCCGACAGCGCGCGCGGCACCAGTGCCATGCTGCTGTTCACCGGCGCGCCGGCGCCGCTGGTCGGCTCGTTCCACGATCGCTTCGTGCGCACGCCCGAAGGCTGGCGCTTTTCCGAAAGACGCGGCACCCTCCTCTTCCAACCCTAACCACAAACAAAAAGCCCCCTCCTCTTCAGAGGAGGGGGTTGGGGGTGGTGCGAAGCCAAGCGCAAACGCCAACTCCGCCCCGAAAAAAGGACCACCCCACCCATGGCCTCTGCCCCGTCCACCCCCACTTCGGCCAAGATGGGCCCGGTCAAATCGGCGCTGCGCACGCTCGACGTGATCGAATTCGTCGTGGCCCATGCCGGCGGCGTGGTGGCGCAGGATGTGGCCCTGGCGCTGGGCATTCCGGTGTCGAGCCTGTCCTACCTGCTCGCCACGCTGGTGGAGCGGCAATACCTGGCGCGGGAAGGGCGGCGCTATCTGCCCGGCCCCGGGCTGGAGCGGCTGCGCGTCGCCCCGGCGGCGCTGCCCCTGGCCGACCGCATGGCCCCGCTGGTCCGCGCGCTCAAGGTGGAACTCAACGAAACCGCCAGCTTCATGGTCCGCGTTGGCTGGGAAGTGGAAGCCGTGGTCACCGAAGCGAGCGACCAGACCCTGCGCTATGCCATCGAACCGGGTGCGCGCCGCCCGCTGCACTGCCTGGCGGCGGGCAAAGTGATCCTCGCCTGGCTGTCAGACGCAGACCTGCACCGCTACTTCGCCGAAAGCACGCGCCTGGCCATGACCGAACACACCCGCGTCCGCGACGAAGACCTGCGCGCCGACCTCGCCCGCATCCGCGAGGAGGGCATCAGCACCGCCTGCCACGAAGCCACCCTGGGCATCTGCGGCACCGCCGTGCCGGTGCTGAGCAACGGCCAGATGGTCGGTGTGCTGAGCGTGGCCGTGCCGGAAGTGCGGTTTGATGAAGCACTGGCGGCGCGGGTGCGGAGTGCGCTTAGGCGGGCGGCGGGGGCGGTTGGGTGAGGTGTGAGGAGTGCAGAGAAATCAAAATCGGCAGCTTCCGACCAAAATCCGCCGTTCCGATCGGCGAGCGGGAGTAAATGCCCTTGTTCGGAACGGCCGTCGGCGGCACTTATGGCTTCCTAGGCAGTGAGCGCCATAGTGCTGGTAGGAGGACGTGCTCAAGAAAATCACAAAGTCTGCACTGCGAATAAGCTAGGCGAGTTAGGCAAGGGTTATGACTGGATTTAGCACAGTGGAATTGGCAGCTTGGTGGAGCTTTGAAATGTGATCATAAGCTCGATGCAAATAGTAGCGACGATTATATTTGAAAATGAAAAGGCTAAGCGCTAAATTTAATAATTAAAATTATCCGTATTATTTTTTTCTGAAAATGTGCGTTAGAGAATTATAGGTTTGGTAGGCACTGAGCGCTTTGGCGTTTATTAATCTCTCTGGGGCGTATTTACTGTCTTAAAGGGCAACATAAAAATTGGGGGTATAATGAAAACTGAGATTACGCCAAAGATAAATTCCGGTTTTTTTGTCAATGAGACGGAGTTGGCTAGAATAAAAGATTCAGTCAATGACCAGTTTCGCAAAATAAATGGTGGTGCTGATGCAGATTTTAAATTTGAGGTTAAATATATAAATGGTGGAATTACAGATTTCTTGTCAATAGGAGACATTATTTCGGAGGAAAACGATGGATCAAAACGAGTGATCAGGCTGGTGATTAGAGCCTCCTCAGTGGCTGCTCCGCGTGCTTCCGTTGAGCTGCGTCTCAGTGATCACTCTCATGAAGAAAACTCAGATAGCGCGCCGATTTCGTATTCCGTCGTATCTGATGATCAGGACTGGACCTTTGTGACAGCATCTACGCTGGAGGAGCGAGTCAACAAAATACGGACAAGCAAAATCGCCCGATTTTTCGCTAATCCGAAGTTGTATCATACAGCGCCAATGATCATAGCTATGGGTGTTATGGCATACGTTATATTTGGTGTTGCTAGAATTGGAGATGATAAAATTGATAAAATAAAACAAATTCGGGATACATCGAGGGATATGTGGGAATATATGTATCGTGTAGACACTATGAAATCGTTAGATAATAATTTTGCATTTGTACCGTTATTGATGACGCCAATTTTTATAATGTCACTTTTGTCGGAATACATATTCAATCCAATTTTGCGATGGTTTCCAACTTATACGTTCTATTGGGGGGGACCGAGTTAAATCTTATAATTTCAAAATTGGAGTTATAAAATTTACTTTTATATCAGTTATTTTATCAATATTGCTGGGAATTTTAGGAAACTATATATACGATTCAGTAAAGCGTTAGGAAGGTGAATTTCTTGTTTCTGATAGTATGTGTATGGAAGTGAGACGCCCCATGTTGATTTGGAAATAATGATCTTTTGTGGGCAAGATGTACACCGAGCACTGTCGTCGGCTAGTGAGCTTCGAGGTTGCCGAGCTATCACTTAGAGTTTGTCGGGGCCTATAGGTGTGTCGGCGCACTGGAAACCGCATCTCATTTAGAATTGGGATAAAATAGTTTTTTCCTCGACTTTTATTCTCGAATTTGGCTCGCAATATCGATGAAGAAATTAATGTATTTGTAGCTTTATAGGTGCGTTTTCGGAAAGTAATAAAAATACGTGGTTATTGTCTAAAGTATTGCTCAACGCATGCGGTGAATAATAACGAAACCACCCACTCGGCCACGGGCCTAAGCATGGGTAAATTGGTCACCCCCTCAAAACTTCCGCGTAACCCCAAACGCCAGTTCCACATCCGGCGTATCCCTGTTCAACCCCGCCACTGCCTGCACGTCCAGTTGCAGCATCTTCGCCGGCTGGACGTCGAACGACAGCGCCGCGCGGCTCATCGTCGCGTGGTGTTCCGGGTCCTGGTCTCGCAGGAATTGCAGTTCCGGGGTCAGGCGCATGGTCTTGGACAGGTGCACCTGCACGCCCATCGCCGTGCCATAGGCGAGGTGGCGGCCCTGGCCGCTTTCGTTCACCGCCGCGTCCACTTCGGGGGAGAGTTCCAGCGAGACGGTGTCGTTGATCTTGTAGCTGGTCGGCACGATCAGCCCGGCGCTCCAGTCGCCAGCGCCCACTTCGGCATGGCCGGTGGGGAGCGTGACGAACGGCAGCGCCGCGATGGCGAGGCCGGTCTTGCCTTCGGCGGGGTGGCGCAGGTTCTGCTTCACGCCCAGCGTCACGTCGCCCACGCCCTGCGCGGTGTCGATGCTGCCGGTGGGGATGTCGCGGGTGCGCACGTGGCCGAAGGCGGTCCAGCCCAGCCGCAGTTCGGTGGTGGGGGTTACCCCATAGCGCAGCAGCACGTCGCCGCTGGTGATCGTGTCGCTGCGCTGGTCGGCCTGACGGTCCAGCGTCCAGTCGCCCAGGCCCACTTCCACCTGCAGCCGGCCGGGATCGACCGTGCAGGCCGGGGTGTTGAGGCCTGGCCGATCGCTGCACAGATCGCGCAGGGTGGGGTGGTGCGTGCTGTCCTGCGCCACTTCATCGGGCGTGCCGGTATCCTGTGCGGCGGCCGGCGTGGCGGCGAGCGCCACGGCGGCAATGATCCATGCTCTCATGCTGTGCCCCTGTTGTTACGGGGGCAACGTGCCTGGGTCGGCGCCGTTCCTCAGCGCGGCGGCAGCACCGGCGCCTGGCGGGCATGGGCTGCCTGTTCAAAGGCATAGCCATAGGCGAGCAGCCGCGCATCGTCCCACGCCGTGCCCACGAACGAGAGGCCCACGGGCAGCCCGGACACTGCGCCCATCGGCACGGTCAGGTGGGGATAGCCGGCCACCGCCGCCAGCCCGCCCGCGCCGCCACCGACGAAATTGTCTTTCAGCACCGGGTCGATCAGCCAGGCTGGGCCGAGGGTGGGGGCGACCAGCGCGGTCACGTGGTTGTCGGCCAGCATGCGGTCGATCCCTTCGGGGCCGGCCTTGGCCTTCGCCTCGGCCGCCGCCTTGATATAGGCGGGATCGGCCAGGCCCTTGGTCTTGTCCGCCTCTTCGAAATAGTCCTGGCCGAACAGCGCCAGTTCCTGCGCGGAGTGGGCGGTGTTGAACGCGATCAGATCAGCCAGGGTGCGGCTGGGCACCTTGGCCGGATCGGTGGAGGCGAGGTAGGTGGCCATGTCGGCCTTGAGTTCGGTGGACAGCACCAGCTGTTCGCGCTCCCCCACGCCATCGGTGGCGGGCGGCGGCGCCTTGATCTCCACCAGCGTGGCGCCAGCGGCGCGCAGCGTGGCCAGCGCGCGTTCGAACAGGGCATCGGTTTCGGGATGGAACCCGGCGGCAAAGCGCATCACGCCGATGCGCGCGCCTTTCAGGCCATCGGGCGTGAGGCCACGGGTGAAATCGTGGCCCAGGCTGTCGGCCCGCGCCGTGGCGGGATCGGCCGGGTCGCTGCCGGCCATGCCGCCCAGCAGCAGCGCCGCGTCGCGCACGCTGCGCGCCATCGGGCCGGGGGTATCCTGGCTGTGGCTGATCGGCACGACATGCGTGCGCGAGACCAGGCCCACCGTGGGCTTGAATCCAACCAGGCCATTGATCGCCGAAGGGCAGGTGATCGAGCCATCGGTTTCGGTGCCCACCGTCGCCGCGGCAAAGCTGGCCGCTGCCGCCGCGCCCGAACCGGCGCTCGATCCGCAGGTGCTGCGGCGCGGATCGTAGGGATTGCGCGCCTGGCCGCCCGTGGCGCTCCAGCCGCTGATCGAATGGTTGGAGCGGATATTGGCCCATTCGGAAAGGTTGGTCTTGCCCAGGATGATCGCGCCCGCCGCGCGCAGCCGCGCCACCAGCGGCGCATCGCGGTCGGTCACATTGCCGGCCAGCGCCAGGCTGCCCGCCGTGGTCGCCACGGGATCGGCGCTTTCGATATTGTCCTTGATCAGGATGGGAATGCCTTCGAGCGGCAGATGCGTGGCATGCGCCCGCCGCGCGGCATCGGCCTGGCGCGCCTGCTCCAGCGCCTGGGGATTGAGCGCGATCACCGCATGCAGCGTGGGATCGAACCGGGCAATGCGCGCCTCATAGGCCGTGACCAGTTCGGCCGAGGTGACGCGCCCGGCATCGAGATCGGCCCGCAGCACGTCGAGCGATTTTTCCGCCACGTCATAGGCATGGGCCGGGGTGGCGAAGAGCATGGCAGTGGCGAGGAGCAATGGCAGGCGCATGGCGGGCGGTTTCCCTTGGGGCGTTGTGTCAGGCCCAGCACCACCCCCCGACCCCCTCCTCTCAAGATGAGGGGGGAGAAGCCCGTCAAAGCCCCCTCCTCTTCAGAGGAGGGGGTTGGGGGTGGTGCGAAACCTAACACAACCCACACTGGCACACCCCACCAACCCCGGCCAGTTGCCCTTTGGCCGGTGCGCACAGCCGGGATGGCACTTTCCGCGCCGCTCGCGCATTATCGCATCATGGCCGAAACGATTCAGACCCTGACCGCGCAGATGGAGGCCGCCGTGGCCGCGCTCGATTTCGAGGAAGCGCGGCGGCTGCGCGATATCATCATTCTGATGCGGGGCGGTGCCAGTGCCGATGAAGCGGCCCGGTCTGACACCACCGGGATCAACCGCCAGGCGCCCGGCGCGATGGGGCTGGGCACCAGCCAGCAAGCCATGACCCCGCCGCCCGGCTGGCGCCCGCCCCCCAAGCCAGACCTGATGACCCGGGGGACGAAGCGCAGGCGTTAGGCCGGCTGCTTCATCCCTTGCGTGATCTTCTGCGTTTCGGCCTGGGTGGAAGCAGGGCCGGTGTTGCGCTTGTAGATGCCGCCAAGCCCGCCCTGGCGGGTGAACGCCGGCACATCGCCCTCGCGCTCCACCAGGCCGAACAGCGGGAACAGGCCGGGGTGGCGGCCCAGGCCACCATAGAGATCGAGGCAGCGATCGAGCCAGTCGCGCAGCGGATCATCGCTGGCCAGCACCGGCGTCTTGCACACCGAAGCGGTGAACAGGAAGCCGCCCAGGATGCGGTAATCGGCATAGTTGGGGCTGCTCCCGCCCAGCCAGGCGTGCTGGCCGAGGGCAGAGCGCAGCGGCTCCAGCGCGGCGGAAATGCCGGCCAGGCGGTCTTCCCGGCCGGCCTGGATTTCTTCCAGCTTGCGGCCCAGCATCTTTTCGCGCGAATGGGTGATGTATTCGTGATCCTGCGGCAGCGACAGGTCGCGGTAGTCGGCGCAGAAGCAGCGCATCCACGGGCCGACGGCAGCACCCCAGAACCAGTGGTCCAGCGCCTTGAGCGTGGCCGCCACGCTTTCATGCGGGATCAGCAGCGGCCGATCGGGATAAGTCGCATCGAGGTATTCGACGATGCCCCAGCTATCGAGCACCCAGGTGCCATCGTCGACGATCGCGGGCAGGCGCTCGGTCTTGCCGCCGGTGCGCTCGAGGATGCCAGTGAACCCGCCGGGCACGACATCAAGATCAAAGCCCTTGTGTTTCAGGGCATATTTGGTGGCCCAGACGAACGGACTGATCGTGGCGCCGGTGGATATGGCCAGGTCGTAGAACGTGATCTTGTTGTCTTGTGCCATGGCGGCATCCTCTCCTTGGTTGCCACGATCATGCCATGAATTGTTAGCAAGGCAAACAAAATATCCGCCCAAAAAGAAAGCGCCGGCCTCCGTCGGGAGGAGGCCGGCGCCCGCACCAGGGATCGCTCCCTCGCGCTTACTTTTGCGTGCGCCAGCCCTCGGCATAGGCGTCGCGCGCCACTTCGGAATAGGGCACGGGGCTGACCACGGCCTTGATTTCGGTCTGCACGTGCGGCTCTACGGTGGGCTTGGTGGTGCCGCCATGGGGCTCGCCCCACAGCAGGCTGACTTCGCCGCCGATGGTTTCGTGGCCCTTGTCCATCATCGCCAGCGTCAGGAACTTGCCCTCGTTGGCCGAATAGCCGATCCAGGTCGACAGGCCGACCCGCTGCCCGTCCTTGAGCACCTGGTCGAACGGATGCATGGCATAGACCGCGCTGGGATATTCCATGAACTTGGCGCGATCGCCCTTGCTCAGCGCCGAAGACTGCACGCGCATCACGTCTTCGTTGTCGAGCGCCAGGGTCACCTTGGTGCGATGGTTGCCGGCAGCGTGCATCTTTTCCAGCGCGGCGCGGCCGATGAAATCGTGGTCGAACTTGACGAACGGACCATAGCCCAGGTCCCACGGCGTGGTGTAATAGCCTTCAACCGTTTCAGGCACATAGCTGCCGCCGACCGAGCACTTGGCTTCATAGGAATTGGCCGAGAGCCACTCGCGATAGGGCGCCAGCGCCTCGCCGGTGTAGATCGCCGGCAGCGGGGAGGGGATCCAGCCCGATTCCAGCGTGTTGGACGAATAGGCGCGGCCGCCGACCAGGGCCATGCCGAATTCCTTGCCGGCTTCGACCAGCGCAGCGTGCACCGCGCCATAGTCTTCCCAGGGGCCGAACAGTTCAAATCCCGGCTGGCCGGCCATGCCATGGCGCAGCGCGCGCACGTCCTTGCCGCCGATGGTCATGCGCGTCATGTGGAAGAACTTGAGTTCGGGCGGGGTCTTGCCCGTGGCCTTCTCGATGATCTTCATCGCGTTGGGGCCCTGGATCTGGAAGCGATAGCTGTTGCGCTTGCCATCGTTGCGCATCGCCCAGCGCTCGTCGCGCTCCACCGTCACGTTCCAGTTGCCGGTGGCGGCATGGTATTCCACCCACTCGATCGTGGGGGCGCGGCCAACCAGGTTGAACTCGTTCTCGTCCAGGTAGAACAGGATCACGTCGCCGATGACATAGCCATCGGGGGTGACCGGCACGAACTGCTTGGCGCGATCGGGCTGGAAGTTCTTGAAAGTGTTGATGCCCAGGTATTCCAGCATCTTGAACGCGTCGGGCCCGCGCACGGCCAGGTCCACCATGTGGTACGACTGGTTATACAGCACAGCGGTGTGGCCCCATGCCCACTGCTCCGCCCGCCAGTTGGAATATTCGGCAGGCACGCCGGGATAGACGTTGGGGCCGACCTGCTGGTTACGCAGGAAATCGACCAGGTTGGCTTGCGCGCCAATCACGTTGGCCAGGTTTTGGGTCATGACAGGTATCTCTCCCTCGGGCTTTGTCGGCACATTCCATGCCTTAAATTCACTCTGTTGAAAAGTTCACAAACGTGAATTTGCAAAAAAGTTCGCGTGCCTATCAAAAAAGCCTGTGCCGCGCTCGGTTGACAGGGCTGCCCAAAGTGCTGTGATTGTTCGATGGACCTGTCACGCCGCGCCGCCCTGTTGGGCCTCTCCGCCCTACCGATGTTCCCGCTTGTGGCTCGCGCCGAGGAAATCTTGCCCGATTCGCCGCCGCGCATGCGGGTGATTGTGGACAACGACCTCGCGGGCGATCCCGACGGCCTGTTCGCGCTGGCCCATGCGCTGCGCAGCCCTTCGGCCGACGTGCGCCTCATCGTCGGGTCGCACCTGCATTCGCCCCGGGACGCCGAGCCCGACGATGGGCATCAGGCCGACAAGGCTGCGGCCAAGGCGCGTGAACTGCTCGACGTGATGGGCATCACCGGGCGCGTGCCCGTAGTGCGCGGTGCCGAAGGGGCTCTGGGACGGGCCGATCGGCGTGATTCGGCGCAGGCGGTTGCCGCCATCGTGGCGGAAGCAATGCGCAGCGATACCAAGACTCCGTTGTTCTACACGGCCGGCGCCGGGCTGACCGATCTGACCGCCGCGTTGCGGGCTGAGCCGCGCATTGCGCCGCGTATGACGCTGGTCTGGATCGGGGGCAGCGAGCACGCAGGCGTCGCGCCGCCGCCGGGCGGAGCGCAGGCGGAATACAACTTCACCATCGATCCGGCAGCGGCGCAGTACGTGTTTGGCGAAAGCGCCATTCCCATCTGGCAGGTGCCGCGCAATGCCTATCGCCAGATGCTGGTCAGTCTGGCCGAACTGCGCCTGCTGGGGCAAAGCGGCCCGGTCGGCGCGTGGCTGGTGGCACAGCTGGCGCGGACGCGCCGGGCCGTCGTGCCAATGGGGCTCAATCTTGGCGAGACCTATGCCCTGGGCGATAGCCCGCTGGTGACGCTGACAGCCCTGCAAAGCGCGTTCGAGCCCGACAGTGCATCGTGCCGCTATCACCTGGCGCCCACGCCGCGGCTGGATGGCCAGGGTGCCTACCTGCCCCGGCCGGATGGGCGGCCCATGCGCGTCTATGACTGGATCGACACCCGGCTGACCTTTGCCGACATGTTTGCCAAGCTGCACGCCTGAAACGCAAAACGGGCCGGCGCCCCAAAGGCACCGGCCCGTTTGCACATCCGTGGGATGCGTGCGTCAGCCTTCGACGTGTTCGGCCAGAACCGTGAGGCCCTTGGCGTTCACTTCGGCAAAGCCGCCTTGCACGCGGATTTCTTCCGGCTGGCCGCCCTGCGTGCGATAGACCTTGATCGTGCCGTCCTTGACCGTGGACATGAACGGCGCGTGGCCTTCGAGAACGCCGAATTCGCCTTCGGTGCCGGGAACGACAACCTGCCACACCGCTTCCGAGCGGACGAGGCGAGCCGGGGTGACGAGTTCAAAGTGGAGCATGGGCCGTCTCTACACGCCCCTACCGCGGGCGGGAGGGGCTGGGGGAGGGGCTGTTTGCCGGTTCCGAAGGAGGGCGCCCCTACAGGCCCTCCTCCGACCCCTCCCGTGTGCGGGAGGGGAGGATGGTCAAGATCAGGCTTCGGCAGCCAGCTTCTTGGCCTTTTCAACGGCTTCGTCGATGCCGCCGACCATGTAGAACGCGGCTTCGGGCAGGTGATCGTATTCGCCGTCAACCACCGCCTTGAACGAGCGGACGGTGTCTTCGAGCTGGACGAACTTGCCCGGGATGCCGGTGAACACTTCGGCCACGTGGAACGGCTGCGAAAGGAAGCGCTGGATCTTGCGGGCGCGGGCCACGGTCAGCTTATCTTCTTCCGACAGTTCGTCCATGCCCAGGATGGCGATGATGTCCTGCAGCGACTTGTACTTCTGCAGGGTTTCCTGGACGCGGCGTGCGGTTTCGTAGTGCTCGGCACCAACGATGCGCGGTTCGAGCACGCGGCTGGTCGAGTCGAGCGGGTCCACCGCCGGATAGATGCCGAGTTCCGAGATCGCGCGGTTGAGCGTGGTGGTGGCGTCCAAGTGGGCGAACGAGGTGGCCGGCGCGGGGTCGGTCAAGTCGTCGGCCGGCACGTAGATCGCCTGGACCGAGGTGATCGAACCCTTGTTGGTCGAGGTAATGCGTTCCTGCAACTGGCCCATGTCGGTCGACAGGGTGGGCTGATAACCCACGGCCGAGGGAATGCGGCCAAGCAGCGCCGACACTTCCGAACCGGCCTGGGTGAAGCGGAAGATGTTGTCCACGAAGAACAGCACGTCCTGGCCTTCCTGGTCGCGGAAGTATTCGGCCATGGTCAGGCCCGAGAGCGCGACGCGAGCGCGGGCGCCCGGCGGTTCGTTCATCTGGCCGTAGACGAGCGCAACCTTGGAGCCTTCCGAGGTGGCGTTGCCATCGGCGTCCTTGGCGATAACGCCGGCGTCGAGGAATTCGTGATAGAGGTCGTTGCCTTCGCGGGTGCGTTCACCCACGCCGGCAAAGACCGACACGCCGCCGTGGCCCTTGGCGATGTTGTTGATCAGTTCCTGGATCAGCACGGTCTTGCCCACGCCGGCGCCGCCGAACAGGCCGATCTTGCCGCCCTTGGCATAAGGCGCGAGCAGGTCGATCACCTTGATGCCGGTGACCAGGATCGCCGCTTCGGTCGACTGGTCGACGAATTCGGGAGCCTTGGCGTGGATCGGGGCGAACTGGGTGGCGCCAACCGGGCCACGTTCGTCGATGGGATCGCCCACCACGTTGAGAATGCGGCCCAGCGTCTTGGGGCCAACCGGCACCGAGATCTGCGCGCCGGTGCTGGTCACGGCCTGGCCACGGGTGAGGCCTTCGGTCGAGTCCATGGCGATGGTGCGCACGGTGTTTTCACCCAGGTGCTGCGCCACTTCCAGCACCAGGCGGTTGCCGTTGTTGCTGGTTTCGAGAGCCGAGAGGATGGCCGGCAGTTCGCCGTCGAATTGAACGTCGACGACGGCGCCGATGACCTGGCTGATCTTGCCGGTCGATGTGATGACAGGTGCGGTTGCCATTCTAGTCTTTCCTTGCCTGCTGGGTCGTCGTCAAAGCGCTTCGGCGCCGGCGATGATTTCGATGAGTTCGGTGGTGATCGCGGCCTGGCGGCTGCGGTTGTATTGGATGGTCAGCTTCTTGATCAGCTCGCCGGCGTTGCGCGTGGCATTGTCCATCGCGGTCATCGAGGCGCCCTGTTCGCTGGCCATGTTCTCGATCAGCGCCCCGAACAGCTGGACACGCAGATAGCGCGGCAGCAGGTCAGCGAGGATCGCTTCCTCGTCGGGTTCATAATCGACCACGGCGCCGCCATCGTTGGCAACGGGCACGGTCGGGGCCGGCACGGGGATGATCTGCTGGGTGGTGGGGATCTGCACCAGCGCGCTGCGGAACTTGGAATAGATCAGGTGCGCCACGTCGAACTGGCCGGCTTCGTACATGGCCAGCAGTTCGTTGGCGATCTTTTCCGCTTCGGCAAAGCCGGCCTCGCGCACCACGGTGGTGTCGAACCCACCGGCAATCGCGCTGGGATAATCGCGCCGGATCGGGGCGCGGCCCTTGCGGCCGACGAGGTAGAACTTCACCGTCTTGCCCTGGGCAAGCAGTTCCTGCGCCTTGGCCTTGGCGGCCTTGACGATGTTGGCGTTGAACGCGCCGCACAGGCCGCGATCGGAATTGGCGACGACCAGCAGGTGAACCTGGTCCTTGCCATTGCCGGCCAGCAGCTTGGGGCTGCCTTCACCAACCTGCACCTTGCTGGCGAGGCTGGCCATGACACCGGCGAGGCGGCCGGCATAGGGGCGCGCGGCCTCGGCAGCGGCCTGCGCCTTGCGCAGCTTGGCCGCGGCGACCATCTGCTTGGCCTTGGTGATCTTCTGGGTCGACTTGACCGAGTTGATCCGCAGCTTGAGTTCCTTGAGCGAGGCCACTCGTCTATCTCCACTTCATCTCCCCCGGCTGGCCGTGCTGGCCCACCGGGGGGATGAATCATGCGTTATCAGGCGAACTGCTTGGCGAAAGCGTCGAGCGCTTCCTTGAGCTTGGCCTTGGCGCCGTCGCCCAGATCCTTGGTGTCGCGGATTTCGGCGAGCAGGTCGGCCTTCTGCGTGCGCAGGAAGCTCAAGAGTTCGGCTTCGTATTCGGTGACCTGGTCGACCGGCACGGCGTCGAGGTAGCCCTGGGTACCGGCAAAGATCACGCAGGTCTGCTCTTCAAAGCCCTGCGGCGAGAACTGCGGCTGCTTGAGCAGCTCGGTCAGGCGCGCACCGCGGTTGAGCAGCTTCTGCGTCGAGGCATCGAGGTCAGACCCGAACTGGGCGAAAGCCGCCATTTCGCGATACTGCGCCAGCTCCAGCTTGATCGAGCCGGCCACCTTCTTCATCGCCTTGGTCTGGGCCGAGGAGCCCACGCGCGACACCGAGAGGCCGACGTTGATGGCCGGACGGATGCCCTGGTAGAACAGCCCGGTTTCCAGGAAGATCTGGCCGTCGGTGATCGAGATCACGTTGGTCGGGATGTAGGCAGACACGTCACCGGCCTGGGTTTCGATGATCGGCAGGGCGGTCAGCGAACCGGCGCCGTTGTCGTCGTTCATCTTGGCGGCGCGTTCGAGCAGGCGGCTGTGCAGGTAGAACACGTCACCCGGATAGGCTTCGCGGCCCGGCGGGCGACGCAGCAGCAGCGACATCTGGCGATAGGCCACGGCCTGCTTGGAAAGGTCATCGTACACGATCACGGCGTGCATGCCGTTGTCGCGGAAGAATTCACCCATGGTGCAGCCGGTGTAGGGCGCCAGGTACTGCAGCGGGGCCGGTTCCGAAGCGGTGGCGGCCACGACGATGGTGTATTCCATCGCGCCGTTTTCTTCGAGCTGGCGCACGATCTGGGCCACGGTCGAGCGCTTCTGACCGATCGCGACGTAGATGCAGTAGAGCTTCTTGCCTTCGTCCGAACCGGCGTTGACGGCCTTCTGGTTGATGAAGGTGTCGATCGCGACGGCGGTCTTGCCGGTCTGGCGGTCACCGATGATCAGCTCGCGCTGGCCACGGCCCACGGGCACCAGGGCGTCGATCGCCTTGAGGCCGGTCTGCACGGGTTCGTGCACCGACTTGCGCGGGATGATGCCGGGAGCCTTGACTTCGACGCGGCGGCGCTCGGTGTATTCGATCGGGCCCTTGCCATCGATCGGATTGCCCAGCGCGTCGACCACGCGGCCCAGCAGGCCCTTGCCTATCGGAACGTCCACGATCGTGCCGGTGCGCTTGGCGGTGTCACCTTCCTTGATCTCGGCGTCAGAGCCGAAGATCACGACGCCGACGTTGTCGGCTTCGAGGTTGAGGGCCATGCCCTTGATGCCGTTGGCGAATTCGACCATTTCGCCGGCCTGGACCTGATCCAGCCCGTGGATGCGGGCGATGCCGTCGCCGACCGACAGCACGGAGCCGACTTCCGAGACCTGGGCCTCGGTGCCGAAGCTGGCGATCTGGTCCTTGATGACCTTAGAGATTTCAGCGGCGCGGATTTCCATCGTTCAGCCTTTCGTGCAAACTTTTTGGCTTCAGCCCTTCATGGCCTGGGCGAGCGAATTGAGACGGGTGCGGATCGAGCTGTCGATCATCTGGCTGCCGATCTTGACGACCAGCCCGCCGAGAATCTCGGGATCGACCGCAGTCTTGAGCTTGATCGACTTGCCGGCGCGGGCAGCGAGCTTTTCCGACAGCGCAGCGATCTGGCCGTCGTCGAGCGGATGCGCGCTGGTGACATGGGCAGTCACTTCGTTGCGGGCAGCTGCAGCAATCGCGGCATAGGCGCGCGCCACATCGGGCAGGGCGGACAGGCGGCGGTTGCCAGCGATCACGCCCAGGAAGTTGGCGGTGAGGGGCGAAACGCCCAGCACCTGGCCAACGGCGGCGATCGCACGGGCGGCGTCTTCGCGGGCGACCTGCGGATTGCGGATCAGCGCGGCGAAATCAGCCGATTCGCGCAGGGCGTCAGCCAGGCGCTCAAGATCGCCTTCCACGGCCGCAACCAGGCCCTGTTCATTTGCCAGCTCATAAAGTGCGGAAGCATAACGCCCCGCCAGGCTGGCCGTGATGCCGCTGGAAATCTCCACGCGCCTCAGTCCCCTTCGTCCAAGGATTTCAAGCAAGGCGCATGACGCGCAAAAAATGCACGTGACGGCCCGCAGTCCCGGCGCGCCTAGCAACGTCACCGCCATATGACAAGTCACCAGTTGGCAGCCTCTGTTAATGGAGGCGCAAACGTATGCGTATCAGCGTGTCGAAACGTCTCAAGCGTGGGACGGCGATGCGGGGAAAGGCGGGCTGAGCCGGGGAGGGTGATTCGGCCTTCGCGGGAAAGTTTTGACGATTGAGCCGAGGTTGGGCCAACGAGAATGGCTCCCCTCCTCTTCAGAGGAGGAGCTGGGGGTGGTGCGGAGCCATGCACTACCTTTCCACCACCCCCCGACCCCCTCCTCTGAAGAGGAGGGGGAGAGATGCCCAACGATCAGGGCACCGGCTGGCAGTTGTAGCGCATGCGTTCGTTGGGTTCTGCGGGCAGCAGCGCGCGGATCGCCTGTTGGGCGTCGCCAAAGCGGCGGGCTTCGGCCTCTCCGGCGCCGCAGGCCGGGGCCACCACCTTTTGCCGGGCATCGCGCGCCTGGTTCATGGCATCGAGGCCCATCAGGAAGCGTTCGACGGTATAGCTGCGGCTGTCGGGATCGAAGTGGGTGACGGCGATGGTATCTTCGCCATTGGGCACCAGCACGCGCGACCAGCCATCGGCGGCCAGGCCATATTGGCTGCGCTGGTTCATGCAGCCGTCCTGGCTCCAGGTGATCGGCACATCGGTGATGTCTGACACGGTCACGCGGCTGCGCTGGGGATCGAGCACGCAGATGAACTTGCCGGTAGCGGCTTTGCCGCCGGCCGCCGTGCTCGCCAGGGCATCGGGCGTGCCGCTGGCGGCGGCCACGATATCCTGCGCGCGGTTGTCGATCGACAGCAGGCTGGGCCGCAGTGCCCAGGCCGCCACGGTGCCCAGCAGCAGCACCAGGGCGCTGCCGCCGGCGATGCGCGTGGCATTGGCGTTGTCGCGCTGGGCATAGATGAACGCCGCGCCGCCTGCGCCCAGCGTTGCCACCAGCAGCAGCACGGCAATCGCCATGCCGTTGTCGCGCTGGGTCAAGATCTCGATCTCGGCCTGGCGGCGCGCGGTTTCCAGGGCGCGGGCGTGGGCATTCTGGCGCGCTTCGTTCTGCGCGGCCTGGCGCGCCTGGTCGCTGGCGGCGCGTTCGCTATCGGCCCGATCGAGATCGGCGATGGAGGTGCAGGGCAGGTCGCTGGCGTGGGCCTGGACATTGTTCTGCTGCAAAAAGCGCGACAGCTCGCGCATCGAGATGGCGAAGTAGAACGCCGAATCGGTGCTGTTGTCGCTGACCGTGCCGAACGAGTTGACCCCGACGACGCGGCCGCAGGCATCGAGGAGCGGGCCGCCCGAATTGCCCGCACCGATCGGCGCGGTGTGCAGGATCGTGTCGAATTCCTTGGAACTGCGCCCCGCCGAGACATATCCGCGCGTCTTTACCGCCGCCTGGGGGCTGACCAGATCCGACAGCGACAGGCCCTGCGCCAGATCGACGTTGCCGGGATAGCCCACCGCGCTGACATCGGCGCCATCGCTCACTTGCCCGGCATAGAGCGAAAGCGGCGCGAGCCGGCCGCCGCCCTGGATCTTGAGCAAGGCCAGGTCATTACGCGGGGAATAGGCGACCACGCGCGCTTCATAGCCGCCGCGGCCCTGTGGCGGCACGATGCCGGCGATCAGGGTGTCGTCCTGGCGCAGCGCCTCTACCACGTGGGCATTGGTGACGACATATTCGGGCGTGACGGCAAAACCGCTGCCATGGCCAATCATGGTGGAACTGCGCCCTTCGGTCTGGACGATCACGACGCGGACGACGCCACGGCTGGCGGCGGCGATGTCGGCCGGATCGGCCAGCGCCGGCAGGGCCGGCACCAGGACGAGGGCAACGATGAGCGAGGCGATGAGGCGGCGCAACATGGCGCAGGTCATTGCCGGGATTTGCTTTGATCGCAAGGCGCGGGATGCGCGCGGGCGGCAAGGATGGCATGAAGGGCACAGGAAAAATCACAGGATTGGCCATGACCACCACCCAGACACTCGATCCCCAGGCCTGCTGGCAGGCCGTGCTGGCGCGCGACCGGGCGTGGGACGGGGTGTTTGTCACCGGCGTGCTGACCACCGGGATCTATTGCCGGCCATCGTGTGCGGCGCGCCATCCGGCGCGGGGCAATGTGCGCTTCTTTGTCGATGGCGCCCAAGCACGCGCGGCGGGCCTGCGCGCCTGCCTGCGCTGCCGGCCTGATGACCTGGCGCGCGATGCGGCTGCCGTGGCCGGGGCGATCGCCGCGATCAAGGCGACCGAGGCCGCGCCCACGCTCGCTGCCCTGGCGGCGCAGGCCGGCTATTCCCCCGCCCATTTCCAGAAGCTGTTCACCCGCCACACCGGGCTTTCCCCGGCCGCCTATGCCCGCGCGCTGCGCCAGCGGCGCATGGGCGATGTCTTGGCCGGTGCCGATAGCGTGACCGAGGCGATCCACGAGGCCGGCTATGGCGCGCCCTCGCGCTTTTACGCTGAAAGCGATCGCCTGGGCATGGCGCCATCGGCCTGGCGCAATGGCGGGGCGGGTGTGACGATCCGGTGGGCGCAAGTGAGCACCTCGCTTGGGCCGATGCTGGTGGCCGCCACCGACAAGGGCGTGTGCCGGCTGTCGTTTGGCGAAGAGGAGGAAGCCCTGCGCGCGCGCTTTCCCAAGGCGACGCTGATCGCGGGCGGGGCGGATTTTGCCGCGCTGCTCGATGCCGTGGTCGATGCCGTGGAAGTGCCGGGGCGGGCCGACCACATCCCGCTCGACGTGGCTGGCACCGCCTTTCAAGAGGCGGTGTGGCGGCAGTTGCAGGCGATCCCGCCGGGCGAAACCCGCAGCTATGCCCAGATCGCCGCCGCCGTGGGCAAGCCCGGCGCGGTGCGCGCCACGGGCAGTGCCAACGGCGCCAACAACGTGGCCGTGCTGATCCCCTGCCACCGCGTGGTGCGATCGGACGGCACCCTCGGCGGCTATGCCTATGGCCTGGAGATCAAGCGCCAGCTGCTGGAGCGGGAGCGGTCTTAAGGGGCGAGGATCACCGTATCGGCGGGGCGCCAGGCCGGCGTGGCCGCCACATAGAACGTGAGGCGCGAGGTGGCCGTAATGCGGTGCGGCACCTGTGGCGGTAGATAGACCACCGAGCCGGTTTTGAGAGGTTGCACGGCACTGCCGATCTGGACGCTGCCTTCGCCACTGGTGACGAACATCACTTCGTGCCCTTCCTTGGTCATCATGCTGGGCATGGCGCGTCCAGCGGCTATGACAAAGCGGGCCGCGCTGATCTGGTCTGCGTGCTGCGGCGCGGTGCGGCCGACCAGTTCCTGCAACGATACCGGATTTGCGGCGGGGGTGGCGGGCGCCGGCGCTTCGGCTGCGCTTTTGCCAGGGGCATCGTCGCGCGTCAGTTTTCTGATCTGTTTGGCAAATGCCGGGTATCGCACCAAGAGATCGGCCCGCTTTCCGGCCTCATAATCGGCATATTCAAAGCCGGGCGCCAGGGTGTTGGCGCCAAAACTGTAGGCGCTGCGGGGCGCGCCGATCGGGATCGCCCCCATCCAGGTGCCGCGCGGCACCAGGATCTGTGGCTCCTCGCCCGCCAGAACGTTGCTGCCCCAGATTTTGACCTCGCCATGGCCATCGGGGTAGAGCAGCAGCAATTGGGCCGGATTGCCGCCGTAGAAGTGCCACATCTCGTCGGTGGCGAGCCGGTGCATGGCGGAAAAGTCGCGCTGGGTGAGGATCAGGTAGGTTGCGGTATAGGCCCAGCGCGTGCTGGGATAGCGAGCCGCCAGGGCGCCGCCGACTTCATCCTTGCTTTTGAAGGTCTGGATGAACCAGGGCCCTTCGTGCGGGATGTTTTCCATGTGGAAATGGCGGATCAGCGCCTGCGCGCCGGGTGGAACACCATCGGCATTTGCCGGGCGCGCCATAACCCCCGTGCTGCCACATCCCAGCAGCAGTAGCGCACCGCCCAGCAACAGCGCTTTTGTCATGCCTGTACTCCCTCACGCGGCAACCTGGCCCCCATGCCAGCGCAGCAGCGCGATCTTAGGCATGACAACCGGGCACGTCGCGCAGGAATTGTTCGGCGCTGCGCCTTACGCGCGTGCCCAGCCTTTCTTTGCCGGTTCCAGCGTTTCGAGGAAGGCAGCGGCGCTGTCGCGGTATTCGGCCTGCTTGTCGGCGCTCATGCGTCGCCAGGTGGCGTAGGGGTTGGCGAGGCGCGGGTTGCCGGCCAGGCGTTCCTCGTTGCGGGCGAGGAAATCCCAGTAGAGCGCGTTGAACGGGCAGGCGCCTTCGCCCACCTTGCGCTTCACGTCATAGCGGCAATCGCCACAATAGTTGCTCATCCGGTCGATATAGGCGCCGCTGGCGGCATAGGGTTTCGACGCCAGCTTGCCGCCATCGGCAAACAGCGCCATGCCGGCCACGTTGGGCAGTTCCACCCATTCAAAGGCATCGGCGTAAACCACCAGGAACCAGTCGGCCACGTCTTGCGGAGACAGCCCGGCAAGCAGTGCGAAATTGCCCATGACCATCAGCCGCTGGATATGGTGGGCATAGGCATTCTTGTGCGTGGCGCGCACGCAATCGGCCACGCAGGCCATGTCGGTTTCGCCGGTCCACCAGAATTCGGGCAGGGGCCGCGTGGCGCCCAGCTGGTTGGCTTTGCTCAGATCGGGCATGGTCAGCCAATAGATGCCGCGCACATATTCGCGCCAGCCGATGACCTGGCGGATGAAGCCTTCCACCGCCTCGATCGGGGCGCGGCCTTCGCGCCATTCGGCCTCGGCCCGGCGGCACATCTCCACCGGATCGATCAGCCCGATGTTGAGCGCCGGGCTGATCACCGCGTGATACATCGTGTCGGTGCCGGCTACCATCGCATCCTGATAGCGGCCGAACAGCGGCAGCCGCGTTTTCAGGAAGCGATCAAAGGCATGGGCGGCCTGCGCCGCCGTAACCGGCCAGGCAAAGTGATCGAGGCTGCCGAAATGCCCGGCAAAGCGCGCCTCGATCAGGGCGATCACCTCTTGCGTGATAGCATCGGGGGCAAAGTGCGAGACGGCCGGCGGGCGGCACTCCGCGTCGGGGCCGCCGCGGTTTTCCGCGTCGAAGTTCCATTTGCCGCCCACCGGCTTGTCGCCGTCCATCAACAGGCCGGTTTTGCGGCGCATCTCGCGATAGAAATACTCCATGCGCCATTGCTTGCGCCCGGCGGCCCACTGGAAGAAATCAGGTAGCGGGCAGACAAAGCGGGTATCGGGCAGCACGCGCAGCCGCACGCCCAGCGTATCGCGCCAGGCGGTGATCATCTCGCGCACGCGCCATTCGCCCGGCTCGGTGATCTGCACGCCGCGCGGGGCATGGCGCCGGATCGCGCGCAGCACCTCGGCGGTGAAGCTGCCGCTGTTGCCCGGATCATCCAGTTTCACGTAATCGACGGTGAAGCCGTTATCGCGCAGTTCCTGGGCGAAATGGCGCATCGCCGAAAAGATCATCGCGATCTTGGCCTTGTGGTGGCGCACATATTGCGTCTCGTCCCACACCTCCATCATCAGCACCACGGTGTCTTGGGGCGTGCGATCCGCCAGGCTCGACAGGCCATGGGAAAGCTGGTCCCCCAGCACGGGGACAAGGACGGGGCCGTTGCTCATGACCGCTCAAACGAAGCTGTAGGGATCGATATCCACCGCCACCCTTACCCCTTGGGGAAAGCGGAATGGCTCCAGCCACTGGCGGATCACCTTTTGCACCTCGCTCGACCGGCGAGCATTGACCAGCAGGCGATAGCGATAGCGCCCACGCAGCAGCGATAGCGGGGCGGGCGCGGGCCCTAGGATCATCACATCGTCGAGGCGCGGCGCGGTGCCACCGATGGCGCGGGCCGCGTCGCGCGCTTCGGCCTCGTCCTCGCTCGACACGATGATCGCAGCCCAGCGGCCGAACGGCGGGGCATGGGCCTCGCGCCTGGCCTCGGTTTCGGCGGCATAGAACGCGTCGCGATCGCCACTGGCCAGCGCGGCGATCACCGGGGCATCGGGATGGCGCGTCTGGATCAGCACTTCGCCAGGCTTTTCCCCGCGTCCGGCGCGCCCGGCAACCTGCGCCACCTGTTGATAGGTGCGCTCGGCGGCGCGCAAGTCGCCCCCTTCCAGGCCCATGTCGGCATCGACCACGCCCACCAGGGTCAGGTCGGGGAAGTGATAGCCCTTTGTTACCAGTTGCGTTCCCACGATCACGTCGATGGCCTTGTTCTCTGCCTGGGCCACGAATTCGGCCGCCTTGGCCGCACTCGTCAACGTGTCCGAAGTGACAAGCGCCACGCGTGCCTCGGGCAGGATCGTCGCCACTTCATCGGCAATGCGCTCCACCCCCGGGCCGCAGGCGACCAGGCAATCGGGCTCGCCACATTCGGGGCAGGCGCGGGGCGTTGGCACCTCGTGCCCACAGTGATGGCAGGCGAGGCGCTGCGACAGGCGGTGTTCGACCAGCCAGGCCGAGCAATTGGGGCACTGGAAGCGATAGCCGCAGGTGCGGCACAGCGTCAGCGGGGCATAGCCGCGCCGGTTGAGAAACAGCAGGCTCTGCTCGCCTTTGGCCAGGCGCTCGCGCAGGCCCTCCACCAGCGGTGGGGCGAGCCAGTGGCCGCGTTCCGGCGCTTGTTCGCGCAAGTCGAGAATGCGGATATCGGGCAGGCCGGCGCCGCCGAACCGGCTGGGCAGCACCAGCCGTTCATAACGCCCGCTCGCGGCCATATGCAGGCTTTCCAGCGCGGGGGTGGCGCTGGCCAGCACCACCGGGATGCTTTCGAAATGTCCGCGCATCACCGCCACGTCACGCGCGTTGTAACGCACGCCATCGTCCTGCTTGAACGAAACCTCGTGGGCTTCGTCCACCACGATCAGGCCCAGCGCGGCAAAGGGCAAGAACAGCGCCGAGCGCGCGCCCACCACCACCTGGGCGTGGCCCTGCGCCACCGCGCGCCAGGCGCGGCGCCGTTCCGACGATTTGAGCGAGGAATGCCAGGTGACCGGCTCCACGCCGAAACGCGCCTCGAACCGGGCCAGGAAACTTTGCGTCAGGGCGATTTCGGGCAGCAGCACCAGCACCTGGCGCCCCTGTTCCAGCGCGGCGGCAATTGCCTCGGCATAAGTCTCGGTCTTGCCCGATCCGGTCACCCCGTCGAGCAGGAACGTGACAAAGCGCCGCGCCGACACGGCCTCTACCAGCCGCCCGGCGACCTGCGCTTGGGTGGGGGTCAATTCCGGCACGGCATGTCGCGGATCGGCGGCGGGGTAGGGCCGGTCGGCATCGACCGTGACGGGTTCGAGCAAGCCGGCATTGACCATGCCGCGCAGCACCCCGTCGGAAACCTCGGCAATTTCGGCCAGTTCGCGGATCGTCGCCTGCTGGTCGATCAGCAGGTCCATCGCCTGCGCGCGCTGCGGTGTCAGCCGGCCCGGCTCGCGCCCGGACAGGCGGTATTCGGTCACCGTGCTGCCGCCTTGCAGCGCCGCCGTGCTCGACAGCGCCATGCGCGCCACGGCGGAAAGCGGGGCCATGTAGTAATCGGCGCACCATTCGATCAGGCGGCGCAGGGGCGCGCCGAGCGGCGGCACCGGCACCACGCCCAGGATCGGGCGCAGCTTGTGTTCCGGCACGTCGGCGCTGGGCAGGCGCTCTTCCTCCCACACCACGCCCAGGATCTGACGCGGCCCCAGCGGGCAGACCACCACCTGGCCCGGCACCACATCGAGATGCGCGGGCACCTTGTAGTCGAGCGGCCCCAGCGCGGCGTTGAACACCACGCATCGGATGCGGCGGGATTGGCTGCGCGGCGGGGGCTGGCTCATCACCCCGTGCATATAGGCAGCTTAGGCGGCGTGGACAAATTCCACATCGCCACGGCTGGAGGCAAAAACCGCCAGTTCGAGGAGGCGAGGAAGCGTAATATCGGGAATATTGCGCGACGAGCCGACGCGGAAATGGCGGTTTTTGGTCCAGCCCCGCAGGGGTTGCCCTATAAAAGGCCCTGGCAGCGTTGCTCGGCCTTGCAAGAGGCCCACTCTGGCTTCGTCCTCACGCCTCGCCAGGGCCTTTTATAGGGCAACCGTGGCGTTGTGGAATTTGTCCACGCCGCCTAACGCATGGGGCAAATGGGGAACGCGGCCTTTGCGCCAACGTTGATCGGGGGATGGCGCACAAGCAGGCCTGACAGCGCGATGGGGCTGCCCTATAGCCCGCGCCAGATTCGCCGTTATGGTGTTAACGCCATTATCAAATCATAACCCTTGCGCAGGACAATCCCTCATGAAGTTCTTTGTCGACACGGCCGATACCGCCGAAATCGCCGATCTGGCCGCCACCGGGCTTCTCGATGGCGTGACCACCAACCCCAGCCTGATCGCCAAGTCGGGCCGCGACTTCATCGAGGTGACCAAGGAAATCTGCCACCTCACGCACGGGCCGGTTTCGGCCGAAGTGGTCGCGCTCGATCACGCCGGGATGATGCGCGAGGCCGAAATCCTGCGCAAGATCGCCGACAACGTGTGCATCAAGGTGCCGCTGACGATCGACGGCCTCAAGACCTGCAAGAAGCTGACCGCCGATGGCACCATGGTCAACGTCACGCTGTGCTTCTCGGCCAACCAGGCGCTGCTGGCGGCCAAGGCCGGCGCCACGTTCGTCTCGCCCTTCGTCGGCCGCCACGATGACAACGGCTTTGACGGCATGGACCTGATCCGCGACATCCGCCTGATCTATGACAACTATGCCTACGAGACCGAAATCCTCGTCGCCTCGATCCGCCATGGCATCCACATTCTGGAAAGCGCGCGCATCGGCGCCGACGTGATCACCGCACCGCCGGCGGTGATCAAGGGCCTGTTCAAGCATGTCCTGACCGAAAAGGGCATCGAAGGGTTCCTTGCGGATTGGGCCAAGACCGGCCAATCTATCGGTTGATGAACACACGCGCCCCGGTTTCTGTGGCCGGGGCGCGATTTGCAAAACTGGATTGATTCTTGGCTGCCGAATCCCCGCTCGATACCTTCCGCTCCGTTCTCACCGGCACGTCCCGCGCCTTGGCGGAACAGCCCGAAGTGGAAGTGGCATGGACATCGGACCAGGCCAGCCAGACCGGCAAGCTGATGCGCGTGCCCATGCCCGGCCGCGCCTTGCCGGCAGAGCAGGTGGCCCAGGCGCGTGGCGCCGCCGATTCCATGGCGCTGCGCCTGCGCTATCACAACGATGCGCTGCACAATGCCGGCGCGCCGGCGGAAATGCTCGCCCGCGCCTGTTATGACGCGGTGGAGCGGGTGCGCTACGAAGTGCTCGGCTCTGACGGATATCAGGGCATGCGCGGCAATCTCGATGCCGTGACCGCGCAGCGGGTCAGCGCCGATCCGATCAGCCGCGCGACCAAGCCCGAAGAAGTGCCGCTGCCCACCGCCCTTTCGCTGCTGCTGCGCGAAAAGCTCACCGGCGCGCCGATCCCGGCGCTGGCCAAGCTTGGCACCGACATGGTGCGCAGCTGGATCGAGGCCAAGGCCGGCGACGACATGGCAGGCCTTGCCGGCAGCCTGGAAGACCAGAAGGCGTTCCAGAAGCTGGCGCTCTCGATGCTCGGCCATCTCGATCTCACCCAGGCCTCTGCGCCCGAGCAGAACGAGAACGACGACGAAGACAGCGAGGACGAACAGGACGACGGCACCGAAAAGCCCGAAGAGTCCGAGTCCAGCGCGGATGACCAGCAACCGGTTGAGCAGGCCGGCGATACCTCTGACGGGGAGGGCGATGGCGATCAGCAGGAAGAGGCCGATCGCCCCGATGATGCCGCCGATGCCGACATGGCCGACGAGGGCGAGGAGGGCATGCTGCCCACCCGGCCCAACCGTCCGTGGACCGACCTGCCCGAGGATTTCGACTACAAGACCTATACCACCCGTTTCGACGAGGTGATCGCGGCCACCGACCTGTGCGACGAGGAAGAGCTGACGCGCCTGCGCGCCTATCTCGACAACCAGATGAAGGGGCTGCAAAGCGTGGTGACGCGGCTGGCCAACCGCCTGCAACGGCGCCTGATGGCCGCGCAGAACCGCAGCTGGGATTTCGACCAGGAGGAAGGCCTGCTCGATGCCGCGCGGCTGGCCCGCGTGGTGATCGCGCCGGGCCATTCGCTGTCGTACAAGATCGAGCGCGAAGTCGAGTTCAAGGACACCGTCGTGACCTTGCTGATCGACAATTCGGGTTCGATGCGCGGGCGGCCGATCTCCATCGCGGCGATCAGCGCCGATATCCTGGCGCGCACGCTGGAACGCTGCGGGGTCAAGACCGAAGTGCTCGGCTTTACCACCCGCGCGTGGAAGGGCGGCCAATCGCGCGAGGCATGGCTGGCTGGTGGCAAGCCGGCGCATCCTGGTCGTCTCAACGACTTGCGCCACATTGTTTACAAGAAGGCTGACGAGCCCTGGCGCCGCGCGCGCAAGAACCTGGGCCTGATGATGCGCGAAGGCCTGCTCAAGGAAAACATCGACGGCGAGGCGCTGCTCTGGGCGCACACCCGCATGCTCGCCCGGCAGGAGGATCGCCGCATCCTGATGGTGATTTCCGATGGCGCGCCGGTGGATGACAGCACGCTGTCGGTCAACCACGCCGGCTATCTGGAACAGCACCTGCGCCGGGTGATCGACTGGATCGAAAAGCAGAGCCCGGTACAACTGGTCGCCATCGGCATCGGCCATGACGTGACCCGCTATTACCGCCGCGCCGTGACGATCATGGACGTGGAGCAACTGGGCGGCACGATCGTGGAACAGCTGGCCGACCTGTTCGAGGTGGATTGAGCGTTCGGTAGGAACGGGGCTTCGACAGGCTCAGCCCGAACGGGTTTAGCAGGGTGTAAAGCCCCATCCTCTTTAGAGGAGGGGGTTGGGGGTGGTGCGAACCCTGGCGCCGGGCATCCACCACCCCCCGCTCCCCTCCTCTGAAGAGGATGGGGAGAGGAATGGCCCACCCCCAACCTTGACCGCACACCCCCACGCGGGGCAAAGCGCGCGGCATGACCGACCAATCCGCCCCGCTCATGCTGTTCAACAGCCTTACCCGCGCGCTCGAACCGTTCGTGCCGGTCCATCCTGGCGAAGCGCGGGTCTATTCCTGCGGGCCGACGGTCTATAACTATCCCCACATCGGCAACATGCGCGCCTATGTCTTTGCCGATGTGCTGGGCCGCACGCTGTCGTGGAAGGGCTATGCGCTCACCCACGTCATCAACATCACCGACGTGGGCCACCTGACCGACGATGCCGACGCCGGCGAAGACAAGCTGGAAAAGGCCGCGCGGGCCAATGCGCAATCGATCTGGGACATCGCGCGCCACTATACCCAGGCCTATTGGGCGGATATCGACGCGCTGGGCATTCGCCAGCCGGCGCACTGGTCGATCGCCACCGATTATGTGCCGGCGATGATCGAGTTCGCCCAGAGCATTGCCGACAAGCACTGCTACGAGTTGCCCGGCGGCCTCTATTTTGATGTCTCCACCGTGGCCGACTATGGCAAGCTCGCCCGCGCCGCGACCGACGAGGGCGAAGGGCGGATCGAGCAGGTGGAGGGCAAGCGCCACCAGGCCGACTTCGCGATCTGGCGCAAGACCCCGCCGGGCGAGACGCGCCAGATGGAGTGGGACAGCCCCTGGGGCCGCGGTGCGCCGGGCTGGCACCTGGAATGCTCGGTCATGTCGGGCAAGCTGCTGGGCTTTCCGTTCGACATCCACACCGGCGGGATCGACCACCGCGAGATCCACCATCCCAACGAAATCGCGCAAAACCAGGCGTTCTGCTGCGCCGGCAGCCTGGCTGACCCGGCCAATTCGGGCGCGCGCATGTGGATGCACAACAATTTCCTGGTCGAACGCTCGGGCAAGATGAGCAAGTCTTCGGGCGAGTTCCTGCGCCTGCAACTCTTGATCGACAAGGGCTATCACCCGCTCGCCTATCGCCTGATGTGCCTGTCGGCGCACTATCGCAGCGAGCTGGAGTTTTCCTGGGAAGGGCTGGGCGCGGCGCTCACCCGGTTGAAGCGCATGGTCATGGCCGTGGTCCAGCTCAAAGAGCGCGCGGAGCAAGGTATCGATACCAGCGCCTGGCGCAGCCATGCCAAGCTCGCGCCGCTGGTGGAGCGTTTCGACGCCGCGATTAGCGACGATCTCAACACCGCCGTGGCGCTTACCGTGCTGGACGAGGCGGTGGCACTCAAGAAGATTGATCCGGCGCTCAAGCTGGCGGCGATTGCGGCGTTCGACAGCGTGTTGGGCCTCAACCTGCTCACGCTCGATCGCACCGCCCTGCGCCTGCGGCCCAAGGCGGCCACGATCACCGAGGACGAGATCGCCCAGCGCATCGCTGCCCGCCACGAAGCCCGCGCCGCCAAGGACTTTGCCCGCAGCGACACGCTGCGCGACGAACTCGCCGCCCAAGGCGTGGACGCGATGGATGGCGACCCACTCGGCTGGGACTGGCGCCTGGGCTGATTTTTCTCCCCTCCTCTTTAGAGGAGGGGGTTGGGGGGTGGTGGATGCCCAGCGCAAGGCTTCGCACCACCCCCAACCCCTCCTCTGAAGAGGAGGGGAGAAAATCCCGTGTTTCCACCCCGTTCGGGCTGAGCCTGTCGAAGCCCGCGCGCGCCACACCAATCACCCCTGATCGAGCAGCAGCAGTTCCAGCTCCACCTCCAGCGTGCGCTGCGGCAGCACGGCCTCGTCGGTGCGCACCACGGTCACATCGGCCACCACGGCGCCGGGCACGGTGAATTCGTGGTCGGGCAGGGCAGCGATCAGCGCCTCGCCATCGTCGCACGCTTCCCAGCCGGTGTAGCGCAGGATCACGGTGTGGCGCGCGCCCGAGAACGTGACGCTGGTCCAGGGGCGTTCGCGGTGGTCGATCAGTTGCGCGCTGCGCCCGGCCAGCGCCAGCACGCTGCGCACCACGCGGGGCGCCAGCCCTGGCGCGACTCGGCGCGGGTGAGGGGCATTGCTGGGGCTGAAAGCATCGTGATTGCGCAGCATGGGAAGCAATCCTTTGTGTTGAAAATGCGGTATGTTCATGAAATGTTCTTTGGCGTTTTGATCGCTGTGGCGGCCATGCCGGCTGGTCTGGATGGTTAAGGACATGGGTTGAATCGCGACATGAAATTTCCTCGGATTCCGGTGCAGTCCTGTGGACAAATCCCGATAAAAATCCTATAAACTGCTGGATAGGCCTAGTGTCTAGGAAAAATCCTTCGAGTTTGGACGCACCATGGCGAAGTCTCTGGAATCTGTCGAAAGCGCTGGCGCGATAGGCAAAGGTGGCGGCGAACCGCTCGATCCGGCGCGGGCGCGGCTGGTCGAACTGGCTGCCGCGCGGGGGGTTTCGCTCTCGGCGCTGTCCGGGCTGATCGGGCGCAATGCCAGCTATCTCCAGCAATTCGTGCGCAAGGGTTCGCCGCGCAAGCTGGAAGAGATCGATCGCGGCACCCTGGCGCGGTTCTTCGGCGTGGACGAGGCGGAATTGGGCGCGCCCGATCCGGCGGTGCATGTGCCTGTGGCGCTGCGCCAGGATGGCGGCGGTCTTTCCACGCCGCGAACCCAGGCCGAATGGGCCGACATTCCCCGCCTGGCGCTGGGCGCTTCGGCCGGGCCGGGCGCGCTGACGGCCGATGAAGTGCCGGTCGGCCGACTGCGCTTTTCCAGCCGCTGGCTCAAGGCGCAGGGCCTCGATCCGGCCATGCTCAGCGTGATTGAGGTGGAAGGCGATTCGATGGAGCCGACGCTGCGCGACAGCGACGAAATCCTGGTCGACCGCACCCCGCGCCCGTTGCGGGCCGGCATCCACGTGATCCGCGTGGACGATGTGCTGCTGGTCAAGCGATTGGAAGCGGGCGCGGCGGGCATGATCCGCGTGATCAGCGACAACCCCGCCTATCCTCGTATGGAACGACCCATGGCCGATGTGGACGTGGTCGGCCGCGTGGTGTGGAAGGGCGGCAAGATCTGAAGGTGCGGCGCGCCAATGGCTTGCCATTTGCCGGCGCGCTGGCCATTTCAGGGGCATGAACCAGACCCCATCCAGCACCCTGCCGCCCATGCAAGTGGCGATCCTGCCTGTTACGCCGTTGCAGCAGAACTGCACGCTGCTGTGGTGCACGGCCACGATGAAGGCGGCGGTGATCGATCCGGGTGGCGATCTCGACCGGATCAAGGCCCTGGTGGCCAAGGCCGGCGTGACGGTGGAGAAGCTGCTGATCACCCATGGCCACCTCGATCACTGCGGCGGCGCGGCGCAGCTGGCGCGTGACCTCGGCGTGCCGATCGAAGGGCCGCACGAGGCGGACCTGTTCTGGATTGCCAAGCTGGCCGAGGATAGCGGCCGCTGGGGCGTGCCGGCGGAAATCTTCACGCCGACGCGCTGGCTCGACCAGGGCGATACGGTCACGGTGGGCAATCTGACGCTCGATGTGCTGCATTGCCCGGGGCACACGCCTGGCCACGTGGTGTTTTTCCACCAGCCCTCGCGCTTTGCCGTGGTGGGCGACGTGCTGTTCCAGGGCGGCATTGGCCGCTGGGATTTCCCGCTCGGCAACTTTGACGATCTGGTCGCCTCGATCACCGGGCGCCTGTGGCCGCTGGGCGAAGACGTGATGTTCAATCCAGGGCACGGCCCGCGCAGCACGTTTGGCCATGAACGCGCGACCAATCCCTGGGTGGGGGATGCTGCGCTCGCCTGAACGAAGCGGGCCTGATTCGTAGCGAATCAGGCCCGCGTGTTTTCTCAGGCGTCGGCCGCGATGGAAATCGCCCAGACGGCCAGGCCAAGCAGCGCGAGAATCGTGGTCAGCGCGCCGATCATGCGCAGGCGCGAGGGCTGCTTGCCATCCATGCCCACGCCATGGGCAACGCGGCCCAGCATATAGATACCCATGACGCCCAGCAGCCATGGGCTGCCCGGTCGCGCCAGTTCCACCAGGCCCGACAGGACCAGCACGATCGGGGCGCTTTCGATGAAGTTGGCCTGGGCGCGCATGCGCGCGACCAGCGGCGGATGGCCGCCATCGCCCAGCGCGATCTTGGCTTCGCGCCGCACCATGCCGATGCGCACCATCAGCCAGAAATTGAGAATCGCCGCCGCCCCGGCGGAAACCAGGGTGATGGGCAGGATGATCGGCATCGCGTATTTTCCCCTCTCGCATGTTCTGCCCAGGTTTTCTGCGCCGGTGCATGGGCCAAATGCCGCCTTTGCGACGAGGCCATGCTTGCAAAGCACCAGAAAATCCGTATAGGCGCGGCCTTCGCCCGTGATAGGCGATGCCGGTCCACCCGCTCTAATCCAGAACGGAAGCCGTATGAACCCTTCGTCGTGAGATGCGGGGTTGTGCGGTGGCACGGTTTTCCCTATCGCGCCCGCAATCGTTGTAATTTTCAGGAACAGGTGCCGAAATGGCCGTCCCAAAAAGAAAGACCTCCCCGTCCCGCCGGGGCATGCGCCGCAGCCACGATGCGCTGAAGGCAGAAGCATTCCACGAATGCTCGAACTGCGGTGAACTCAAGCGCCCGCACATGCTGTGCAACGCTTGCGGTCACTACAACGGTCGCGAAATCATCGCCGTCGGCGCCTGAGCCGATCTGACGGAGGGATGATCGGATCATGAGCCTGCCCAGAATCGCCGTCGATGCGATGGGCGGCGACGAAGGCGTGCGCGTGATGATCGAAGGCGCCGCGCTTGCGCGTCGGCGTCACGATCGCTTCAAGTTCCTGCTGGTCGGGGACGAGGCGAAGATCGCTCAAGCCCTTGACCATCATCCCAACCTTCGCAGCGCGTCGGAAATCCTCCACGCGCCCGAAGCGGTGGCCGGCGATGAACGGCCCACCCAAGCCCTGCGCCGCGCACGCACCACGTCGATGGGATTGGCCATCGATGCGGTGAAGCGTGGCGAGGCTGGCGCTGCGGTGAGCAGCGGCAATACCGGCGCGCTTATGGCCATGGCCAAGCTGGCGCTGCGCACCATGCCTGGCATCGATCGCCCGGCACTGGCTGCCCTCCTGCCCACGCTGGGCACGCACGATGTCATCATGCTCGACCTGGGCGCGAACACCGATTGCGATGCCCGCAATCTGTTCCAGTTCGCCATCATGGGCGCAGCCTATGCGCGCATCGTCCACGGGCTCGACAGTCCGCGCGTGCGCCTGCTCAACATCGGCACCGAAGAAACCAAGGGCACCGAAAACCTGCGCGATGCCGCCGCCCTGCTCAAGCAGGCCGCTGCCTCGCTCGCGCTGACGTTCGATGGCTTTGCCGAGGCGGACAAGGTCTCGCGCGGCGATTTCGACGTGGTCGTCACCGATGGGTTCTCCGGCAATATCGCGTTGAAAGCGATGGAAGGCGCCGCCCGCTTCGTGGGCGATCTGCTGCGTCGCAGCTTCGCCTCGTCGCTGCGGTCCAAGCTAGGCTTCCTGATCTCGCGCCCGGCGACCGAAACGCTCAAGCATCATCTCGATCCCAACAACCACAATGGGGCGGTGTTCCTCGGCCTTAATGGCGTGGTGGTGAAAAGCCATGGCAGCGCATCGGCCATGGGGGTGGCCAATGCCGTCGCCGTGACCGCGCGCCTCCTGGAGGAAAACCTCATCGAGCGCATCGCGGCCGACGTGGCTGCGGTGGACCCCGATACGATTCGCCAGCCGGCCCGACGCCGCGCGGCCAACACGGAAGGTGAAACCGCGCTGTGACTCTGCGCTCGGTTATTACCGGCAGCGGTTCCGCTCTGCCGCAACGTGCCGTTTCCAATGCTGAAATGGCGCAGATGGTGGATACCACCGACGAATGGATCGTGGAGCGCACGGGCATTCGCAATCGCTATATCGCGGGGGAGGGCGAAACCACGTCCTCGCTCGCCATCCTCGCCGCCCGCCGCGCGATCGAGGCAGCGGGGATCGAACCTGCCAGCATCGACCTGATCGTGCTGGCCACGGCAACGCCGGATCAGACCTTTCCCGCCACGGCGACGATCGTGCAGCAGGCGCTGGGCTGCAATGGCGGCATGGCTTTCGATGTCGCGGCGGTCTGCTCGGGCTTTCTCTATGCGATGGGTACGGCCGATGCCATGCTGCGCACCGGCATGGCGCGCCGCGCCCTGGTGATCGGCGCGGAAACGTTTAGCCGCATTCTCGATTGGGAAGACCGCACCACTTGCGTGCTGTTTGGTGATGGCGCGGGGGCGATGGTGCTTGAAGCCCGCGAAGTCGATCCGGCTGACGCGGCGGCGCCGGGCGTTCTGGCCACCCGCCTTCATGCCGATGGCGCGCATAACCAGCTGCTCTATGTCGATGGTGGCGCCTCTACCACGGGCACGGTGGGCAAGCTGCGGATGAAGGGGCGCGAGGTGTTCCGCCACGCCGTCACCAATCTCGCCTCGGTACTGCAGGAAGTGCTGGCCGACACCGGCCATGTTTCTGCCGATATCGATTGGGTGGTGCCGCATCAGGCCAATTACCGCATTCTCGATGCCACCGCGCGCAAGCTGGGGTTGCCGGCGGAAAAGGTGGTGGTGACGGTGGACCAGCACGCCAATACCAGCGCCGCTTCGGTGCCGCTGGCGTTTGACACCGCCGTGCGCGACGGGCGCATCACCAAGGGGCACCTGGTGGTGTTCGAAGCGATGGGCGGCGGCTTCACTTGGGGGGCGTGCATCGCACGCATGTGATTCGCGCCATCGTGGCGCCAAGCGATTTCACGACCGTTTTGGAGCATGGGGATGCCTGAAACGATCTGAAACAGTCCGATCATCGCTGGATTTTTGCTGCGCAGAAAATCCATCAGGGCTTTGACGGAATGGAGTGCATTGCCTGTCCTGCAAAACGCGCTATTGTATGGGACGGGAAGGGATTTTTTTACCGGGGGGTAAAACAACCATGCGTTCTGTTGGTACGCTGACACGGGCCGATCTGGCCGAGAGCATCAATCGTCGGGTCGGTCTTTCGCGGGCGGATTCGCTCGAAATGGTCGAGGCCATATTGCAGCACATGAGTGGTGCACTGTCCGAAGGCGAGAATGTTAAGATTTCCGGTTTCGGTACGTTCCTGTTGCGGGACAAGGCCGAACGCATCGGGCGTAACCCCAAGACCGGGGTGGAAGTGCCGATCACGCCACGGCGCGTGCTCACCTTCCGCGCCAGCCAGATGCTGAAGGATCGCATCAGCGACGGTTCCTGATAGAATGGATACATGACGGATAAGGGCCATCTCGTTTCTCCCGAAAGTGTGATTGATGATGGCAAGGCGCCCGATGCCTTGCGCACGATCGGAGAGGTGGCCCGGCTCCTGGGCGTGAAGCCGCATGTCCTGCGCTATTGGGAAGAGCAGTTTCCGATGCTGCGCCCGCTGACGCGCGCCGGTAACCGGCGCTATTACCGGGCCGAAGACGTGGCGCTCGTGGCCACGATCGACCGCCTGCTCAATCACGAAGGCTATACCATTCGCGGCGCGCGCCAGGCACTGGACGGTGACCTGCGCGTCAACGCGCCTGTGGCGTTGGACAAGGCCGACCAGGGCCCGGTCTCTGCACCGCTGGCAGCGGATCGGGAAACCGCGCCCATGGGCAAGGCCAGCCCCGCGTTGGAAACCGAGCTGGTTGCCGCGGTGGCGCGGCTGCGCGTGCATCTGGAACAGATTCGCAGCGGTCTGGCGGCGGCGCTCGAAGACGATTGACCCGGCCGGGCAGCTGCTGCGTCCGTGCCGCCTGCCGTGCTTCGCCCAAAAGGGAAAGGCGGCCTTTCCCTAAAAATCCGCTTCGTTTCATTTGTTTGCGCCGCGTTGCCCTTGTGGGCAGGGGCATGTGCTGGAACTCTGCCTGTTTGATCTGGTTCGAACGGCGGCAATGATGCCGAGTGGAGAGTTTCCCATGCTGAAAGGCAAGTTCTATGCGTCGCTGGCCGCTGCCGGCCTGGCGCTTGCGCTCACCCCCGCCGCCCAGGCCGCCGCGTCGAAGATGGTCGGTGGCGCCGCGATGGTTGGCACCAAGACGATCGTCGAAAACGCGTCGAAGTCGTCCGATCACACCACGCTGGTCGCCGCCGTCAAGGCCGCTGGCCTGGTCGACACGCTGAACGGCAAGGGCCCGTTCACCGTGTTCGCGCCGACCAACGAAGCCTTTGCCGCGCTGCCGGCAGGCACGGTGGACACGCTGCTCAAGCCTGAAAACAAGGCGCAGCTGACCCAGATCCTCACCTACCACGTGGTGGCCGGGAAGGTGACGGCGGCTGACCTGATCGCCAAGATCAAGGCCGGCGGCGGCACTGCCACGCTGACCACGGTGGAAGGCGAACCACTGACCGCCATGCTCGATGGCAGCAATGTCGTGCTGACCGATGCCAAGGGCGGCAAGGCCACGGTGACGATCGCCGACGTGCCGCAGTCCAACGGCGTGGTGCACGTGATCAATGCCGTGCTGATGCCGTAATGCTGTTGGGGGCGGGATAACATTCCCTCCCCCTGGCCCCCTCCCGCAAGCGGGAGGGGGAAACAGCTATCTCCCCTCCCGCTTGCGGGAGGGGCTGGGGGAGGGGGTGTCAGCCCTCTGCCAGCGCCTCAGCAATCAACTTGCGCGTATTGCCTACGCCATACAGCGCGATAAAGCTGCCCATGCGCGGGCCCTGGGCAGAGCCCAGCAGCGTCTCATACAGCGCCTTGAACCAGTCACGCAGGGTTTCGAAGCCGTAGTGTGGGTCCTTGCCGATTTCATAGACGATGTTCTGCAATTCCTCGGCCGTGGCATCGTCGCTGGTCGCAGCGAGTTCTTCGTCGAGGGCGGCCAGCGCCGCTGCCTCGCCAGCCTCGGGCTTGCGCCGCACCAGCGTGGGCGCGATGAAATCCCGGTTGTAGGCCAGCGCCCGTGTCACCAGTGCATCGAGCGCGGGATGGGCGGCCGGATCGGCATTGTCGACATAGTTGGCAAGGTATGACCACACCTGTTCGCGCGTGGCATGGGCGCCCAGCACGCCGACGAGGTTGAGCAGCAGCCCATAGGTGACCGGCAGCTTGTCGCCCGCGCCAGGCTGTTCGCCATTGGTGCGCAGCAGGTGCCACACCGGGTTGCCCAGTTGCTGCTCCACCGGCTGGCTGGCCAGCTTTTCACGGAACTGCCAGTATTCATCGACGGCGCGGGGGATGATGCCCACGTGCAGCGACTTGGCGCTCTTGGGTTCGCGGAACAGGTAGAAGCCGAGGCTTTCCTCGCTGCCGTAATCGAGCCATTGCTCGATGGTCAGGCCGTTGCCCTTGGACTTCGAGATCTTTTCGCCCTTCTCGTCCAGGAACAGTTCGTAGATCAGGCCTTCGGGGCGGCGGCCGCCGAGCACCTGGGCGATACGGCCCGATTGCGTCACGCTGTCGGTCAGGTCCTTGCCGCACATCTCGTAATCGACGCCCAGCGCCACCCAGCGCATCGCCCAATCGACCTTCCACTGCAGCTTGGACTTGCCGCCCAGGATCGATTGCTCGACCACCTCGCCGGTCACGTCGGTAAAGCGGATCATGCCGCTTTCCGCGTCGACCACTTCCACCGGCACCTGGAGCACCTGGCCATTGCTGGGCGAGATCGGCAGCACCGGCGAATAGGTCTTGCGGCGTTCCTCGCGCAGGGTGGGCAACATGATGCCCATGATCGCGTCGAAATGGCGCAGCACGTTCTTGAGCGCTTCGTCGAAAGCGCCCGAATTGTAGCGTTCGGCGCCCGAGACGAATTCATAGTCGAAGCTGAAGCGATCGAGGAATTCGCGCAGCATCGCGTTGTTGTGGTGGGCAAAGCTTTCGTACTTACCGAACGGATCGGGGATGCGGCTCAACGGCTCCTGCAGGTGCGCAGTGAGCAGGTCCTTGTTGGGCACGTTGTCGGGCACCTTGCGCAGCCCGTCCATGTCGTCGGAAAACGCAACCAGGCGCGTGGGGTGGCCGCCGGTCAGCACTTCATAGGCGCGCCGCACCAGCGTGGTGCGCAACACTTCCTGGAACGTGCCGATATGCGGCAGGCCCGAGGGGCCATAGCCGGTTTCGAACAGCACCGGCACCAGCTCACCCGCGCCGTCGCGTTTCCCGCCGGGATAGCGCTTGACCAGCTTGCGCGCTTCCTCGAACGGCCAGGACTTCGACACTTGGGCGGCGGTGGTGAGTTCGGTTTGGGTCATGGTTCCCGCCCTTTCGCGCCTGCCGCGCGCGAAGGCAAGGCATTTGGGGCGGTTGATGCGGCGGTTCCATGCGAAAATGCGGCACAGCCCGGGGGTGGGCTGTACCGCATTTCCGTGGAGGCTCCCGAAGCGGGTGTGGATGGGGGACTTACTTCAGGAGCGTCAGGACATTCTGCTGGTTCTGGTTGGCCTGCGAGATCATCGCGGTCGATGCCTGGGCGAGGATCTGCGCCTTGGCCATGGCGGTGGTTTCAGCAGAATAATCAGTATCCAGAATGCGGCTGCGCGCATCGGAAAGGTTGGTGACGTTGTCGGTCAGGTTGTTGACCACCGATTGCAGGCGGTTCTGGCCGGCACCGAATTCGGCACGCACGGCCGTCACCTGCGCCAGGGCGGAGTCGATGTTGTCCATCGTGGTCGAAGCCTTGGCGGAATCGCTCACGTCCAGCGCCTGGGTGGTGGACGTAGCATCATAGGTCGAGGCGCCCGAGCCGAACAGGATCTGGCCGTCGAACGCCTTGGAGCGCAGCGTGACCACGTTGGTGGTGTTGGCGCCGGCCTGGATATCGAGCGTGAGATCGTCGCTGCCATCGGTGGCGGGCGTGCTGGTCATCACCTTGAACACGTTGTTGCCGTTGAACAGGGTGTTGTTGAGCACGTCTGAAATCTGGGCGGTAAGGTTGCCCACTTCCGACTGCATCGCGGTGCGATCGGAATCCTGGTAGGTGGCCGACTTGGACTGGACCGCCAGTTCGCGGATGCGCTGGAGCATCGCCGTCACTTCGTTGAGTGCGCCATCGGCGGTCTGCGCCATCGAGATGCCGTCGTTGGCGTTGCGTACGCCCTGCTGCATGCCCTGGATCTGCGCGGTCATGGTGGTGGTGATGGCCAGGCCCGCGGCATCGTCCTTGGCGCTGTTGATGCGCTTGCCGGTCGAGAGGCGCTGCATCGCAACGCCGGTCTGTTGCGACGCGGTGATAGAGGCGTTGGCGGCACGAAGCGCCGCGATATTGGTGTTGATGACTGCCATTTTCCCATTCTCCACTATGGGTTGAGTGACGATCCGGCGGTTCCCATCCGGTTCGCCAGCAAAAACGGCGCCGGCGCGGATTGTTTAAGTGGAGGGGGCGGGGCACGGGTGTATGCTTGCCCCTCGTTCCATTTTCGTTCACAGGTTCGGGCATGGCTGTCCCCGCTGATTCAGACCCGGGCAATCCCGCCCCGCCGGCGCTCGATCTGCCCGCAGTCCATGCCAGCCACAGCGGCTGCTGGCTGCGCGGGGTTGATCTGTTCCCCTCCACCCGCACGGTTGGCAAGGGTGAGGCGATCGTGGCGGCGGCCGATACGCCACTGCTGATGCTCAATGCGCCGCTGGTGGCAAGCCGGCTGGGCTATCCCGATCTGTCGGGCCTCGATCTGCTCGAGCTCTACGCCTTCGTCCATCCTGCGCGTTTCGTGGTGCCCACGCCCAAGGGGCTGGCCAATGCGCTGGGCCTGCCGCAACCGGCCGGAGACGCGGACGTGCCGCTGCTGTTGCAGCAGGCGGCGCAGGCCTTGCTGGCCACCACTGCTGCGCCCGATTGGCCAGAGCGGGAAGGGGCGTGGAGCGCGCTGCAATCCATGATCAAGCTGCGCTGGCCCTGGGCCACGTTGCTCACCGGGCAGATCGCCCGGCCCGAACGCGCCGAGCGCTGGCTGTTTTCGCGCCTGCCCGAATGGGACGAGGCGGGCGAGCGGCCACAGCCGGCGCAAGTCGTGCTCGATCCGCAAGCGGTGGAGACGCGGCTCGCCACGCTGACCGGCGCCGGGGCGGAAGACCGGCCAGGCCAGCGCGCCTTTGCGCGCGAGGCGGCGCAGATGTTCGCGCCGCGCCGGGGTGCGCGGCAGCCGCACGTGGTGCTGGCCCAGGCCGGCACCGGCACCGGCAAGACGCTGGGCTATCTGGCGCCGGCATCGCTGTGGACCCAGCAATCGGGCGGCACGGTCTGGGTTTCCACCTATACCAAGGCGCTGCAACGGCAGCTGCGTCGCGAAAGTGCGCGCGCCTTTGCCATGCCGCCGCCGGGCAGCAAGGCGCCGCCGCCGGTGGTGGTGCGCAAGGGGCGCGAAAACTATCTGTGCCTGCTCAACCTGGAAGACGCCTTGCAGGGCGGCTTTACCGGGCGGCCGGCGATCCTCGCGCATCTCGTGGCGCGCTGGGCGGCCTATAGCCAGGATGGCGACATGATCGGCGGCGATTTGCCCGGCTGGCTGGGCACGCTGTTTCGTAAGCGGGGCATCGCCGCCCTGACCGACCAGCGCGGCGAATGCGTCTATGCCGGCTGCCCGCATTATCGCAAATGCTTCATCGAACGCGCCGCGCGCGCCAGTGCCGAGGCAGAGCTGGTGGTGGCCAACCACGCGCTGGTCATGGTCAACGCCGCGCGCGGCCGCGATGTCGCGCAGCGCCCCACGCGCATCGTGTTCGACGAAGGACACCACGTGTTCGATGCGGCCGACAGTACGTTTGGCGCCGCGCTGACCGGGGCCGAAGCGATCGAGCTGCGCCGCTGGGTGATCGGCCCCGAAGGCAAGTCACGTGGGCGGCGGCGCGGGCTTTCGGCGCGGCTGGCCGATGTCGCCAGCTATGACGAAGGTGGCGCCACGGCGATCACCCAGGCGCGCGAGGCCGCCGAGCTTTTGCCCGGTGACGGCTGGCTGGCGCGGATCGGCGAGGGCACGCCCGATGGCCCGGTGGAGCGCCTGCTGGCGGCGGTACGCGCCACCGTGCTGGCCCGCGATGAAAGCGGCGGCACCGAGGCCGGCTATGGCCTGGAAACCGAAGCGGCACAGCTCGATGGCCCGATGCTGGAAGCTGCCGCGGGCGCGCTCGAAGCGCTGGAAGACCTGCGCCAGCCGCTGCTGCGCCTGACCCTGCGCCTGGAAGCGATCGTGGAGGAAGGGCCCGACTGGCTCGACGGCCAGGCCCGCGCGCGGATTGAGGGCGCACGCAGCGCCATCCAGTGGCGCACCGACCTGCTTGCGGGTTGGATCGCGCTGCTCGGGCGGCTGGGCGGGCCGGCCGATCCCGATTACGTCGATTGGCTGGCGCTGGATCGGTCTGATGGCCGGGAATGGGACATGGGGCTGCACCGCCACCATCTCGATCCGATGAAGCCCTTTGCCGAAGTCGTACTGGCCCCGGCCCATGGCGTGCTGATGACCTCGGCCACGCTCACCGATGGCGGCGACTGGAGCGGGGCGATCACCCGCAGCGGTGCCGCGCGGCTGGAGGTGCAGCCCGAGCTGTTTGCCGCCAAAAGCCCGTTCGACTATCCCAACCAGGCGCAGGTTCTGATCGTCACCGATGTACCACGTGGCGATATTGCCGCGCTGGCGGGCGCCTATGCCCGCCTGATCGAGACGAGCGGCGGCGGCGTGCTGGGCCTGTTCACCGCGATCCGCCGTTTGCGGGCGGTGCACGGGCGCATTGCCGATCGCCTGGCGCGCGCCGGGCTGCCGCTCTATGCCCAGCATGTCGACCCCATCGATACCGGCACGCTGGTGGATATCTTCCGCGATGATCCGCGTGCCTCGCTGCTGGGCACGGACGCGCTGCGCGACGGGGTCGATGTGCCGGGGCAGTCGCTGCGCCTGGTGGTGATGGAGCAGGTGCCCTGGCCCAAGCCATCGATCCTGCATCGCGCCCGGCGCATGGCCGCCCCGCGCGAAGAGGGCGGCGCACAGGGGCATGATGACCGCATCATTCGCGCGCGCCTGGCGCAGGCTTTCGGACGGCTGATCCGCTCGGCCGAGGATAAGGGGCATTTCGTGGTCCTCTCCTCTGCCTTCCCATCGCGCCTGCTGTCTGCCTTCCCCGAAGGCACGCCAGTGCGCCGGGTCAGCCTGGAGCAGGCTTTACAATCCATCGCCGGCCGTGTTGATGAGGCGGTGTTGGCATCGAAAGTCGAAAGTTCGCCGTGAAGACGCTCGCCCTGTTCCGCCATGCCAAGTCTGACTGGAGCGATGCCCGCGCCCGCGATTTCGACCGTCCGCTCAACGAACGCGGCCAGCGCGGCGCGCTCGCCATGGGCGAGCATGTGCGCGACAGCGGCCGCCGCTTTGACCGCGTGATCGCCTCGCCGGCGGTGCGCGTGGCCGAGACCATCGAATGGGCCAGCAAGGCGTGGAACCGCGTGTTTCCGGTGGAATGGGACCGCCGCATCTACCTCGCCAGCTCGGCCACGCTGATGGACTTGCTGCGCGAATTGCCCGGCGATCCCGGCAGCGTGCTGATGATCGGCCACAATCCGGGCCTGGAAGACCTGATCTTCGATCTGGTGCCCGATGATGGATCAAGCCCCTTGCGCGATGTGGTGGAGGCCAAGTTCCCTACCGCCACTTTCGCCGTGCTGGAACTGGACGCGGCGCGCTGGGCGGATGTGGACGCGGGTTGCGCGCGGTTGGTTGACCTGACGCGACCACGCGATCTCGATCCGGCACTGGGGCCGCAGCCGCACGCGTGAGGGCTGGGGGCGTTGTCGATGTTGGACGCTGCAACCGTTCGGCGGCTTCGATTTGCTAAAAAACACGAGACAGCATGCCGCTGGCTGTGTTTTTGCGGCATGGGCCTCATAATTTTAGCCGGGATCACCGATTGCTTTTTACTCGCGCTCGCCGGCGGGGTCATTTTCATGCCCGGGGCTTGGATATTCAACTTAAGATGCCCGTCTTGTGGCTGGCTCGTTTATAGACGCTATGGAACAGCCACTAAGCACGCCAAAGATCAGATGCTGGCTCCGCTTTTTTCGAAACAAGTCTGGCATCAGCCTGAAATGTGCACGAAATGCTCCTTCCGCTTCCGCTCGCCAGAGTGGGATGAATAAGGGGTGTGAGCTTTCGGCGATTTGCACTGCTATTCCTTCGTCATTCCCGCGCAGGCGGGAATCCATTGACTAGGGTGCAAAAAGGGCAGGCGTCTGGTTGTTGAGTTGATCTCTTGGCTGGATTCCCGTCTGCGTGGAAGCAACGGCACTTGGCGATGAATATGGGCAATCCCGGCAATGGTGGTGAAATCCACTCACACTGCGTCGCTCTTTTTTCAAATTTCCACACTAAGCCACGAAGACACGAAGAGAAGGGGCGTCTTCGTGGCTTCGTGGCTTAGTGTGGAATCATTTTGAGAATCACGCGCGCCTGGTTTGGGCGGGGTATTGAGGGATAAAGCTGGACCCCGGATCAAGTCCGGGGTGACGTTAGGTATTTGATTTGAGGTGTTTAAAATACCTCATATTCTTCGTCACCCCGGACTTGATCCGGGGTCCAGCTTCTTCTTGGCCAACTACCGCGCCGCCTGTTCCTCGATCCAATCGTGGATTTTGTCTTCCAGCACCGGCAGCGGCAGCGCGCCGCTGCCCAGCACTTGGGCATGAAAGGCGCGCAAGTCGAAGCGTGGGCCCAGGCGGCGTTCGGCTTCGCTGCGCAGGCGCTGGATCGTCAGGGCGCCGATCTTGTAGGCCACGGCCTGGCCGGGATCGGCGATATAGCGATCGACTTCGGCCTGCGCATCGCTGCGGCCCATCCCTGAATTGGCGAGCATGTAGTCCAGCGCCTGGGCGCGGCTCCAGCCCTGGCTGTGCAGCCCGGTGTCGACGACCAGCCGCATGGCGCGCAGCATCTCGTCGTCCAGCGTGCCCCAGTGCTGCATGGGATCATCGTACAGCCCCATCGCATAACCCAGGGTTTCGGCGTAGAGCGCCCAGCCTTCGACATAGGCGGTGTTGCCGCCATAGCGCTGGAAATCGGGGAGGCGCGGGTTTTCCTGGGCCAGGCTGATCTGGAAATGGTGGCCCGGCGCGCCTTCGTGCAGATAGAGCGTGGCGATCCCGGTCATGAACCGGCTCTTGAGATCGAAGGTATTGAAATAGAACACGCCCGGCCGGCTGCCATCGGCAGTGCCGGGGCTATAGCTGCCGCCCGCCTCGAACCGCGCGCGATAGGCCGGGTGGGGCATGATCAGCAGCGGAGTGCGCGGCATGGTGATGAAGAAGCGGGGGGCCTGCGCTGCCACGACTTGCGCCACGCGGCGATAGCCGGCGGCCAGATCCTCGGTCTTGCGCGGGTGATAGCGCGGATCGACGCGGATTTCGTCGAAGAACGCATGGAGCGAGCCGGTAAAGCCAAGCTGGGTCTTGACCACGTCCATCTCGGCCTGGATGCGCGCCACTTCGGCGAGGCCCAGGGTGTGGACCTGCGCGGGATCGAGATCGAGCGTGGTGTGGTGGTGCAAGAGCGCGCGATAGAGCGCCGCGCCGCCGGGCAGGGCATCGAGGCCGACGCTCTCGCGCGTGGCGGGCAGATATTCGTTGGCAAGGAACGCGCGCAGGGTGCGATAGGCGGGATAGACTGCCTCGACCGTGGCGGCGCGATATTCCGCCAGCAGGCGGCGGCGCGCAACCATGGCAGACTTGCCGTTCAGGCCTTGTGCCTGCTGCGCCGGGGTCATGAACAGGGAATGCTCGGGCGGGCGTGCCAGCAGCGCGTCGATCTGCCCGATCAGGGTTTCCACCACCGGGCGCGGGCTGGTCACGCCGCGCGCCAGCCCTTCGCGATAGCGGGCGATGGCCGCATCGAATACCGCCGGCAGGGCACGATCGCGCGCCAGGTTGGCGGCATGGTCTGCGCCGGTAGCAAGCTCCATCGGCCCGCCGGCTGAGGCGAGGCCGGGATATTCCACCTGCAATCCGCCGACAGGATTGAGCGGCATCATCGCCAGCATGTCGGCTACCGGGGGGCTGAGCATCACCTGCTCGTCATCAAGCACGGCGGCATAGGCCTTGGCCGAAATGCGCTGCGCCGGATCGAGCGTGTCGGGGTTGATCCGCGCCAGGGCATCGCGCGCGGCGGCATTGCGCGCGCGCTGCATCGTGGTCAGCGCCGGATCGAAGATCAGGCGGAACTGCTCGGCCGTCAGTGGCTCGCCCCGTTCCAGGGTGTCGAGCGGATCGAGCGCGCGGCGGGCGGCGTCATCCTGCGCCAGGAACACGGCCAGTGCCGCATCGCTCCGCTGGCGTTGATCGGGTATGGTTGTTGTGGCGGTGGCGGGCAGGGCCTGCGCGCCGGCCGGGTGGGTGGTCAGGGCCGATGCCGCTAGCAGGGAAAGGAGGAAGGCGCGCACCAGCCTGGTGCCAGGCCTCAATTCCACGGGCGGGACCGATACCACTTGGTCAGCACGTATTTGACGCCGCGGATCACCGGCCGCCCGGCATGCATGCTCTTGGGATTGGGCCGCCCGTCGCGGTTCATGTTGTTCCAGATCAGCAGCGCGCCGGGCTGGGGCGGAACCGACAGGTTGACCTTGGGAAAGTCGGTCGAGCCGCCTTCTTCCACGGTGTTGAGATAGGCCATAGCGGTCCAGCTGCGCTGGCCGCCGTTGCGCATTTCTTCGGTCCACATCGGGTCTGACGGGCGGAAATGATCGAAATGCGCCTTGAATTCCTGGCCGGGTTGATAGCGCTGGCCCTGGATGGTTTCGCCAAAGGCAGGGTCCAGCCCCATGAGATCGTCGATCCGCCGCTGCAGCATGCGGATGAACGGATCGTGGGGATTGACGTCGCCGCTATAGCTCGTGCGTCCGCCATCGGTGCTGTAGGTGTCTGATGGGCGGGCCACGGCATCGACCACGCCGATCAGCCGCTCGCACTCGGGCCGGGTGAAGAATTCGCCCACGGCATAGATCTCGAAATCCTCGACCGGGATGCGATAGGCGGCCGGATCGGCATCGAGGCGCGTGCGCACCTGGTTACCGATGCGCTTGAGATCGGCACTGTCGGGATGGGGCTCGGAACGGAACAAAACCATGATAGGGACGTCATGCAAGAACGTGTCGCTGGCTGCAAGCCGGCTCGGCAGGAACCCTTGGGAAAGCGGGCGCAAATGTAAATTCTGGTAGGTTTTGGTCCGATGTGGACCGAAATCGTTGATAATTCTCGCGAAATATTGTCGATATGGGGCTATTGCAAGGTGCGGTTAACCTGAAGCTGTCCAGCGGTTTGGGCATTGTGTCCGACCGAAGGCCTCGCGAAAGTAACGGGAACCACTGTGACGACCAAGCCATTCGCGCCTGCAGTTCCCTTAGGCAGCAAAACTGCTCCAGTTGTGGGAGGTCGCGTTCCGTTGGATGCCCTAGTCGATGCCGAAGCGGAATCCTTCCGCATTGCCAAGGCCTTGTATGCATTACGCCGGCGTCGCGACGGGGTGACACCGGTGAAGGGCCTGTTTGGCGAACCGGCGTGGGACATCCTGCTGGATCTCTATATCGCTCACAAGCGCGGCACCGAATTGCAGGTGTCGAGCGTGTGCCTGGAAGCCGGCGTGCCTTCCACCACGATTTTGCGCTGGATCGCGCGGCTTGAACGCGAAGGGCTGCTTTACCGCCAGGCCGACACGGGCGATCTGCGCCGGCGCTATGTGCGCCTGACCGACGATGGGCTGGCGATGATGCGCAACATTCTGGGGGCGATCGGCACGATCTGAACGGGGCGTTCCGCGCCGCGGGGATGTTCATCGCATACAAGAAGGCCGGCGCAAGGCCGGCCTTCCCGTGTCATCGTTCTTACCAGAAGAAGTCGTAGATCACGTCCACCACCTGGCCGGTGTAGGTGTCGATCAGCACGACATCGTCATAATAGCGCACCCAGCGATAGGGCGGATAGGCCGGCGGCAGGCGATAGGCCCACGGATCGGCGATCCAGTATTGCTGGGCAAAGAATGGTGCGCCCAGATAGATGCCGATGTTCAGGCGGCTGTAGCGATAGTTGGGCATCGGCGCGAAATAGCGCGGCCCGCGGAACAGATCGCGATGGTCGCTGCGCCAGCCCTGCCAGTCATAGCGGCGATCCTGCCGCCAATCGTTGCGCCAGGGGCCACGGTTGTCACCCCAACCAGGACGGCCGGGGCCACGATCGTTGTTCCAGCCGGGACGGCCATAGTT
>NZ_BCYV01000004.1 GCF_001598375.1 Novosphingobium capsulatum NBRC 12533
TCGGCCTTGGCCGCCATCGTTATTCCAACCCGGGCGACCTTGGCCGCCGTTGTTGTTCCAGCCGGGACGGCCTTGGCCGCCGTCGTTGTTCCAACCGGGCCGGCCGGGGCCACGATCCCCGCCGGGCGCATTGCCCTGCCAACCGGGCTGCGGCGGCTGGCCAGGCTGCGGCACGGCATGGCCGCCGCGCCAGCCACCGGGCTGGCCTTGCCAGCCGCCTTGCGGACCACGCGGGGCCTGCTGGGGCGCCTGCTGCTGGGGCTGCATCTGCGGCATCGGGCGCGGTTGCCCGCCACCCTGGAAACCGCCCCCGCGCGGTTGGCCACCGCCGGGGAAGCCGCCGCCATGCGGCTGGCCACCGCCACGGTTTTCACCGCCGCGGTGATCGCCATGATCATCGGCAAAGGCCGTAACAGGAACGGCGGCTGCCAGCGAGGCAACGGCCAGCGCCGCGCCGATCTTCGTTGTCCATTTTCTACTGGCGGCCATGGCCGTCTCCCTTTCGAACGTGTTTTCAGGAAATGTCGCGCGATGGCATTGGTTTCCCATCACTTGCCAATAGTGATAGAGCATTGCCGCTGTCACATCGCTGAACCGAATGGATAGCCCGCCGTTCATATTGGTAACGCCGTTGATAAAACGGCCCAATCGTTCATCTTTGCAATCTCGCATTGTCCGCGCCACACCATCACTATGAATAATCTGGATGAAATTCTTGGCGATGCCCAGGCGCGGCTCGATGCCGTCGTCGCCGATCGGCATGCGGCCATGCATTGTCCCGTGGTGGGCACACCCGATGGCGAGATGCGGATCATGGTATTGCGTGCAGTGGCACCTGATTTGGCAGCGCTGCGTTTTCACACCGATGCACGCAGCCCCAAGGTGGCGACGATCGCCCGATACGGCCGTGCCAGCGTGCTGGCCTATGATCCGGCGGCGCGCGTGCAGTTGCGCCTGGCCGGGTCGGCACGGATCGAGCAGCACGGCGCCTTGGCCGATGCCGCCTGGGATGCTGCGGCGGTGTTCAGCCGCCGCTGCTATCTGGCCACGCATGGCCCGGGCGCACCGCTGGCAGAGGCAGGCAGCGCGCTGCCTGCCGATCTGCTGGGCCGCCGGCCAACTCTTGAGGAAACCGAGGCCGCGCGCGATGTTTTCGCGGTGCTGGTGATGGAGCCTGATACGCTCGACTGGCTCAGGCTGGACGCGCAGGGCGGGGTGCGTGCGCGCTTTGAGCGCGGGGAGCAGAGCTGGGTGGGGAACTGGGTGGCGCCTTAGTGGCGCTTGGGTTCCACCACCCCCAAACCCCCTCCTCTGAAGAGGAGGGGGCTTTTAGATCAGCGTCTTAACTCCCCCTCCTCTTCAGAGGAGGGGGGCGGGGGGTGGTGCGAAACCTAACGCAGCCTGATCAGCGCGTCAGCTTCTTGTACGCCAGGCGCGTGGGACGATCGGCCGCATCGCCCAGGCGGCGGCGCTTGTCTTCTTCGTACATGGCAAAGTTGCCTTCGAACCATTCGACGTGGCTGTTGCCTTCGAACGCCAGGATGTGGGTGGCCAAGCGATCGAGGAAGAAGCGGTCGTGGCTGATGACCACGGCGCAGCCGGCGAAGTTTTCGATGGCTTCTTCCAGCGCCGCGAGCGTTTCCACGTCGAGGTCGTTGGTCGGTTCGTCGAGCAGCAGCACGTTGCCGCCCTGCTTGAGCATCTTGGCCATGTGCACGCGGTTGCGTTCACCGCCCGAGAGCTTGCCGACGTTCTTCTGCTGGTCCTGGCCCTTGAAGTTGAACGCGCCGACATAGGCACGGGTCGAAGTGTCGAACCCGTTGACCTTCATGTAGTCGAGCCCGTCGGAGATTTCCTCCCACACGTTCTTCTTGGGATCGAGATGGTCGCGGCTCTGGTCGACATAGCCCAGGCGCACGGTCGAGCCGATGTCGATCTCACCGGTGTCGGGGGTTTCCTGGCCGGTGATCAGCTTGAACAGGGTCGACTTACCCGCGCCGTTCGGCCCGATCACCCCCACGATGCCGCCGGGCGGCAGCATGAACGAGAGGTTTTCGAACAACAGCTTGTCGCCATAGGCCTTGGAAATGTTCTTGGCCTCGATCACCTTGCCGCCCAGGCGCTCGGGCACCTGGATGACGATCTGGGCCTTGCCGGGCGAGCGGTTTTCCTGGCTGGCGACCAGTTCCTCGAACTTCTTGATACGCGACTTCGACTTGGTCTGGCGGCCCTTGGTGCCGGCGCGGATCCATTCGAGTTCGTCGTTGATCGCCTTCTGGCGGCCGGTCGCCTCGCGGTCTTCCTGCTCCAGGCGCTTGGCCTTCTTTTCCAGGTAGGTCGAGTAGTTGCCTTCGTAGGGGAAGTACTTGCCCCGGTCGAGTTCGAGGATCCAGCCGACCACGTTGTCCAGGAAGTAGCGGTCGTGGGTGATCATCAGCACCGCGCCGGCATATTCCTTGAGATGGTTTTCCAGCCATTCGACGCTTTCAGCGTCGAGGTGGTTGGTCGGTTCGTCGAGCAGCAGGATCGACGGCTTTTGGATCAGCAGGCGAGTCAGCGCGATGCGGCGCTTTTCACCGCCCGAGAGGCTTTCCACCGACCAGTCGCCCGGCGGGCAGCGCAGCGCTTCCATCGCGATTTCAAGCTGGTTGTCGAGCGTCCAGCCATCGACCGCGTCGATCTTGCCCTGCAGGTCGCCCATTTCGTCCATCAGCGCGTCGAAATCGACGTCTTCTGGCGGATCGGCCATGATGTTGGAAATCTCGTTGAAGCGATCGACCAGGTCGGCCACTTCGCGCGCGCCTTCCTTGACGTTTTCCAGCACGGTCTTGGTGGGATCGAGCTGCGGCTCCTGCGGCAGGTAGCCCACGGTGATGTGCTCACCCGGCCATGCTTCGCCCGTGAAGTCCTTGTCGATGCCGCCCATGATCTTCATCAGCGTGGACTTGCCGGCGCCGTTGGGGCCGACGATGCCGATCTTGGAGCCCTGGTAGAACTGCAGGTTGATGTTGTTGAGCACCGGCTTTTGCGCGCCGGGGAAGGTTTTCGTCATGTTCTTCATGACGTAGGCGTATTGGGCGGCCATCTGAGGGTCCTTGCGCGAGACAGAACGTTTGGCAAAACGTGCGAAATTGTCCCGCGCTCTACAGGGCGCGCCCAAGTTGGGCAAGCACTTGGGGATGCCCGGCGCCAGGCTGGTCAAGCGGTGAGACAGGCGATGTCCGCAGGCGGGGTTGCCTCACCAGCCAGGCCCAGCGCTGCCGCGTCGAGCACTTCCCAGGTCTCGTTGGCGCGGCAACGGATCGTCGCTGCGGGCAACTGCCGCGAGGTGGCCTGGGTGCGTAGCGCCTGAAGCGGCACGCGCTCGACCGAGCACAGCATATCGACCAGAAAGGCCCGGCGCTGGCCGGCCATGCCGACCACCACCATGATCGCTTCGTCCACGGCCGCGGTGCGCGAGCAGCCAAGGCGCGCGGCGAGATCGAGCACGGGCGTTGGCCGGTCGCGATGCAGGAACACGCCCGATAATGGAAATTGCCCGGCCAGCGGCAAGAGCGGCTGTTCGCCCGGCAGCACCGCTTCCACTGCGCCCAGCGGCAGGGCATAGCGCGCCTCGCCCAGGCGAAAAGTGAGCCAGGCATTGGCCGTGCTGGTGGTGCCGGTGGCAGCGGGCAATCCGCGCAGGCGCTGGTGCCCATCGGTATCCTCGGGCGCGACCGGCACCTGCATGGCTGCCACTTCTGCCAGGCGCGGATCGCCGGTAATCGCCGTCGCGGACAGGTGCAGCACCGGCTGGCCGCCCAGGTCGACCAGGGCATGGGCGCCGCCAGTGCCGGCAATGCCGATCGCACCCAGCGCGGCGCCGGCATGGCGCGGCAATTGGCGGATGTCGTCCACCCCGTCGATCAGCAGCGCGGCCCGGGCGCGGGTGCCGGCTGCGCTATCTGCCGGGCCGACGTGGATGACCACGGCGGCGCTGCGCCCCGGCGTGCGGCCGAGGCTGCCAATGCCGGCCAGGCGCAGGGTGTCGACCGCCGGCACAGCCACGCCGTTCCACGCCAGCGACCCCACCCACAGCGCGTTGGTCACCGGTGGCGGAGCAAGGGCGGATTCGGGCAGCGTGGCGACGATGGCATGGGCATCGAGCGCCAGGCGCTGCCCACCGGCGCGGAACACCAGGCAGGTCACCTTGTCACCCGCGCCATGGCCCAGGCGGTGTTCCTGGCGCTGCCCGGCAAGGCTGTCGGGCACCAGGGGCAGGCCCGGCATGGCGGCGAGTTGCGCGGTATCGAGCACGACCCCGCGCGTGTCGCCGTGCAGGAAGCCAGCGGCGGCAAGACGGTGGAGCGGCGCGTCGTCAGGATAGTGCAGGGCGCCCAGCGCGCTTTCGGGCAGGCGGGCAATGCCTTCGATGCAATCGAGCAGAAGGCCGGTAACGCCGCCTTGGTGCCGCACGATCGCGACGATGCCATCGTGCACGCATGCCGGGGCCAGGCCCAGCATCAGCCCCATGTCGATGACGGGGATGATCGCCCCACGCACCGCGATGGCCCCGGCCAGATCGGGCCGGGTGATCGGAAAGGGCAAGAGCTGCGCCGGCCGGGGTACCACCTCGCGGATCGCTGCGGTCGCCATCGCCAGCGTGATGCCGGCTACCTGCAACAGGCCATAGAGGCGCGAGGTTGCGGCTGGCCCGGCCGGTTCAGGCGGGGTCATGGGCGGCGGCGGCCAGTTCCTGGATCAGGGTGACGATGTGGCGCGCCACCTCGTCCTGGGCCAGGGCAGAGCGGGTGATCACTTCGATCGCAGAGCTGGTGTCACCCACGCTGGCGGCGATCGCACTGAACGCGCTTTGTGCAGCCTGGGCGCGCTCGGTGCCCATGCCGATGCGCACCAGGCTTTCCTCGATCAGCCGGCTGATATCGCGCGCAGCGGTGCTGCTGCGTTCGGCCAGCTTGCGCACCTCGCCCGCCACCACGGAAAAGCCGATGCCATGCTCGCCGGCGCGCGCTGCCTCGATCTCGGCGTTGAATGCCAGCAGGTTGGTCTGCCCCGCGATTTCGGAAATGACGCGCACGATCTCGGCAATCCCGGTGGCCGATTTCTGGATCAGTTCGATCGATTCGAGCGCAGACTTGAGCGCCACGCCGCCTTCATCAGCCTTCGTCTCGGTCAGATTGGCCAGCTTGTTGGCGGTTTCGGTGCTGCGGTTGATTTCCTCGATGGTGCGGCCGAGGCGATCGGCCACGCCGGCGGTTTCCTGCGATCGCGCGGCGATTTTCTGCTCCAGGCGCACCTGCTCGGTCACGTCCGTAGCGTATTTGACGATGCGGCGCGGCTTGCCGCGCAGGTCGAGCACGGGATTGTATGTCGCCTGGATCCACACATCGCGGTTGTGCTTGCCCACGCGGTGAAACCGGCCCGACTGGAATTGCCCCTGGTTGAGCGCAATCCAGAAATCGGCATATTCGCGGGTGCGGACAAATTCGGGCAGGCAGAACATCGCGTGATGCTGGCCCAGGATCTCGCGCGGGGAATAGCCCATGACCGACAGGAAATTGTCGTTGGCGCTGACCACGTTGCCATCCAGATCGAATTCCACCACGGCCATGGCGCGGTCGATCGCTTCCAGCTTGGCTTCGTATTCGGCGGTGGACAGGCGCTCGGCGGTGATATCATAGGCAATCTTGAGCACCCGCTCCAGCTTGCCATCGGCACCGCGGATCGGGGTGTAGGAGGCGCGCACCCAGATATCCGTCTCGTTCTTGCCCACGCGCTTGTAGGCGCCATGGCACACCTGGTCGCGGCGCAGGTCGGCCCACAACTCGCGATAGGCATCCGAGGCGGCCGTGTCCTTGTCGCAGAACAGCGTGTGCGACTGGCCCATCACCTCGGCCAGGGTATAGCCGGTCAGCTTGAGATAGTTTTCGTTGGCGGCCACCACTTCGCCATCCATGGTGAATTCCACCAGGGCCACGGCGTGATCGAGTGCGCCGAGCTTGGCCTGCGCGTTGAACCGCGCCAAGCCATCGCGGCTGATGTCGATGCCCACCGCCAGGATGCGCGTGGGCAGCCTTTCGGCGGTATCGAGACGCGTGAACGCCAGGCGCACCCACACCGGCGGACGATCCTGCACCGCCAGGCGCAGCGCGGCAACCTGGCCCTGGCCATCGGTCAGGCGCTGCCAGAAGGCCGGCTCCGTGCTGGGGTCCTGCAAACCCTCGTGGCAAAGATTGTGATAGCGCCGCCCGACAAGGTCTTCGGCCGGCTCGCCCAGCAGATGGGCAAAGTTTTCGTTGGCGCCGATGATCACGCCGTCGCCGGTGAACTCGCACAGCAGCAGCGCGCGTTCGATCGCGTCGTTGCGCTGCACGGTCGCGTTTTCCTGCGCGCGCTTGCGATCGGTGGCGGAAATCGGTGTCTGGTCCGTCATGGCCTGAAAACCCCCAGTTCAAAACCCCATCCCCGGGGGTCGCGCGCGTTGTGCCGTGTGGGTGGTGGTGTAACCAGGCCATGGTTGATCGCGCTTGTCCCCGCGCCTGCGCATTGCCACGCAGTATCGGCCACAGGATGCCATGCGCAATTCCGGGCTTGATTATGTCAATTGAATAAGTAGACAAACAGGGCAAATGCCCAGCGACCAGAGGATGCCATGAGCGACACAACGCCAGAAACCCGCACGCCCCGTCCCGAAACCCTGGCCCTGCATGCCGGCTGGCGTGCCGATCCGGCCACCGGCGCGGTGGCCGTGCCAATCTACCAGACCACCTCGTATCAGTTCGACAGTACCGAGCAGGCCGCCAACCGCTTTGCCCTCAAGGAACTCGGGCCAATCTATACGCGGCTGGGCAATCCGACGACCGACGTGCTGGAACAGCGGGTGGCGGCGCTGGAGGGCGGGGCCGCTGCGGTGGCCGTGGCATCGGGCCAGGCGGCCTCGACCTATGCCGTGCTCAACCTGGCGCGGGCGGGTGACAATATCGTCAGTTCCACCGATCTCTACGGCGGCACCTGGAACCTGTTTGCCAACACGCTCAAGGATCTGGGCATCGAGGTGCGCTTTGTCGATCCGGCCGATCCGGAAGGGTTTGCCCGCGCGACCGACGACCGTACCCGCGCCTATTACGCCGAAAGCCTGCCCAATCCCAAGCTGGTGGCCTTTCCGATTGCCGAAGTGGCGGCAATCGGGCGCAAGCTGGGTGTGCCGCTGATCGTCGACAATACTGCCGCCCCGCTGCTGATCCGCCCGTTCGACCATGGCGCGGCAGTGGTGGTCTATTCCTCGACCAAGTATCTGGGCGGGCATGGCACCTCGATCGGCGGCCTGATCGTGGATGGCGGGAATTTCGCGTGGGACGAATTTCCCGAACGGCAGCCGCTCTTCAACCTGCCCGATCCCAGCTATCACGGCGCGGTGTGGGCGCGCGACATCAAGCCGCTGGGGCCGATCGCCTATGCCATCCGCGCCCGCGTGATCCTGCTGCGCGACATGGGCGCGGCGCTGTCGCCGTTCAACGCGTTCCAGCTAATCCAGGGGATCGAAACGCTGCCGCTGCGGATCGAGCGGCACAGCCAGAACGCGGCGGCGGTGGCGCAATGGCTTTCCGGCCATGCCAAGGTAACGCGCGTGATCCATCCCTCGCTGGCCCAGGGCCGCGCGGCAGACCTGGCCGCGAAATATCTGCCGCACGGGGCAGGGGGGCTGGTCGGCTTCGAACTGGCCGGTGGTGCCGATGCCGGGCGGGCGTTCATCGATGCACTCAAGCTGTTCTACCACGTTGCCAATATTGGCGATGCGCGCAGCCTGGCGATCCATCCGGCGTCTACCACCCATTCCCAGCTTTCTGCCGAAGAGCAGGCCGCTGCCGGGGTCAGCCCCGGTTATGTGCGCCTGTCGATCGGCATCGAGCACATCGACGATATCCTGGCCGATCTGGAACAGGCACTGGCGGGGGCGTGAATCGCATGTTTTGAACAGGCTGGCGGTTGACTTCGCAGGGGGGCGCGCAAATGTGGCGCACCCCCAACTCCTTCCGGGATTTGCCGATGCGCTCGTTGACCGCCCGCCTTTCTGCCGCCGCCGCCGTTCTCTCGCTTGCGCCCGCCATGGTGCCCACCCTGGCCCACGCCGCGGCGCCTGCACCCGATGTGGCCTGGGATCTGGTGCGCGACCTGACCACGCAGGTCGGCCCGCGTCCCGCTGGCAGCCCGGCCGAGGCCCGCGCCCGCGAGTGGGCCGCCGCCCGCCTCAAGCAGCTGGGCTTCCAGAACGTGGCAATCGAGCCGTTCACCATGCGCGCCTATCGCCGCGGGATCGACAAGGCCGAACTCGTCGGCTTTGCCGCGCAGCCGCTGGCGATCACCGCGCTGGGCTATTCCGGCGCCACGCCCGAGGCGGGCATCACCGCGCCGCTGGTCTACTTCCCCTCGCTCGCCGCGCTGGAAGCGGCGCCCGATGGTTCGCTGTCCGGCAAGATTGCCTTTATCGATCATGCCATGGCGCCAACCCAGGATGGCAGCGGCTATGGCCCCTATGGCAACGTGCGGCGCAAGGGGCCGGGCGTGGCCGTGGCCAAGGGCGCGCTGGCGGTGGTGATCCGCTCTGTCGGCACCGACAAGCACCGTAACCCGCACACCGGGGTGATCAGCTGGGCCAAGGGCGTGAAGCCCATTCCCGCCGGCGCTGTTTCAAATCCCGATGCCGATCAGATTGCGCGGCTCGCCGCCACCGGCCAGCCGCTCAAGCTGCACCTGACGCTGACCGGCCAGATCATCGACAATGCGCCTTCGGGCAACGTGGTGGGCGAATTGCCAGGTCGCGATCCTTCGCTGCCGCCGGTGCTGGTGGCGTGCCACCTCGATAGCTGGGATCTGGGCACCGGGGCGATCGACGATGGCGCCGGCTGCGCCATCGTGGCTGGCGCGGCGCTGGGCGCGCAGACCAGCGGGCCCGATGGCGGCAAGCCGCTGCGCACGATCCGCGTGCTGTTTGCCGGTAGCGAGGAAGTGGGCGGCTTTGGCGGCGAAGCCTATGCGCAAAAGCATGGCAAGGAGCCGCATGCCCTGGCGATGGAAAGCGATTTCGGCGCAGACCGGGTATGGCGGGTGATCACCAATTTCGCTCCGTCAGCCGATGCGGTGAAGGCGCGCCTGCTGGCCGCGCTCAATCCGCTGGGCGTGGTGCCGGGCGATGGCACGGCCAATGGCGGCGAAGATGTGGGCGCGATCATTGCCGCGCAAAAGCTGCCGGTGGTGGACCTGAACCAGGACGGCACCCGCTATTTCGATCTGCACCACACGCCCGATGATACGCTGGACAAGATCGATCCGGCCACGTTGGCGCAGAACGTGGCCGCCTGGCAGAGCACGCTAGCGATCATCGCCAACGAGCCTGGGCCGATCGCCGCGCGTTAAGCAGCGCGCGCTGGCCCGCCAGGGCGGTGATCAGCCTGCCTGGTCAGCCCTGGCGGACAAGCGTTTCGGGGAACAGCACCACGGTGGTTACGCCGGGATTGGCCGCCCCGTCGGCGCCGCTGCGCACGCGGTGGCTGCCGCCCAGCTGCGCCACCAGCCCGGCAATGATCGCCGTGCCCAGTCCGCGCCGGGTGCGCACGCCACCCGGGATATGATCGGCCGGATCGGTGGCCGGCATGCCGCGGCCATTGTCTGCCACGGTCAGGCACAGCCGGGCATCATCGACCCGTTCCAGCCGCACGTCGATGCGCCCGGGCTGGCCAGGCGCAAAGGCATGCTTGAAGCTGTTGGCGAGCAGTTCGGTCAGCAGCAGCACCAAAGGCAGCAGGCGGCCCACCTCTAGCCGCACATCCTCGGCCACCACGTCCACGTCCACCGCATCGGCATCGGCCATTTCGCGCGCCAGGTTCACGGCTGAGGCCAGGATTTCGCTGATCGGCTTGGTCTGCACGGCCGGATCATAGAGCTGGCGATGCACCCGGCCCATCATCTCGATGCGCTGGTCCGCGCGATCGATCAGCGGCAGCGCGAGCGCGGGGTTGCGTTCGATCTGGCGTCGCTGCAGCCGCAGCATCGAGGCGACAGAGGCCAGGTTATTGGCCACGCGGTGCTGCAATTCTTTGAACAGCAAGGCTTGGTTTGCCGCCATCTCGGCCAGGCGCGCTTCGCTTTCCTCCAACTGCCGCTGGCGGCGGGTGAGGCCATCGATCAGCACGATGTCTACCGCCACCACGCCGGTGTAGAACAGCATGGCCGTGGCAACCTGGGTGTTGATGGCAAAGCTGAATTCGGGCGGCACGAAAAAGTACCACGCCGCAAGGCCACTCAATATGGCGCAAACCATGCCAGGGCCGCGCCCGGCAATGAACGTGGCGATGATGACCGCAGGAAAGAACGTCAGGAACGGAAAGCCGGGCGGAAACAGATCATCGGCCACCCAGCGCAGCGACAGCGCGAGCACGAACAGAAGCACGCCCACGGTATAGCGGGTGGCAGGTCTGCAGGCTTGCAGGCCGCGGATGGACCAGAGCGGGGGGCGCGGCGCAGACGTCATTCCTTCCAGCATTGCCCGATGGCGCACCCCAGCGCAACCGTCGGCTCGACACGGCTGTCCAGCCCGTCCTAAAGGGCATGAGGCGTGGGCGATGGCCGCAGTGCATCACCGCGCGGCGCGCAAGTGGCATGGAGAGCATGGGATGGCAGAAGGCAACAGCGGGATCGGCGATGTGCGCGCAGCAGCACAGGCGCTCGCGCCCAAGATCGTGTCCTTGCGCCGCGCCATCCATGCCGAACCGGAACTGGGCCTGCACAACCCAGCCACGCGTGACAAGATCCGCGCCGCCCTGGCGCATCTGCCGCTGGAATGGGCGCAGGGGCCATCGACGACGGGATTGGTTGCCACCTTGCGTGGCGGGGCCGTGCCGGCTGGCGCGGATCGGCCCTGCGTTCTGCTGCGTGGCGATACCGACGCCTTGCCCATGCAAGAGGAAACCGGGCTCGATTTTGCCTCCACCATTCCCGGCGCGATGCATGCCTGCGGGCATGATACCCATGTCGCGATGCTGGCCGGTGCGGTGGAACTGCTGGCCGCGCGGGCGGAAGGCCTGGCGGGCGATGTGCGCTTCATGTTCCAGCCCGGAGAAGAAGGGCACCATGGCGCGCGCTTCATGATCGAGGATGGGCTGCTGGGCGATCCGCTGCCCGATGCGGCCTTTGCGCTGCACATCATGCCCAACAGCCGGCATGGCCTGGTGGCCGGGCGGACCGGCGCGCTGATGGCCTCGGCCGACCAGTTCGAGATCGTGGTGGAGGGGCGCGGCGGTCATGCCTCGATGCCGCACGATGCGCTCGATCCCGTGCCGGTGGCGTGCGAGATCGTGAGCGCGATCCAGGCCATGGTCACGCGGCGGTTCTCGGTGGCCGATCCGGTGGTGGCCACGGTGGCGCGGATCGAGGCGGGCAGCGCGCACAACGTGATCGCCGATCGCGCGCGCATGATCGGCACCTTGCGCACCCTGTCGCCCGGCAACCGCACGCGTCTGCGTGAGGCGCTGGAAACCTGTGCCACGCATGTTGCCGCAGCCCACGGCCTGACCGCGCAGGTCACGCTGCACGAAGGCTTTCCCGTGACGATGTGCGATGCCCGCGCAGTGGCTTTGGGCGAAGCGGTGGCCCGCGATCTGGCCGGGCCCGAGGCCTTTGTGCGGCTGGACCACGCCATCATGGCCGCCGAAGACTTTTCCTATGTGCTCGAACAGGTGCCCGGCGCCATGTTCTTCCTGGGCGTGGCGCATGAGGGGGCGGACTGGCGCCATGCCTGCGGGATCCATTCCACCCGCATGGTGGTGGATGAAGCGGCCCTGCCGACGGGCACCGCCCTGCTCGCCGGGTGCGCGCTGCGCTATCTGTCGCAGGGTTTTGCCGGTTTGCAGGTGTAGCGCAAAATTTTCGCTATCGCGGGGAACCGCTCCCGGCCCTGGCGCATTTTGCCGCCATTAAGTGGCATTCTGCCATGGGTCGAGAGAACATCAGGAACAAACGTTTGTCGAGTGACAGGGCAGATCAGGCGCCGGAGCGCCCGGACGAGGCCACGAAGGCGGGTGAAGCCGCGAGCGGCGACGACAGGGCGTTTTACGATGCCGGCGGCGCTGGGCAGTCTGCTGGCCCGCAACGTGCAAGCCAGGCCGGTGGCGCCTATGACGACAGCGCCGAACGGTTCCTTGCCAACCATCCTGACGATGCTTTTATCGGTGCCTCTGGCGTGCTGTTCGAGCAGGCCATGGCCCAGACCCGCATGGCCGTCTGTCTGTGCGATCCGCATACGCCCGACGCCCCGATCGTCTTCGTCAACCGCGCGTTCCGCTGGCTGACGGGCTATGAAGAACATGAGATCATTGGTCGCAACTGCCGCTTCCTGCAGGGGCCGGGAACCGATCGCAGCGCTGTTGCCCGTATTCGTCAGGCAGTCGAAAACGAAGACGTGGTGGTGGTGGAACTGCTCAATTATCGCAAGGACGGTTCAGCGTTCTGGAACGCGCTGCACCTGGGCCCGATCTATGACGCGCAGGGGCGCCTGATCTATTATTTCGGCAGCCAGTGGGACGTGTCCGACGTGCGCGCCGCCCGCGCCGACGAACGCCACGCCCGCGAATTGGCGCGCGAACTGTCGCACCGCATGAAGAACATGTTCGCGGTGATCGGCGGCATCGTCAACTTTACCGGGCGCAGCCGCGGAATCGAGGTTGAGGCGCGCGAGATCAACGATCGCATCCAGGCCCTGGGCCGCGCCTATGAAACCACGCTGGACGAGGCATCGAGCGGGTCGATCGAAGTCGGCCAGGCGATCCGTTCGGTGCTGTCGCCTTATGACCCGGATGGAAAGCGCATTCATTTCAAGGGCAACGGGTTACGCAGCGATTTCTCCGCAGTTTCCGTGCTTGGCCTGTCGCTCCACGAACTGGCGGTGAACGCGGCCAAGCATGGCGCGCTCAGCAGCGATGGTGGCGAGGTTACGGTTGCCTGGCAGAAGAACGGTTCCAGCGAGGCACCCACGATCGTGATCGACTGGATCGAACAGGGCGGGCCGGCGGTAAACCCGCCCGAAAACAACGCGGAGGCGCCCACCATGGGGATCGTCGACCGCATGCTGCACATGGCAAGGGGCAACATCATGCGTGACTGGCATCCCGATGGATTGAGGGCAAGGCTGCGCGTTCCCCTGCGCGAGGACGCAGTCTGATGGGCCAGTCGTGTTGCCCGAATGATGGTTGTCGCGTGCTGGTGCTCGATGACGAGCCCCTCATTCTGCTCGATCTGGAATTTGCGGTGGAGGACGCAGGTTGCGTTCCGCTGACCGCGCTTGAACTGGCCGAAGCGCTGGCAATTGCCGAGAGCGAGCACATCGTCGCGGCCATTCTCGATGTCTCGCTCGCTCATGGCCAGACCTGCGCGCCGGTGGCCAAGGCGCTGGCGGAACGTGGCGTGCCCTATGTCCTGCACACCGGTGATCTTGATCGCATGGATGAAGCCGTGCGCAAGCTAGGCGGCGTGCTGGTGCCCAAGCCCACACCGGCGGCGGTTGTCGTCAGCCGCGCCCTGGAAGGCGTGACGCAGCGCCAGGGTGCCTGAGCCTAGGCGTATCCGCGCTCTGGTTTAACCGCACGCAAGTTTTGCTTGGGCTGGTGTTTTTCCCGACCAGCCCCTATCTCGCGCGCCATCGGAAGGAGTTTCCATGGCGACGACGCACAAGACCCGCATGCTTATCATCGGTTCCGGCCCGGCAGGCCTGACGGCGGCCATCTATGGCGCGCGCGCCGGGATGGAGCCGATCGTGGTGCAGGGGCTGCAGCCCGGCGGGCAGCTGACCATCACCACAGATGTCGAAAACTATCCCGGCTTCCGCGACGTGATCCAGGGCCCCTGGCTGATGCAGGAAATGGAAGCGCAGGCGCAGCATGTCGGCACGCGGATGATGTGGGACACCATCACCGATATCGATCTGGCCGGCCCTCCGTTCCGCGCCGTGGGCGACAGCGGCGATATCTATGAAGCCGATACCCTGGTGATCGCCACCGGTGCCCAGGCCAAGTGGCTGGGCGTACCGGGCGAACAGCTGCTGTCGGGCAAGGGTGTTTCGGCTTGCGCCACCTGCGACGGGTTCTTCTATCGTGGCAAGAAGGTGGTGGTGATCGGCGGCGGCAACACTGCCGTGGAAGAAGCACTCTACCTCACCAACCATGCCGAGCATGTCACGCTGATCCACCGTCGCGACAGCTTGCGTGCCGAACGCATCCTGCAACAGCGCCTGCATGCCCATCCCAAGATCAGCGTGTTGTGGAACAAGGCCGTGGCCGCGTTTTCCGGCGATCCGATGGCTGGCGGCCTCAAGGCGGTGGAACTGGTCGATACGGTGACCGGCGAAGGCAGCCGCGTGGAAACCGACGGCGCGTTCGTCGCCATCGGCCATGCGCCGGCCACCAGCCTGTTTGCCGGCAAGCTCGCGCTCGATGAAAGCGGCTATATCGTGGTTGAACCCGGTACGCCCAAGACCGCCATCCCCGGCGTGTTCGCCTGTGGCGACGTGATGGACCACACCTATCGCCAGGCGGTGACGGCGGCGGGCACCGGCTGCATGGCCGCGCTCGACGCCGAACGCTTTGTGGCAGAGCTGGACTTTGCCACCGGGCAACTGACCCAGGCCTAATCGCCCAGCGCGGCAAGCACCTGGTGCAACAGCCATTCCGGCGCATCGGCAAAGGAATGGCTGGTACCAGGGTGGCCGATCACGCGTGGATCGGCGCCCCAATGGCTGGCAAACAACTGCGCCGTGCGATCACCCTGCGCCAGCAGGATCGTGACCTTGCCGCAATAGCTGGCCAGCGCGGCGCGCATTTCTTCTGCCAGCGCTGAAGCCGCCTGGGGCGCGGCGGCGGTGCGCAGCCCGCCCGCCAGCTTGCCCAGCGCCACCTTGCCGGCCAGCAGGCGGGCCCATTGGCGCGGATCGGCCAGGCGGCGCAGATAGTGGCGGCGCAGGGCGGCGGCAGAATGAACCGGCGCCTTTTCATTTTCTCCGCCCACCGTCCAGGGATTGGCCAGGATCAGCCCGTCGAGGCCGGGCAACGTGGCGGCATGGAGCATCAGCGCGCTGGCGGCATCGCAATTGCCCAAGGCGACCACGCGCTTCACATGTGGCGCGGCGGCGCGGAATGCGGCCAAGGCGGCGGCAATATCGGGGCCACTGGCCCGAAAACCCCGGTTTTCGCCTTCGCTATCGCCCACGCCGCGCCGGTCGAAGCGGAACACCGGCACGCCTTCGCGGGCCAGTGCGGCGCCAAGCCAGGCCTGGCCGCCCCAGGCGCCACTGCGAATCTCGTTGCCGCCCGATACCAGCAACAGGCCGCTGGCGCCGCTGGCCAGGCCCATGTCGAGCGTGCCCAGCAACTGTGCGCCCTCGCACGAAAAAGGGATGACGCTACGGTTCATGCCGCCAGGTCTGTCACGATCCGCGCGGCCAGCGCGGCGGCGAGCGCGGGGGCCGGGGCCGGTTCCTGGCGCAGCCACGGCGCTGCACCGGTCACGCCCAGATCGCCGACCGCGAGCACCTGATGCCCTTCGCCCTGGCTGCGCGCGCCGTGAAGCCCGGCGATCAGCGCCGCGCCACAGCGGTAGCCGCCCAGCATGATGCCTGTGGCCCGCCCGGTTTCCAGCAGCGTGGTGGCGGTGGTGTCCTCTCCCTGTGCCCGCGCAGCGAGCATGGCGGCGCGCAGCAGCGGGCGCAGCACGGCATCGCCATCGAGTGGCGCCAGCGCCCAGCCGGGCAGGGTGGGTGGCGCGACCAGTGCCCCGCCGCGCAGCGCCAGGACATGGCTGGCGGAGAAATGACGCGCCGCCGCCGCCATGGCCGCGCGCCAGGCGTTGAGGCTTTGCGCGGAAAAATCCTGCACGCTTTCGCCGCAGCCGGGCAGATCGGGCAGCATCGCTGCCACGCCCGCCGCGCCCAGATCACGCAGCAACGTGGCGAGCATGGCCCGCGTGCGGTTCATTTCATCAAACAGCGGCGGCACGATCAGCAGCCGCGCCAATGGCGCAGCGCCATCGGTGGCCAGGGCCCATTCGCCGTCCGCCCCCGATCCGGGGCAGGGCCAGCGCAGCGGGCCGAGCGGTTCAGCCACGGCCCTGCTTGCGCGCGACGAAGGCCAGCAGCGCGCCATAGGTTTCGAGCAGATCGCCGTCGATCTCATCCTCTTCGAGGATGAAGCCGAAGCTGTCTTCCAGCGCGGTGAAGAGGCCCGCCACCGCCATCGAATCGAGTTCGGGCAGCGCGCCGAACAGCGGCGTCTGTGCCGTGAACGCGGCCACCCGCGCCGGGGCCAGCCCCAGCACATCGGCGAGAAGCGCGCGCAGATCGGCGTCGAGCGAAGCGGGAAGCGTGTCGGTCATGCCTGGCGCCTTACCCATCGCCCGGCGGCGGGGCAAGCAGCGCGCGCCCGGCCAGGCGGCGGGCCAGCCCACGCGCCAGCGCCGGCCAGTGGCGCCATGCTGTGGGATGCTGCGCGCGCAGCCGCCAGCGGGTGCGGGTTTGATCCATCCAGTCTGCCTTGTAGGGATCATCGCCCGTGCCGAAATCGATCGCCGCGACGCGATCATGGTCGATCACGTGGGCAAACAGCGCGGCCGACAGCAGCGTTCCAGGCGACGCGGCGCGCGCATCGTCGCGGTGGGCGAGCTTGTGGATGAACGCGGTGCCGTGCTCCACACTCCACAATTGCGCGGCCACCGGCTGCCCGTCGATTGTTGCCAGGCCCAGCCGCAGCGCGCCGGCCGCGCTTTCGGCCTGGGCAAAGGCGCGCAGCAGCGCGGGATCGCCCTCTGCCGGTTTCCAGCTGGCGGCATAGACTGCCTCATAGGCGGCCCAGTCGGCCGGATCGAAGCGGGTGGCGACGCGGCACTCCACCACCCCGCGCGCGCCCTTGCGCCGCACCGTGGCGCGCAGGGCGCCGGGGCGGGTGGCCCACCACTGGGCAAAATCCTGTCCCCAGAGCACGAGGTGCCGGTTGACGTGGGCCGGTTCGACCGTGGCAATCCAGCCAGCGGCGCGGAATGCGCGCGCCATCCAGCCGGCCTCTGGCGCGGGCAGCGGGGCAAAATCGATCGCGCCGTGGCGCGCCAGATCGCGTGCGATGGCGGCCAGCAGCACTTCGGCGCGATCGGCCGTGGTGGTGAGCGGGCGCGCCCAGAAACTGTACCAGTTGGTGCAGGCGGCAAGCCCCTGGGGCGTTGCCAGCAGGGGCAGGGCAAGCAGCGCGCCTTCCCCGTGGGCCGCCAAGCCCGGCTCTTCCGCCACGGCCAGGAACGCACGCCCCGGCGCACGGGCGGCAATCAGGTCCAGCCAGTCTGCCCGGTCAAACGGTCCGCCAACAGCCCCGCGCGCCATCAGCGCGGCAAGGCGCGGATGGTCTTGCACTTGGGCAAGTTCGGCATGATAGACCCGGCAGGCCACGCTTTGCCTGGTTCCCTTTCCTTGTTCCGTCAGGAGTGCCGTGACGCCTTTGCCCGACCCTGCCGTTCACCCGCTGGACCATCTTGCCCTGCGCGGCAAGCGTGATGCGCCCGCGCTGGTGCTCAAGGATGAGGTGCTTAGCCACGAGGGGTTAAATCGCCGTGTAGGGCAATTGGCGAGTTGGCTGGCAGCGCAGCCGGGAGTAGAGCCAGGGGCGCGGGTGGCGACGTGGCTGGGCAAGGGACTGATCGCCTGCATCATGCCCTTGGCGGCGGTGCGCGCGGGGCTGGTGCATGTGCCGATCAACCCGGTGCTGCGCCGGGCGCAGGCCGCGCATATCCTGGCAGACAGCGGTGCGGCGCTGCTGCTGGGCAATCTTGGTCGGCTGGAAACCCTGTTGCCTGGCGATGCCGCAGCCGCCACCGCCCATGATGAAGTGGCGGTGCTTGCCGCGCTCGATGCCCAGCAACCGATGCCACCCTCGGCAGCGCCGCCGCACAGCCTGGCGGCGATCCTCTATACCAGCGGTTCCACCGGCAAGCCCAAGGGCGTCATGCTCAGCCAGGCCAACCTGTGGCTCGGCGCGATCAGCGTGGCGCATTACCTGGGGCTTGCGGCCGACGATCGCGTGCTGGCGGTGCTGCCGCTGGCGTTCGATTATGGCCAGAATCAGTTGCTGTCGGCCTGGGCGGCGGGGGGCTGCGCCGTGCCGCTCGATTACCTGATGCCGCGCGATGTGGTGCGCGCCGTGACGCGCCACGGCATTACCACGCTGGCCGGGGTGCCGCCGCTGTGGCTGCAACTGATCGAATGCGCCTGGCCGGATCACGCCGCGCAAACCCTGCGCCGGCTGACCAACAGCGGTGGGGCGCTCACCCCCGATCTGGTGCGGCGCCTGCGCACGCTGTTTCCCGCCGCGCGCCTGTTTGCGATGTATGGCCTGACCGAGGCGTTCCGCTCCACCTATCTCGATCCAGCGCTGATCGATGCGCACCCCACCGCGATCGGCACGGCGATTCCCTTTGCCGAGGTCATGGTGGTGAGCGATGCCGGCACCGCGGCGGCCGACGGGGAAGAGGGCGAACTGGTGCACGCCGGGCCGCTGGTGGCGCAAGGCTATTGGCAGGATGATGCGCGCACGGCCGAGCGCTTTCGCCCGGCGCCGGCTTTTTCGCAGATGGGCGGCGTCGCGGTGTGGTCTGGCGACAGGGTGCGGCGCGATGCCCAGGGGCTGCTCCATTTCGTGGGCCGGCGCGACGCCATGATCAAGACCTCGGGCCACCGCGTCAGCCCGCAAGAGGTGGAGGAGGCCGCGCTTGCCACTGGCCTTGTGGCCGAAGTGGTGGCGCTGGGCCTGCCCGATGCGGCGCTGGGCCAGGCGATCCACCTGGTCTGCCGTGCCACGCCCGGCGCGGGGGAAGACGATGCCGCGCTGCGCGCCGCCATGGCCCAGGATGTGCCGGCCTTTATGCTGCCGCGCGCGGTGCACTGGCGCGCGGCGCTGCCGCTTTCGGCCAATGGCAAGCATGATCGCGCCGGGCTTTACGCCGATCTTTACCATGCCTTGACTGGCAGGGCATAAGACCCCGGCAGATGAAACCGCTTGGCCCCATTCCCCCGCATTTCCCCGTCCAGGGGGCAGACCTGATGATCGCCGGGCGCCCGGCGCGCGCCTGGGCGCAGGAGCACGGCACGCCGCTGTTTGTCTATGACGCGGCCGTGGTGCGCGCGCGCGTGGCAGAACTGCGTGCCGCGCTGCCGCCGGCCGTGCGGCTGCACTACGCGGTCAAGGCCAATCCCTTTGGCCCGCTGCTGGCGCTGCTGGCGGGCCTGGTTGACGGGTTTGACATCGCCTCTGCCGGGGAACTGGCGCTGCTCGCCGCACAGGGCATCGATCCGGCGCGCGCCGGGTTTGCCGGGCCGGGCAAGCGCGATGCAGAGATTTCCGCCGCGATCGCCGCCGGTGTCACGCTGCATTGCGAATCCGCGCGAGATGTGGAGCGTGCCCTGGCGCTCGGCGCAGAGGCAGGGCAGCGGCCCCGCCTGGCGATTCGCGTCAATCCCGATTTCGACCTGCGCGGTTCGGGCATGAAGATGGGCGGCGGCGCGCGGCCCTTTGGCGTGGACGCGGAAAATGTGCCGCCGCTGGCCCGCCGCATCGTGGCCGCCGGGGCAGACTGGCGCGGTTTTCACATCTTTGCCGGCAGCCAGGCGCTTGATGCCGAGGCGGTGATCGCCACCCAGGCCGCGACGCTCGACCTGGCGCTGCGCCTGGCGCAAGAGGCGGGCGTACCGCTGCCGGCGCTCAATCTGGGCGGCGGTTTTGGCATCCCCTATTTCCCGGGCGATACGCCGCTCGATCTGCCCGCCGTGGGCGCGGCTCTGGCGCAGGAGTTGGAGCGCCACGCCGCGCAGCTGCGCGACACGCGGCTGGCGGTGGAACTGGGCCGCTATCTGGTGGGAGAGGCCGGCGTCTATCTGGCGCGGGTGATCGAACGCAAGGAAAGCCGGGGTGAGGTGTTCCTCGTCACCGATGGCGGGCTGCACCACCAACTGGCTGCCAGCGGCAATTTCGGCACCGTGGTACGGCGCAACTATCCGCTGGCGCTGGCCACGCGCATGGATGCCCCGGCCGATGAGGTGGCCAGCGTGGTGGGGTGCCTGTGCACCCCGCTCGATCGGCTGGCAGACCGTGCGGCCTTGCCTGTGGCGGCCGAAGGCGATGTGGTGGCGGTGTTCTGTGCCGGTGCCTATGGCGCCACGGCGAGCCCGGCGGCGTTTCTGGGGCATGGTCCGGCGACGGAAATCCTGGCGGAAAGCGCCGCACACACGGTGGGTTAATCTTTGCCCGGGCACCCGTCCCGAATTGGGACCGGGCGACCAAGCGCCTTGTCGGGAAAGCCCGTTGGCAACAAGGATAACCGTATCTTCACCCTTTTTGTCGATAGCCGATGATGAAGGTCGCAGGTCTCGATGGTCCCGATAGGGGACACTACGTGGGCCGGCGCAAGAGCCAGACAAAGGAATCGATTGCGATGCCGTTCCATTCCGGCCCAGCCCTGAACGCCGCACGGCCCGCAGGCCCGCGCAGGCGTCTTGCCCGCCTGGGCCTGGGAACGGCGTGCCTGTCGCTGATGCTCACCGGTTGTGCCGGCGGCGCCCATGGCCCGCAATTGCCGCCCGCCGCGTTCGTGGCGCTGCAGGAAGGTCCGGGCGAGGAATACGTGATCGGCCCGCTCGATGAATTGACCATTTTCGTGTGGCGCAACCCTGAACTGGGTGCCTCGGTGCAGGTGCGGCCCGATGGGCGCATCACCACGCCGCTGATCACCGACATGCCCGCCGTGGGCAAGACGCCCTCGATGTTGGCCGAGGATATCAAGCTGCAGCTGTCGCAGTATATTCAAGAACCGATCGTCTCGGTGATCGTCAACAAGTTTGCCGGCACGTTCAGCCAGCAGGTGCGCATCGTGGGCGCCACCGAAAAGCCGGCCTCGATCCCCTATCGCGCCAACATGACGCTGCTCGATGCGATGATCGCGGTGGGTGGGCTTTCGGAATATGCCGCCGGCAACCGCGCGCGGCTGGTGCGGTTTGACAAGACCACCGGCAAGCAGACCGAATATGCCGTGCGCATCGGTGATCTGTTGCGCAAGGGCGATACCAAGGCCAATGTCATGCTGATGCCCGGCGACGTGATCATCATTCCCGAAAGCACGTTCTGACGATGGCGCGGGGGCACCACACCAGGCCGGCACCGCACCTGCGGGAGCGCGGCGCGGCATGACCAACATTCTCGATGAAGTGCGCATCGCGCTCTATGGCATCTGGCACCGCCGCTGGCTGGCGTTGGGCGTGGCCTGGCTGGGCTGGCTCGTCGTGGCGATGGTGCCCAATTCCTATGAATCCAAGGCGCGCATCTTCATCCAGATCGATGATGTCCTGTCCGACCAGATCGGCATCGGCGGCAATGCCAAGCAGGATATCGAGCGGGTGCGCCAGACGCTGACCAGCACGGTCAACCTGGAAAAGGTGGTGCGCGCCACGCGCCTGGGCGACAAGGTCACCAACGACAAGCAGATGGAATCGGCCGTGGCTGGCCTGGCCACGCAGATCAAGGTGGTGAGCCAGCAGGACAACCTGTTCGAGATCAGCGCCACGTCGGGCCGTGGTTCCTATACCGATGCGCAGAATGCCAAGCTGGCGCAGGACGTGGTGCAGAAGATGATCGACATCTTCCGCGAGGAAAACCTGGCCGGCGGGCGCGGCGAGATGACCGACAGCCTGGCCTTCATGGACCAGCAGCTGGCCGATCGGCAGAAGGACCTGGAAGCGGCCGAGCAGAAGCGGCAGGAGTTCGAGGCGAAGAACGCCGCGCTGATGCCGGGCACCGGTTCGGTCACGGCCAAGCTGGAAGGCGCGCGCACCGAATTGCGGGGGGTGGAATCCGATCTTCTGGCTGCGCAGAGCGCGCTCGCCTCGATCAATGGTCAGCTTTCCGGCACGGCGCCCACGATCACCATTCCCGGCGCGCAGGGTGGCGCCCATGGCGCTTTGGCCCAAGCGTTGGCAGACCTGGCCTCGATGAAGGCGCGCGGGCTGACCGACAGCCATCCCGATGTCCTGGCGGCCAAGGCGCAGATCGCCAGCCTGCAGCGCCAGGCCGCCGCCGAAGGCAAGAGTGGCGGCACGCCCAACCCGGCCTATGCCTCGCTGCAGTCGATCAAGGCTGATCGTGAGGCCAGCCTGGTGTCGCTGCAATCGCGCAAGGCCTCGTTGCAACAGGAAATCGGCCAGCTTACCGGCCAGCAATACAGCGAGCCGGCGGTTGCCGCCGAAGCGGCGCGGATCAACCGCGATTACGATGTGCTCAAGGACCAGTACGACAAGCTGCTGCGCGATCGCGAGCAGCTGCGCCTGCGCGGGCAGGTGGAAAGCGAGCACAACTCGGTCAAGTTCGACGTGATCGATCCGCCGAGCACGCCGCGCGGTCCCTCTGCGCCCGATCGGCCGCTGCTGCTGATGCTGGTGCTGGTCGTCGGGCTGGTGGCGGGCTGTGGTGCGGCGTTTGCCATGGCGCAGCTGCGTTCGAGCTATGCCACCACCGGCCAGCTGGAGCGGGCCACGGGCATGATCGTGCTGGGTTCGGTGTCGCTGACCCAGACCGCTGCGGCGCGGGCGCGGCAGTGGAAGCAGCTGAAACTGTTCGGTGGTGCCACGGCCGGCCTGGTGCTGGTATTGTTCGTGCTGCTGGCCGTGGAATTCATGAAGCGGCGGATGGTGGCATGAGGGTGCAGGACATGACGGACCAGAGCAACACGCCCCAGCCGCCCAAAGATGGGACGCCGCCAGAAGGCGGAACGCCGCAGGATCGGCCGCGCAAGGCCAGCCCCTCGCTGATCGAGCGGGCGGCCGGGACGTTCGATTTCCGCCAGCACTTGCGCGCGCCTGTGCTGCCGCCCGTGCCGCCGGCACCTGCCGCTCCGGTGGCTGCGCCGCCAGCGCCCGCCGCTCCGATGGCCGAGCCGGTTCAGCCCGAAGTGCCTGCGCCCGAAGCCGTAGAGCCAGCACCCGCCGCCCCGTTCGCACCAGAGGGCGCGCAGGTGTTCGTTCCGGCCAGTGCCGATACCGCGCCGGCTGATCCCGGCACGCCGGCGCCCTTTGCCAATCCGGCGCTGGAGGGCATTCCCTCGCGCCAGCGCTTCAAGAAGGCGCCGCAGCCGATCGATCGCCGCCTGCTGCGCGAGCAGTGCCTGATCGAGCCGGAGGGCCAGGTCAGCGCGCTGTTGGAAGAGTTCCGCATCGTCAAGCGGCAGCTGCTGTTGCAGGCCGCCGATTCGCGCGCCGGCCGCACGGCCCGCCATGGCGAGCGCATCCTGGTGTGTTCCGCCCATCCGGGCGAGGGCAAGACGTTCTGCGCGGTGAACCTGGCGCTGTCGATCGCGGCGGAGAAGGACAACGAAGTGCTGCTGGTCGACGCCGACTTTGCCAAGCCTTCGGTGCTGTCCACCCTGGGGCTGCCGGGCGGGCCGGGGCTGATGGATGCGCTGGCCGATCCCGAGGTGATGGTGGAGGAATGCATCATTCCCACCGATATTCCCGGTCTTTCGGTGCTGCCGGCGGGCAACCAGACCGGCTCTGACACGGAATACCTGGCCTCGGTCCGCACCCGCGCGATCCTTGACCGGCTGACCGCGCAGTCGCCCAACCGCATCGTCATTTTCGATAGCCCGCCGGCGCTGGCGGCTTCGCCGGCATCGGAACTGGCCATGCACGTGGGCCAGGCGGTGATGGTCGTGCGCGCCGACGTAACCGGCGAGGCTGCGCTGCGCGATGCCGTCGGCATCCTGTCGGGCTGCGCGGACATCAAGCTTCTGCTCAACGGCACGCGGTTTTCGCCCACCGGGCGGCGCTTTGGCACCTATTACGGATACAAGGAATGAAACGCGCGCGTTCCCTTATCCTGGGCGGCCTGCTGGCTGGCTCTTGCCTGGCGGGCGCGACGGCGGCCGAGGCACAGGTTCTGCCCTATCAGGTCGGCAGCGACGATCGCCCGGCTGCGCCTGCCGGTGGCGGCAGCGATGGCCACGGCAGCGCACGCGGCGTGGGTTCGGGCGTGCGCACCACGATCCGTCCCTATCTGGAAGTGACGCAGAACCTGCTGGCGCAGATCACGCCGGGCAACGACGTGGTGACCTATACCGCGCTGGCCGCCGGGGTGGATGCCACGCTGGCCGGGCGTCGCACCCAGGGTCAGATTTCGGTGCGCTATGAACGTCGCTTTGTCGAAAAGGGGCAGGTGGGCGATTCCGACACGATTTCGGGCCTGGCGCGCGTCTCGCACCAGTTGATCCCGCGCACGCTGAGCATCGACGCTGGCGCGCTCGCCGCGCGCACACGGGTGGAGGCCAATGGCTCCGCCTCGCTCAATCCGCTGTCGGTCAACGATGCGATCAGCCAGGTCTATTCGGTCTATGCCGGACCGAACCTGACGACCCATGCCGGCGACGTGGCGATCAATGCCAACTACCTGGCCGGCTATACCAAGCTGACGCAGAAGAACGCCTATCAGCCTGCCGCTGGGCAACCGCGCATCGACCTGTTCAACCATTCGCTGATGCAATCGGCGCAGGTTTCGGCCGGGACCAAGGCCGGCACGGTGCTGCCGGTCGGCCTGGTCGCCAGCGCCGGGTGGGACCGTGAAGATATCTCCAACCTCGATCAGCGCATCGACGACAGGCGCGCCGGCGTGCAGGCCACGCTGCCGGTCAGCCGCACGGTGCAACTCGTGGGCGACGTGGGCTGGGAGCATATCCGCGTGTCCTCACGCGATGCGCTGCGCGATGCCAGTGGCAACCCGGTGATCGGCAGCGATGGCCGCTATGTCACCGACAAGAGCCAGCCGCGCCGCATCGCCTATGACAGCGACGGGCTGACCTGGGACGTGGGCGTGATGTGGCGGCCGAGCCGGCGCACGTCGCTCTCTGCCTTCATCGGCCGGCGCTATGACAGCACGACCTATTTCGGCAGCTTCTCCTATGCGCCCAACACGCGCAGCTCGCTCAACATCTCGGTGTTCGACGGCATTTCCGGTTTCGGATCGAGCCTGTCGAACGCGCTGCGCCAGGTGCCGACCGATTTTGCTGCGGGCGGCGCGACCGGCTGCGGCATCGGGGCGACGGGCGGTTCGTGCGTCAACGGCGCGCTGTCGTCGGTATCGTCCTCGGTCTTCCGCCAGCGCGGGGTGAGCGCGACCTATGGCTTTGCCATGGGCCGGCTGCGCCTGGGCGTTGGCGCGGGCTATGTCCGCCGTCGCTTCATTGCCGCGCCGGGCACGGTGCTGGCCCAAGCCAATGGCACGGTGGACCAGAATTGGTACGTGACTGGCGGGGTTTCGGGCCAGTTGGGCCGCGATGCCAGCTTCAGCGTGGCGGTTTACGATGCCTGGTACGATAGTGGCACCGCGCTGTTGGGAACGACCAATTCCTATGGCATTTATGCATCTTACTATCGCCGCCTGGCCGATCGTCTCACCGCAACGGCTTCGGTTGGGCTTGACGGGGTGAGCCGCGATCTGGCTGCGGACCAATTGGAAGCGACAGGCCTCATCGGCCTGCGCTACACGCTTTGACGGTTCTGGAGGCGTAACGCCGATGTACGATGACTTTTACCGCCTTTCGGCCCGTCCGTTCCAGCTGACGCCCGATCCCGATTTCTATTTCGAAAGCGCCACGCACAAGAAGGCGCTGTCATACCTGGGCTATGGCCTGGCGCAGGGTGAGGGCTTCATCGTCATCACCGGCGAGGTGGGCGCGGGCAAATCGACCCTGGCGGCGCACCTGCTGGCCAGCATCGACCGCGCGCAATTGACCGCCGCGCAGATCGTGACCAGCAAGCTTGATGGCCAGGAACTGGTGCACATGGCCGCGCGCGCGTTTGGCCTGGATGTGGCGGGCCATGACAAGGCCGCCGCGCTGGCCCGGATCGAGGCGTTCCTGCATGACGAGGCCCGCGCCGGGCGGCGCTGCCTGCTGGTGGTGGACGAAGCGCAGAACCTGAGCGTGGAAGCGCTCGAGGAGCTGCGCATGCTGTCGAACTTCCAGCTGGGCGCGCATCCGCTGTTGCAGATCCTGCTGCTGGGCCAGCCCGAATTCCGCACGCTGCTGCAGCAATCGCCCCGGCTGGAGCAGTTGCGCCAGCGTGTGATCGCCACGCACCACCTGGCGCCGATGGAGCCCGAAGAAGTCGGCCCCTATGTCGAGCATCGCCTGGTGCGCGCGGGATGGAACGGCAACCCGGCGTTCGAGCCGCGCTTCTTTGCCGATCTTGCCCGCGCCAGCGGCGGCGTGCCGCGCCGGGTGAACCAGATCTTGAGCCGCGTCTTGCTGGCCGGCGCCCTGGAGCAGGCGAGCCGGATCGAGGCCGGGCTGCTGCATGCCGTGCTGGATGACATGGCGTCTGACAGCGCCGTTTCGGTGGAAAGTGCGCCGGCGCCCGCCGCTGCGCCGTCTGTCATGCCCGAGGCGGCATCGTCGCAGGCACTGGGGCTGACGGCAGATACCTTCCACGGTGAAGGGCAGGGCCAGGCCAAGCCCGAGGGCGACGGCAGCCGCACCACGCGCCACGATTTCGATCTCGCCGCGATCGAGGCGGCCATGGCCAGCCGCGACGAGCAGATCGCCGAACTGCAGCAGGCGGTGATCGAAGTGGCCGAAATGCGCGCGGCCCACGGTGACGAAGCCGCTGCGGCACAGGCCGATGGCACGGCGCGCACCGAGGCGCTGGAAGCCGCGCTGAGCGATGCCGCCGCGCGCATCGGCGTGCTGGAGCATCGCCTGGCCGAGCAGGAGCAGGCCATTCGCCACGTGCTGACCATGCTGATCGAATGGTTCGAGACTGACCGCCCCAAGCGCGCGGCCTGAACGAAAGCAGCCCATCCATGTCTGCGCCTGTCATCAATGGCCTGTCGGTCGATGTTGAGGAATGGTTTCAGGTTGGCGCCTTTGAAAAGGTGATCGACCGCGCCGCCTGGGATGGGCTGGATTCGCGGGTGGAGCGCAACGTCCAGACCATTCTGGCGATGTTTGCCGCTGCCGGCGCCAAGGGCACGTTCTTCACGCTGGGCTGGGTTGCGCAGCGCCATCCCACGCTGGTGCGCGCCATTGCCGATGCCGGGCACGAGGTGGCCAGCCACGGCTGGGATCATCAGCGTGTATTCACGATGGACGCGGCACAGTTTGCCGCCGATCTGGCGCGCGCGCGCGATGCGTTGGAACAGGCGAGCGGGCAGGCCGTGACGGGCTATCGCGCACCGAGCTTTTCGATCGATGCACGCACGCCCTGGGCGCACGAAGTGCTGGCGCAGGCCGGCTATGCCTATTCCTCTTCCGTGGCGCCGATCGTTCACGATCACTATGGCTGGCGCGAGGCGCCGCGCTTTGCATTTCACCCTGTGCCGGGCAGTGCCCTGCTGGAAATTCCGGTGACGACGGCCGAAGTGGCCGGGCGGCGCATGGCGGCGGGTGGTGGCGGCTTTTTCCGCCTGCTGCCCTATGGCGTGTCATCCTGGGCGGTGCGGCAGGTCAATGCTGCTGGGCGCCCGGCGGCGTTCTATTTCCATCCCTGGGAAATCGATCCCGATCAGCCGCGCCGCGCCGATGCACCCTGGCGTTCGCGCTTTCGCCATTACACCAACCTTTCGGCCATGGCCGGCAAGCTGGAGCGGCTGCTGCGTGATTTTTCGTGGGGGCGGATGGACGCGGTGGCGCGGGCCGAAGCTGCCTGGGTGGCCAGCCGTGACGCCGCGCTGCCCGCAGCGGCGGCGGCATGAACGCGCCGTTCCGCCTGGCCGCGCCGCAAGTGCGCGAGGCGCAGGCGGCCGACCTGGACGCCTATGCCCGTTTTCTGAGCGGGCAGGATCAGGCGACCGTTTTCCATGATCCGCGCTGGCTTGATGGCGTGGCGCGCGGCAGCGGCCATGCCAGCCGCCTGCTGCTGGCCGAGCATGCCGGCGTGATCGTCGCGGCGCTGCCGCTGCATGCCGTATCGTCATGGCTGTTTGGGCGGGCGCTGGTCTCGACCGGCTTTGCCGTGGGCGGCGGGGTGGTGGGCGACGAGGCCGCCGCGCCCGCGCTGATCGGCGCCGCGCAGGATCTGGCGCGCCAGCTCAACAGCCCGACGATCGAGCTGCGCGGTGGGGTGTTGCCGCAAGGCCCGGATTGGCATGTGAAGCACGACAGCCACGCCGGCTTCGTCATGCCGCTGGCGGCGGACGATGCCGCGCAATTGCAGGCCGTGCCGCGCAAGCAGCGCGCCGAACTGCGCAAGGGCCTGGCGCAGCCGCTTGAAATCCGCACCGGCAACAGCGCGCAGGATCGCGCCTGGCACTATCGCGTCTATGCGCAATCGGTGCGCAACCTGGGCACGCCGGTGTTCCCACGCCGGTTGTTTGCCAGCGTGCTCGATGCCTTTGGCGATGATGCCGATATCCTGACGGTGCTGCACCAGGGGCAGCCGGTGGCGAGCGTGCTCAGTCTTTATCACCGTGGCGCGGTGATGCCCTATTGGGGCGGCGGGGTGTTTGCCGCGCGGGCCCTGCGCGCCAACGACGTGATGTATCACGCGCTGATGAACCACGCGCGGCGGCGCGGCATGACGCACTTCGATTTCGGCCGCTCCAAGGTAGATTCGGGCGCCTATCACTTCAAGCGCAACTGGGGCTTCGTGCCCCAGCCGCTGTCCTATGCACAGTGGACTGCCGATGGGCAGGCCCCGCGCGACGTCAACCCGCTGAGCCCGCGCTACCAGGCCAAGATTAGCTTGTGGCAGAAGCTGCCACTGCCCGTGGCCAACCTGATCGGGCCGCTGATCGCGCGCGGACTGGCCTGACGGACATGGGCGAAATCCTGTTCCTTGCGCACCGCATCCCGTTTCCGCCCGACCGGGGCGACAAGATCCGCTCGCACCACATCCTCAAGGCCCTGGCTGCGCTGGCGCCGGTGCACGTGGCGTGTCTCGCCGACACTGCCCAGGACATGGCGCACGAAGCGGAACTGGCGGCCGTGGCGGCAAGCCATTGCCTGGTGCGGCGGCGCGGATCGCTGATCGGCGCCGGGCTTTCGGCCGTGCTTTCTGGCCGGCCGATCAGCCTGGCGGCATTCGCTTCCACCCGGCTGGCGCGCTATGTGAAGCAGGTGCTGGCGACGCGGCCGATCTCGACGATCTTCGTGTTTTCCGGGCAGATGGCGCAATATGTGCCGGCCTCGTTCCAAGGCCGGGTGGTCATGGACTTTGTCGACGTGGATTCGGCCAAGTTCGGCCAATATGGCCGGCGCCCTGGGCTTGGCGCGCCGGTCTATCTGCGCGAGGCGTGGCTGCTGCGCCGCTATGAGGCGCGGATTGCGCGGCGCGCCACCACCAGCCTGCTGGTGAGCGAAGCCGAGGCCGATCTGTTCCGCAGCCGCCTGGGCCGGGGGCCGATGCCCGATGTGCGCGCCTTGGGCAATGGCATCGATACCGCGCTGTTCGATCCGGCGGGTATTCCGATGGCGCCCGAACTGGTCATGGGCGGGCCGCAGATCGTGTTTACCGGGCAGATGGACTATCCGCCCAACGTTGAGGCGGTGGTCACCTTTGCACGGCAGGTCATGCCGCTGATCAAGGGGCGCTTTCCCGGCGCGCAGTTCAATGCAGTGGGCCGCGCGCCGACCGCGCCCGTGCTGGCGCTCGATGGCGTGAACGGCACGCGGGTAACCGGCGCGGTGCCCGATGTACGGCCCTGGCTTGCCGGGGCTGATCTGGTCGTGGTGCCGCTGAGCCTGGCGCGCGGGGTGCAGAACAAGGTGCTGGAGGCGATGGCCATGGCCCGGCCGGTGCTGCTGACCCCGCAGGCCGCCACCGGCATTGCCGCCATGGATGGGCGCGACTTTGCGATTTCGCCGGCCGACCCGGAAGAACTGGCGGCACGCGCTGTGGGCTTGCTGACCGACACGGTCCGCGCCGATGCCCTGGGCCGTGCCGCCCGTGCGTTCGTCATCGCGCAGTGCGGGTGGGACAGGGTGCTGGCGCCGTTGCCTGGCTTGGTTGGCCTTGATCGCCGGTTTGGCCGCCGTGCGGCTTGAAAACCCCTCCGTCGGGCCTGCGGCCCGCCACCTCCCCACGAGTGGGGAGGATCACGTATCCTCGCTCGCTGTGCGCGATGGAGCGGCCACCGGTGTTGTGCCGTGGGCGATGCTGGGCTTGTGCTGGCTGGGCCTGATCGGGCTGTTTCGGGCCGACTGGGCGGCGATGGCGGGGCAGTGGTGGGACAGTTCAACCTATAACCACATCCTGCTGGTGCCGGCGATCCTGGCTTGGTTGGTGTCGATGCGCTGGCCGGCGCTGCAGCAGATCGCCCCGCAGGGCTGGTGGCCGGGACTGGTGCTGTTTGCCGGGGCGGCGTTCCTGTGGATGCTGGGGGACTTCGCCGGTTTCTCCTTGGTGACGCAGGCAGCTTGCGTGTTGATGTTGCAGGCCAGCTTCCTGGCAATCATGGGGCCGCGCCTGGGGGCGGCGCTGCTGTTTCCGTTGGCCTATATGCTGTTCCTGGTGCCGTTCGGGGATGAACTGATCCCACTGCTGCAGATCGTGACGGCGCGGATCGTCATGGTGCTGCTGCACCTGGTGGGCATTCCCGCCGCGCTCGATGGCGTGTTCATCACCACGCCGGCCGGCTATTTCAAGGTGGCCGAGGCCTGTTCGGGGGTGAAGTTCCTGATCGCCATGGTCGCCTATGGCGTGCTGGTGTGTCAGGTGTGCTTTCGCCGCTGGCCGCGCCGCATCGCGTTCATGGCCATGGCCCTGATCGTGCCTATCCTCGCCAATGGCGTGCGTGCCTGGGGCACTATCGTGATTGCCGGTTGGCGCGGTATCCAGTTTGCCGCCGGGTTCGATCACGTGTTTTATGGCTGGGTGTTCTTTGCCGTGGTCATGGCGCTGACGATGCTGGCCGGCTGGCCGTTTTTCGATCGGGCGCGGGATGATCCGCCGGTGTCGGTAGCCGCCATCCTGGCCGATCGACGCCTGGCCTGGGCGGCGCGGGCACGCGTGGGGCAGGGGCTCGCGCTGGGTGTGCTGGCCGTTATGGCGCTGGCGTTCGTGGGCTGGGGCGCGGCGGCCGGTCGCCTGGCTGCGCCACTGCCAGCCCGTATCGACCTGCCGGCCGTTCCCGGCTGGCACCGCGTGGCAGCGCCGGGCGACTGGCCCTGGCAGCCGCGCCATGGCGGCGCCGATCATCGCCTGCTCGGGCGCTATGCCGATGACCGGGGCCACGTGGTGGACGTCTCATTCGCGCTCTATGCCGGGCAGGGCGATGGCCGCGAGGCGGGTGGTTTTGGCGAAGGGGCCGTGCCGCCGGGCAGCGGCTGGGCCTGGGAAAAGCCAGCGTCGGGCATCGCGGGTGGCAAGGGTGACATGATCCAGGCGCCTGGTCCGGTGCACCGCCTGGCGATGACCTGGTACCGTACCGATGGCTGGCTGGGCAGCAGCAACATGGCGCTCAAGCTGTGGAACATTGCTGACCGGCTCTTGCTGCGCGCGCAGCCCACGGCCACGCTGATCCTGTCGAGCGAAGACAATGCCGGGGCGCCCGCCGCGCCGGCCCTGGCCGCTTTCGTGGCGGCCACCGGGCCGCTGGATCGCTGGATCGATACCGTTTCGCGCGGGCAATAGGGGGCTGGTTTTCAAGGCATGTGCGGCATTGCGGGGATCTTTCACACCCAGGGGATGAAGCCGGTCGATCCGGAGCGGCTGCGCGCCATGGGCGATGTGATCGCGCACCGCGGCCCCGATGGCCATGGCGTGTGGACGGCGCCTGGCGTCGGCCTGGGCCACCGCCGCCTGTCGATCATCGACCTGGCCGGATCGCCCCAGCCCATGGCCAGCGCCGATGGCGCCGCTGTGCTGGTGTTCAATGGCGAAATCTACAACTACCAGGAACTGCGCCGCGAATTGGCGAGCCTTGGCGCGCAGTTCCGCACCGATGGCGATAGCGAGGTAATCCTGGCCGCCTGGCAGCAGTGGGGCGTCGATTGCCTGGCGCGGTTCAACGGCATGTTTGCCTTTGCCCTTTATGACCAGCGCGCCCGCACGCTGTTCCTGGCGCGGGACCGGCTGGGGGTAAAGCCGCTGCACATGGCCACGCTGGCCGATGGCAGCGTGATATTTGGATCGGAACTCAAGCAGTTGCTGGCCCATCCGATGCTGCGGCGGACGATTGATCCGCTGGCGGTGGAGGATTACCTCGCCTGGGGCTTTGTGCCCGATGGCCGCGCGATCCTGGCCGGGGTGGAAAAGCTGCCGGCCGGGCATTACCGCCTGCTGCGTCATGATGCACCGCCGCCGCCCAGCGTGCGCTGGTGGGATGTCTCGTTTGCCGAGCGGGACAAGGCCAGCCAGAAGGACCTCGAAGCGCATCTGCTGCACCGGCTGCGCAAGGCGGTCACCTCGCGCATGGCGGCCGACGTGCCGCTGGGCGCATTTCTTTCGGGCGGGGTGGACAGCTCCACCGTGGTGGCGCTGATGGCCGAGGCCAGCCGCGACCCGGTCAAGACCTGCGCGATCGGTTTTGACGTGGCCGCGCTTGATGAAACCAGCTGGGCCGGCGCAGTGGCGCAGCGCTTTGCCACGCAGCACCATGCGCGCACGGTATCGTCCGACGATTTCGAGCTGGTCGACCGGCTGGTGGCGATGTTTGACGAGCCCTTTGCCGATGCATCGGCGCTGCCCACGTTCCGCGTGTGCGAGCTGGCGCGGCAGCATGTTACGGTGGCGCTGTCGGGCGATGGCGCGGACGAGGCCTTTGCCGGCTATCGCCGTCAGGTGTTCCATCACCGCGAAGAGCAGGCGCGCGCGCTGGTGCCGGCGGGGCTGCGCCGCCCGGTGTTCGGTGCGCTGGGCCGGTTCTATCCCAAGGCAGACTGGGCGCCGCGCCCGCTGCGCGCCAAGGCCACGTTCCAGAGCCTGGCCGAAGATGGTGAAACCGGCTATGCCCGCGCCTTGGCGGTGACCGCGCCAGAGGCGCGCGCCGCGCTGTTCAGCCCGGAGTTCCTGCGGCTGCGTGGCGATTACCGGGCTGAGACGCCGCTGATCGACCTGATGCGTCAGGCGCCGGCGCGCAGCGGGCTTGACCGCGCGCAATATGCCGATCTCAAGTTCATGTTGCCCGGCGATATCCTGACCAAGGTCGATCGCACCAGCATGGCTGTGAGCCTGGAGGCGCGCGAGCCGCTGCTTGACCACCGCCTGATCGAATTTGCCGCCGGCCTGCCCGAGGCGATGCGCGTGCATGGCGCCACCGGCAAATGGCTGATGAAGCAGACTATGCGCCGCTATCTGCCCGATGATGTGCTGTTCCGGCCCAAGATGGGCTTCGTTACGCCGATCGCCGCCTGGCTGCGTGGCCCGCTGGCGGGCGCAGCGCGCGCGATCGCCACGGGCGGCGCACTCACCCGCACCGGCTGGTTCGATGCCACCCGCATCGCCACGCTGGCCGAATCGCATATCGCCGGAAGGGCCGATAACAGCCGCGTCCTGTGGCAATTGCTGATGCTCGACCGCAGTTTGGCGCGGCTGGATACGGCTTTGTCGTCATAGCCTTGGCGGGCACATGGTGCCCTGCCTGTTACCATCGGTGGTAAACGGTAAGGTGATCTAAACCATTTCGGACTAGCCCCGTAGGGTAATCCAACTGCGCCGATGGTCCATGCGAAAGTTTCTACGATCACCGATCGGAATATCGCTGCTGCTGAGCCTGGCGCTGTGCCTGCCTTGGCTGGGCTTTGGCGACATCGTTGCGCACCTCTATTGGAACACTGTTTTTCGTGGCGGCCGAGAGCTGGCGCCCCGGTCCATCGTCGTGCTGTCGATGGACGATCTGCCGGTTTTGGGAACACGGGAACAGGCAGAAGTCCTCGCGAAAGTGCGGCGGTATATGCCGCGCACCGTCTTTTTCGATACCAAGGTGCCCTTTGGCATAAACCGCGGCGATGACGCCCAGCTGGTGTCGGCTATCGACAGTTTTGGCGATGACATCGCCTTCGTCGCTCGTGCCGACCAAATGGGCAGGTTTGAGGCCGACGCGTTTCATTTCCCCAGCAAAGACCTGGCGCGCAAGCACAAGATCGTAGTTTCGGCATGGAACGACAATTTCATGCATGTGGCCGAATATGGGCCATATTCCGTCACTCTCGGCGGACGGGTTTATCAGTCCACGGCCGCGGCTTTGGCGGGCCTACGCGACGCGCCGAGAGCCGGCTCCATCTATCCTGACTATTGGGTTGATCCAAATTCCATCCAGACGATCGCCGCCGCCGACCTCATGGCCGGAAAGATCGAACCCACTGCCTTGAGCGGCAAAACTGTTGTCGTCTCCGCGTCAGGCCAGGGGTCGTTGGTGCGATATTTCGGGCGCGGTGTGGTTCGCCCGATTGCGTATGACATCGCCGGCGCAGCGGCGCTGGAAAAGCCGATCATGTGGAACATTACGTTTATCCCACTGTTCGGTATCGTGGTCTGCCTGGTCGTGTTTGGGCATCGGGCGCCATCGCGTTTGCGCAAGGCGCTGTATTACGGTGTCGCGGTGATGATCACGTTGGCGCAGCCTGCCATCTTGCGCAATGCGGGGATCATTTCTGACCCCAGCGCAAGCCTCCTGTTCATCATCACGTTCAGCGCAATCCGAGGCTGGCAAAAGCGGATTCGGCGCGTTCAGCACACCAGTGTCTCCGGGTTGCCCAACCTTTTGGCAATGTCGTCAGCCAACCTGGGTATCGGGTCTGACGTAGTGGTTGCAGTCGTCGCCCGGTATGAAGAAATCCTGGCGACACTCCCGCGCGAATTGCATGGCGAATGCGCCAACCAGATCGCGCGGCGCCTGTCGGTTGGATCGGGGGCTGGGCAGATCTATCATGGTGACGGCGGGCATTTCGCGTGGTGTGAAGAAGCGCGTCCGATCGATGTGCAACTCAACCATTTGCACGGTCTGCGCGCGCTGTTTTCTGCGCCGCTGCAGATCGGCACGCATACCTTCGATACCAACATCCACTTCGGCCTTGATCGCAACGAAGGGCTTGATGCGCTAACCCGTATCAACTCCGCTCTCGCCAGCGCGAACGAGGCGTTGACCAACGGCCGTCCGGTGGAAGTGTTCGAGGCGCACCGACTGGCCGAGGCGCCTTGGGAACTGTCATTGCACGCGCGCATCGACGAGGGGCTGCGCAACGGCGACATCTGGTTGGCGTTCCAGCCACAGTGGGATTATCGCACTGGGCGCATTTCCGGCGCCGAGGCGCTGATCCGCTGGAACCACCCCACGCGTGGCTACATCGCGCCCGATGCCTTCATTCTCCAGGCCGAGCGGGCAGGGCGCATCGACGCGCTGACCTATTGGGTGCTGGAAGAGGCCATCACTGCCGCGCAAGCCGTCAATGCCCTGGGCTCACGCTTTCAGATGAGCATCAACCTGTCCGGGCAGATGGTGGATAAGCCCGATCTGGTCGAGAATTTCCGTGAGATCGTCACGCGCCGTGGCATCGACCCTGGCTTGCTGACGATCGAGATCACCGAGACATCAGGCATGAACAACCGGAGCGATGCGGTGCGCAACATGTCGCGCTTGCGTGATCTGGGTTTTCGCCTGTCGATCGACGATTTTGGCACGGGTGAAGCCAGCCTGGCCTACCTGGCCGATCTGCCCAGCGACGAACTCAAGATCGACCGGCGCTTTGTCTCGCGCTTGCTCAGCAGCGACCGTGACCGTGCGATCATCACCAGCACGATCGGTTTGGCCCATGCGCTGGGCCAGGCGGTGGTGGCCGAGGGCATCGAGGACGAGGCGACGTTCCACCTGCTGGCGGCGCTCGGCTGCGATCATGCCCAAGGCTATTACCTCAGCAAGCCCCAACCATTTGACGTGATGTTCCGCGATTACCAGGCGCGCCTGATGCGGCACAGCAGGGCTGTCTGATCCTCCCAGCCACCTAAGGCAGCGTTCCCGTCTCCCTTGCCTGGGCGCATCAGGTGTCCTCATTCTACTCCCGACTCGAGCGGCCTTGTTCGCGCGATCGGCGCCTATCCCATTGGTAAATCTTGTCTCGCTGCGCTTAAGGGCAAGCCCTGGCTGGCTCATCGGCGCGCGGGCACCTCCGGTTGCACAATTCCCTGCAAATCTATGGGCTTGGCTGTTCCGAAACGGGACGGCTGCAACGGTTTGCGCCGAATTTGCAATTGTTTACTTCTTGTTAACCAAGGAGCTTAGTGATATTCAAAGGCCTCTAACCGTGGATGGAGGTTTTTATGTTGGTTCGTTGGCTGTTCGGCTAATGCCGATAAAGGAATGCGCTGTGGATCTGGAAAATTCCTAGTTGATGCTCCAGTCCGGCAGCTCATCCTATCAAAAGCAAAAGCCCGCGATGAATAATCGCGGGCTTTCGTATTTTCGGGATATGTAAATTTTTCTTCGGTCAGGTTCACTCGTTGCCGTGGCCAAGGGCCAGATAGTCCTGGCTTTGCATTTCCATTAGTCGACTGATGGTCCGATCGAATTCGAACCGGCCATCGCCCGATTCGTAAAGGTTAATGGGCTCGGCATCGGCCGTCGCGATCAGCTTGACCTTGTGTTCGTATAGCGCGTCGATCAGCGTCACGAAACGCGCCGCCTCGTTGCGTTGTTCCGGCCCCAGGCGGGGGATGCCGACGATGATTACCGTGTGATAGGCATGGGCGATCGCCAGGTAATCCGACGCGCCGCGCGGCTGCGCGCACAGCCGCTTGAAGCTGAACACGCCGACGCCCTTGAGGCTCTTGGGAACATGCAGCGTGCGTCCGCCGCCCAGATCGAGATCGGCGCTGGGCACGTTGGCGCTGTCTTCCGGGGCAAAGTCGGTCATGCGGAAGAACGCCTCGCGCACTGCTTCGGTGGCTGCCGGGCCATTGGGCACGTGCCATGTGCCCACGCCCTGCAGGCGCTGCAAGCGATAGTCCACTGGGCCATTGAGCGCGAGCACGTCGAGCCGCTCTTCCACCAGCGCGATGAACGGCAGGAAATGCTCGCGGTTGAGCCCGTTCTTGTACAGCTCTGACGGAGCGCGGTTGCTGGTGGTGACGATGACCACGCCGTGTTCCACGATCAGGGCGGTGAACAGCCGGCTCATGATCATGGCGTCGGCGCTGTTGTTGACCACCATTTCGTCAAAGCACAGCACGTGGCATTCGGCCGCGATGCTGGCCGCCACCGGCACGATCGGATCGCCGCTTTCGCTCTTGCGCGCCTCGCGCAGGCGCGCGTGCACGTCGAGCATGAAGGCGTGGAAATGCGCGCGGCGCTTGGCGGTGACGGCCAGGTTATCGTGGAACAGGTCCATCAACATCGATTTGCCGCGCCCGACGCCACCCCACATGTAAAGCCCGCGCGGCACAGGCGCCTGCTTGCCACGCAACAGGCGGCCGAACAGGCCGGGGGCTGGCGGCGGGTTTTCCAATTCCTGCTGCAACTGGTCCAGGCGGTTGGCAGCGGCGGCCTGCTCTGGATCGGGGCGCAATTCGCCCGAGGCGACGAGTTGGGCATAGCGCTGGGAAATGCGGGTCATGATAAAGCGACGGGCCTTGGGAAAAGCGAAACGCCGGCCGGGGGAACCGGCCGGCGTTCGGGAATGACGCGAAGGGAAAAGGCCAAACCTGGCGCGTCAGATCGCGCGCTCGGCCTGCATCTTCTTGATTTCGGCGATGGCGCGTGCGGGCGAAAGGCCCTTAGGGCACACGTTAGCGCAGTTCATGATCGTGTGGCAACGATAGAGGCGGAAGGGATCTTCCAGCTCGTCGAGGCGCTCGCCGGTCATTTCGTCGCGGCTGTCGGCCAGCCAGCGATAGGCCTGGAGCAGGATTGCCGGGCCGAGGAACTTGTCGGAGTTCCACCAATAGCTGGGGCACGACGTGGAGCAGCACGCGCACAGGATGCATTCGTAAAGGCCATCGAGCTTTTCGCGCTGTTCCGGGCTCTGCAGGCGCTCCTTGCCCGAGGGCGTGGGCGACACGGTCTGCAGCCAGGGACGGATCGAGGCATATTGCGCGTAGAAGTGCGTGAAATCGGGGACGAGGTCCTTGATCACCTGCATGTGGGGCAGGGGGGTGATGCGGATTTCACCCTTGAGGTCTTCGATCGCGGTGGTGCAGGCCAGGCCGTTGCGGCCATTCATGTTCATCGCGCACGATCCGCAGATCCCTTCTCGGCACGAACGGCGGAAGGTCAGCGTCGGGTCCTGCTCGCCCTTCATCTTGATCAGCGCGTCGAGCACCATCGGGCCGCACTGTTCGAGATCGATCTCGAACGTGTCGTAGCGCGGGTTCTCGCCGCTGTCTGGGTCATAGCGATAGACCTTGAACTTCTTGATCTTGCCGTTGGTGGCGGCCGCGTGGTGGCGCGCCTTGCCGGTGATCGTGGAGTTCTTGGGGAGCGTGAAAGTCGCCATAAAACCGGGTCCTGCTGCACTGGGCCGCTGGCCGGCAAGGCCAAGTCGGCTTCAACGAGTCGTCCTTAGCGCAAACGCAGCATGGGGCAAGGGGAGAAAGCCGGTCTTGCCCCATGGTATGCTTGCCCGGAAATGCAGGAGCGCGGGCGGTGGTGCGCACCGGGCACGGCGGCAAGTAGCAATCTCATCCGTGTTGGCATTATTTGCCGGGCCGCAGGATGGACTATCGCATGCAATCCGCATAACTCTGAAAACATTCGGATTAGGGGGCAAGATGCGGAACGGGGGAATGGTGGCGGCGCAACGGCTGGGGGCAGGCGTTGCGCGGTCGGGATCGGTGCTGGCACTGGCGCTGGCGACAAGCATGATGGCTGCTGCCCCGGCTGCGGCGCAGACTGCGGCAACGCCGGCATCGGCTCAAGCCTCTGCTGCTCCTGCACAGAAGGCGGCGTCTGCCCCTGTGCTCGATGCAGACGCGTTTGCCCAGATTCCGTTCTTTGCAGATGGGGCGCTATCGCCTGATGGGCGGCGCATTGCCGGTAAGTTCGGCATGGGCGGCACCCAGGTGATCGGCATTCGCAACTTGTTCGATCCCCAGGAAAAGCCGATGAACCTGGCTGTGCCCGACCAGACCGAGGCCGATTGGGTGCAGTGGGTTGGCGATGATTATCTCCTGGTGAAGCTGCGCGCGCTGCTGCCGATGCCGGACTCGGCCGACCGCACCTATGTCAGCCGGCTGATCTCCATCGAACGCAAGACCGGCAAGGTCACGCGGCTGTTGTGGACGCTCGCCGGCCAGAATGTCGCCGACGTGATCTGGGTTGCCCATGACGGCACCCCTGAAATCCTGCTGTCCGCGCAGCATTCGATGTACCTGGACGAAGGGTTCTTCCCGTCCGTGCACCGCGTCAATCTGGCCACCGGGCGTGAGCATGTGGTGCAAAGCTCGCGCGACGGCGTGCTGAGCTGGCAGGCGGACGGCAACGGCGTGGTGCGCAGCGGGGTTTCGGTGACCAAGTCGGGCCGGATGTCGCAGTTGTACTATCGCGGTGCCGACCCAAGCCAGCAGTTGCGCACGATCGACCGCGCCAGCAGCAAGGCCCACGAATCCCTGCTCGATCCGATCCTGTTCGTGCCCGGCACGGACAACGCTATTGCCGTTTTGACGGGTGATGATGGACGCGACCGGCTCTATGAAATCAACATGCTGACCCAGCAGACGGGGCGCGTGCTGTTCGAGGCGCCGGCCGGCACCGAAATCGCGCGCACGCTCCTGTCGCAAGACCGCTCTGCCGTGCTGGGCGTGACGACCTCTGACATGCCCGATCGCGTGCACTGGCTGGACAAGGACATGGCCGACCTTCAGGCCGCGTTCGACAAATCGGTCGAGCCGCAGAAGGTCAGCGTCGAGATTTCCAGCCTGAGCGCGGATCGCCGCGCCATGCTGTTGACTCTGGCCCGGCCCGACAGCCCCGGCGCGCTCTATTACTTCAGCCTTGATGGCGGGATAATGCAACGCGTTGCCGTGTTCAACGACAAGCTCAAGCAGGTGCCGGTTTCGCCGGTCAAGACCGTGCATTACAAGGCCCGCGATGGTTTGAGCATTGAGGCAGTGGTGACCACGCCCAAGGGGCGCGAGGCACACAATTTGCCCGTAGTCATGCTGCCCCATGGTGGCCCCTGGGCGCAGGACGTGGCAAGTTGGGACTATCTGGCGCAGTATATCGCCAGCCGGGGTTATCTGGTGATCCAGCCCAACTTCCGTGGCTCCACCGGCTATGGCGCCGATTTTCTGCACAAGGGCTGGGGGCAGATGGGCCTGGCGATGCAGGATGACATCACCGATGGTCTGGCCTGGGCCGTGAGTGAAGGCTTGGCCGATCCCAAGCGGGTGTGCATCGTCGGCGCATCCTATGGCGGCTATGCCACGATGTGGGGCCTGGCCAAGGACCCCGATCTCTATCGCTGCGGCGTTTCGATCTCGGGCGTGGCCAGCCTGCGCCGCGAGGTGAACGACTTCGGCAACGATTACATGGAAGGCAAGTATTCCGACGCTTGGAAAGCGATGGCGCTTGATTTCGCGGCGGTTTCTCCGCTCAATGCGGTAGATCGGATCAAGGCGCCGTTGCTGCTGATCCATGGGCGCAAAGACGTGACCGTGGCGGTGAGCCATTCCGATGCCATGGCCGGCCGGATGCGCGCGGCGGGCAAGACGGTGGACTATGTAAGCCTGCCCAAGGCCGATCACTATTTCACCCGGCTTGATGATCGCAAGGCGATGCTTGACGCGATCGGGGCGTGGCTGGCCAAGTACAACCCGTCGTAATTCCGATCATCCGGCCTTGTGGCGGGCTTCGGCCCGCTGCTTGACCACGGCCAGGACATTGTCCTGGATATCGCCGAGCAGCAGTTCGCCCCACCAGCGTGCGTAGAGATTGACGTGGGTCATCGCCACGTAGTTGGTGGTCAGCGTCAGCCGTGTCGTCCCATCGGGCAGAGGTGTCAGGCGATAATCGCCAGTGTCGATCTTGAGGAACGGGCCGTCGGGCGCGATGTGCTCGTCGGTGTGGTGCTGGAGCGAGCTGTTGGTGAAGGCAAAGCGCCAGGCCAGCCGGTGGCCGGGTTGCCACGCGGTCACCCGTTCCTGGAAATCGATGCCCTCGCTCCAATAGGCCGTGCGCACGCCACCCACGCCGGGGCGATCGAGCACCGTGGCGCGAGGACGGGGCAGGCCGAGCACGCTTTGCGAAAAGGTCCAGCGGCCTTCGTCTTTGCCGATGTGGGTGTTGCTGACGGCATAGGGCCAGATTTCGGCGGGGCTGGCGTTAACAATGACCGAGCGGGTCAGCGTCACTGTATCGTGCGGGACGGGGATCTGGCTTTCAACGCTGCCCGCCAGCAGCGGCAGGAATAGCAAGGACGCGTGGAAGCTCGCCGCATCGTCACGCCGACGGCGCATCCTGCGCACTGAGAAGGCGCCAATCAGCCCGAAGATCAGCCAGATCGGTGAGAGCATTACCAGGCAGATAATGCCTTCGCCCAGGAACGCGGCCGAGCCAAAGATTGCCAAGCCCACCAGGATCGGTGGCACCGATACATAGAAATTCCTCGAGCGGGTGCCGGCCGGATCGCCGACATAGCAGATCAGCGCACAGAGATAGGCCGGAAATACGGCGAGAAACCACAGGCTGGCAAAGGCTTGATTGCCCGCCCGGCTGGCGCTCATCAGCAAGTAGGCGCTCAGCGCGATGACCAGCGCCAGGGAAAAGCCAGCGATGATCCGGCCCTTGAGCAGGGCGACGGGGGCGCGATCGTCTTGAGGTTCGGCGGGCATGGCTGGGACCTTTTCTATGTTCAGGCAATTCTGAAACGAAAGAAATCGGTATATGGGTAAGATGGTAGCCACGGCCCCGCCGCCGTGGCCGTTGTGCGCGGTGACGGGGTCAGGTCTGGTCGGTTTTGCTGCCGCCGCGCCCGCTGACAAAGCGCAGCAGGCTGACAACCTTGGCGCCCATGCGGATCAGCGTCATGATCTGGGCAGGTGGGACGTTGAGCATCTGCTGATACCAGCCATCCACCGTGTTGACGAAATCGTGCATCGCCACCAGCCGCTGGCGCACCTTGGCGCTGATGCGCGGGTCATCGATATCCTGCATCGCCGCGCCGATTGCCGCGACCATGGGATCAATCTCGCGCGCCTTGCGACCCTGCGCCACTTTGGTGGCCATCTGCCAGAGATCGGCCTCGGCCTCGTAATGGTCGCGGCGATCGCCCAGTACCGGCACCCGGTGGATCAGTTTCCACGCGAGCAGTTCCTTGAGGCTGTTCGACACGTTGGAGCGCGCCATGTTTAGCTTTGCCGCGATGTCTTCGGCCGTCAGCGGGCGTTCCGACAGGAACAGCAGCGCCTGGATCTGCGCGACCGAGCGGTTGACGCCCCATTGCGTGCCCATGTCGCCCCAGCGCAGCACGAACTGCTCCACCGAAGGGGGAAGGCGATCCGAGTCGTTTGATATTTCTGTCATGACAGAAATATCTGTCAGATGTGCTTCTTGGTCAAGGCACTTGGTGATCTTTGTCGTAGGCCATGAAAAAGCCCGCCCCGGCACTGCCGAGGCGGGCTTTTTTCAGAGCCGCAAGGGCCTCTGGCGATCAGGCGCCGAAGGTGCGCTGCCACCAGCCACGGCGCGGCGAAGCGCCGTCTTCGCCATCGGCTGCGGGCTGTTCGCCGGTATCGCTTTCGCCAGCCGCGTCAGCATCTGCCGGCGCAGCCGCAGCGGGTGCCACTTCGGGGGCAGCGTCCACGCTTGCTTCCGCGGGTGCTTCAGCAACCTTCTTCTTGCGCACGCGCTTGGGCTTGGCAGGCGCTTCGGCAGCCGGAGCCTCGGCAGCAGGCGCTTGCGCGGCGGTGGCCGGTTCGGCGGCCGCTTCGGCCGGAGCGTCGGCGACCTTCTTCTTGCGCACGCGCTTGGGCTTGGCAGGCGCTTCGGCAGCCGGAGCCTCTGCAGCAGGCGCTTCGACGGCAGGTGCCGGCTCGGCGGCGGCTTCGGCAGGAGCCTCTACCACCTTCTTCTTGCGGACGCGCTTGGGCTTGGCCGGGGCTTCCTCGGCGGGCGCTTCGACGTCTGCTGCCACGGCCGGTTCAGCGGCAGCGGCTGCTGCCACCGGGGCCGGTTCGGCAGCGGGGGCGTCAGCGATCACCGGCTCGGCGTCGGCGGTCTCACCGTCTTCGCCCTGGGCCTCGGCAGCGTCATCGCGCTGGCCACCGCGACGGCGGCGGCTGCGGCGGCGGCGCTTGCGCGGGCCACGGTCATCGTCGGCTTCGGCCTGGCCTTCGGGAGCGCCGTCCTCGTCGCCAGCATCAGATGCGGCTTCCACCACATCGTAGGCCGCGTCTTCAGCATCGCTGCCTTCGGCTTCGTCGGTGTCATGCTCGTCACCGGCTTCGCCCGAGGTTTCGTCACGGCGATCGCGGTTGCGGCCACGACGGCGCTTGCGGCGCTTGCGACGGCCATTGCTGTCGGCTTCGCCCCTGCCTTCGCCACGGCTTTCCTCGCGCTCGCTGCGTTCCTCGACGACGTCTTCCTCGTCCTCGTAGGTGTCCTCGATCACGTCGTCTTCTTCAGGTTCGACGATGGGTTCGAAGCGCGGCACGAATTCAGGCTTGGGCCCGCGCGAGGCAACGCGCATCTTGGCGCCTTCATTCTCGCCCTCGGGGATCACTTCCACGGCCACGCCATAGCGCATTTCGATCTCGGCAAGATCGGTGCGCTTGGTGTTGAGCACGTAGATCGCCGCTTCCTGGCTGGCGTAGAGCGTGATGATGCTGCCTTTGCCCTTGGCGGCTTCATCCTCGATCATGCGCAGGGCCGAAAGGCCGGCGGACGAGGCGGTGCGCACCAGGCCCGAACCATCGCAGTGCGGGCAGGCGCGGGTGGTGGCTTCGAGCACGCCGGTGCGCAGGCGCTGGCGGCTCATTTCCATCAGGCCGAAGCCGGAAATGCGACCCACCTGGATGCGCGCGCGGTCGTCCTTCAAGGCGTCCTTCATCGCCTTCTCGACCTTGCGGACGTTCGATCCGTATTCCATGTCGATGAAGTCGATGACGACCAGGCCGGCCATGTCGCGCAGGCGCAACTGGCGGGCAATTTCGCGCGCGGCTTCCAGGTTGGTGGCAACGGCGGTCTGCTCGATGCCGTGTTCCTTGGTGGAGCGGCCCGAGTTGATGTCGATCGAGACGAGCGCCTCGGTCGGGTTGATCACCAGGTAGCCACCCGAACGCAGCTGAACCACGGGATCATACATCGCCGAAAGCTGGTCTTCGGCGCCATAGCGCTGGAACAGCGGCACCGGATCGGCATACTGGCGCACCCGCTTGGCGTGGCTGGGCATCAGCAGCTTCATGAAGTCCTTGGCGGCGCGGTAGCCCGCTTCGCCCTCGACGACCACTTCCTCGATATCGCGGTTGTAGATGTCGCGGATGGCGCGCTTGATCAGGTCGCTGTCGGAATGGATCAGCGCCGGGGCCGAAGAGTGCATCGTGCGCTCGCGAATCTCGTCCCACAGGCGGGCGAGATAGTCGAAATCGCGCTTGATCTCGGGCTTGGTGCGCTGCAGGCCGGCGGTACGGACGATGCAGCTCATCGAGCGGGGCAGTTCCATTTCGGCGATGATCTGCTTCAGGCGCTTGCGGTCAGAGGCCGAGCTGATCTTGCGGCTGATGCCGCCACCGTGGCTGGAATTGGGCATGAGCACGCAATAGCGGCCCGCCAGGCTGAGATAGGTGGTGAGCGCTGCACCCTTGTTGCCGCGTTCTTCCTTGACGACCTGGACCAGCAGCACCTGGCGGCGCTGGATCACGTCCTGGATCTTGTAGCGGCGGCGCAGGGCCATGCGCTTGGCGCGCAGCTCTTCGGCTTCCTTGCTCTGGCCACGGCCCTGGCGGCGCGGACGGCGCTGGCGGCGGCCGTTGTCGCTGTGCGATTCTTCGCCATCGGCGGCGTCTTCGGCTTCATGGTCAAAGCCGTTTTCGACTACGCCGCCTTCGATCGTGGCGACCTGGTCCTTTTCCGAGGTATCGACCTCGGTCACGCCCTGGCCGTCTTCGAAGTTGCCGTCGTCGTAGCCGCCTTCGTAGTCGGCGCCGCCTTCATAATCCTCGTCGTCGCCATCTTCGGCAGCGCGCAGGGCGGCTTCTTCCTCGGCGTGGGCGGCCTCTTCGGCCAGCAGCGCTTCGCGATCTTCCTTGGGGATCTGGTAGTAATCCGGGTGGATTTCGCTGAACGCCAGGAAGCCGTGGCGGTTGCCGCCAAAGTCGACAAAGGCCGCCTGGAGCGAAGGCTCTACGCGGGTAACCTTGGCGAGGTAGATATTGCCCTTGATCTGCTTGTGATCAGCAGATTCAAAGTCGAATTCTTCAATACGATTGCCCTTGAGCACAGCCACCCGGGTTTCTTCCTGGTGGCGCGCATCGATCAGCATGCGCTGGGTCATTCTGTTGTCTCCAGCCGCGCGGCCGCGGGACATTGCCCGGGAATTTCGTGCGGTTTCTTGTGGTGAGGCAAAGGCCTGGCGTGCGGCCGTGATCCTTTTGATGAAGGAGGCCGGGCCAGTGGCGCTTTGCAAATGCGGGTTTGCCGGATCGGAGCATGGGCAGGCTGCCATGTGGCAAGGCCCTGCGATGCTCGCCGCCCGGCGGCGGTTGGTGTGCGTCTGCGGTGGCGAAGGCGTGCAACGATTGCCCTGCGTGGACGCCCCGGTTTGCAAGAAAGTTTGCAGCAGTGCCGGGGTATTCGTGCGTGCCGGCATCCGTCCAAAGCACAAAGGCCCCGGTGGGGCGCTTTGGCTGGAACGGTACGCGGCTCTTCATCACGGCATCAACCTCAAGCGCGGGCGAGGGTGGCGTATCTGCCTTGTCCCTTCCTGCCCGCCAGGACCAAGCCCGACTGCGTCATCCCCCTGCCATTGGCGCATCGGCCGTGGGCGTTGCTGCCTGGGCGCTCATCAAGGCGCGGCGGCAACGCGGCGAGGGACGCAGCAAGTCAAACTGCTCCGTGTGATGGGTGCTAGCACCCCAATCGCAAAGCGGCAATTAAAACCGTGTCCCGAAACCCTCCGGCATTTCACGGGGGTGGCAAGGGCCTGTCCAAGAGCCCAAGCTTGCGTCGATTGGGAGGCGGCGCGGTTTTGCGCTGGACCACTGCCCCGGCAGCGCGGCATAGGCAGCGCAATCATGGTAAAGCCTTCGCCCGAATTGATACCGCAGCGCCTGGTGATCGCCGCGCTGTTCGTGGTGCCGCTGCTGGTGCTGGCGGTATGGGCGCGGGTCATGCTGGGCATTGGCGCGGGCGGCGCCTGGCGCGATCCCGCCTATGTCGTGCATGTGGCGCTGCCCGATGGCACGCGGCCGATCGATCTGCCGCCGGTATTGGGCCCGGCCGATGCCAGCCGCCCGCTGGTGGTGATCGACGCTGGCCATGGCGGCCATGATCCGGGCGCGAGCGGCGAGGGCACCTTGCGCGAGAAGCAGTTGACCCTGGCCCTGGCGCTGGCGCTGCGTGATGCGCTGCTCGCCCAGGGCCATGTTCGCGTGGCGCTGACGCGCAGCGACGATCGCTTTCTTGCGCTCGAAGAGCGGTCGGGAATTGCCCAGCGCCTGCACGCCGACCTGTTCCTGTCGATCCACGCCGATTCCGCGCCGAGTGCCGATGCCGGCGGCGCCACCGTCTACACCCTGTCGGATCGCGGGTCTGACGCGGTGGCCGATGCCCTGGCGCGGCGGGAAAACAGTGCCGACATGGTAAACGGCGTCGCGCTGCAGGGGCGTTCCAGTGCGGTCAATTCCATCCTGGTAGACCTGTCGCGGCGTGAGATGCGCACGCGCTCCATCCATCTGGCCGATCTGATCCTGCGTGAAGGGCAGGGGGCGATCCGGTTTCATGTCGACCCCCGGCGCGAGGCGGCGTTCGTGGTGCTCAAGTCGCTCGATCTGCCCTCTGCGCTGATGGAAGCCGGCTATATCAGCAACCACGCCGATGCTGCCGCGATGACCGACAAGGCCTGGCGCGATCGCTTTGCCAAGGCCGTGGCCGGCGCCATCGCGATCTTTCTGGCGGAACAGGAAAGCCGGCCGCTGGGGGCGTAGCGCGGAAACGCCAGGGCGCATTTGCGCGATAGGCACTGGTGCGCCGTCAAAGCCCCGTGCTAGAGCGCGGCCACGATGGCCGACGACCTGCCCCCGATCATTGCGCGCGGCGATGCGCCCGAACCTGACCGTGAACCCGAGGGGGAGCCTGATGGCCGCCGCTTCCGCATTCGGCGGGGCGGAAGCTTGGCCAGCCGCATCAAGGGCCTGTGGCAGCGCTCCAAGTGGCTGCGGCGCGCGGGCTGGCTGGTTCTGGTCCTGCTGATCCTGCGCGGTCTGCTGTGGGTGACGGTGGAGCGCACGCTGCCCTCGGCCGACACGCTGCTGACCTATCAGCCGCCCTTGCCGACGATGGTGCGCGGCGCCGATGGGCAGATCGTGTCGAGCTATGCCCGCGAGCGGCGGGTGCAACTGCGCTTCGTCGATTTTCCGCCGCAGCTGATCAACGCGTTCCTGTCGGCCGAAGACAAGTCTTTCTGGAGCCACGGTGGTGTCGACCTGACGGGCTTGGCTGGTGCCGTCGTGGACTACGCTACCAAGCTGGGAACGGGCGCCCGGGCGCGTGGTGGGTCCACCATTACCCAGCAGGTGGCCAAGAACATCCTGATCGGCAACGAATATTCGGTAACGCGCAAGCTCAAGGAAATGCTCCTGGCGCGGCGCATCGAAAGCGTGTTGACCAAGCAGCAGATCCTGGAGCTTTATCTCAACGAAATCCCGCTGGGCCGCCAAAGCTTTGGCGTGCAGGCGGCAGCGCGCGCCTATTTCGACAAGGACGTAGGCGACCTGCAACTGCACGAAGCCGCGTTCCTGGCGATTCTGCCCAAGGCACCGGAAACCTACAGCCGCGCCAAATTTGCCGAAAAGGCCATTGCCCGCCGCAATTGGGTGCTGGACCAGATGGAGAAGAACGGCTGGGCCAGCGCCGCCGATGTGGCGCAGGCCAAGGCACAGCCGCTGGGCTTGGTCCCGCGCCGGACCGAAAACTACACCGCTGACGCCGGCTATTTCCTCGAGGAAGTGCGCCGCCAGTTGATCGACCAGTTTGGCGAGCAGGCCAAGGACGGGCCCAACAGCGTCTATGCCGGCGGCCTGTGGGTGCGTACCTCGCTCGACCAGCAGTTGCAGACTGCGGCGCAGGATTCGCTGCGCGCCGGGCTGCTGCGCTATTCCGCCGGGCGGGCGTGGCACGGGCCGATCGCGCATATCGACATGGACGACAGCGACTCCGGGAGCTGGCAGACGCAGCTGATCAACAGCAACCTGTCGATCCGCTATCTCGACTGGCGCGTCGCGGTGCTGATCTCGCGGCGCGGATCGAGCGGGCAGGTGGGCTTTGCCGATGGGCAGACCGGCACGCTCTATGGCGTGCCCGATGCGATGAAGGCGGGTGACGTGATCACCGTGGCCCCGGCCGGCAACGGCACTTGGGGCCTGCGCGTGGTGCCCGAGGTTTCGGGCGGCATGGTGGTGGAAGACCCGCAGAGCAGCCGCATCCTCGCCATGCAGGGCGGGTTCGACGCGCGCCTCGGTTCGTTCAACCGCGCCACCCAGGCGCAGCGCCAGCCTGGCTCGACGATCAAGCCGTTCGTCTATGCCACGGCGCTCGACAACGGCATGACGCCGGCCTCGATGGTCGTCGATGGCACGTTCTGCGTCTATCAGGGGGCGGCACTGGGCCAGAAGTGCTTCCGCAACTTCGGCAACGAAGGCGGATCGGGCAGCCACACCATGCGCTGGGGTCTTGAGCAGTCGCGCAACCTGATGACCGTGCGCGTGGCCAACGACATCGGCATGGACAAGGTGGTGCGCACGATCAAGAACGTCGGCATCGGCGATTACCAGCCCTATCTGTCGATGGCGCTGGGTGCGGGCGACACCACGGTGACACGCATGGTCAATGCCTATGCCGCGCTGGCCAATCACGGGCGCCAGCGCGACGCAACGCTGATCGACTATGTCCAGGATCGCAACGGCAAGGTGATCTGGCGCGCCGACAACCGCGCCTGCACCGGCTGCAACATGCCGCGCTGGGACGGCACGGCGATGCCGCGCCTGCGCCCGGCGGGCAAGCAGGTGCTTGATCCGCGCACGGCCTACCAGGTGGTGCACATGCTGGAAGGCGTGGTGGTGCGCGGCACGGCCGAAACGCTGCACGATCTGGGCCTGCCGCTGTTCGGCAAGACCGGCACGACCAGCGGACCCACCAACGTGTGGTTCGTGGGCGGATCGCCCGACATCATCGCGGGCGTCTACATGGGCTATGACCAGCCGCGCAGCCTGGGCGGCTATGCCCAGGGCGGGCGAATCGCCGCGCCGATCTTCAAGCAGTTCGTGCTGGCCACGCGCCCGCGCTGGGCCGACATTCCGTTTACCGCGCCGGCCGGGGTTTCCATGGTCAAGATCGATCGCGTTTCGGGCAAGCGCGTGTTCGGCGGCACGCCGCAGGACAATGACCGCAAGGCCTCGATCATCTGGGAAGCATTCAAGCCCGATACCGAGCCACGGCGCACCGTGCAGCCTTCGGAGATCACCGCCAAGGAAGCCGTGCTCGATGCGCTGCGCAAGGCGCGTTCGGCGCGCGGCGCCAAGGCCGCGCCGGCTGCGCGGCCGGCCGGCAGCAACTTTGTGGAGGACCAAGGGGGCATCTATTGAGGGGGGCGGCGCTGTGCTAAGCCTTCCGGCCATGAACACGCGCTCCCCCCTTGCCGCGTTGGCGGCCTTCGCTCTTTCCCTCACTCCCATGGCCGCCGCGCACGCCGCGCTGCCGCAGGGCGCCCGCGCGCCCGATTTCTCGGCGCAGGGTGCGCTGGGCGGCAAGCCGTTCAGCTTCAACCTGAAGAAGGCGCTCAAGCGCGGGCCGGTGGTGCTCTATTTCTATCCCAAGGCCTTTACCCAGGGCTGCACGATGGAAGCCCACGCCTTTGCCGATGCCACGGCCGATTTCGCCCGCGCCGGTGCCACCGTGATCGGGATGTCGAACGATGACATCGCCACGCTGACCCGCTTTTCGACCGAGGAATGCCGCGACAAGTTTGCCGTTGCCGCCGCCAGCCCGGCCGTGGTCAGGGCCTATGACGTCGATTTGCAGCAGGGTGGCAAGTCCACCGGGCTGACCACGCGCACCAGCTATGTCATTGCGCCCGATGGCCGGATCACGCTGGTTCATTCCGACATGGACTATCGCGACCATGTCAGGCTGACGCTGGCCGCCGTGCAGGCGATGCACCGCCGCCACGGCTGATCGCATTTGCGCGTGGGCCCCGTCGGCAAAACACCCGAAGCAATCGGGCGTTTCCCGGCGGGGCCCCAAGCGCACACCTTTACAAACGAGCCGGCTTCGCTAAGCGGCCAGTTCGTTTGTATGGAGTAAGACCGTCATGCGTGCCGAAGGGCAGGCTCATATCGACCGCATCGAGGCCGCACTCGCATTGGTGCGCAAGTTCCTCGACTGGGACCGCGCGGTGCGCCGGCTCGACGAACTCAACGCCCGTGTCGAGGATCCCAAGCTGTGGGATGATCCGAAGAAGGCCGAAGCCGTGATGCGCGAGCGTCGCCGGCTCGATGCCTCGATCGGCACCGTCAACCAGATCGGCCAGGAAATGGCCGATGCCATCGAGTTCGTCGAACTTGGTGAAGTGGAAGGCGATGACGAGACGATCGCCGAAGGCCTCGCCACATTGGCCGCGCTGGCCAACCGCGCCGATGCCGACAAGGTCCAGGCGCTGCTGGCTGGGGAAGCCGATGCCAACAACGCCTATCTTGAAGTGCACGCCGGTGCCGGCGGCACGGAAAGCCAGGATTGGGCGGAAATGCTCCAGCGCATGTACACGCGCTGGGCCGAACGCCACGGCTATAAGGTGGACCTGGTGGATTACCACGCTGGGGAAGCGGCCGGGATCAAGAGCGCCACGCTGCTGATCAAGGGCGAGAACGCCTATGGCTATGCCAAGACTGAAAGCGGCGTGCATCGTCTGGTGCGCATCAGCCCCTATGACAGCTCGGCACGGCGCCACACCTCGTTCAGCTCGGTCTGGGTCTATCCCGAGATCGACGACAACATCGAGGTGGAAATCAACCCGGCTGACCTCAAGATCGACACCTACCGCGCCTCGGGCGCGGGCGGGCAGCACGTCAACACGACGGACTCGGCGGTGCGTATCACCCACGTACCCACCGGGATCATCGTGGCGAGCCAGAACGACCGCAGCCAGCACAAGAACCGCGCCACCGCGATGAACATGCTGAAAGCGCGCATCTATGAGGCCGAACTGGCCAAGCGCGAAGCGGCTGCATCGGGCGAATATGCCGCCAAGACCGAGATCGGCTGGGGTCACCAGATCCGCTCCTACGTGTTGCAGCCCTATCAGCAGGTCAAGGATCTGCGCACCGGTGTGGTCAGTACGAATCCCACCGACGTGCTCGACGGTGCGCTTGATCCGTTCATGGCTGCGGCGCTGTCGCAGCGCGTGACTGGTGAAAAGGTTGCGGTGGACGACGACGATTGATCGTTTCTGCCGGTTTGGAGAGGATTTTTGCCCTTTTGACGCGGCATTTCGCCGCGTCAAAAGGGCAAAAGCACGAGACCGGACTTTCGCTGGACGGCGTTTCGCCGTAAAACAGCCTATTCGGGTTTTTCATGTCCGGTCAGGCGCGCCGCGCACGGACGATCGCAAGGGATCGATCGGCCGTGCTGCGCTACAAGCCGGAAAACGCCACGCGCACGGGCGCGTCGAAGGAATGATATGTCTGCGTTCAAGGGGTTGAAGCCTATCCTCTATGGCGGCCGCGAAGTTTGGCCACTGGTGGAAGGCGGCAAGGGGGTTGCTGCCACCAATCACATGAGTTCCGGCGCCTGGGCCGCGGCGGGGGGAATCGGCACGGTCAGCGCGGTCAATGCCGACAGCTATGATGCCGAAGGCAAGATCATTCCGCAGGTCTACAACGCCCTCACGCGCAAGGAACGGCACGAAGAACTGATCCGCTATGCCATTGATGGCGCGGTAGAGCAGGTGCGCCGCGCCTATGACATCGCCAGCGGCAAGGGCGCGATCAACATCAACGTGCTGTGGGAAATGGGCGGCGCGCAGCAGGTGCTCGAAGGCGTGCTGGAGCGCACCCGCGGCCTGGTTTCCGGCGTGACCTGCGGGGCGGGCATGCCCTACAAGCTGTCGGAAATCGCCGCGCGCTTCAACGTCAGCTATCTGCCGATCGTGTCTTCGGGCCGCGCGTTCCGCGCCCTGTGGAAGCGCGCCTATCACAAGGTGGCGCACCTGATGGCGGCGGTGGTCTATGAAGACCCGTGGCTGGCCGGTGGGCACAATGGCCTGTCGAACGCGGAAAACCCGCGCCAGCCCGAAGATCCCTATCCCCGCGTCAAGGCGCTGCGCGACACGATGCGCGCCGAGGGCGTGAGCGATGACGTGCCGATCGTGATGGCCGGCGGCGTGTGGTTCCTGCGCGAATGGAACAACTGGATCGACAACCCGGAATTGGGCGCGATCGCCTTCCAGTTCGGCACGCGCCCGCTGCTGACCGAAGAAAGCCCGATCCCCCAAGCGTGGAAGGACCATCTGCGCACGTTGGAGCCGGGCGACGTGCTGCTGCACAAGTTTTCGCCCACCGGTTTCTATTCCTCGGCGGTGCGCAATCCGTTCCTGCGTTCGCTGGAAGCGCGTTCCGAACGCCAGGTGCCCTATTCCAAGGTGGCTGCGGGCGAGCACACGGTGCAACTCGACGTGGGCGTCAAGGGCAAGAACTTCTGGGTGGCGCCGGCCGACCTGGCGCGTGCCCGCGAATGGTTCGGCGCCGGTTTCACCACCGCGCTGCGCACGCCCGATGACACGGTCATCTTCGTCAACCCCGAGGAACGCGACGAAATCCGCAAGGACCAGGCCGATTGCATGGGCTGCCTGTCGCACTGCGGGTTCTCGTCGTGGAAGGACCACGACGATTACACCACCGGGCGCCTCGCTGATCCGCGCAGCTTCTGCATCCAGAAGACGCTGCAGGACATCGCCCACGGTGGCGATATCGACCAGAACCTGATGTTTGCCGGCCATGCTGCCTATCGCTTCAAGCAGGACCCGTTCTATTCCAACAACTTCACCCCCACGGTGAAGCAGCTGGTGGATCGCATCCTGACCGGCGACTGATCGCCATCAGGCCAAGCCATTACGAAAAAGCCCGGGATCACCCCGGGCTTTTTTATTTTGAGGGCAATGGCTTGCGCGTGGTTGTTCAGTCCTGCTGCAACATGGCCTCGCCATGGCAGGTCGCGTCCAGGCCGGCCATTTCCTCGTCCCGCGTCACGCGCATGGGCAGGGCCATCGACACCATCAGCGCGGCAATCGCGGTGGCGATCGCGCTCCACGCAGCGACGGCCACCACGCCCACGGCCTGGCCCACCACCTGGTGCGCCAGGGTCATGCCCGGGCCGTAGCCGGTGCCGCCGAGCGCGGGGTGGAGAACCAGCGCGGTGAGCATCGTGCCGGCAATGCCGGTCATGCCCTGGCCGGCAAAGACACCCAGCGAATCGTCGATCTGGAGATGGCCCTGAACCAGGCGCGCGGTGCCCTTGGCGACGAGTGTCGCGACAAGGCCCAGCACCACGGCCATGCCGGGGCTGGTATAGGCCGCGACCGGGGCGATCAGGGCCAGGCCAGCCAGCGCGCCGCGTGCCAGCCCGGTGGGGCCGGGACGTGCGCCGCCGAGGCGATCGAGCAGCAGCCAGGCCAGCGCAGCCGTCGCGATGGCCACGTGGGTGTTGATAAGCGCCATGGCGGCATCATCACCCGCGGCCAGCGCGCTGCCTCCGGCCAGCGCCAGGCTGCCCAGCCAGACCATCGCGCCGCCCACCAGGGTCAGCAACGGAAAGCCACCGCTGCGCGCAGCAGCCTGGGCAAAGCGTTCACGCCGGCCCATCAGCAGCGCCACGACCAGCGCCGAGACTCCGGCGCTGGTGTGAATGACCAGTCCTCCGGCATAGTCCACCGTGCCAAGCCGCGTGGCGAGCCAGCCGCCGCCCCAGATCCAGTGCGCGATCGGCGCATAGACCATCAGGCTCCACAGTGCGCAAAAGCCCAGCACCCAGCCAAAGCGGGCGCGATCCACCCAGGCTCCGATCATCAGCGCGGGGGCGGCGAGGGCAAAGACCATCTCGAACAGGGCATAGGCGCTTTCGGGCACCAGGGTATCGGCGCGCACGTTGCCCAGATCGATCAGCATCCAGGCACTGCCGCTGCCGAGCCAGCCATTGCTGACCGTGCCGAACGCGAGGGTATAACCCACCACGATCCACAGCAGGGAAACCAGCGCGGTGACCGCCACGGTCTGCGTCATGACCGAGAGCATACTCTGCGTCCGCACGCGCCCGGCATAAAACAGGCCGATGCCCGGCAGCACCAGCAGCAGCCCGAGCAGCGTGGCGGCGAGAAGCCATGCGGTATCGCCGCTATCGGCGGGGTCGAGCCCGGCATCCTGGGCATGGGCAAGGGTTGGAACCAGCAGCAGGGCCAGCGCGGCCAGGGCGCGGGCCCCGTGATGTCGCAACGAATCGTTCATGGCGCGGCACCTTAGGCCCAAGTCTTTGACAAATCCGAAATGGTTAGCGGCGCGGTGACCAAGCGCCGCTAGGCCCAGCCTTCTATCACTTGATCGGGCGGGCGATGGCCATCGGCCCAGAAGCGGATATTGGCGATGACCTTGTCGCCCGAGGCGAGCCGCCCTTCGAACGTGGCGCTGCCCATGTGCGGCAGCAGGACCACGTTGGGCAACTGGCGCAGGCGCGGATCGACCTGGGGTTCGTGCGCGAAAACATCGAGTCCGGCGCCGCCGATCGCCCCGGCCTCGAGCGCGGCGATCAGCGCGGCTTCCTCGATCAGTTCGCCGCGCGCGGTGTTCACCACATATGCGTGCCGCTTCATCATCGCGATGCGCCGCGCATTGATCAGATGGTGGGTTTCGCTCGTGTGCGGGCAATGCAGCGACAAAATGTCGGCGGTGCGCACCAGCGTGTCGAGATCGGCCTCATAGCGCGCGCCCAGCGCTGCCTCTGCCGCCGGGGGCAGGCGGTGGCGGTTGTGATAGACGACCGCCATGCCAAAGGCGCGGGCGCGCAGGGCCACGGCCTGGCCGATTCGCCCCATGCCGATGATGCCCAGCATCTTGCCGCCCAGGCGGTGACCCAGCAGGCTGGATGGCGACCAGCCTTCCCAGGTCTGTTCGCGGATCACGCGCTCGCCATCGGCCAGCCGGCGCGGCACCGAAATGATCAGTGCCATGGTCATGTCGGCGGTATCGTCGGTGAAGACGCCGGGCGTGTTGGTGACGATGATCTTGCGCGCACGCGCGGCGGCGAGATCGATATGTTCGATGCCTGCGCCGAAATTGGCGATCAGGCCAAGGCCGGGGCCGGCCGCCGCGATCAGATCGGCATCGATCGCATCGGTGACCGTGGGCACCAGGACATGCGCCTGCGCCACGGCATCGCGCAAGGCCTGTCGTGACATGGGGCGATCATCGGCATTGAGCATGACGTCGAACAATTCGGCCATGCGCCGCTGCGTTTCGGGCAACAGGCGACGGGTCACGACGACGCGGGGCTTGCCGTCGATACGGCGCGTGAGGCGCAAGTCTTGCGGGCGGGCGTGCTGGCTCATCCCCACTATGGCTATGCGCATGGGGTGGTGGTGGTCAAGCAGGACCAAGGGCGATATCCGATCGGGACCCGAATTTGTCGTGGCATTCGGGCTGGGCCAGGCGGGTGATCGCCGGCCGCAGCCATGCAGGCTGTTGCCCTTGCCGGCCAATGCTGTATCGCACCAGAGATTGCACGTCCGGGCGGGGGCGGCAGGAGAAGTCTTACCGTGATCCAGTTTCGCTTTATCATCCGTTCGGCCGCGGCGCTGGCACTGGTTGCCGGTGCGGTGGGCTTGGCCGGACGGCCGGCGCATCTGCACGCCGCCGATGATGGCAACAGCCCCTATTGGGCGTCGCTATCCAAGGACCAGACCAACATGCGCGTGGGGCCTGGGCGCGAATACCGCATCAATTGGGTCTATGTGCGCCGTGGCTTGCCGGTAAAGGTCTTGCGGGTGATGGGTGGCTGGCGCCTGATCGAAGATCCCGATGGCGCGCGCGGCTGGGTGCTGGCGCAGTTTCTCAGCCGCAATCGCGCCGCGCTGGTCAAGGGGGCGATTACGCCGATCCGCGCCAACAAGGATGGTAGCGGCCCGGTGCTGTGGCGCGCGGCGCCTGGCGTTCAGGCCGCGCTGGGCGATTGCCGTGATGGCTGGTGCCCGGTTGATGTCGGCGGGCGCCGGGGCTTTGTGGCGCAGGATGCGCTGTGGGGCGCGGGGACGCCTTGAAGGCTGCGTTTTCTTAGGTTTTCACCACCCCCCAACCCCCTCCTCTGAAGAGGAGGGGGCGGAAGATTTCATCCGCTTTTAGACCAGTTCGACGGCGAGGGCGGTGGCTTCGCCGCCACCGATGCACAGGCTGGCCACGCCCTTGGTCTTGCCGTGGCGCTTGAGCGCGGCAAGCAGGGTGGTGACGATGCGTGCGCCCGAGGCGCCGATCGGATGGCCCAGCGCGGTGGCGCCGCCATGGACGTTGACCTTGTCGTGGCTGATGCCAAGGTCATGCATCGCGAACATCGCCACGCAGGCAAAGGCTTCGTTCACTTCGAACAGTTCGACGTCGTCGACGCTCCAGCCGGCCTTGTCGAGCACCTTCTTGATCGCACCGACCGGGGCGATGGTGAAGTCCTTGGGTTCCTGGGCATGGGCGGCCAGGGCCACGATGCGCGCCACGGGCTTGAGGCCCTTGGCATCGGCCACGCTCTGGCGGGTAAGTGTAAGGGCTGCCGCGCCGTCCGAGATCGACGAGGACGTGGCCGCGGTGATCGTGCCGTCCTTGGCAAAGGCGGGCTTGAGCGAGGGAATCTTGTCGGGGCGGGCCTTGCTCGGGGCCTCGTCGGTATCGACCGTCACTTCGCCAGCGCGGGTCTTGACCGTGACGGGGGCGATTTCCTCGACAAAGGCGCCATCGGCGATCGCGGCCTTGGCGCGGCGCAGCGATTCGATGGTGTATTCGTCCTGGTTTTCGCGGGTCAGGCCATAGTCGTTGGCAGTATCCTGGGCGAAGGTGCCCATGGCGCGGCCGGCTTCATAGGCGTCTTCCAGGCCATCGAGGAACATGTGGTCATAGGCCGTATCATGGCCGATGCGCGCGCCCGACCGGTGCTTCTTGAGCAGGTAGGGGGCGTTGGTCATCGATTCCATGCCGCCGGCAATGGCGAGGTCGATGCTGCCGGCGGCCAGGGCCTCGGCGGCCATGATCACCGTCTGCATGCCAGAGCCGCAGACCTTGTTGACCGTGGTGGCCTGGGCCGACTTGGGCAGGCCGGCCTTGATCGCGGCCTGGCGGGCGGGTGCCTGGCCCAGGCCGGCGGGCAGCACGCAGCCCATGTAGACCCGCTCCACGTCGGCGCCGTCCACGCCGGCGCGCGCGACGGCGGCCTTGACCGCGGTGGCGCCGAGATCGGTTGCGGCAACGTCTGCCAGTGCACCCTGCATGGCGCCCATCGGCGTGCGCGCATAGCTGAGGATGACGATCGGATCGGCGGCGGAGAACTGGGCCATGGTAACAGGTCCTTCCTGTGCTAAACTGCCGCCCCGGCTGCGGGCGGGTGGCAGCGTCTTGTCGTTGCCAGCGCCGATGTAGAGACCGGGCGTGGCGATTGCAATTGAAGGCGGCCCTGCATTGCCGTTTCATGACGCATTGCAGCAATTCGGCAGACACCCTGGGGTGGGGCTCGTGCGGCCGGGCATGGGGCGGGTGGGGGACGTAACGTGGGGTTTTCGGCGCAGATGCCGATGTTTACGGTCGTGTTGGGCATGCCGGCCTGGCTCTTGGTGACAATCGGCGCCATTTTGGGGGCAATCATCGGATCATTCCTGGGCACCGTGGCGGTGCGCCTGCCGGCCGGGCGCGGCATCATCCGCGCGCCTTCGGCCTGCGATAGCTGCCGCCAGCGCCTGCGCCCGTGGCACCTGGTGCCGATCGTTTCATGGCTGGCCCTGCGCGGGCGCTGTCAATCCTGCGCTGCGCCGATCGGGCGGGGGCAACTGGCGGCAGAGGTGCTGGGCGCCGCGATCGGCGCATTGGCATGGTGGGCACCGATTGGCCTCGCCTTGCCGGCCATGGTGCTGGGCTGGCAACTCCTGCTGCTGGGGCTGCTCGATGCGCGCTGCCTGTGGTTGCCGTGGCGCCTCAACGCTGCGCTGGCGTTGAGCGGATTGGCGGTAGCCGTGGCGGACAACTGTTTGCCATTTGCCCTCGCTGGGGGCGGCCTGGCCTATGGCCTCTTGGCGCTGGTTGCGTGGGGCTATCGCCGGGCGCGCGGGCGCGAAGGGCTGGGCGGAGGTGATCCGCTGCTGCTCGGCGCGATCGGGTTATGGGTGGGGCCGGTGGGCGCGGTGCATGTCCTGCTTGGCGCGGCGCTGCTCGGCCTGGCCGTGGCGGGCCTGATGGCCTGGCGAGGAGGCCGCATCGATGCAGCCACCAGATTGCCGCTCGGTACGTTCCTGGCCGCCGCGGCCTGGCCTGTTTTCGTGCTCGACCTGAGGTGAGGGTGCGCGGGGCGCCTTGTGCAGCATGCAATCGTGTGCGCAATTCCTGCAACTGACATCTCGCGATGCGGCAAGAGGTGGCTGGTTTGCCGCGCTTTTGGGCAAAATCCGGGGGTTTGTACCTCGGTATTGTCACGATCTTGCCCAAATGGGTGGGGTCAACCCCCTTTATTGCGCTGCACCCCACTTGCGCATGGGCCAAGGCAGGACTAGTGCCCCGTGCCAAGTGCATTCCATCGCGAGTCAGCCCCTTGGTCGACCTCATCCAATATCTGCCGATCCTGATTTTCCTCGGGATCGCGCTCGCGCTTTCCACGGCCTTCGTGTTTTTGCCGATGGGGGCAGCCCGTCTGACGGGCACCCACAATCCCACGGCAGACAAGCTGGCCGAATATGAGTGCGGGTTCCCCGCCTTTGAAGACCCGCGCAGCCAGTTCGACGTGCGGTTCTACCTCGTGGCGATCCTGTTCATTATCTTCGACCTGGAAGCAGCGTTCCTGTTTCCCTGGGCGGTGAGCCTCAAGCAGACCGGTTGGGCCGGCTGGGCGACCATGATGGTCTTCCTGGCTGAGCTGGTGCTGGGCTTCATCTATGCCTGGAAGAAGGGCGCACTGGATTGGGAATGAACGACATGGCTACTATCCCCGCTGTCTCGCCCGTCGCTGGCTCGCCGATCGTCGCGCCCGACCAGGCCTTTTTCGAAAGCATCAACGCCGAGGTTTCGGACAAGGGCTTTCTCGTCACCTCGACCGAGGAACTGTTCCAGTGGGCGCGCACCGGCTCGCTCTGGTGGATGACCTTTGGCCTGGCATGCTGCGCCGTGGAAATGATCCACGTCAACATGCCGCGCTATGACATGGAGCGCTTCGGCGTTGCTCCGCGCGCCTCGCCGCGCCAGTCCGACGTGATGATCGTGGCCGGCACGCTGTGCAACAAGATGGCCCCGGCGCTGCGCAAGGTCTACGACCAGATGTCGGACCCCAAGTACGTCATCTCGATGGGTTCGTGCGCCAATGGTGGTGGCTATTACCACTACAGCTATTCGGTGGTGCGCGGCTGTGACCGCATCGTGCCGGTGGATATCTATGTGCCGGGTTGCCCGCCGACTGCCGAGGCGCTGCTCTATGGCGTGATGCAGTTGCAGCGGAAGATCCGCCGCATCGGCACGCTTGAGCGTTGAGAGGGTAGGGCACATGGCCATTCTGCATTCCGCACCGCGCTATGCCCCCTTCGACGGGGTGAAAGACACGCTCGCCACCGCGCTGGGTGACCTGGTGATCGAAGCCAAGGAAGAGCACGGCGAAATCGTCCTGCTGGTGGTGCGCGAGCGCATCCAGGACGTGCTGCGCACCCTGCGTGACGAGCACGAATACCAGCAGCTGATGGAAATCGCCGGGGCAGACTATCCGCAGCGGCTCGACCGTTTCGAAGTGGTCTATTGCCTCCTCTCGCTGACCCGCAACCATCGCCTGATCGTGAAGGTGCGGACCGACGAGGCGACCCCGGTTCCCACCGCCACCACGCTGTGGCCGGTGGCTGGCTGGCTGGAACGCGAAGTCTATGACATGTATGGCGTGCTGTTCGCGGGCAACCCCGATCTGCGCCGCATCCTCACCGACTATGGCTTCCAGGGGCACCCGTTCCGCAAGGACTTCCCGCTGACCGGCTATGTCGAGCTGCGCTATTCCGAGGAAGACCAGCGCGTGGTCTATGAGCCCGTGCGCCTGGCCCAGGACCTGCGCCAGTTCGACTTCATGAGCCCGTGGGAAGGCGCCGACTACGTGCTGCCCGGTGACGAGAAGGCAGCGCAAGCGGCCGCGCCTGCACCGGTGGCCACGCCCAAGGACACGCCGACGCCGGCGCATACCGGCGCTGGCGCGGCGGCCAACAAGGAAGCGACCAAGCCCTCGGGAGACAAGGCATGAGCTTCTCGCTCGAACAGTCGCCCACCACGGGTGACGAGGTCATCACCAACTACACGATCAACTTCGGCCCGCAGCACCCGGCTGCGCACGGTGTGCTGCGCATGGTGATGGAGCTGGACGGCGAAATCATCGAGCGGATCGATCCGCACGTCGGCCTGCTGCATCGCGGCACGGAAAAGCTGATCGAGCACAAGACCTATCTCCAGGCGCTGCCGTATTTCGACCGCCTGGACTACTGCTCGCCACTGGCGATGGAGCACTCCTACGTGCTCGCGGTGGAAAAGCTGCTCAACATCGCCGTGCCGCTGCGCGCGCAGTATCTGCGCGTACTGTTTGCCGAGCTGACCCGCATCTGCAACCACATGCTCAACATCGGTTCGCACGTCATGGACGTGGGGGCGATGACGCCGAACCTGTGGCTGTTCGAAATCCGCGAGGATTGTCTCACGTTCTTCGAACGCGCATCGGGCGCGCGTATGCACTCGGCCTGGTTCCGCCCCGGTGGCGTGCATCAGGACGTGCCGCTCAAGCTGTTGACCGATATGGCCGACTGGCTCGACACGCGCCTGCCGCAGCTGTTCGACGACGCGATGAGCCTGGTGGTCGACAACCGCATCTTCAAGCAGCGCAACGTCGATATCGCCGTTGTGAGCAAGGACGATGCGGTGCGCTGGGGCTTCTCCGGCCCGATGATCCGCGGTTCGGGCATCCCCTGGGATATCCGCAAGGCGCAGCCCTATGACGTCTATGACCGCATGGAATTCGATATTCCGGTGGGCACGCGGGGCGATTGCTATGACCGCATGATGGTGCGCGTGGAAGAAGTGCGCCAGTCGGCCCGGATCATGAAGCAGTGCCTGGCGCAGATGCCCGAAGGCCCGGTGCACAGCGATGACCGCAAGGTGATGCCGCCCAAGCGCGCCGAGATGAAGAGCTCGATGGAAAGCCTGATCCATCACTTCAAGCTCTACACCGAAGGGTTCCACGTGCCGGCCGGCGAAGTCTATGTCGCCACCGAAAGCCCCAAGGGCGAATTCGGCGTGTACCTGGTCTCTGACGGCACCAACAAGCCCTATCGCTGCAAGATCCGCCCGACCGCGTTCTCGCATCTCCAGGCGATGGACTTCATGTCCAAGGGCCACATGCTGCCCGACGCGACCGCCATCCTGGGCGCGATCGACGTGGTGTTCGGGGAGTGCGACCGGTGAGCCGCGCGCAGATCGATCAGGTTTCGATCCTCGCCTGCCTGACTGGGCTGGTCCTCGCCGTGGCCTGGTTCATTGCCCTGGGCGTGACCGGCAAGGCGCCGGAAAGCCTGGCCATGCTGGCAAGCGCGGTGGGCGGTTTCGAACTGTTCCATTTTGGCCAGGGGCTGTGGTTCAACCGCGCCCGCCGGCGCAGGGGGCTTTGACATGGCTGGTTTGACCCAGATCGCCACGGCCATGATCGCGGCCTACAACGCCCAGGATGCCGACACTTACGTCAGCTACATGACCGACGATGCCTGCGAAGCGGGCTATCGCGGCGCCGTGGTGCGCGACGGCAAGGAAGGCACCCGCCAGGGCCTCAAGAAGATGTTTGCCGAGTTTCCGGAAAACCGCGCCGAGGTGATCGGGGCGAACGAGCTGGGCAATTATGTGGTGTTTCACGAGCGCGTCTGGCGCTCTGCCGCTGCCGAGCCGTTTGACGTGATTGCCGTCTACAGCTTCGTCGATGGCAAGTGCGCACGCGTGGAGTTCATTCGCTAATGGCTGATCGTCATCCCGAACCCGATAGCCCCGCGCTGCGTGCGCGCTGGGGCAGCTTTGCCTGGACGCCCGAGAACGCGACCAAGGCCAAGGAAATCATCGCGCGCTATCCCGCCGGGCGCCAGCGTTCTGCGGTGATGCCGCTGCTCGACCTGGCGCAGCGCCAGGTTGGCGCCGAAGAGAACACGCAGGGCTGGCTGCCGCTGCCGGTGATGGAATACGTCGCCGCGCAGCTCGACATGCCGATCATCCGCGTGCTCGAAGTGGCCACCTTCTACACGATGTACAACATCGCGCCGATCGGCCGGTTCCACGTGCAGGTCTGCGGCACCACGCCGTGCATGCTGCGCGGGTCTGACGACATCCTCGCCTCCTGCAAGGCCAAGGGCATGAAGAAGGGCCACACCACTGCTGATGGTCTGTTCACGCTGACCGAAGTGGAATGCATGGGCAACTGCTCGTCGGCGCCGATGGTGCAGATCAACGACGACAACTATGAAGACCTGACGGCCGAGCGGATCGAGCATATCCTCGACGAACTCGCTGCCGGGCGCCAGCCCAAGACCGGCACGCAAGAGCCGGGCCGCCACACCGTGGAACCGGTGGGTGGGCCGACCTCGCTGACGGCGATGGTTTCCGAAAACCACGATTATCGAGGGGAGTGGTAAGCCATGGCCCTTGCCGACAAGGATCGCATCTTCACCAATCTCTACGGCTATCAGCCGTGGAACCTGGCTGCCGCCCAGGCGCGCGGCGATTGGGACAACACCAAGGACCTGATCGCGCGCGGCCGTGACGCGATCATCCAGGAAATGAAGGACTCCGGCCTGCGTGGCCGTGGCGGTGCGGGCTTCCCCACCGGCATGAAGTGGTCGTTCATGCCCAAGGAATCCAAGGATGGCCGCCCCAGCTTTCTGGTGATCAACGCCGACGAATCCGAACCGGGTTCGTGCAAGGACCGCGAAATCATCCGCCACGATCCGCACAAGCTGATCGAAGGCGCGCTGGTCGCCGGTTTCGCGATGGGCGCACGCGCGGCCTATATCTACATTCGCGGTGAATATATCCGCGAAGCCGAAACGCTGTTTGCCGCCGTGGCCGAAGCCTATGACGCTGGTCTGCTCGGCAAGAACGCTGCCGGTTCGGGCTATGATTTCGACGTCTTCGTCCATCGCGGCGCGGGTGCCTACATCTGCGGCGAAGAAACCGCGATGATCGAATCGCTCGAAGGCAAGAAGGGCCAGCCCCGCCTCAAGCCGCCGTTCCCGGCCGGCGCCGGCCTCTATGGCTGCCCGACCACGGTGAACAACGTGGAATCGATCGCGGTTGCCCCCACCATCCTGCGCCGTGGCGCGGCATGGTTCTCCAGCTTTGGCCGGGAGAACAACAAGGGCACCAAGCTGTTCCAGATCAGCGGGCACGTCGACAAGCCCTGCGTGGTCGAGGAAGAGATGTCGATCCCGTTCCGCGAGCTGATCGAGAAGCATTGCGGTGGCATTCGCGGCGGTTGGGACAACCTGCTCGCCGTGATCCCGGGTGGTTCGTCGGTGCCGCTGGTGCCGGCGGCCGAGATCATGGATGCGCCGATGGACTTTGACGGCCTGCGCGCACTCGGCTCTGGCCTGGGCACCGCAGCGATCATCGTCATGGACAAGTCTACCGACATCGTTCGCGCGATCAGCCGCCTTTCGTACTTCTACAAGCACGAAAGCTGCGGCCAGTGCACACCCTGCCGCGAAGGCACCGGCTGGATGTGGCGCGTGATGGAGCGCCTGCGCACCGGCGATGCCGACGTGGAAGAGATCGACATGCTCTTCAACGTGACCAAGCAGGTCGAAGGCCACACCATCTGCGCCCTGGGTGACGCGGCCGCCTGGCCGATCCAGGGCCTGATTCGCCACTTCCGCCCCGAAATCGAACGTCGCATCGCCGCGCGCGCCGACGTTCGGGAGGCAGCAGAATAATGCCCAAGGTCAAAGTAGACGGCGTCGAACTCGAAGTTCCGGCCGGGGCCACCGTGCTCCAGGCCTGCGAACTCGCCGGCAAGGAAATCCCCCGCTTCTGCTATCACGAGCGGCTGAGCATTGCCGGCAACTGCCGCATGTGCCTGGTCGAAGTGAAGCCTGGGCCGCCCAAGCCGCAGGCGTCGTGCGCGCTTCCGGCCAGCGAAGGCCAGGAAATCCGCACCGACAGCGAAATGGTCAAGAAGGCGCGGGAAGGGGTGATGGAGTTCCTCCTCATCAACCACCCGCTCGATTGCCCGATCTGTGACCAGGGCGGCGAATGCGACCTGCAGGACCAGTCGGTGGCCTATGGCCGTGGCGGCTCACGCTATCACGAGCACAAGCGTGCCGTGACCGAGAAGTACATGGGCCCGCTCATCAAGACGACGATGACGCGCTGCATCCACTGCACCCGCTGCGTGCGGTTCTCGGAAGAGATCGCCGGCGTGGACGAAATCGGCGCGCTCTATCGCGGCGAAACCATGCAGATCAGCACCTATCTGGAAAAGGCCGCCAAGCACGAGCTTTCGGCCAATGTGATCGACCTGTGCCCGGTCGGCGCGCTGACCAGCAAGCCCTATGCGTTCGAAGCGCGCCCGTGGGAGTTGAAGAAGACGCTGTCGATCGACGTGTCTGACGCGATCGGCGCCAACATCCGCCTCGACAGCCGTGGCCGCGAAGTGCTGCGCATCCTGCCGCGCGTCAACGATGACGTGAACGAGGAATGGCTGGCCGATCGTGGGCGCTTCATGGTCGACGGCCTGACCCGCCGCCGCCTGGATCGTCCGTGGCTGCGCCGTGATGGCAAGCTGGTTGCCGCAACCTGGGCCGAAGCCTTTGCCGCGGTTGCCTCGATCAACCCCGGCCCGTCGGTTGCGGTGGTTGCCGGTGACCTGGTCGATTGCGAAACGATGTTCGCGGCCAAGTCCCTGGCCAGCGCGCTCGGTTCCTCGCTGCTCGAAGGGCGGCAGACCGGCATGGCGTACACCACGTCGAGCCTGGCGGCCGTGGCGTTCAACTCGACCCTGGCCGGCATCGAGGACGCTGATGCGATCCTGATCGTGGGCAGCCAGGTCCGCAACGAAGCGCCGCTGCTCAATCCGCGCCTGCGCAAGGCCGTGAAGCGCGGCGCCAAGGTCTTCGTGATCGGGCCGGTGTGGGATACCACGTTCCCCGCCACGTTCCTGGGCGACGATGCCGTCACGCTGGCCAACCTGCCGGCCGAAGTGGCCGACGCGTTTGGCGCGGCAAACAAGCCGGCGATCATCATCGGCGGTGCGGGCCTGGCCAAGGGCGCGCTGGAAGCGGGCCTGGGCTTTGCCGCGCGCTTCAACCTGGTGCGCGATGGCTGGAACGGCTTCAACGTGCTGCACATGGCAGCCGCGCGCATGGGCGGCCTGATGCTGGGCTATGCCCAGCCGGGCGGCTTGGCTGATCTGGTGGCGGCCAAGCCCAAGATGGTCATTTCGCTGGGTGCGGACGAGGTCGACTGGACCAAGTTTGCCGACAGCATGATCGTCCACATCGGCCATCACGGCGACAAGGCGGCCCATGCCGCCGACGTGATCCTGCCTGCCGCTGCGTTCAGCGAAAAGGACGGCACTTACGTCAACACCGAAGGCCGCGTGCAGTTTGCCGAACGCGCCGTGTTCGCCCCGGGCGAAGCGCGCGAAGATTGGACGATCATGCGCGCGCTGGCCGATGCCTTTGGCGTCAATGTCGGGTTCGACAGCTTTGAACAGCTGCGCGCGGCGATGATCGCGGCGGTGCCGGCACTGGGCGTCGAAGGTCTGGCCGATTACGGCGCGCTTCCCACGGCTCCGGCCAGCGCGGATTGCACCGGGACGATCGCCTATCCGATCGCCGATCCCTATCTGACCAACGCCATCGGCCGCGCCAGCCCCACGCTGCAGCGCTGCTCGAGCGAACTGCTCCACGGTGAACTTCAGGCGGAGGCCGCGGAATGACTGCGTTCTTTCAAGGCCTTGGCCTGCCCTTCGCGGCGGCCTGGACCATTTCCACGATCTGCGGAATCCTGCTGATCGCGCTGCCGGTGATGCTGGCGGTGGCCATGGTCATCTATGTCGACCGCAAGGTCTGGGCATCGATGGCGCTGCGCCGTGGCCCCAACGTGGTTGGCCCGTTCGGGATTCTTCAGTCGTTTGCCGACGGCCTGAAGGTGTTCCTGCAGGAAACCATCATTCCTTCGGCGGCGAACAAGGGCCTGTTCCTGATCGCGCCGATCATCACTTTCACGGTGGCGCTGCTGGCCTGGGCGGTGATCCCGTTCAATTCGGGCGCGATCCTGGCCGATATCAACGTCGGCCTGCTCTATATCCTCGCGATCTCGTCGCTGGGGGTTTACGGCATCGTCATCGCGGGCTGGTCGTCCAACTCGAAGTACCCGTTCTTCTCGGCGATGCGCGCATCGGCCCAGATGATCAGCTACGAAGTCTCGATCGGCTTCATCCTGGTCTGCGTGGTGTTGTGGGCCAACTCGTTCAATCTTAACGATATCGTCAAGGCGCAGCACGGCTTCGGCTTTGGCTTCATCAACGGTTTCTGGTGCAGCCCGCTGCTGTTCCCGATGTGGGTGATGTTCCTAATCTCCAGCATGGCCGAAACCCAGCGCGCACCGTTCGACCTGACCGAAGCGGAAAGCGAACTCGTCGCCGGCTATCAGACCGAATATTCGTCGATGGCCTTCGCCCTGTTCTGGCTGGGTGAATACGGCAACGTGCTGTTGATGTGCGCGCTCAACGCCACGCTGTTCTGGGGCGGTTACCTGCCGCCGGTGGAACTGGCGATCCTCTACCTGATCCCTGGTTGGATCTGGCTGATCCTCAAGATCGCTTTCGGCTTCTTCGTATTCAGCTGGGTCAAGGCGACGGTGCCCCGTTACCGTTATGACCAACTGATGCGCCTTGGCTGGAAGATCTTCCTGCCCGTCTCGCTGCTGTTCGTGTTCCTCGTCAGCGGCTACCTCATGGCTACCGGACACTTCGCATGACTGTCGGACAGCTCGTCAAGAGCTTCACCCTCTGGGAGTTCGTGAAAGCGCACTGGCTGACCCTGAAGTATTTCTTCAGGCCCAAGGCGACCGTGAACTACCCGTTCGAGAAGAACCCGATCTCGCCGCGCTTCCGTGGTGAACACGCCCTGCGCCGTTATCCCAACGGCGAGGAACGCTGCATCGCGTGCAAGCTGTGCGAAGCGGTGTGCCCGGCGCAGGCGATCACGATCGAGGCGCAACCGCGCGAGGACGGCAGCCGCCGCACCACGCGGTATGATATCGACATGACCAAGTGCATCTTCTGCGGCTTTTGCCAGGAAGCATGCCCGGTCGATGCCATCGTCGAGGGGCCCAACTTCGAATACGCGACCGAAACGCGCGAAGAACTGCTCTACGACAAGGCCAAGCTTCTGGCGAACGGGGACAAGTGGGAGCGGGCGATTGCCGCGAACCTTGAAGCCGATGCACCGTACCGGTAAGGGGCGCGCGTCATGATCCAGGCAATTGCCTTTTATCTCTTTGCCACGCTTACGATCTTTTCGGGCGCGGTGACCATTCTCGCCCGCAATCCGGTGCACTCGGTGCTCTGGCTGATCCTGGCGTTCTTCAACGCTGCTGGCCTCATGATCCTGATCGGCGCCGAGTTCATCGCGATGCTGCTGGTGATCGTCTATGTCGGCGCGGTGGCGGTGCTGTTCCTGTTCGTCGTCATGATGCTCGACATCGACTTCGCGCAGCTGCGGGCCGGCTTCATCAAGAACTTCCCGCTCGGCTTTGCCCTGGCCTTCGTGTTCCTGGCCGAACTGGTCATGGGCGTGGGCGCCTACAAGGCCGGTGGCCTGGTGCTGGGTACGCCTGACGCGGCGACTGCACCGGTGGCGGGGCTGTCCAACACGGCGGCCATCGGAGCGCTGCTCTATTCGCGCTATCTCTTCCTGTTCGAAACCGCCGGCATTATCCTGCTGGTGGCCATGATCGGCGCTATCGTGCTGACCCATCGCCAGCGTGGCGATGTGCGCGGCCAGAAGCCGAGCAGCCAGATCTCGCGCCGTCCGGAAGAGGCGACCATCAATCTTCAGCCGGAAGTCGGGAAGGGGGTAACGCTCTGATGATCGGCATCGAACATTATGTCTTCGTCAGCGCGATCCTGTTCGTGCTCGGCGTGCTGGGGATTTTCCTCAACCGCAAGAACGTCATCATTCTGCTGATGTCGATCGAGCTGATCCTGCTGTCGGTGAACCTCAACCTGGTCGCTTTCAGCGTCTTCCTGCATGATCTGGTCGGCCAGATCTTCGCGATGTTCGTGCTCACGGTGGCAGCGGGCGAAGCGGCGATCGGTCTTGCCATTCTTGTCATCTACTTCCGTGGCCGCGGCACGATTGCCGTCGACGACGTCAACCGGATGAAGGGCTGAACCCATGTCGTCCATCAACGTCATCGTCTTCCTGCCGCTTCTGGCAGCGATCGTTGCCGGCCTTGGCAACAAGAAACTGGGCCTGATCCCGTCGAAGGTGATCACCACCGGCGCGCTGTTCTTTTCCTGCGCGCTGTCGTGGCCGATCTTCCTCTCGTTCCTGGGCGGCCATGCCGAAGCGAGCGTTACGCCGGTGCTGCACTGGGTGAAGTCGGGCGATCTCGATTTCCTCTGGGCGCTGCGCGTCGATACGCTCACCGCGATCATGCTGGTGGTGATCACCACCGTCTCGTTCCTGGTGCACCTCTATTCCTGGGGGTACATGAGCGAGGAACCCGATCAGCCGCGCTTCTTCGCCTATCTGTCGCTGTTCACCTTTGCCATGTTGATGCTGGTGACGGCCGACAACCTGGTGCAGATGTTCTTCGGCTGGGAAGGCGTGGGCCTGGCCTCGTACCTCCTGATCGGCTTCTGGTTCCGCAAGCCCAGCGCCAATGCCGCCGCGATGAAGGCCTTCGTGGTCAACCGCGTGGGCGACCTTGGCTTCATGATGGGCATCTTTGCGACGTTCCTGGTGTTCCACACCGTGTCGATCCCACAGATCCTGCACGATGCGCCAGCCGTCCTTTCGGGCTCGACCATCGGTTTCCTGGGCTATCGCCTCGATACCGCCACGGTGATCTGCATCCTGCTGTTCATCGGCGCGATGGGCAAGTCGGCGCAGCTCGGCCTGCACACCTGGTTGCCTGACGCCATGGAAGGCCCGACCCCGGTGTCAGCGCTGATCCACGCGGCCACCATGGTCACCGCCGGCGTGTTCATGGTTTGCCGCCTGTCGCCGCTGTTCGAACTGAGCCCGACGGCGACCAGCTTCGTCACCTTCATCGGCGCGATGACCTGCTTCTTTGCCGCCACGATCGGCACGACGCAGACCGACATCAAGCGCGTGATCGCCTATTCGACCTGCTCGCAGCTCGGCTACATGTTCTTTGCCGCCGGCGTTGGCGCCTATGGCGCGGCGATGTTCCACCTGTTCACGCACGCCTTCTTCAAGGCGCTGCTGTTCCTGGGTGCCGGCTCGGTGATCCATGCCATGCACCACGAACAGGACATGCGTTACTACGGTGGCCTGCGGAAGAAGATCCCGCTGACCTTCTTCGCCATGATGGCCGGCACGCTGGCCATTACAGGGGTCGGTGCATTCGAGATCGGTTTCGCCGGTTTCTTCTCGAAGGATGCGATCATCGAGGCCGCCTGGGCCAAGGGCACCGAACTCGGGCACTTTGCCTTCTTCATGGGCGTGTTCGCTGCGCTGCTCACCAGCTTCTATTCGTGGCGCCTGGTCTACCTGACTTTCTTCGGCAAGCCGCGCTGGGAGCAGTCGGAGCACATCCAGCACGCCGTGCACGATGCGCATGGCCACGACGATCATGGGCATGATCATGCACACGCGCATGGCCATGATCATCACCACCATGACGAACACAGCGATGGCACGGCGGGCTATCACCCGCACGAAAGCCCGCTGGTCATGCTGGTGCCGCTGGTCGTGCTGTCGCTCGGCGCCATCTTCGCAGGTTGGGTTTTCGCACACGCGTTCATCAGCGAAGGTACGGGTGAATTCTGGAAGGGCGCGCTGGTCTACAGCGAGCACCTGATCCACGCCGCGCACCATGTGCCGACCTGGGTGAAGTGGTCGCCGTTCGCGGTGATGGTCACTGGCTTCCTGATCGCGACGTATGCCTATGTCGTGAACCCGGCGTTCCCGGCGGCTTTCGTGAACCAGTTCGGCTTCCTCTATCGCTTCCTGCTCAACAAGTGGTACTTCGACGAACTCTATCACTTCATCTTCGTGCGCCCCGCGCTGTGGCTCGGCCGCGTGTTCTGGAAGGTGGGTGATATCGGGATCATCGATCGCTTTGGCCCGAACGGCGCCGCCTGGCTGGTGGCGCAGGGCAGCCGCGGGGCGGTCAAGCTCCAGTCCGGATATCTCTACAGCTATGCGCTGGTCATGCTCGTCGGTCTCGTCGGCGCGATCAGCTGGGTGATCGCACAATGACCGGCTTTCCGATCCTTTCGCTCATGCTGCTGGTGCCGCTCGTCGGCGCCGGCCTGGTCCTCAAGGCCAACCGCGAGCAGGCCCGCCTGATCGCGCTGATCGCCACGCTCATCGATTTCGTCCTGGGCGTTGTCCTGTGGATGCACTTCGATGTGGGCGGCGCACAGTGGCAGTTCCAGGAGCGGGCCGCGCTCTTCTCCGGCTTTGAATGGAAGCTGGGCATCGATGGCATCGCCCTGCTGCTGATCGCACTGACCGTGTTCCTCATGCCGATCTGCATCGGCGCCAGCTGGAACTCGATCGAGAAGCGCGCCGGTGAATACTACGCGGCGTTCCTGCTGATGGAGACGCTGATGATCGGCGTCTTCACCGCGCAGGATCTGTTCCTGTTCTACATCATGTTCGAAGCCGGCCTGATCCCGATGTATCTGATCATCGGCATCTGGGGCGGGGCGGATCGCATCTACGCCAGCTACAAGTTCTTCCTCTACACGCTGCTCGGCTCGGTGCTGATGCTGATCGCGATGTTCTGGATGGTCAACGTGGCGGGCACCAGCGACATCCCGACGCTGATGGCCTACAACTTCCCGGTCCATGCGCAGACTTGGCTGTGGCTTGCGTTCTTTGCCAGCTTTGCGGTGAAGATGCCGATGTGGCCGGTGCACACCTGGCTGCCCGACGCGCACGTGCAGGCACCCACCGCCGGCTCGGTGATCCTGGCGGGCGTGTTGCTCAAGATGGGTGGCTACGGCTTCATCCGCTTCTCGCTGCCGATGTTCCCCGAAGCCTCGGCGCAGTTCGCGCCGCTGGTGTGGGGCCTGTCGATGGCGGCCGTGGTGATCACCTCGCTGATCGCGCTGGTCCAGCAGGACATCAAGAAGCTGATCGCCTATTCCTCGGTCGCGCACATGGCGATCGTGACCATCGGCCTCTTCGCGTTCAACACGCAGGGTCTTGAAGGCTCGATGCTGATCATGCTGAGCCACGGCCTGGTGGCCGGCGCGCTGTTCCTGGGCGTGGGCGTGATCTATGATCGCCTGCACACCCGTGAAATCACGCGCTATGGCGGTCTTGCCATAAACATGCCGTACTACGCGCTGTTCATGCTGCTGTTCACCATGGCCTCGATCGGCCTGCCGGGCACCAGCGGGTTCGTGGGTGAATTCCTCTCGCTGATGGGCGTTTATGCCGAAAGCAGCTGGGTGGCGCTGGTGTGCACCACCGGGATCATCCTGGGTGCGGCCTATATGCTCTACCTCTATCGCCGCGTGATCTTTGGTGACCAGAAGAACGCCGACGCTGCCGCCATGCTCGATCTCGACAAGCGCGAGTGGGCAATGATGGTGCCGCTGGCCGCCGTGGTGCTGTGGATGGGCGTCTATCCGGAAAGCTTCCTGGCGCCGATGCGCAAGGATATCGCCGCGCTTGAAGCGCGCGTGGCCCCGGCCAAGCCCAAGGGCGACGCGCAACTGAAACTCGGGGTGGCCCAGCCGGTTGGTGCCGCTGCCCATGAAGAAGCCGCGCACGGGGAGGCGCACTGATGGAACTGCTTCGCTCTCTCCAGATCACCCTGGCCGAGGAAGTGCTCAGCATTTCCGGCCTGATCCTGCTGCTGGTGGCGGCCTGGGCCGGTGACAAGGCTGCGCGCCTGATCTCGATCCTGTCGGTTGCGGTCCTGACCGTCTGCGCCCTGATCGCCGCGCCCGCGCTGTGCGGATCGGCGATGGGCCCGGCGGTGACCGCTTTCGCCGGCCAGTATCATGCCGATGCCTTTGCCGCCTTTGCCAAGCTGCTGATCTATGCCGGTGCCGGCGTGACGCTGATCGTGGCGCCCGCGTTCTTCGAACGCGTGCGCGGCATGCGCGCGGAATTTCCGCTGCTGGTGCTGTTTGCCGCGCTGGGCATGGGGATCATGGTGTCGGCCGGCGATCTTCTCGCGCTGTATATCGGTCTCGAACTCAACAGCCTTGCTTCGTATGTGCTGGCTTCCATGCTGCGCAGCGACGAACGCTCGGCAGAATCGGGCCTCAAGTACTTCGTGCTGGGCTCGCTCGCCTCGGGCATCCTGCTCTATGGCGTCAGCCTGACCTATGGCTTCACCGGCACGACCAGCTTTGAAGGCATTCGCCTGGCGCTCAGCCATGGCCTGTCCACCGGCGCCACTTTTGGCGTGGTCTTCGTTCTGGCTGGCCTGGCGTTCAAGATCAGCGCTGCGCCGTTCCACATGTGGACGCCCGACGTTTATGAAGGCGCGCCGACCCCGGTGACGACCTTCTTTGCCACGGCGCCCAAGGTCGCTGCGCTCACGCTGCTGATGCGTGTCAGCCTCGAAGCATTCGGCACCCAGGTCCACGCCTGGCAGCAGATCGTGATCTTTGCCGCGCTGCTGTCGATCGTGATCGGTGCGCTGGGCGCGATCGGGCAAAACAACATCAAGCGCCTGATGGCCTATTCGTCGATCAACAACGTCGGCTTCATGCTGATCGGCCTGGCCTGTGCCAACCAGCCGGGCGCGGCCGCGATGCTGGTTTACCTGGCGATCTACGTGGCGATGTCGGTGGCGGGCTTTGTCGCCGTGCTGATGCTCAAGGACGCCGATGGCGAGCCGGTGGAAGCGATTTCCGACATGGCCGGCCTGTCCAAGACGCGCCCGGGCCTGGCCGCAGCGCTGGCTGCAGTCATGTTCAGCCTGGCGGGCATTCCGCCGCTGTTCGGTTTCTGGGGCAAGTTCGTGGTGTTCCAGGCGGCCGTTCAGGCCAACCTGCTGGCGCTGGCCGCGATTGGTATCGCTGCCTCGGTGATCGGCGCGTTCTACTACCTCAAGGTCGTCAAGGTGCTCTACTTTGACGAGGCGACCGACAAGGTGACGGGCAAGAGCGAACTGGCCCATACCGTGTTGCTGGTGGTGGCCACGCTGTTCATCTCGCCGCTGGGCTACCTGCTGACCAACTGGCTGCACGTGCTTGCCGGCAATGCGGCAGCCGCGCTGTTCCACGTGGCCTGAGCCGCTCTTGCTCGAATACGTAAAAGAAATCCCCTCCACCAACGCGGCCCTTGTGGCGCGCGCTGGTGGGGGGGATTGCCTTTTGGAGGGGCACTGGCTGATCGCCGATCGGCAGAGCGCCGGGCGCGGCCGATCGGGCCGGGTGTGGAGCGATGGCTTTGGCAACTTCATGGGCTCTACCGCCGTGCAACTGGCGTCCCATGAAACCGCGCCGCAGACATTGGCGCTGGTTGCCGGCCTGGCGCTGTGGGATGCCGTTTCCAGCATGGCGCCGGGGCTACCCGGACTGTACCTGAAATGGCCCAACGATCTGCTGGTGGGCCAGGCCAAGCTGGCGGGTATCCTGCTGGAACGGGTGGGCCAGACCGTGGTGGTCGGCATCGGCGTGAACCTCGCCGCCGCGCCCGATGTGCCGGGGCGGCAGACCGTTTCCCTTGCGGCATTGGGCCACGCTATTGCGCGTGATGCCTTTGCCGCGGCCCTGGCAAGCGCCTGGGCCGCGCGGCTTGGCGCCTGGCATGCCGGGCAATGGCCTATCTTGCGCAGCGCCTGGGAAGAGCGGGCGGTGCCGCGTGGCACGCTGGTTTCCGTCAACGATCGCGACCATGGCATGATCATGGGTGCCTTTGCCGGCATCGATGCCGATGGCGTGGCCCAGTTGCGCCTGGCCGATGGCCGCACCCTTGCGATTCATGCCGGCGATGTCGATCTGGTGGGTGATCCCACGCCACCAGCGGCCCAAGGAGATGCGTAATGCTGCTGGCGGTTGATGTCGGCAATACCAACGTGGTGTTTGCCCTGTTCGAGGATCGCACGATCCGCGCGCGCTGGCGCGTGGCCACCGATCCGCGCCGCACGGCCGACGAATACGCCGTGTGGCTGCTGCAACTGATGCAGATCCAGGGCTTTGCCCGCGATGCCGTGCGCCAGATCGTGATTTCCACGGTGGTGCCGCGCGCGCTGCACAACCTGCAGGTTCTGGCCGACAAGTATTTCGGCCTGGAAGCGCTGGTGGCGGGGCAGGGCCTGGCCGAATGGGGCTTTGTCGCCGATGTGGACGAGCCACGCTCGCTCGGCGCGGATCGCGCGCTGAACGTGATTGCCGGCCATGCCGCCCATCCCGGGCAGCACCTGATCATCATCGATTTCGGTACGGCGACGACGTTCGACTGGGTAGACCCACAAGGCACCTACAAGGGCGGGATCATTGCGCCGGGGATCAACCTCTCGCTCGACGCGCTGGTGAGTGCGGCGGCGAAATTGCCGCGCATCGCCATTTCCGTGCCGCGCCAGGGCGAAAGCGTGATAGGGCGCAACACCGAAGACCAGATGCACATCGGCGTGTTCTGGGGCTATGTTGCCATGATGGAAGGCCTGATCGCCCGGATGCGCGCCGAAATCGGCCAACCGGCCAAGGTGATTGCCACGGGCGGGCTGGCCGTATTGTTTGACCGCCACACGCGGATTTTTGACCATGTCGACCCCGACCTGACGTTGGACGGCATGGCCTTGCTTGCAGAGCGCGCCATCGCGGCCGCCCAGAACAGGACACAAGAGTGAAGCCCGGAAAGGAATTGCTGTTTCTCGCCCTTGGAGGTTCGGGCGAGATCGGGATGAACGTCAACCTTTATGGGTGTGACGGCAAGTGGTTGATGGTCGACCTGGGCATGACCTTTGCCGATCCCTGGTACCCCGGCGTCGAACTCGTCTTTGCCGATCTGGAATTCATCGAAGCGCGCAAGAAGGACCTGCTCGGCATTGTCCTGACCCATGCGCACGAGGATCATATCGGCGCGGTGCCCTATTTCGCGCAGGAACTGGGCGTGCCGCTCTATGCCACGCCGTTTACCGCGCGCCTGGTGAATGAAAAGCTGGTGGAAGCCGGCATCGAGAACAGCGTCGAACTGAACGTGATCCAGAACGAGGGCAGCCTCTCGCTCGGCGCGTTCGACATCCGCTATGTGCCGCTGGCGCACTCGATCGCCGAAGGCAATGCCCTGGTGATCGACACGCCCTATGGCCGCGTGTTCCACACCGGTGACTGGAAGCTGGACGACGAGCCGCGCGTGGGCACGCCCGCCACCGAGGAAGAACTGACCGCCATCGGTGACGAAGGCGTGCTGGCGCTGGTGTGCGATTCCACCAACGTGTTCAATCCCAAGCCGTCCGGCTCGGAAGGTGCGGTGCGGGCCGGGCTGCTCGAAACCATTGCCGAGCTCAAGGGCCGGCGCGTGGTGGTGACGACCTTTGCCTCCAACGTGGCGCGCTTGCAGACCCTGGCCGAAGTGGCCGAGGCCACCGGGCGGCAGCTGTGCGTGGCCGGGCGCTCGCTCGATCGCATCATCAAGGTGTCGCAGGCATCGGGCTATCTGCTCGATTTTCCCGATCCTATCAGCATGGACGCGGCGATGGACCTGCCGCGCGGCGAAGTGCTGATCCTGGCCACTGGCGGACAGGGTGAGGCGCGCGCCGCGCTTGCCCGTATCGCTGGTGGCCAGCATCCGATCTCGCTGGAAGCGGGCGATGCGGTGGTGTTTTCCAGCCGCCAGATTCCCGGCAACGAACTGGCCATCGGCCGCGTGCAGAACGCGCTGGTGGAAAAGGGCGTGCGCCTGATCACCGACAAGCAATCGATGATCCACGTTTCGGGTCACCCTGGTCGGCCGGAACTGGTGGCGCTGTATGATTGGCTGCGCCCCAAGATCCTGGTGCCGGTGCATGGCGAAATCCGCCACATGGCCGAGCAGGCCGCGCTGGGCAAGGCCGAGGGCATTCCCAAGACCATCCTGCAGAAGAACGGCGATCTGGTGCGCCTGGCCCCCAATGGGCCGGTCAAGATCAGCACCGAACGCAATGGCCGCCTGGTGCTGGATGGCGATATCATCGCCCCGGCCGATGGCGAGGCGATGGCCGCGCGGCGCAAGCTGGGCAACAATGGCCTGGTCAGCGTGGCCCTTGCGGTGACAGCCGAAGGCAAGCAGGCCTCTGGTGTGGACATCGGCTGCATTGGCGTGCCCCTGGAAGAGGACATGGAGCCGTTCCTGGAAGAGGCGCGCGAGGACGTGTCAAAGGCGCTGAAAGCCCTCAAGGGCGACCGCAAGCGCGACCGCGTGGCCGTTGCCGAATGCGTGCGGCTTGCGGTAAGACGCACGGCGCAGCGCTGGTCGGGCAAGAAGCCGGTGGTGCAGGTGCTGCTGCGCGAACGTTGAGCCGGCAACAGCCGCACGGCGCAAGAGGGAGAGAACGATGCGTTTTGGCTCGATGCTGGCGGTCTATGCCCTGATCTGGGTGCTGTCTGCCTTTGCCGTGCTGCCCTTTGGCCTGCGCACCCCGCACGATGCCGGGGTGAACCCCACGGTGGGCCATGCCACCAGCGCGCCGGTGAATTTCCGGCCGCGCATGGTGGCTTGGCGTGCCACGCTGGTTTCGGCGGTGGTCTTTGCCCTGCTCTACGCCAATTTCCGCAACGGTTGGATAACGGCGTCAGACCTCGACATTTCGCCGTTGATCGGCCTTTGACCTACCACAGGATGCCGCCTTCGGGCTGAACCACTGGAACGGGCGGCAGGCCCAGGCTTTCATTGCAATCGGATTCGATCGTGGCGCACATCGCCGTGAGCGGGGCGTCGTGGATCGTGTTGGCGAACGGATTGACCAGGTCATCGCCGATCTGCAGCGCGGCGAGGAACATGAAGCCGGCCAAGGCGGAGCCAAGCGGCGTCGCCGGCCCCAGCGTTTCCACCAGGCCAATCGGCAGCAGCACGCAGAACAGGCGCGTGAAGAACGTGGGAAAACTGCGGTATTGCGCGGGCAGCGGGGTGTTGCGCAGACGCTCCATGGCGCCTTGGGCGTTGCTGATATCGACCATGATCGCCTCGATCCGGCTCAACTGCACGGTATCGATCCAGCCCTGACGCAGCGCGGAGGCCAGGCGCATGCCGTTGCCTTCGAGCAGGCCATTGGCCGGGTTGCGCCGCGCCAGTTCGGGAATCTCCGCCTCTCCCAGCACGCGCTGCGCGCTTTCAGCCGGGTCTTGCCCGCGCAACTGGTGGCGCAGCACGTGGACATAGGCGATGTGGCGGCGCACCACGTCATGGCGCAAGGCCTGGCCGGCCGCGTGATCGGGCAGGGCGGCACCCACCGCGCGCGCCAGGCTGCGCGAGGCGTTGGTCATCGCGCCCCACACGATGCGGCCTTCCCACCAGCGGGCATAGGCCGAATTGACGCGAAACCCCAGCAGCAGTGCCAGCCCGGTGCCGAAGATCGTCAAGGGCAGCGCCGGGGCGGGGAAGGGCGTGAAATAATAGAAGACGGTTACCGCCACATCCCACACGAACAGGGCGAGCAGCGTGTTCCACGCCGCCACGAACGTCATGCGGATACGCGGGGTCTTGCCAACGATCATGCCTGTTTGAACCTTTGATCAGGGGCGCGGCGCCGGGTCATCGGGGCGATCCATGCCCAGCCAGGCCCGGCGCAGCGCGATGCAGCCGATAATACCGATCACCTTGGCAAGCGCCAGTTGCAGTGTCTGCCCTTCTTCGTTGATCGCCAGCCAGGCCAGCACGGCCATGGCCAGCACGGCGCAGTGCACCGGCAGCGCCTCGATATCGTTCCAGCGCAGGGGCGCTTCGGCGCCATACGCGGCGGCAGGTGCGGCGTTGCGAAAGGGGAATGCAAAGGCCATCGACAGGTTCCCGTGTCTCATCGGCGGTACCACCATGGCACGCCATCGCCCTTTCATTTTGCGACGCGCCAGGGAAATGGGAATGCCCATGGCCGGCAACCGTGGCTTGCAGATTTTGAAAACATCAGGTGGAACAGAGAATTACGTCGCAAATCCGGCAGCGGGCAACGATTTCAAACAGTTCTGCAACCTTGGGCATATTGCGGCGCAACACCGGCATCCTATCCTCGGTTAATGGCAGATCGTTATTCCGAACTGGTTTCATTCGTCCGCGTGGCCGAGGCGGGTAGCTTGTCGCAGGCGGCAGTGCGCCTGGGCCTGTCGCTGCCGGTCGTTAGCCGCCGCCTGGCCCAATTGGAGGCGCGCCTGGGCGTGGCGCTGGTCCGCCGCAACAGCCGCCACCTTTCGCTGACCGAGGAAGGCGAAATCTTCTATCGCCAGGCCGGGCAGGCCCTGGCCGACATGGAACGGGCCGAAACCGTGATCCGCACGCGTGCCTTTGGCCCCGCTGGCACGCTGAAAGTGGCAACGACCCTGGCCTTTGGCCGCCGCCGCCTGGGCGAGTTGTTGCAGCGCTTTGCCCGTGCCCATGCCGACGTGACCGTGCATCTCGACAGCGTGCCGGCGCTGGCCAACCCGGTGGAGAGCGGGCACGACCTGGTGATCAGCTTTGCGCCGCCGCCGCTGTCTTCGCTGATCTGCCGCCGCCTGGGCAGCAACCCGCGCGTGCTGTGTGCCGCGCCGTCGTATCTGGAGCGGCGCGGGCGGCCGCAGGCGGTGGAAGACCTGGCGCATCACGAGCACGTGGTGGTGCTGGACGAAGCCGGCGCCGTGCTGCGCGAGGGCCTGCCCGAGGGGCTGGCGCTGCCGGCGGGCCTGGCCACCAACGATGCCGACGTGGCGCGCGCCTGGGCGCTGGATGGCGCAGGCGTGGCGCTGCATTCGCTGTGGGAAGTGGCCGAAGACCTGGAGAGCGGCGCGCTGGAGGCGGTGCTGCCCGATCTGGAACTGCCGGCGCTGCCGGTGGTGGCGCTGTTTGAGCCGCGCCAGGGGCAGACACCGCGCCTGCGCCGCTGCCTGCAATTCCTGGCGCATCAGGTGCCGGCTTTGGCGTGATGGGAGGAGCATCGACGTACCCCCCTCCGTCAGCCCTGCGGGCTGACACCTCCCCCACGGGTGGGGGAGGATTTGGATGGTTACACGCCTTCCAGGGCGTAGCCGGCGGAGCGCACGGTGCGCACCGGGTCAGCCGCGCCGGGCAGGGCGATCGCCTGGCGCAGGCGGCGGATGTGCACGTCAACCGTGCGCAGTTCGATGTCGCTGCCGCTGCCCCACACCGCATCGAGCAGTTGCCCGCGCGAAAACACGCGGCCGGGATGCTCCATGAAATGCTTGAGCAGGCGGAATTCGGTGGGGCCGATCTTGATCGTCTGGCCGCGCCGGGTGACGCGGTGCGCGGTGGGATCGAGGCTCATGTCGCCCACGGTAATGGTTTCGCCGGCCAGCGCCGGGCGCACGCGGCGCAGCACGGCGCCAACGCGGGCGATGAGTTCGCGCGGCGAAAACGGCTTGGTGACGTAGTCATCAGCGCCGGTTTCCAGGCCGCGCACGCGATCATCCTCGTCGCTGCGCGCGGTGAGCATGATGATCGGCACATGGGCCGTGGCCTTGTTGCGGCGCAGGCGGCGGCACACCTCGATCCCGCTGGTGCCACCGATCATCCAATCGAGCAGCACGAGATCGGGCGTGTCTTCGGCGGCCAGGAGCAGGGCTTCATCGCCATCGTCGGTGCTGCGCACGTCATAGCCTTCGCCGCGGAAGCGATATTCCACGAGTTCGGCCAGCGCGGTATCGTCTTCGACGAGAAGCAGCTTGGGAGCAGACACGCATTACCTCCGGGATGAACCTTGACCGTAACCTTGCGAAAGCACGACAATTGTTACGTGGCCATGACGAATGGCGTGGGAATAATGCGGCCGCCGCGATCACGCTGGCGGAATGACGTCTTCCCGTTCGGGCAGATAGGTGCCCGTGGCGGCATAGTGGACGATTTCGGCAATATTGGTGGCCTGGTCGCCGATCCGCTCGATATTGCGGGCCACGAACATCAGCTGGGCGACGCTGCTGATCGTGGCGGGGTTTTCCACCATGTACGACACGAAATTGCGGAACACGCTGTCATAGATCGCATCGACCTTGGCATCGCGGCGCACGATTTCGGCGGCGGCCACGGCATCGCGCGCGGCATAGGCGGTGAGCACGTCGTGCACCATGTCGCTGGCCAGCTCGTTCATGATCGGCAGCAGGGTCAGCGGTTCGAAGCGCTTGCGCCCCTCGATATGGCCCACGCGCTTGGCGATGTTCTTGGCATAGTCGCCAATCCGCTCGATCACGCCGGCGATCTTGAGCGCGGCGATCACTTCGCGCAGGTCGTCGGCCATCGGTGCGCGCAGGGCGAGCACGCGGATGGCGAGGCGATCAACCTCGCCTTCCAGCTGGTCGATGCGCTTGTCGCGCGCGATCACGCTGGTGGCCAGCTCCTCGTTGCCGCCGACCAGGGCGTCCATCGCCTCGGTAATGGAAAGTTCGGCCAGGCCGCCCATTTCCGCCACCAGGCCGCGCAGGCGGGTGATGTCTTCGTCGAATGCCTTGACGGTATGTTCAGCCACGTCTCGTATCCTTACCCGTAACGCCCGGTGATATAGTCCTTGGTGCGCTCTTCCCGTGGATTGGTGAAGATGTCCGAGGTCGTGCCATATTCCACGATCTTGCCCATATGGAAGAACGCGGTGCGCTGCGAGACGCGGGCGGCCTGCTGCATGGAGTGGGTGACGATCACGATGGCATAGCGGCCACGCAATTCGTCGATCAGTTCCTCGATCCGCGCGGTGGCGATGGGATCGAGCGCGGAGCACGGCTCGTCCATCAGGATCACTTCGGGATCGACGGCAATGGCGCGGGCGATGCACAGGCGCTGTTGCTGGCCGCCCGAGAGCGCGGTGCCGCTGTCGGTGAGCCGATCCTTGACTTCGTCCCACAGGCCGGCGCGCTGGAGCGAGGTTTCGACGATGCCGTCCAACTCGCTCTTGCTGGTCGTTAGCCCGTGGATGCGCGGGCCATAGGCGATGTTTTCATAGATCGACTTGGGAAACGGGTTGGGCTTTTGAAAGACCATGCCAACGCGCGCGCGCAGCTGCACCACGTCCATGCCCGAGCGGTAGATATCCTGCCCATCGATCAGGATTTCGCCTTCGACCCGGGCATTGGCGATCGTGTCGTTCATGCGATTCAACGAACGCAGGAACGTGGACTTGCCACAGCCCGAGGGGCCGATAAACGCGGTGACATAGTCGTTGGGCACGTCGATCGAGACATCGTCGATCGCGCGCTTGGCGCCATAGAACACCGAAACGTTGCGCGCGCTGATCTTGGCCGGGCCATCGTCGGGCAAGCTGGTGATCTGCGCCGCGGCTTCGGCAGGGGCGTCGGTGAGGGGCAGGGGGGCGTTCATGTTACCACCGTTTCTCGAAGCGGTTGCGCAGGTAGATGGCAAGACCGTTCATCAGCAGAAGGAAGACCAGCAGGACGACGATCGCGGCGCTGGTGCGCTCGATGAAGCCACGGTCGATTTCGTCGGACCACAGGAAGATCTGCACCGGCAGCACCGTGGCTGGCGAGGTGAGATCGCCCGGTGGCGAAGCGACGAAGGCGCGCATGCCGATCATCAGCAGCGGCGCGGTTTCACCCAGCGCGCGGGCCATGCCGATGATCGTGCCAGTGAGGATGCCGGGCAGCGCCAGCGGCAGCACGTGGTGGAACACCACCTGCACCGGGCTGGCGCCCATGGCCAGCGCGGCGTCGCGGATCGAAGGCGGCACTGCCTTGATCGCATTGCGCCCGGAAATCACGATGACCGGCATCGTCATCAGCGCCAGCGTCATGCCGCCGATCAGCGGGGCCGAGCGATAGTGCGGGAAGATCGCGAGGAATACCGCGAGGCCGAGCAGGCCAAAGATGATCGAGGGCACGGCCGCCAGGTTGTTGATCGAGATTTCAATCAGGTCGGTCCAGCGGTTGCGCGGGGCATATTCCTCCAGATAGAGCGCGGCGAGCACGCCTACCGGGAACGCCAGCACGATCGTGACCAGCATGGTCATGATCGAACCCTTGAGCGCGCCCCAGATGCCCACGGCCTGCGGGCTGGTGGCGTCGGAGCGGGCCAGAAAGCCCCAGTCGAATGCGCGCACCAGCTTGCCATCCTGGACCAGGCGCTGCGCGACAGGGCGCAGTGCCTCGGGGCCATCGCCACGCTGGGCAGCGGCGAGTTCGTCGGTGGCGGGCAGGGAAAGCGATAGGCTCGGTTCGTCCAGCAGCGCAGGCTTGGCCGCGATTTGCGCGGCAACATCGCGCCAGGCACCATCGGCAAGCAACGCCGCGCCGCCCAGGCCCAGGCCCTTTTCAGCGGCGGCATCGACCATCGCGGGTAGGCCTGCCAGTTCCAGCGCGCTGGCCGGATCGGGCTGGCCCAGGCGATCGCGATCGATCGAAAGCTGGCCGCGCAGGGGCAGGTCAAAGCGCAGTTCGCTGCGCTGGAAACCAGCCAGGCCACTCGATGCCATCGACACCAGCAGGAACACCAGGACCAGCGCGGAAAACGCCACGGCACCCAGGCCAGCCAGCTTGAACAGCCGGTCGCCGGTGTGGCGGCGCGCCAGGCGCGCGGCCATGCGGGCGCGGCGCTGCGCGGCCAGCGCGTCGGCAGAAGAGGAAGTCAGCGTGTCCATGATCGGCTCACTCATAGGCTTCGCGATAGCGCTTCACCACGCGCAGGGCGATGAAGTTGAGCGCCAGGGTGACAAGGAACAGCACCATGCCCAGGGCAAAGGCCGAAAGGGTGGCCGGGTGATCGAAGCTGCCTTCGCCGGTGAGCATGGCAACGATCTGGAACGTCACCGTGGTCATCGACTGGAATGGATTGGCGGTGAGATTGGCCGAGGCGCCGGCCGCCATCACCACGATCATGGTTTCACCGATCGCGCGGCTCACGGCCAGCATGATGCCTGCGACGATGCCGGGCAGCGCGGCCGGCACCAGCACCTTGCGGATGGTTTCGGCGCGGGTGGCGCCCATCGCCAGGCTGCCATCGCGCAGGGCATCGGGCACGGCGGCGATGGAATCGTCGGCCATCGAGGAGACGAAGGGAATGATCATCACGCCCATGACCAGGCCGGCAGCCACCGCGCTTTCGGTCGAGGCGCTGGAAATGCCGATGCCTTGCGCGAAATCGCGCACCGCCGGCGCCACGGTGAGGGCGGCGAAATAGCCGTATACCACCGTGGGCACGCCCGCGAGGATTTCGAGCAGCGGCTTGATCACCTTGCGCACGGTGGAAGAAGCATATTGCGTGAGGTAGATCGCGCTCATCAGGCCAAGCGGGATGGCCACCAGCATGGCAATGATAGCGCCGATATAGATCGTGCCCCAGAACAGCGGAATGGCGCCGAACTGCTTGCCATCGACCGCGCCGGTACTCATCGGATCGGGCGCCCAGTGGGTGCCGAACAGAAAATCAATGGGCGAGACCATGCCGAAAAAGCGCACGGTTTCGAACACCAGGCTGATGATGATGCCGGCCGTGGTGAGAATGGCGACGAGCGAAGCGATCAGCAGCAGCGACATGACCGCCCGCTCCACCCGGGTGCGGGCGGTGAAATCAGGCTTCAAGCGCAGGAAGGCAAAGGCCCCGCCAGCCAGCGCGACCAGGATGGTGACGATCAGCCCGATCGATTCATAGCGGGCAAGCGCGACGCGATAGGGCGCGATCAGCCCTTCGGCCTCGGGCATGAACACGCCAAACGCTTTGCCTTCGGCGACGGCGCGGGCCTGCGCCAGCATGGCTTCGCGTTCAAAGCCAAAGCCCGGAAGGGCCGCCGCTGCCGGATCGGCCAGGACATGCGCGGTGATCAGCGCCGGGCTGACCGCATTCCATACCAGCGCAAAGACCAGCGCCGGCACCGCGATCCACAGCGCCACGTACCAGGCGTGGAAGCTGGGCAGCGAATGCAGGCGCGCATCCGGCGTCTTGGCGCGAAACGCCCAGGCGCGCGAGCGGGCCGCCAGCCAGCCGACAAGGCCCAGCCCGAAGGCGAGCAGGAGAAGAATGGCTGGCGACATGACTGGGCTTTCCCGTCCTTTCTTACTTGAGCTGCGAACCGTCGAGCGACGGCATCGTGGTCACGGCCTTGGCGCTTTCGGCCAGGACGGCATCGGGCGCAACCACCATGCCCAGCTTGGCGAGCGTGCCATCCTTGCCCCACAGCTTTGACCATTGCGTGACATAGGCCTGCAGACCCGGAATCGCCTTGAGGTGCGCCTTCTTCACATAGATGTAGAGCGGGCGGGCGCCGGGATAGCTGAAGTTGGAAATGGTCTCATAGGTCGGCGTGATGCCGCTCATCGTCAGGCCCTTGATGCGGTCGGCATTGGATTCGACATAGGAAAAGCCGAAAATGCCGATGGCCTTGGGATTGGCCTCGATCTTCTGCACGATCAGGTTGTCGTTCTCGCCGGCATCGACATAGACGCCGTCTTCGCGCACCTGGGTGCAGACGTCGTCATGCTTCTTCTTGTCGCTGTCCTTGAGCGCCTTCATCTCGGGATTGGCGTCGCAGCCCTTGGCCAGGATCAGTTCCTTGAGCGCATCGCGCGTGCCCGAGGTGGACGGCGGGCCGTAGACCAGGATCGGATCGGCCGGCAGCGTGGGGTTCACGTCGGCCCAGGTCTTGGCGGTGTTGGGCTTGCCATAGGGGTTCTTGGCCAGCGCCTTGTAGATGTCTTCGGGCGTGAGCGCGAGATTGGCGCCGCCCTTGGCCTCGGCAAAGGCCACGCCATCCAGGCCCACCTGGATTTCGGCAATGTCCTTCACGCCGTTGGCGACGCATTCGTCGAATTCCGACTTCTTCATGCGGCGCGAGGCATCGGCGATATCGGGGTGCTGCGGGCCGACGCCGGCGCAGAACAGCTTCATGCCGGCGCCCGTGCCGGTCGATTCGATGATCGGCGACTTGATCGAGGGATCGCTCTTGGCGAGCTGCTCGGCCACGGCCTTGGCAAAGGGATAGACGGTGGACGAGCCGACGGCGCGCACCTGGTCGCGGCTGCCGGAATCGGCGCCGCCGCAGCCGGCGAGAGCGAGCGAACCCAAAGCGGCAGTGGACAGAGCAAGTGTGCGAAGCGTGACCATGGCAATACCTTCCATTCCCCGTGGCCAGGAAGTGTCCCGGTGGATGAGCGGCCAATGCGACCAGGGTGTGACAGCTTTATGACAAAAGCTGCGGCATTTGTGACAAAACCATGGTGTCGTTGAAAAACGCCCGTTCAGCCCGGCAAGCCAGTCTGGCTAGGCAGCGGTTGGCGCCGCCTCTGGCGCGGCCAAGGGCAGGCGCACGGTCACGGTCGATCCTTCGCCCAATGTGCTGGCAATGTCGAGCTTGCCGCGATGGCGCTCGACGATATGCTTGACGATCGCCAGGCCCAGGCCGGTGCCGCCCGCCGCGCGGCTGCGGCCAGGATCGGACCGGTAGAACCGCCGGGTCAGATAGGGCAGGTGATCGGGGTGGATGCCTTCGCCCTGGTCGGCCACTTCCAGCACCACGTCGCTGCCGTCGCGGTGGACCCGCACCGCCACCGGAGCCTGCGCATCGCCATATTTGAGCGCATTGTCGATGAGGTTGCGGATCAATTGGTCAAGCTGCTGGCGATCGCCACAGACCACGCCGGTTTCGGTTTCGGGCAGGATGCGCTCGTCACCCACGGTGAAGCCCACTTCGCTGGCGATGGTTTGCGCCATCTGCCCGATATCGATGCGCTCGCGCGGGAACTCGTGCTTTTCCGCCTCAATGCGCGAGAGCGACATGAGATCTTCCACCAGCGTCTGCAGGCGCTTGGCCTCACGCAGCACGGTGGCGTGGAACTTGGCCGCCGTGGCCGGATCGACCCGCGCATCGGGATCGGCCAGGGTTTCGACATAGCCGATGATCGAGGCCAGCGGGGTGCGCAACTCGTGGCTGGCGTTGGCGACGAAATCGGTGTGGGCGCGGCTGATATCGGCCTCGGCCGTGCGGTTGACCAGCTCGATCAGCGAAAAGCGTTCGTCGATCGCCACCCGGCTGACCTGCCAGATGCTGCGCGCGCCGGTCAGGCCGCGAACCAGCGCGGTTCCCTCGGGCTTGTCGAGCAGGGTGATCGCCTCGGGATGGCGCAGCGCCACGCGCGCGTCCTGCCCGACGATATGCGGGCCCAGCGCCTCACGCGCGGCGGCATTGGCCGAGGCTATGCGCTGACGATCGAGCATCAGCACCGGCACGCTGAACGGCTCCACCAGGGCGACCATGGCCTGGCGCGAGACGCTGCCTTCCTCGGGCCGGACCTGGACGATCTCCGGCTCGGGGCTGGCGAGCCACAGTGAGGCCAGCCACACCACCAGCACCGCAAAGGCAAGCCACAGGCTGGCGCCGGCAAACGGCATGGCCGCAGCGGCGACCAGGGCAATGCCCACGCTTGTCCACGGCAGGACCAGACCTTTCATCGGGGGATGTCACTTTCGCCAGGAAACGCAGATAGCGCACCTGTTAGGCGAGGGCAGGGGGGCGCGGCAAGCCCGCTGCCGGCCTGTCACACTTGCCGCCAAGGCTGTCCACAGGCTTGGCTGAGGGACGCGAAGGCGGCGCTGGACACGCGCGCTTTTGCTTCCGTTTCGGCGGGAGTGGTGACGGCTGGCGCGCGTGCCTGCCGTTCATTAGCCATCTAACATGCTGCTTTTCCCTGAAGATGATCTGAAAAGCGGCCATTCTGGTACACGACTTAGTTGCGCGCGATACCGCCAAAGCTGCGGGGAAAGCCGTGGCGGGCAGGCGTGGTGGCGCGTAGATGAGACCAAGGTCGAACATTCCCCTTCATCGTCCGCCGCCATGGCGGGCAACGGGGCGCCGGGTTGCGCTGGCGGCTTGCAAGGCCGGCTCTAAGGCCTGTCGAGGTGCGGGCGCGCGCGCGCGCGGCCTGATCGGCGCCAAGAAGTGGGAGGACGATTGCGTGAAATCCTCGGATCGCAACGGCGCCGACAAGGCCGTTCTGGCCGACCTGATCGGCAAGCTGGAAGGCTCGCTGGCGGTGCTCGATCACCAGGGCGCCTCGCTGGCGGCCGCGCACCTTTCCATGGTGCTGGATCTGATGCGCAAGGAACTGGCAGGCCCGCGCCCGATCGAGGGGATCGCCGGCATTCCCGCCACGATCCAATCCTCGCAACTGCATTGAGGGCGTAATTGCGGGCGCGCACGGCCCAGCATAATGCGATGGGCATGCGGCGTGCCGACGATGTGGTGTGGTTCCGCGCCAATTGCGCCGGAATGGTGACCCCTACGGGAATCGAACCCGTGTTTCAGCCGTGAAAGGGCCGCGTCCTGACCGCTAGACGAAGGGGCCTTGCATGCGAAGGCATGATTGCCGGCGGAACATGGCGCATTGCATGGCATGCCGGCAATCCGCATCTTGAGGCAAGATGCAGATGGTGACCCCTACGGGAATCGAACCCGTGTTTCAGCCGTGAAAGGGCCGCGTCCTAACCGCTAGACGAAGGGGCCGTCCGGCAGCGTGCAATGATGGTGACCCCTACGGGAATCGAACCCGTGTTTCAGCCGTGAAAGGGCCGCGTCCTGACCGCTAGACGAAGGGGCCTCCGGGCTTGCGCCGCTGGGCAGGTCCGCGCCTCTATTAGGCTGGGGCCGGTGCGTCAACCCGCCGATCCAAAAAAATCAGACCCAAAAAATTCAATCGGCAAACGCGGCATCTTCGATATGCAATTCGGCGGCGGGGCGGCTGCCCCAGTCGTCGAGCCGGGCGCGTCCGGCCAGCCATAGCTGGCGGCCCTTGCAGCCGTGCAGCAGGGCCTGGCCCAGATCGGTTTGTGCTGCGCGAAAGGCCATGGCCTTGAACGATCGGCCATCGGCCCCGGCCACGATCGCCCGCACGTGATCGTTGCCGACGATATCGCACTTGACCAGCCGCACCGGGCCCACTGCCACGCGCGGGCCGGGCCAGCCCACGCCATAGGGGCCAGCGCCTTCCAGCGTTTCGACCAGGCTGGGGGTCAGACCGCCAGGGCTGAGCGACAAGTCCAGCGCCAGGCTTTGCGCGGCGCGGGCATTGGCCACGTCGCGGCCGAGGCGTTCATCGAGCCATTGGGCCAGTGGCTCCACGCTGTCGGGTGCGATAGTCAGGCCACAGGCCATGGCATGGCCGCCGCCCTTGACCAGCAGTCCGGCCTCGCGTGCGGCGATGATCGCTGCGCCCAGATCGACACCGGGGATGGAGCGGCCCGAACCCTTGCCCATGCCAGCGCCATCAACTTCGGCCTGTTCGCCATCGTCGAGCGCGATGACCAGCGTGGGCTTGCCGGTCTTTTCCTTGATGCGGCCGGCAACGATGCCGATCACGCCGGGATGCCAGCCCAGGCCGGACACTACCACTACGGCGCGATTGTGCTGTGCTTCCACTTGCGCTTCGGCGGCTTCCTGCACCGCCTGCTCGATCGCGCGGCGCTCGTCGTTGAGGGCCGAGAGGCGGGCAGCGATGTCCTTGGCCTCGTCAGGGTCTTGCGTCGTCAACAGCCGCACGCCGAGCGAGGAATCGCCGATGCGCCCGGCGGCATTGATGCGCGGCCCCAGGGCAAAGCCCATGTCGCTGGCAGTTGGCGCACGGGTGATGCGGCTGGCATCGATCAGCGCGGAAAGCCCGATATTGGCGCGCTTGGCCATGACTTTCAGCCCCTGCGCCACCAGCGCGCGGTTCAGGCCCTTGAGCTGCGCAACGTCGGCCACAGTGCCCAGCGCAACCAGATCGAGCAGGCCCATGAGATCGGGCGCCGGGCGGCTTTCGAACCATCCCCGCGCGCGCAGGACACGCACTGTCGCCACGGCAAGCAGGAAGGCCACGCCCACGGCGGCAAGATGACCATGCGCGGCGGCCTCGTCATCCTCGTCCAGGCGATTGGGGTTGACCAGGGCCACGGCAGGGGGAAGGTCAGGCGCGCACTTGTGGTGATCCACCACGATCACGTCGATTCCTGCGGCCGCGGCCTGGCCCAGCGCCTCGTGCGCCATGGCGCCGCAATCGACGGTGACGATCAACTGGCTGCCTTCGCGGCCAAGCCGGACCAGCGCCTCGCCCGAGGGGCCATAGCCTTCGAGCAGGCGATCGGGAATATAGGCCTGGCCTTCCACGCCGAGTGCGCGCAGCAGGCGCAGCAGCAGTGCGGCGCTGGTGGCGCCATCCACGTCGTAATCGCCATAGACGGTGATGCGCTCGCCGCGCACCACGCCTTCGGCAAGGCGGCGCGCGGCCACTTCCATGTCGCGGAAAATGGCGGGATCGGGCAGGAAATCGCGCAAGGTGGGGCGGCGGTGCCGCTCAAGATCATCGTGCGGCACCCCACGCGAGAGCAGCAACTGGTCTACCAGATCATTGCTGAGGCCATCGTCGCCACCGCCGGCGCGGCCGAAACGGCCGGAAAGGTCCATGTTGCCGCCGCGCCAACGCCAGGCGAGGCCGGAAAGGGAATGGGTAATCGCAGTGACCGGGATCATTGTTGCGCGGTAGCCGATTGCCGCCCCATGGGCAAACCGCACGGGCAGATACATCGCCAGGAAACCGATTTGGCAAAGCTGCGTTCATGTCCGATTTGACACCAATGGATCGGCGCTTGTGCCGGGGATGACAAACGCTGCGGGGGCGGCGGTGGTGAAAAGGACAGGGGGCATGCTGGCAATCATCTGGCACAGCCGCACCGGCGCGGCACAGGCCATGGCACAGGCCGCTGCGCAAGGCGCAGCACAGGCCGGCGCGCCGGCGCAGCTGTTGCCGGCCGAGCAGATTAACCCCGCGCAATGCATTGCAGCGCAAGGTTTCCTGTTCGTCTGCCCGGAAAACCTTGGCAGCATGAGCGGCGAGATGAAGGCGTTCTTCGACCGCTGCTATTACCCCCTGCTGGAGCAGATCGAAGGGCGCGCCTATGCCACGGCCATCGCAGCAGGAACGGCGGGGCAGGGAGCACAGGCGCAGATCGACCGGATCGTGACCGGTTGGCGTTTGCGCCGCGTTGCGCCGCCCTGCATCATTCTAACGGGTGCGGATCGGCCCGATTCGATCTTGGCGCCCAAGGCCCTGCCGCATACTGCATTGCAAAAATGTCGCGAACTGGGGCAGTTGCTAGCGTCGGGTTTGGAAATGGGCGCTTTTTGAGCATGTCGCGCCGGGGTGTTGACGAAATTTCGACGGTATCGGGTGCAGGCCCTGTAGATCGCCGCAATGGATTGCGGCGCAAGGGTTTGTCCAACGACAGGAGCGTAAGCGGTGGCTGATGGTCAGGAAAGTGCGGGGGGGCGCGCCGTGGCGACGCTGTTGTTCGCCCCTGGCACGCGCCCTGATGCCGATGCCCTGGCCGGGTTGGCCCAGGCCGAGCACGCCTTTGCCGTGAGCCATCGCCCGGGTGGCGCGGCCCGTTGGGTGGAACTGCTGCGCGATGGTTTGACGTTCGACCTGACTGGTTTGGCGCCAAAAGAGGGGACGGCAACAGCGCTTGCGAACCTGCGTGTGGGCCTGCCTGCGGATTTTGACCCGAGCACCTATGAAGCGCTGCTGCTGGCGCCGGGGCCGCACTTGGCCGGGGCGGAAAGCCTCTTGCCGGTGGTGCAGGTGGCGGCCAGCCTGTTGCTGGCGCTGGCGACTTTGCCGGGCTTGGCGGCGATCGGCTGGTTGCCGGCTGGCAACCTTGTTTCGCCGCGCTGGTTCGTCGACGCCGTGCGCCCGTGGCTGAATGGCGGGCCGTTTCCGGCCATGGCCCTGGCCGGCCTGAAGCGCGGAGATGATCGCGTGACCAGCATCGGCCTGACCTTTTTCATCGGGCAGGAGTTTGCTTTGCACACCGGGGGCGCGCGGCCGGGAGAACAGCATGCGCGCGCCGCCGTGCGCCTGACAGACTGGTTGATCGCCCATGGCCACATTGCACAGGCGCAGGCGGTTGAGCTGCCCGGCGCTGGCACGCTCTGGTTAGAACCAGGGGAAGACTGTATCATTTCGGCACGATGGGCCTAACGAAATGTGTTCCTGATTCGTCTCGCAAATGGCGGTTTGCCGCGCGTCGGGCGATTCCGTTTCATTGCGTCAACGTCGTCGGCTCTCCGGGATATCAGGCGCATATGCAGCGGCACCATATCCTGCCCTGCCAGGTTCTGACGCGCGCTGGTTTGAATGTCATGCTGGGCCGATTGGGCGAAGCCGAGGTGGGCTTTCACGATTTCCGCCGCAATGGTCTGCTGCTGCCGGCAACCGAGGCGGCCGCGCAACGCGTGCTGATGCCGCTGCATCGCGGCCCGCATCGGCAATACAACCAACTGGTGCTGGAACGGATCGGCCAGATCGAGGCCGGCTGGCAGCGGCGGCGCGGCGCCAACGACATGGCCGCCGATCGCGAAGCGCTGATGCGCCTCGACCTGTTGCAACGTGCCCTGCGCCGCCGCCTGCTCGATCCACGGCGCTGGGGCGGAATGCCGCTCAACCGTCGCGATCCGGCGGTGGATTTCAGCCATCTCGACGCCATGGCCGAAATGCTGTGGGCCGATACCGAGGCCTGATCGCAAAAAGGCCCCGGAGCGGGTGCTCCAGGGCCCTTGCATGATGCGTGTGATGGTGGTGGCGATCAGCGGCCGGCGTTGGCTGCCGAAAGGATGGCGCGCACGCTGGCGGTGGCAACGTCTTCGTCGATGCCCACGCCCCATACCACGCGCCCATCGGCCAGTACGCATTCGACATAGGCGGCCGCGCGCGCATTGGTGCCGCTGCCCATGGCATGTTCGGAATAGTCGCGCACTTCCAGGCGAACGCCGAACCCTTCGGCCAAGGTGGCAACGACCGACGAGATCAGGCCATTGCCGCGCCCGCTGACAGACTGCACCTGGCCATCGATCTCGATCTTGCCGGCAAACACGCGGGTGCCGTCGGTGCCGCGCTGCTCGTCATAATCGACCAGCTGGAAATGCTGCGGGGCATCCAGGCGATAGACCATGCGGAACACGCCCCAGATATCGCCGGCCTGCAGTTCGCGGCCCAGTTCGTCGGCCAGTTCCTGCACGTGGCGCGAGAAATGCGCCTGCATCTTCTTGGGCAGCTTGAGGCCCTGGTCCTGTTCCAGCACCCAGGCAAAGCCGCCCTTGCCGCTTTGCGAATTGACGCGGATCACCGCCTCATAGCTGCGGCCCAGATCGGCCGGGTCGATCGGCAGATAGGGGACGGCCCAGAGTTCGTCGTTGCGCTTTTCCTGCGCGGCAAAGCCCTTCTTGATGGCGTCCTGGTGGCTGCCGGAAAAGGCGGTGAAGACCAGTTCGCCGCCATAGGGGTGGCGCGGATGCACGGGCAGCTGGTTGCAGTATTCCACTGTCTGGATCACTTCGTCGATGTTCGAGAAGTCCAGTTCCGGGTCCACCCCTTGCGTGTAGAGGTTGAGGCCTACGGTCACCAGGCAGCAGTTGCCGGTACGCTCGCCATTGCCGAACAGGCAGCCTTCGACACGATCGGCCCCGGCCATCAGGCCCAGTTCCGCCGCGGCCACGCCAGTGCCACGGTCGTTGTGGGTGTGCAGGCTGATCACCGCACGATCGCGGCCGGGCAGGTTGCGGCAGAAATACTCGATCTGGTCGGCGTAGATATTGGCAGTGGAGGCTTCCACCGTGGCCGGCAGGTTGAGGATGATGGGCTTTTCCACCGTGGGCTGCAGCACGTCCATCACCGCTTCGCAGCAGGCGATGCTGAAATCGAGTTCGGCGGTGGAGAAGGTTTCCGGGCTATATTCAAAGCGCCAGTCGGTCTGCGGGAAACGGGCGGCTTGGTCGCGCAGGAAAGTCGCCCCACGGCGGGCGATTTCCTTGATTTCGCTCTGTTCCATGCCGAACACCACGGTGCGCCACAGCGGCGATACCGCGTTGTAGACGTGGACGATCGCCTGCTTGGCGCCGGCCAGGCTTTCGAACGAGGTCTTGATCAGGTCTTCGCGCGATTGCGTCAGCACCTGGACGACGACGTCTTCGGGGATGCGGCCTTCGTCCACCAGGGCGCGGATGAAATCATATTCGGTGGCACCGGCGCTGGGGAAGCCGACTTCGATTTCCTTGAGGCCGACCTTGCACAGCAGATCGAAGAAGCGCGCCTTCTTGTCGGCGTCCATCGGATCGATCAGCGACTGGTTGCCATCGCGCATGTCGGTCGAGAGCCAGCGCGGGGCCTTGGTGATGGTGCGCGAGGGCCACTGGCGATCGGGCAGATCCACCTGCGGAAACGGACGATACTTGATGCCGGGATTCTTCAGCATGGCCATGATGGCTGAACCTTAAAATGAAAATGATGCGTCTGGTGCGAGGGGATGACCCTTGGGCGCCGTGTGCGCCGCAAAACCGACGCGTCAGCTCACGCCCAAGGGCGTGTAAGTCGCAGGGTAAGGTTCAGCGCGGCGATCATCGGCCATGCCTATGGTGCCTTGCGCCAGCTTTGTCCAGATCAAATGCCGGGCGCAACAAACCCCGCAGCGGCATGCCGTTGCGGGGTTGCTGGTCAGTCAGGCAGAGGTCAGGCGGTCTTTTCGAACGCGATGGTGATGTTGAGTTTTACCTCGTCAGACACCAGCGGCAGCGCGCCATTCACGCCAAAGTCTGAACGCTTGAGCGTGGTGGTCCCTTCAAAACCGACTGTTTCCTTGCCCCAGCCTTTGCCGGCGCCGATGAACCTGGCGGCGATGGAAACCGGCGTGGTCACGCCATTGAGCGTGAGATTGCCTGCGATGGTGGCGCTGGTGCCATCGGCGCCAGGTGTCACACTGGTGGATGTGAAGGTGGCATCGGCCGGATTGGGGCCAAAGAAATCGGGCTTCTTGCCCTCGGTGCCGGGGCGCAGCAGGTGCGCATTGAGACCGGCATTGGCGGTGAGCACCTTGCTGACGGGGATAGTCGCGGTCACCTTGGCAGCGGAAAGATTGGCTGGATCGAGCGTGAGCTTGGCCGAAACATCACCAAACAGCCCGAAATAATCGTTGAAGCCGAGGTGGTTGACACTCCAGGCCACGAGCGAATGATTGGGATCGGCGGCATAGTTGCCGGCCGTGACGCGGGCCTTGTCCGGCTGGCCGGGAACGGCAGGGGCCTGGGCAATCATCGGCGTGGCGGCCAGGGCCAGGGCCAGTGGGGCGGCCAGCGTGAACGCGGTACGAACGGTGATCATGTGATGTCTCCCTTGGGCGCGGCCGTTGCGCAGCCAGGCACGCCGTCGCCCAGAGGGAAAGGTGCCAAACGCATGGGCGAGTGGCAAGCGAGCAAAGCGGCTATGGTCCCTGTTGCAGGGGCGGGCGATCAGCCGCAGCGGGTGGCGGCGATCTGGCCGTGTTCGTCGACGATGACGTTGAGCCGGCCGGGCTGGTAATCCATCGTCACGGCATCGCCGGGATGGACCCAGCGGATGTGGCGATGGCCCACGGCCGCAATCACGGCGGCATGGGCTTCTTCGGATTCCGGCATGTTCATCAGCTTGGCCATGCGGCCTTCGCCGCAATTGATCGCGGGCAGGGTATCGGGATCGACCGCTGCATCGCTGCTGTCAGAGGCATCTGCCACTGGACCTGTAGCGGTGGGAGGCGCCACCGGCACTCCGGCGCCATCGGGCGTCGGCGTGGGCTTTGGCACCGGGGCCTGGCACGCCCCGAGCAGGCATAGCGCGGCACAGGCCGAGGCAAGATGGGGCAGCGAAGGCATCGGCGACTCGATCAGTTTCTGGTGGTGGGCAGGACTGGAAAGCGATGGGCGAACCAATAGGTCCAAAATGGCTATGAATGCATTTTTACGATTTTGCCATGCAGTTCGTCGAGCCGGTGGACCGCTCGGTAGAGCGAGGGGGCGCACGAAAAAGGGCCAGCCCGCCAAACGGGCCGGCCCCTTTGCCGGAAGGCCGCGCCACCGCACTTGCCAAGGCAAGGCGCGGTGGCGCAGGTCTTTGCGCGATCAGTTCTTGGATTGGTCGACCAGCTTGTTGGCGCCGATCCAGGGCATCATCGCGCGCAGCTGGGCGCCGGTCTTTTCGATCGGGTGCGCGGCAGCGGCCTTGCGGGCAGCCTTGAGTTCGGGCTGGCCAGCGCGGTTGTCGAGCACGAAGTTCTTGACGAAGCGGCCCGACTGGATGTCGGCCAGAACGCGCTTCATTTCCGCCTTGGTTTCGGCGGTGATGATACGCGGACCGGTGACGATGTCACCATATTCGGCAGTGTTCGAGATCGAGTAGCGCATGTTGGCGATGCCGCCTTCATAGAGCAGGTCGACGATCAGCTTGGTTTCGTGGAGGCATTCGAAATAGGCCATTTCCGGGGCATAGCCGGCTTCGACCAGCGTTTCGAAACCGGCCTGGATCAGGTGGGTCACGCCGCCGCACAGCACGGCCTGTTCGCCGAAGAGGTCGGTTTCGCACTCTTCCTTGAAGTTGGTTTCGATGATGCCCGAACGGCCGCCGCCCACGCCCGAGGCATAGGCCAGGGCGATGTCGTGGGCATTGCCGGTGGCGTTCTGGTGGATGGCCACCAGGCACGGCACGCCGCCGCCCTTGACGTATTCACCGCGCACGGTGTGGCCCGGGCCCTTGGGCGCAACCATGATCACGTCCACGTCGGCGCGCGGTTCGATCAGGCCGAAGTGCACGTTGAGGCCGTGGGCAAAGGCCAGCGCCGCGCCGGGGCGCAGGTTGGCGTGGATGTCGTCGGCATAGATGGCAGCCTGGTGCTCGTCGGGCGCCAGGATCATCAGGATGTCGGCCCAGGCGGCGGCTTCGGCGTTGGGCAGAACCTTGAAGCCGGCGGCTTCGGCCTTGGCGGCGCTGGCCGAACCGGGACGCAGGGCAATGGCCACTTCCTTGATGCCCGAATCGCGCAGGTTCTGCGCGTGGGCATGGCCCTGGCTGCCATAGCCCAGGATGGCGATCTTCTTGCCGGTGATCAGATTGAGATCGCAATCGGCGTCGTAGTAAACCTTCATGGTACTCGTCCTTGGTTGGTCGTCCTGCCGCAACGGGCATCCCTCAGGCCGAATTAGCGCAGTGGTGGACGCAGGGTTTGTGCAAACAGCGATGGAAAAAGGGTCAGGCGGCCTCGGCGCCGCGGATCATGCCGACGATGCCGGTGCGGCCCACTTCGACAAGGCCCAGTTCCTTCATCAGGCTGACGAAGGTATCGATCTTGTCGGGCGCGCCGGTCAGTTCGAAAATGAAGCTGGAGGTGGTGGTGTCGACCACGTTGGCGCGAAACACCTCGGCAAGGCGCAGGGCCTCCACGCGGTTTTCGCCCTTGCCGGCCACCTTGATCAGCGCCAGTTCGCGCGCGACATAAGGGCCAACCTCGGTCAGGTCGGTCACCTTGTGCACCGGCACCAGGCGTTCGAGCTGGGCATGGATCTGGTCGATCACCGCCGGCGGCCCGTGGGTCACGATGGTGATGCGGCTGACGTCGTGCTCGTCGGTGATGTCGGCCACCGTCAGGCTGTCGATATTGTAGCCGCGCGCGGTGAACAGCCCGGCGATCTTGGCCAGGATGCCCGCCTCGTTGTCGACCGTGATGGTCAGGACGTGGCGCTCCTGCGCCTCTGCTTTGATTTTCATCATCGGATCAATCTTCAAATCGGGCTTCAGACCAGGGCCTTGGCTTCATCATCCATCGTGCCGGCCACTTCGTCGCCGTAGAGGATCATGTCGGTATGCGCTGCGCCCGAGGGGATCATCGGGAAGCAGTTGGCTTCCTTGGTGACGCGGCAATCGACAATCACCGGGCCGGGATGATCGATCATCGCGCGGATGCCGTCGTCCAGCTGATCGAGCGTGTCGATCTGGATGCCCTTCCAGCCATAGGCCTCTGCCAGCTTCACGAAATCGGGAAGGGCATCGGAATAGGAGCTGGAATAGCGGCTTTCATATGTCAATTCCTGCCACTGGCGGACCATCCCCATCCATTCGTTGTTGAGGATGAAGACCTTGACCGGCAGGCGGAACTGCGTGGCAGTGCCCAACTCCTGGATATTCATCTGGATGGAGGCATCGCCGGCAATATCGATCACCAGCGCATCGGGGCAGCCCACCTGCGCGCCGATCGCCGCCGGCAGGCCATAGCCCATCGTGCCCAGGCCACCCGAGGTCAACCACTTGTTGGGCCGATCGAAGTGGAAGTGCTGCGCCGCCCACATCTGATGCTGGCCCACTTCGGTGCTGATGATCGGCTCGCGGTCCTTGGTCAGTTCATAGAGCCGCTCGATCGCCAGCTGGGGCATGATCTCGCCATTGGTACGCTTGGGATAGGCCAGGCTGTTGCGCGCGCGCCAGCCGTTGATGCGCGCATGCCATTCGGTCAGATCCTGCGCCTGGTGCCCGGCGTCGAGCCAGCCGGTGATGATCTGGTGCAGTACGCGGCCGCAATCGCCCACCAGCGGCAGATCGACGCGGACGGTCTTGTTGATCGACGCACGATCGATATCGATGTGGATCTTGCGGCTATCGGGCGAAAATGCGTCGAGCCGGCCGGTGACGCGATCATCGAAGCGCGCGCCGATGCACACGACCAGATCGGCGCGGTTCATCGCCATGTTCGCTTCATAGGTGCCGTGCATGCCGAGCATGCCCAGCCAATCCTTGTGCGCAGCGGGGAACGCGCCCAGGCCCATCAGCGTGGAGGTGACTGGCGCGCCGGTGAGCGTCTGGAGTTCCTGCAGCAGACGCGCGGCTTCCGGGCCGGAGTTGATCACCCCGCCGCCGGTATAGAACACTGGCGCCTTGGCCGTCGCGAGCATGGCCACGGCCTGCGCAATCGCGTCGCTGGGCGCTTCCACCTGCGGGGCATAGCGATTGCGCATCTGCGTCGCCTGGCCGGTCCAGCGGGTGGAGGCGATCTGCACGTCCTTGGGAATGTCGACCACGACCGGGCCGGGGCGGCCTTCGGTGGCGATGCGGAACGCCTCGTCGATGATCGTCGCCAGCTCTGCCGGGTCTTTGACCAGGTAGTTGTGCTTGGTGCAGTGGCGCGTGATGCCGACGGTATCGGCTTCCTGGAACGCGTCGGACCCGATCAGGGCCGTGGGCACCTGGCCGGTGATGACGACCATCGGGATCGAATCGAGGAACGCGTCGGCAATGCCGGTAACGGCATTGGTCGCGCCAGGGCCCGAGGTGACCAGCACGACCCCGGGCTTGCCCGTGGCGCGGGCATAGCCTTCGGCGGCATGAGCCGCACCGGCTTCGTGGCGGACGAGGATGTGGCGGATGCGTTCATCGCCGAACAGCGCATCATAGATCGGAAGTACCGCGCCGCCGGGATAGCCGAACACAAATTCGACGCCCTTGGCGACCAGGCTTTCGACCAGGATTTCAGCGCCGCTGCGCTCGCTTTTCACGACCTTGTTCCCTTGCTTGCCGGGCCGCGCGAACGGCCCATAATCCTAAAAAATTGCGGCCCGGCTGCAGTTGCCTGCGCCGGGCCGTCTCTCCCTACTCGGGCACTTGGCAAGAGCCAAGCAATTGACGGCTTGGTAATTGACACAAACATTCGTGTCAACCCGCTAGTTTTGAAATAAAGATGCTATCCGGGTTCTGTCAAGGCAATTTTCGTGCGTGTCGCGTGGCCAATCGCCGGGAAACTGGTGCTTGGCCCAGGTGAACTGCCGCTTGGCATAGCGCCGGGTGGCCTGGCTGCCGGCGGCGATGGCGGATTCGGCGCTGATTTCACCGCGCAGGTAGGCCGCGATCTCGGGCACGCCGATCGCGCGCATCACCGGCAGATCGGGATCGAGCTGGCGTGCCAGCAGCGCGGCAACTTCGGCCTGGGCGCCCTGTTCCCACATGGCGGCAAAGCGTTGGTCGCAGCGGGCATAGAGCCAGGCGCGATCGGGCAGCAGCACCAGCGGGCGCAGCGTCACGCTGTTGGCAATGCCACCCTCGCGCCGGGCCTGCCAGTGGGCCAACGGCTGGCCGGTGGAGCGCACCACTTCCAGCGCGCGGGCGATGCGGATGCTGTCGCCAGGATTGAGCGCGGCGGCGCGGGCTGGGTCTTCGCGACACAGCGCGGCATAGGCCTCACTTACCGGCAGGACGCGAACCACCGCCCGGATGGCGGGATCAATGGCGGGAATAGGGGCAATCCCATCAAGCAGTGTGCGGATATAAAGGCCGGTGCCGCCGACCAGGATCGGCAGCGCGCCAGCCGCGTGCGCAGTGGCGATTTCTGCCTGGGCCGCCAGCGCCCAATCGGCGGCGGAACAGGCCTGCGGGCCGTCCCAGGCGCCGAACAGGCGGTGCGGCACGCCCTGCATTTCCGCCGGTGAAGGGCGGGCGCTGAGGATGGCGAGATCGGCGTAGACCTGTGCGCTATCGGCATTGATCACCACGGCGGCGCGGCCAGCGGCCTGCTCGGCCAGGGCCAGCCGCACGGCAAGATCGCTCTTGCCGCTGGCGGTTGGCCCTGCAATGAGCGCGAGCCGAGGCCGGTTGTCGGTGGCGTGATTGTCCTGGCCGGAACAGGAAAGGGAAGTTTCAGTGCTCATTGCCCGTCTGATAGCAGACCCGACGACGCTTGGTGACAATCTTGCACGGGCGGTGGAGCAGATCACGGCCGCAGGCGGCGAAGTGGCCGGCGCCGGCATGCTCGATTTCTGCGAATCGGTCCTGGAAATCGAAGTGGCGACGGGCGATGCCGCCGCGGTGCGCGGCATTCTCGACACCTGCTTTCCGGCCAGCGATTTCCTGCTGTCGGATCGCGTGATCGAAACGCCGCGCCTGTTCGTGTCCGACATGGATTCGACCATGATCAGTGCCGAATGCATCGATGAACTCGCCGATTTCGCGGGCTTGAAAGAGCGCATCGCCGCCATCACCGAACGCGCCATGCAGGGCGAACTGGATTTCGAATCCGCCCTGCGCGAGCGTGTCGGCCTGCTCAAGGACTTGCCGGAAACCGCCATCACGCAGTGCCTCGACGAACGCATCCGCCCGATGCCCGGTGCACGCACGCTTGTTTCCACGCTCAAATCGCGCGGCTGCCACACCGTACTGGTCACTGGCGGCTTCCATTCGTTTGCCGATCCGGTGGCAGCGCAACTCGGCTTTGACCGCGTAGTAGGCAACCGCCTGGAGATCGCCGACGGGCGCCTTACCGGCGCGCTGGTTGGCGGGATCGTCGATAGCGGGGTGAAGAAGACCGTGCTGCTCGAGGAGATGGACCGGCTCGGCCCGGCGACTGCCAGCCTTGCAACCGGCGATGGCGCTAACGATATTCCGATGATCGCGGCCGCCACCCACGGCATTGCCTATTATGCCAAGCCCAAGGCGCGGCAGGCCGCAGATGGCTGGATCGACCGGGGTGACCTGACATCGATCCTGCAGTTGTTTGGCATCGCGCGCGAGGATTGGGTGATCGACTGATGGAGCAACGGGCGGGGGACTTTGCGGCGCTGCCGCTGTTTGACCCGGCGCGGGAAAAGCCGCGCCTGCGCCCGCTGGTTGCCTATCGCCATTTCCGCCGACTGATGCACAATACCGAAAACACGGCAGAGGTGTTCGGCATCTTTGCCGCCTTGCCCTGGCGCGGTGGGGGCAGGGCAGGCTCTGCCTTTCTTTCCACGCCGCAGGGCCATGCCCTGGCGCTGGCCGAGCCGTGGCTGCCGGCGGTGCTCGACGATCACGCGGCGCTGTGGCGGCTGCCGGCTGGCTCGCTGGCCCAGGCCTATTGCGATTTCATGGAGGCCGAGGGCCTGACCGCGCAGGGCCTGGTGGAAGAGGCGGAGCGGTTCCTTGCCGATCGCCCGCGCTATAACGACCGCTTCCAGTGGTACATGAACCGCCTGCGCGATGTGCACGATCTGCTGCATGTGCTGACCGGCTATGGCCGCGACGCTCTGGGCGAGGCGTGCGTGCTGGCCTTCACCTTTCCGCAGCAACCGGCGCCCGGGCACCTGTTCATCGCCTGGATGGCGGCGCTGCAGATGAATCTGCGCCTCAACAGCCGGGCGCCGGTGCTGGGCGCGGTGCGCGAGGCATGGCGGCGGGGCAAATCCTGCCCGCGCCTGATGGAGCAATCGATCGTCGCGCTCTTGCCGCTGCCGCTGGAAGAAGCGCGGCGACGCCTGGGGATCGTGCCCGGCGTGGTGTATGAGCAGGCCCATGCCGTGTGGCAGGCCGAAGGCATCGATCCGCGCGACCTGCTTAAGCACGCGCGTTAAAAGCCCCCTCCGACAGCCCTGCGGGCTGCCACCTCCCCCACGGTGTGGGGGAGGATCTGGTCCTCTCTGTCGCACAGCGATGGGGAGGGGGACCACCCGCGCAGCGGGTGGTGGAGGGGCGGCTTAGCCTTCCATCCAATCGCGGAAGAAGGCTTCGTTCGCTTCGCGCAAGGCGGCAAGCGGCACGCCGGCCACTGCCTTGCCGCCGGTGGTGCCAAGCTTGGTGGCGCCGGCAAGCACCACGCCAGCCGGCGTGGTGACGACATAGCGCGACTGGTCTTCGCCAAAGGCCTGCGCGGTGGTGAGCGGGGCATCGAGCGTCACGCCGATGTTGCCGGCCAGCGCCATTTCGGTGAGCGCCACGAGCAGGCCGCCATCGGCCACGTCATGCACTGCCGTAACCTTGCCGTCGGCAATCCATTCGCGCACCAGTTCGCCGTTGCGGCGTTCCAGCGCGAGGTCGACCGCGGGAGCCTGGCCTTCTTCGCGGCCGAGGATTTCGCGCAGATAGAGCGACTGGCCCAGGTGGGTGCCTTCGGGGCCAAGCAGCCATACGGTTTCGCCCTCTGCCTTGAACGCCACGGTTGCCATGCGCGTGTGATCGAGCATCAGGCCAACGCCGCCGATGGCCGGCGTGGGCAGGATGGCCGAACCGCCGCCAGTGGCCTTGGATTCGTTGTAGAGCGAGACGTTGCCCGAGACGATCGGGTAATCGAGCGCGCGGCATGCATCGCCCATGCCTTCCAGGCAGCCCACGATCTGGCCCATGATTTCCGGGCGCTGCGGGTTGGCAAAGTTGAGGCAGTTGGTGATGGCGAGCGGCGTGGCGCCGACCGCGCAGATGTTGCGGAACGTCTCGGCCACGGCCTGCTTGCCGCCTTCATAGGGATCGGCAAAGCAATAGCGCGGGGTGCAGTCGGTGCTGATGGCCAGCGCCTTGTCGGTGCCGTGCACGCGTACCACGGCCGCATCGCCGCCGCTCTTCTGCAGCGTATCGGCGCCGACCTGGCTGTCGTATTGCTCGAAAATCCAGCGGCGGTTGGCAAGGTCCGGGCTGCCGATCAGCGTGACCAGGTCAGCACCGATGTCCGCGCTTTCGGGCAGGGCTTCGAGCGCAGCCGGCTTGGGCGTGGGCACGTGCGGGCGATCATAGAGCGGCGCATCATCGGCCAGCGGATCGAGCGGAATGTCGCACACGACTTCGCCGTTCCATTCCAGCACCATGTGGCCGGTGTCGGTCACTTCGCCGATCACGGCAAAGTCCAGCTCCCACTTGCGGAAAATCGCCTCGGCCATCGGCTCCTTGCCGGGCTTCAAGACCATGAGCATGCGCTCCTGGCTTTCCGAGAGCATCATTTCATAGGGCGTCATGCCCTCTTCGCGGCAAGGCACCATGTTCATGTTGAGGCGGATGCCGGCGCCGCCCTTGCTGGCCATTTCCACCGACGAGGAGGTGAGGCCGGCTGCGCCCATGTCCTGGATGGCGACGATGGCGTCGGTGGCCATGAGTTCGAGGCAGGCTTCGATCAGCAGCTTTTCGGTGAAGGGATCGCCCACCTGCACGGTCGGGCGCTTTTCATCGCTCTTCTCGTCGAAATCGGCGCTGGCCATCGTCGCGCCGTGGATGCCGTCGCGTCCGGTCTTGGAGCCGACATAGACGATGGGATTGCCCAGGCCCGTGGCCGCCGAGTAAAAGATCTTGTCGGTATCGGCCACGCCCACGGTCATCGCGTTGACCAGGATGTTGCCGTCATAGGCCTTGTGGAAATTGGTTTCGCCGCCAACCGTGGGCACGCCCACGCAGTTGCCATAGCCGCCGATGCCCGCCACCACGCCTTGGACCAGGTGCTTCATCTTGGGGTGATCGGGCCGGCCGAAACGCAGCGCATTCATGTTGGCCACCGGGCGCGCGCCCATGGTGAACACGTCGCGCAGGATGCCGCCAACGCCGGTGGCCGCGCCCTGATAGGGTTCGATGTAGCTGGGGTGGTTGTGGCTTTCCATCTTGAAGATGGCGGCCTGGCCATCGCCGATGTCGATCACGCCGGCGTTCTCGCCGGGGCCGCAGATCACCCACGGCGCTGTGGTCGGCAGCTTCTTCAAGTGGATGCGGCTCGACTTGTACGAGCAATGCTCTGACCACATGACCGAGAAGATACCCAGCTCGACCAGGTTGGGCTCGCGCCCCAGCGCGCCGAGCACGCGGGCGTATTCTTCTTCCGACAGGCCGTGAGCGGCGACGATTTCAGCGGTGATCTGGGACATGGGAAGCGCCCTTAGCCGCGTGCGCGCGTTTGCGCTAGGGGAAGAACACCCCAAAAGGCCGGTGACAGCCACGCGTTCCCCGCTTGACCGGCCCGGCCGGCGCGGCCATTGCTTGCCGCGATGGCTAGCACACCCGATATCGCCGCGCTCAGCTTCGAGGATGCGCTGAAGGAACTGGAAGTGGTGGTTCGCCGCCTGGAAAGTGGCGAGGCTCCGCTCGACGAATCGATCGACCTCTATGCCCGGGGCGAGGCCCTGCGCACGCATTGCCAGGCCCGGCTCGATGCCGCGCAGGCGCGAATCGAGGCGGTCGTGGCCGATCGCGAAGGGCGGCCGGCAGCAACCCGGCCGTTCGACGGGGCCTGATCGCGATGACCGCGCCCACGGGCAGCCCTGGCCTGCTCAAGCCGGCACTGGCCGCGATCCAGGCAGATGTCGACGCCAGCTTCGATGCGCTGCTGCCCCTGCCGGGTGATCCGCGCGATCGGCTGGTGCAAGCGATGCGCTATGCCACCATCGGTGGCGGCAAGCGGCTGCGCCCGCTGCTGGTGACGGCCACGGCCGCGATGTATGGCGTCGATCGCCAGGTGGCAGTGCGGGCAGGGACCGCGCTGGAGGCGATCCACGTCTATTCGCTGATCCACGATGACCTGCCGTGCATGGACAACGATGATCTGCGCCATGGCAAACCCACGGTGCACAAGGCGTTCGACGATGGCACCGCCGTGCTGGCGGGCGATGCGCTGCACGATTTCGCGTTCGAGATCCTGTCTGATCCCGCGATGAGCGGCGATCCGTTCGTGCGGGTCGAACTGATCCGTACCCTGGCCGTGAACAGCGGCACCAATGGCATGGCCGGCGGGCAGATGATGGATATCGTGGCCGAAACCGCCACGTTCGATCTGCCCACGGTGACCCGCCTGCAACAGCTCAAGACCGGCGCGCTTCTGGCCGCTGCGGTGGAAATGGGCGCGATCCTGGGGCGGCTGCCGCCCGAAGGCCGCACCCACCTGCGCGGCTATGCCCGCGATATCGGCCTGGCTTTCCAGATCGCGGACGATCTGCTCGACGCCGAAGGTGACGAGGCAGCCGCCGGCAAGGCGCTGCGCAAGGATGCCGTTGCCGGCAAGGAAACCTTCGTCTCGCTGCTTGGTGTCGAGCGCGCGCGCGAACAGGCGCGCATCCTGGTCGACCAGGCAATCGCCCACCTGGGCAGCCATGGCAGTGAGGCAGACCTGCTGCGCGAACTCGCGCGCTTCATCGTGGAAAGGAATCACTGATGGCGCAGCGCGTGGGCATTTATCCCGGCACGTTTGATCCGATCACGCTGGGCCATCTCGATATCATCCGTCGCGGTGCCAAGCTGGTGGACCAGTTGATCGTGGGCGTGACCACCAATCCGTCCAAGAACCCGATGTTCACGCCCGAAGAGCGGATGGACATGGTGCGCCGCGAACTGGACGAGCAGGGCATCGACAATGTCAGCGTGGTGGGTTTCAACGCCCTGCTGATGAAGTTTGCCGAAGCGCAGGGCGCCAGCGTTATCGTCCGCGGCCTGCGCGCCGTGGCCGATTTCGAATACGAATACCAGATGGCCGGGATGAACCAGCAGCTCAACGACCGGATCGAGACGGTCTTTCTGATGGCCGATGTCAGCCTGCAGCCGATTGCGTCCAAGCTGGTCAAGGAAATCGCGCTGTTCGGCGGCGACATTTCCGGCTTCGTTACCCCTACCGTGCGCGACGATGTGGTGGCCCGCGTAAACAGCATCGGCCGCCTGGGGGATTACTGAGCGCGCCATGCCGCCGCGCCGATCGCGTGTTTATTGCCGAATCGTTCATTGCAGTGTCAGCGCGCCGGGCCTAATCGGCGTTTCACATATTCCAACAAGGTGGCAGGCTTGATGATCGCCCGTTCGTTTTCCAAGGCCCTGATCTGCGCTGCCCTGGCAGCCTCGGCGGTCGTGTCCGGCCCGGCCATGGCGCAAAGCCGTGGGGAAAAGGCCCCGGCGCAGCCGTTCAAGATCGACAAGGTCGTGCCGCAGCACGAAATTACCTATGCCGTCGATACCGATCCGGCCCACGATCCTGAAAACGTGCTGGTGCTCGACCTGTCGAACGGCGGGCGCGTGCTGATCCGCCTGATGCCGCAATGGGCGCCCCACCATGTGGAGCGCATCAAGACGCTGACGCGCGAAGGCTTTTACAACGGCATCATCTTTCACCGCGTGATCGATGGGTTCATGGCGCAGACCGGCGATCCCACCGGCACGGGGCAGGGCGGATCGAAGCTGCCCGACCTTCAGGCCGAATTCAACGATGCCCCGCACATGCGCGGCACTGTGTCGATGGCCCGCACCAACGAGCCCAATTCGGCCAACAGCCAGTTCTTCATCGTGTTCTATCCGCGCTTTGCGCTCGATCACAAGTACACCAACTTTGGCCGCGTGATCAGCGGGATGGATGCGGTGGACACGATCGTGCGGGGCGAGCCGCCCAGCAACCCGACCAAAATCCTCCAGGCCTCGATCCTGGCTGACAACAAGCCGCGCCCGGCCTTGCCGGCGGCCGTGCCCACCGGCGCGATCACGCCCGACATGCTGAGCAAGTCGCGCACCAACTGAGCGGGCCTGGGGACGATTTAGGCTGCTTATCTCCCCTCCTCTTTAGAGGAGGGGCCGGGGGTGGTGCGAAGCCTGGCGCTACGCATCCACCACCCCCAACCCCCTCCTCTAAAGAGGATGGGGAGCCGGTGGCGTCATGTGCTTGCCCTGTGCCACGGCTGCGGCTAGCGCGCTCGCCATGCGTGTTGACCTATTCGATTTCGAACTGCCGCCCGAAAATATCGCCCTGCGCCCGGCTCGCCCGCGTGATGCGGCCAAGCTGCTGCATGTGGCCGGCGGGCAGCCGCTGAGCGACCATGTGGTGCGCGATCTGCCCAGCCTGCTGCGCCGCGGCGATGTGCTGGTGTTCAACGATACCCGCGTCATTCCGGCGCAACTCGAAGGCCGCCGGGGAGAGGCGCGGGTGGGCGCCACGCTGCACAAGCGGCTCGACCTGCGCCGCTGGCAGGCCTTCATCCGCAATGGCAAGCGGCTGCGTGCCGATGACGTGATCGATTTCGGCGCCGGCGTTTCCGCCACGGCCGAGGCGCGCCATGCCGATGGCAGCTGGACGCTGTTCTTCCCCGGGGATGAGCCGGTGGAAGTGCTGCTGGAACGGGCCGGCCGCATGCCGCTGCCGCCCTATATCGCCGGCAAGCGCGAGACCGACGCCCAGGATCGCCAGGATTACCAGACGATGTTCGCGCAAAAGGACGGGGCCGTTGCCGCGCCCACCGCCGCGCTGCATTTCACGCCAGAGCTGATGGCGGGGCTGGCCGACGCCGGCATCGCTCATGAAACGCTCACGCTGCATGTGGGGGCGGGCACGTTCCTCCCGGTCAAGGCCGATGACACCGCCGATCACCAGATGCATGCCGAATGGGGCCGGATCGAGCCCGAAACCGCGGCCCGGCTCAACGCCGCACGCGCGGCCGGTGGGCGCATCATCGCGGTGGGCACCACTTCGCTGCGCCTGCTGGAAAGCGCAGCCGACGACGCGCGCACGATCCATCCGTTCGAAGGGGATACCGCGATCTTTATCACCCCGGGCTATCGCTTCAAGGCGATCGACGGGCTGATGACCAATTTCCACCTGCCCAAGTCCACGCTGTTCATGCTGGTTTCGGCGCTGATGGGACTGGACACGATGCAGGCGGCCTATGCCCATGCCATCGCCACCGGCTATCGCTTTTACAGCTACGGCGACAGTTCACTGTTGGTGCCGTAATCAGCCGGCAAACCACTGCCACACCAGCCGCCCGGTCAGGGCCAGGCTGACCACGATCAGCAACGGGCGGATCAGCCGGGCGCCAAAGCGGGTGGCAAAGTGGCTGCCGATGATGGCACCGGTCATCGCCCCGGCGCCCATGCACAGGCCCAGCAGCCACAGCACATGGCCGCCCAGGGCAAAGACGATCACGCTGGCCAGGTTGCTGGTCACGTTGAGCAGCTTGGTCAGTCCGGTGGCGCGGGTCAGCCCCATGCCGCGCAGGGCCACCAGGGTGGTGGTGTAGAATTGCCCGGCGCCAGGGCCGAAGAACCCGTCATAGAAGCCCACGCCGCCCGCAACTGGCAGGAACTTGCGCGCGCCGAGGCGATCGTGGCGGTCGCCATCGTCCATGCGCGGAGAAAGCACGGTGTAAAGCGCCACGCCGATCAGCAGCACCGGCACGATCAGCGAGAGCACCTGTGGCTTGAAATGCTGGATCACCAGTGCGCCGATCAGCGCGCCGGCAAACGTGACGGCCACCAGCACGCCATTGCCGGCCAGGGTGAACAGCCCGGCGCGGTGATAGCGCCAGGTGGCCATCGTCGTGCCGCACATCGACTGGATCTTGTTGGTGCCCAGCGTCAGGTGCGGCGGTAGGCCCACCGTGATCAGCGCGGGCATCATGATCAGCCCGCCGCCACCGGCAATGGCATCGACCAGGCCGGTGATCACGGCAATCGCGGTCAGTACCGGATACATCCACGGCGTCGGCGTGAACGCGGGCGTCTGGGCAGCGGCAAGAGCAAGGTGAAACAGCGACATTTGCACGCCTTGGCGTTTGCGCCTAAGGGCCGCAACTGTTCTTTTGCCCCGGATGATTGCCCGCCCCCGATGACCCGCTTTTCGTTCCAGATTCACGCCACCAGTGGCAAGGCCCGCACCGGCACCATCCAGATGAAGCGGGGCGAGATCCGCACGCCGGCGTTCATGCCGGTGGGCACGGCGGCCACGGTCAAGGCAATGAAGGTGGAAGACGTACGCCGCACCGGCGCCGACATTATCCTGGGCAACACCTATCACCTGATGCTGCGCCCCGGCGCCGAACGCATGGCGCGGCTGGGTGGTCTCCACGCGTTCATGGGCTGGGATCGCCCGATCCTCACCGACAGCGGTGGCTATCAGGTGATGAGCCTGTCAGACCTGCGCAAGATCACCGAGGAAGGCGTCACGTTCGCCAGCCACCTCGATGGCTCGCGTCACATGCTCTCGCCCGAACGCTCGATGGAAATCCAGCGCTTGCTGGGCTCCGACATCGTGATGGCATTCGACGAATGCCCGCGTGCCGATCAGCCGCGCGACGTGATCGCCCGCTCGATGGAAATGTCGATGCGCTGGGCCCGCCGCAGCCGCGCCGGTTTCGACAGCGGGGAAGAGCATGCCGCGCGTTCGGCGCTGTTCGGCATCCAGCAAGGCGCGCTTGATGAAGGGCTGCGCCAGGCCAGTGCCGATGCCCTGCGCGATATCGGCTTTGACGGTTATGCCATCGGCGGCCTGGCGGTGGGCGAGGGGCAGGAGGCGATGTTCGCCACGCTCGATTTTGCGCCGTCGCAATTGCCGGCCGATCGCCCGCGCTACCTGATGGGCGTGGGCAAGCCCGATGACCTGGTCGGCGCGGTGGAGCGCGGGGTGGATATGTTCGATTGCGTGCTGCCCACGCGATCGGGCCGTAACGGGCAGGGCTTTACCTGGAACGGGCCGATCAACATGCGCAATGCCCGCCACGCCGAAGATACCGGCCCGCTGGACCCGCGCTGCACGTGCCCGGTCTGCGCCAAATACAGCCGCGCCTATCTGCATCACCTGCACAAGGCTGGCGAAATGCTGGGCGCCATGCTGCTGACCGAACACAACCTGTCGTTCTACCAGCAGCTGATGGCTGGTATGCGCGCGGCGATCGCCGAAGATCGTTTTACCGCGTTCGCCGCCGATTTCCGCCGGGACTATTTCAACCGGGAGTAAGCCGTCGGGCCGTCAGGCCGCGATCTGCGGTTGCGGCGTCATCACCACCTCGGTTTCGAGCCGGGTGCCGGGATATTGCGCGAATTCGCCGGTCCGGGTGTCGAGAAAGCCGGCGCCGATGGCGCTGGCCTGGGCCTTCGCTGTTTCCAGATCAGGATACCATTTGCCGCAACGGTGCGGCGTGACGAAGCGATACATCAGCATGCTGCGATAATGCTGGCGGCGCGATGCTGTTCCCATTTTCTGCTGCGTTCATGCGCAATTTGCGACGATCCGTTTGTTGCGGGAAACGGCTGAAAATATTGCTTTATTGTGTCTACCATTCGGCGGCCATCGCGGGCACCGTGGCGGCGAGGAATTCGATCCAGGCGCGGGTCTTGGCGGCCGGCCGGCGCGAGGGATGGGTGATCGCATGGACGGCGCCGAGCCCCGCCAGCGGCTGGTCCAGCACCACCTCTACCAGCCGCCCTTCGCGCAGGGCACGCGCGGCGATGAAGCGTGGACCATAGACCAGGCCAAGCCCTGCTGCCGCCGCTTCCACCAGCACGTCGCCATTGTCAGCCTGCAAGGTGCCGCGCACTGGCTGGTGGATCGTGCCATCCAGGCCAAAGCGCCAGACGTGCTGGCCAAACCGGGTCAGGGTGAAGCCCAGGCAATCATGCTGCACCAGATCGCTGACCTGGCTGGGGGTGCCGCGCTGGGCGAGGTAGGCAGGGGAGGCGCAGACCACCAGATGCATGTCGGCCAGTTTGCGCGCCACCAGGCTGCTGCCGACCAGGCGGCCGATGCGGATGGCCATGTCCCAGCGTTCTTCCACCAGATCGACCTGGCGATCGCTCATCCCCAGTTCCACGGTAATGCCGGGATAGCGCTGGTTGAAGGCGGCGACCAAGGGCGCGATGTGCAGCACGCCGAACGACATCGGGGCGCTCACCCGCAGCAGCCCTTCGATCGCCACGCTTTGCGCGGCTGCTTCTGCTTCGGCCTCGCGCAAGTCGGCCAGTACGCGTTCCGCCTTGTCGAGGTAAGCTGCGCCCGCCTCTGTCAGCGACAGGCGCCGCGTGGTACGGTGGACCAGCGTGGTGCCCAGCCGCGCCTCCAGCGCGGAAAGGTGCTTGGCCGCCATCGCCGGCGACATGTGCAGGGCGCGGGCGGCCGCAGAGAGGCCGCCCAGCCGCATCGCTTCGACGAACACCTCGATTCCGGTCAAGCGGTCAGCCACTGATTTCGCACCCTGGGTAAAAGGATAATCTCATGCTTGGCGTATTATCATCTGATGGTGGAAACGCCATCTTGCGCCCGATCATTTCACCGCTGATCATTGCAACAAGGACGATCCCTGTCATGACACGTACCAAGACTTTCGCCGCTCTGGCCCTGGCTCTTGCCGTTCCTGCCCTGGCCGCGCCGGCGCTGGTCGCCGCGCAGGCCACTGCCGCGCCTTCGGCCGTGCCGGCTGGCACCTATCAGGTGGAAACCCACCACACCCTGGCCGAATTCACCGTCAGCCACTTTGGCTTCAACGACTTTTTCGGCGTGATCCCCGGCGCGACCGGCACGATGACGCTCAACCCGGCCAACCTGGGTGCCACCACGCTGGACGTGGCGCTGCCGGTTTCGGCAATCTCCACCACCAACGCCACGCTCGATGGTGAACTCAAGAGCGCCGACTGGTTCGACGCTGCCAAGTATCCCACCATCCGCTTCGTCTCGCACAAGGTGGTGCCGACCGGCGATCGCACCGCGCGGATCGAGGGTGACCTGACGATGCACGGCGTGACCAAGCCCGTCACGCTCGACGCCACGTTTGGCGGCGCTGGCTCCAACCCGATGAGCAAGGCCTTCACCGTGGGCTTTGGCGCCACCGGCACGCTCAAGCGTTCGGATTTCGGCGTGAGCAAGTATGTGCCCTTCGTCAGCGACGAAGTGCGCCTCAAGATCACCGTGGCTTTCGAAAAGAAGGCCTGATCACGCGGCGTTCTGCCCGGTGCGCACCTGCGCATCGGGCATACGGTTTGGCCGCGTTTGGCGGGCAACAAAAAAGGCGGGGTGAAAGCCCCGCCTTTTCCGTTTGTCTCGTCCGTGAGGACCGACCGATCAGCGCGAATAGAATTCGACGACCAGGTTCGGTTCCATCTTCACCGGATAGGGCACTTCGTCGAGCGTCGGCACGCGCACGAAGGTGACCTTGTCGGCGCCTTCCTGGGCGACGTAGTCAGGCACTTCGCGTTCCGGCAGAGCCTGCGCTTCGGCGATCAGGGCCATTTCCTTGGCCTTGGTGCCCAGGGTGAGCACGTCGCCGGGGCGCACGCGGCGGCTGGCGATGTTGCACTTCACGCCGTTGACGCGGATGTGGCCGTGCGAAACGATCTGGCGAGCCGCAAAGATGGTCGGCGCGAACTTGGCGCGGTACACGACCATGTCGAGGCGCTGTTCGAGCAGGCCGATCAGGTTCTGACCGGTATCGCCCTTCATGTTCGACGCTTCCTGATAGGTGCGCTTGAACTGCTTTTCGGTCACGTCGCCGTAGTAGCCCTTGAGCTTCTGCTTGGCGCGCAGCTGGATGCCGAAGTCGGAAACCTTGCTCTTGCGGCGCTGGCCGTGCTGGCCCGGGCCATACGAGCGGCGGTTCACCGAGCTCTTGGGGCGGCCCCACAGGTTTTCACCAAGGCGACGGTCAATCTTGTACTTGGACGAATGGCGCTTCGACACGCGTTCGTTCCTTTCAACTAGCGTTTGGTCTGGGGAAGGCCGATGCCCTCCCGGCTGATGCCCGGAACCGCACCATCCCGCCAATTGTCGGGATGCGGCCACCACTTCACCGGACGTGTGGGGCCAATTGCGAAGGCGCGCCTAGAACAGGACACGCCCGCAGAGTCAAGGGAAAAGCTTATTCCCCGCGAGGCTCGGTGCCGGGCTTGCTGCCTGGCGCGCGGCGCATGGCAGACAGCACCCCGCGCAGCGTGCGGATTTCGAGATGATTCCAGCCCGGCTTGGTCAGCATGGTGCGCAGCGTGCGGCGCGTGGCCGCCGCGCGGTCTTCGGGCATGAAATAGCCGCGCGGTTCCAACAGGCCGCACAGCTGGGAAAACATGCCTTCAAAGTCTTCCTGCGGGGCAGGGGGCAGCATGTCTTCGACCGTGGGCTGCACCAGGGCGCCGGCGGCGTTCTGGTGCTTGGACCATTCATAGGCGCACAGGATCACTGCCTGGGCCAGGTTGAGCGAGCCGAATTCGGGGTTGATCGGCACGGTCAGGATGGTGCGCGCCAGGGCAACGTCATCGGTTTCCAGGCCCGAACGCTCTGGCCCGAACACCAGCGCGCTGCGGCCTTCCTCGACCACGATCGCGCGGGCCGCTTCCTCGGGCGTCACCACCGGCTTGGTCACCCCGCGCTTGCGCACGGTGGTGGCATAGACATGGGCGCAATCGGCCACGGCATCGGCCAGCGTTTCATAGACCTGAGCCCGTTCCAGCACCACGTCGGCGCCAGAGGCGGCCGGGCCGGCGGCGGGATTGGGCCAGCCATCGCGCGGCGATACCAGGCGCATGTCGGGCAGGCCAAAATTGAGCATGGCGCGCGCGGCCTTGCCGATGTTTTCGCCCAATTGCGGGCGCACGAGAACGATAACGGGCTGTGCAGGCATGGGTTACTTGGCCACTTCCTGGATGGAAGAGGCAAATTCCTCGAAATCACGGGCTTCGGAAAAATCGCGATAGACGCTGGCAAAGCGGATATAGGCGACGCTGTCGAGCTGGCGCAGCGCATCCATGACCATCTCGCCGATCACCTTGGAGGCGACCTCGCCATCGCCCATGGTCTCGATCTGGCGCTGGATGCCGGTGACCAGCTGATCCAGGCGTTCCTGCGTCACCGGGCGCTTGCGACAGGCGAGCGCGACGGACTGTTCGATCTTGGTGCGATCGAACGGCTCGCGGCGCGGCTCGCTGCCATCGCCCTTGTTCTTCACCACCAGAACCTCGCGCAGTTGCACGCGTTCGAACGTGGTGAAGCGGGCGCCGCAGCTTTCGCATTGGCGCCGCCGGCGGATCGAGGTGTTGTCCTCGGTCGGCCGGCTGTCCTTCACCTGGCTGTTGTCATGGGCGCAGAACGGGCAACGCAAACGCTCAAAGCTCCGGGTAGATGGGGAACTGCGCGCAGAGGTCCGCCACGGCGTCGCGCACGCGCTGTTCCACCTGGCCGTCGCCTTCTTCGCCATTGCGGGCCATGCCATCGACCACCTGGGCGATCAGCTGGCCGATCTGGCGGAACTCTGCCTCGCGGAAACCGCGCGTGGTGCCGGCCGGCGTACCCAGGCGGATACCCGAGGTGACGAAGGGCGAGCGCTTGTCGAACGGCACGCCGTTCTTGTTGCAGGTGAGCCAGGCGCGATCGAGGCCCTTTTCAGCGGCCTTGCCGGTCACGTCCTTGGCTGACAGGTCCACCAGCATGAGGTGGTTGTCGGTGCCGCCCGAAACGATGCCGAGCCCGGCATCCTTGAGGCTTTCCGCCAGCGCCTTTGCATTGGCCACGACCTGGTGGGCATAGGCCTTGAATTCGGGGCGCAGCGCATCGGCAAAGGCCACGGCCTTGGCCGCGATCACGTGGACCAGCGGGCCACCCTGCAGGCCGGGGAACACGGCGGTGTTGAACTTCTTGGCCAGCGCCTCGTCGTTGGTGAGGATGACGCCCGAACGCGGGCCGCGCAGGCTCTTGTGCGTGGTGGTGGTCACGACATGGGCATGCGGGATCGGCGAGGGGTGCGCGCCACCGGCGACCAGGCCGGAAATGTGCGACATGTCGACCAGCAGATACGCGCCCACTTCATCGGCAATGGCGCGGAACGCCTGCCAGTCCCAAGTGCGCGAATAGGCGGTGCCGCCCGCGATGATCAGCTTGGGCTTGTGCTCGCGCGCCAAGCGGGCCACTTCGTCCATGTCGATCTGGTGATCGTCGGCGCGCACGCCATAGGGAATGGGGTGGAACCACTTGCCGCTCATGTTGACCGGCGAACCGTGGGTAAGGTGGCCACCCGAGTTGAGATCGAGGCCCATGAAGCTGTCGCCCGGCTGCAGCAGCGCCAGGAACACGGCCTGGTTCATCTGGCTGCCCGAATTGGGCTGCACATTGGCGAAATTGCAGCCGAACAGCTGCTTGGCGCGTTCGATCGCCAGGTTTTCAACCACGTCGGCATATTCGCAGCCGCCGTAATAGCGCTTGCCCGGATAGCCTTCGGCATACTTGTTGGTCAGCACCGAGCCGGTGGCTTCAAGCACGGCGAGGCTGGTGATGTTTTCCGAGGCGATCAGCTCGATCTTGGTCTGCTGACGCTTGAGTTCACCCTGGATGGCGGCGAAGATTTCGGGATCGGCCGAGGCGAGATGCTCGGTGAAGAAGCCTGCCGTGCGGACTTCCGGCGATGCGGTGGCAGCGGTGGACATCGGGTGTGGCTCCTGGATCAGAGGGCTGGATTGGAAAGCTTGGTAACGCGGCGCACGTGGCGGTCGCCGGCAAAGGGCGTGGCGAGGAACGCCTCGACGCAGGCCTTGGCCATGTCGAGCCCGGTCAGCCGGGCGCCCATGGCCAGCACGTTGGCATCGTTGTGCTCACGCGAAAGCTTGGCCGAAAACGGCTCACCCACCAGGGCGCAGCGCACGGCCGGGTTGCGGTTGACGGCAATGGAAATACCGATGCCCGAGCCACACAGCGCGATGCCGCGTTCGGCTTCGCCGGCGGCCATGGCGCTGGCCAGCTTGTACCCGTAATCGGGATAGTCGACGCTGTCGCCGTTATAGGGGCCAAGGTCGGCCACATCGTGGCCCAGCTCGCCCAGCCACTGGACAAGATCGGCCTTGAGCGCCAGCGCGGCGTGATCGGAAGCAATGGCAATGCGCATGGTTTATAGCGGTTCCGGTTGCCTATGGTGGGGGTTCTGGCGTCCCCCTAAACCCATTGCGCGCGCTATGCCAGATTAATTGGCCTTATGATGCACCCTTTGCCCAGATGGGTGGGCAGCCCGGCGCGGCAGCCCACCCGTCGCCTCTCATTGCCCGGCGTGGGCAGCGGCGATCTTCTTGGCCACGTCGGGGTGCTGGGTCAGGTAGGTGGTCAGCTCTGCCTTGAGATTCTTGGCCATGCCCATGCCCACTTCCATCCCGTCGCGGTTCATCGCGGTCATCACGGTAACCACGTCAGGATCCTGCATCAGGTCGGCCGAGCGCGAGAGATAGTGGCTACCTGCCGGCGTCTGGGCGAAGGCCAGAATGGCGCGAAGGTCTTCGTGCGAGAAATGGCGGACATAGGCGCGGGTCATGGCATCAACGAGTTCGGGCATGCGGCGCTCCATCGCCGGGCGCATCGCCGCGGGCATCGTTTCGAACATGCGCGCGAAGATCTGCTGCAAGCCGGGATCGTCCACGCCCATGATGCCGGCCATGTTGCCCTGCATGGCGCCCATCATCGTCTTGGTGACGCGCTCGACAATTGCCACCCGCTGTTCGGGCGGCAGGATAACCGCGATGATCTGGCTGGCCACTTGCAGATCGGCAGGATCGAGCGGGCGTGCCGCCGGGGGCGGCGCCGTCTGCGCCTGCGCGGCAGCGGGCAGGGCCACGGCGCTGGCCAGCGGGGCGAGGGCCAGGGCGGCAAGGGCAACGGTTTGGCGGGCAGGCAACATTGGCGGAAACTCCCGGAGGACAAGCCGGGCGAAAGCCGGTGTCGCGGTTCTGTTCGTTGCGCCTTGTTGCGGGCCGGTCAAGGGCGGAAAGCCCAGTGTCAAAAGGATTTATTCGGGCTGCCATAACACGAAACGGGGCGGCATCGCTGCCACCCCGTCCCGATTGTCATGCTGTGCGATGCGATCAGCGGAACGAACCGCTGAACGAGACACCGATCGTGCGCGGATCGTTGTAGATCCCGGCGCGATAGTTGGAGGTGTCGATCACGCCGACCAGGTTGCGCTTGTTCGTCAGGTTGCGGGCGAACACCGCCAACTCGTAGCGACCAAACGCGAAGCCGGCCTTGGCGCCCAGCTCGTAGTTGCCGTCAGAGGTGTATTCCACCGTCTTGTAGGGCACGTACATGGTATAGCCCTGCAGGTTGAAGTCTGCGCCGACGAACGCCTTGAAGTCGTCGTTCAGCGGCAGGTCGTACCGGCCCGACAGGTTGAGGTTGAAGCGCGGCGCGTTGGGCAGCGAATTGCCGTTGATCTGCGCAAAGTAGTTCGCGCCGACCTTGTTGACCGGGTTGAGCACGGTTTCCGACAGCACGCCACCAGCCGAACCGGCCTGGGCAAACACGTTGGGGTCCTTGACCTCGGTGTGCAGCACGCTCACGCCAATGTCGAAGCGCAGGTTCTTCGACGGACGCAGGCCCACTTCCGCTTCGGCGCCATAGCCCACGGCCTTGTCGGCATTGAACAGCACGCCGCTGCCATTGCTGTCGTTGCCGTTCAACTGGATGTCGGTGACGGTGTAGTAGAACCCGGTGAGGTTGAACGTCAGCGCGTTATCCAGCCAGGCGCTCTTGATGCCGGCTTCCCACGAGGTGTTCTTTTCCGAATTGGCCGTGGTGAACGGCGAATTGAACACGGCCGAGCGACCCTGGATCGTCGGGCCACGGAAGCCGCGCGCCACGCGGGCAAAGAACGACAGGTCGGAATTGGCGCGATAGAGCAGGCTGGCGTCAAAGCTCGGCTGCGTGTCCGACAGGCGCACGTTGCGCGGTGCCGTGGCCGGGAAGGTCACCACGCCGGCGGCCGTATCGGCCGTCTTGAGCAGGGTGGTGGTCTTGGTGTCGTTGGACAGGCGCGCGCCGGCGGTGAAGCGCAGCTTTTCGGTCAGGTCATAGCTGGCCTGGCCAAACACCGCCCAGCTGGTGTTGACGTTGTGCAGCAGCACCCAGTTGTTGGGGTTTGCACCCGGCGCGCCAGCGTTGAGGAAGTAGCCGCGCTGGTCGAACTCGGTGTAATCGCGCGAGTCGAAGTAGATGCCGCCGAGCTGCCACTTGAAACGGGCCGCGTCGGGGCTCGCCAGGCGCACTTCCTGGCTCCACTGGTTGAGGCTGCGCAGCACGCCGCGCGATTCGCCAAAGCCGGCGCCGCCGAAGTTGGCCGCCGCACCGCCGTCGGTGTCACCCCGGCTCGAACCGTGCGACGCTTCATAGGCCGTGATCGAGGTCAGCGTCATGCTGCCGATGTCCTGCACGGCCTTGAGCGAGACGCCCTTGGTCTTGTAGGCCTGCGGGTTGTTGCCGCCTTCGTCATAGGCCACGTTGGTCAGGTCCAGGTTCTGCGGCACGGTGTGCGTGCCCTTCTGGATCGAACCGCGGTAGAAGATCGAGGCGCTGCCGTCGTAATCGCGATAGTGGCCCGACAGGCGCAGCGACAGGGTTTCGGTCGGCTGGGCCAGCAGCTGCAGGCGCACGTCGCGCTCGTTGAATCCGCCCATGACGTTGTTGCCGGGCTTGGTGCCGTCGTCGCTGACGCCGGTGTAGGTGTTGTTGATCCAGTTGTCGCGGTGCTGGTACAGGCCCGACAGGCGGAAGCTGACGCGGCCGTCAGAAGTCAGCGGACCACCGACGCCGGCGTCGATGTTCACGCTGTTGCGGCTGCCCCAGCTGGCGCTGGCCTGGCCGGCCCAGGTTGCGGTGGGCTGGGCGGTGTCGAACTTGACGATACCGGCCGTGGTGTTGCGGCCGAACAGCGAACCCTGCGGGCCGCGCAGCACTTCCACCTGGGCGATGTCGAACGCCGGGTTGGACTTGAGCACCACGTGCTCCATCACCACGTCGTCCTGGATCACCGACACCGGCTGCGAAGCGCCGAGGTAGAAGTCGATGTTGCCAAGGCCGCGGATGTAGAAGCGCGGGAAGATGCGGCCCGTGGTCGATTCGACGTTGAGGCTGGGCACGCGGCCAGCGAGCGAGAGCAGCGTGTCAGCGCCGGCGGCCTGAAGGTTGTGCAGCAGTTCGGGCTTCATCACGGCCACCGACACCGGCACCGACATGATGTTTTCCTGGCGGCGCTCTGCCGTCACGACGATGGCATTGCCGGCATCGTCAGCAGCGGCGGCGGCGGGCGCAGCGGGTGCAGCATCCTGGGCAAAGGCGGCAGGTGCGATGGCCGCAAAGGCGGCCCCCGCCAGCATGGCGGAAGCGAAACGGGTGGTACGCATGGAATTTCCCCTGACGGAAAGGACGCGGTCTTTGCCGCTGTTGTGTGATCCGGCCGGGCTATTAGCGTTTTGTGTCAAGCCTGTGTCAGACTAATGCAAGGGTGTGTCGGTTTCAGTTGATACTGATGCCGCATTGCAACACATCGCGACCAGACGAAAAGAGGCGCCGGGCCGGAGCCGGGCGCCTCTCTTGGCGTAGCGCGCTTGCGGCAGTGCCGCAGGGCTTACTGATCGAGGAACGAGCGCATCTTGCGGCTGCGGCTCGGGTGCTTGAGCTTGCGCAGCGCCTTGGCTTCGATCTGACGAATGCGTTCGCGCGTCACCGAGAACTGCTGGCCAACTTCTTCCAGCGTGTGATCGGTGTTCATGCCGATGCCGAACCGCATGCGCAGCACGCGTTCCTCGCGCGGGGTCAGGCTGGCCAGAACGCGGGTGACGGTTTCCTTGAGATTGGCCTGGATGGCCGCATCCACCGGGATGATCGCGTTCTTGTCCTCGATGAAATCGCCCAGGTGCGAATCTTCCTCGTCGCCGATCGGCGTTTCGAGGCTGATCGGCTCCTTGGCGATCTTCATCACCTTGCGCACCTTTTCGAGCGGCATCGACAGGCGCTCGGCCATTTCCTCGGGCGTGGGCTCGCGGCCCTGCTCGTGCAGGAACTGGCGGCTGGTGCGAACCAGCTTGTTGATCGTCTCGATCATGTGCACCGGAATGCGGATGGTGCGCGCCTGGTCGGCGATCGAGCGGGTGATCGCCTGGCGGATCCACCAGGTGGCATAGGTGCTGAACTTGTAGCCGCGGCGGTACTCGAACTTGTCCACCGCCTTCATCAGGCCGATATTGCCTTCCTGGATGAGGTCCAGGAACTGCAGGCCGCGGTTGGTGTACTTCTTGGCGATCGAGATCACGAGGCGCAGGTTCGCTTCGACCATTTCCTTCTTGGCGATGCGCGCCTCGCGCTCACCCTTCTGGACCATGTTCACGATGCGGCGGAACTCGGCCAGCTGCATGCCCGTGGCCGAGGCAATGTCGGCCACTTCGGCGCGGATGCGTTCGACCGCGCCCGCTTCGGTGGCGGCAAAGGCCGCCCACTTCTTGTCGCGCGTGGCGAGCGACTGCAACCAGCCTTCGTCCAGCTCGCGCCCGACGTAGTGATCGAGGAAGTCCTTGCGGCTCACCTTGTGGCGCTCGGCCAGGCGCAGCATCTGCCCGCCCAGCGTGGTCAGCCGGCGGTTGAACGCATAGAGGTTGTCGACCAGGTATTCGATCTTGGAAGCGTGGAACTGCACGCTTTCCACCTGCGCGGTCAGTTCCTCGCGCAGCTTGTGATATTCGGTTTCCTTGGCGGCCGAGAACGGCAGGCCCAGGCCCAGCGCGTCAAGACGCTCGCCCTGGAGCTTTTCAAAGGCGCGGAACAGGCTGGTGATTTCGGCAAAACGCTCCAGCGCGGCAGGCTTGAGCGTGGCTTCCATCTGGGCGAGGGAAAGGGTGTTGTCTTCCTCTTCCTCTTCCGCCGGACGGGCGCGGCGCTCGCGCAGCTCGTCGTCCTCGTCCTCGGTTTCCTCTTCCTCGACGTCTTCCTCTTCCTTGAAGGAAGGGCCAGCGGTGGCCTCGCTGATTTCGCCGTCGGCTTCCTCGCCGTCTTCGGACAGGTTCTCGGGCTGCGGTTCCTTGGACAGCATGGCATCGAGATCGAGAATCTCGCGCAGCTGCATTTCGCCCGCGTTGAGCGCTTCGGACCACTGGATGATGGCGTGGAAGGTAATCGGGCTTTCGCACAGGCCCATGATCATGGTGTCGCGGCCGGCTTCGATGCGCTTCGCAATGGCGATTTCGCCCTCGCGGCTGAGCAGTTCCACCGCGCCCATTTCGCGCAGGTACATGCGCACCGGATCGTCGGTGCGTTCGATGGTTTCCTTGCGCTTTTCAACTACCGGGCGGTCGTCCATCCCGGTGTCGTTGTCTTCGGCTTCCTCAGCCTCGCGCTCTTCGGGATCGACCGCGTCCTCGTCGCTCTCGACGATGTTGACGCCCATTTCCGAGATCGCGGCCATGATGTCCTCGATCTGCTCGGAGGACATCTGGTCTTGCGGCAAAGCTTCGTTCAGCTCGTCATACGTGATGACGCCGCGACGCTTGGCGCGCGCGATCAGCTTCTTGATCGAAGCCTCGTTAAGGTCGATCAGCGGTGCATCGCCGCTATCGGTCTTGTCGTTGGAAGCCATTAACCCCGATACCACCCTTTGACGTCGTGCCGCATTGGGCCCCATCGGTGCCCAGGCCAGGATCGCATCCGGTCTCGGGCGATCCATATGTTCCTATTATAACGATGCACGAGTGCGACCCATTTGCCCCAACCTGGCCAGCAAAGCCAGCCTTCGTTGCAGCAATCGTTGTTGTTCGGCAAAGCTATCCTCGGAAAAGTCGTTTTCCAGGCGCTCTGTCGCTCGCGCCAGCGCCGATTCCACCGCCGGAAGATCGACAATCAGCTCGATCGCTTCGGCCAGTTCGTCAAGCGCGGTGGCGCTCGTTTCCGAAAGGAAGCCGAATCGCAGGCCATCGTAATCGTCTGCCGACGGCACCTCTAGCTGCCGCTCCAGCAATATGGGGCGCAAGGCCGTGCTTTCAAGCGGCGCGCCCGATTCGGCAAAGGCCAGCAGCGCATCGAGCAGCGCGGCCATGCCGGCCTGCGCGGGGTGGACGCGCGCCAGCGCCTCGCCATGGCGGGCCAGCGCGGCGGGATGCACCACCAGCCCGGCCAGAACCGCCGCCAGCAGCGCGTCGCCTGAACCGACCTTGGCCGAGAGGCGGCTGGCCGTGGCGGCGGGCAGGGGCGGGGGTGCCGGCTTCCACGGCCCGCGGCCCTGGCGCGGCTGGAACGTGCCACCCTGGCGCGGGGTGAAGGCAGGGCGCTCGCGCCGGGTAAAGGCCAGTTCGCCAAAGCGATCCAGCAGTTCACGGCGGTAGAGCGTCTTGATATCGGGGTGGGCGATCGTGTCGCAATGGGCCAGCAGGCGCGCCTTGAGCCCGGCCTTGTCCTCCGGCGTGGTCAGCGGCGAGGCGTCACGCTCGCCTTCCCACAGCACATCGACCAGGCTGCGCGCGGTGCCGAGCAGATCGAGCATCGCCTCGCGCCCGCGTTTCTTGACCACGTCATCGGGGTCCATGCCATCGGGCAGCGTGACGATGCGCAGGCTGTGCCCAGGGCGCAGCAGGGGCAGGGCGCGCGTCACCGCCTTCATCGCCGCGCGCTGCCCGGCGGCATCGCCATCGAAACACAGCGTCGGGCATTCGGTCACGCGCCACAGCCGCTCGATCTGGTGCTCGGTCAGCGCGGTGCCCAGTGGGGCGACGGCTTCGGCAATGCCGGCGGCGGCCAGGGCGACCACGTCCATATAGCCCTCGACCACCACGATCCGGGCCGACGATCGCGCGGCCGGCGCGGCGCGGTGCAGGTTGTAGAGCGTGCGGCCCTTGTCGAACAACGGCGTATCGGGCGAATTGAGATACTTGGGGGCGTCGGTCTTTTCGGCCGCGAGGATGCGTCCGCCAAAAGCGATGATCCGCCCGCGCTGATCGGCGATCGGCAGCATCAGCCGCCCGCGAAAGCGATCGTAGGGCGTCTTGCCTTCGACCACGATCTGCAAGCCGGCCTCGATCAGCATGCTTTCGGGAAACTGGCCCAGCGCCTCTTTGAGCGCGGTGCGGCTGTCAGGGGCATAGCCAAAGCCGAATTCGCGCGCGATGCGTTCGGGAAACCCGCGCGAGGCGAGGTAGGCCCGCGCCCGCTCGGCTTCTGGCGCTTTCAGGCTGGCCACGAAAAAGTCCTGCGCCGCCTGCATCACATCGTGCAGCGACTTGGCCGCCTGCGCGCGCTGGGCGGCCTGGCGGTCCATCTCGGGCATGTCCATGCCCGCCTGCGCCGCCAGTTCCTTGACCGCCTCGATGAACGGCAGGCCTTGGTGATCGGTCATCCAGCGGATGACATCGCCATGTGCGCCGCAGCCAAAGCAGTGGTAGAAGCCCTTTTCGTCGTTGATCGTGAAGCTGGGCGTCTTCTCGTTGTGAAACGGGCAGCACGCCTTGAACTCGCGCCCGGCCTTCTGCACGCGGATCGACCGCCCGATCACGCCCGAAAGCGAGACGCGGTTGCGCAGTTCATCCAGCCATTGCGGGGTCAGGCTCAAGCTCCCCTCCCGCTTGCGGGAGGGGCTGGGGGAGGGCGTGTTGCGTCAAAGCTCACCCTTCACTCCCAATTCCTTCAGAACACGGATCAATTCCAAGATTATCCCATCACGGTTGTTCATCACGTCGCCGTTCCAGAAGCGGACGACGGAGAAACCCTGGCTTTCCAGAAACGCTGTTCGCCGGGCATCATAGGCCTGCGCCGCCGCATGCGTGGCGCCGTCGATTTCGATGACCAGCCGATATTCCCGCGAAACGAAATCACAGATGTATGGCCCGATGGGGAATTGCCGATTGAACCGCACGCCCAGCACTTGGCGGCTGCGCAAGGCCTGCCACAGGTGGCGTTCCGGTTCGGTGGCATTGTTGCGCAAGTGGCGGGCGCGGGCGGTAGGGCGCTGGTCACCCTTGTCGTTCGCGCGCTGCCAAGCTTGGTCCATCGGGGGAACATGCCCTCCCCCAGCCCCTCCCGCAAGCGGGAGGGGAGCTAAAAAGAAGTCCCTCCAGCGGGCGGCTGAAGTCTTACGCCAAAATCCCCCTCCCGCCTGCGGGAGGGGTTAGGGGAGGGCCTGTTCCAAAGAGCGGAGGGCATGTTGCTTACGAAAGCGCCGCCTTCACCAGGCCGCTGGCCTTGCTCATGTCGATCTGCGTGCCGTGGCGCGCTTTCAGTTCGGCCACCACGCGGCCCATGTCCTTCATGCCGGTGGCGCCAAGTTCGGCCTTGATGCCTTCGATCGCGGCCTTGACGTCGTCTTCGGAAAGCTGCGCGGGCAGGAATTCCTCGATCACGACCAGTTCGGCCTTTTCCACGTCGGCCAGTTCCTGGCGGCCGCCCTGCTCGAACAGGGTGATCGATTCGCGGCGCTGCTTGACCATCTTTTGCAGCACGTCGATCACCACGGCATCGTCGTCCGGCACCGTCTTTGCGGTGCGCAGTTCGATGTCCTTGTCCTTGAGCTTGGCCAGGATCAGGCGGACGGCGGCAAGGCGTCCCTTGTCTCCGGCTTTCATGGCAGCCACTTGCGCGGCCTTGATCGTGTCGCGGATCATGTCGTGTTTTTCCTGTGGGTGTTCGGGCCGCGCAGGGCGGCGCAAAGGATTCCTCCTAGGACAAACTTTCTTGAACCGCTAGGTTGACGCTGCGGCCATAGGAGCGTAGCGGCCGGGCCTTAGCAACATCGCCAGAACCCCTGCCAACGGAGCGCCCCCATAATGGCCGACCCCGCCCTTTCGCTTGCGTCCCAACCAGAAGGATCGACGGGTGTTCTCGTCCTTGCCGACGGTTCGGTCGCCTGGGGCCGAGGCTTTGGCGCCGTGGGTGAAGCCGTCGGCGAGGTGTGCTTCAACACCGCGATGACCGGCTACCAGGAAGTGATGACCGATCCGAGCTATGCATCGCAGATCGTCACATTCACCTTCCCGCACATCGGCAATGTCGGCACCAACGCCGAAGACATGGAAAGCCATGGCGTGCCTGGCGCCGTGGGTTGCGTGGTGCGCGAAGACGTGACCGCGCCGGCCAACTTCCGCGCCCAGGGCACGTTCCAGCAGTGGATGGAGCGCCAGGGCCGCATCGGCCTGGCCGGCATCGATACCCGCGCGCTGACCCGCCGCATCCGTTTGTCGGGTGCGCCTAACGCGGTGATCGCGCATCACCCCGAAGGCCAGTTCGATCTGGAAGCCCTGCTGGAAAAGGCGCGCGCCTGGCAGGGGCTGGAAGGCCTTGACCTCGCCCGCGTGGTCAGCCGCGAGGCCCGCGAAGAATGGCAGGGTTCGGTCTGGCATCTGGGGCAGGGCTATACCCGCCCCGAAGGCACGGGCCGCCCGCACGTGGTCGCCATGGATTTTGGCGCCAAGGACAACATCTTCCGCAACCTGGTCAAGGCCGGGGCAGACGTGACCGTGGTTCCGGCGCAGACCGGGTTTGACGAGATCATGGCGCTCAAGCCGGCGGGCGTGTTCCTGTCCAATGGCCCGGGTGACCCGGCCGCGACCGGCGCCTATGCCGTGCCGGTAATCCAGCACCTGCTGGCGGCAGACGTGCCGATCTTCGGCATTTGCCTGGGGCACCAGATGCTCGGCCTGGCCGCCGGCGCCAAGACCACCAAGATGAACCAGGGCCACCGCGGCGCCAATCATCCGGTCAAGCGCAACGACGATGGCGTGGTCGAGATTACCTCGATGAACCATGGCTTTGCCGTGGACAATGCGCCGGGTTCGCTGCCTGCCAACGTGATCGAAACCCACGTCTCGCTGTTCGATGGTTCCAACTGCGGGATCGCGATCACCGGCAAGAAGGCGTTCGGCGTGCAATACCACCCCGAAGCCTCACCCGGCCCACAGGACAGCTTCTATCTGTTTGAAAAGTTCGTGAGCATGCTGGGCTAATCGCCCAGCCATCGTTTCCGAACCCATTCGCCGTGCCCGGCACGGCTGACGCCAGAACAAAGACAAAGGCCCACCCATGCCCAAGCGCACTGACATCTCCTCGATCCTGATCATCGGCGCCGGGCCGATCATCATCGGCCAGGCTTGCGAGTTCGACTATTCGGGCACGCAGGCGGTCAAGGCGCTCAAGGAAGAGGGCTATCGCATCATCCTGGTCAATTCCAACCCGGCCACGATCATGACCGACCCGGAAATGGCCGACGCCACCTATGTGGAGCCGATCACGCCCGAAGTGGTGGCCAAGATCATCGCCAAGGAACGGCCCGATGCCGTGCTGCCGACGATGGGCGGGCAGACCGCGCTCAACACGGCGCTGGCCCTGGCCAATGACGGCACGCTGGAAAAGTATGGCGTGACGATGATCGGCGCCAACGCCGAGGCGATCGACAAGGCCGAAGACCGCCAGAAGTTCCGCGACGCGATGGACAAGATCGGGCTGGAATCGGCCCGGTCGGGCGTGGCCCACACGGTGGAAGAAGCGCTGGCCGTGCTCGAAACCACCGGCCTGCCTTCGATCATCCGCCCCAGCTTTACCCTGGGCGGCACCGGCGGCGGTATTGCCTATAACAAGGACGAGTTCATCAAGATCGTCCGTGGCGGCCTGGAAGCATCGCCCACCACCGAAGTCCTGATCGAGGAATCGCTCCTCGGCTGGAAGGAATACGAGATGGAAGTCGTCCGTGACCGGAACGACAATTGCATCATCATCTGCTCGATCGAAAACGTCGATCCGATGGGCGTGCACACCGGCGACTCCATCACCGTGGCCCCGGCGCTGACGCTGACCGACAAGGAATACCAGATCATGCGCAATGCATCGATCGCGGTGCTTCGCGAGATCGGCGTGGAAACCGGCGGTTCCAACGTGCAGTTCGCGGTCAACCCCAAGGATGGGCGCCTGATCGTGATCGAGATGAACCCGCGCGTCTCGCGCTCCTCGGCGCTGGCGTCGAAGGCCACCGGCTTCCCGATCGCCAAGGTCGCGGCCAAGCTGGCGGTGGGCTATACCCTCGACGAGATCACCAACGACATCACCGGCGCCACGCCGGCGAGCTTTGAACCGACGATCGACTATGTCGTCACCAAGATCCCGCGCTTTGCCTTTGAAAAGTTCAAGGGTTCCGAACCGCTGCTCTCCACGGCGATGAAGTCGGTCGGCGAAGTCATGGCGATCGGCCGCAACCTCAAGGAATCGCTGCAGAAGGCGCTGCGCGGCCTGGAAACCGGCCTCGATGGCTTCAACCGCTATGATGCGCTCGAAGGCGCCACGCGCGACGAGATCAACGCCGCGCTCAGCCGCGCCACGCCCGAGCGCCTGCTCGTGGCCGGCCAGGCCTTCCGCGAAGGCTTCAGCGTCGAAGACGTCCACGCCGTGACCAAGTACGAACCCTGGTTCCTGCGCCACATCGCCGAAATCATCGCCGAGGAAGAAGCGGTGATCCAGCACGGCCTGCCCGTGACGGCCGAAGGCATGCGCCGGTTGAAGGGCATGGGCTTTTCCGACAAGCGCCTGGCCAAGCTGGCGGTGCGCTCGGCCGGGCTGGTCGGCAGCCCCAACCATGCGCGTTCGGGCCTGGTGCACGATGTGGTTTCGGCCATGGCCGGCGCCACCAGCGAGGCCGAAGTGCGCAAGCTGCGCCACAAGCTGGGCGTGCGCCCGGTGTTCAAGCGCATTGACAGCTGCGCCGCCGAATTCGAAGCGGTCACGCCCTACATGTATTCCACCTATGAAGGTGGCCTGTTTGGCGAGCCCGAAAACGAGGCGATGCCCAGCGACCGCCGCAAGATCGTGATCTTGGGTGGCGGTCCCAACCGCATCGGCCAGGGCATCGAGTTCGACTATTGCTGCTGCCACGCCTGCTTCGCGCTGGAAGACGCCGGGTTCGAGACCATCATGGTCAACTGCAACCCGGAAACCGTTTCCACCGACTATGACACCTCGGACCGCCTCTATTTCGAGCCGCTGACGGCCGAAGACGTGCTGGAAATCCTTGATGTCGAGCGCTCCACCGGGGAACTGGTCGGCGTGATCGTGCAGTTTGGCGGGCAGACCCCGCTCAAGCTGGCGCAGGCGCTGGAAGACGCCGGCATCCCGATCCTGGGCACCTCGCCCGACGCGATCGACCTGGCCGAAGACCGCGAGCGCTTTGCCGCGCTGGTTGAGCAGCTGGGCCTCAAACAGCCGGCCAATGGCATCGCCCGCAGCCGCGACGAAGCCATCGCTGTGGCCAGCCGCATCGGCTATCCCGTGCTGATCCGCCCCAGCTATGTGCTGGGTGGCCGCGCCATGGAAATCGTCGACAGCCAGGCCCAGCTGGAAGACTACATCGCCACGGCGGTGCAGGTTTCCGGCGATAGCCCGGTCCTGATCGACCAGTACCTGCGCGATGCGATCGAATGCGATGTCGATGCGCTGGCCGATGGCGAAACCGTGCGCGTGGCCGGTGTGCTGCAGCACATCGAGGAAGCCGGCATCCATTCGGGTGACAGCGCCTGCACCCTGCCGCCCTACAACCTGCCGGCCGAAATCGTTGCCGAAATGGAGCGCCAGGCGGTTCTTCTGGCCCAGGCGCTGCAAGTGCGGGGCCTGATGAACATCCAGTTCGCGGTCAAGGATGGCGACGTTTACCTGATCGAGGTGAACCCGCGCGCCAGCCGCACCGTGCCGTTTGTGGCCAAGGCGGTGGGGCAGCCCATTGCCAAGTATGCCGCCCGCGTGATGGCCGGCGAACGCCTGGCCGATCTGCCCGAAATTCGCCGCGACATCGATTACATGGCGGTCAAGGAAGCGGTGTTCCCGTTTGCGCGCTTCCCCGGCGTCGATCCGGTGCTCTCGCCGGAAATGAAGTCGACCGGCGAAGTCATGGGTATCGACGACAATTTCGGGATGGCTTTCGCCAAGGCGCAGTTGGGCGCCAGCACCCGCCTGCCGCAGGGCGGCACGCTGTTCGTCTCGGTCAAGGATACCGACAAGCCAGTGGTCCTGCCGGGCGTGCGCAAGCTGGCGGCGATGGGCTTCAAGATTGTCGCCACTGGCGGCACTGCCCGCTATCTGGCCGACAACGGCGTGAACGTGGAACAGGTCAACAAGGTGGCCGAAGGCCGCCCGCACATCGTCGACCGCATCATCGATGGCGAGATTGCCCTTATTTTCAACACGACCGAAGGCTGGCAAAGCCATAAGGACTCCGCTTCGATCCGTGCGTCGGCGCTCAATGGCAGGGTTCCCTACTTCACCACAGCCACCGCATCGGTGGCTGCGGCAGAGGCGATCGAGGCTTTGCGCAGTGCCGAACTTGAAGTGAAGTCACTGCAAGACTATTATCGTTGATCGTCCAAGGGTTCCCCTCCCACAGCGTTGCCCATCGCGGCTGAACGTGGCCAGGCTGGTTTCCAGCCCGGCGGGGGAACGGTTTTCCCTCGAACCCATTGGGCCAGGGAATTGAAAGAGAAGGATTACGGATGGCCAGTGTTGAAAAGCTGCCGATGCTCCAGGAAGGCTATGAAAAGCTGACTGCCGAGCTCAAGCTGCTGCGCGAGGAGCGTCCCCGGATCGTAGACGCCATCGAGGAAGCACGCGCCCACGGCGATCTTTCCGAAAATGCCGAATACCATGCCGCGAAGGAACGCCAGGGGCAGGTTGAAGCGACGATCGCCGATCTCGAAGACAAGATCAGCCGCGCGCACATCATCGACCCCACCACTTTGTCGGGTGACCGCATCGTGTTTGGTGCCACGGTGACGCTGCTCGACGATGATGAAAAGCCGGTGCGCTACCAGATCGTGGGCCAGGCCGAGGCCGACGCCAAGCGTGGCCGCATCAGCTACAATTCGCCGCTCGGCCGCGCGCTGATCGGTCGCAAGGTGGACGAGGAAATCGAAGTCACGGTTCCCTCGGGCGACAAGTTCTACCTGGTGCAGAAGATCGAGTTCATCTGAACCGATCCTGCGCAAAGCCATCAAAAAGCCCCCGGAAACTGCTGTTTCCGGGGGCTTTTTGCATTAGCGCGATGTCGCTGCGATCAGGCGTCGCTTTGTGCCGGATCGAGCAGCTTGTGGAGGTGGACCACCACATAGCGCATTTCGGCATCGTCAACGGTGCGCTGCGCTGCCGAACGCCAGGCTTCTTCGGCCGCGGCATAATCGGCATAGACACCGACGAGATCGATGGCTTTGAGATCGACGAAATCGAGCGTCTGCGGGTCTTTCACCCGGCCGCCCATCACGAGATGGAGTTTCTGCATTGTGGCCCTTCCCTGGGAGGATGCCAAAAGCCGATGGCAAACTGTGCGGCTTTGCGCAAGACCCGTGCGCGGCTGCACATTTGCAACCTGCGCACGGGCATTTGCGCAAAACGGCGCTGGGGGCAGGGCGGGCGTGCTCAGCGCTTGAGACGGGCGGCCAGTTCGCTGGCCTTCGTCAGCGCCACGTCGGCCGCCTCGCGTGCGGCGTTGGCAGCCACTTCGGCCAGATCAGTCGCCTTCTTGCGTGCTTCGCCGGCACCCCCGGCCAGCTTGCCGCCGGCTTCGCTGCCGATGTCTTCCAGCTTGTGCACGCCTTCGCGGCCGGCATCAGCCGCCTTGGCGGCATAGGCGAGGGCGATTTCTGCCGCGAGCGTCGCCAGCGTGCTGGCTTTCTTGCCGAGCCCTGCAGCGACCTGCTCGGCCGGTTCGGCCAAGCTGGCAAAGGTTGAGGCGGCAGTCGGCTTGCGGCTGCGCGTGGCAAGCTTGCCGACGACCAGGCCAAGGGCGATGCCGCCGGCCAGCGCCGCCAAAGGATGCTGCTCCACCACCTGGCGCACGGTGCTGCCCACTTCCGCAGCCTTGGCGCGGGCCTGGGCCACGCGATCGCTCGCTTGGCTGCTAGTCTCGTCCTGCGCCGGCACTACCGGGGTCAGTTCGGGCGTCTGCTTCGTGTCGTCGCTCACCATAATCCTCCAGTTTTGCGCCCCCACTTGCGATTTTCGCGTTTGCCGAACCATCCGCTCGGCCGCTTGTCCCACAGCCATTGGCCAAGGGCAGTCAGCGGCTCGCGCAAGGTCCAGCCTGCGAGCACCACCAGGGTAATGATCAGCGCCGGTGCGGTATCCTTGATCACCGTGCCGGCGCCGTCGATGGCTTCCACCATTTCGTCGATCAGGCGATCACGCAGTCGCTGCCCCAGGGGGCGCGCGGCCAAGTCATCCTTGAGACCGACAAGTTCCGATCGCATGTCTTGCCAGGCCTGCGCGCGCGCCTGGGCGGCGGCCAGCAGGGTTTCCTCGGCGCTCATGCCGCTGTTTCCTGCATGGCGTTCTCCTGCTCTACGGCAGCAACCACTGCCGCTTCTGCCCGGGTGGGCTTACCCAGCACCGTATCGCGCGCATCGCGAAACGCGCGCACGGCGGCGCGGAAGCACAGGCCGCTGAGCAGCATGAGGCCCAAGCCGACCACGGCCAGCGCCCCCCATGCCGTCAACAGTGGCGCCAGCGCAATGAGCAGGCCCACCACGAGCGCCACCAGGGTCAAGCCGCCGAACGCGCCAGCCAAGAGCAGATAGATGGCCACGCGTTTGCCCCGGCTCCAGCCAAAGCCAACGCGCGCCTTCTGATAGGCCATCTCGGCGCCGAGAACGGCTTCACCCTGGCGGAACAGCGCTTCGAGTCGCGCGGCCAGCGGCGTGGCCTCGCTGCTGTCAGGCATCCGTGCTGTCGCCACCGCGGAACAGGCGGGCCAGCACGAAGCCGGTCACGGCCGCGATGCCAAGCGCGGTGGCCGGGCTCTTGCGCACGAAGGTCTTCACGTCTTCACCCAGTTCGGCAAAGTCCTTTGATGCGAGCTTGTCGGCGGTGTCTTCCACGCTCTTGCCAGCGGTGCGGGCATAGTCGCCATACTTGACGCCAAGCTTTTCATCGATTGCGTCGGCCGAACCGGCAATGGCCTTGCCCACGGCAGCCAGCGCTTCGCTGGCCTTGGCCTTGCCATCGTGCGCCAGATCGGCGCCCTTGTCCTTGGCCTGCGCGGCCAGAGCCTTGGCCTCGTCAGACCACTGCGCGGCGGTGTCGGTCGCCTTGTCCTTGTAGACCTGGCTCTTTTCCAGTGCCTCGGCCTTGAGCGTTTCGGCGCTGCTGCGTGCTTCGTCCACGGCCTGGGCAAAGCGGGTCTTGGCCTTTTCAGCCAGATCGCGTGCCGTGGCGGCCAGGTCGTGCGCCTTCACGTCGACGGCATCGGCCGCCTTGGTGCCGGCATCCACCAGATCGGCGCCGGCATCCTTGATGGCAGCTTCGGTTTCGTTGGTTTCAGGTGCGGTGTCGGCCATGAGAATCCCTTTCTCTTTCGACAAATTCGTATGCCACAATCGTATGCCCTGCATGGGCCATGGATCGGGCGGCGTTCAGGTGTTGCACTGCGGCATTATTTGCCGCTCTACGCCATCTTGCAAGCCAACGCCGCTTGCTTGCCAAGGTTCCACCCGATAGGAGCCCGGCAGGCCGGTGAAGTCCAGAGAAACTTGCCCTGGATAGTTACACCGTCGTTCGCTGCTGGAAGCAGGCCCACTGGGGGCCGGCCACCGAAAGCCAAGGGAAGCCGATCATGACCGCGATCATCGATATTCACGCCCGCGAAATTCTCGACAGCCGGGGCAATCCCACCGTCGAAGTCGACGTTCTCCTTGACGATGGCTCGTTCGGCCGCGCCGCCGTGCCGTCCGGCGCCTCGACCGGTGCGCACGAAGCAGTCGAACTGCGTGATGGCGACAAGAGCCGCTATCTGGGCAAGGGCGTGACCAAGGCGGTCGACGCCGTCAACGACGAGATCAGCGAAGTCCTGCTCGGCCTCGACGCCGAAGACCAGCGCGACATCGACATGGCGATGATCGAACTGGACGGCACCGAGAACAAGGGCCGCATCGGCGCCAACGCCATTCTCGGCACCTCGCTCGCCGTGGCCAAGGCCGCTGCCGATGCGCGTGGCCTGCCGCTCTATTCCTATGTTGGCGGCGTGTCGTCGCACGTGCTGCCGGTGCCGATGATGAACATCATCAACGGCGGCGAACATGCCGACAACCCGATCGATTTCCAGGAATTCATGATCATGCCGGTGGGTGCGCCCACCCTGGCCGAAGCCGTGCGCTGGGGCGCGGAAGTGTTCCACACCCTCAAGAAGGGGCTCAAGGACAAGGGCCTGGCCACGGCCGTGGGCGACGAAGGCGGCTTTGCCCCCAATCTTGCCAGCACGCGCGATGCGCTCGATTTCGTGATGGCCTCGATCGAAAAGGCCGGGTTCAAGCCGGGCGAAGACATGGTTCTGGCGCTGGACTGCGCCAGCACCGAATTCTTCCGCAACGGCAAGTATGAAATCAGCGGCGAAGGCCTCTCGCTCAGCCCCGATGCCATGGCCGATTACTTGGCCGCGCTGTGCGATGCCTATCCCATCCTCTCGATCGAAGACGGCATGGCCGAAGACGATTTCGAAGGTTGGGCCGCGCTCACCAGCAAGATCGGCAAGCGTGTGCAGCTGGTCGGCGACGACCTGTTCGTGACCAACCCCAAGCGCCTGGAAATGGGCATCGGCAAGGGGCTGGCCAACTCGCTGCTGGTCAAGGTCAACCAGATCGGCACGCTCACCGAAACGCTCGAAGCGGTCAGCATCGCGCAGCGCGCGGGCTATACCGCGGTGATGAGCCACCGTTCGGGCGAAACCGAAGACGCGACCATTGCCGACCTGGCAGTGGCCACCAACTGCGGCCAGATCAAGACCGGCTCGCTCGCCCGTTCCGACCGGCTTGCCAAGTACAACCAGCTGATCCGTATCGAGGAAGAGCTGGGCCAGGCCGCGCGCTATGCCGGCCGTGGCGCGTTCGGGCGCCTCGCCTGATCCGGACATAAAAAAACCCTCTCCCCGCCGGGGAGAGGGTTGGGTGAGGGGGTGTTGGAATGTCGTTCGGAACATTCCCTCCCCCAGCCCCTCCCCCAAGCGGGAGGGGAGTATAAAAGAAAACCCCTCCCGCAAGCGGTAGGGGAGATTGAGGAGCCTCCACCGCTTTGCGGGGAGGCGCCTCAGGCAATCAGTCGCCCCACTTCTTCTTGAGATCGTATAGCGCCAGGGCCGCCTTGGCCGCTTCGCCGCCCTTGTCCTTCTGCGCCGGATCGGCGCGCACCAGGGCCTGGGCTTCGTTCTCGACTGTCAGGATGCCATTGCCGATCGGCAGGCCGTCCATGGTCAGCGCCATGATGCCGCGCGCGCTTTCACCCGCCACGATTTCAAAGTGATAGGTCTCGCCGCGGATCACCACGCCGATGGCGACATAGCCATCATAGCTGCCGTCCTGATCGGCCAGCGCAATCGCCGCCGGAATTTCCAGCGCGCCGGGAACGGTGACGACATCGGCCTTGTGGCCGGCTGCCTTGAGCGCGGCGCGGGCGCCGGCGATGAGCTGGTCGTTGAGATGCGCGTAGAACCGGGCTTCAACGATGAGGAACTTGGCCAAAAAACTTACTCCGCTGGAATCGGGCGCTCGCCCACGATGTTGAGGCCATAGCCTTCGATCGCGATCGGCGTGTGGTGGGAATTGGACAGCAAGACCAGGTCGTGGATGCCAAGATCTGCCAGGATCTGGGCGCCGATACCATAGGCGCGCAGGTCCATGTCCTGGCCCGGCGTGGCGCCGCGCACGGGATCGCTGTCTGCGGTAGGGAACAGCAGCACGATCACGCCGGCCCCGGCGCGGCCGATTTCGGTCATCGCGCGCTGCAGGGTGCGCTTGCGCGCGCCGGCCCGCCCCAGCAGATCGTCAAAGGCCGAAAAGGCATGAACGCGCGCCAGCGTGGGCGTGCCGGGAATGACCTGGCCTTTCTGCAGGACCAGGCTTTCGGTGCCATCCACCTTGTTGCGATAGGTCAGCACGCGCCAGTCGCCGCCATAGTCTGACGTGAACGGCACTTCGGCCACCTTCTGCACCAGATGGTCATGTCGGCGGCGGTATTCGATGAGATCGCGGATCGTGCCGATCTTGAGGCCGTGGCGCCGGGCAAATGGAACGAGATCGTCCATTCTGGCCATGGTGCCATCGTCCTTCATGATCTCGCAGATCACACCCGAGGGGTTGAGCCCGGCCAGCCGCGAGATATCGACCGCCGCTTCGGTATGGCCGGTGCGCACCAGCACGCCGCCATCGCGCGCGATCAGCGGAAAGACATGGCCGGGCGTGACGATGTCATGGCGGCCCTTGGCCGGATCGATCGCCACGGTAACGGTGCGGGCGCGATCGTGCGCGGAAATGCCGGTGGTCACGCCTTCGCGCGCCTCGATCGAGACGGTGAACGCGGTTTCGTGGCGCGTGCCGTTGTTGCGGCTCATCAATTCGAGGCCAAGTTCCTCGACGCGCGCGCGGGTCAGCGTCAGGCAGATCAGCCCGCGCCCGTGGGTGGCCATGAAGTTGATTGCGTCGGGCGTGGCCATCTGGCCCGGGATAACCAGATCGCCTTCGTTTTCACGGTCTTCGTCATCCACCAGAATGAACATGCGCCCGTTGCGCGCTTCCTCGATAATCTCTTCGATCGGCACGATGGCGGGGCTGTCGTCGCCCTCGGTCAACACCCGCTCCAGCTTGGCCAGCGTGTCGGCAGTGGGATTCCAACTGGACGAGGTGCATTCGCGCAGGGTGTTGGCGTGCAGGCCGGCGGCGCGGGCAAGCCCTGCGCGCGACATGCCGCCTTCGGTCACCAGCTTGCGGACGCGTTCGATGAGTTCGTTTGACATGCACCCGCATTGTCACATCGAAATGTGATACGCAAGAGGGTGTATCACATTGCTGTGTGAGTATTGGTCAGCCTTGCGGCACGACCAGAACCGTGATGGTGCTGGTGGCGTTGCCAACGATCTGGACGACATGGTCGCCCGGTTGCAGCGCGAAATCGATGATCTTGCGAATGCCGCTGCAATCCGGCCCATGCCCGTGCGCGGTGGTGGGCAGTGCAGCCCCGGCCGAGACCAGATCGACCCAGGCGGCGGAACTGAGTGCAACGCGATAGGTGCCCGCAGTGGTGACGTGCAGGGCAACCATTCCGCCGAAGGTGCCCGGAGCCGCAGGCTTTTGCGGCGGCAAGGCATAGTGCACTTCGGCCATGGGGTGCAGCGTCAGCGCTTCTGCTTCCCCCGGCGCAATCTTGGTCATGGCCAGGCCGGGGCGATCGGTGGCGCTTTCCAGCGTTGTCGCATTGCTCCACGCGGCAAAGGCCGGGAGCAGGGCGGCCGGCGTGGCGGGGCAGGCGGGCGCGCTGCTGGGCGCCATGGGCTGCGCGAACGCGCTGCCTGCCGACGAGGCGGCGAGGAGGGCCAGCGCCGAAGCGGCCAGGCGGCGGAATGAAAGGCTGGACGCGCGCATGAAGATCCTCGCTTATGATGATGTTTCTGCATGCATAGCATGCGGCAGACGGGGATGGCCATGGTGCCGCTTGCGGTCTTCGCGCGTTGTGGCCGCGCGGGCATATGGACAGCGCCTGGCGTGCGGCCCAAAGAGCGCCGGCGGCGTGGCGCGTGATGGAGACAACTGATGGAGTTCGATTTTTCGCAGATGGCGGCGGGTGATCGCTACAAGCTGATGAGCGCCTCGGTCACGCCGCGGCCGATCGCGTGGGTGACCACGCGATCGGCCGCCGGGGCGGCCAATGCCGCGCCGTTCAGCTTCTTCAACATGGTCGCCGCCGATCCGCCCTTGCTGACGATCGGATTCCTGCGCCAGGCCGATGGCCGCCACAAGGATACCCCGGCCAATATCCTGGAAACGAAGGAATTCGTTGTAAACCTTGTGTCAGAAGATGACGCGGAAGCGATGAACTTTACCTGCATCGATGCCCCGCCCGGATTTGACGAAGCGGCACACGCCGCCCTGTCGCTGGCGCCGTCGAGCGTGGTTGCGCCTGATCGCATCGCTACGGCCCCGGTATCGATGGAATGCCGGCTCTATCAGGCGATCGAGGCGGGACAGAGCACGATCGTGCTGGGCGAAGTGGTGCGTTTCCATATCCAGGACCACTTCATCGACGCCGATCGTCTCTACGTCGATACCATGGCCATGGGGCTGATCGCGCGCATGCACGGGGCGTGGTACAGCCGCAGCGATACCTCGTTCCAGCTGACGCGGCCGCGCTATGCCGATTGGCTGGCAGAAAAGAATGACGATTGATTGACGGGATTCGTGTGAAACTGTTGCAATGCGATGACCATTTCGCCGCATTGCAATATGCAACCAAGATCGTTGCATATGTTTCTTTTGTATTCAAAAATATCACAATAAATCAACGGTATATACCGAATAGCTGTAGCAAATCTGGCATATTTGCGCCTTATCCGGCCACGGTTTCAAGGAGGCAATATGACCGAACAAAAATACCGCCTGGCGGCCCACGCCAGCGCCACCGTGCTTGCCCTGGCAAGCTTGGGCCTGGCCGCGCCGGCGCTGGCCCAGTCCACCGGCAGCATGGACTTCGGCAACCAGATCGTGGTGACCGGCACGGCCCAGAAGGGCATCGTCGGCGTCGCCAATCCCGATACCAGCAAGGCCTCGGCCATTCTCAGCCAGGCCTGGATCGAACGGCAGACGCCCGGCCAGTCGATCAACGACATGATCAATTACCTGCCCGGCGTCAGCTTCCAGAACAACGATCCCTATGGCGGCAGCGGCGGCACGCTGATGATCCGCGGCTTTGATGCCACGCGCATTTCCGAAACCATCGATGGCGTGACGCTGAACGATGATGGCAACTATGCGCTCTATTCGGGTGAGCTGCTCGATTCCGAAGTGATCGATCAGGTCGCGGTCAATTTCGGCACGACCGACGTCGATAGCCCGACCTCGTCGGCCTCAGGCTCGACCATCAACATCCGTTCGCACAAGCCGACCGAGGATTTCCACCTCAAGGCATCGGGCGCGATGGGCACCGACAATTACTATCGCGTGATGGGCATGGTCGATAGCGGCGCGATCGGGCCGGCTGGCACGCGCCTCTATGGCGAATACAGCCACTCGCACAACGATTCGCCGTTCAACAACTATGGCAAGGTGCGGCGCGAACAGGCCAACGGCGGCATCTATCAACCGCTGGGCGCCAATGGCGATTTCCTGTCGCTGACCGGCACGTATGTCGGCACGGAAAACAACTTCTCGGGCTCGGTCCCGCTGTCGAACGTGCCGCTGACGGCCGACACCGGCGTCGGCTTCACCTATTTCCCGACGAGCTTCAAGAACGGCTATTACCACTATGCGCCGTGCACCACGGCGGCGGCCAATGCCGGCACGGCCGACAATGCCAACACCTGCGGTTCGGCCTATGACTATCGCGTCAACCCGGCGCAGTTGCTCAACCTGCGCGGCAGCGCGCGCCTGACGCTGGCGCCAGGCCTGGTGTGGACGATCGACCCCAGCTATCAGTGGACCAAGGCCAATGGCGGCGGCACGGTTGTGGCCTCGGAAGGCACCTCGGCCGGGATGACCGGCTATGTCAACGGCAGCTATTACCTGGGTGAGGATCTCAACGGCGACGGTGATACGCTGGACAAGGTGCGCCTGCTGGCGCCCAGCCAGACGACCACGCACCGCATCGCGCTGACCACCTCGATACGTTATGACATCGACAGCCGCCAGGCCGTGCGTATTGCCTATGCCTTTGCCCGCTCGGTCATTTCGCAGACCGGCGAACTCGGCATGCTCAACAGCGATGGCTCGCCGGTGCTGATCTCGCCGGTCAACGATCCGCTCGCCGATGGCGCGGGCAACGTGGTGGAAAAGCGTGACACCCGCTCGATCGCGTTGCTCAACCAGGTTTCGGCCGAATATCGCGGCAGCTTCATGGACAACCGCCTGAAAGTGAATGCCGGCCTGCGCGCGCCGTTCATGCACCGCGACCTCACCAACGACTGCTTCACCCGCAGCAGCAGCGGCGGCGTAAGCTGCGTGTTCGGCGCATCGGCGGCAACCTATGCCGCGGCCAACCCCAGCGCGGTTTCGCCGCAACGCCGCACCTATAACTACAATGCCGTGCTGCCCAGCCTGGGCGTGACCTATGACCTGCCCAGCGCCGGCCAGATCTTCTTCAATTACTCCAAGGGCATGTCTGTTCCGCAGACGACCTCGCTCTATCAGTCGTTCTACTTTGCCAATGGCAGCAATGCCGGCCTGGTGGACCCGGAAAAGACCGACAACTTCGACCTTGGCTTCCGCCGTACCAGCGGCCCGCTCCAGGCGCAGGCAGACCTGTGGTACACCCACTTCACCAACCGTCTGGGCACGGCCTATCAGCCTGACGCCAACACCGCGATCTACACCAACCTGGGCACCGTCGATCGCTATGGCATCGATGCCAACGTGTCGTACCGCTTCACCTCGCACGTGAGCGGCTATGTCTTTGGCTCGTGGCTGCATTCGCGGATCAAGGACAATGTCGATTCGCCCACCGGCGAACTGGCAACCGCTGGCAAGTTCGAATCTGCCGTGCCGATCACCACGGTTGGTGCGCGCCTCTCGGGCAATTTCCAGCCCTTTACGCTGGGGGTTCAGGTCAAGCGCACCGGTCCGCGCTATGTCAACGACCAGAACACGCCCTATTACCTCGCGGGCACGACCACAGTGGCCTATGGCGCCAAGACGCCGTCCTACACCCTGGTCGATCTCGATGCGCGCGTGGCGCTGGGCGCGGTCGGTCTCAACGACCGGTCCTATCTCCAGCTCAACGTGACCAACCTGTTCAACCAGTATTACGCGGGCGGGTTCTCGGGCACGTTCAACAACCAGGTAAGCTATACCGGTAGCTATACCAATGTGCAGATCGGTGCGCCGCGCGCGGCGATTGCCACGCTGGTTCTGGCTTACTGATCAGCCACGCGGCTGAAAAGGGAAGGGGTGGCGCGCCGGGGAGGGCACGCCACCCCTTTTTCCTTGCGTCTTTTCCGGCGCTTGGTCGTATCATGGGGTATGACCGAGAAAGCCTGCACCATTCACCGCCTGCATCCCGCCACCCGCGATGACATCGGCGATCTTGTCACCCGCCGCCCTCTGCCGGGGCCCGCGCTCGATCATCTCGGCGCGTTCCTGTTCCTCAACCACCATGGGCCGCAGGTCTATCCTTCGCCCAACCGGGGCCTGCCATTCGGGCCGCACCCGCATCGCGGCTTCGAAACGGTCACCTTCATCCTCACCGGCGAGTTGACCCACCGCGACACCGGCGGCCACGAAAGCACGATCCACGCCGGCGGGGTGCAGTGGATGACGGCCGGCAGCGGCCTGATCCATGCCGAAATCTCGTCAGACGATTTCAAGCGCCGGGGCGGGGCGGTGGAAATCCTGCAACTGTGGGTCAATCTGCCGGCCCGCCTCAAGATGACCGCGCCGCGCTATACCGGGGTGCAAGCCGATGGCGTGCCGGTCTTGAGCGAAGACGCCGGGCGCGTGCGCGTGCATCTGGTTTCGGGCACGCGCGGCGGCGTCACGGGGCCGGTCGCTTCGCTGACGGGCGTGTTCATGAGCTTCGCCTATCTCGATGCCGGCGGCACGCTGGTGACCGAGGGGCTGCAGGGGCGCGACGTGTTCCTCTATGTCGTGCGCGGCAGCGTGACCGTGGCAGGTACGGTGGCGCCAGCCTTCAACCTGGTGGAATTGACGCCAGGTAACCGGCTCGAACTGGTGGCGCAAGAGGACAGCGTAATCCTGCTGGGCCATGCCGATCCGATTGACGAGCCGATCGTGTCGCACGGGCCCTTCGTGATGAACAGCGTGGCCGAAATCCACCAGGCCTATGCCGATTTCCAGGCTGGCAAGTTCGGCACGATGGGCTGAAACGCTCGGCTAGGTACGGGGCTTCGACAAGCTCAGCCCGAACGGATCACTATCCTTCTTCGGAGCAGGGGAAATTCCGCAAATTCCCCGTTCGCCCTGGGTCTATGGAAGGGCTCTGCGCTACGCCGTTCCGTCAGTGCCTTTACGCTGGCACATGGCCATCGTTGATCGAGGCCAAAGCCACCCCTGGCAGTTCATGCCATTCTCCATGTCATTGGCGAAACATGGAGAATGGCAATGGCCGAAACGATGAAAGCCGCCGTGGTGCATGCCTTTGGGCAACCGCTGACGATCGAGCGCGTGCCCATCCCGCAGCCCGGCCCTGGCCAGGTGCTGGTGCGGATCGCGACGTGCGGGGTGTGCCACACGGATTTGCACGCCGCCTGTGGCGATTGGCCGGTCAAGCCCCAGCCACCGTTCATTCCCGGGCACGAGGGCGTGGGCCATGTCGTGGCCGTGGGGCCGGGCGTGGTGGGTGTGAAGGAAGGCGATTGCGTGGGCGTGCCCTGGCTGCATTCGGCCTGCGGCCATTGCCCGCATTGCCTGGGCGGCTGGGAAACCCTTTGCCACGAGCAGCAGAACACTGGCTATTCGGTCAACGGCGGCTTTGCCGAATATGCCCTGGCCGATGCAGCCTATGTCGGCCACATTCCCGCAGGGCTCGATCTTGTGGAAGTCGCCCCGATCTTGTGCGCCGGAGTCACGGTCTACAAGGGCCTCAAGATGACCGATACCAAGCCGGGTGACTGGGTGGCCATTTCGGGCATCGGCGGGCTGGGGCACATGGCGGTGCAATATGCCAAGGCCATGGGCCGCAAGGTGATCGCGGTGGACGTTGATGCGGCCAAGCTCGATCTTGCCCGCCGGCTGGGCGCAGAGCTTACCGTCAACGCCGTGCAGGACGATGCTGCTGCGTTCGTTCAGGCGCATTGTGGCGGCGCGCAAGGCGTGCTGGTCACCGCCGTATCGCGCAAGGCCTTCGAACAGGCACTGGGCATGGCCGCGCGCGGCGGCACTGTGGTGCTGACCGGCTTGCCACCGGGCGATTTCCCGCTGTCGATCTTCAATACCGTGCTGGGCGGCATCACCGTGCGCGGCTCGATCGTGGGCACGCGGCTCGACCTGATCGAGGCGCTGGACTTTGCCGCCGCAGGCAAGGTGCGCGCTACGGTGGAAACGGTGAAGCTGGAGGATATCAACGCCACGTTCGAACGGATGACTGCCGGCACCATCGAAGGGCGCGTGGTGCTCGATCTGCGATAAGGGGGATGACGCTGGTGCGTCTGCTGCCAGGGAACGGTGGTGGACGCACTAGGGCTCGAACCTAGGACCCGCTGATTAAGAGTCAGCTGCTCTACCAACTGAGCTATGCGTCCGTGCCGGTTGTGGCAGGCCGGTGAGTGGCACCGGAAGAAGGGATGGTGGACGCACTAGGGCTCGAACCTAGGACCCGCTGATTAAGAGTCAGCTGCTCTACCAACTGAGCTATGCGTCCACACCTGCTGTTCGGGCAGGCCGGTGTTGGTGCACCGGAAGTAGGATGGTGGACGCACTAGGGCTCGAACCTAGGACCCGCTGATTAAGAGTCAGCTGCTCTACCAACTGAGCTATGCGTCCGGGTTCCCGAGCGACCGTCGCCGCCCGGGAGCGGCCCCAATAGCGATTTCTCCGCCCCTGCCAAGCCCCAATTTCAACTTTTTTAGGAAAGACCTGTGGAACTCCGCCGGCTCCACCGATCGACCGCCATGATCGTGCCGATGCAGATCATGTTGGTCATCATCGACGAGCCGCCATGGCTCAGGAATGGCAAGGGAATGCCCACTACGGGCGCCAGGCCCATGACCATCATCATGTTGATGCAGGCATAGAAAAAGATCGTCGCGGTCATCCCTGCGGCGAGCAGGCGGGAAAACCGGTCAGGCGCGTTCATCGCCACTTTCAGGCCCCAGCGCATGATGAGGCCAAACACCAGCAGCACGAACAGGCCGCCCAGCATGCCCCATTCTTCGGCCATGGTGGCAAAGACGAAGTCGGTATGCGCTTCGGGCAGGTAATCGAGATGGCTTTGCGAGCCATTGCCGAACCCCTTGCCCAGAAAGCCGCCCGAACCGATCGCGATCTTGGACTGGGTGATGTGATAACCCGATCCCAGCGGATCGCTTTCCGGGTCCATGAACACCAGCACGCGCTTGCGCTGATAATCGTGCAGGGCAAAGAAGAACGCCAGCGGTGCGATCACTGCCCCGGCGCCACCCGCGCCCAGGAACCAGCGCAGCGGCAGGCCGGCCAGGAACATCACCACCACCCCGCCAAAGCAGATGGCGAGCGCCGTGCCCAGATCAGGCTGGAGCATGACGAAAGCGGCGGGAAAGCCAAGCAGGCCCGTGGCCGGCGCCACGGCGCGCCAGCTACGTGTTTCGCCCGTCGGCAGCACGCTGTAGAACCAGGCGAGCACCAGCACGATGCCCGGCTTCATCAGTTCCGAGGGTTGCAGCGTCATGAACCCGAGGTTTAGCCAGCGCTGGCTGCCCCCGCCGATGCCACCGATCAGTTCCACCAACACCAGCAGCACGCAAAGCAGGCCATAGAGGGGCAGGGCGGCCCGCCGGAACCAATCCTGCGGCACCCGCGCCAGCACCATGGCCATGGTCAGGAACACGAAGAAGCGGGCGACGTGCATCAGCGCCCAGGGCTGGAAATGCCCGCCGGCCGCCGAATAGAGCACGGCCCCGCCAAAGCACACCAGCATCAGCAGCGGCAGCAGCACGCCCCAGGGCTGGCGCGACAGGCCGGTAGGAACATAGGCGCGGCGCATGGCGATCACTGCCCCCCGTTGGGCGCGGCACCGCCCGCCTGGGTGCCGCCAGAGGCCGGGCTCGGCGTTGGCTGCGGCTGGGGCGCATCGGGTTCGGGCGCCGGGGGCGCAGCGTCGGTTTGCGGCGCGGCCGGCGCGGCGGGCGGCTTGTTTTCGTCTTCCACCACCTGGCTTGCCTGCGCCTCGTCGGGCGCCCGCGGGGCACTGGCGCCATATTGCGCGGCAAACGTGTTGTAGCGGGCGGCCATGCGCTGCTGCACGTTGCCGCCCCAGCCCTTTTCCAGTTCCTCCAGCGCGGCCATCGCCTTGGCCGGATCGAACAGATAGGTCATCACGTCACGTGCGATCGGATAGGCGCTGGGCGAGCCGCCGCCATGTTCGATCGCCACGGCGCAGGCATAGCGCGGCTTGTCGAACGGCGCGAAGCAGATGAAGTGGCCATGGTCGCGCCGCTTCCATTCCACGTTCTTGCCATTGCCGTGTTGCAGGCCAACGACCTGCGCCGTGCCGGTCTTGCCGGCCATCAACACGCCATCGATCGGGATGCGTGCCTTGCCCGCCGTGCCGCGCCCGTTGACCACTTCGTTCATCGCCGCATGAATGAGATCAAGGTGTTCCTGGGCAAAGCCCATCGAGGGCGGAGGCGCGGCATGCTTGTCGAGCATCAGGCGCGGGGTGAGTTGCAGGCCCGAGGCGATGCGCGACACCATCGTTGCCTGCTGCAGCGGGTTCACCAGCATGTAGCCTTGGCCGATGGTGGCATTCACCGTGTCATAGATCGCCCATTCCTTGTGGTACTTGCGCAGCTTCCACGCGGGATCGGGCACCGTGCCATAGGATTGGCCGGGATAGGGCATGGGAAATTCCTGGCCCAGTCCCAGGCGCCGCGCCATGGCGGCGATCTTGTCCATGCCGATCTGCTGGGCAAAGTGATAGAAATAGACGTCGCACGACTGATAGATGCCCTTGAGCATGTCCGTCTGGCCGTGGCCGTGGTGGTTCCAGCAGTGGAACACGCGGTTGCCCACGCGCAGCCCCCCGGCGCAGTTGACCGAGGCCTTGGGATCGAGGCCGGCCTCGAGGAACGAGAGCGCGACCAGCGGCTTGACCGTCGAGCCGGGCGGATAGAGCCCGCGCAGCACCTTGTTGCGCAAGGGTACGTGATCGTCTTCCGACAGCATCTTCCATTCGATGCGGCCGATGCCGTCGGAAAAGCTGTTGGGATCGTAGCACGGCATCGACACCATCGCGAGGACGTCACCGGTGGCGCAGTCCATTACCACGACCGAGCCGGATTCCAGGCCAATGCGCCGCGCCGCATAGTCCTGCAGCCCGCCCAGGATGGTCAGCTGGATCGGCTGGCCGGGCACGTCTTCGCGCGTGCCCAGGTCGCGCACCACGCGGCCAGTTGCCGTGGCCTCTACCCGGCGCGCGCCAGGCACCCCGCGCAGGCGGGTTTCGAAATGCTTTTCAAGACCATCCTTGCCGATCTTGAAACCCGGTGTGATGAGCAGCGGATTGTGTTCGCGCTCGTAATCCTCGGCCGAGGCGGGACCGACATAGCCGACCAGATGCCCCACCGACGGCCCGGTGGGATAATAGCGCGAATAGCCGCGCTGCGGGATCACGCCGGGCATCTCGGGCAGGCGCACGCTGACTGCGGCAAACTTGTCCCAGTCCAGCTTGGCGGCCACTTCCACCGGCTGGAATCCGCGCACCTTGTCGAGCTTGTCCTTGATGTCGCTGACCTTGTCCGCCGTCAGTCCGAGCAGGCCCGACAGCTTGGACAGGGTATCGTCGGGATTGACCAGACGATCGGGGATCACGTCGACGCGGAAATCGGCACGGTTGGAGGCCAGCGCGGCGCCATTGCGATCGAGCACCCAGCCGCGCCGCGGCGGGATCAGCGACAGGTTGACGCGGTTGCTTTCCGACGCCGCCTTGTACTTGTCGTTCTCGAAGATCGCGAGATAGGCCAGGCGCGTGGCCAGCAGCACGCCGACGCTGGCCTGGGCCATGCCCAGCACGAACGTGCGGCGTTCAAAGCGGTTGGTCAGGATTGCCGAAGTCAACGGCAGCTTCTGCTTCACGTCACAGCCTTTTGAGCGGGAGCAGGCGAATGCGATCGAGCAGCGCGACAATGCGCGTGACCACGGGATGAAGCAGCACGGTCAGCAGCACCTGCGGACCGACCGTGACGGGCAGGGGATAGCTGGTGACCAACCCGGCAAAGGCCGCGGTCAGCACGACATAGGCGCTCAGCAGCGTGGCAGCGGTCAACCAATCCTGGATAAAGCCGCGCCACAGGAACTTTTCATCGATCACGTCCATCGCCAGCATGGTGAGGGACCACAGCACGATGCCGCTGCCAAACGGCTGGCCGCTGTAGAGATCGTCGAACAGGCCGAGCGGCAGCCCGGCCCAGATCGGCAGCAGCGTGGGCCGCAGCAGGCGCCAGCCCAGCAGCGTCATGAAACCAAGCGGTGGCAGCACCGGCGCCGAGGCGACCACCGGTGAGAAGGTCACCATCGATGCCAGCATGATCGACAGCCACGGCAAGCCCTTGGCCAGAAACGGCAATGGCCCGCGATTGAGGCGTCGCCGCACAAGGTCTTCGGGCCGTGCGGGCAGAAAGGGGAGCGGCATCGTGGCGGGCCTTACGGGGTGTTGTCGTCGGCCGGCGGCGGGGGCGCGGCCTTTTGCGCGGCCACCAGCGCGGCCTGGGCATTGGCTTGCCAGGCGGGCAGCACCACCACGAAATCAGCATCGGCCGGATCGCTGGCAAGGTGGCCCGTGGCGCCATCGCGGTGCGGCTGGGTGGCCACGGCCACCGGGATGCCCGGGGGATAGAGCCCGCCCGAACCAGAGGTTACAAAGACATCGCCGGTGCGCAGCGTGGCGACGCCGGTGTTGATCAGGCGGATTTCGATCTTGCCGTTGGCGCCGCCCTGGACGAACGCGGTCAACCCGTCGGACGCGCGACGCACGGGCACCACGTTGTCAGGATCGGTGACCAGCAGCACGCGCGCGGTATCCGGCCCTGTTTCCACCACGCGGCCGATCAGGCCACCCGCGGCGCGCACTGGCTGCCCGTTCTGCACGCCCTGGTGGCTACCCACCGACAGCACGGCAAAGCGCCGGGTGGAGGTGGCGGTAGAACCGATCAGGCGCGCGCCGGTCACCGGCTTGAACGCGGGGTCGACAATCCCGAGCAGCGCCTTGAGCCGGGAATTTTCCTGTTGCAGCGCATGCATCGTCACTGCATCGGCCCGCGCGGCCTGCACTTCGCGGGTGAGCGCGGCGTTCTGGCGGCCGGCGTTGAAGTAGGCGCCGATCGCCGCGAACACACCCTGGCTGGCGCTGCGCGTTTCCGCGCCCGCCTGGCCCAGAGGGCGCGCCACTTCGCTCGCGGTGGTGCGGGCAAAGGCAAAGGCTTCCGGGTTGAACATCGAGACGCCAAGCACGACGAGACCCGCCACGACGCCGACAACGGCGATCACGTAGCCAGTAAAGATCCCGTATTGCGCCCTGCGCGAAAAGCCCGGGCGCCGGTCAGGCGACCGCGCCATGATATTCTACCCCTGATACTCTACACTATGCCAAAGCCAGAGACGCGATGAAGGCCGGCTGAACCGTCCTGGCACCGCGTGCATCCCTGGTTCCAAATCCGGCATTCCTCAGGCGGTCATCAGCACGCCGCGATAGATCGGATCTTCCATGGCGCGGCCGGTGCCGAGCGCCACGCACGACAGCGGATCTTCCGCCACGCTCACCGGCAGGCCGGTTTCCTCGCGCAGGTGCTCGTCCAGCCCGCGGATCAACGCGCCACCACCGGTCAGCACGATGCCCTGGTCGACGATGTCGGCGGCCAGTTCGGGTGCGGTGTTTTCCAGCGCGATGCGCACGCCTTCGACGATGGCGCCGATCGGTTCAGACAGCGCCTCGGCCACGTTGGCCTGGGTGATGGTGATTTCCTTGGGCACGCCGTTGACCAGGTCGCGGCCTTTGATGTGGATGGTTTCACCAATGCCATCGGCCGGCATCGTGGCGATGCCGTAATCCTTCTTGATCCGCTCGGCCGTGGCTTCTCCAATGAGAAGATTGTGGTGCCGGCGGACATAGCTGACGATGGCTTCGTCCATCTTGTCCCCGCCGACACGCACCGAGGTGGTATAAGCCAGGCCGCGCAGCGAGAGCACGGCCACTTCGGTGGTGCCACCGCCGATGTCGACCACCATCGAGCCGACCGGCTCGGTGACGGGCATGTCGGCACCGATCGCGGCGGCCATCGGTTCGAGGATCAGATAGACTTGGCTGGCGCCGGCATTGCTGGCCGCGTCGCGGATCGCGCGGCGTTCCACCGAGGTGGAGCCTGAGGGCACGCAGATCACGATTTCCGGGTAGCGCAGCAGGCTCTTGCTGCCGTTCACCTTGCGGATGAAATGCTTGATCATTTCTTCCGCCACTTCGATGTCGGCAATCACGCCGTCGCGCAGCGGGCGGATCGCCTCGATGCTGTCGGGCGTCTTGCCCATCATCATCTTGGCGTCATCGCCCACGGCCTTGACCTTCTTGATGCCGTTCAGCGTTTCGATGGCAACGACCGAGGGTTCGTTGAGAACAATGCCGCGATCCTGGACATAGACGAGGGTATTCGCCGTGCCGAGGTCGATCGCAATGTTCTGGGAACCGAACTTGAAGAATCGGGAAAACATCGATGCCATCAGAAAATCCGTGTGATTCGCGCGCGGTACCAACCGCAATGGGTGGCCTATGCGCAAAAGTGAGCGCCCGGGGAAGGCGGCTCATTAGCGCAAGCGGGGGGGAAAACCCAATATTTTGTGCACTGCCGGCATGGGATAACTCATGCTGCCCGTCTCGAAAAAGGGCACGTTCGTCGCTACCTTGCCACGATCATGGCCAGCACCCCTCGCGTAATCCGCCGCCTGCCCGACACGCTGATCAACCGCATCGCCGCGGGCGAGGTGGTCGAGCGCCCCGCCAGTGCGCTCAAGGAGCTGGTGGAAAACGCGATCGATGCCGGTGCGGGGCAGATTTCGGTGCGTCTGGCCGAAGGTGGCCTGGGCCTGATCGAGGTGACCGACGATGGCTGCGGCATGCGCGCGGACGAGATCGCCCTGGCGCTGGAACGCCACGCCACGTCGAAATTGCCGGACGAGGCGATCGAGCTGGTTGCCACGCTGGGCTTTCGTGGCGAAGCTTTGCCCTCGATCGCCTCGGTCGCGCGGGTCACCATCGAAAGCCGCAGCCGCGCCGATGGCGAGGCGTGGAAGCGCACCATCGACCATGGCGCGCTGGTGAGCGAAGGCCCGGCCGCGCTGCCGCCCGGCACGCGGGTGCGGGTGGAAGATCTGTTTGGCAAGATCCCGGCGCGGCGCAAGTTCCTGCGCAGCCCGCGTTCGGAATGGGCGTCCAGCCTCGATGTCGTGCGGCGCCTGGCCATGGCGCGGCCCGATATCGGCTTTACGCTGGAGCATGACGGGCGTCGCGCGCTGCATGTTCAGCCCGGTGACACCCTGGCCGCGCGCGTGGCGCAACTGGTGGCACGCGAACTGGCCGACAATGCCGTGGCCGTCGATCTGCTGCGTGGCGACTATCACCTGATGGGGGTTGCGGGCCTGCCGACCTACAACCGTGGCGTGGCCGATCACCAGTACCTGTTCGTCAACGGCCGGCCGGTGAAAGATCGGCTGCTGCTCGGCGCGGTGCGCGGCGCCTATGCCGATATGCTGGCGCGTGATCGCCATGCCGTGCTGGCGCTGTTCCTTGATGTGCCGGCCGCAGAGGTGGACGTGAACGTCCATCCTGCCAAGACCGAAGTGCGCTTCCGCGACAGTGCGCTGGTGCGCGGGCTGATCGTCACCGGCCTGCGCCAGGCGCTCTCCACCGGCGATCGCCGCTCTGCCCAGGCGCCCGATGCCGGCGCGATGCGTTCTTGGCAGGCCGAACCGGTTGCGCCGGCGCCACTCTTCACCCCGCCACCCGCGCCAGAACCGGCGCGCCAGGGCAGCATCTTCACGCCGTCCTATCAGCCCGCCCGCGTGAGCGAGGCGGGGCAGGCCTGGCGCGGCTATGAAGCCGGCGTGATGGCGCCGCCCGTGGCCCGTGCCGAAACCGCGGCCGAGCCGGTGCCCGAGGCGGTGGAGCATCCGCTCGGCGTGGCGCGGGGCCAGGTGGCCAAGACCTATATCGTGGCTGAGGCAAGCGATGGCCTGGTCATCGTCGACCAGCACGCCGCGCACGAACGCCTCGTCCTCGAACGCCTGCGCGCCGCTGGCGCGGGCGAGGGCACGGCTCCCGCCCAGGCCCTCTTGCTGCCCGAAGTGGTCGACCTCGATGAACCATCGTGCGACCGCCTTGAAGAAGCCGCCCCGCGCCTTGCCGATTTCGGCCTCGCGCTCGAACGCTTTGGCCCGGCGGCCATGCTGGTGCGCAGCGTGCCGGCAGCATTGGCCAAGGGCGATGTCCAGGCCCTGGTGCGCGACGTGGCTGATGACCTCGCCAAGCACGGTGACGCACTATTGCTGGGCGAGCGGCTCGACCTGGTGCTGGCAACGATGGCCTGTCACGGCTCGGTGCGCGCCGGCCGCGTGCTGTCGGTGCCGGAAATGAACGCCCTGCTGCGCGAAATGGAAGTGACCCCACGCTCTGGCCAATGCAATCATGGCCGGCCGACTTGGGTGAAGCTGGCCCACGGCGATATCGAGAAGCTGTTCGGGCGGAAATAAGATCCTCCCTCCGCATAGCGGGGGGAGGGGGACCGCGCGCGTAGCGCGTGGTGGAGGGGG
>NZ_BCYV01000005.1 GCF_001598375.1 Novosphingobium capsulatum NBRC 12533
GCCCCCTCCGTCGGGCCTGCGGCCCGCCACCTCCCCCGAGGGGGGAGGATGTGTTGCCTATTGCTGTGGGAGAGAGATCATGCGTTCGATTGTTCTGGCCTTGCCTCTGGTTTTGCTCGCCGCGTGTCACAAGGCCCCGCAGCAAAGCGACGATGCGGCGATTGCCCAGGTTGAGGCGGCGCAGAAGGAGCGGGCACCGGCGCAGGAGATCAGCCCGCAGGTCATCGACTTTTTCGACATCACCAAACGCAAGCTGACCGGATCGGGATGCAACTTCGTGCCTGACAATGGTGGCATGGGGGCGGTGCTGCTGGCGCAGGAAGATCGCGGCCTCATCAAGATCAAGGATCAGATCGTGGTATTGGCCGCCGACAAGGGCAGTGCCAAGCTGCCGCAGCACGGCTGGTCGCACTATACCGGGCGCGAGTGGGCGCTGACGCTGACGCGGATCGATGATGGCAAGGCCAAGACGATGGGCGTGATCGACAGCTTTGACGGGCAACTGGTGATTTCCGACGCCGATAGCCGCCCGGTTTATACCGCCAAGGGCAATGTGCAGTGCAAGCCGATGTAGGTTTGCGCACCATATCTTGCAAAAGCACCAATCTGGCGCGTTTTGGTCCATTTCGGCGTGACTCTTTGCCCTCTCATGCGTCTTGCATCGCGCGGGGGCGCCAAAGACTAAGGGAAACGCCTATGAACAAGGGTCGTCACATCGTGTTGCTTTCCGCACTTCTGCCAATGGCGCTGGCAGGGTGTGCAACCACCGGATCGGTTAAGCGGGCCCAGGCTGCGGCCGATCAGGCACAGGCGCGCGCTGATGAAGGCGTAATGACGGCGCAGCGGGCGCAGGGTTCGGCCGATTCCGCGGCACAGGCTGCGGCGCAGGCACAGGGTTCGGCCAACAACGCTATGACTGCGGCGCAGAGCGCCGGTTCGGCCGCCCAGGCCGCCTCGATGGCGGCGCAATCGGCCGGCAGCCGTGCCGATACGCTGGAAACGCGCCTGCGCTCGCTTGAGCGTTGGAAGTGGGCCAAGACCCACCCCAAGAAGGCCAAGAAGCACCACGCGCGTCATCACCACGCCAAGCACAACGCGGCGCTGCATCGTCCGGTCACGGCCGATCAGACCTCTGCCCAGAAGATGTGATCACGCACATCTGATGCAAGGAAACGGGCGCGTGTGGCCATGCCACGCGCGCCCTTTTTCATGGACGCTGCCTGCTTAGTCGGTGCCGTTGGGGTCGCGCGTGCTCACCATGGCGTTGCTCACCATGGTCAGTACAATCACGCCATCCTGGTTGAGCACGCGGGTTTCGGCGCGGAACAGGCCCATTTCCGGGCGCGATTGGCTGCGCCGCTTGCTCAGGATCGTGGTTTCCACGCGCAGCGTGTCGCCGGGGTAGACCGGGTGGCGCCAGCGCAGTTCGTCAATGCCGGGTGAACCAAGGCCCTGGTGGCCGGCGCGGTCCTGCTCTTCCACGATCATCGCCATGGTCATGGCACAGGTGTGCCAGCCACTGGCGGAAAGCCGCCCGAAGTGCGTGGCGGCGGCCGCCTCGTCAGACAGGTGGAACGGTTGCGGGTCATACTTGCCCGCAAATTCCACCACTTCCTCTCGCGTGACGTGGCGTTGCCCGAACCGGGCAACGGCGCCCACTTCCAGATCTTCATAGTGTCGCATGGGGGGCAGGGTGAACCTGCTTTCCCCATGCGTCAACCATCCGATCGAACAGGTTCAGACGTTGAACTTGAAGTGCATCACATCGCCGTCCTTGACGATGTATTCCTTGCCTTCCTGGCGCAGCTTGCCGGCATCGCGCGCGCCCGCCTCGCCGCCCAGCGCGACGAAATCGTCAAAGGCGATGGTTTCGGCGCGGATGAAGCCGCGCTGCATGTCGGAGTGGATTTCGCCGGCAGCCTCGGGGGCCTTGGCGCCCTGGTGGACGGTCCAGGCGCGGGCTTCCTTGGGGCCGACGGTGAAGAAGGTCAGCAGGTGCAGCAGATCGTACCCGGCGCGGATCACGCGGTTGAGGCCGGTTTCATGCAGCCCCAGTTCGGCCAGGAACGCCAGGCGTTCTTCGCTATCCATCCCGATCAGGTCGGCTTCGATCGCGGCAGAGACCACCACGGCTTCGGCGCCTTCGGCCTTGGCCTTTTCGAACACGCGGGCAGAGTGGGCATTGCCGGTGGCGGCGCTTTCCTCTTCCACGTTGCAGACATAGAGCACCGGCTTGGCGGTGAGCAGCTGCGCCTGCTTGAACAGGCGCTCTTCCTCGTCATCCTTGGGCTGGGTGAGGCGGGCCGGCTTGCCCTCGCGCAGCAATTCCAGCGCCTGGCCCAGCACCGAGGCCATGGCCTTGGCTTCCTTGTCGCCGCTGGTCGCCTTCTTGGCGGCGGCGGGCACGCGCTTTTCCAGGCTTTCCAGGTCCGACAGCATCAGCTCGGTTTCCACCGTATCGGCGTCCGACAGCGGATCTACGCGGTTGTCGACATGCTGGATATCGTCGTTTTCAAAGCAGCGCAGCACATGGATGATCGCATCCACTTCGCGGATATTGCCCAGAAACTGGTTGCCGAGGCCTTCACCCTTGGATGCACCGCGCACCAGGCCGGCGATGTCGACAAAGCCAAGCTGGGTGGGGATGATCTTCTGGCTGCCGGCGATCTTGGCCAGGGTATCGAGCCGCGCGTCGGGCACGCCGACATTGCCCACGTTGGGTTCGATCGTGCAGAACGGATAGTTGGCGGCCTGGGCCGCCTGCGTTTCGGTCAGCGCGTTGAACAGCGTCGACTTGCCGACATTGGGAAGGCCGACGATCCCGCAACGAAAACCCATCTTCGTGTCCTTGGCTATGGCCCCAAGCCGATGCGGGGCCGCATATTGCCGGCCGCGATGGTGGCTTGTAGGCCCAAGGTCAAGGGGGCAGCGCCCTGTGGCAAGGGGTTTTGCGTGGCCGGTCGGCAATCTTCACCGAAGTTTCAGGCCTTGCTGGCATGGCAACCGGCATGAGGCGCGCTATCCTGCCATCGTTTTTGCACCGCCATGCCCGTGCCGGTCTGCCGCGCGGCGCGCTGATCACGCCGGCATTGGCGCTGGCCCTGGTGCTGGCCGGCTGTGGCGACAATCCCGCCGCCCATGCTGCCAAGGCCCGCAGCGCCTTTGCCGCGCAGGATTTCGTGACGGCGCGGATGGAAGCGCTGAGCGCGCTCGACTCGGGCAAGCTGCCCGCCGCCGACTCGCAGGCGCTGCTGCGGCTGCTCGCCCGTGCGCAGTTGCAGATGGGCGATGGCGATGGCGCGCAGGCAACGCTGACGCGGCTGGAAGATGCCGGCGGTGGCGGGCCGGCGGTCAACCGCATGAAGGCCGAAGCAGCCCTGCTGCGCGGCCTGCCGCGCCAGGCGCTGTCGCTGCTGGGCCAGGATGGCGATGCCGATGCCTGGCGCCTGCGGGCCGCAGCGCACCAGGCTCTGGGTGACAATGCCCAGGCACTTTCTGCATTTCGCCAGGGCATGGCCGCCGGAGACAATGTGCAACTCGCGCGCGACTATGCCCGCTTCCTGATCACGGCCGAAGATTTTGCCGGGGCCGACCAGGTCCTGGCCGTGATGCAGCGGCTCGATCCCAAGGGCCTCGATACCGCGATGGTCGAAGGGGCGCTGCGGGTCCGGCAAGGCCAGCTAGACGCGGCCGGCGCTGCCTATGACCGCGCGATCGCGGCCTATCCCCGCCGGATCGAGCCGCTGATCGAGCGGGCCAACCTGGCTGACATGCAAAGCCAGCTCGACCGCGCGATCGGCCTCATCGGCAAGGCCGCGCGCCTCGCGCCGGGCGATTCACGCGTGCTCGATCTGCAGGTGCAGTTCGCCAGCGAAAAAGGCGATTGGGAAAAGGTACGCCAGCTCTTGGCGCCGCATGAGGTCGATCTCGATCCACGCACCCCCAATGGGCTGACCTATGCCGAGGCGCTGCTGCGCCTGGGCCATCCCGAGCAGGCCCGCGTGATCTTTGCCCGCGCGCTGCTGCTCTCGCCGCAAAATCCCTATTCGCGCATGATGCTGGCCGAAGCACAACTGGCCACCGGCGATCCCGGCACGGCGCTGCGCACGATCCGGCCCTTGTCGGATTCGCTGCTGGCTGGCCAGCGCGAACTCGATCTGGCCCTGCGTGCGGCGCGGGCAGCGGGTGATCCCTCGGCCGATGCGCTGGCGGCGCGGCTCCGCTCCGGCCAGTGGCAGCAGGACCAGCGCCTGGCCGCCGATGGCCAGGCCGCGCTGGGCCGGCGCGATTGGGCCGCAGCAATCACCGCCTATACCGCGTTGCTGGGCAATGGCAGCGATCCCGAAGTGCTCAAGCGGCTGGCGGTGGCCTATACCAGCGCTGGTCGCCACCAGGAAGCGATCGCCTATGCCGACCGCGCCCTGGCCCAGGCGCCGCGCGATCCCGACATGCTGCATATCGCTGGCCTCGTGCGGCTCAACGCCGGGCAGGACATGGCCGCCGCGCAGCATCTGTTGAGCCGCGCGGTCGATGCCGATCCGGCCAACCGCCTGTTCCGCGCCGATCTCGCCCGCGCCCAGGCACGTTGAGGCCATAGACCTCTTCCGAACGCAAAAATGCCGCCCAAGCCAGGCTTGGACGGCATTTTTGGAGAAACATCGCGTGGCGGCGGGATTTGGGCCAGCCGGGCGGCATGCGCAAGGCGTGCCGGCCCGTCCCTGTGCTGGTGCCCCCAGGCCCGCGTGCCGCGATCAGCGGCGGCGACGACGCACGAACGCCAAGCCAGCCAGGCCAGCGCCCATCAGGCCCAGCATGCCCGGTTCCGGCACGTCGGTGCCACCGGTCGACGACGAGGTAGTGCTGCCGCCCGAGGTCGACGAGGTGGTCGAGCCGCCAGTCGAGGTCGAAGTGGTGCTGCCGCCCGAAGTCGACGACGTGGTCGAACCGCCCGAGGTGGACGAGGTGGTCGAAGACGTGGTGCTGCCACCCGAGGTCGAGGTCGAAGTCGACGAGGTGCTGCCGCACATCGCCGCGCCGGCCGAGTGGCCGCAGTTGCAATAGTGCGTGTGGAAGAAGGTGGCGTGGGCCGGGGCTGCAGCGATGGTGGTGGTCAGCGCGGCGGCGAGGATGGCAATCGAACGCTTCATGGTCAGTCCCCTGTCAAACTTGAAGTTTCAAACTGGAAGGCAGACGTTCGAACCATTAGATCCGAATGCACTGTCTTGGTTGACAGAGGTAAAAGCAAAAGCGGTGCCAATTGCAGAAATCAGCGCTTTTTGGTGGTTAACGCCGTTTCACGGGTGTGTCGGTTGTAAGCGATTCCGACGGTTTTTCCGGAAATTCGCGTTAACCTTTTCAGGACATTTCAATCTTGCTGGCGCGTTTCAATCCTGCTGGCGCCGGGCCACATCACTCATGAAGCGGGTATCGTCGCCTTGGGCCAGCCGATCGGCTTCTGCTGCCACGGCGCCCAGCATGGTGACCAGGTCATCGTGCTCGGCCTTGGCAAAGGGGCCCAGTACATAACCGGTCACCCGGTCCTTGTGGCCGGGGTGGCCGATGCCCAAGCGCACGCGGCGGAATTCCGCGCCACAGTGCTGGTCGATCGAACGCAGGCCATTGTGCCCGGCATGGCCGCCGCCCTGCTTCACTTTCACTTTGAACGGCGCCAGGTCCAGTTCGTCATGAAACACGGTGAGGGCATCGGTGGCGAGCTTGTAGAAGCGCAGTGCCTCGCCCACGGCGCGGCCGCTTTCGTTCATGAACGTGGCGGGCTTGAGCAGGATGATCTTCTGCCCGCCGATGCGGCCTTCCTGCACCCAGCCCTGGAACTTCTTCTGCACCGGGCCAAAGCCGTGGACATCGGCAATCGTGTCGAGCGCCATGAAGCCCACGTTGTGGCGGTGCAGGGCGTATTGCGGGCCGGGATTTCCCAGGCCAACCCAGACTTGCATGGCAGACGCTCCGGTTGTGGTTGGAGTTTGCAGGGTGTTTTGCGGTGAGGGCGCGCGTGCCTATTGCATGGGCGCGGCGCAAAAAAGAACCCCTCCCGGTTGGGGGAGGGGTTCCTTGAACCGATGCGACAGCCCGAAAGCTGCCGTGCCGGAAAGATCAGCCTTCGCTGGCTTCGCCAGCAGGAGCTTCTTCTTCCTCGGTCAGAACGGTCGGCGTGGCGATCGTGGCGATGGTGAAATCGCGGTCGGTGATCGCCGAGCGGGCGCCGGCCGGCAGCTTCACGGCGCTGATGTGCACCGAATCGCCGATTTCCAGGCCCGAGAGATCGACGATGATGTCATCGGGGATCTTGTTGGCTTCGCACACCAGTTCCAGTTCGTGGCGCACAACGTTGAGCACGCCGCCCTGCTTGATGCCGGGGGCCTTTTCTTCGTTCTGGAACACCACCGGCACGTTCACGTGCACTTCGGCGTTCGCGCTCACGCGCAGGAAGTCTGCGTGCTGCGGACGGTCGCTCACGGCGTGGAAAGCCACGTCCTTGGGCAGAGTGCGGACCTTCTTGCCGCCGATGGTCAGTTCGACGATCGAGTTGAAGAAGTGGCCGGTGCCCAGGGCACGTGCCAGTTCCTTTTCTTCGAGGTGGATGGCAACCGGTTCCTGGTTGCCGCCATAAACCACGGCAGGAGTGCGGCCTTCGCGGCGCAGGGCACGGGAGGCTCCCTTGCCTGCCCGTTCGCGCAGCTCAGCCGACAGGGTCAGCGTCTCGCTCATGTGAAATACCTTCCGAAATAAATCTGTTGCATGTTCCTTCCGCCACGCCTCCAGGGATGACCATGACGGGGAAGCGGCGGCCCTTAGCGGATCGGGCCGAAAAAGCAAGGGGCGTGCGCGATCACTCCACCCGGCGCACCAGCCAGCCCTTGGCCTGGAGCAGCGCGGGCAGGCCATCGCTGCCGGCCACGTGCGCCGCGCCCACGGCGATGAAGGGGGCGGCGCCATCCTTGAGCATGGCATCGATCTGACTAGCCCAGGCCGCGTTGCGCGCGGTAAGCAGCGCCTGGTGCAGCGTGGGATCAGACAGAAAGCCCTTCTGGCTTTCGCGGGCAATGCCCAGGTCATCGCCGCGCAGCCACAGGCGCACCATGTCGGCATCGTCATCGCGGTTATCGGCCGCTTCCACGGCGACCTGTTCCAACAGGGTCTGCTGCGCGCGATCGGGCAGGGCATCGAATATGCCAAACTGCCCGTCCAGCGTTTCCAGGCCCGCTACCGGCTTGCCCCCGATCAGCTTGCGCAGTTGCGGCTCCACCCCGCTGGCTGGGTCCATGCCTTCCTTCTGCCCACCGATCGCAGCGATCTGTAGGGCGACCGCCCAGGATTCCTCGTTCTGGAACTGTGCGTCGGTCAGGTTGAGGTCTTTGTAAACCTTTGCCAGGGCATCGCGATACTTCATCGCCACGCGCGCCGAGGGCGGCGGCAGGCCAGGGGTATAGGCGAGGCGCGCCAGGGCCACGCCGGCAACATTGCCATCGAGCGGCTGGGCGATTTCCAGCACCAGGCGATCGGCATTGGCCAGCGCGTGGTCGATCGCCGGGCGGCGCCATTGCACGCCAGCGGGCAAGGCATGCACCGTGCCGAATATCCAGCCGCGCGTGCCGCTGGTATCGGCGATTTCCCACAGCGCCACCTTGGCCGGCAGCGGCGGTGGTGCTGCCTTGTGACACGCCGCAGCGAGCAGGGCCAGGGCGGCGACGAGGAACGGTTTCCAGCGCATGGTCATGGTCATTGCACCCGCGTCACAGTGATGCCGTCGCGCGCCAGGTCTTCCTGCACACTGCCCTTGCCGGCCAGGTGCCCGGCACCCACGGCCATGAACACGGTGCCCGGCGTTTTCAGCCGCTGTTCGATCCACTTGGCCCAGGTGGCGTTGCGGCGGATCAGCAGCGCGTCGATCAGGCGGGGATCGTCCTGCATGTCGGCGGTCATCAGCTTGCCCAGTTCCTCGGCGTTGCCCTGGCGCCAGGCCGCAACGATGCCGGCGATCTGTTCGCCGATCGTGTCGTACTGGGCGACCACGCTATCGAGCCAGGCGATCTGTGCATCCTGGGGCAGGCTGTCGATCAGGCCAAGCTGGAACGCCACGGTTTCCAGACCCGCTTGCCGTTGCGGGTGGGCCGCCTGCAGTGCGGCTTCCACGCCGTGCGAAGGCTGATAGCCGCGCTGGACCAGCGGCAGCATCGACAGCGCGGTGGCCGCCATCCACGGCTTGTAGCCATCCAGCTGCGTGGCCGGCATGCCGGATGCGGTGAGTGTGGCCGCCAGCCGCGCCGCGCGCTGCGGCCCCAGCAGGGCCGTCAGGGTCTGCCCCTTGGGCAGCAGGCCTGGCGCGGTGTCAATCGCCCCATGCATGTCGGCCTGCGTCACCTCGGTCACCAGCGTGTCCGATCCGTTCAGCGCCTTGGCGACGGGGCCGACCAGCCACGGCGCGCCGCCCTTGGGCAGCATGTGGATCGTGCCGAACAGCCAGATCGTGGTATCAGCGTCAGCCACTTTCCACAGCGCCGGGCGCGAGGGCGCGGCATCGGCCTGCTCCGCTTGCGGCGCAGGCAGCGGGATGGTCTGCGCATCGGCAGAAAAAGGGGCCTGCAGCAGCGCCATGGCGGCACAGGCGGCGATGCGGGCGGGGATTTGGGCAAGGAAGCGGCGCATGCCTTGTCCCATGCACAGGGCAGCGCGCAATGGGAAGTCCCCATGTTGCGCCTGCTGGCGGTTGATTTGCGCTGCGCCATCGGCCATGGGCGGCACACCATGGCCGATACTGCACCAAAGCCGCTCAGCCTGCAGGACATGATCCTGCGCCTCCACGCTTACTGGAGCGACAAGGGCTGCCTTGTCCTGCAACCCTATGACATGCGCGTGGGCGCGGGTACGTTTCACCCCGCCACCACGCTGCGCTCGCTGGGGCCAGAGCCGTGGAACGCGGCCTATGTCCAGCCCAGCCGCCGGCCGACCGACGGCCGCTATGGCGAAAATCCCAACCGGCTTCAGCATTATTACCAGTACCAGGTGATCATGAAGCCGAGCCCGGCCGACATGCAGGATCTCTATCTCGACAGCCTGCGCGCCATCGGCGTCGATCCGCTGCAGCACGATATCCGCTTTGTCGAGGATGACTGGGAAAGCCCGACGCTGGGCGCCTGGGGCCTAGGCTGGGAAGTGTGGTGCGACGGGATGGAAGTGACCCAGTTCACCTATTTCCAGCAGATGGGCGGGTTTGATTGCAAGCCGGTGGCCGGCGAGCTGACCTATGGCCTGGAACGCCTGGCGATGTATATCCAGGGCGTCGATAACGTCTATGACCTGGCCTATAACAGCCACGGCGTGACTTATGGCCAGGTGTTCCTGGAAAACGAACGCCAGATGTCGAAGTGGAACTTCGAGATCGCCAATACCGACGCGCTGTTCGACCTGTTCAACAAGGCGGTGGCGGAATGCCGCAACTGCCTCGACGCCAAGCTGCCGATCCCGGCTTATGAACAGGCGATCGAGGCGAGCCACGTGTTCAACCTGTTGCAGGCGCGCGGCGTGATCTCGGTGCAGGAACGCGCCAGCTATATGGGCAAGGTGCGCGACCTCGCGCGCGGTTCGTGCGAAGCCTATATGGCCAAGTACCAGGACGAGTGGGCGCAGAAATTCCCGGGGTGGAGCGCATGAGCCGGCTTGTTGCGCGTGGGGCTTCGACAAGCTTAGCCCGAACGGTCCCCTGGATTGGTTCTCACACCCCGTTCGCCCTGAGCCTGTCGAAGGGCGCTGACACCACCTTGAACACACCCAAGCGAGACGCCGCATGACCGCCGATTTCCTGCTCGAGTTGCGCAGCGAAGAAATCCCCGCGCGGATGCAGGCCGGCGCGCGCGCCGATCTGGAAAAGCTGTTCGTCAAGGAATTGACCGCCGCCGGGCTGACGCCGGGCGCGATCACCGTATGGTCCACGCCGCGCCGGCTGGCGCTGATCGCGCGCGATCTGCCGCTGGGCACGCAAGCTGTCAGTGAGGAAGTGAAGGGGCCGCGCGCCTCGGCCCCGCCGCAGGCATTGGAAGGCTTCCTGCGCAAGACCGGGTTGACCCGCGAGCAACTGACCGAGCGCGATGGCGTGCTGTTCGCCATCACCGAAAAGCCCGGCCGCGCGACCAAGGATGTGCTGGCCCAGGCCATCCCGGCGATCGTCCGCGCGTTTCCCTGGCCCAAGTCGCAGCGCTGGGGCGCCGCCTCGTTCAGCCCGGAATCCTTGCGCTGGGTGCGCCCGCTCTCGGGCATCATCGCGATCCTGGGCGACGAGGCGATCGACCTCGAAGTGGGCGGCATCCGCTCTGGCACGGTCACGCGTGGGCACCGTTTCCACCACAGCGGTGACATCACCATCACTGGCGCGGCCGACTATGCCGCCCGCTTGCGCGATGCCTACGTGATCGTCGACCACGCCGAGCGCGAGGCGCTGGTGCGCGATGGCGCGCGCGCCGCGGCGCAGGCTGCCGGCCTCGTGCTGGTGGACGATGAAGGGCTGGTGGTGGAAAACGCCGGCCTCACCGAATGGCCCCAGCCGCTGCTCGGCCGTTTTGACGAGGCGTTCCTCGACGTGCCGCCAGAAGTGATTCAGCTGACCGCGCGGGTCAACCAGAAGTATTTCATCTGCCGCGACGCTGCCGGCAAGCTGGCCAACGCCTTTGTCTGCACGGCCAATATCGCCGCCACCGATGGCGGCGCGGCGATCGTGGCGGGCAACCGCAAGGTGCTCGCCGCGCGCCTGTCCGACGCCCGCTTCTTCTGGGAACAGGACAAGAAGGTGCCGCTCGCCCGCCAGGCCGAAAAGCTGGCGCGCATCACGTTCCACGAAAAGCTGGGCTCCGTGGCCGACAAGGTCGCCCGCGTGGCCGACCTGGCTGAATGGCTCGCCCGCGAAGGCGTGGTGCCCGGCGCCGATCCGGCCCTGGCGCGCCAGGCGGCGCAGCTGTGCAAGGCCGATCTCGTCACCGACATGGTTGGCGAGTTCCCCGAACTGCAGGGCCTGATGGGCGGCTATTACGCCCGCGCCGAAGGCCTGGGTGATGCCGTGGCCGACGCGATCCGCGATCACTACAAGCCGGTGGGGCAGGGTGACGATGTGCCGACCGCGCCGGTTTCGGTCTGCGTCGCGCTGGCGGACAAGCTCGATACGCTGCGCAGCTTCTTTGCGATCGACGAAAAGCCCACCGGGTCGAAAGACCCCTTCGCGCTGCGCCGTGCCGCCCTTGGCATCATTCGCCTGATCACCGAGAACCATCTGCGCTTCGCTGTGGCCGAAGGTGACTTGCTCGGCTTCTTTGCCGACCGCCTTAAGGTGCAGCAGCGTGAAGCCGGCGTGCGCCACGACCTGATCGATGCCGTGCTTGCCCTTGGCGGTGAAAGCGATCTCGTGCGCCTGCTGGCGCGCGTGTCGGCGCTTCAGGCGTTCGTCGGCACCGAAGATGGCGTCAACCTGCTGGCGGGCTACAAGCGCGCGGCCAATATCCTCAAGAAGGAAGCGGCAGCAACCGCTGGCGCGCAAGGCGAGGGCGTGGTGCCGCCCACTGGCGAGGAAGACCCTCTGGTCTTGGTCGATGATCCCCTGTTCAAGGATGTCGCGGCCGAATTTGCCCATGGCGAAGCGGCGCTGTCCTACACCCCCGAACCGGCCGAAGCGGCGCTGATGGCGGCGCTCGCCCAGGCCGAGCCGCAGGTGGACGAAGCTGTGGCGCAAGAGGCGTTCACCACCGCCATGGCCGCGCTGGCCTCGCTCCGCGCGCCGATCGATGCGTTTTTCGATGACGTTACGGTCAATGACGCAGATGCGGAAAAGCGTGCCCATCGCTTGGCCCTGCTTGACCAATTCCGTGCTGCGGTGCACAAAGTAGCGGACTTCTCGCGGATCGAGGGCTAACCGCCCTCGGTCCATTTCCTGGACCTCGCAATGACTGACCTTTGCTCAAGGAACGGACTGTAATCATGAGTGCATACGTATTCCATTTCGGCGGTGGTGCGCGTAACGACGATCCTCGGGCCAAGGACAAGACCATTACCGGGGGCAAGGGCGCCAACCTGGCCGAGATGGCGGGCATCGGCCTGCCGGTGCCGCCGGGCTTCACCATCAGCACCGAAGTGTGCACGCAATACAATTCGGCCGGCAAGCAGTTTGACGCCGACATCAAGGCGGGCGTGGCCGCCGGGCTCTCGCACATCGAAGCGGCGACCGGCCGCGTATTCGGCGATGCGGCCAATCCGCTGCTGGTCTCGGTGCGCTCGGGCGCGCGGGTGTCGATGCCGGGCATGATGGATACCGTGCTCAACCTGGGCCTTAACGACGTGACGGTTGAGGGACTTTCGGCCGATTCCGGCGACGCCCGCTTTGCCTGGGACAGCTATCGCCGTTTCATCCAGATGTACTCCGACGTGGTGCTCGGTGTGGACCATCACCGCTTTGAAGATGCGCTGGAAATCGCCAAGGAAGACAACGGCTATTACGCCGATGTGGAAATGAGCGCGGACAACTGGCGCAAGCTGGTGGGCGAATACAAGGCGATCGTTGAAGAGGAACTGGGCCGCCCGTTCCCGCAGGACGTGCACGAGCAGCTGTGGGGCGCGATCGGCGCGGTGTTCGATAGCTGGGAAAGCGAACGCGCCAAGGTCTATCGCAAGCTCAACGACATTCCGGCCGAATGGGGTACGGCGGTCAACGTCCAGGCCATGGTGTTCGGCAACATGGGCGATACCTCGGCCACGGGCGTTGCCTTCACCCGCGATCCGGGGACCGGCGAAAAGGCCTATTACGGCGAATGGCTGGTCAACGCCCAGGGCGAAGACGTGGTGGCCGGCATCCGCACCCCGCAATACCTGACCTTGGCCGCGCGCGAGCGGGCCGGGGCCAAGCCGCTGTCGATGGAAGAGGCCATGCCGCAGGCATATACCGAGCTGGCCAGCGTGTTCGAGCTGCTGGAAAAGCACTACAAGGACATGCAGGACATCGAGTTCACGGTTGAAAAGAACAAGCTGTGGATGCTGCAGACCCGTTCGGGCAAGCGCACCGCCAAGGCCGCGCTCAAGATGGCGGTGGACATGGTGGGCGAGGGCCTGATCGACGAGGCCACCGCAATCGCGCGCGTCGATCCGATGGCGCTTGATCAGCTGCTCCACCCCACGCTCGATCCCAAGGCGCCGCGCGATGTGCTGGCCAAGGGCCTGCCCGCCTCGCCGGGCGCGGCCAGCGGCGCGATCGTGTTCGACGCCGATACCGCCCAGGCGCGCGCCGAACGCGGCGACAGCGTGATCCTGGTGCGCGTGGAAACCAGCCCCGAAGACATCCACGGCATGCACGCGGCCAAGGGCATCCTCACCGCGCGCGGCGGCATGACCAGCCACGCTGCCGTGGTGGCACGCGGCATGGGCCGCCCCTGCGTCTCGGGCGCGTCGGGCCTGTCGATCGACATGACCGCGCGCAAGGCGCGGATCGGCAACCGTGACCTGGCCGAAGGCGACGTGATCACGCTCGACGGTTCGACCGGCGAGATCATGGCCGGCGAAGTGGCGATGGTGGAACCCGAACTCGTCGGCGATTTCGCCACGCTGATGGTCTGGGCCGACAAGCACCGCCGCATGAAAGTGCGCACCAACGCGGAAACGCCGATGGATTGCCAGGTGGCGCGCCAGTTCGGCGCCGAAGGCATCGGCCTGTGCCGTACCGAGCATATGTTCTTCGAAGCCGGGCGCATTTCCGCCGTGCGCCAGATGATCCTGGCCGAAGACGAAGCCGGCCGCCGCGCCGCGCTGGCCAAGCTGCTGCCCGAACAGCGCGCCGATTTCATCGCGATCTTCGACGTGATGGCCGGCCTGCCCGTGACCATTCGCCTGCTCGATCCGCCGCTGCACGAATTCCTGCCGCATGCCGATGCAGAGTTCGAGGAACTGGCCGAAGTGACCGGCCTGGGCGTCGACCACCTCAAGCGCCGTGCCGGGGAACTGCACGAATTCAACCCGATGCTCGGCCATCGCGGCTGCCGCCTGGGCATCACGTTCCCCGAAATCTATGAAATGCAGGCCCAGGCGATCTTCGAGGCTGCGGTGGAAGTGGCCACCAAGTCTGGCGAAGCAGTGGTTCCCGAGGTGATGATCCCGCTGGTTGCCACCAAGAAGGAACTGCAGATCCTGCGCGCGCTGGTCGATCGCGTGGCCGCACAGGTCTTTGCCGACAAGGGCAAGACGCTGGATTACCTGGTCGGCACGATGATCGAGCTGCCGCGCGCCGCGTTGATGGCCGGGGAAATCGCCGAGGAAGGCACGTTCTTCTCGTTCGGCACCAACGACCTGACGCAGACCACCCTCGGTGTAAGCCGCGACGATGCCGCGCGCTTCCTCAACCCCTATGTCGACCAGGGCATCTATCCGCGCGACCCGTTCGTCAGCCTGGACATCGAGGGCGTGGGCCAACTGGTGGAACTGGCGGCCGAGCGCGGCCGCAAGACCCGCCCCGATATCAAGCTGGGCATCTGCGGCGAACACGGCGGCGATCCCGCCTCGATCGCATTCTGCGAAAAGGTCGGCCTCGATTACGTCTCGGCCAGCCCCTACCGCGTGCCGATCGCGCGCCTGGCCGCAGCGCAGGCGGCGTTGAAGGCGTAAGGCCTCCACCACCCCCCAACCCCCTCCTCTGAAGAGGAGGGGGGGTTAAGCACTGATCCAAAAGCCCCCTCCTCTTTAGAGGAGGGGGTTGGGGGTGGTGTAGCCCAAGCTCGGTGGTTCAAAACTTCGGCGCGCGCAGCGGCTTGGCCCAGCCGCTCAGCGTCAGGATCTCGAACGTCTCGGTAACCCGCCCTTCTGCGTCAGCAGCGGCGGCAAAGGCCTCTTGCGCGCGGGCCAGGGCAGCCTTGCCGAGCGGCGCGCCGGGGCGGGCGAGGCAGTTGGACAGGCCCTGGTCGCGCAGGTCCTGCACCAGGCGCGACAGGCTGCGATAGCGCACCGCCAGGCTGCGGCTGTCGATTACCGGATCGGCAAAGCCGGCGCGTTGCAGCAATTGCCCGCCAGCGCGCACATCCACCTGCGGGTGTACGCGCGGGGCGGGCCGATCCGCGTCGGCAGCCAGCATCACGCTGCGCAGCGCCGGCAGGCTGCCGGCAGCGGGAAAGCTCACCATCGCCAGGCCATCGGGCGCCAGCGCGCGGCGCAGGTGGACCAGCGCGCCGGGCAGATCGTTCACCGTATCGAGCGTGCCTAGCACGGCGATGAAATCAAACCCCTGGGCAAAGGGCAGCGGCGCTTCCTGGTCCACATCGATCTCACCGGGCAGGGCAGCCGGATCAGCCTGGGTGACGGCCACGCCTTGCGCGGCCAGCGCGGCGCCCAAGCTCTGGTCCACATCGCCGATAATCAGCGCGGTCTGCGGCGTGTGGCGCAGGAACGCGAGGCGATCGAGCATGTCCTCGATCATGTCATCGGCCAGGAAGCGCGCGGCATCGGGCCGCGTGGCCAGGCGGCGCATGCGCGCGCGCTGGGCCAGACGGCGGTGGCGGGCAAAGATTTCGGGCGGGGCGGGGGGCGTGGTTTGGGCCATGCCGTGCTGCCTGCCCGCAAGCTGCGCGCTTGCCAAGCCTCTTGCGCTGGTGGAAGCATGGCCAGCGATGCTGCGCCCCGCGTTTCTTGCCCCGGTTGTTGACCTGCTGTTCCCGCCGCGCTGCCCGCTGTGCGGGGAAACCCTGGCCACGCATGGCGGGCTGTGCGCCGCGTGCTGGGCCAACCTGGAAATTCCCGGGGAGCCGAGCTGCCACTTGTGCCAGCGCCCCCTGGAAACCAGCCTGGCGCGTGACGAGACAGCGCTGTGCGCCCCCTGCATGGCGCAGCCGCCACGGCATGATGGGATTGCTGCCGCCACGCTCTATGGCGATGCCACACGCACCCTGGTGCTGCGATTCAAGCATGGCCGCAAGGTGGGCCTTGCCGGGCTGATGGCACGCCTGATGGTGGCGCGCCTGCCGCCACTCGACGGGGAATGGCTGATCGTGCCGGTGCCGCTGCACCGCTGGCGGCTGTGGCAGCGCGGCTATAATCAGTCAGCGTTGCTGGCAACGCAGATTGCGCGGGCGATCGGGCAGCGCCTGCTGGTCGATGCGCTGGTGCGGCGCAAGCGCACGCCTTCGCTCGGCGGTTTGGGTGCCAAGGCGCGCGCGCAGGCGCTGGCGGGCGCCATCGCGCCTCATCCGCGCCACGCCGCGTCTTTGCGCGGTGCCCAGGTGCTGCTGGTCGATGACGTGCTGACCAGCGGCGCCACCAGCGATGCCTGCGTGCGGGCGCTTCGCCGCGCCGGCGCGGCCAAGGTCAAGATCGCCTGCTTTGCCCGCGTGCTGCGCGAGGCCGAGGGGCGGGGGTGAAAAAGGAGAGTTGATTCGCGGGCGACAGGCGCGATGCAAGCAGCATCAAACCGAAAACGCCCGGAACCTTGCGGCCCGGGCGTTTCGTGACGAAACCTTGTGATTGACGGGGCTCCCTCTCGGCCCTGACCGTAACCCCGTCGCTCAATATCTCCAGATGGCTGCGCCTTCCTAGTCAGAAGGTCGAACCAGCCCCCCGGTCCCTCGCGTGTCCCTGAACTTTGGCGCTTGCCGCGCCGCCTTTCGGCGGTTCAGATCGCGGTTCCCTCAAACCGCATGTTCTTTCTTGACGATTGCGCCGCCGGAAGGAAGGGGGACATGCGTATGCCGCCGATTTTGCCCAGGCCATGTGGTTATCGTGCAACAATGTATGCTGTGGCAGCCCGTTTGCAGAAGGGAATTACCTACCGTGTCGGTCGATAACGATTCGCTACAGCGCGAACAGGGCACCGCCTTCATGCCGCGCTTCGATTCTCACGGCCTGGTCACCGCCGTGGCGATCGATCACCGCACCGGGCAACTGCTGATGCTGGCGCACATGGATGCCGAGGCGATCACCCGCACGCGCGAAACCGGTCTGGCGCACTTCTGGTCGCGCTCGCGCCAGAAGCAGTGGATGAAAGGCGAAACCTCGGGCCACGTGCTCAAGGTGCTCGAAATCCGCGTGGACTGTGACCAGGATGCGCTCGAACTGCGGGTCGAGCCGGCTGGCCCGGCCTGCCACACCCTGGCGCAAAGCTGCTTCTATCGCCGGATTACCCCGCAAGGGACGCTGGAGCGGATTGAGGTTTGACGTTTACGTAAGCTGCGCGGTATCGTGGCGGGCATGGACACCGTGCCCGCCTCTTCCCACACCGGCCATCTCGACCGGCCCGATGCCCTGGCCCGCGACCAGTTCACCATCACCGACCTGTCGGCCGAATTCGGCGTAACCGCGCGGGCGCTGCGGTTCTACGAGGACGAGGGCCTGATTTCGCCGACGCGGCACGGCACGGCGCGGATCTATTCCCGGCGTGATCGGGCGCGGCTGGCGTGGATCATGCGCGCCAAGAATGTGGGTTTCAGCCTGGCTGACATTCGCGAGATGATCGATCTCTACGATCTGGGCGATGGCCGTGCGCAGCAGCGCAAGGTGACGATCGCCAAGTGCCGCGAACGCATCGCTGCTCTGGTGCGCCAGCAGGCCGATATCGCCAGCACGATTGCCGAGCTGGAAGGCTTCGTCGCGCAAGTGCAGCAACTGGAAGGTGCCGAGGGCGGCGGCCCGACCTGATCGGCCCGGCCACCGCCCCGCGGCGGATGGATATCAGCTATAGATTTCGTCGAGCAGCGCGGTCAGCGCCAGCCACGATTGGCGGTCGGCGCTGGCGTTGTAGCCGAGGAAATCCTTGCCGCGCGCCTCGCTGTCGGGATCGGTGAACCCGTGCTTGACCCCGGCATAGGCATGGAAGTGCCAGTTGCCACTGGCGGCATCCATTTCCTTCCAGAAATCCAGTACCTGCTCGCGCGGGACGAGCGGATCGGCATCGCCGTGGCAGATCAGCAAGCGCGGCTTGATCGGGGTTTCCGCCGTGGCCGGGCGATCAGAGGTGAGCAGGCCGTGGAAGCTGGCCGCCAGCACGATCGGTGCGTCCATGCGCGCCAGTTCCAGCGCCGCCTGGCCGCCCATGCAATAGCCGATCGCCGACAGCGTCAGCCCCGGCGCCGCCTTGGCCAGCGCGTCGAGCCCGGCCGTGATGCGGGCGCGGTAGTGATCGACATCGGCACGCAGGGCATTGCCCAGCGGGAACGACGCTTCAAAGCTTTCCACCGGCTCGCCATAGAAATCTGCGACCATGGCAACAAAGCCTTGATCGGCCAGCATGCGTGCACGCTGTTCCATTCCGGCGTTGACGTTGGCGATGGTGGGCAGGATCAGGATCGCGCCGAGCGGGGTGCCTTCGGGGCGGGCAAGCCACCCCGTCAGCGCCACGTCACCATGCGCATAATCGATGCGTTCAAGGCTCAAGGCTGGTTACTCCGGAAGAAAATCGGGCACCGAGAGGTAGCGCTCGCCGGTGTCATAGTTGAAGCCGAGCACGCGGCTGCCGGCGGGCAGTTCGCGCAGCTTGGCGGCGATGGCGGCCAGCGTCGCGCCCGAGGAGATGCCGACCAGAAGGCCTTCCTCACGCGCCGAGCGGCGGGCCCATTCCTTGGCGTCGGCCGGATCGACCTGGATCGCGCCGTCGATTGCCTGGGTGTGCAGGTTGCCCGGAATGAACCCGGCGCCGATGCCCTGGATCGGGTGCGGCGCGGGCTGCCCCCCGGAAATGACCGGCGAGAGCGTCGGTTCCACGGCATAGGCCTTGAAATCGGGCCAGTGCTTCTTGAGTTCCTCGGCGCAACCAGTGAGGTGGCCACCGGTGCCAACCCCGGTGATCAGCACGTCGATCGGGCTATCTGCGAAATCGGCCAGGATTTCTTGCGCGGTGGTGCGCACGTGCACGGCCACGTTGGCGGGATTGTCGAACTGCTGGGGCATCCAGGCGCCCGGCGTTTCGGCCACCAGTTCCTTGGCGCGCTCGATCGCGCCCTTCATGCCCTTTTCGCGCGGCGTCAGATCGAACGTGGCCCCATAGGCAAGCATCAGCCGGCGCCGCTCGATCGACATCGATTCGGGCATGACGAGCACGAGCTTGTAGCCCTTGACCGCCGCCACCATGGCGAGGCCAATGCCGGTATTGCCCGAGGTCGGCTCCACGATGGTGCCGCCGGGCTTGAGGCTGCCGTCGGCTTCGGCCGCCTCGATCATGGCCAATGCGATCCTGTCCTTGATCGAGCCACCTGGATTGGTGCGCTCGCTCTTCACCCATACCTCGTGGTCGGGAAACAGGCGGGACAGGCGAACATGCGGCGTGTTGCCGATCGTGGCGAGAATGGAATCCGCTTTCATGTCGCGTGTGCTCCTTGGTGTTGAGCGGGTCAGGATTGGTATTTTGCAGCAAAGGTCCGGGCGCGGCGCAATTCGGGAAAGCCGATCGCCCAGGCCAGAGTAACGACTATCGCACCCACCCCGCCAAACACAACCGCCCCGGTTGCGCCAAGCAGGGCCGCAGCCACGCCCGATTGCATGTCACCCAGTTCGTTGGAGCAGGAAATCGCCAGGCCCGAGATGGCCGAGACGCGGCCGCGCACGGTGTCTGGCGTGTGCAATTGCACCAAGGTGGTGCGGATATAGACCGAAACCATGTCCGCCGCGCCGATCAGCACCAGCATCGCCAGCGACAGGAACAGATTGCGCGACAGGCCAAAGCCGATTGTCGCCACGCCAAAGGCGGCGACCGCCAGCAGCATCTTGGCGCCGACCTCGCGCTCGACCGGGCGCCGCGCCAGGAATGCCGCGACCAGCGCCGCACCGAGCCCAGGCATGGCCCGCATCACGCCCAGGCCATAGGAACCCACGGAATGGCCATCGAACGTCAGGATGTCGCGGGCATAGACCGGCAGCAGCGCGGTTGCGCCGCCCAATAGCACGGCAAAAAGATCGAGCGTGATACAGCCCAGCAGAAACCGATCGTGCGCCACGAAGCGAAAGCCATCGGCGACCTGCCGAAACGGGTGCGTACGGCGATTTTCCGCTGGCGGGGGCAGGCGGCGAATGCCGAATGCGCCGAACGCGGCCAAGGCCAGCAGCGCCACCGAAACGCCATAGGGCAAGGCGGGAGAGAAGGCGAAGAGCACGCCGGCCAGCGCTGGCCCGCCCATCGAACCGATCTGCCAGGCCATGGAATTGATCGCCACCGCCCGCGGCATGAGCTTGGCCGGCACGATGTTGGGCGCGATCGATGACAGGGCCGGGCCGATGAACACGCGGCTGGTGCCATGCGCTGCGGCCATGGCAAACAGCAGCGGCAGAGACAGCGTGCCACTGGCGGTGGCGATCGTCAGCACCAGCGCGATCAGCGCGTCGAGTACCATGGTCAGCCCGGCGATCACCCGCCGGTCGAACCGATCGGCGACGACGCCGGCGACGGGCGTAAGCACGAACTGCGGCAGGAACTGCACCAGCCCCATCAGGCCAAGCTGAAACGCCGCTTCCTTGATGCCCATGCCATATTGGCCGCGCGCGACGTCATAAAGCTGGTACCCCAGCACCACGACCATGCCGGACGTGGCCAGGACGGAAAACAGGCGTGCCACCCAGAACCGCCGGAAATCGGCAATCTGGAACGGTGATGAAGGGCTATCGGGCGCCGGGGCAGGGGTGTCGGTCACGGCTTGGTCTGTGGCAGCGGCCCAGTGCTTTGCCAAGCCAACAATTGTTTGTCGTCGTTTCAGAAAATCATGATCGGCGCCAATCGCGCCGGGCCCCGATCAGCCAGCGCCCGATCAGCCCCCCGCCCGATCAGCCCTTGCCGCGCAGGCGGGTGTTGGGCTGGAGCTGTTTGATCATCTTGGCAAAATCATCGTGCCGCACGATCCGCTCGAACTGGAAGCCAGCACGGCTTTCATCGCTCCACACCAGAAACGCCTCGATCCGGCCGATCTGGGGCAGGCGGATGGTCACCCGCTCACCCCGGCCAAGGTCGAGCGTGTCGCGCACCATGAAGCCGGTCGTGGAAATATTGACGATGTTCAGCATCACGTCGCCCAGGCGGCGATGCTCCCCGATCACCGGCAGGTGAACGGGGTGGCGGGTAGACCGGCGCAGGTCGGTCACTGAAAGCTGCGCGCCGCCGGACATGGCTTCTCCTGCCGGTATGAGGGATTACAGGCGGGAAAAATACATCCAGATTGACTTAGATTTGGTTAATGGGCGGCAGCGGCCTGCCGCCGCCCTGCAACGGCAAGTCGTTAAGCGGGCTTGATTATGCCGTGCTTCTTCTTGCCGGAAGACAGCCGACGCTCGGCCGAAACCGCGATAACGGCGGTATCGTCGGTGATCGCCTCGCCATCCAGCCGGGCGCCGCCGCCGGCGATCAGGCGCTTGGCCTCGCCCCGGCTGGAGGCAAAGCCCAGGCCGATCAGCGCCTCGATCACGCTGATCGTGGGCTCGCCCACTTCCAGCGTCGGCAGGTTCTGACCCAGGCCGCCGCCGGCAAACGTGGCCTTGGCGGTTGCCTCGGCAGCGTCGGCAGCCTCGCGCCCACGGATCAGCGCGGTCACCTCGTTGGCCAGCACCGTCTTGGCGGCGTTGATCTCGCTGCCTTGCAGCGCTTCCAGGCGGGTGATTTCATCGAGCGGAACGTCGGTGAAGATGCGCAGGAAGCGGCCCACGTCGCGATCGTCGGTATTGCGCCAGAACTGCCAGAAATCGTAGTTGGGCAGCTGTTCCTCGTTCAGCCAGACCGCGCCGTTGACCGACTTGCCCATCTTGGCGCCATCGGCGGTGGTCAGCAGCGGCGTGGTGGCACCGAACACCTCGATCCCATTCATGCGCCGGGTCAATTCGATGCCATTAACGATGTTGCCCCACTGGTCAGACCCGCCGAACTGCAGGCGGCAGCCATGGCGCAGCGCCAGCTCGCGGAAGTCATAGGCCTGGAGAATCATGTAGTTGAATTCCAGGAACGTCAGCGGCTGTTCGCGATCCAGGCGCAGCTTGACCGAATCGAACGTCAGCATGCGGTTGACGGTGAAGTGCGGCCCCACGTCACGCAGCAGGTCGATATAGCCGAGCTTCGACAGCCATTCGTCGTTGTTGACCAGCGTGGCCCCGGTGGCGCTGTCGTCGAACGTCAGCAGGCGGTCGAACACCTTGCGGATCCCGGCGATGTTGCTGGCGATGATCTCTTCGGTCAGCATCTGCCGGCTGGTGTCCTTGCCCGAAGGATCGCCGATCTTGGTGGTGCCGCCGCCCATCAGCGCGATTGGCTTGTGCCCGGCCTGTTGCAGGCGGCGCAGCAGCATGACAGAGGCGAGGTTGCCGACATGGAGCGATGGCGCGGTGGCGTCATAGCCATTATAGCCCACCACGATTTCCTTGGCCGCCAGGGCATCCAGGCCCTGCGCATCGGTCAACTGGTGGATATGGCCCCGCTCAGACAGCAGGCGCAGCAGGTCGGACTTGTATTCGGTCATGGTTGCCTCGATGTGGAGCGGGGCGCCTAGCATGAAAGGACGTGCCTTGGAACCGGCGCTGCTTGTTGCCCATCCCGATCACCCGGCGCTGGCCGTGCGGCAGGTTGCGGCGCGCATCATCTCGATGGACGATCACTGGCTGTGCCTGCGCTGGCGGGTGGAGGGCACCTCGGCGCTGGTCGTGCCGCTGTTTTCCGGCCGTGCGCGCACCGATGGCCTGTGGCAGTCGACCTGTTTCGAACTGTTCCTGGGCGAAGACGATCCGGCCGCTGGCGGCGCCTATGCCGAATTCAACTTCGCCGCTTCGGAGCGCTGGGCGGCCTATGACTTTGATGGCTATCGCGAGGGTATGGCGCCGCGCCCGCTCCCGCGCGAACCGGTGATCACGCCGCGCCGTGGGCAGGATGTGCTGATTTTCGACGCGGCGCTGCCCGTTGCCGGCCTGCCGCCGCTGCCCTGGCGCATGGGGCTCAGCGCGGTTCTGGAAGAGGCGGGCGGGGTCAAATCCTATTGGGCGCTGGCCCATCCGCGCGGCAAACCCGATTTCCACCATGCGGCTTGCTTCGCCGCGCGGGTTGAGGCACCCCACGCGCCATGAAGACCGGACTTGATCGCCTGCTGGCCGAGCCTGCGCTGCGTGCGCCGCTCGCCGGCCGCCGCGTGGCCCTGGTGGCCCATCCCGCCTCACTTACCGATGGCCTGGTGCACGCGCTCGATGCGCTGACCGCATGCCCTGACGTGACGCTCAGCGCCGCGTTCGGGCCGCAGCATGGCCTCAAAGGCGACAAGCAGGACAACATGGTCGAATCGCCCGACTATCGCGATCCGGCCTTGGGCATCCCGGTGTTCAGCCTCTATGGCGAAGTGCGCCGGCCAACGCCCGCGATGATCGACACGGCCGATGTCTTCCTGTTCGATCTGCAGGATCTGGGCTGCCGCATCTACACGTTCGTGACCACGCTGCTCTATCTGCTGGAAGCCTGCCACGGCACCGGCAAGGCGGTGTGGGTGCTCGATCGGCCCAACCCGGCCGGGCGCCCGGTCGAAGGCACGCGGCTGGTGCCGGGCTGGGAGAGCTTTGTCGGCGCCGGGCCGATGCCGATGCGCCATGGGATGACGCTGGGCGAAATGGGCCGCTGGTTCATCGCGCACTACAACCTTGATGTGGATTACCGCGTCATCACGATGGAAGGCTGGCACCCCGATGCCGCGCCGGGCATGGGCTGGCCGCAGAACCGCATCTGGATCAACCCGAGCCCCAATGCGGCAAGCCTGGCCATGGCGCGCGCCTATGCCGGCACCGTGATGCTTGAAGGCACCACCCTTTCCGAAGGGCGCGGCACCACCCGCCCGCTCGAAGTGCTGTTCGGCGCGCCGGATGTCGATGCATTGGCCGTGAAGGCAGAAATGGCCCGGCTGGCGCCGCACTGGCTGGCCGGCACCGCAATCCGCGAATGCTGGTTCGAGCCGACGTTTCACAAGCATGTCGGCCACCTGTGCCACGGCCTGATGCTGCATCCCGAAGGCCCGTTTTACGATCACGCCGCGTTCCGCCCCTGGCGGCTTCAGGCGCTGGCGTTCAAGGCCATCCGCAACCTCACTCCCGATTATCCGCTGTGGCGCGATTTCCCCTATGAATACGTGCTCGACAAGCTGGCGATCGACGTGATCAACGGCGGCCCGGCCTTGCGCGCATGGGTCGATGACCGCGCCGCGCAGGCCGGTGATCTCGATGCCGTGGCCGACCCGGACGAGGCCAGCTGGATCGAAGAACGCGCGCCCTTCCTGCTTTATTGAGCCGGCTGGCCGGGCGCGGGCGGTTGCCCGGCAAAGCTGGCGGCGCGCTGGTCGATCTGCGCCCAGGCCGGCGCATCGTCGGTCCAGATCACCGCATCGGGTTCCAGCCCATGGCCGGGATCGAGAAAGCCCAGGCGCACCGTGCGCAGATGCATGCGACCCGATGACTGGGCCATGACCCCGGTGCCGCAGGCCGGGCAGAAAAACTGGGTGAGCGTGTTCCCCGATGGCGCCACATAGGAAAACGATCCCAGGGTTCCCGCGATGGCAACGGCCTCGGCCGGGAACACCGCATTGTTGGTGCAGCCGCCGGCAGCGGCCTGCTGGCACTGCCGGCACCAGCACTGGCGCACGGCCACCGGCTCGTGCGCAGAAATGGTGGCGCTCACCGCCCCGCAGGCACAGTGTCCGGTAAAGCTCATGCGAATTCTCCGATCGGGTATTGTTAGGTTTGCAAACAATCGTTAGGCTGCGTGGACAAGACCGGGCCGCAGCCCGGGAGAGGATAACAGGCCCGAGGATAACAGGCTCCATGCTCAAGCTCTACAGTTTCGGTCCCGCCGCCAATTCCATGAAGCCCTTGCTGACCCTGTTCGAAAAGGGGCTGCCGTTCCAGGCCAATCGGCTCGACCCGGCCAAGTTCGAGCATCATTCCGACTGGTTCAAGGCGATCAACCCGCGCGGGCAGGTTCCCGCCCTGGTCGATGGCGACAAGGTCATCACCGAAAGCACGGTGATCTGCGAATACCTGGAAGATGAATATCCCACGCAAGTTTCGCTGCGCCCGGCCGACAGCTATGGTCGCGCGCAGATGCGGGTATGGACCAAGTGGGTGGACGAATACTTCTGCTGGTGCGTCTCGACCATCGGCTGGCACCGCTATGTCGGCAAGATGGTGCAGGGCCTGTCCGACCAGGAGTTCGAGGACAAGGTCAAGGCCATCCCCGTGGTGGAGCAGCAGGTGAAATGGCGCCGCGCGCGCGAAGGCTTCCCGCAGGACCTGCTGGACGAGGAAATGCGCAAGATCGCCTTTTCGGTGCGGCGCCTGGACGATCACCTGCGCGATCATGAATGGCTGGTGCCGGGGCAATATACGCTGGCGGATATCTGCAATTTCGCCATCGCCAACGGCATGCAGTTCGGGTTTGCCGAGCTGGTCAACCGCGAGGATACGCCGCACCTGGTGCGCTGGATCGAGCAGATCAAGCAGCGCCCCGCCGTGCGCACCATGTTCGACAGCGTGGAACTGGAAAAGCTTGGCCCGCGCGATTGAGGTGGCTATCCTTTCCCGCGCACTGCTTTTTTTCTGGGGCTGGCGAAGGGTGGGACGCAATCGGAGGGTTTTGTCAGTGGCAGCCTTGGTATAGGGCGGCCGCTTGCAGGAGTGTCCGCGCGCATGCGCGGCGCACGGGCACCCTGCGGTGACGGAGCCTTGATGCAAGACGTGCTGCTTGCGGAAGGGGGTGGGCGCTATGGCGCAGACCCTCGCCGCCGTTCCATCTCGTTCGTGCTGGCGTTGGCCATGTCGCTGCTTTTGCTGGCGGCACTTCTCTCCGTGGGCCTTTACGAGCCACCGGCCAAGCATGAGGGGGGCACGCTCACCGCGGTCAATCTGTCCGCTGCGGCCGGCGACAAGAGCGAAAACCCCACACCCAAGCAGCAGAAGGCCGCCCAGCAGGCCACCCATGCCACGGCGACCGCGCCCGCTGCTGCCATTCCGCCGCGCGTGGTCGTGCCGACGGACAACAAGGTGGTCTGGCCCGAGGGCTTCATCCCGATGAAGCGGTCAGACTTTGCCGCGTCGGACATTTCCAAGCTGACCGGCCCGGCCGGCACCGGCAGCGCGGCGCAGCAGGCCTCTGCCGGCGGTGGCGGCGGCACGGCCGGCACCGCGCCCGATGGTTCGCGCCTTTACAATGCACAGTGGTATCGCGAGCCGCGCGACGCGGAAATCGATGGCTATATGCGGCCGGGGCAAGCCTCGGGCCGGTGGGCGATCATCGCCTGCCGCACGATTGCCGATTACCATGTCGACGATTGCCAGGAACTGGACGAAAGCCCGCGCGGCTCGGGCATGGCCCGCGTGCTGCGCCAGGCCGCCTGGCAATTCCTGGTGCGCCCGCCGCGCATCAACGGCACACCCCAGGTCGGCGCCTGGGTGCGCATCCGCTTTGATTTCATCCGTGGCAAGCGCAACGATGACGCCGGCGGCAGCGACGGCGCCAGCGGTCCCAGCGGCGACGGCTGAGCCTGAAATTACCCAAGCTCGTCGGTTGGGCGTGGTGCGCAAGGTTCACGGATGGATCGTGATCGATTTGCCGTCCGATGTTTCGCTTTGTGCATGTTCGCGGTCGAGTGCGGCGATCGCCTGGTCTGGTGGCGGAAGGCTCGCATAGGCCGGATAGACCATGACCTTGTCGAACATTGTCAATGTGGCGCTATAGGTTAGTCGCTTGTCGAGCAGCGCGGACAAGGTGTTAGGGCCGACCGCCAGGGTGATACCAGCGTCGCCGAGCGCGATGACGTAGCGCTGCCTGTCACCCGGTGCTCGATAAACGCCGTGATCGATCGATGATGATGGATCGCGGCAAAGCGTAGCGGCATAGGGCGGCGGTTCGCTGGTGGCGTCGCCCTTGGCCTCCGCCTCCTCTGCGGCGCCTTGCGATTGGGCCAGCGCCGCCCCGAGCAACGCGTCGATCAACGAATTGCTGCTCTTGCTTGGTCCGACATGCTTGGCCGGTTTGAGCGTCAGCGTATCGGTGCAGGGGATCATCGGCACGGCGGCAGGCAGCGGCTGGGCCGGGGCTGGCACGTGCAAGGCTGCGGCCGCTGTAGTCAACTGGGCGTCCAGTACCTTGGCGTCGAGCGTGGCAGAGCTCATCCGCATGGTCACCAGCCACTGCCCATAAGGAATGACCACCGCCCCGGTCGCCTGCCATTGTCCGCCTTGCACTGCCTGCACCACGCGCAGCGCGCTGGCATTTACATGGCCTGTGGGAGCAAACGCGGCAAAGCTGGGCGGCCCTGCCAGCGTGCCGCCGTTGCGCTGCGCGCTCATCGCCATCACCTGGCTCAATCGGTCTGCCCACAATGGCGCCTGCGGCCAACCAGCGCGAAAGACGTAGACGGTCAGCGCGGTGCGGCTGACGTTGTCCTGATAGGAGATCGAAACATCCGCCAGCCCATGATCGCTCTGCGATACTTCCGTGCGGGTGAATGCCCCGATCGCTGCTGGCAAAACGATGCCGGTGGGGCCGTGTGTCCAGGCAGCGGCGGTATCGACCACGATCGGGCCCGCTTTGGCCGGTGCCGTGGCTTCGGCAGCCTGGCTCTCGGGCACGGCCCCTGCCAAGGCCCACCCCATTGCAATCAACCGCACGCTTGCCGCCGCCTTCATGTCTCGCCCCCCACTATGCCTGCCTCAATTCACGGCAGATCAGGAACTTGGCGACATTGGAAGCGCCGTGCAAGCTGATCCTAGAACTCTGACCAGTCTTCCATGCCGCTGCCTCCGCCGCCTGCCGCGCTGACCTTGCGCGCGGCGGGGGTGGCGGCGGGGGTGGGCAGGGCGCGCGGCGCCGGCGCTGCCACTGGCGTGGGCGCCGGCAGGGGGGCAGGGCCCGCCGAAGCGACGGCAAGCACCGCTGGTGCGCGGTGTGCCGGGCCGCTGCTGCCGGCGCGGAAGCGGGCGACCAGATTGCCCAGCGCGTCGGCCTCGCTCGCCAGGGTGCGGGCGGCGGCCGTGCTTTCTTCGACCATGGCGGCGTTCTGCTGGGTCATCCGGTCGAGCGAGCCAACGGTTTCATAGACCTTCTTCACGCTGTCGGATTGATCGGCGGTGGCTTCGGCAATACCTGCGACAAGGCCGCGCACGTTGCCGATGCGGGCGATGATCGCCTCCAGCGCCTCGCCGGTGCGGGTCACCAATTGGACGCCGGCGGCGACCTGGCCGGTGCTTTCCCCGATCAGCCCCTTGATATCGCGCGCGGCGTCGGCCGAGCGGCGGGCGAGGGCGCGCACTTCGGTGGCGACCACGGCAAAGCCTTTGCCCGCGTCGCCAGCGCGCGCCGCCTCGACCCCGGCGTTGAGAGCCAGCAGGTTGGTCTGGAAGGCGATGCCATCGATCAGGTCGATGATCTGGTTGATCGTTTGCGACGAGCGGGCAATGCCATCCATGGCCGCCACTGCTTCGGTCACCACCTGGCCGCCGTCGCTGGCAGCAAGGGCGGTTTCCTCGATCGTGTGGCGCACGGCTTCGGCCTTGGCCGCGCTGTCGTCCACCATTGCGGTCACGTTGCGCATGGCGGTGGCGGCGGTTTCCAATTGCGCCGCCTGGGCCTCGGTACGGTGGGCAAGATCGTCAGACGCGGCGCGGATCTCGGTCGATCCGGTGCGCACATTGTCGGCCGCGCTGGTCACCGCGCCGATCACTTTGCCCAGTTCGGCCGCCATGGTGTTGAAATCGTCGCGCAGCTGGGCAAACGGGCCTTCGAGCCCGCCCTCGATCCGCGCCGCCAGGTTGCCGCTCTTGAGGTCGGCAAGGGCCACGCCCAGCGTGCGCACGATCAGGTCCACCTGCGCTGCCTTGGCCGCGTCGGCCGTGGCGAGTTGGTCGCGCAGTGCGCCAAAGGCACGGGCCAGGTCGCCGAGTTCATCCGCGCTGTCAGCGTGATCGACCTGCGCTGTGCGGTCTCCCGCGCCCAGCCGGGTGAGCGCCTGGGTCACCTCGGCTACCGGGCGGGCGACCAGGCGTTCGAGCAGGCGGTAGCTCCACACCAGGACCGCGATCAGCCCAGCCAGCGCGCCCAGCCCGGTGATCAGCGAAAACCAATAGGCCTGGTTGGCCGCGGCCGTCGCCTGGGTGATATGGCCACGCTGATAGTCGATCAGCTTGTCGAGGCTGGAATCGATACCCTGGGCCAGTTCCTCGTTCTGCTGGACCAACCCCTGGGCTTCGGCCATGTGGGCCTGGGCGGCCAAGGCCTGCACCTGTTCGGCAGCGGCGGCATAGCTGGTCCAGCCCTTGGCGAAATCGCCGACAAAGCCGGCTTCGTTGGCATCCAGGTCCGTAGCCTTGAGGCTGGTCACCGCCTTGTCGATCATCGCGCGGTTTTCGGCGATGCGCGCGGTGTGGCCTGCGGCCGTCTGGCTGGATGATGGCATGGTGAGCGCACGCAGATCGGCGTCGATCTGGGCAATCGCGGTGTCCATGCCATTGGCCAAGAGCGCCTGCGGCACGTGGTCACCAGTGATTTCAGCGTCGTTGGCGCTGATCTGGTGCAGCCCGGCACTGATCATCGCCAGGGCCGCCATGATCATCGCGGCAATGATCACGAAAAGCCGCGACAGCTTGCGGCGGATCGGCGCGTTCTTGAGATATTCCATCGACACTCACCTGGCCAGCCGGCAGCGCAGGCCGCCGGTTCTCGAACAGATGAAATGCCACAGTCTGCTTAGGTGCCTTTCAATGCCGGGCTAAGCGAAAGCGCCTAGTCCGGACAGCCGCGCCAAGCCTCAGGCGTCGATCAGGTCGCGGTCCAGATCGCCGGCGCGGTTCTGGATGAACATGAAGCGGTGTTCGGGGTTGCGGCCCATCAGGCGGTCGACCAGGTCTTTCACCGCCGCGCGGCCTTCGTATTCGGGCGGCAGGGTGATGCGCAGCAGGCTGCGGCTGGCCGGCGCCATGGTGGTTTCGCGCAGCTGGCCGGGGTTCATTTCGCCCAGGCCCTTGAACCGGCCCACGTCCACCTTCTTGCCCTTGAACTTGGTGGCTTCCAGTTCGGCGCGGTGCGCATCGTCGCGGGCATAGGCCGAAACCGTGCCGGCGGTGAGGCGATAGAGCGGCGGCTGCGCCAGGTAGAGATGCCCGCGCTTCACGATCTCGGGCATTTCCTGGAAGAAATAGGTCATCAGCAGCGTGGCGATGTGCGCGCCGTCGACGTCGGCATCGGTCATGATGATCACGCGGTCATAGCGCAGCGCGTCGGGGTTGCAGTCCTTGCGCGTGCCGCAGCCGAGCGCAAGGCACAGATCGGCGATTTCCTGGTTGGCGCGGATCTTGTCGGCCGTGGCGCTGGCGACGTTGAGGATCTTGCCGCGGATGGGCAGGATCGCCTGCGTCTTGCGGTCACGCGCCTGCTTGGCACTGCCGCCGGCCGAATCGCCTTCGACGATGAACAGTTCGGTTTCGCCGCTGCCTTCGCCCGAACAATCGGTCAGCTTGCCGGGCAGGCGCAGCTTGCGCGCATTGGTGGCGGTCTTGCGCTTGACCTCGCGCTCCGCCTTGCGGCGCAGGCGATCGTCCATCCGCTCCATCACCGCACCGAGCAGCGCGCGGCCGCGGTCCATGTTGTCGGTCAGGAAGTGGTCGAAATGGTCGCGCACCGCCGCTTCCACCAGCCGTGCGGCTTCGGGCGAGGTGAGGCGGTCCTTGGTCTGGCTCTGGAACTGAGGATCGCGGATGAACACCGACAGCATGATCTCGCTGCCGGTGATCATGTCTTCGGGCGTGATGTCCTTGGCCTTTTTCTGGCCAACCAGTTCACCAAAGGCGCGAATGCCCCGCGTCAACGCCGCGCGCAGGCCCTGCTCGTGCGTGCCGCCATCAGGGGTGGGAATGGTGTTGCAATACCAGGAATAGGCACCGTCAGACCACAGCGGCCAGGCGATCGCCCATTCCACGCGGCCCATTTCCTGCCCATCGGGCCCGGCGGGAAAGTCCTGCCGCCCGGCAAAGGGCAGCGCCGTCACGCATTCGCGGCCCTTGACCTGTTCGGCCAGGTGATCGGCCAGGCCCCCGGGAAACTGGAACACCGCCTCGGCCGGGGTATCGTCGGCAATCAGCGCGGGATCGCACTTCCAGCGGATTTCGACCCCGGCGAACAGGTAGGCCTTTGACCGCACCAGGCGGAACAGGCGCGCCGGCTTGAACTTGGCATCGGCGCCAAAGATCGTGGCATCGGGAATGAAGGTGACTGCGGTGCCGCGCCGGTTGGGCGCATTGCCCACGCGGGCCAGCGGGCCCTTGGCCAGGCCGCAGGAAAACTCCTGCGCATAGAGTTCCTTGTTCCGCGCCACTTCCACTCGGGTGAGGGTGGACAGCGCGTTGACCACGGAAATCCCCACGCCGTGGAGACCGCCCGAGGTGGCATAGGCCTTGCCCGAAAACTTGCCGCCCGAATGCAGCGTGGTGAGGATCACCTCCAGCGCAGACTTGCCGGGGTACTTGGGATGCTCGTCAACCGGGATGCCGCGCCCGTTGTCGGTGATCGTCACCTTGCCGGCGGCGCCATCGGCAGCTTCGAGGAAAACCTCGATGCGGTTGGCATGGCCCGCGACGGCTTCGTCCATCGCGTTGTCGAGCACTTCGGCCACCAGATGGTGCAGGGCGCGCTCGTCCGTCCCGCCGATATACATGCCGGGGCGGCGGCGCACCGGTTCCAGCCCTTCAAGCACCTCGATGGCAGAGCCATCATAGCTTTCTTGCGGGCTGCCCTGGGGCAGCTTGTCGAACAGGGAGCCGGAATCGTCTGTCGCCATGAGAACGGCTATAGAACACGCGCGAATTGCCGCGCAAGCCGTGCCGGCTCCCTTATCCGATGGAATCGCCTAGTTCGTGAACTTTTCCGGCGCGCGAGATACGGTCACCACGGTTCCGCCCGAAACCTCGCGCACTTCCAGCGCGCGCTCGGCCACGCCATTGGCATTGAAGCGGAAAACGCCATCGGTGCCGATGAAGCCGTCCGGCGCATAGAGCCTCGCTGTGGGAAACAGCGTGCCCGGCTTCCAATTGCGCGCGATGTTGAGCGTGAGCAGCACCGAATCATAGCCCAGCGTGGCGATGCGGGCGGGCGCCGTGCCGAACCGCTGGCGGTAGGACTGCTCGAAGCGCGGCAGGCGATCATCGGAAATCGCGGCAAACCACGCGCCCTTCATCGCCGGGGTGCGTGCCAGCGTCGGGTCACCCTTCCACAGTTCAGTGCCCAGCAGGCGCGTGCCCTTGGCAAAGGGCGCGGCCTGCACCGCGATCCGCGCGCCATCACCGATCAGCAGCGCATCGATCGGCCCGCGCGCCTTCACCCGGCGCACCGCGCTCGCGGCCGAGGTATTGCTGCGGTCATAGGTTTCGATGGCGGTCAGGCGAATGCCCTGCATCCGTGCGGCATCGGTCAGCGCGATGCTTACCCGCTGGCCATAAGTGCCGCTCGGCACGATCGCGCCCACGGTCCGGATCCCCTGGCTATGGGCATAGCCGATCACGCGGGCGATCGATTGACCGGGCACCTGGCCCAGCACGAAAACATCGCGATCGGCCACCGCGCTGTCGTTGGAATAGGTGATCATCGGCACCTTGGCCGGGCGGGCTACACCAGCCACGGCGCTGACATCTTCCGAGGTCAGCGGGCCTAGGATCAGGCGATTGCCATCGAGCACGGCCTTGCTCGCTGCTGCAGCGGCGCCCGCGCCGGTATCATAGGTAGTGATGCGCAAGGACTGCGCGTTGGTATCGAGCAGGGCCATCGTGGTGGCATTGGCAATCGCCTGGCCCACGGCGGCGTTGGGGCCGGTCAACGGCACGAGCAGCGCCACGCGGTGGCGGCCGGCATCGCTCGGCAGCACGTTTTCCTGCGGCGCGGTTTCGCGCGGCGGGGGCGGGGTGCCTGGCGTTCCGGGCTTGGGAATGACCGAACAGCCGGCCAGCAGCGCCGCCGGCAGCGACAGCGCCAGCCATTGGCCCATGCGGCGGCGGCTCAAGCCGGAAGGCGCCCTGCTGCCGTCCGCAATGCCGTTGTTGCCGCTCTTGCCCATCATCATCTGCTTGCCGCTCCCGTAAGGCCGGTCCATGGAAAAGGAATGGATACACCACCCCTTGCGCCCGGGCTCTATATCGTGGCCACGCCCATCGGCAATCTTGGCGATATCACCGCCCGCGCCGCCGACATCCTTGCCCGGTGTGACGTCATAGCCTGCGAAGATACCCGCGTCACGGGCAAGTTGCTCAATCATCTGGGAATCCGCAAGGCCATGCGCCGCTATGATGACCACGCATCGGCCGACGTGCGCGAGCGGCTGCTCGGTGAAATGGCCGAAAAGTCGGTCGTGCTGGTGTCTGACGCCGGCACGCCGCTGATTTCCGACCCCGGCTATCGCCTGGTGCGCGAGGCACGCGAACTGGGCCTTGCCGTCACCAGCCTGCCGGGGCCGAGCGCGATGATCGTGGGGCTGACGCTGGCGGGCCTGCCGACCGACCGCTTCATGTTTGCTGGTTTCCTGCCGTCCAAGGACAAGGCGCGCGGCGATGTGCTGGCCGAACTGGCCGCGATACCGGCCACGCTGGTGTTCTATGAAACCGGGCCGCGCCTGGTTGCCTCGCTCACGGCGATGGAACAGCATCTGCCGGGGCGCGAACTCGCCGTCGCACGCGAATTGACCAAGCTGCACGAGGAATGCCGCAGCGGCACGCCCGAGGAACTGATCGCGCACTACTCTGCCCATCCGCCCAAGGGTGAGATCGTACTGCTGGCCGGCCCACCGCCCGCGCCTGCTGCGCCAGCGGCCGATGACGTCGACACACTGCTGCGCGCCGCGCTGGAGCACCTGTCGCCCTCGCAGGCGGCCGGGCAGGTGGCCAAGGCGCACGGCCTTGATCGCAAGGCGCTTTATGCCCGTGCCATGGCCTTGAAAGAGGCCCCGTGAACCGCGCCCGGGCCGAGGCACAGGGCCGGCGCGGCGAATGGCTGGCCGGGCTCTACCTGATGCTCACCGGCTGGCGCGTGCTGGCGCGGCGGGTGAAGATCGGCGTGGGCGAGGTGGACCTGATCGCGCGGCGGGGCCGCACCGTGGCCTTTGTCGAGGTGAAATGGCGGGCCAATGCAGCCGCTCTCGATACCGCGATCGACGCCCGCCGCCTGGCGCGCGTTGCCCGTGCGGCGCAGGCACTGGCGCCGCGCTATGCCGGGCCAGGCGATGATGTGCGGATCGATGTGATCCTGATTGCGCCGGGCCGCTGGCCGCGCCGCATCGTCAACGCCTGGCAGCCATGACCGTCAGGCGTGGACCGCCGTCAGGCGTGGACCAGGCCCGGCACGTCGATCAGCACCACCGCGCAGGCAATGAGGCACAGAAACGGGGTAATGAGCCGGGCGGCAAGCATGGTTGATTTTTCCTGATGCGGTTGCGGCTCCTTTTTGGTCGCGCTGCTGCCAATTCGCCTTTAAACGGGCCACCCGCAAGACCACGGATATCATTCGGAGCACTGCCTTGACCCTGCGCGTTGCGGTCCAGATGGACCCTCTCCATTCGATCAAGATCGGTGGCGATTCGACCTTTGCCCTGATGCTGTCCGCCCAGGCGCGCGGGCATGAACTGTGGTATTACCACGTCACCAGCCTGGCCTGGGAAGCGGGCCGGGTAACGGCCGATGCCGCGCCAGTCACCGTGCAGCACGTCGAAGGCGATCACTATCACCTGGGTGAGACGCGCAAGATCGATCTGGGCCGCGATGTCGATGTCGTGCTGATGCGCCAGGACCCGCCGTTTGACCTGGGCTATATCACCGCCACGCACCTGCTGGAGCGGCTGGAGGGCGAGACCCTGGTGGTCAACGATCCCCGCTCGGTCCGCAATGCGCCCGAAAAGGTCTATGTCCTCGACTATGCGCGCTTCATGCCGCCCACGCTGATCACGCGTTCAGCGCTCGACGTGCGCGCGTTCCAGCACAAGCACGGTGACCGCGCCGTGGTGGTCAAGCCGCTGCATGGCAATGGCGGCAAGGCGGTGTTCAAGATCGATGCCGATGGCGGCAACCTGTCGGCGCTGGCCGAACTGTTTGGCCAGGTCTGGCCCGAGCCATTCATGGTGCAGCCGTTCCTTCCCGAAGTGGCCGAGGGCGACAAGCGCATCGTGCTGGTCGATGGCGAAGTGGCCGGCGCGATCAACCGCAAGCCGGGCGAGGGCGAGTTCCGCTCCAACCTGGCGGTGGGCGGCTATGCCGAAGCCGCCACGCTCACGCCACGCGAGCAGGAAATCTGCGAAGCCATGGGGCCCGAGCTGAAAAAGCGTGGCCTGATCTTCGTGGGCATCGACGTGATCGGCGGCAAGTGGCTCACCGAAATCAACGTCACGTCGCCCACCGGCATCGTCGCGATCGACCGGTTCAACGGCAGCGATACCGGCGGCATGATCTGGGACGCGATCGAACGGCGGATTTGATTTTTACGCGGGGCCGTTTGTGGCCCCGCGCGTTGTTCCGACCATGAACGACTGGATTTTGCAGCTTATTGCCGACGGCGGCTATTGGGGCATCGCGTTCCTGATGGCGCTGGAAAACATCTTTCCGCCCATCCCTTCCGAGGTGATCATGGGGCTGGGCGGCATTGCCGTGGCCCAAGGGCGCATGGATGTGGTGCCGCTGATGATCTTCGGCACGGTCGGCTCCACGCTGGGCAATTATGCCTGGTTCCTGCTTGGCCGCCATCTTGGCTATCAGCGACTGCGGCCGTTCGTCGCGCGCTATGGCCGCGTGCTCACGCTCGATTGGCCGGCCATGCGCCGCCTCGTCGCGTTCTTTCGCCGCCACGGGCAATGGGTGGTGTTCGTAATGCGCTTTTCCCCGGCGATGCGGACGATGATCTCGCTGCCGGCCGGCCTCGCCGCCATGGGCCATGCGCGCTTTCTGGTCTTTACCTTTGCCGGCGCGGCAATCTGGAATGCTTTGCTGGTCTGGGCCGGCTGGCACCTGGGGCAGCACTATGAAAAAGTCGCTGCCTATACCGGGCCGGCCTCGCTCGGGCTCACCGCCGTGCTGGTCGGCGCCTATCTCTGGCGCGTGGTCACGTGGAAGCCGCGGGAACAAAATCCTCCCCTGCGCAGCGGGGGAGCGGGACCGCCGGCATAGCCGGTGGTGGAGGGGGGCGGCACGAGACATACCCCCTCCGTCAGGCCTGCGGCCTGCCACCTCCCCCACGATGTGGGGGAGGATCTCAACAAAAAAGGCCGCATCTTGCGATGCGACCTTTTCGTGTTACTTGCCGCCGCCCTGGGCCAGCCATTCCTCAAGATACTTGATCGAATAGCCGCCATCGAGAACCGTCGGATCTTCCAGCAGGCGCTGGTGCAGCGGGATCGAGGTCTTGACCCCGTCGATCACCATTTCCTCCAGCGCACGCTTCAGGCGCATGATGCAGCCTTCGCGGGTGCGGCCGTAGACGATCAGCTTGGCGATCATCGAATCGTAATAGGGCGGGATCTTGTAACCGGCATAGAGCCCGCTATCGACGCGCACGTGCATGCCACCGGCCGCGTGATAGCTCTTCACCAGGCCCGGCGAGGGCGCGAAGGTGAAGGGATCTTCGGCGTTGATGCGGCACTCGATCGCGTGGCCCTTGAACTCGATCTCGTCCTGCGTGACCGACAGCGGCTTGCCATCGGCAATGCGGATCTGCTCGCGCACCAGGTCGACGCCGGTGATCGCTTCGGTCACCGGGTGTTCCACCTGCAGGCGGGTGTTCATTTCGATGAAATAGAACTCGCCATTTTCCCACAGGAACTCGATCGTGCCGGCCCCGCGATAGCCCATGTCGGCCATCGCCTTGGCCACCACGCCACCCATGCGAGCGCGCTCGTCAGACGAGATGACGGGCGAGGGAGCTTCTTCCAGCACCTTTTGATGGCGGCGCTGCAACGAGCAGTCGCGCTCGCCCAGGTGGATGGCCTTGCCATTGCCGTCGCCAAAGATCTGGAATTCGATGTGGCGCGGATTGCCCAGGTACTTTTCGAGGTACACCGTGGCATCGCCGAACGCAGCCTTGGCTTCCGAGCCGGCCTGCTGCATCAGCGTTTCCAGGTCATCGGGGCTGTTGCACACCTTCATGCCGCGCCCGCCGCCGCCCGAAGCGGCCTTGATGATCACCGGATAGCCGATTTCCTCGGCGATCTTCCGGGCTTCTTCCACATCGGAAATCGCGCCGTCAGAACCGGGCACCAGCGGCAGACCCAGCGCGCCGGCGGTGCGCTTGGCTTCCACCTTGTCGCCCATCGTGCGGATGTGCTCGGGCTTGGGGCCGATCCAGGTGATGTCATGGGCTTCGACGATTTCGGCAAAGCGCGCGTTTTCCGACAGGAAGCCATAGCCGGGGTGGATCGCGTCGGCCTGGGTGATCTCGGCCGCCGAAATGATCGCGGCGATGTTGAGATAGCTGTCCTTGGCGGCGGGCGGCCCGATGCACACGGCATGGTCTGCCAGGCGCACGTGCATGGCATCGGCATCGGCGGTGGAATGCACCGCCACCGTTTCGATGCCCATTTCGTGCGCAGCGCGATGGATGCGCAGCGCGATTTCGCCGCGATTGGCGATCAGCAGGCGCTTGATGGCCATCTTTTCTATGTCCTTAGCCGATGACCACGAGCGGCTGGTCGTATTCGACCGGCTGCGCGTTTTCGACCAGGATCGCCTTGATCGTGCCGGTGGCCGGCGCGGTGATCGGGTTCATCACCTTCATCGCTTCCACGATCAGCAGCGTGTCACCAGCCTTCACCGCCTGGCCCACCGCGATGAACGCGGGCGCGCCCGGCTCGGGGGTGAGATAGCAGGTGCCGACCATCGGCGATTTCACCGCGCCAGCCAGATCGGCGGCGGCGGGAGCGGCGTCTGCCGCAGGGGCGGGGGCTGCAGCGGCCGGCGCGGCCACGGCAGCAGCAGGCGCTGCCACCATGTGTGCCACCGGGGCGGCCGTCAGCGTGCGCGCCACGCGGATCTTGCGGGCACCGTCTTCCACTTCGATTTCGGAAAGCCCGGTGTCGGCCAGCAGTTCGGCCAGTTCGCGCACAAGCGCGCTGTCGATTGCCATGGTTGCGGCGGGCTTGTCGCCGGTGTCGTGGCCCATTGTTAACCTCACAGGTGGGAAAGTCTGGCGCAGCGCCATGCCCGCACGGGGGCGCGCTGGCAAGGGGAAAGGCGGGCGAAATCGCCCACCCTTCGGGGAAAAACCGGGCCTAAGCGCGGTTAAAGATGCAAAACCGCGTCGAGCGCGACGATATAGCTCGCCGCGCCGAACCCGGCGACCGTGGCCTTGGCCGCCATGCCGACATAGCTCTTGTGGCGGAATTCCTCGCGCTTGTGCGGATTGGAAAGGTGCACTTCTATCACCGGGGTGACAATGCCCTTGATCGCATCGTGCAGCGCCACGCTGGTGTGGGTATAGGCGCCGGCATTGAGCAGCACCGCGCGCGCGCCCACGGCCTGGGCCTCGTGCAGCCAGTCGATTAGGTGGCCTTCGTGATTCGATTGGCGCACGTCCACCGTCAGGCCCAGGTCCTGGGCGCGGTCTTCCAGGCGGCCGGCAATATCGTCGAGCGTGTCGTGACCATAGATGGCCGGCTCGCGCATGCCCAGAAGGTTGAGGTTCGGGCCGTTGAGCACGAACACCACGGGCGCGGTGGCAGGGGCGGCGGTATCGGTCATGGTCTGGCTAAACTCCTGCCGGGAACGGTGCGCGGGTGATAGCGCCCTGCTGCGTTGGTGCAAGAGCTGTGCCTTGGCTGCAAGAGGCAGCCGATCAGGAAGCGACTGGCGGGCTGCCCACGTCGACCGGGCCAGGCACGCCGACCGGCGGCGGCTGAATCACCAGTTGCGGCCCTTCGTTGTCGGGCTGGAAATCGGCCGATGGCTGGTTGTCGCTTTGCTGCTGCTGATCGACGTCACCTTCCACCGGCGGCTGGTCTTCCGAGGTTGCCTCCTGGCTGTCGCTCTCGTCGCTCACGGTGCCAGTCGTGACGGGTGACGTCGATCCGGCCGCGGCCTCTGCCGCCGCGGCGCGCTTTTCCGCGGCAGCGGCCTTGGCCTCGGCCGCGGCAATGCGCTCTTCCATCTTGCGGTCACGCTCGCTTTCGCAACCGGCCAGGGCCAGGCTGCCCACGGCCAGCGCCATGAGCGAAAGACGGGGCAGGTGCATGCGCAAGGGTCTGGACAGGTTGTGCATCTTGAACCCGAGCCTAGCAGCCAAAGGTTACCGCAAGCTAACCACCATGACGCCGCAACCTGTCCCTCGTCCGGCTTACTGGTGGCGATAGACCGCGCGTTCGTGGCTGAAGCACTTGAAGCCGAAATAGCCGTGGTAGCTGCCCATGCCACTGGTGTTCACGCCGCCAAACGGCAGGTTGTTTTCCAGGTAGTGCGAGAACACACCGTTGACGGTGACGCCGCCAGAGGAGGTGCGGGCCAGCACCGTCTCGACCACCGTCTCGTCGGGGCTGTACACATACAATGCCAGCGGCTTGTCGCGCGCCTCGATATAGCCGATCGCCTGGTCGAGCGATTCATAGGTCATGACCGGGATAACCGGGGCAAAGATCTCGTCCTGCAGGATGGTCATTTGCGGCGTCACGTCGGTAAGCATAGTCGGGTGGATGGTTAGGTCTTCGGCCTCGAATGTGCCGCCCACGGCCACCGTCGCACCCTTGGTCACGGCATCATCAAACATGCCTTTCACGCGATCGAAGTTGGCCTGGTTGACGACCTGGGCAATGCCATCCTTTTTCAACTGGCCATCGTCGCCATAGAGATTGGCGCGGACGCTGGCGGCAAAGCCTTCGACAAGCGCGGCTTTCTGCGCTTCCTTGACGAACACATAGTCGGGGCTGATGCAGGCCTGCCCGCCGTTGAACTGCTTGGCGGCGGCCAGCTGCGCTGCAACCTTGCCGATGTCGGCGCCATCATCGACGATCACCGGCGACTTGCCGCCCAGTTCGAGCGTGACCGTGGTCAGATGCTTTGCCGCCGCTGCCATGACGATCTTGCCCACGCGCGGGCTGCCGGTGAAGAAGATATGTGAAAACGGCAGGTCGAGCAGCGCCGTGGCCACCGACACATCGCCTTCGAACAGCGCGACGTCCTTTTCGTCGAACGCCTCGCGAATGATCGCCGCCGCAACGCGGGCGGTCGCCGGGCACAGGTCGGTCAGCTTGACGATGCAGGTGTTGCCCGCCGCAATCGCTGCCGCCACGGGCCCGAGTGCCAGGCCGAGCGGAAAGTTCCACGGCCCGAGGACGAGGCAGACACCCCGCGCTTCGTAGATGATCTGCGCGCGGTCGGCCGGATTGAGCGACGGCGTCACCTCGGTCGGCGCCATCCAGGCATCGAGATTGTCGATATTGCGCTGGATATTGCCCGTCACGTTGAGCACCTCGGTGACGCGGATCTCGCCCACCGGCTTGCGCGTGTCTTCCAGCACGGCGGCAATGATGGCGTCGGCATGGGCCTCTACGGCCGCCTTCAGCCGTGCCAGCTTGGCCTTGCGCACTTCTGCACTCGATGCCTTGGCCTCCCACTGATGCGCCTGTTGCAGGGCAAAGACGCGACGGATGTCGTCGGCAAGGTCGGCGGTGGTCGGGGCGGTCGTCGTCATGGCTGTGGCATCCTGCTCAGTGTTTTTGTTCGTTAGACACACTAACTAGTGCAGGGGCCGCTGGCAACGATGTCCGAAGGGGTGGGCGCGGGTTGCCGGCCTGCCGATGTGGCAGCGGCGCGCTGGCATCAATATCGGGGTTGGTCACGGACGGTCGCACGACTCAGCCAGGATCGCCAAGGGATCGGGGCGGTCAGCAACGCATATCGGGAGAGGATTTTCTGGCACGTCGATCTGTCCCACCAGCGCCGCTTGCGGGCAATTTCGGGGAGCCCCCAGAGGGGTAAGATATCGACTATGTCAGTGAGAAATTGGTCGGGACGAGAGGATTCGAACCTCCGACCCCCACACCCCCAGTGTGATGCGCTACCAGGCTGCGCTACGTCCCGACCGGTGGGGCGCCTCTAAGCGGAACGTTTCGGGATGGCAAGCCCCTTGCACGGCATCTTTTTGCGCCGGCCGGGAAATGCCTGTGGATTGTGATGCGCGCAGGGCACGGCGATCGGGGTGCGAAAGGCGCGCCGATGGCGCTTCATTGCCTTGCCTTTCCCAAACTGCTAGCAGCCGCGGCCAATTGCAACAATCGGGGGAAGGTGCGGCCACACGTGCCCCGCCGGGGGTTGTAAACCCTTGTCTCCGATCCCACGAACGGTTCTGTCATGCTCAGCCTTCTCTCCGCCGCCGCCGCCAATGCGGCCTCGCCGCCCGCCTACCTCCAGTTCCTGCCGCTGGTGGCCATGGCCGTGATCTTCTATTTCCTCATCCTGCGTCCGCAGATGAAGCGCCAGAAGGAACACCAGCAGCGCCTGGCCGCCTTGCAGAAGGGCGATTCCGTGATCACCGCCGGCGGCCTGCTCGGCAAGATCGTGCGGATCGACGATGCCTATGTCGATCTGGAACTGGCCCCGGGCGTGCGCGTCAAGGCCGTGCGCTCCACCCTGGGTGAGATCGTGCAGCCCGGCGACAAGCCCGCCAACGACTGACCGTTACCGGACCCTGGCCGATCTCGTTGGTCCGACCACATAGATTTCTGGCCCGATAGATTTCTGAAAGCCCGATCATGCTCGATTTTCCGCGCTGGAAGGTACTGATGCTATGGGGGGTGACCATTCTGGTCGCCCTGGCATCGTTGCCTTCGCTGTTTACGGTCTCCGGCCTTGCCTGGCCCTCGGCCCTGCCTTCGCCCACGATCAACCTGGGCCTGGACCTGGCCGGTGGCAGTCACATCCTGCTCGAGGCCGATCCATCGCAAGTGCGCGAGCAGCGGTTGGAAGGCATGGAGGAATCCGTCCGCAACAAGCTGAAGACGACCGATGCCACCATCCGCATCAGCGACATCAGCAACAACAACGGCAGCCTGACCTTCCTGGTTGACGATGTCACCAAGGTGGACGCCGTGCGCGAGGCGATCCTGCCGTTGACGTCGGGCGCGGGCCTGACCGGCCAGCGCGACTGGAACATCCAGGTGGTGGACGGCAACCGCTTCGTCCTCACCCCCACGCAGGAAGGCATCGACCAGGCCGTGAGCCAGGCGATGGACACCGCCGTGGAAGTGGTGCGCAAGCGCATCGACGGCCTGGGTACCAAGGAACCGACGATCCTGCGCCAGGGTGCGCAGCGCATCGTGGTGCAGGTGCCGGGCCTGCAGGACCCGCAGCAGCTCAAGAGCCTGCTGGGCCAGACTGCCAAGCTGGAATTCAAGCTGGTTGATCAAAGCGCGCTGCCGTCTGACCTGGCGCGCGGCATTGCCCCGGCCGGCAGCCAGATCCTGCCGTTTGCCGATCCCAAGCAGGGCGTGCCGATCGCGGTCAAGCGCCTGGGCGGCATTCGCGGCGACGAACTGACCAATGCGCAGGCCGGCAACAACCCGCAGACCAACGAACCGGTGGTGAACATCACGTTCAACACCGAAGGCGGCGCCAAGTTCGCCAAGTTGACCACGCAGAACGTGGGCAAGCCCTTTGCCATCATTCTCGATGGCAAGGTGCTGTCGGCACCCAACATCAACGAACCGATCCTGGGCGGCAGCGCGCAGATTTCCGGCCACTTCACCGCTGAAAGCGCGGGTCAGCTGGCAATCTCGCTGCGCTCTGGCGCCCTGCCGGTCGATCTCAAGGTCGTGGAAGAACGCACGGTCGGTCCTGACCTTGGCGCCGATTCGATCCGCAAGGGCGTGATCGCCATGGCGGTCGGCACGCTGGCCCTGGTGGTATTCATCATCGCCACCTATGGCCGCTTCGGCGTCTATGCCTGCCTTGCGCTGGTCATGAACATGCTGATGATCCTGGGGGTCATGGCCACGATCGGCGCCACGCTGACGCTGCCAGGCATTGCCGGCTTCGTGCTCACCATCGGCGCCGCGGTCGACGCCAACGTCTTGATCAACGAGCGTATCCGCGAAGAACGCCATCGCGGCCGCCGCGTCGTGGCGGCGGTCGAAACCGGCTACAAGGAAGCCAGCCGCGCCATCTTCGATGCCAACGTCACCAACGTGATTGCGGCCGTACTGATGGCCAGCTTTGGCTCCGGCCCGGTCAAGGGCTTTGCCGTGGTGCTGATGATCGGCATTGCCACCTCGGTCTATACCTCGATGTGGCTCACCCGCATGTGGGTGGCGCAATGGCTGCGCCGCGCCCGCCCTGCCGATCTCAAGCTGTGACAGGGGAGCGATAACCCATGAAACTTTTGAAGCTCGTTCCCGACAACACCAACATCCACTTCCTCAAGTGGCGCGTGCCGTTCTACCTGGGCAGCCTACTGCTCATGGCCGCCTCGCTTGGCCTGGTGTTCACCAAGGGCCTGAATCTGGGCGTCGATTTCGTCGGCGGTCAGATGATCCGCGTGACGTTCGAGCGCAGCGCCGAGGCGCCGGTGGCCGACCTGCGCAGTGAAGTGGCCAAGCTCGGCTATGGTGAGCCGATCATCCAGCGCTATGGCAAGCCCAACGAAATCTCGATCCGCATGAAGCTGCCCGAGGGTTCGGAGCATGATGCCGCGCAGTCTGACAAGATGGCGCGCACCATCACGGCCGATATCAAGAGCCACCACACCGATGCGCGGATCGACGGCATCGATTCGGTTTCCGGCAAGGTGTCCGGCGAACTCAAATGGGACGCGTTCAAGGCGCTTGGCCTCGCCGCGCTGGCTGTGGCCGCCTATATCTGGATCCGCTTCGAATGGCAGTTCGGCGTCGGCGCCCTGTTCAGCCTGGTGCACGACGTCACGCTCACGCTTGGCATGTTCGCGCTGACCCAGATGGAGTTCGACCTCAACATCGTGGCGGCACTGCTCACGCTGATTGGCTATTCGCTCAACGATACGATCGTGGTCTACGATCGCGTGCGCGAAAACCTCAAGAAGTATCGTAAGATGCCGCTGCCCGAACTGCTCGATCTGTCGGTCAACGAAACGCTGGCACGCACCATCGTCACGTCGCTGTCGATGCTGATCACGCTGGTGGCGCTGCTCGCGTTTGGGCCGGAAGTGATCTTCGGCTTTACCGCCGCCATCACCCTGGGCATTTTCGTGGGTACCTACAGCTCGATCTACATGGCTGCGCCCATCCTGATCTGGCTCAAGGTCAATCCCAAGAGCTTCGTGCCCACCGAAACCGCGCTGGAAAAGCAGGAGCGCCTCGCGCGCGAAGGCGCCTGATTTTTGGCGATTTAATGTAAGGTTTCGCACCACCCCCAACCCCCTCCTCTGAAGAGGAGGGGGCTTTTTTATGTCTTACTCCCCATCCTCTTCAGAGGAGGGGGGCGGGGGGTGGTGGGAGCCACAACCTAGGCGCAAGTGGCGCGCTCAGCCCGCGACAACCTTGCCGTAAACATCAGCCAGCATTGCGGCGTTGTTTTCCCAACTGAACCGCGCGGCGCAGGCCGCAACCGCTTCGGGTGCGCTGGGCTGGGAAATGAGGGCCGCCAGCGCGCGGGCAATCGCGGCAGGCTCGCGGGCGGCAATGCGCCCGGCGGCCGGCGCCATCAGCACTTCGCGCGCGCCGCCGATATCCGGAATTACCAGCGGCGTGCCGCAGGCCAGCGCCTCGATCCACACGTTGGCCAGGCCTTCGCGTTCGGACGGCAGCACCATCGCGCTGGCGCCGGCCATCAGCACCGGCATGAAATCGTGGCCCAGTGCGCCCATGAAATGCACGCGATGCGCCACGTCCAGCTGGCGGGCCAGCGCGCGCAGCGCCGCCTCGTCGGGGCCGGTGCCGGCCAGGGCCAGGCTCACCCCTTCCATGCCGGGTTCAGCCAGGGCCTTGATCGCCAGGGTCTGGCCCTTGATCGCGATCAGCGCGCCGACGCAGGCGACCAGCGGGCCGTCGGCGGGAATGTGAAAGCGTTCGGCCAGGATTGCGCGCGATGCGGCGCGGGGGCGGGGGTGGAAACGGCCATGATCGAGCCCGGTATAGTGCACGGTGATGGCGCGTTCCGGCAGGCCCAGATCGGCCATGTCGTCAGCCAGCGCCTGTGACACGCTGAGCAGCGCCCCGGCGCCCTGGGCCGCGGCGGTCATCTGGCGCAGCGCCTCTGGCCGATGTCCCCATACGTGAATGTCTGATCCGCGCGCCTTGATGGCATAGGGCAGGCCCAGCGCATCAGCGATCCGCGCGGCGGCGGGGCCATCGGGATAGAAGAACTGCGCGTCCACCATGTCGAACGGCTGCTCGGCATGAAGCCGCCGCGCCAGCGGCAGCACCGCACGCACGATCAGCGCCGGGTTCAGGCGGCCGGAAAGACCCGGCAGCAGGCGAAACCGCGGATGATGCACCGGCACGCCGCTGCGCCGTTCCATCGGCGGAATTTCCAACAACGGGCGATAGATACGCGGCATCAGTGCGCCGGGCAGGGGGGGCAGGCCGATCGGATTGATCACCGTCACGTCCCAATCGGGCCGCGCGGCCAGCGCTTCCATCTGCCGCGCCACGAACCGGCCAAAACCGGGCCGAAGCGAGGCAGGATAGAGCGTGGACAAGCTGAGCAGGCGCAACGTCATGGCTCAGGGCGTAGCGCGAAAATGCTGCGTGTGCGAGGGCAAGCGTACCGGAATGGACACAAAGGGCCTGGAGAGCCGGATATTGCGGCGGTTTGGCGTCAGAGTGGGCGAACCAGAACTTCGGCCACGGCAATCCACGCCGGGCGATCGATCACCAGTTGCCGTTGGCCGGGCCCGGGCGGCAGCAACGCCACGCGGCCATCGCGATGGTCGATCATCCGGCCAAAGGCAAAGCGCCCGCCGGGCCGCGGCGCAAGCACATCGCGGTTGAGACCACGGCCGATCTCGGCGGCGTCGAGCCGGCGCAGCCATACCTGGTCACCCGCACGCCAATCACCCGCGCTGGCTTCCACAGAGAGCGCCATCAGCCCCTCGCGCCCCAGCAGCGTGTCGGGCAATTGCGCCAGGATCGGGGTTGGCACCGGTTCGGCGCCCACCGGGGTGAGGCGCGCCACGACATGCGCCTGCGCGTCGTCTCCCGCGCGCACGAGCAGTTCGGGATCGATGCCCAGGGCGGCACCGATCCGGTTCATCCACTTGAGTGAAAGCGATCGGGTGCCGGTTTCCAGGCGGCCGATCGTTTGCGCCGTAGTGGCGGGATTACAGCGCGCGGCAACGTCGGCCAGCGTAAGCCCCTTTTGCCTGCGAATTTCGCGAATTCTGTTGATCATCGAGGATGGTCCACATCTACAGGCGTGAGGTGTTATGCTTTCTTACCCGTAATTTGGAGGGCAGGGCAAGCATCCTTGCACAATTGATCGCGAGAACCGGCGTTGGTCGATTCATATCGTGATTTGGTCGATTGCCGTATCATTTTGATTGTCGCTGCACGGTGGCCGTGGCACCTCGTCTCACTTGAAACAAAAAGCCAGGGAGCGACCCTTTAGATGATGCACGGTTTGGAACGACGCGCCTTCCTTTCGCTGGCTGGCGGCACCATGGCGGGTGGCCTGCTGGCTGGCATGCCGGGCTTGGCATTTGCCCAAGATACTGGCGACGCAGCATTTGTTTCCCTGCTCGATCGCATTTTCTGGTCCAGCCTGCTGATCGAGCCGGAACGCGCGACCGGTCTTGGCCTCGATACCGGCGTGCGCGCCATGCTGCGCCACCGGCTCGACAGCGCCGGGCAGGGCGGCCGCGAAGCCAGCCTGGCGTTTTATCGCGATGCCCGCGCTGCGGTCGCCGGGTTCGATCCGGCCGGATTGAGCGCTGCCAACAAGCGCAATCGTGCCATCGTCCTGCATCGCCTGGGTGACCAGTTGAGCGGCGCTGCCTTTGATATCGATGATCCGCAAACGCCGTTCACTATCGATCAGCAGCGCGGCGCCTATTTCTCCGTGCCCGATTTCCTCGATAACCAGCATCCGATCGAAAAGCTCGACGATGCCGAGGCCTATCTCGATCGCCTGGCCGCGTTCCCGGTCGTGCTCGATGATCAGACCGCTGAAGTGGCGCGCCAGGCCGGCTTGGGCCGCATTCCCCCGGCCTGGGCGATCGATCTGGCGCTGGGCCAGATGGGCAAGCTGCGCGGCGTGCCGGCTGGCGAAAGCGGGTTGGTCACCTCGCTGGTGCGGCGCGCCCGTGAAAAGGGCCTGGCCGGCGATTGGCAGGGCCGCGCCACGGCGATCGTCAAGGACAAGGTCTATCCCGCGCTCGATCGCCAGATCGCGCTGCACCGCCGCCTGCGTGGCAAGTCGGCGCCCGGCGATGGCGTGTGGCGCCTCAAGCGTGGCGATGACATCTACGCCGCTGCGCTTGCCAGTGCCACCACCACGGCGCTGACGCCGGAACAGGTGCACAAGATGGGCCTGGAGCAGGTGGCCGATATCACCGGCCAGCTCGATACCGTGCTCAAGGCGGCCGGGCACGCTACCGGCACCGTGGGCGAGCGGCTGTCCGCGCTCAACCGCGCCAGCGACCAGCTCTATCCCGATACTGCGCAGGGCCGCACCGATCTGATCGCGGGGCTCAACAAGAGCGTGGCCGCGATGCGCGAAAAGCTGCCGCGCGCCTTTGCCGACATCCCCAACGATCCGCTGGTGATCCGCGCCGTGCCCACCGATATCCAGGATGGTGCGCCCAACGGCTATTACAACAGCGCCCCGCTCGATGGCTCGCGGCCGGCGATCTATTGGATCAATCTCAAGTCGGTGAACGACTGGCCCAAGTATACCTTGCCCTCGCTCACCTATCACGAAGGCATCCCCGGGCATCATCTCCAGGGTGGCTATGCCCAGGGTGGCGGTGAGCTGCCGTGGATTTTGCGCGATTACTTCATTTCCGCCTATGGCGAGGGCTGGGCGCTCTATGCCGAGCAGCTGGGTGACGAACTGGGCGGTTATAACGGCATCGAACGTGCCGGCTATCTCCAGTCGTTCCTGTTCCGCGCCGTGCGCCTGGTGGTCGACACCGGCATCCACCACTATCGCTGGAGCCGGGAAAAGGCGACGGCCTACATGGTCGAGAAAACCGGCTTTACCCAAGCGCGCAGCCAGCGCGAGATCGAGCGTTATTGCACGATGATCGGCCAGGCCTGCAGCTACAAGATCGGCCACACCGCGTGGGTCGCCAACCGCAAGAAGGCGCAGGCGGCGCTGGGCGACAAGTTCAGCCTGCCCTGGTTCCACGCCGTGCTCAAGGAAGGCTCGATGCCGCTCTCGATGCTCGAAGCGCGGATCGACGAGCGCATTGCGGAGCGTTTGCGCAGCGCCTGATCAACACGGGAGCCGGGTGGCCTTGTGGCCGCCCGGCTCCCGTTGCCAGAACGTTCAGGCGCCTTCGACCTGTTCGGCCAGTTCGAGCCAGCGTTCCTCGGCCGCTTCCTTTTCCCCGCGCGCCTTGGCTACGGCCTCGCTCAGCGCGGCAAAGCGCTTGGGATCGCGGCTATAGAGCGCCGGATCGGCCAGCGCGGCTTCATCGCGCGCGATCGCCGCATCGAGTTCCTCGATGCGCTTGGGCAGCATTTCGTAGTCGCGCTGGTCCTTGTAGGTCAGCTTGGCCTTGCGCGGTGCCGGTGGCGGCGGGGGAGGGGCCGCCTCGGCCACCTTGCTCGCGCCCACCTTGGGCTGGGCGGCCAGGCGCGCCTTGCGCTGGCGCTCCCAATCGGCATAGCCGCCCACCACGATATCGACCTTGCCCGAGCCATCCATGCCCAGGGTGATATTGACCGTGCGATCGAGAAAGTCACGGTCGTGGCTGACGATCAGCACGGTGCCCTCGTAGTCGCCGATCACTTCCTGCAACAGGTCGAGCGTTTCTAGGTCGAGGTCGTTGGTCGGCTCGTCGAGCACCAAGAGGTTGGAGAACCGCGCAAACTCGTGCGCCAGCAGCAGGCGCGAGCGTTCGCCGCCCGAAAGCGTGCCCACGCGCGCTTCGACCAGGCCGGGATCGAACAGGAAGTCCTTGAGATAGCCGTGGATATGCTTGCGCACACCGCGTACGTCGATCCAGTCGCCGCCTTCGGCCAGCACATCGCGCACACGCTTTTCCGGCGCCATCAGGCTGCGCTGCTGGTCGATCACTACCCCGGTCAGCGTCTGGGCCAGCGTGACGCTGCCTTCGTCGGGCGCCAGTTCGCCGGTCAGGATTTTCAGCAGCGTGGTCTTGCCCGCGCCGTTGGAGCCGACCAGGCCGATGCGGTCGCCGCGCTGGATACGCAGCGAAAAGTCCTTGATGATCGTGCGATCGCCAAAGCGCTTGGTCACGTGGTCGGCCACGATCACCGACTTGGTCTTGCTGTCGTCGCTGGCGATGGCGAGCTTGGCCGCGCCTTGCGGGCCGGTCATCGCGGCGCGTTCGGCGCGCATTTCGTGCAGCTTTTCCAAGCGGCCCATGTTGCGCTTGCGCCGCGCGGTGACGCCGCGATGCAGCCAGTGCTCCTCGATCTTGAGCTTGGCATCGAGCTTGTCGGCCGCGCGCGCCTCTTCGGCGTGGACCTGCTCCATCCACGCTTCATAGCCGCCAAAGCCCACTTCCTTGCGGCGCAGGCTACCCCGGTCGAGCCACAGCGTGGCGCGCGTCAGCCGCGTCAGGAAGGTACGGTCGTGGCTGATCACCACGAACGCGCCGTTGAAGCGTTGCAGCCAGTCTTCCAGCCATTCGATCGCCGCCAGGTCGAGGTGGTTGGTCGGCTCGTCGAGCAGCAGCACATCGGGATCTTGCGCCAGGGCGCGGGCCAGCGCCGCCCGGCGCCGCTCCCCGCCCGAGGCGTTCTGCGCTTCGCGCGCCAGGTTGATGCCCAGCTGATCGGCGATGGCTTCCACTTCGTGCGGTTCGGGCGCATCGGGCCCGTGCAGCGCGAAATCGCGCAAGGTGGCAAAGCCCTTGAAGAACGGGTCCTGCTCCAGCGTCACCACGCGCGCGCCGGGCTGGACCGAACGCTTGCCCTTGTCGGCATCGATCGTGCCGGCAATTAGTTTGAGCAGGGTGCTCTTGCCCGCGCCGTTGCGCCCGATCAGGGCGAGACGGTCACGCGGGGCGATTTGGATGTCGAGGTCCTGGAAAAGCCAGCCGGTGCCTTGATGCAGGCCCAGCCCTTCCCAGCTCAGGATTGGTGCTGCCATAAGCCCCTGCGCTTAGCGGCGGGCTGGCCACAGGTCCACCTGAACATGGCGAAACGGTGCTATTCACAACTTGTTCAATAGGATTGTTGCATGCACAAGGCATGACGATGCTCCGCCGCCTTCTCCTTGCTGCTGCCAGCGTGCTGGCCCTGGCTGCCGCCGCACCAGCGGCCAACGCCCAGATTCGCAACGAACAGGACCGTGCCCGCCAGGATTTGGCAGCCGGCCATGTGCGCTCGCTGCGCGAGATCGAGGCGCGCGTATTGCCGATGATGCGCGGCGCCCAGTATCTCGGGCCTGAATACGATCCCCAGGCGCGGGCCTATCGCTTGAAATTTATTCGCGAGGGCCGGGTGGTGTTCGTCGATGTCGATGGCCGCACTGGCCAGGTCATGGGCGAATCGCGCTGATATCCCCCGCCGGTTACACGGCATGATGCGCCACGCGGGAACCGTTTCTTGACCGTTCAGGTTCCTGTCGCCATCTAACCTCCATTCCAGCACGTTCGCGCCGCCCGTCCATCCGGGCAGCCGGCGCCAGAAGGGGCCAATTGCCATGCGTATCCTGATCGTCGAGGACGAACCGACCCTGGGGCGGCAGCTCAAGTCCACGCTCGAGCAGAACGGCTATGCCGTGGACCTGTCGACCGATGGGGAAGACGGCCACTTCCTTGGTTCGACCGAAGACTATGACGCGGTGATCCTCGATCTGGGCCTGCCCGAAATCGACGGGCTCACCGTGCTGGGCATGTGGCGCAAGGAAGGCCGCAAGTTCCCCGTCCTCGTGCTCACCGCGCGTGACAGCTGGTCCGACAAGGTTGCCGGCCTCGATGCTGGCGCTGACGATTATCTCGCCAAGCCGTTCCAGACCGAAGAACTCATCGCCCGCCTGCGCGCGCTTATCCGCCGCGCCTCGGGCAATTCCTCGTCCGAACTGATCGCCGGCGATGTGCGCCTCGATACCCGCTCGGGCCGCGTCACCCTGCAGGGTGAGCCGGTCAAGCTGACGGCGCAGGAATACAAGCTGCTGTCCTATCTGCTCCACCACAAGGGCAAGGTGGTCAGCCGCACGGAATTGATCGAACACATCTATGACCAGGATTTCGATCGCGATTCCAACACCATCGAAGTGTTCGTCACGCGCATTCGCAAGAAGCTGGGCGCCGATGTGATCACCACGATCCGGGGCCTGGGCTACAGCCTCGACGATCCGGCGGCCGTGCGCGGATAAGGGCTGCGGCGTGAACCGGCTGGCCCGCCTCCTGCTGCGGCTGGGCTTCGGGCGCCACCGCGCCGAAGCCGCCGCTGCCACGGCAGGCGGGCGCCAGCACACCGGCTCGCTGTCGCGGCGCATGCTGCTGATCGCGTTTGCCTGGGTCACGGTGCTATTGCTGGGCGGCGGGCTGGCCCTTGATCGCACGCTGACCGGGCTGGTCACCCGCAATTTCGATGACCAGCTCAACTACATGCTCACTGCCATGGTCGCTTCGGCCGAAATCGGGCCCGATGGGGAGGTGTTCTTCAACCGCACCCTGGGCGACCAGCGCTTTCTCGAACCCAATAGCGGCCTCTATTGGCAGATTTCGGGGCAGGGGCATGACGATTTCCCCTCCCGCTCGCTGTGGGACCGGACGCTGAAGCTGCGCGCCGATCACGTCGACACCGCGCCGCACATCTACGATTCCAACCAGTTTGGCGATAATGAGCGGCTGCGCATGATCGAGCGTTCGGTCATCCTGCCCGGCAGCAATACGCTATGGCAGTTTTCCGTGGCGGCCAGCCGTGGCGAGCTTGATGCGCAGATCACCCGTATCCGCGCGATCCTGGTCTGGTCATTCCTGGTGCTGGGCATGGGTCTGTTCATCATGGCCGGCCTGCAGACCTTCTATGGCCTTGGCCCGTTGCGCCGCGTGCGCCGCGCGATTGCCGCCATGCGCGAAGGCGGCGCATCGCGCGTGAACGAGCCGCTGCCCCTGGAAGTCCAGCCGCTGGTCGAGGAAATCAACCTGCTGCTGGCCCATTCCGAAAAGCAGGCAGAAGAGGCGCGCACCCATGCCGGCAACCTGGCCCATGCGCTGAAAACGCCGCTGACCGTGGTGATGAACGCAGCGACTGCCCACGCGCCCGACCTGTCCGATACTGTAATCCGCGAGGCCGCAGTAATGCGCCGCCAGGTCGATCACCACCTCGCCCGCGCCCGCGCCGTCGGCCGCCGCGCCACCGGCCTGTCGCGCGCCACGGTGTGGGAAAGCGCCGATGCCGTGGTGCGCGCCGTCACGCGGCTCTATGCTGACGTGCGCTTTGACCTGGATGGCAACCGTGAGGCGGGCGTGGCGATCGAGCGGCAGGATCTTGATGAAATCCTGGGCAACCTGATTGAAAATGCGGCCAAATATGGCGGCGGATCGGTGTTCATCACCATCGACGCCGTGCCCACCGATCCGCGCTTTTGCGATATCTGGGTGGAAGACGACGGCATGGGCATACCCGAGGCGGAGCGGGAGCGGATTTTCGACCGTGGCGCCCGGCTCGATACCGGCAAGCCGGGCACGGGTCTCGGCCTCGCCATCGTGCGCGACGTGGCCGAACTCTATGGCGGCGCGGTCACGCTGGGTGAAAGCGAAGACCTGGGCGGTCTGCTAACGACCCTCAGATTGCCCCGCGCCAAATAAAAGATCCTCCCTCCGCAAAGCGGGGGGAGGGGGACCGCCGGCGAAGCCGGTGGTGGAGGGGGGTGCTGTGCCGCGCTACTCCCCCCGCTCGCGCGGATGGGCATTGCGATAGGCATCGAGCAGCGTGGCGGCATCCACCCGCGTATATATCTGCGTCGACGACAGGCTGGCATGGCCCAATAGTTCCTGCAGGCTGCGCAAGTCGGCCCCGGCGCCCAGCAGGTGCGTGGCAAAGCTGTGGCGCAGGGCATGGGGCGTGGCCGTGGCCGGCAGGCCCAGCGCCACACGGGCGCGGGCCATGGCGCGCTGAACCAGGCCGGGCGAGAGCGGCCCGCCCTTGGCACCGCGAAACAGCGCGGCGTCGCGCTCCAGCGGCCAGGGCACCTGCGCGGCATAGTCGGCCACCGCCTGGCGCACCGCCGGCAACAGCGCGATCACCCGCTGGCGTCCGCCCTTGCCGGTCACCACCAGCCGTTCGCCCAGCGGCAGCACGCTGGCGGGCAGGGCCAGTGCTTCGGCAATGCGCAGGCCGGCGCCATAGAGCAGCAGCAGCACGGCGCGGTCGCGCGCGGCGATCCAGGGCGCGGCCTCGTCGGAAACCATCTCGGCCAGGGCCACGGCATCGTCCGGCGAAATCGGGCGGGGCAGGCCCTTCTTCACGCGCGGCCCACGCAGGCGCGGCGCCACGGCATCGGGCAGGCCCGCTTGCGCACGGGCAAAGGCCAGGAACGCCTTGAGCGCGGAAAGCTCGCGCGCGGCAGAGGTATTGACCAGGCCTTCCGCGCGCCGCTCGGCCAGATGCTGGCGCAGGCGCGGGGCGTCGAGCCGGGCCAGGCTGGCCCAGTCCTGCCCGGCGGGCAGAGCATCGAGCAGGCGTTGCGCGGTCTTGTGATAGGCGCGCACGGTATGGGGCGATCGGCGCAGCGACAGCGCCAGGTGATCATGCCAAGCCATCAGCAGCTCTGCCCGGTCCATGCCGCTTTTCCCTCAGCCCACCAGTTCGGCCGGCACCAGCTCGGCCAGCAGCGCATCGAGGAGCGGCATGCCCGCTTCGGTCACCACCAGCCGCGTGCCGTCTTGGCGCAGCAACCCGCCGCGCGCATGGAACGCGCGCTTGGCCGGGTCGATCAGCGCGCTTTCCGCCAGGCCAAAGCGGCGAGAAAGCGCGGCGACATCCACCCCTTCGTCAAGACGCAGGCCCATCAGCAGCGCTTCGCTGGCCTGTTCGGTCCGGCCCAGGGCGCGCTCGTCCACCAGGCCGTGGCCTTGCTCAGCCACTGCGCGCAGATAGTTTTCCGGCTTGCGGTGCCGGACCGTGGCGGTGTCGAGCCGGCGGCCATGCGCGCCCGGCCCGATCCCGGCATAATCGCCATAGCGCCAGTACGTCAGGTTGTGGCGGCTTTCCTCGCCGGGGCGAGCGTGGTTGCTGATTTCGTAGGCGGGCAAGCCGGCCGCGGTCATGCGTTCGCGGGTCAGCGCAAACAGGTCGGCCGCGCCATCATCGTCGAGCGGGGTAAAGCGCCCTTCGCGCACCAGCGTGGCAAAGCGCGTGCCCGGTTCGATCGTCAGCTGATAGAGCGACATATGCCCGGTGCCCAATGCCAGCGCCCGCGCCAGTTCGGCGTCCCACGTCTCAGGCGTGTGGCCGGGGCGGGCATAGATCAGGTCAAACGTCACGCGGGCAAAATGCCGCTGCGCCACGTCCAGCGCCGCCATCCCCTCAGCTGCATCATGCAGGCGGCCGAGGAAATGCAGCGTCTCGTCATCCAGTGCCTGGAGGCCCAGCGACACGCGGTTTATCCCCGCATTTGCCAGCGCGGCAAAATTGGCTGCTTCGACCGACGATGGATTGGCCTCCAGCGTGATCTCGATATCGCTGGCCAGGCGCCAGTGCTGCCCCGCCGCTTCGATCAGCCGCGACACCAGCGCCGGCGGCATCAGCGAGGGCGTGCCACCGCCAAAGAAGATCGACGTGAGTTCCCGCCCGGGCAGCAGCGCCGCCTCGTGCGCCATGTCGGCCAGAAGCGCGCTTTCCCACGCCGCCATGTCCGTCTTGGCGCGCACATGGCTGTTGAAGTCGCAATAGGGACACTTTGCGAGACAGAACGGCCAGTGGATATAGAGCGCGAGGGGGGGCATTTGTTCTCCGGTTCGGGGTGTTGCGTAAGGTCTCTCACCACCCCCCGACCCCCTCCTCTGAAGAGGAGGGGGTCGGGGGTGGTGGCAGTTCCTGCGCTAACCCAGCCCCTTCTACCCCGCGAACTGCGCGGCGACCAGCTTGGCAAAGGCATCGGCGCGATGGCTGATGGCGTGCTTTTCGGCCGGATCGAGTTCGGCAAAGGTGCGCGTATCGCCCACCGGCACGAACACCGGGTCATAGCCAAAGCCCAGCGTGCCGCGCGGCGGCCAGGTCAGTGTGCCATCGGCCCGCCCTTCATAGCTGACCGCTTCGCCATCGGGCCAGGCAATCGCCAGAACGCAGGAAAACCAGCAGTCGCGCGGGGCATCCGGGCCCAGCTCGGCCAGCTTGCCCTCAACCTTGCCCATCGCCATGTACCAGTCGCGGCCGGGCCCACCTTCAAAGGGCGCCGCTTCCGCCCAATCGGCGGTATAGACGCCGGGCGCGCCGCCCAGCGCGGCCACCGAAAGGCCGGAATCGTCAGACAGCGCCGGCAGGTTGGCGGCGCGCGCCGCTGCATGCGCCTTGATCAGCGCATTTTCCACAAAGGTCGTGCCGGTTTCTGCCGGTTCGGGCAGGCCAAGCTCGCCCGCCGACAGGCATTCCAGGCCATAGGGGGCCAGCAGCGCCTGGATTTCGCGCAGCTTGCCCTTGTTGTGCGTGGCAATGACCAGCTTGCCGGGGGCGAGCGTGCGGCTCACCGCGCCACGGCCTGTTCCTGCGCGGCGAAGATGTCGGTGCAGCCCAGGCGCGCCAGCCGCAGCAGGCGCAGCAGCGCTTCCTCGTCATAGGTCGCGCCTTCGGCGGTCGCCTGCACTTCGGCGATGTGGCCGCCTTCGATCAGCACGAAGTTGGCATCGGCATCGGCCGAGCTGTCTTCGATGTAATCGAGATCGAGCACCGGGGTGCCCTTGACGATTCCGCACGAAATCGCCGCGACTTTGCGGGTCAGCGGATCGTCCTGGATCGCACCGGCGTCCATCAGCTTCTGCACCGCCAGGCGCAGGGCAACCCATGCGCCCGAGATCGAGGCGGTGCGGGTGCCGCCATCGGCCTGGATCACGTCGCAATCCAGTGTGATCTGGCGTTCGCCCAGTTTCTTGAGATCGGTCACGGCGCGCAAGGACCGCCCGATCAGGCGCTGGATTTCCTGGGTGCGGCCCGATTGCTTGCCCTTGGCCGCCTCGCGGCTGCCGCGGGTGTGGGTGGCGCGGGGCAGCATCGAATATTCTGCCGTCACCCAGCCTTCACCCTTGCCGCGCATGAACGGCGGCACGCGCTCTTCCACCGAGGCCGTCACCAGCACCTTGGTGTCGCCAAAGCCGATGAGGACCGAGCCCTCGGCATGCTTGGTGAAGTTGGTCTCGATGGTGATCGCCCGCATCTGATCGGCGGCGCGGCCGGAAGGACGCATGTTGAGGTTTCCTTGCAAGGGTGGGTGCCAGAATTGCGCGCTGCCTTGGCCGATTGCGTGATGGCCCGCAAGCAATTCCGCGCGGCAAGCAATTCCCTTGAGCCTTGGGCCAAGGCTTCTACATATGGCACTGGTATGAACGGCTCCACGCTTACCGATCTGTCCAACCGCGCCCGCGATATCTTCCGCCTGGTGGTGGAGGGCTATATCGCCTCAGGCCAGCCGGTCGGCTCCAAGACGCTGGCCGGCGCGGGCGGGGTCAACCTGTCGCCCGCCTCGATCCGCTCGGTCTTGCAGGAATTGCAGGACGCCGGGCTGCTGGCCGCGCCGCACACCAGCGCCGGGCGGATGCCCACCGAAATGGGCCTGCGCCTGTTCGTCGACGGCATCATGCAGGTCGCCCAGCCGAGCGAGGCCGAACGCGCCCAGATCGAACGCGGCCTCAAGCGCACCCGCGCGCAGGGCGGCACGATCGAGGCGGCCCTGGCGGCGGCAACCTCGGCGCTTTCCGAACTTTCGGCCGGGGCAGGGGTGATCATGGTGCCGCGCCGCGAACCGCGGCTGATGCAGCTTTCGTTCGTATCGCTGTCGCCCACGCGCGCGCTGGCCGTGCTGGTGGCCGAAGACGGTGGCATCGAAAACCGCGTGATCGATCTGCCGGCGCCCACCGCGCCCTTCATGCTGGAACAGGCCTCCAACTATCTAACCGCGCGTCTCGCCGGCCGCACCCTGGCCGAGGCAGTTGCTGCGATCCGCGCCGAAATTGCCGGCGGGCGCAGCGCGCTCGATGTTGCCAGCGCCGATCTGGTGCAGCGCGGCCTGGCAGTATGGAGCATGGACGCGGCCCAGCGCCCGGTCTTGGTGGTGCGCGGCCAGGCCAACCTGCTGGATGAAGCCGCGCTCGGCGATATCGAGCGGGTGCGCCTGCTGCTCGATGAACTGGAAAGCGCCGAGGCGATTGCCGGCGTGCTCGACGCCGCGCGCGAGGCGCAGGCCACGCGTATTTTCATCGGCAGCGAGAACCGCCTGTTCTCGCTTTCGGGGTCCTCGGTGATCGCTTCGCCCTGGCGCGACGGCGAGGGGCGGGTGGTCGGTGTAGTGGGGGTGATCGGGCCAACGCGGTTGAATTATGCGCGCGTCGTCCCCATGGTGGATTTCACGGCCCAATCCTTGGGCAAACTTATCGGACAAGACGGATTTTCACGCAAATGACGGATAACGAGACGCGCCCGCAAGATGCAGAGCTGGAAGCCGAACTGGCTGGCGTGCCCGAGGATTTGAAGGAATCCGGCGCCGCTGGCCACGATACCGAGTTGGCGGCCCTGCGCGAATCGCTCGAGGTGGCCAAGCAGGACGTGCTCTATGCCAAGGCAGAGACACAGAACGTGCGCCGCCGCATGGAAAAGGACATTGCCGATGCGCGCGCCTATGCCGCCACCAGCTTTGCCCGCGACATCCTGTCGGTGGCCGACAACCTGGCCCGCGCACTGGAAACCATCCCGGCCGACCTGCGCGAGGACGACAAGTTCAAGAACCTGGTCACCGGCCTGGAAGCCACCGGGCGCGAGATCGAAAAGGTGTTCGGCAACCACGGCATCAGCCGCATCGCCGCCAAGGGCATGCCGCTCGATCCGCATCAGCACCAGGCCATGATGGAAGTGCCCTCGGCCGAGCATGAACCCGGCACCGTCGTGCAGGAGCTTCAGGCCGGTTACACCATTAAGGACCGCCTGCTGCGCCCGGCCATGGTCGTGGTGGCCAAGAAGCCGGATTGATTTTCGGGCGTCGGCAAAGGCCTGGCACCACCCCCAACTCCCTCCTCTGAAGAGGAGGGGGCTTTAAAGTCAAAGCCTTAACTCCCCATCCTCTTTAGAGGAGGGGGTTTGGGGGGTGGTGGCGGCCAAAAACCGCGCTTTTGTGGAACCAACCGCCCGCTTTCATCGTAATATCCTGTGACAACGGGAGGGCGATGGAGGAATTGCCATGGGTAAGAAGTTCCTGATCCCCGCCGCCATTGCGCTTGGTGCCCTGTCGCTGGGCGGTTGCGCGCGCAACTATGCCGGTGAAGGTGGCTTGGCCGGGGCTGGCGTCGGCGCTGCCGTGGCCGGCATTTCCGGCGGCAATATTGGCACTGGCGCAGCGATCGGCGGCGCAGTGGGCGCTGCCGCCGGCTCGCAGGTCAAGAAGGATTGCTGGCGTACCGACGCCGATGGCCGCAGCTATCGCGTCTGCTGATCAAAACGGCAGGACTGCCCGATAGGCCGCCAGCGGTGGCTTGTCGGGCAGTGCCATGCCTTGCTCCAGCAGGAAGGCGTGGCGCACTATTTCCGCCTGTTGTTCCAGGCCATAGCGGGCAAACGGCTTGCCCGGCACCAAGTCATAGGCATAGCGACAGAACGGATGACGCTGCAGGGGCAGAAAGACGCCCCGCTGCCATTGCCACACGTGGCACAATTCGTGGATCAGAAGCCCTTGCAGGCTGAGGTGCTCTTGCGCGAAATCGGCTGACCAGAAATCGGCGCCGGGGTGAAAGTGGATGTGCCCCATCGGCGCCATCACCACGTTCACCCCTTGAAACGGCCACCAGCGGCGGCGCCGCACTTCCACCCGCTGCCAATCGATCGCCGCACCATAGACGCTGCGTCCCAGCGCCACTTCGCCCGGCGTCAACTTGCGCGCGACCATGATGGCGCGCTGGCCTTACATATGATCCATGTGGTCCATGCTGCCGCCTGCGGCGGTGCTTGTGGCTGCGGCGCCGGGCGCGACGACCTTGGCCTTGGTCGTTGCCTTGTCACCGTTGTCGAGAGTGATGGTGAGTTCGGTCACCCCGCCGGCCTTGAGCGTGGGGGCGAGGTCGAACAGCATCACGTGGTTGGCACCGGGCTTGAACTCCACGCTCTTGCCCGATTGCAGCGGCACCGCCTTGAGCGGCGACATCTGCATCATGCCATCCTTCATCGCGCTTTCATGCATTTCCGCGCGGCCCGCGCCGTCGACATGCACGGCTACCAGCTGGCGGTCGGGCCCGCTGCCCTGCGCCAGGGTGAAATAGGCAACGCCCGGATTGCCGGCCACGGCGGGCAACTGCACGGTTGCATCGGTCAGCGTGGTGCCCGGTGCGTTTTCAGGCGTGGCATCGAGGCTTGCGGCAACGCTGGGGCTTTCCTGCGGCGCAGGCTTGCTGCATCCCGCCAGGGCAAGGCCCGAAGCCAGGGCAAGACAGGCCATGCCGGCCAGAACAGGTGCGCGCATGCGATGCGATCCTTCTTTTCAAGCGAGGTGAAAATGTGACGCAGCCATAGCACGCGCGGGGCTTGTGCCAAGCGCAAGCGCACCTATATCCCGCCCGTAACGAGCCGCCAAGGTGGCGCCTGCCCACAAGGGGGACGCCCGATTAAGCGGTGTCAACACGCGAAGGATATGGGGAAACATGGCTAAAGTTATTGGTATCGACCTCGGCACGACCAACAGCTGCGTCGCGGTGATGGACGGGGGCACGCCCAAGGTCATCGAGAATTCGGAAGGCGCGCGCACGACGCCTTCGATCGTGGCTTTCACCAAGGACGGTGAGCGCCTGATCGGTCAGCCGGCCAAGCGCCAGGCCGTGACCAACCCTGACAACACGATCTTTGCGGTCAAGCGTCTGATCGGCCGTCGTTTCGACGATCCGCTGACCCAGAAGGACACCCAGCTGGTGCCCTACACGATCACCAAGGGCAAGAACGGCGATGCGTGGGTTGCGGCTGGCGGCCAGGATTACAGCCCGTCGCAGATTTCGGCCTATACCCTTCAGAAGATGAAGGAAACCGCCGAAAGCTACCTCGGCGAAACCGTGACGCAGGCAGTGATCACCGTGCCCGCTTACTTCAACGACGCGCAGCGCCAGGCGACCAAGGACGCCGGCCAGATCGCTGGCCTTGAAGTGCTGCGCATCATCAACGAGCCGACTGCGGCCGCGCTGGCCTATGGCCTCGACAAGCAGGACGGCAAGACCATTGCCGTGTACGACCTTGGCGGCGGCACGTTCGACATCTCCATCCTCGAAATCGGCGATGGCGTGTTCGAGGTGAAGTCCACCAACGGTGACACGTTCCTGGGCGGTGAAGACTTTGACACCGCGCTGGTCGAATACCTGGCGGACAAGTTCAAGGGCAAGGAAGGCCTTGATCTGCGTGGCGACAAGCTTGCCCTGCAGCGTCTCAAGGAAGCGGCGGAAAAGGCCAAGATCGAACTGTCTTCGGCCCAGACCACCGAAATCAACCTGCCCTTCATCACCGCGCGCATGGAAGGTGGCAGCACCACCCCGCTGCACCTGGTGGAAACCATCACCCGTTCGGACCTCGAACGCCTGGTCGGCAAGCTGATCGAGCGCACGCTTGAGCCCTGCCGCAAGGCGCTGGCCGATGCCGGCCTTTCGGCCAAGGACATCGACGACGTGGTGCTGGTCGGCGGCATGACCCGCATGCCCAAGGTGCGCGACGTGGTGAAGGACTTCTTCGGCAAGGACCCGCACACCGGCGTGAACCCTGACGAAGTCGTGGCCATGGGCGCGGCCATCCAGGCCGGCGTGCTCCAGGGCGACGTCAAGGACGTGCTGCTGCTCGACGTGACCCCGCTGTCGCTGGGTATCGAAACGCTGGGCGGCATCATGACCAAGATGATCGACCGCAACACCACGATCCCGACCAAGAAGAGCCAGGTCTACTCGACCGCGGAAGACAACCAGCAGGCCGTAACCATCCGCGTGTTCCAGGGTGAACGCGAAATGGCGCAGGACAACAAGCTGCTGGGCCAGTTCGACCTGCTCGGCATTCCGCCCGCACGGCGCGGCGTGCCCCAGATCGAGGTGACGTTCGACATCGACGCCAACGGCATCGTCAACGTGTCGGCCAAGGACAAGGGCACCGGCAAGGAACAGCAGATCCGCATCCAGGCATCGGGCGGTCTGTCCGACTCCGATATCGACCAGATGGTGCGCGACGCGGAAAAGTTCGCGGCTGACGATAAGAAGCGCCGCGAGGCGGCCGAGGCCAAGAACAACGCCGAAAGCCTGGTTCACGCCACCGAGCGCCAGCTTGAAGAGCATGGCGACAAGGTCGACGCGGGCCTCAAGGCCGAAATCGAGGCAGCCCTGGCAGAAGCCAAGACCGCAATCGAAAGCGGCAATGCCGAAGACATGACCGCCAAAACCCAGGCCCTCACCGACAAGGCGATGAAGCTGGGCCAGGCGATCTATGAAAAGGAACAGGCCGGTGCCGCCTCTCCGGGGGCAGAAGCGCCCAAGGACGATGGCGTGGTCGACGCCGAGTTCTCGGAAGTGGACGACACCAAGGCTTGATCTGCAACATGACCCCCTCTCTTGCCGCGCAGCGCGGCAAGGGACGGGGAGAGGGGACCAGGAACGCCTTTAACATGGCATTGCCCAGGCCCTCTCCCCGTGCGGGGCGAGGGCTTTGTTATGGCAGTTGAAGCCGATTATTACGAATTGCTGGAAGTGGAACGGACGGCTGATGACAAGGTCATCAAGTCTGCGTTCCGCAAGCTGGCGATGAAATTCCACCCCGACAAGAATCCGGGGTGTCAGGATTCCGAGGCCAAGTTCAAGCAGATCAACGAGGCCTATGCCTGCCTCTCCGATCCGCAAAAGCGCGCCGCCTATGATCGCTATGGCCATGCCGCGTTCCAGCAGGGCGGCCCCGGTGGCGGCGGTGCAGGCGGTTTTGGCGGCGGCGATTTCGGCGACATCGGCGATATCTTCGAAACCATCTTCGGCGGCGCCTTTGGTGGCGGTGGTGGCCGGCAACAAAGCCGGCGCGGCGCCGATTTGCGCTATGACATGGAAGTGACGCTGGAAGAGGCGTTCCATGGCAAGACCGCCGAAATCAGTGTCGAGGTTTCGCAGACTTGCGAACCGTGCAGTGGTTCCGGCGCCACGCCTGGCACTTCTGCCCGCCGCTGCAACCTGTGCGGCGGACATGGCAAGGTGCGCGCACAGCAGGGCTTTTTCATGGTGGAGCGGGCCTGCCCCAACTGCCACGGTCGCGGCGAAGTGATCGAAAAGCCCTGCCGCCATTGCCGTGGCGAAGGCCGCGTCGATGCGCCGCAGACCTTGGCGGTGGATATTCCCGCCGGCGTCGATACCGGCACGCGCATCCGCCTGGCTGGCAAGGGCGAGGCCGGGCCCAATGGCGCCCCGGCCGGCGATCTCTACATCTTCCTGCACATTGCCCGGCACAAGGTGTTCGAGCGCGACGGTACCACGCTGCTGACCCGTGCCCCGATCAGCTTCACCACCGCGGCCCTGGGCGGCGAAATCGAGATCCCCGGCTTGGACGGCAGCCGCCACGCGATCGAGATTCCCGCCGGCATCCAATCGGGCAAGCAGCTGCGCAAGCGCGGCGCGGGCATGCCCGTGCTGCAAGGGCGCGGCTCGGGCGATCTTGTCGTGGAAATCCAGGTGGAAACGCCCACCAAACTGTCGGCGCGCCAGCGCGAACTGCTGCGCGAATTCCAGAGCACCGAAACCGGCGAGGAATGCCCGCAATCCAAGGGCTTTTTCGAACGCATCAAAGATGCCTGGACCGATTTGACGGAATAACATCGGGCAAGGCGTCCACCACCCCCAACCCCCTCCTCTGAAGAGGAGGGGGCTTTTTTATGTCTACTCCCCATCCTCTTTAGAGGAGGGGGTCGGGGGGTGGTGGAAGCCACCATCAAACTTCGCCAAAACCTCCGCCCGCACACTTGGCACCAACTCAGCGTCTGCCCGTAAGCGCCGTTCCTCTTCGGCCAAGATCGCCAGGAACGCATCCCGCTTGAAGGTCTCGATCAAAGCAGGATCAAGCGGCTCGTCCAGCGTCGAACAGACCATGTCGATCAGCCGTTCCGCACCATTGAGCCGCCCCCACAGATAGTCATTCTCGCGCCAGGCACGGCTGAAGAACGCGCCGAAGTGGGTGAATGCAATGCCCTTGAGGCAGGCGCGCGTGCCGCCGCTGCGGATGGTGGTGGCGTCTTCGGGCGAAATACGGTCGACCTTGACCGGGTCGAACTCACCCAGGCCATCGCCTTGAAACAGCGGCAGCGTGGCGACGTCATAGAACGGAAAGCCCAGATAGGCGTGCAAGAAACGGCGGCGCAGCGCCTTGTCCATCATGCCCAGCGCATGGACGAACAGCCCATCCACTTCATCATCCAGCCGCGCCAGATCGCGCCGCGCGGCAATCGCGGCCAGGACCGCGCCAGGGTCTTCGCGCACCACGGCGGCACTGGCGGCAAAGCCGGGGCCCAGCCCGCTCAGGCTGGCCCGCGCCTGATACAGCGCCTGGGCACGATAGACCACGTCGCGTGCTGCCTCGCGCGCGGCCGGGTCGATGCCGGCGGCTTCGTCCCAATCGGCGGTCAGCCGGCGGGCCAGAAGTTTCAACCGGCGGATGCGGAATGCCAGGTCGTGGGCGCGGAAAAAGGCGATGGCCGGGGCCGTCGCACCTGCGCCGCGCGCGCTCAGGTTGTCGAGACCAAGCTGGTTGAGGTGGCGCCACAGGGCTTCTTCCACCCCGGCGTTGTCATCGGCGGGCAGGGCCTGGGTGATCACCTCGGCCAGATCGGCGACGATCCCCGCCAGCTTGACCTGGGCATAGCCATGAAACGCATAACCAGCCTGCTCGGCGGCGGCCTGCTGCGCCCGGGCGCGCCAGGTGATCAGGCGCTTGGGGTTGGGCCAATCGAAAAACAGCGTGTGGCCAAACAGCTTGGCCACGGTTTCCTCGATCTCGCCCTGCAGCGAATCGACGATCGCGCGCAGCCGCAGGCGCTCGCGTGATTGCCGCTCCAGCGCCTCCAGGTTGTCGCGAATCGGCTGCTCGCGCGGGATGGTGGAGAGGGCGCCAAAGATCGCCGCGATAAACCCCACAGGCGCGGCCGCCGGCGCGGCATCGCCGGGCGCGTGTGGCGCGGGATCGAGATAGACGAAACGCCGGTCCACCTCGCGCCGGGAAGGGCGGCTGCCCAGCGCGGCCATGGCCGGCGCGAACGGGCGGTTGACCAGCACGGCGCCGTCGACCAGCGCGGCCTGGTCCACCGTGCCGCGCCGCCAGCGATTGGGCATGATCCGCTGCAGAAAGGCCGAGCGGCCACGCCAGGTTTCGCCGCGTTCGGCGACCAGACGGTCAATCTCGGCAATGGTCAGCGGCGGAAACGCGCCGGGAAAGCTCGCTGTGGCGCGCGCGGCCAGGACCAGTTCGGGCAGCGGGGCCAGGCCTTCGCCGGTATGGGCGCGGGCCTCGGCGCGAAAGCCGATGCCCAGGCGGTGTTCGTTTTCCTCTACCAAGGGCGGGCTGTTGAGCCGCAGCGGCGCGGGATGGCCAGCAAAATCGGTGGCCGTCACCATCAGATCGATCGGGTGGCCCGGCGGCAGCAGCGGCGCGGCATTGCCGCTGCGCGCCATCGCATCGAGCGCCTCGGCCAGCAGGCGGGAAAAGCCGATGCCGCTGAACGGCGGGGCAAACCAGCGCGCGCGGATCAGGCGCGAAATCTTGCGGCGCACTTCGCCCCAGGCCTTGCTGTGGCGTGTTTCGTAATCCACCTGCTGCGCCAGTTCGCCACCCCGTGCGCGCAGCGCGGGCCAGCGCAGCACGGCCCAGACCAGCGGCTGCGCCCAGAACTTGGCAAAGCGCCCCCATGGCCGGGCATCGGGATCGAGCAGTACGTCGCTATCGGCGCGGGCTAGCCACAGCCGCGTCAGCGGCTCCAGGCTTTGCCCGGTGGCAAGCGCCTGGCCCAGGAACACGGCATTGATGCCACCGGCGCTGGCGCCCGAGAGGATATCGACCAGTACGCGCAGGCGCAGCCCGCGCTCGGCGTGGATGGTGTCCAGTAGGGCGATCCACACTGCTTCGATCCCCGGCTCTGGCACGGGCGCTGCGGCAGAGCCGGCCTTGGCGTTGACCGCGCAGCTGGCGCGCGACAGGTGCCACAGTTCCTTGGTAACCCCATGCATATACACCGCCAGGCTGATGCCGCCGGTGGAAACAAGGGCCAGGCGCAGTTCTTTCTGCCGCATCGCCAGACCATGACAGGGATTGAAGCGCTCGACCAGTAGGGGCGAGAGGCTGTAAGCCGGTCCGACGCTATTAACCGCGACTTGTCAGATTCACCGACAATTTACCCGTGCGGGCCTATCCCCGCCACAGAACGATACGCGCAGTTACCGATCCGCCCCGGCAGGGCGCAGCTGGATACCCTTGGCCTGATGATCCGCTTGTTCAAACACTATATTCCCAACGCGGTCTTCCTGCTGGGAATCATCGATTTCTGGCTGCTGGTGCTGGCGGGTGAACTGGGCTGGGTGGTGCGTGCCCACCAGATCGGCATCGATGTGGGCTATGCCAGCGATCGCCTGTGGCCACTGCTTACCTTTGCCGTGCTGGTGCAGACCGCAATGGTCTCGGTCGGCGTCTATGGCTCTGACGCGCTGCGCTCGATGCGCTACGCCACGGCGCGGCTGATGGTCGCCGTCAGCCTTGGCATCATTGCGCTCTCGGTCGTCTATTTCCTGATCCCCGGCCACACGCTGTGGCGGTCCAACCTGTTCTACGCCATGGTCTTTTCCATGGTCCTGCTGGTTGGCGTGCGGCTGGTGCTGGGCGGGTTCCTCGGCACGGCGGCGTTTCGTCGCCGCGTGCTGGTGCTGGGTGCGGGCAAGCGCGCCGATCGCCTGCGCAAGCTGGGCGAGCGGCCCGAGGCCGGCTTCGTCATCGTCGGCTATGTCGCGATGAGCACGCAGCACCCGCTGATCGAGGAAGCGATCAGCCGCGACGCGCTGCCCAATCTGACGCGGTTTGTCGAAAACCTCGGCGTGAGCGAGGTGGTGCTCGCGCTGGAAGAGCGGCGCAATGCGCTGCCGCTGAAGGACTTGCTGCGGATCAAGACCACCGGCGTGCATGTGAATGACTTCTCCACCTTTGTCGAGCGCGAGACCGGCCGCGTCGATCTCGATACGGTCAATCCCAGCTGGCTGATCTTTTCCGATGGGTTTTCCTCGGGCCGCATGCTGTCGGGTGCGATCAAGCGCGCGTTCGATATCTGCGCCAGCCTGCTGCTCCTGGCGCTGACCGCCCCGATCATCCTGGTCTTTGCCATCCTGGTAAAGCTCGACAGCAAGGGGCCGGCATTCTTCCGGCAAACCCGCGTCGGCCTCTATGGCGAAACCTTCAACCTCATCAAGCTGCGCTCCATGCGCACCGATGCCGAGGCCGGCGGCGCGCAATGGGCCGCCAAGAACGATCCGCGCGTCACGCGCATCGGCCGGCTGATCCGCAAGCTGCGCATCGATGAACTGCCGCAGACCTGGACCGTGCTCAAAGGGCAGATGAGCTTTGTCGGCCCGCGCCCGGAACGGCCCGAATTCGTGTCAGACCTGGAAGAGCATCTGCCCTATTACGCAGAACGCCACATGGTGAAGCCGGGCATCACCGGCTGGGCGCAGATCAACTATCCCTACGGCGCCTCTATCGAGGATTCGCGGCACAAGCTGGAATACGATCTCTATTACGCCAAGAATTACACCCCGTTTCTTGACCTCTTGATCCTGCTGCAAACCCTGCGCGTCGTGCTCTGGCACGAAGGCGCGCGTTAAGCAGGCGCTGCCGCGATGCAGGCCCCTCTGGGATGGACAGGATTGGGCCAATGGGCCTTTGTGCTGGCGGCCTTTGCCGGGCTGGTGCTGGGCGTGTGGCAGATCGATCGGCAACGGCGCGGTCGGCCGGTCAGCCGCGCGGGAACCGCGGCGGTGCTGGTTGGAGCGGTCTGGGCCTTGCTGCAGGCCGCATTGGGGCCGCACGCGCCCGTGGCGCTCTTGGCCGATGTGGCGCGCAACCTGGCCTGGCTGCTGGTGGTCTATGCCCTCTTCGCCCGGGATGGACGGCATGAATCCGTAGCGCCGGTGCGGCCGGTGCTGATCGTGCTGGCCGTGGTGGAACTGCTCCAGGTCGTGCTGCTCGTGCTCGATTGGCGCTTTGCCGCGTTCCCGGTGGCACGGGCGATGATTTTCCAGATTGCGGTGATGCTGCGCCTGCTGGTGATCACCGGCGCGCTGGTGCTGGTGCACAATCTCTATGCCGGGGCGATGACCGCGCAGCGCAGCGCCGTACGGTGGACCTGCGCTGCCCTGGCGGTGATCTGGGGCTACGATCTCAATTTCTACACTATCGCCTATCTGGTGCGCGGCACGCCGGCCGAACTCGTCAGCCTGCGCGCGCTCGCCGCATTGCTCGGCGTCGCCCTGCTGGCGGCGGGCGCCGTGCGCGAGCAGACCACCGGGCGCTTTTCGCCCTCGCGCACGGTGGCGTTTCAGTCGCTCTCGCTGCTGGTGATCGGCGGCTATATGCTGGTCATGGTCGGCGTGGCGCAGTCCATCGCCTGGGCAGGTGGCAGTGCCACGATGCTGACCCAGCTTGGTTTCGTGTTCGCCTCATCGGTGCTGGTCCTTGCGCTGATGCCTTCGGGACGCCTGCGCGGCTGGCTCAACGTCATGCTGTCCAAGCATTTCTTCCAGCACCGCTATGACTATCGCGCCGAATGGCTGCGCTTCAACGCCACGATCGGCCGGGGTGGGGCACGGGGGCCGGGCGGGATGACCAGTGGCGCGGGCGATACCGTGCCGTTGCATACCCGCGTGATCCAGGCCGTGGCCGATATCACCGACAGCGCGCGCGGCGCTTTGCTGATGCCGGCCGATAGCGGCGAACTGGTCCTGGCGGCACGCTGGCAATGGCCCACGCTCGATGTGCCGGCCCAGGGGCTCGACGCAGCAGGCGCCGCCTTCTTCGAAACCCACGGCTTCATCGTCGATCTCGATGAAGTGCGCGGCGGCATCGACCACCGCGGCGAGGCGCAGGCCACGCCCGTCTGGATGATCGAGGAAGAGGCCGTCTGGGCCCTGGTGCCGCTGCTCCATTTCGATCGGCTGGTCGGCCTTGTCGTGCTCGGCCGCCCGGCGGTGGCGCGCCAGCTCGATTGGGAGGATTTCGATCTGCTGCGCGTGGTGGGCCATCAGCTGGCCAGCTACATCGCCGAAAACAATGGCCAGCTCGCGCTGCTCGAAGCCAGCCGGTTCGATGAATTCAACCGCCGCATCGCCTTCGTGATGCACGATATCAAGAACTTGGCGAGCCAGCTGGGCCTGCTCGCGCGCAACGCGCAGCGCCACGCCGACAATCCCGAGTTCCGCAAGGACATGCTCGTCACGCTGAGCAACTCGGCCGACAAGCTCAACGCCCTGATCGCCCGCCTGTCGCGCTATGGCGCCGGCAATGTGGAGCAACTCGCCGCGGTTGATGCCGTGGCGGTGGCCCAGGCGCTGGCCGGTCGCTGGCCGCATGGCGCCAGCGGGGCGCAAGTGGTGGTGACGGTGCATGACCCCTGCACGATCATGGCCAACCGCGAAACGCTGGAACAGGTGCTGGCCCACCTGGTGCAGAACGCCATTGATGCCAGCCCTCCCGGGCAAACCGTGCGGGTCGAACTGCGCAGCGAGGCGCTGCACGGCTGCATCGACGTCATCGACACCGGCACCGGCATGAGCGCCGAGTTCGTGCGCAACAACCTGTTCAAGCCATTCGTTTCCACCAAGGCCGGCGGCTTTGGCATCGGCGCCTTCGAAGCGCGCGAACTGGTGCACGCCATGCGCGGCCGGCTCGACGTGGAAAGCCGGGAAGGGCTGGGCAGCCGCTTTTCCGTGCGCCTGCCGCTTGCTGCCGCCGCTGCCCTGTCCCCACCCTATTCCCAGCAGGACGTTGCATGATGACCGACACCCGCGCCAAGCAGCTGCCCAAGCTGCTCATCGTCGAAGATGATCCGGGCCTCCAGGCGCAGCTCAAGTGGGCCTACGAGGATTTCGAGGTGTTCATCGCCGGCGATCGCGCCAGCGCGCTTACCCTGTTGCGCGCCGAAGAGCCGGCAGTGGTCACGCTCGATCTGGGCCTGCCGCCCGATCCCGATGGAGTGAGCGAGGGCTTTGCCGTGCTGGACGAGATCATGGCAATCAAGCCTGACACCAAGGTTATCGTGGCCTCGGGCCACGGCGCGCGCGAATCCGCGCTGCGCGCCGTGGCGCAGGGTGCCTATGATTTCTATCCCAAGCCGGTGGATATCGACGCCTTGGGCCTGATCGTGCGCCGCGCCCTGCATCTTCACCGGATCGAGGCGGAAAACCTCAGCCTGGCCACGCGGGCGCCGGCCGATCACCGCGTGCTGGGCAACATGATCACGGCCGCACCGGAAATGGTCAAGGTTGCCCGCACGATCGAGCGGGTGGCCAATACCAATGTCTCGGTCATGCTGCTCGGCGCCAGCGGCACCGGCAAGGAACTGCTGGCGCGCGGCCTGCACGAGGCATCGAGCCGGGCGAGCGGCGCGTTCGTGGCGATCAACTGCGCGGCGATCCCGGAAAACCTTCTGGAAAGCGAGCTGTTCGGCCACGAAAAGGGCGCGTTCACCGGTGCGGTCAAGACCACTGAGGGCAAGATCGAACAGGCCAATGGTGGCACGCTGTTCCTCGATGAAGTGGGCGATATTCCGCTGCAGTTGCAGGTCAAGCTGCTGCGCTTCCTGCAGGAACGCACGATCGAGCGGATCGGCGGGCGCCGCTCGATCGCGGTCGATACGCGCATCGTCTGCGCCACGCACCAGAACCTCGAGGCGATGATCGCCGAAGGGCGTTTTCGCGAAGACCTGTGGTATCGCCTCGCTGAAATCGTCGTGAAGATCCCCAGCTTGGCGCAGCGGCCGGGCGATGCCACTTTGCTCGCCAAGGCGTTCCTCACCCGCTTTGCCGCGCAGATGAACCCCTCGGTCAAGGGCTTCGCCCCCGATGCCCTGGCCGCGATTGACGGATGGGGCTGGCCGGGCAATGTGCGTGAGTTGGAAAACCGGGTTAAGCGCGCGGTGATCATGGCCGATGGCAAGCTGGTGGCGGCCGCCGACCTCGATCTCCCGCTGGCCGACGCCGGGGCAGACAATCCGCTCAACCTCAAGGCGGTGCGCGAGGCGGCCGATCGCAAGGCGATCCGCCACGCCCTGGCCCGTAGCGAGGGCAACATTTCCAGCACGGCGCGTCTGCTCGGTATCAGTCGGCCGACGCTTTACGACTTGCTCAAGCAATATGACATGCATGGGTAACCGCAGGCGTGCCTTGCTCGTGTCGCTCGCGGCAACGCTCCTGGCCCTGGCGCCGGTGGGGCAGGCGGCGGCCGATGGCCCCCCGCTCGATGCGGTGCGGGCCAAGGCGCGGGCAGCGCTGGCGCGGCGCGATCCGATCTCGGCCGAAGTGGCCCTGCGCGAAGCCATGCGCCAGGGTGCGCCGGCCGATGCGCTGCGCGCCGATCTGGCCGCGGCGCTGCTGGCGCGCGGTGCTTTGGCCGATGCCCACACTGTGCTCGATGGCGCGGCGCAGTTCACGCCCGATACCGCCGCACTTGGCTGGCGCATGCGTGGGCAACTGGCCCTGGCCGAAGGGCGCTTGCCGGCGGCGGGCCAGGCGTTTGACCAGGCCTTGCGGCTCACGCCCGACGACGCCGATCTGTGGGTGGCGATCGCGCGCCTGCGCTTTGCCGGGGGGGAGCAGGCGCAATCGGTGCAGGCGGCAGCACGGGCGGTGGCGCTGGACCCACGCAATGCCCGGGCGCTGGCGCTGCGCGGCATGCTGGTGCGCGAACAGTTCGGGCTGCGCGCCGCGCTGCCGTGGTTCGAGCAGGGCCTCAAGATCCATCCCCAAGATCCTGATCTGCTGACCGAATATGCTGCCACCCTGGGTGACATGGGCCAGGCCCGCGCCATGCTGGTGGTGGTGCGCAAACTGGCCGAGGTGGACCCGGGCAACCCGCGCACGCTCTATTTCCAGGCCGTGCTGGCCGCCCGCGCTGGCAAGACCGAGCTTGCCCGCACCCTGTTGCAACGCACCGGCACCGCGCTGCGCGACATGCCCGCGGCCATGCTGCTGGGCGGCGTGCTGGAATATCGCGCGGGCAACTACAGCGTTTCGGCCGGATTGCTGGCGCGGCTGGTGCGGCTGCAACCGGCAAATCTCCAGGCACAGCAATTGCTCGCCCGCGCCATTGCGCGCGAGGGCGATCTGCGCCAGGTGGCCTGGCGGTGGGATAGCGTGGCGCGGCAGCCCTTTGCCACACCCTATCTGCAAGCCACAGTGGCGCGCGCCTGGCAGGGGCTGCGCCAGCCACAACGGGCCAAGGATTTGGCCACCGTTGCCGCCAGGATGGGCAACACGCGGCCCTTCACGGCGATTCCGCCCGATCTGCCGCTGGGGGCACTCGCGCTCCGCTATCAGGATGGCCCCAATTTTGCCGACGTGGCGGTGCCCTATGTCCGTGGCCTGCTCGCCGCGCGGCAGTTTGACCAGGCGCGGGCCATTGCCGATCGGCTGCGCGCGGCCAATCCCGGCGCGGCCGAAGCCTGGCTTCTGGCCGGTGACGCTCGCATGATCACCAATGACGCGCGCGGTGCGCTTGCCAGTTATGATGCTGCGGCGGCGATCCGGTTCAACGAACCGGTGCTACGCCGCATGGACGCAGCCCTGCGCGCGGCGGGCCGGGCCAAGGACGCCGACGCGATGACCGCGCGCTATCTGGCGCAAAATCCCGAAAGCCTCCTGGCGATGCGGCTGCTTGTCGTCGCCTGGGCGGGGGAAGGGCGCCAGACCGAAGCCCAGGCCATGGCCCGCGCACTGGCGGCGCGGGGGCAGGTGCTTTAGGCGCGGATTACTTCGGCTGGTAGGTCTGCTCCGGCCCCGGAAACGCGCGGTCGCGTACTTCCTGGGCATAGTGGGCGGCCGCTTGCTCGATCGTGCCGGCCACTTCGGCATAGCGCTTCACAAAGCGGGGCACGCGCTCGAACATGCCCAGCATGTCTTCGGTCACCAGCACTTGGCCATCGCACTGCGCCGATCCGCCAATGCCGATCACCGGGCACGGCACCGCCTGGGTGATGGCAATGGCCAGCGGTTCCACCACACCTTCGGCCACGATGGCAAAGGCGCCGGCATCGGCCAGCGCGCGGGCATCGGCGAGGATCTTGTCGGCTTCGGCCTGGCTGCGGCCGCGCGCGCCATAGCCACCCAGCACGTTCACCGCCTGCGGCGTCAGGCCGACGTGGCCCATCACCGGGATGCCGCGCGCCACCAGGAACGCCACGGTTTCGGCCATGGCCGCGCCGCCTTCCAGCTTGACCCCGGCGCAGCCGGTGTCCTTGAGCAGCCGCGCCGCCGCCGCAAAGGCCGCTTGCGGAGAGGCTTCATAGCTGCCGAACGGCATGTCCACGATCACCACCGCATGATATGAACCGCGCACCACGGCAGCGCCATGGGCGGCCATCATGTCGAGCGTGACCGGAACGCTCGATGGCAAGCCATAGATCACCTGGCCCAGCGAATCCCCCACGAGCAGGATATCGCAATGCGCATCCAGCAATTGCGCCTGGCGCGCGGTATAGGCGGTGAGCATCACGATCGGCTGCGCGGTGTGCCCATCCACCTTGCGCTGGCGGATGGCGGGCACCGACAGGCGCTTCATCGGCGCCGGGGTGGGATGGGCGCGGCTGGTGGCCGTGTCGAGCTGAAAGGTGGTGGACATGCGCACTGCTTTCCCAAAAGCTGGCCCCAAAAGCCGGTCAGGTGTGGCGCGCGCTTCTATACCATGGGGCAAAACCCGCAAGGGCAGGGGGCATTGGCACATGCAGATGAAAAAAGGCCCTTTGCCAAGCCATAGGTTGCCGCTAGCGTTGCGGCCCATGACCTGGTTACCGGTGCAACGTGTTGGCGTGGGGGTTCCCGCCGCACCGGTCCAAGGCGGGAGATTTCAATGTTTGGACGCGTCAAACCACTCGACGCTATTCTGGCGACAGCCGAAAAGAAATCATTGCACCGCTCGCTCGGTGCCTTCCAACTGACCATGCTGGGCGTTGGTGCCGTGATCGGCACCGGTATTTTCGTGCTTACCGCAGAAGCCGCGCAAAAGGCCGGGCCGGGCATGATGATCAGCTTCATCATCGCCGGCTTCGTCTGTGCGGTAGCGGCGCTGTGTTACGCCGAAATGGCAGCCATGGTGCCGGTCTCGGGTTCCGCCTATACCTATAGCTACGCCGTGATGGGCGAACTGGTGGCCTGGATGGTCGGCTGGGCGCTGATTCTGGAATATGCCATCGCTGCCGGTGCCGTGTCGGTCGGCTGGTCGGGCTACATGATCGGCTTTGTCCAGAACAGTTTGCATATAACCGTGCCGCTGGAACTGGTGCGCGGCCCGTTTGACGGTGGCCTGATCAACTTGCCGGCCATGGGTATTGCCGTGGTGATTACCGGCCTGCTGATCCTGGGCACCAAGGAAAGCGCCACGGTCAACGCGGTGCTGGTGGCGATCAAGATCGTCGCCCTGTCCCTGTTCATCGCGCTGACCATTCCCATGATCAAGGCAGGCAATTTCCAGCCGTTCGCGCCGCTGGGCTTCACCGGCATTTCCGGCGCTGCGGCATCGATCTTCTTTGCCTATGTCGGCTTCGACGCGGTTTCTACTGCGGCAGAAGAGACCAAGAATCCGCAACGCAACATGCCGATCGGCCTGATCGGCAGCTTGGCAATCTGCACCGTATTCTACATGCTGGTGGCCGCTGGCGTGATTGGCACTGTTGGCGCGCAGCCGGTGTTCGGCCCCGGCCATGTTGCTCTGTCGCCCGGATCGCCCGCGCTGTCTGATGCCTGCAAGGCGATCGGTGAAAACGCCGTGGTCTGCTCCAAGGAAGCCCTGGCGTGGACGCTGCGTTCGGTCGGCCACCCGATGGTGGGCTGGCTGGTGGGCCTTGCCGCCATCCTGGCGCTGCCTTCCGTCATCCTGATGATGATGTTCGGCCAGACCCGCATCTTCTTCGTGATGAGCCGCGACGGCCTGCTGCCGGAATTTTTCTCCAAGATTCATCCGCGTTTCCACACGCCGCACGTGATCACGCTGCTCACCGGGGTGTTCGTGGCGCTGTTCGCTGCCTTCTTCCCGGTTGGTCTGCTGGCGGACGTGTCGAACTCGGGCACGCTGTTCGCGTTCGCGGCAGTCTCGATTGCGGTGCTGGTGCTGCGCCGGACCGATCCCACGCGCAAGCGTCCGTTCCGCACGCCGGCGGTGATGATCGTTGCCCCCATTTCGATCCTCGGCTGCATCTATCTGTTCGGCAGTCTGTCGGCCGCAACGATCCAGCTGTTCATCGGCTGGGCTGTGCTCGGCCTGATCGTGTATTATGCCTATAGCCGCAGCCGCAGCCATGTTGGCCGTGGCCTGACGGAAGTGCACGAAGGCGATGCTGACCTGCCGCCCAGCTCGGTGCCGCCGATCGACTGATCGCGCATCACTTTGGGCCAGCAATACAAAGGCCGCCGTTTCCCCGGGGAAGCGGCGGCCTTTGCCTATTGGAACGGGTTCGTTCCGTTTAGAGGCTGGTTTCGGCGTAGCCACCCTTGATGCTGTCGCCCACGGGCAGGCCCAGCGCCATCTTGACCGCGCCCATCACGCCCACTTCACCCGACCAGATTGCCGCTTCGCCCAGGTCCATGCGCAGGAACAGCAGGTTGGGATCGTTCTTGCCGCCCGGAAACCATGATTCCACCATGCGGCTCCAATGCTTGTCGAGCAGGGCGCGGTCGGTTTCCTCGGTCAGCGCGCCGGTGAAGCGGGCGAACAGATCATGCCCCTTGGCGGCATAGGTCGCCGTAGCGCCACCCTGCGCGGCAAAGCGATTGTCGCGCGAGGTGAAGAACCAGATGGCGTGGTTTGCATCGCGGTCAAGCTGCGCGGTCATTGGCGCGGCGCTTTCTGGATCGGCATCCAGTTGCAGCATCACGAAAGGCGAATGGGCCAGTTCCTTCCAGAACTTTTCCTTCAGTTCCGCCGGGTTGCCTTGGTCATAATGCATCGTTTCTCTCCTGTGAAAGGGGGGTGTTCGGGTCAGACGTTGGGGGTGATCAGCATTTGCGCCGTCACCGCATCGATCGCGGCCTGGCGATCATCCGGGCGACGCCCGGCCAGAAATTCGGTGAGGTCAGCGATCAGCCGCTCGGTTTCCGTGGCAAACACGCCGTGCGGTGCGCCGGATTATTCGACCAGCATGGCATGGGGGACGGCGCGGGCCACCGCGCGGCCGGTCGCCTCGATCGGCACGGTCTTGTCGCCCGTGCCGTGGATCACCAGTGTCGGCACGGTAAAGCTCGCCAGGTCACCGCGGAAATCGGTGGTGGCAAAGGCCTTTGCCGCGGCCAAGGTCGGCAGCAGTCCGGCTTGCATCGCGTGGTTCCACGACAGCGCGCGCTGTTCGTCGCTCACCGGTTGAGCCAAGAGGCCAACCCCATAGAAATCCTTGATGAACCCGGCCATGAACTTGGCCCGGTCGGCCAGCATGCCCTCGGTCATCTGGTTGAAGGTCTCTTGCGGCACGCCGTCAGGATTGTCTTCGGTCTTGGCCATGAACGGCACAACCGATGAAACCAGCGCCACCCGCCCGATGCCATCGGCACCGTGGCGCGAAAGATAACGGGCAATTTCCCCGCCACCCATGGAAAAGCCGACGAGGGCCGCGCCCGGCCGCGCGTCGGTGGCTGCCAGCACATCGGCGAGATCGTCGGCGAAGGTGTCATAGTCATAGCCATGGCTGGGCTGGTCTGACCGGCCGAACCCGCGGCGATCGTAGGCGATGGCGCGATAGCCCGCGCCAGCCAGCGCATTCATCACCGGGTCCCAGCTATCGGCATTGAGCGGCCAGCCATGGATCAGCACCACGGCGGGACCTTGCCCCCAGGCCTTGACGTAAAGCTGGGTGCCATCGCGCGTCTTGATCATGGGCATGGTTGGGAAATCTCCGCAAATCGTCTGCCCCTCCGCACCTATAACCGGTTGAGGGGGAAGAGCGTTCCGGTGCCCTGCCCAAAATGCCGTGGGCGGTTCGCCGCATCGGCACTGGCATTGCCGGAAAGAAGAACGTATAAGGAACGAATGTCGCAACCCTCGGTCATGGAACGGCTCGGCATCCTGGCCGATGCCGCCAAATACGACGCTTCCTGTGCCTCATCCGGCACGGCCAAGCGCAACAGCGCCGGCGGCAAGGGCCTTGGCTCGACCGAGGGCATGGGCATCTGCCATGCCTATGCGCCCGATGGGCGGTGCATCTCGCTGCTCAAGATCCTGCTGACCAACCACTGCATTTTCGATTGCCACTATTGCGTCAACCGCAAGAGTTCCAACGTGCGCCGCGCGCGCTTCACGCCGCAGGAAGTGGCTGACCTGACAATAGCATTCTATCGCCGCAACTATATCGAGGGCCTGTTCTTGTCCTCGGGCATCGTGCGGTCATCCAACCATACGATGGAACAGTTGATCGAGGCCGCCCGCATCCTGCGCGAAGAGCATGAATTTCGCGGCTATATTCATCTCAAGACGATCCCCGAGGCTGATCCCGAACTGGTCGCGCGGGCCGGGCTCTATGCCGATCGCGTGTCGATCAATGTGGAATTGCCCACCCAGGCGGGTTTGGCGCGGCTGGCGCCCGACAAATCCACGCCGGTGATCGAGGGCGCCATGGCCAGCATCGGCAGCGCCATTGTCGAGGCCAAGGACGCGCGCAAGCGCTTCCGCCATGCGCCGCGCTTTGCACCGGCCGGACAATCGACCCAGATGATCGTTGGCGCCGACCAGGCCAGCGACGCTGATATCGTCGGCCGCTCGGCCACGCTCTACAGCCGCTTTCGCCTGCGCCGCGTCTATTATTCCGCGTTCAGTCCGATCCCCGATGCCAGTGCGGTCTTGCCGCTGCAACGCCCGCCCCTGATGCGTGAACACCGGCTCTATCAGTCTGACTGGCTGATGCGCTTTTATGGCTTTGCTCCGCACGAGGTGCAGCAGGCGGCCGATGCGGGCGGCATGCTGCCGCTCGATATCGATCCCAAGCTTGCCTGGGCGCTGCGCTTTCGCGACGCTTTCCCGGTCGACGTCAACCGCGCCCCGCGCGAGGCGCTGCTGCGCGTGCCTGGCCTCGGCGTGCGCGCCGTCAATGCACTGCTGTCGGCCCGGCGGCAGCGCCGGCTGCGGCTGGAAGACGTGGGCCGGCTGACCGTCTCGCTCACCAAGGTGCGGCCCTTCATCGTCACGGCCGATTGGCGGCCCACGCTGCTGGTCGATCGGGCAGACCTGCGCGCCAGCCTGGCCCCGCACAAGGCGCGGCAGCTCGAACTGTTCGGCACCTGATCCTTGCGCGTCTGCCTTCCCGCGCCCGATGATAACGAGGCCTGGCGCACGGCGGCGCGCGGGCTGATCCTGGCCGGGATCGCGCCTGATGCGGTATCGTGGGAAGAGCCGGGGCAGGGGCCGGGCGATCTGTTCGCGCAAAGTCCCGCGCCGATCCCGCCGCCAAGGCCCGATGCCCCGACAGTGCGCGCCAGCAAGGCGTTTCTCAACCTGGTGCGTATGGCCCTGCTGCACCGTGCGCCCGAACGCTTTGATCTGGCCTATCGCCTGCTCTGGCGCCTGCAGGGCCAGCCGCGCCTGGCCGAGGATGCGGCCGATCCGCTCGTGCGCCGGCTGGATCAATTGTCGCGTCCGGTGCGGCGCGACATCCACAAAATGCGCGCGTTCCTGCGCTTCCGCAGCGTGGCCGAGCCCGATGGCAGCGAGCGCTATGTCGCCTGGTTCGAGCCCGACCATCATATCCTGCGCGCCAATGCCGGCTTCTTCGTGCGGCGCTTTGCGGCGATGCGCTGGTCGATCCTGACGCCGGCCGGATCGCTGCACTGGACCGGCGATGTGCTGGAGGAAGGGCCACCGGCCACTCGCCTGGATGCACCCGGCGGTGATCCGCTGGAAGAATTGTGGCGCACCTATTACGCCAACATTTTCAATCCGGCGCGGCTCAAGGTGGGCGCCATGCTCAAGGAAATGCCGCGCAAGTATTGGAAGAACATGCCCGAAGCCGCGCTCATTCCCGAACTAATCGCCGGAGCCCAGGCGCGCGAGGCGGCCATGGTCGATCTGGGGCGGCAGGAGTTCGGACCTGCGCCGGATAGCCTGGCCGATCTGGCCACCGGCATTGCCGGCTGCCGCCATTGCGCGATCGGCTGCAACGGCACCCGCGCCGTGCCGGGCGAAGGCACGCGCCGCCGCGCGTTCATGATCGTGGGCGAGCAGCCGGGCGATACCGAAGAAATGGAGGGCCGCCCGTTCGTTGGCCCGGCTGGCGAGGTGCTGCGCAGCCAGTTGCAGGCTGCCGGGATCGATCCGGGGCAGGGCTGGCTGACCAACGCGGTCAAGCATTTCAAGCATCAGCCCACCGGCAAGCGTCGCCTGCACCAGACGCCCACGGCCGGTGAGATCGATACCTGTCGCTGGTGGCTGGACCGCGAGCGCGAGCTGGTGGCGCCGCGCCTGATCCTGGCGCTGGGCGCCAGCGCCGCGCGCGGGTTGATCGGCCGGACTGCCAGCGTGCAGCGCGAGCGCGGATTGCTTGCGCGGCAAGGCGACACAGACATCTGGCTGACCTGCCATCCCAGCTATCTGCTGCGTCTGGATGGCGCGGCGCGAGAGGCGGAACAGGCGCGGTTCGTGGCGGATTTGCGCGGGTTTGCGCAGGCGTTGGCGGCAGTGTTCCACCACCCCCCAACCCACTCCTCTAAAGAGGAGGGGGAGTTAACAAGCTGAAATCAAAGCCCCCTCCTCTTCAGAGGAGGGGGTTGGGGGTGGTGGGAAGCCTAAACCAACCTCACGCCCGAAGCCGCTCGATCCCCTGCGCCAGCGCCACATAAAGCTTGCCCATGTCGGACGACAGCAGCGTTACGCCCAGGGCATTGCCATCGCGCGTCGAGAGCAACTGGCGCAGCATGCCTTCGAAATCGTGGATATAGCGGTTTACGTGGCCGCGGAATTCGGCGTCGCCGGCATAGTGCTGCTGCACCGCCTTGGCATCGGCACTGTCGAGCAGGGTAACCGCCCGGCGGGTGAAGATGCCGCGATCGCCACGAAGGTACGAAGCCCAGGCCGTTTCCGAAACATCGGTCGACAGCGCCTGGGCAATGTCGATCGCGGCGGAATTGAGGGACTCGGTGATCAGCGCGGTCCGGCGCGCGAAGTCGTTGTCGACCTGTTCTTCGGCCCGTTCCCGCGCACGGGCAACGCGGTTTTCCAGGTTGGTGGCCAGTTCGTCCACCTTGGCCAACTGGTCGCGCATCTGCACGGCGCTGTCGCGGCTGGCATCGGCGGCGTTGTCGATGGCCTGCTCCAACCGGGCGATCAGTTCGGCGCCGCGGCCTTGCAACACGCGCGCGAATGCGGCGTTGCCTTCCTCGCCCAGCCGCGCGGCAAGGGCCTCGATTTCGTCCTTGAGGGTTTCGCCCATGGTATCGCCAGCGGCACGGGCGGCGGCATTGAGGCGATCGATCGCGGTGGCCATGGTGCCGGTGATGTCACCCGAAAGCGCCTCGGCCTCGCCACGTGCGGTTTCCAGCGTGGCGCGCACTTCATTGAGCTGCGCACGCTCGGCCGCGGCCTGCTGGGCAAAGGCTTCGTGCAGGCGGGCGACATGAGCCAGCGCCTCGGCAATGTCGGCGCTGGTGCCGCGCACCGTTTCGGCCAGGGCCGTGCCCTTGCTGCCCGCTTCACCCAGTTGGGCATGCATCGCGGCCACGCGCTGGTCCAGTTCGGCAAGGCCGGCCTGGCTGGTGCGCAAGATCTCGGGCAGTTCGTTGCGGCTGTGCTGCCCGGCGGCCTGGATCAGTTCGAGCAGGCGCACGGCGGCATCGGTGGTGCGCGCGATATGATCGTCTTGCGTGGTCAGTTCGATGCCGGTTTCGGCCAGGCGCGTGCGCAGCAGATCGAGCGCGCGGGCCACGGCCTGGGCCGTGGTATCGCCCATGCTGGCCGAGGCCGACAGCGTTTCGGCAAGTTCTGCCGCGCGGGCGGCGGCGGCATCGCATTGTGCAGCCAGGCGGCGCGCTTCATCGTGCTGGCGTGTGCGCTGGGTATCGAGCGCGCGATCGAGGTCGGCCAGCTTGTGGGCCAATGCCTCGGTCGCCTCGTTGGCAGCGGCGGCGAGCGCGCTGCGCCGCTCGGCAATGGCGCGGTCAATTTCCACCATGCGGCGGGCCAGCGTTTCGCGCTGGTCATCGGCGCCAGCTGCCAGCGCGGCACGGCGCTGGGCGACGGCGGCGTCGATCGCTTCGCCTTCCGCGTCGAGGGCAGCCACCAGCGCGCGGCTTTCCTCGGCAAAGCGGGCCAGGCGAGCCTGGGCCTGCGCCTGGGTGCTGTCCTGGGCGGCGGTCAAGTCGTCGAGCGCGGCGCGCAACGTGCGCATCTGCGCCTCGCTGCGGGCCTGCCAGCTGGCGAGCGCGGCGCTTTCCTGCTCGGCCACGGCTTCGCCCAGCGTGGCGCTGGCTTCCTTCAGCGTGGCCAGGCGCTGTTCCAGCGCCGCCAGGCTTTCGCGCTCGGCACTCGCCATGGTGCGGCGCTGCTCGCCCAGCCTATCGGCCAAGGCCTGGGCGCGGGCGCGGATCGCAGCAAGCGCGGCATGCTCTTCCTGGTCGAGCGCGGCGCGATGGCTGCTCACTTCTTCTTCCAAGGTGGCAAAGCGCGCCTCGGTCTGTCGGGCAAGGTCAACCCCGGCCGCGGTCAACGCGCCGAGTGCCGCCTGAACCTGATCGCGCACGCTGGCCACTTGGCGCTCGCTGGCGAGGCCGAATTCGTTCAGGCGCTGGAACCCGGCGACCATGTCTTCCAGCTGCACGTGCGCGGTGCGCCCGGCGTTGGCGATGGAGTTGGTCACGTCCTTGGCGCTGTTGGCGATCACCGGCAGCTGGCTGCGCAGCTTTTCCATGTTGTCGAGCGCGTTGGCCGCCACATCGGCGATCGCGTTGACCTGCGCGCCGTTGTCCTGGATCAGCCCGCGCAGGCTGTCGGCATGAATAGACAGGCGGTCAGCCGCCACGCGGCCCAGCGCATCGAGATCGCGCGCCTGGGCGGCGATGAAATCGCGGGCGAGGGCCAGCTCGGTGTTGATCGCACCCAGCTGCTGGTGCAGCTGCGCTGATTCGCGCGAAAGGCCGCTGGCAATGCTGGAAAACCGGCGCGCCTCGCGCCCGCTGCCGCGCTGGATCAGCAGCAGGGTGACCAGCACGACCAGCACCGGCGCCGCCCACTGGCCGGTGGCAGCTGCCCATGCGGCGGGGCTGCGCACGGCAACCAGTCCAGGAACGCTGGCCCAGGCAAAAAAGCTCGTCCACACCGCGATCAGGCCCCCCGCCAAGGCCCAAGGCCAGGGGGCTGGTGACCCCGTCGCGGCATCGTCGAAAGCGTCTTCGCTTTGATCGGCAAATTCCTGTAAAGATGGGGTAATGGGCAAGGCGGTTTCTGCCTGTTCACGATCCAGCGCCAGGCCATGCCCGCCGGTTTCCGGCTGGTTGGCTTCGATCGGAATGATCCGTGGTCCCCCATTCATGCGCGCATCTCTATCATGGAAAAGGGGGGCGGTTAAACCCGCCTTAAGCCCTGATGCCACACTATCAACAGCATGGCTTATCTTGGCGATCCGATCGATGCGCAGCTGGCGGCCGTGGCCGGCAGTGACCCGGCGCTGTTTGCCGAACTGCGCGGCGCTTTTCTCGACAGCGCGCGGCGGCAGGTCGATCTCATGCGGCGCTCACGCTGTGACGGCAACTGGTCGATGGCCGGCATGCGGCTCAAAGGTCTGGCTGCCTCGTTCCATGCGCAAGGCTTGATGCGCCTGGTGGAACAGGCGCTGGCCGGTGCGCCGGGCGATCCGGCGGTCTTGCGCAAGATCGCGATGTGGCTGGATGATTTCAGCGCCGGTGCACAGGATCCGGCGCCAGCAGATCCAGCGCCGATCAGCCCCGATCAGGCCTGATCCGAAACGCCCGACGGGCGCTTGGCACGGCGGGGTTGCCGCCCTACCATGCGCGCGATCAGGAGGCATACAGTTGCGGGTCGCGCTCATATCGTTGATGGAAAATGTGCCGGTCGATCTGGCGGGCGACGGCGCCGTCCAATCGGGTGGAAACCCCGGTTTCTTGCCGATCGCCGGGCACAGCATCGCGCGCCACCAGCTGGGCTTGGCGCTGGCGCTGGGCGCCACGCGAATCGTCGTCCATGCCGAAATGCTCTCGGCCGAGATCGTCGAGATCCAGCACGTCGCCGAACAGCGCGGCGCGCGCTTTCACATCATAACCGCGGCGCGTGCACTGGTGCCGCTGGTTTCGGCCGAGGATGAACTGATCGTCTTTGCCGAAGGGTTCCTGGCCATGCCCGAGGATGCCCGCCGCATTCTGGACGAGGCGCCGGGCGTGTTGGCCTTGCCGGTGGAAGCCGGCGTTGCAGCCGGGTTCGAACGTATCGACATCAACCATGCCTGGGCCGGCGCAATGCGCATGCCCGGCCGGGTGGTGGCCGGGCTGGGCGATCTGCCGCCCGAATGGAACCCGGTTGCCGCGCTGCTGCGCCTGGCGACGCAGGCGCGCCTGCCGTTGCGCGCGGTGCCGCAGGCGCTGCTTGCCTCCGGCCGCTGGCGCCTGGTGCGCAACGAGGCCGATGCCCATGCCGCGGAAAACGATTGGCTGGCCCAGCACACGGCGGCCGGACACGTCCGCTCGCCGGGGGAATGGCTCGCGGTGCAGGCGGTGCGGCGGATCGGCCCTGCGCTCTTGCATGCCCGCACGCGGCCGTGGGTAGCCATGGCAGCGGCGCTCCTGCTCGTGCTGCTCGCGCTGGGCGCGGGCTGGTGGGGCAGGGCGGGGCTGGCTTTTGCGCTGGTTGGCCTGGGCTGGGTGGTGTTGCAGGCCGGGCGCTTGCTGGCGCGGGTGGAACAGGCATCGCTGATGCAGGCATCGGGCCGCTTGCGCGGCGGCGCGTTGTTTGGCCCGCTGGTGGATGGTGCGCTGGTGGCGATCTGCGCCTGGCGTGCGAGTGGCGGGCCTACGGCCCAGACGGCGTGGTTTCCGCCGCTGGTCCTGGTCCTGATCCTCTGGCTGTTTCCGGTAGTGCTGCGCGATTTCCGTTGGACGGCATGGCTGTGTGACCGGCTGCTGGTGGCGCTGACGCTGCTTGTGGTGGGGCTGTTCATGCCGCTGGAAACAGGCCTGCGGGTGATCGTCGTCGTGCTGCTTGCCACCGCCTTGGCACAGGCGCATGGTCTGTTTCCTAACCGCTTGCTAACCAATGGAACCTAGAACCACGGGCATGCAGCACCCCGCGCCCCTTTCGCACGAAGACGATGCCTGGCTCGCCGCTGGCCTGGCGCGCGCCGGTGCCGTGCTCGACAGCACGGCCCCTATTCTGCGCCATCTGGTCTTGCAGGAAGAGCGCGCGGTGTTCGGCGATACGGTGATCGCCCATGTGCGCGGCATGATTGATGATGTCGCCCGGCAACTGGCGGTGGCCCAGGCCCAGGCCGGTGGCGCGGGCGAAGGGGTTGAGCCCGACATTGACGAGGTGGCCGGGTTTGCCAGCCTGCTCAGCGCCAATGGAGCCTTCTTGGCCGCCGTGCATGGCCAGGCATTGGAATGGCAGCTTGCCTGCCGGCTTGAGCAGGATCACGGCGTGGACATGGTGGTCGCGCCCCTGGTTGAAGCGGCGATTGCGGCGCAGGACGGGGATCGCTCGGCCGCAGCCATGGCGGCCCTGGTGGCGCAGGCCCGGTTCTGCCAGGCACAGCGGCGCATGCAGCTTCCGCTGGGTGAACTGCCGCAAGATCTGCTGCGTATTGCCCTGGTCACGCTGCACGCCCGCGCACAAGACGATGCCGAGGCGCAAAGCCGTGCAATCATTGCCGAACGGTCGTTGCGCCTGCGTTTCGATGCCGAGCGCGGGCGCCTCGCGCTGCTGCGCCGCCTGGTCGATACGCTGCCCGATCTGGCGCTGGCGCTCGATCCGCTGCACGCTGGACCGGCGCTGTTCCTCACCGCGCTGGCCCGCGCCATGGGCGCCCCGCGCGAGGATGCCGCGCTGTTGACCGCGCCTTCGCATCTGGCGCGGCTGGCGCTGGTCTTGCGCGCGGCTGGCCTGGATGGCGACGCGGTGCGCAGCCATGTCGCGGTGTTCCATCCCGAAGCGCTGGTGCCGGCGGCCGTAGGCGCGCTGTCGCCGCAGGATGCGGCCGAGCGCCTGGCGCATGCCAGGCTGGGCGGCTGACTTTGGCCACGGCCGATCCGATCCACGCCCGCTGCGATGCTGCGGACACCCTGGTTGCGGCTGATGAGGCCCTGGCCCGGTTGCAGATCGCGGCCGGTGGTACGATGCCGGGCATGCTGGCGGTTCCGGCGCTGCTGGCGCTGGTCCGCCAGGTGCGGGTTTCCGGTTTGGCGCAGGCGCGGCCGATCGTGGCGATGGATGGCGATTGCGCCATCGCGTTTCATGCCCAGGCCACGCCTGACGACGATGGCATTGCCCTGGTGCTGCGCGATTGGCGCCGCGCGGCCGCGCCCGATGATGGCCTGCCCGCGTTTGATGCGTCTGCGCTGTGGCATCATCTTGCGCAGGGGCATGTCCTGCTTGATGAGCAGCAGCGGGTAATCACCGCCGATCTGGCTGCCGCCGATCTTGCCGAACTGGCCGCAGACCTGGCCGGCTCCACTGGGCGCCATTGGGCCTTGTCTCCGGCGCTGTCGCTTGGCCAGGGGCGCATCGAGACGGCGCGGCTGCACTGGCGGCTGCTCGATGACATGGTCGTCGATGTCGCCGGGTCGGCCCGGCGCTGGCGCGTGCGCCTGTTGCCGCGCGTGGGCAGCGGGTTCGATCTGCTGCTCTTGCCTGAAACTATCCTGGCGCTGCCGGCCGATCCCCTGCGTGGAGCAGAGCCTGCCATGGCCGGCGCCGATGCGCCACTGCCGCCCTGGACCGGGTTCCTCGGACGTGATCTTGCGCCCGCACTGCGCCAGCCGATCAGCCGGATCATCGCCAATGCCGAAACCATTCGCAGCCGCCTGGCGGGCCCGCTGGCCGATGCCTATGGCAACTATGCCGCCGACATTGCCGAGGCGGGGCGCCATCTGCTCGGCCTGGTCGAAGACCTGGCCGATCTCGATGCGGTAGAGGCGCCGGGCTTTGCCCCCGCGCCCGATCACATCGACCTCGCCGATTGCGCCCGCCGCGCCGCCGGTATTCTGTCCGTCCGCGCGCGCGAGCGGGGCATCGCCCTGGCCTTGCCCGAGGAGGCGTGCCACGCCCCGGCGATCGGCGAGTTTCGCCGCGTGCTGCAGGTACTGCTCAACCTGTTGAGCAATGCTATCCGCTATACCCCGGCCCATGCCACCGTAACTCTGGCCTGCGGTGTGGAAGGAGCCACGGCCTGGATCGCGGTGGAAGATCGCGGCGAGGGGCTGACTGCCGATCAGGCGGCGCGCGTGTTTGAAAAGTTCGAACGGCTGGGCCGCAGCGGCGATGGCGGATCGGGCTTGGGCCTCTATATCTCCCGCCGGCTGGCCCGCGCCATGGCCGGTGATCTTACCGTATCGAGCACACCGGGCGAGGGCGCCCGCTTTGTGCTGACCCTGCCGGCAGACCTGCCCAGCGCCGGTATCGTCAACGCGCGCTGATTCTTGGCCGCCAGGTTAACCGCACCTTTTCATGGCATTCCGCAAACGTTCAGACCGTCTCGCCCACAACGCTGGGCATCGGGGACCGGAAATCTGACGCTTGTTTCGGAGATTCGCGATGATCAGGAAAATGGCGATGGTCGGCCTGTTGGGCGCCTTGGTGGCGACCCCGGCGCTGGCCCAGGCAGTAGATCCCAACCAGCCGTTCAACGATGGTTCGGCAGCAGCATCAATGACGGCCCCTCCGGGCGTGGTCGTTCCCGGCCAGGATCCCGGGGTTAGCGCGGTCAATCGCAACGAGGCGCAGGCGCTGGCGATCGATACCAACACCGCCCGCGCCGAGCGGAACGCCGAACTGCAAAGCTACCACGCAGCGGTGCATGATTATCACCAGGCCGTGCAGGCCCGGCGCGACACCATCGCCATGATCCGCACCACCCAGTCGCGCCGCGACGCTGCCTATGCGCGGGCAATGGATGCGTGGCACGAGCAGGTCGCGGCATGCCAGAATGGCAATCACCAGGCCTGCCAGGCGCCCACGCCAGACCCTGCCGCGTTCGAATAAATTGTGGGAATGGCGCGGCCAAGCCGGCCGGCGCGGGTCTTGTGCGATCAGCGCCGGCGACCGGCGCGCCACACGGCGGCAATGCCCAGCAGCGCCAGTACGAGGCCACGCCACGCCCACGGTCGCTGATCGAGCATGAAGCTTTCGCGCGGCCAGTGCACCAAGCCCAGGCCTTGCGCGATCCACAGCAGGCCCATGAAAAAGGCGGCCAAGCCGATGATCCGCAGGATCGCCACCATGACCGCCTTTCTCTTCATCGTGTATCTTCCGGCTTAGCGCTGGTTGATCGGAACGTAGTCGCGCTGCGTCGGCCCGGTGTAGAGCTGGCGCGGGCGACCGATCTTCTGGCCGGGATCGCTGATCATTTCGTTCCACTGCGCCACCCAGCCCACGGTGCGGGCGAGGGCAAACAGCACGGTAAACATCGTGGTCGGGAAACCGATCGCCGAAAGGATGATGCCCGAATAGAAGTCCACGTTCGGGAACAGCTTCTTTTCCACGAAGTAGGGATCGTTGAGCGCGATCTCTTCCAGGCGCAGCGCGGTTTCGAACAGCGGATCGTTGACCTTGAGCGCGTCGAACACTTCGCGCACGGTCTTCTGCATCACCGTGGCGCGCGGATCGTAGTTCTTGTAGACGCGGTGGCCAAAGCCCATCAGGCGGAACGGATCGTTCTTGTCCTTGGCGCGCTCGATATAGTGCGGGATCTTGTCGGGCGTGCCGATCTCGCGCAGCATGTTGAGCGCCGCCTCGTTGGCGCCGCCGTGTGCCGGGCCCCACAGGCAGGCAATGCCGGCCGCGATGCAGGCAAACGGGTTGGCACCCGACGAACCGGCCAGGCGCACGGTCGAGGTCGACGCGTTCTGCTCATGGTCGGCGTGCAGAATGAAGATGCGATCCATCGCGCGTTCGACTTCGGGGATCACTTCATATTCTTCGGCCGGAACGCCAAAGGTCATGCGCAGGAAGTTGCCGGTGTACGACAGATCGTTGCGCGGATAGAGGAACGGCTGACCAACCGAATACTTGTAGGCCATCGCCGCGATCGTGGGGATCTTGGCGATCAGGCGGTGCGAGCTGATCGTGCGGTTCTGCGGATCGGCGATGTCGGTCGAATCATGATAGAACGCCGAGAGCGCGCCCACCACGCCGCACATCACCGCCATCGGGTGCGCGTCACGGCGGAAACCGCTGTAGAACTTGGTCAGCTGCTCGTGCACCATGGTGTGGCGCGTGATCGTGCGGGAGAAGTTGGCCAGCTCGTCCTGGTTCGGCAGTTCGCCGTTCAGCAGCAGGTAGCTCACTTCCATGAAGCTGGAATGCTCGGCCAGCTGGCCGATCGGATAGCCGCGGTGCAGCAGGACGCCTTCGTCACCATCGATATAGGTGATCGCGCTGTCGCAGCTGGCGGTGGAGGTAAAGCCCGGATCGTAGGTGAACTTGCCCGACTGGCCGTAAAGCTTACGGATGTCGAGGACGTCCGGCCCGATGGTGCCGCTCTTGACCGGAAGGTCGATGGTCTTGCCATCGATGGTCAAAGTAGCCTGATTGTCGCTCACGCTAGGCTCTCCTGTACAAAGAAACAGTATGTTCTGTGGGCCACCTGGTCAGGCGGCATGGTCACGCAAACGGGCCAGGCTCTCTTCCTTTCCGAGGAGAACCAGGACATCGAAAATTCCAGGTGAGGTCGCTTGTCCCGTCAGGCTTGCGCGCAGGGGCTGGGCGATCTTGCCCAATCCTACTCCCAGCTCCTCGGCCATTTGCTTGAGATTGGCCTCGAGCGTGGCCGCTGTCCAGTCGTTTGCGCCCTCAAGGCGGGTGATCACTTTGGCAAGGATTGCCCGCGCATCGGCGGTGAGCAGGCCTTGCGCCTTTTCATCGAGCGCCAGCGGACGCTGGGCAAACAGGAACACCGCGCCCTTGGCCAGCTCGTTGAGATCGGCCGCGCGCACCTTGAGCACCGGCATCGCCTCGGCCAGCTTGGCACGGTCGTGGGCCGGCACCAGCGCGTCGAGCCGCGGCGCGACAAGATCGACCAGGCGCGCGTCGTCCGCTTCGCGCAGGTAGTGCCCGTTCAAGTTGAGCAGCTTCTTGAGGTCGAAGCGCGAGGCGCCCTTGTTGACATTGGCGATGTCGAACCATTTCACCGCCTGGTCGCGGCTGATGATTTCCTCGTCGCCATGGCCCCAGCCGAGGCGAAGCAGGTAGTTGAACACCGCTTCGGGCAGCAGGCCCATCTCGTCGCGATAGGCGTCCACGCCCAGGGCGCCGTGGCGCTTGGACAGCTTGGCGCCATCCGCGCCGTGGATCAGCGGGATATGGCCATAGACCGGGTCGGGCCAGCCACCTTCGATCGCGTTCATCGCGCGGATGATCACCAGCTGGCGGAACGCGTTGTTGATATGGTCATCGCCACGGATCACGTGCGTCACGCCCATGTCGTGATCGTCGACCACCACCGCGAGCATATAGGTGGGCGTGCCATCGCCACGCAGGATGACGTAGTCGTCGATTTCCACGTTCTGCACGGTGATTGCGCCCTGAACGACGTCATCGATCACCGTCTCGCCTTCGCGCGGGGCCTTGACGCGGATGACATAGGGCTTGTCGGCCGGCCAGGTGGCGGGATCGGCATCGCGCCATTCGCTTTCCAGGCGGAACGGGCGGCGTTCTTCCTGCGCCTTGGCGCGACGGGCGGCGAGTTCTTCCTGCGTCAGATAGCAGCGGTAAGCGTGCCCGGCGTCGAGCAACTGGTGCGCTACCTGAGCATGGCGATCAGATCGTGCGAACTGGAACACCGGCTCGGCATCGCCACCCAAACCCAGCCAGTTGAGGCCGTCAAAGATCGCCTCGATCGCGGCGTCGGTGGAACGCGCGCGGTCGGTATCCTCGATGCGCAGCAGATAAGTGCCGCCGTGATGGCGGGCGAAAAGCCAGTTGAACAGGGCCGTGCGCGCGCCGCCGATATGCAGGAAACCGGTGGGCGATGGGGCAAAGCGGGTGACAACGCGTGCCGCTGGGGTGGGGCTGGCGCTGGCCGTACCCGATCCTGCAGAAACGGTGTCAGTCTGGCTTGCCATCGAGGGCGCATTCCTTCCAATTCGGCGCATGGCCGGCCTTGTTGCAACACCGCCTGATCCGCAAACGGCGCTTGGCCGGGATAACGGTGCCGGCCCGCAGATAACCGGTCTTGATATGGGACCGAACGGGCTCGGGCGCCATTGGGCCAAAGCGGCGCGTTTGTCCAGCATGCTCGCGCATGCGAATGCGTGGATCGAGCAGCGCGGCACAGAACGCGGCCCCTGGCTAAGTGTGGCGTTTGCTGCGGGAATCTGCGCCTGGGTGGTGCTTCCAGGCCCCTGGCAGTGGCTGGCCCTTATGGCCGGAATGGGCGGAATTTTGCTGCTTGTGCTGCCTCGCGATCGAGACGGCCGATTCGCCCATTTGCGGTTGGCCGTGCTTTCGCTGGGGCTGATGGTGATGGCCGGCTGCGCCACGATCTGGATCAAGTCTGCCTTTTTGGGCACCCCGCCGATTCCCCGGCCCATGCTGGTGGTGCTCGATGGCACGGTGGTCGATCGCCAGGTCCAGGCGGCGCAGGGCCGTTTGCGGCTGATTCTGCAGACGCGGGTAACCTTGCTGTCGGGAGAAACGCGGGACGGTCAGGTGCGGATCAACGTGCCCTTGGCGCCGGCCGGGCAAAACGATTCGGCGCTGGCAGACGGGGCGCGGGTGCGCCTGCGTGCGCGGCTGATGCCGCCGGCGCCGCCGATGGTGCCGGGCAGCTTTGATTTTGCCCGCAGCGCGTGGTTTTCCGGCCTTATGGCCACCGGCAGCAGTGTGGGGGCGATCACCCTGCTGGCGCCGGCGCCACCGGGCACGCGGCTCGATGCCGTGCGCCAGCGCCTGGCCGACCACATCCGCACGCAACTGGGCGGATCACCCGGTGCGATCGCGGCCGCCTTTGCCAGCGGCGATCGCGGCAGCATCGCCACGGCCGATGAAGATGCGATGCGCGACGCGGGGTTGACGCACCTCCTGTCGATCAGCGGCCTGCACGTCAGCGCCGTGGTCGGCGCGGTATACCTTATCACCGCGCGCCTGCTCGCGCTGGTGCCTTTCCTCGCGCTGCGCCTGCGCGTGCCGCTGGCGGCGGCCGCGATGGGCGCGCTGGCGGGCATTGGCTATACCCTGCTCACCGGGGCAGAGGTGCCCACGATCCGTTCGTGCCTGGGCGCGTTGCTGGTGCTCTTGGCCCTGGCGCTGGGCCGTGATCCGCTGTCGTTGCGAATGCTGGCTGTGGCCGCATTTATCGTCATGCTGTTCTGGCCCGAGGCCGTGGTCGGCCCCAGTTTCCAGATGAGCTTCGGCTCGGTCATCGCCATCATCGCGTTTGATTCGTCCGCGCCGGTGCGGCGCTTCCTTGGCCATGCGCACGAAGGCTGGGCGATGCGGCTGGTGCGGCATCTGGCGCTCGTGCTGGCCACGGGCCTGGTGATCGAACTGGCTCTGATACCCATGGCGCTGTTCCATTTCCACCGCGCCGGCATCTATGGCGCGGCGGCCAATGTGGTGGCCATTCCGCTCACCACGTTCGTTTCCATGCCGCTGATCGCGCTGGCGCTGCTGCTCGACCTGGCGGGGTGGGGCGCCCCGGCGTGGTGGGCGGTGGGCAAATCGCTCGATGCGCTGCTGGGCCTGGCCCACCTCACCGCCAGCCAGCCCGGCGCGGTGACCCTGCTGCCCGGCATGCCCGGCTGGGTCTTCGGCCTGATGGTCGGCGGCCTGCTGTGGCTGGCGCTGTGGACCGGGCGGGTGCGCCTGTGGGGCCTGGTGCCGGTGGGCGTGGGTGCGGTGTTGACGATCCTGCAACCCACGCCTGATGTGCTGGTAACCGGCGATGGGCACCATGTCGCCCTGGCAGGCGAAGGGCCCAACCTGCTGATGCTCCGCGCCACGCGCAGCGATTACACCCCTTCGATGTTGCTCGAAAACGCCGGGCTGGAGGGAGAGGCCCGCCCGCTCGACACCTGGCCCGGCGCGCAGTGCAACGAGGACTTCTGCCGCGCCGTGCTCACGCGCCAGGGCCGGCGCTACACCGTGCTGATGAGCCGCGGCCGCGACCAGGTGGACTGGCAGACCCTCACCACCGCCTGCGCCGCCGCCGATATCGTGATCGCTGATCGCACTTTGCCCACCAGTTGCCACCCCCGCTGGCTCAAAGCCGACCGCCGCCTGCTGCGCCAGACCGGCGGCCTGGCGATCTATCTGGCACAGGGCAAACTGGCGACCGTGGCGGAGACGGAAGGCCAGCATGGCTGGTTTCCGGCGCCGGAGGCGTGGCGACAGCGACCGGGAGCGGAGCCGCGTTCCGGTGTGTTGTCAAACAGGCCGGAGAAGGCAATGACACAGGTTACGCTCGATCGTGGGCGATCCGGGGGAAAACCATGATTCGCAGTCTTGCCGCAGTAATGGCTGTGGCGTTGGTAACCCAGGCGGCTGAGGCGGCAGAGCCGGTCGTTTATTCCGGATCTGGCCCTTGGCAGATGGACTACGACAAGGACAGCTGCCATCTGGCGCGTAAGTTCACGCATCAGGACCAACAATTGGTGTTAATGCTGAACCGCATGGACACACGTGCCAGTGTGGAGGTGCAACTGATGGGCGATGTGGTGAGCGGGACCGCGCATGGCTCACTACAGATCCATGTTCAGTTTGGCCTGGCAGAGCCGCCCGTATCGGTACCCGCAAGCTATGGCGTCAGCGCCCATATGAGCGTGCTGACTTTTCAGGTGGGAGATCCGCTAGAAACGGCGCTGCCGGGTGAAAAGCATGCTACTTGGCGCGTGCCTTCTCACCGTGATCCCAAACAGGATGGTCCGCGTCGAAATGCCATTACCAGCATCATCTTGCACACGGATGGAATGCCTGCCGTCCGTCTGGAAACGGCGGCCATGGGCGCACCTTTAGCAGCGCTGGATGCCTGCATGGACGATCTCATGAAAAGCTGGGGCTATGACACGACGACCATGATCGAGGCCGTGCCAGCTGAATCTCCGGCGCAATGGATCGATCCAGGGGACTTTCCGCGTGATCCATTGCATACCGGACAGCAGGCCAAGTTGAGCTTCCGGCTCGACGTGGCAGCTGACGGGCGTCCTACCGCGTGCCGGATTACCGGATCGACTGTAGATCCCGAAGGCAAGTTTGCGCAGGCGACCTGCGCCGCACTGATGAGACGCGCTCGCTTCCAGCCACTGCGCAATGAGGCCGGACAGCCGACTACCGGGTGGTTCTTCAGCCAGGTGCGCTACGTCGTCCCGTCACCATGACAATGCCGTCACAGGCAGCATTGCGGCTTCGCGTACGTTGCCAAGATAGGCGGGGGGGAGCAATCCTTCTTTAACGCCAGATTGCGGACTGGACGTTGAACCAATTTCCGGATGGCGATCAAATGCCGGGCTGGCGACTATATTGGGCTGGGCCCATACTATTGTTGTAACTCGTCAGCGGTATTCGCACAAGAACAAGCTTCCGGCAGGAATAAGCGTGAACCTTGTGATATCTGTCGCTCCGGCACCACCCTCAATGATACCGCCGCAGCAGGCCCGCCAGCTTGCCTTGCACTTCCACTTCGTCAGGCGCGTAGAATTGGGGGTTGTAGGCGGCGTTGGCGGGGTCGAGGCGGATGCGGCCTTTTTCGTGGTGGAGGTATTTGAGAGTTGCTTCCTCGCCGCGCACCAGGGCGACGACGATTTCGCCGTCGCGGGCGGTGTTGGTGCGGCGCACGAGGGCGTAGTCGCCGTCCAGGATGCCGGCGTCGACCATCGAATCGCCCGACACTTCCAGCGCGTAGTGCTCGCCAGAGCCGAGCAGGGCGGCGGGCACGGGCAGCATGGCCGAACCTTCCAGTGCCTCGATCGGGGCGCCGGCGGCGATGCGGCCGTGGAGCGGGATTTCGATCACGTCGTTCGCGGCCACTGGCGCTAGGCGCGGGGTGGCGGACGCGGGGGCAGTGGGGCGCGGCGCGGGATTGCGCGCGGCGGCCTTGGTCGCCAGGCTTTCCGGCTCGCGGATCACTTCGAGGGCGCGGGCGCGGTTGGGCAGGCGGCGGATGAAGCCGCGTTCTTCCAGCGCAGAGATCAGGCGGTGCACGCCAGACTTTGACTTGAGATCGAGCGCTTCCTTCATTTCTTCAAACGAAGGGGAAATGCCGGAATCATCAAGGCGCGTCTGGATGAACGAGAGCAGTTCGTGCTGCTTGCGCGTGAGCATCCGCAAGTCTCCTATGGCGAACGAATGCGGAACGAATAAGCAACCAAACCGAACCCGTCAAGCAAATCCGCCAAATTCGAGCAGATAGATCGGCACCTTGCTCCCTTCCGGTTGCATCGCCGTGCCCGCCTCGCGCTGCACCAGGCAATTGGCGCGGGCAATGGGGGCGATCGCGCCGGAATCCTGCAACGGATCGAGTGTGACGGAAACGCCATCCCAATGGCCGCGCAGGAATTCGGTGCGCCCGCCACCGGCCGGCATCGGCTGGGCCAGCGGCATGTGCAGCGGGCTGGGCAGCGGCTGGGCGGCGCCCAGCGCGGCGCGCAGCAGGGGCAGCATGAACAGGTGCGCGGTGACATAGGCAGAGGCCGGGTTGCCCGGCAGGCCGAGGATCACCTGCGGCGCGGCGCGGTCCTTGGCGCTGCGTTGCCCCACCAGCAGCGGCTTGCCCGGCTTGATCGCCACGCGCCAGAAATCGATGCGCGCGCCCACTGCCTCCAGTGCCGGGCGAACCAGATCGTGGTCACCGACCGAGGCGCCGCCGCTGGTGACGATGATATCAGCCTCGCGCACGCTATCGAGCGCGGCGGCCAGGGCATCGAGCCGATCGGGCACCGGGCCGATGCGCTGCACGTCCACCGGCAGGGCGGCGGCCATGGCGGCCAGCATCGGGCCATTGCTGGCCGGGATCTGGTGGCTTTGCAGGGCGTGGCCGGCGGCGGCCAGTTCGTCGCCGCTGTCGATCACGGCCAGGCGCAGGCGGCGGCAGACTGGCACGTGGCCATGCCCGGCGGCGATGGCCAGCGCGATCTGCGCCGCGCCCAGCCGCGTGCCGGTGGGGAGCAGTGGGTCTTGCGCAGCAAAATCCATGCCCGCCGCGCGGATATGGCGCGAGGGCGGTTGCGGCGGCGTGCCGGTGATGGCGAGCGCGGCGCCATCGCGCGCGCAGTCTTCCTGCAGCAGCACGCAATCGGCGCCTGCGGGCATGGCCGCGCCAGTGCTGATCCGCACGGCCTGGCCGGGCGCTACCGTGCCGGCAAATGGATGGCCGGCGGCGCTTTCTCCCGCCACGGTCCATGGGCCGGGCAGATCGGAGCTGCGCAGGGCATAGCCATCCATCGCCGAAAGCGCGGTGGCCGGCTGCGTGCGCGCGGCGACGAGCGGCGCGGCGAGATAGTGGCCCAGCGCCTCTGCCGTGGCGCGATGGTCGATCGGCAGGCGCGGGGCGAGGGCGATGAGCCGGGCCTGCGCCTGTTCGAGCGGCAGGGGCGGCTGGCGCGGCGGGGCATTCATGGCGCGGACCAATCGCCCGATTTGCCGCCGCGCTTGGCGACCAGGCGTACGGCCTCGATCACCATGCCCTTGTCCACCGCCTTGGCCATGTCATAGATTGTCAGCAATGCCACGCAAGCGGCTGTCATCGCTTCCATTTCCACGCCGGTTTTGGCGGTGAGCGAGGCGGTGGCGGTGCATTCCACGCCGCCATCAACAAAGCCAAATTCCACCGCCACGGCATCGAGCGAGAGCGGGTGGCACAGCGGGATCAACTCGCCGGTTTTCTTGGCGGCCATGATCCCGGCGATGCGGGCGGTGGCCAGCACATCGCCCTTGGGCACGGTGCCATCGCGGATCGCGGCCAGCGCCGTTGCCGACATGCGGATCATACCCCGGGCCACGGCCACGCGCTGCGTGGCGGGCTTGGCGCCGACATCGACCATGCGCGCATGGCCCTGGGCATCGAGGTGGGTAAGCTCTGTCATCCCACGCTCATGCCATGCGGGGGAAAAGGCGCAAGCCCTGTTGATCGGCCAGCGGCTGTGGCGGGGCGAGGCCGGCGCGGCGATATTCGAGCGCAATGCCGGCAAGGTTTTGCGCACGGCCGACATGGCGGACCCGCACGCGCGAAAATGAAACGAGGCCGTTCCGATAAGCGGCAAGGCAATCGGCCGTGGCGGGATGGGCGGCGGTGCGGCCGGCGATCTGGTCGATCACGAAGGCGGAATCGCCGCACAGCACCACGTCTGTCTCGCCAAGCTGCAGGGCGAGGTCCATCGCGCCGAGCAGGGCCAGCCATTCGGCGCGGTTGCTGTCACCCAGGCCGCAATCGGGCAAAACCCAGGTGCGGCCACCGGTAACGACTGCGATTTCCATGCGGCCAGGGTTGGGCCGGCAGCCGCCATCGAACCACAGCTTGCGCGGTGCGGGCGGCGGCAAGCTGGGGTCAGCCCTGCAGCAGCGCCTGGGTGGCGGCGGCCACGTCGGCCTCGCGCATCAGGCTTTCACCCACCAGGAACGTGCGCGCGCCGCAGGCGGACAGGCGAACGAGATCGGCGTGGGTGTTGATGCCGCTTTCGGCCACCAGCAGCGTGCCGGCGGGCGCCAGCGGGGCCAGGCGCTCGGTATTGGCGATGTCGGTGACGAAGCGCTTGAGATCGCGGTTGTTCACCCCGATCAGGCGGGAATGCAGGCGCGCGGCGCGCTCCATCTCGGCCTCGTCATGCACTTCGACCAGCACGTCCATGCCGTGCTCGCGCGCCGCGGCTTCGATCTCGGCCATCTGGCCATCATCGAGTGCGGCGACGATGATCAGGATGGCATCGGCGCCGATCGCGCGGGCTTCGGCCACCTGCCAGGGATCGACCATGAAGTCCTTGCGCAGCACGGGCAGCGCACAGGCGGCGCGGGCGGCGACGAGATAGTCTTCATGCCCCTGGAAATAGGGCGCATCCGTCAGGATCGAAAGGCATGCGGCGCCACCGGCTTCATAGGCGCGGGCATGGTCGGCCGGCTGAAAATCGGCGCGGATCAGGCCCTTGGAGGGGCTGGCTTTCTTGATTTCGGCAATCAGGGCAAAGCCGGTGGCGGCGCGGGCACGCAGGGCAGCCTCAAACCCGCGCGGCGCGGTTTGCGTAGCGGCGCGGGCGGCCAGGTCAGCGAGCGATGTGGTGGCCTTGCGCTGGGCCACTTCGGCGCGCTTGGTGGTGCAGATTTCGGTAAGCTTGTCAGTCATGTGCACAGAGCCTTACTTCAGCGCGTCAATCCAGCAACGCAGCAGGCCAAGGGCCAGGCCCTTGTCGATGGTTTCGGCAGCTTCTTCAACGCCTTCGTGCCAGTCGGTGACATCCCCGGCGACCATCAGCGCGGCCGCGGCGTTGAACAGCACGGCATCGCGATAGGGGCCGGGCTGGCCATCGAGCAGCGCCTGGAGCGCAGCGGCGTTATAGGCAGCGTCTCCGCCGCGAATGGCATCGACCGGCGCGGTGGTCAGGCCAGCGTCGCCCGGCGCGATGCGGTGCATGAGGATCGCGCCTCCATGCACGTCGGCCACTTCATTGCCGCCGGCCAGGCTCAATTCGTCGAGGCCTTCATCCCCCGAAACCACGAACGAGCGCGCGGTGCCCAGCCGCGCCAGGGCATCGGCATAGATCGGCACATAGGCGGGGCGGGCAATGCCGACGAGCTGGCGCTGCACGCCGGCGGGATTGGCCAGCGGGCCCATCAGGTTGAAGATCGTGCGGCGGCCAATGGCACGGCGGATCGGCATGATCCGGCCCATGGCAGGGTGGTGCTTGCCGGCGAACAGGAAGCAGATGCCAAGGTCTGCCAGCGTTTCCTCGGCTGTTTCGACTGCGCGATCGAGGTTGAGACCCAGCGCCTCCAGCGTATCGGCAGCGCCCGCCTTGGAACTGGCGGCGCGGTTGCCGTGCTTGGCCACTGGCACGCCGCAGGCGGCAACAACCAGGCTTACCGCGGTGGACACGTTCAAGGTGTGGTGCCCGTCGCCACCGGTGCCGCAGACATCGATGGCGTTTTCGGGCGCGGCGATGCTGATCATGCGCGCGCGCATGGCCTGGGCCGCGCCAGCAATTTCGCTGGCGCTTTCGCCGCGATCGGACAGCGCGACGAGGAAGGCGACGGTCGCATCGTCTGCCACCTGGCCATCGAGGATCGCGGCAAAGGCAGCTTCGGCTTCATCCTGATCGAGCGGGATTTCCCCGACCGGGGGCAGCACGGTCATGCCGGCATCCGCGCCGCGATCCCGCACAATGCCAGAAAATTGGCGATCATGGCGTGGCCATGCTCGGTCGCGATGCTTTCTGGATGGAACTGCACGCCGTGGATCGGCAGGCTGGCGTGGCGAAAGCCCATGGTGTGGCCATCATCCGACCGCGCGTTGACGATCAGGCATTCGGGCACGTCTTCCACCACCAGCGAGTGATAGCGCGTTGCGGTAAAGGGCGAAGGCAGGCCGGCGAACACGCCGGTGCCATCGTGGGTGACGGGCGAGGTCTTGCCGTGCATCAGCCCACCGCGCACCACCTTGCCGCCGAAATATTGGCCGATGGATTGGTGGCCCAGGCACACGCCGAGCAGCGGCATGCCTGCCTGCGCTGCCGCGCCGACGAGATCGAGGCTGACGCCCGCTTCGTTGGGGGTGCAGGGGCCGGGCGAGAGCAGGAAGCCCTTGGCGCCCGAAGCCAGCGCTTCGGCTGCGGTCAGCGCGTCGTTGCGCACCACGTTCACTTCTGCGCCCAGTTCCATCAGGTAGTGGACCAGGTTCCAGGTGAAGCTGTCGTAATTGTCGATGACGAGGATCATGGTCTAATCCCTATTGCCCGAACGCCGGCTCTGCCGCAACGCGGATCGCTTCGCGTGCGGCGGCGAACAGGGCGCCAGACTTGTGTTCGCATTCGCGCTGTTCGGCCGTCGGGTCGCTGTCGGCCACGATGCCGGCGCCGGCCTGGACGTGCATCACGCCATCCTTGAGTACGGCGGTACGCAGCACGATGCAGCTATCGACCGAGCCATCGGGCGCGAAATAGCCGACCCCGCCGGCATAGGCGCCGCGCGTTTCGGGTTCGAGTTCGGCAATGATCTCGCACGCGCGCACTTTGGGCGCGCCGCTCACGGTGCCGGCGGGGAAGCCGGCGAGCAGGGCATCGACCGAATCTGCGCGCTTGGCATCAAGCTGGCCGACCACGTTGGAGACGATGTGCATGACGTGGCTATAGCGTTCGATCGTATAGCTTTCGGTGACCTTGACCGTGCCGGCGGCGGCCACGCGGCCGACGTCGTTGCGGCCCAGATCGAGCAGCATGAGGTGTTCGGCGCGTTCCTTGGGATCGGCCAGCAGGCTTTCCTCGTTGGCGCGGTCTTCGGCCGGGGTGGCGCCGCGCGGGCGGGTGCCGGCGATCGGGCGGATGGTCACTTCGCCATCGCGGATGCGCACCAGGATTTCCGGGCTCGATCCGATCAGGGCAAAGCCGGGCAGATCGAGGAAATAGAGGAACGGCGAAGGGTTGATCCGCCGCAGCGCGCGATAAAGCGCCATGGGCGGCAAGGGGAACGGCGCGGTGAAGCGCTGTGCCAGCACCACTTGGAAGATATCGCCGGCGGTGATGTAGTCGCGCGCGCGGGCCACCATCTGGCCATAGCGTTCCGGCGCCATCTGCGGCTCGCGCACCAGATCGACGGCTTCGGGCAGGCGCGGGTCTGCGGGCAGGGGGCCATGCAGGCGCGCCAGCGTGGCATCGATGCGATCGGCCGCGCGCTCGACCAAGGCCTGCGGCGTGCCGCCCTCGGCCCAGACCGGGGCAACGGCGGTGAGTTCGTCGGTCAGGCGATCGAACACCAGGAGCACGGTGGGGCGCACGAACAGCATGTCAGGCAGTTCCAGCGCGCTTTGGGGGGCGCGTGGCAGCTTTTCCACCAGGCCAATGGTTTCATAGCCGAAATAGCCAACGAGGCAGGCCAGCGTGGGCGGCAGGCCTTCGGGCACGTCGATCCGGCAGCGTTCGACCAGCGCGCGCAGTTCCGCCAGGCTATTGCCCGGCAGCGCGGCGAACGCGGCACGATCGGTCTGCCAGGCGGCATTGATCTGCGCGGTTTCGCCCGTCGCGCGGAATACCAGATCGGGATCGAGCCCGACCAGGCTGTAGCGGCCACGCACTTCGCCACCCTGGACCGATTCCAGCAGAAAATCGCCGCGTTCGGCTTCGAACAGCTTGCGCGCGGCGCTGACCGGGGTTTCGCTGTCGGCAATCAGCTTGCGCCAGACCAGCGCCGGCTTTCCGGCCGCCAGCGCGGCAAGGGCCGCCGCGCTGTTTTCGGGCTGGGCGCCGGTTGGCGCAGGACGCGACAGGATCGTGGTCATGGTCTTACTGGTTACCGACAAGCTTGGCGTTGAGCGCACGCAGCGCGGTTTCATTGCGGGTGACACCCACCTGGTTGCGGATCGCGGTGCGCAGTTCCTCAGCGACTTCGCGGCCCATATCGAGGCCGAACTGCTTGCCAGCCTGGGCCAGGAACGGATCGCCCGCGGGGATGACGCCGGGCGTCACCGCCTTGAGCGAAACTACGTAGAACCCGGCATTGCCCGGCGCGGCGAGCGGCTTGGCCGTGCCCTTGGACATGGCGAACAGCAGCACCAGCGGCGGGGGCAGCTGGCGGCCGCTTTGCTGCATGGCCGCAAGCTGTTCGCGCGTGATCGCCACCGGCTGCGCGGGCGGCAGAGTCACGCCCAGACCCTTGAGCGCGTCGGCCAGCGAAGCACCCTTGGCCATCGCGGCGAGCACCTTGGCCGAGGCATCCTTGGCCTTGGCGGCGCCCTGTTCGGTGGCATAGTCGCGCGTGACCTGGTCCTTGATCTGGTCAAGCGGCGCGGGGGCGGCAGGCATGATCTGGCCCACGTCGAAGATCGCGATGCGCTTGCCATCGGCCAGCGGCGCAACCTGGCCTTCGCCTTCATGCTCCAGCGCAAAGGCGCCTTGCAGCAGGGCGGCAACATCGGCCGGGGCCTTTTGCCCAGGCTGGCCGAACACGCTGCCATCGGCAGTGAGGGCGGGAGTGGTGGTCAGCGTCACGCCCTGGGCCTTGGCCACATCAGCGAGGCCGGTGTGGTTTTCGAACTGCTCTTCCAGGCGGGAAGACAGATCGAGCAGCGCGGCGTGGCGCTTTTCGGTGGTCAGTTCCGCCACCAGTTCGGGGCGGGCCTGTTCCAGTGTCTTGCCCGGCTTCTTGACGATGGCATCGATGCGAATGACGTGCCAGCCAAGGCCGCTCTTGGCCGGCGTTGCCACCTTGCCCTGGGCGGCGGCGAAGACCACATCGGCGACGGCGGCAGAGCTTTGCGCGGCGAGCTTGTCACGCGTGAGATCGGCGATCTTGCTGGCGGCAAGGCCCTTGGCGCGGGCAGCGGCCTCGATGCTGGTGCCGGCAGAAACCTGCACGGCCAGCGCCTGGGCGGCCTGCTCGGTCGGCACGACGACCTGGGTTACCGTGCGGGTTTCGCTGGGCGCATAGACATCGGCCTTCGCCTTGTAGCGGGCGGCAATGTCAGCGTCGCTGGGGGCAGGCACGTTGGCCAGGCTCGCCTCGTCGATCACGGCATAGCGCACGGTGCGGCGCTCGGGCTGCTGATAGCGGGCGGCGTTGGCCTTGTAATAGGTGGCCAGCACGGCATCGCTCGGCTTGTCCTTGCCGGCAAAGGCGATGCTGGGCAGGAAGGCAATGTCGCCCTCGCGCTTTTCCTTGAGCATCGCTGCATAGCGCGCCACGGCCGAGGCGGGCATGGCGGCGCCCGGTACCACCGGCGACAGCACCTGACGGGCGATCAGGCTCTGCGTGATCGACTTGCGCACGGCGGCATCGGTCATCCCGCGCTGGGCGAGGAACGCGCGATAGACCGCGTCGCTGAACTTGCCATCGGGGCCCTGGAACGCGGGCTGCTTGGCGATTTCGCTGTCGACCAGACGATCGCTGACGCCCATGCCGTTCTTGGCGGCCCATTCCTGCATCGCGGCACGATCAGCCAGGCCGGAGAGGGCGTCGTTCATCACGCCTTGGGCCAGGAACTGGCGCATCGTCAGCGTCGGGTTCTGCTCGCGCTCCTGCTCGAACGCGGTGGTGATGGTCTTGCCCAACTCGTCCACGCCAACCTTGGCATGGCCGACCTTGGCTGCTGCCTCACCGTCCGAAGACTGGCCGACACGCAGGCCGCTCACGTCGGCGCCGGCAAAGGCCAGGGCAAGAAGACCGATGAACACCAGGGCGAAAAGCGCGCCGATGCGGGAATGGATCAGTTTACGAAACAGCGAGAGCATGGGATGCGATCAAATCCGCCTGATGACTTGGATTGGCCTGCCTTAGGAGGCTTGGACCGATCCCGCAATGCCTCTGGCAGGGCACATGCCGCCCAAGCACTTCATCGCGGGGGCCTTGCGCTGGCGGGGCAATTGCAGGCAAGGGGGGTGGCACGGAATCGGGCCTGACAACGCGCCACCGCACAACAACCGGCGCGGCAATCCCGATTTTCGGCGGGGCACACAGAACGAGGGATCAAAGCCAGCCATGGCGCAACGACCATATATCGTCGGCAACTGGAAGATGAACGGCAGCCGGGCCATGCTGGCCGAGGCGCGCGCGATCGACCGCGCTGCTGCCCGCCATCCGCAGGTGGATATCGCCCTGGCGCCGCCGTTCCCGCTGATCGGCCTGCTGCGCGAGGCCGTGACCGGCATCGGCGTGGGCGGGCAGGATTGCCATACCGAGGCCAAGGGCGCTCATACCGGTGATGTTTCGGCCGCCATGCTGGCCGATATCGGTGCCGATTTCGTGATCCTGGGTCACAGCGAGCGCCGCCGCGACCATGGCGAGAGCAATGCGCTGGTCCGCGCCAAGGCCGATGCCGCGCTGGCGGCTGGGCTGGGCGTGATCATCTGCGTGGGCGAAACGCTGGAAGAGCGTGACGCCGGCCGCGCCGAAGATGTGGTGGCCAGCCAGGTCGACCATTCCCTGCCGCAGGGCGAAGCGGCACTAGAAGCCGTCGCCGGTGGCAAGCTGGCCGTTGCCTATGAACCGGTATGGGCGATCGGCACCGGCCGTGTGGCCGATGTCGAGGATGTGATTGCCATGCACGCCGCAGTGCGGGCGCGGCTTCATGCCGCCTATGACGAAGCCGGCGCGCGCCCGCGCATCCTCTATGGCGGGTCGGTCAATGCCGGCAACGCCGCTGCATTGCTGGCTGCGCCCGAGGTGGGCGGGGCTCTGGTTGGCGGGGCAAGCCTGACGGCCGATGCCTTCCTGCCGATCGTGGCGGCCGCTGGCGCCGGCGAAGGCTGAGCGCAAAATTCGGCCCCTTGCGCAAGGGCGCCCGGCGCCCTAAGTGCGCCGCAACAGTTTCAGGCGGAACCTCATGTCGCTCTTTATCTTCCTCACCGTTATCCAGGCGCTGGTGGCTGCCGCCCTGGTTGGCGTGATTCTCATTCAAAAGTCCGAAGGCGGCGGCCTGGGCGTGGGCGGCAGCCCGGCCGGCTTCATGTCGGCACGCGGCGCGGCCGATTTCCTCACGCGCGTTACCTCGATCCTGGCGGTTCTGTTCGTCGGGCTGAGCATCGTGCTGGCGGCCATGGCCGTCAACGCCGGTGGCAGCCGCACGCTCGACACGTCGCTCCAGCGCACGGCCGACCCGCTGGCCGGCCAGGCCCAGCAGCCGGTTGCGCCCGCTGCCCCGGCGGCTGATCCTTCGGCGGCAGCCCCTGCTGCGCCGGCCGATCCGCTTGGTGGTGCCGCCAAGCAGTAACCCTATGCAAGCATGAAACCAGGCGTTCCCGCCCCGCAGGCGGGGGCGCCGGTTTTGTTTTTGCGGTCCCTTTCGTGATGCCTGCGCGTGCCTGCAACGGGCGTGCGTGGTATTGCGGTTCGCCCTTGCGCCTGTGGATTGCCACGCTGTTCGGCGTCGGTTCTGCTTGCGCTCCCCTCCCTTCTGACGCTAAGGCCCAACTCCCATGGCGCGGTACATTTTTATCACCGGCGGCGTGGTCTCCTCGCTCGGCAAAGGTCTCATGGCGGCAAGCCTCGCGGCGCTGCTCCAGGCACGTGGCTATCGAGTGCGGATCCGCAAGTTCGATCCCTATCTCAACGTCGATCCGGGCACGATGAGCCCGTATCAGCACGGCGAAGTCTTCGTCACCGACGACGGCGCAGAGACCGACCTTGACCTTGGCCACTATGAGCGTTTCACCGGGGTTTCGGCCCGCCAGGCCGACAACATCACCTCGGGCCGGATCTATCGCGACATCATCGCCAAGGAACGCCGTGGCGATTACCTGGGCGCAACCGTGCAGGTGATCCCGCACGTGACTGACGCGATTAAGGACTTTGCCCAGGCCGAAACCGAAGACCTCGATTTCGTACTGTGCGAAATCGGTGGCACGGTGGGCGATATCGAAGGCCTGCCGTTCATCGAAGCGCTGCGCCAGCTGCACAACGAGCTGGACCGCGACCAGACCTGCTTCGTCCACGTGACGCTGGTGCCCTATATCGCGGCCGCTGGCGAGCTGAAGACCAAGCCGACCCAGCACTCCGTGCGCGAGCTGACCGGCCTTGGCATCCAGCCCGACATCCTGCTGTGCCGCTGTGAAAAGCCGCTGCCCGATGGCGAGCGCGCCAAGATCGCGCAGTTCTGCAACGTGCGCAAATCGGCGGTGATTCCGGCGCTTGACGCCAGCAGCATCTATGCCGTGCCACTGCAGTATCACGCCGAGGGCCTCGACGCCGAAGTGCTGCGCCATTTCGGCATGACGGCACCGCAGCCGGACCTGGCGGTGTGGGACGATATCGTCGATCGCTATCAGAACCCGGAAGGCGAAGTGACGATCGGCGTGGTCGGCAAGTATGTCGGCCTGCAGGACGCCTACAAGTCGCTCAACGAGGCGCTGGCCCACGGCGGCATGGCCAACCGCGTCAAGGTCAACGTGCGCTGGATCGATGCCGAACTGTTCGAGCGCGAAGACAGCGAGATTGCCGCGCACCTTGAACCGATGCATGGCATCCTGGTGCCCGGCGGCTTTGGCGAGCGCGGCTCGGAAGGCAAGATTGCCAGCGTGCGCTTTGCCCGCGAGCGCGACGTGCCGTTCTTCGGCATTTGCCTGGGCATGCAGATGGCCTGCATCGAGGGCGCGCGCAACACCGCCGGCATCGCCGAGGCGTCTTCCACCGAATTCGGCCCGACCAAGGAACCGGTGGTGGGCATCATCACCGAATGGATGACCGCCGAAGGCCTGGAAAAGCGCGAAGCGGGTGGCGATCTGGGCGGCACGATGCGCCTGGGCGCCTATGAAGCGCACCTGGCCGGCAACAGCCATGTGTCGAGCATCTATGACGCCACCACGATCAGCGAGCGCCATCGCCACCGCTATGAAGTGAACGTCGCCTATCGCGATGCGCTGGAGCAGGGCGGCCTGCGCTTTTCCGGCATGTCGCCCGATGGCCTGCTGCCCGAAATCGTCGAGCGTCCCGATCATCCGTTCTTCATCGGCGTGCAGTTCCACCCCGAACTGAAGAGCCGCCCGTTCGATCCGCACCCGCTGTTCAAGAGCTTTATCGCTGCTGCAGTGAAGCAGGCGCGGCTGGTTTGATTTTCTAGTTTCGTTTCAGGCGTCCACCACCCCCTGACCCCCTCCTATAAAGAGGCGGGGGAGCAAACGGGAAAAGCCGCATCCTCTTTAGAGGAGAGGGTTGGGGGTGGCGCGAAGCCTTGCACAAACCCAAACCCAAAAGGGGCGCTGGCCGCATTGGCCAGCGCCCCTTCGCGTTTCCTCAGGTCAATGGATCAGGCGGCCGCGCTGGCGTCGCCACCTTCCACCACCGACAGGGCCTTCTGGTTGCCGATCAGCACCTTCTTGGGCTTCATCGCCTCGGGCACTTCGCGCACCAGGTCGATGGTCAGCAGACCATCGGCGAGGTCGGCCGCGCTCACCCGCACGAAATCGGCGAGTTCGAAGCGGCGTTCGAAGCTGCGGTTGGCAATGCCCAGATGCAGGTACTGCTTGTCGGTCAGATCGGCCTTGCTGCCCTTGACCACCAGCAGGTTCTGCTGCGCGGTGATATCGAGGTCTTCCGGCTTGAAACCGGCCACGGCCAGCGTGATGCGATAGGCATCCTCACCCTGGCGCTCGATGTTGAAGGGCGGATAGTTATCGCCAGCATTGGCGCGGGCCTGGCGTTCGAGCAGGTCGAACAGCCGATCGAAACCCACGGTCGTGCGGCGATAGGGGGTGAAATCGAAACGGTTCATGGCAATATCCTCAATCAGAGCAATCTGCACATGCCCCTGCCCGGGAAACTCCGGCGCTGGGGCGGGTTTAACATGGCGTGCCCGTCTTGCGGCGCACGTCACAAACGACCATGTGTGGGCTGCACCGCGCATTTCAAGGCCCCCGGTTTCACCAATTTCATCGGAGCGAACATGACCCAGTCCCCAAGCCCCAAGGTCGAAATCTACACCAAGTGGGGTTGCCCCTATTGCGTGCGCGCCAAGGCCCTGCTCGATGAAAAGGGCGTGGCCTATGAAGAATATGACGTGACCATGGGTGGCCCCAAGCGCGCCGAAATGGTTGAGCGAGCACCCGGTGCCGCCACCGTGCCGCAGATTTTCGTCAACGATCAGGCACTGGGCGGCAGCGACGATCTCCAGGCGCTCGACCGCGCCGGCAAGCTCGACGCGCTACTCGGACTCGCCTGACCTTGGGCATGAACGCGCCCGTGCGCGTGGCGCTGTTGCAGATGACCAGCGGCATCGATCCGCTGGTCAATGCCGCTACGATTGCCGATGCCGCCGCCCGCGCCGCCGGGGAAGGGGCAGCCATGCTGTTCACCCCGGAAATGGCCGGGCTGATCGATCGGGACCGCGCCCGCGCGACGCCGCATATCGTGGCCGAAGCGGCCAATCCGGTGCTGGCTGCCGCACAAGAGGCGGCGGCACGCCACGGCATATGGGTGCATCTGGGCTCGCTCGCGATCCGGCCGGATCAGCCGGCAGAGGGCGGCGACGCACGCTGGGCCAACCGCGCCTTCGTGATCGACGGCGCCGGCCAGATCGCGGCCCGCTATGACAAGATGCACATGTTCGACGTGGACCTGGCCACGGGCGAAACCTGGCGCGAATCGGCCGCCTATCGTCCTGGTGATGCCGTAGTCACGGTCGAAACCCCGGTCGGCCGCCTGGGCCTGGCGATCTGCTATGACATCCGCTTTCCGGCCTTGTTCGAGGCATTGGGCCAAGCCCGCTGCGATTGCATCGCCATCCCCGCCGCCTTCACCGTGCCCACGGGCGCCGCGCACTGGCACCTGATGCAGCGCGCCCGCGCGGTGGAGGCCAGCGCCTTCGTGATCAGCGCAGCGCAGACCGGCCGGCATGAAGACGGGCGCGATACCTATGGCCATAGCCTGGTGGTCGATCCCTGGGGTGATGTGCTGCTCGACATGGGCGGCAATGCCGGCCTGGGCCTTGCGGAAATCGACCTGGGGCGCCTGGCTGCGGTGCGCCAGCAACTGCCCAGTCTTGCCAACAGGCGCGCCGTGCCCATATCGCGCGCACCATGATTGTCTTCGATCTGCAATGCACCGGCGGCCAGCACCGTTTCGAAGGGTGGTTCGCCTCGTCGGCCGATTATGCGCGCCAGCAGGAGCGCGGCTTGGTCACCTGCCCGATGTGCGGCAGCGGCGAGGTGATCAAGGCCGTGATGGCCCCGGCCGTGGGGCGCAAGGGCAACCAGGCGCCGGCCTTGCCCGTGCCAAGCCCGGCGGACGCTGCACCCGCCGCGCCCGCCGCTGCGGCGCCGGCCAAGTCGTCCCCGCCAGCAAAGCTGCCGCCAGAGGCCGTGGCAATGCTGCGCGCCGTGGCCTTGGCGCAAGCAGAAGCGATCAAGTCATCGACCTGGGTTGGCGATTCCTTTGCCGAGGATGCGCGCGCCATGCATTACGGCGAAAAGGATGCCGCGCCGATCCACGGCCAGGCCACCCCGCAAGAGGCCCGGGAATTGCTGGACGAGGGCATTGCCGTGGCGCCGCTGCTGATCCCCGTAGTGCCGCCGGGCGAAGCGAACTGACCACGGGCCTGGCCCATGCGGGCAGGGCTGCGCAAACGCACATTGCCTTGCCGCAACCACGCCCCTAAGAGAGGCGCGGGCGCCCGTAGCTCAGCAGGATAGAGCACCAGATTCCTAATCTGGGGGCCATGGGTTCGAATCCCGTCGGGCGCACCAACACCAGGCCGGTCCTGCCAAGAGCCGGCCTTTTGCAATCGCGATCAGCGTGGGCTGCCGATGCCCTTGCGGCCGAATACCGGGCGCAGTGGTGCCGGTTGGGCGGCGTTGTCCTCGATCGGCGGTGGCGGCGGGCTGGCGCGCTGGGCCAGATGGCGCGCGATGATGGCGTCGGGATCGAAATCGGATTTGGCTGGCAAGTCTTCCAGGCCGGGCGCAGCGGTGGCGCGCGGCGGCGTTTGTGCCGGTTGCATCAGGCGGCGCAGCGAAATCAGGCCGCCCAGCGCCGATGCGGCGGCAAGGGCCCAGACGCCGATGACCGCGGATTGTCCCACCCCAAACGCCCCGGCATCCGGGCCGGCATCCTGCAATTGCCAGGCGCTGACGCCCCACAGGATGGCCGAGCCGAACGCGCCGATCATGCGCAGGGCGTGGCCGGTGTTGCGGCCGGTTTTGACGAGTGTCTTGAACATGCGCCGGCACTTCCCCCGCAGCCGTCAGGCTGATCACGGTGTGTGGTGTACGCCGGCAATCGTGCAGGAAAGGTTGCCGTGCGCCGCCTAAAGCCGCTTTTGCAGAAAGAACCGGCTTTGCCCGCGCGGATGGTCATCAAGCTGGCCGAACACGGCATAGCCGAGCTTTTCATAGAAGCGCGGCGCCTGGAATGCATAAGTATCGAGCCAGATGCCGACGCAGCCCTGCGCCCGGGCATGCGCTTCGGCCTGGTGCATCAAGGCTTCGCCATGGCCTTGGCCACGGTGCGCATCAGGCACGGCGAGCAGCTCGATGAACAGCCAGTCGTAGGAAATCTTGCCCCACAGGCCGCCGACTTCGACGCCGTCGGCATCGGTCAGCATCAGGGCGAGGGACGACAGGCCCGGATCACCCCCCTCGCGCACGTTGTACACGCGCAGCGGCGCCAGGATCGCTTCGCGCTGGGCAGGGGTCGGTTCGGCGGCATGGACAATCGTCAGCGACATGGCCGCGGCTCATGGCGTCTAACCACGAAGGTGACAATCACAAAGCGGTTGAAACGCTCAGCACGTTGCTGGTGTGACCGCAGGCGCCGGGTTGTAGATCTGCGTCAGATCGCGATCGTCACGAACATACATCGCCGCGTCCTTGCGGATAACGGTGGTTTTGAACACCGTGCCGAAAAACAAGGGTTGGTAGTTGTAGGCCACTTCGACGTACATCATCGCATAAGGGCTTTCGACCGTGATGGGCGTGGGCTGCCCCATGCCGGCAAAGCTGGTGCCGGTGCTGCCCGTGCCCTGGACGCCATAGCGCGAGACGTACTTGTTGCTGCCCCAGCAACGCTGCCAGTGAATCCATTGGCCGCCCGAGCTGTTGGTTTCCAGGCTGGAGAGGATCACCCGGCCGTTGACGGGAAAATTGAGGTCTTCCACCGAAAGCGCGGCGCCGGTGAATACCTGGTTCACGTCAAATTCGCGAAACATCGGCGCGCCGCCCACCACCGACTGCTTGGCGCGTGAAGCGTTGTCGGCCACCGAAATGGCAAGCTGGTTGAGCCGGACATGCAGGATGCCCAAGTTTACCATTTCCATCGAGCCCAGGGCCATGACCATGACGAACGGCAGGCTGACGCCCAGTTCGACGACGGTAACCGCGCTGGTATTGCGCGCGAGGCGGCGCAGGAGCGGAAAGAGAGAGCGACGCTTCAGCATATCTGGGTCACCGTACGAACGGTCTGCGTGGCAAAGGGCTGGTTGCGCAAGATCGTGCTGGCGCTTGCCGTCATGTTGGTTGGCAGGCCAAGCATGCTGGAAAAGCCGAACAGCGCGGTATAGTTCACCGTGACGGTATAGAGCACGACGTCGTTTGCGCCGCCCAGCCCGGTCTTGCCCATATCCGCATCCCAGACCCCGTTGCCGTTGGCATCGTTGAAGCATTCGCCCTGATCGTATTGCCCGTTCTTGTTGGAATCGGTGAAGACTTCGGGCTGACCGACGTTGGTGAAATCGGTATAGTTGCGGCGCGAGAACGATACCGTGGCCCATGGCACGACATGCTGGATGCGCGTGGTGACCTCGCTGTCGATGGTGGTAGTCGAGGTTTGCGCGCTTTGCAGCGAGGAATCGCGCCCGGCGGCGTTGATCGTGCCGGTCAACACGGCCTGCACATAATAGGCCAGGCCCAACTCCAGCAACACGGCCATGATCAGCAGCATGACCGGCGCAGCCAGCGCAAATTCCAGCGCGGTCACGCCCCGGGGATCGCGCCGGAGCCGGCGGACCATCTGGCGAAGCACGAGGCCGGTCATTTGTTGAGCCGCAGGTTGGCCACCTGGCCGGCGATGTACTGGAAGGTGGTGGTCAGCGCCGTGGTATTGGATGCGTAATAGGCGCGGTTGGCCGTGGCGCAGGCCTGCATCTGGGTTGTCAGGGTCTGGCCAAAGCCGATGACCCAGATGGTATAGCCCATGTTCTTGGCCAGCGTGCAAGCCGCCAGGAAGCGGTTGTTGTGATAGTTGACGAGGCTGGAGGCCGAGGTGGAGGTGGGCGCATCGCGGCCATCGTATTGCGTCACGCCCCACGCCGTATAGTTGGCGGGATAGTTTTCCATGGTGCCGTCGGTCATGAAGATGATGTGGCGGCTCACCGAGGGCAGATTGCCGGCATTGACGTTGCTGGCAAAAATCCCGTTGGGATTGCCCAGGCGCGCGCCCCACAGCATGCCGATGTCGTGATAGGTACCGCCGTTGGCGTAGAGGCTGTTGACGTAATTGTTCAGCCACGTGGGCACGGTTTGCGGCGCCGTGGTATCCACCGTGGTGAACGGCAGCATCGACTGCGGGCAATAGCCTGTTTGGTTGGACATGTCGGTGGTCGTGTTGAGCGGCATTGAATAGCCGTTGAGATAGAACTCGAGGCTTTCCAGATAGGGCTTCCAGCTGGTGGCGTCGTTGGTCGGCGCGCTCGTCACGTCCATGTCGTAGGCGCCGCTGGGAATGGGCGACATCGACAGCTGCGGCACCGTGTTGCGCTCTTCGATGCAGCCGCTCCAAGTATAGCTGGTGGTGGTGACATTGCCCACCGTGCCGGTGGCAGTGGTGCCGGTGGCGAGGTCGCGGATGGTGTAGTAGGGATTGGTGCTGGATGGCTTGGTCGTGACGTAGGATGCGCTCGATGCGTTGTTGCCGTTATAGAGCGTCACGCCCGTCGCCAGCGGCACCGAGCCGAATCCCTTGAACGCGGTCACGTCCATGGTCGTCTGGGCATAGCGATAGCTGATCGCGGGATATCGCGTCTGCTTGTTCACGGTGATGGGGGTGGTGCTGAACTGCACCAACTGGGTAATGTATGGCGAGCTGTTGACGAAATAGTTGCTGGGCATCGCGCCCGACGTCAGCAGCCCTTTGGCGTTGACCGTCATGGAATAGGGTACGAAGCCGAAGCGCACGCGGGTGTTGACCTTGTCGACCACCGCACCCGCCACCGTGGTATAAAACGAGCGGATCGCGTTCTGCAGGCCGACGATCTTGGAATCCGAACCGCTATAGCAATTGCCGCCCGACACATTGCAGGCCATCGACCCGGTCGTATCGAGCACGAACATGACGTCGGCATTGGCCATCTGCAATTCAGCGCTGCACTCCACGGTCATCGGCAGGCTGGAATAGTTGAACAGCTTCATCAGCGTGGTCGGCATCGTGGTGCTGGCCGTGCCGCTGACGTGGCCGGTGGTATCGGCGCTGGTGGTGAAAACCGCGGCAGAGCTTTCAGTGCGGTTTTCGTTGATGTTGAAGTTGAACATCTTGTTGGCCTTGGCCTGTTCGGCAGCGCCATAGACGCCCGAAGCCGCCATCGCCTTGCGTCCGGCAAGCACGCCTGCGTCGCAGGCGTCCTGAAGGCTGGTCTTGGTGAGATACGCGCGCGACATGTCCATGCCCAGGCCTGCCAGCGTGATCATCGTGAACGCCGTCAGCGTCATGATCGCCAGGGCATTGCCAGCCCGGTCCTTGGCCAGGCGGCCCATGAAGCCGCGGGCAGGACCCTGCGTGCGGTGCTGGCCGCGGCTGCCGCGATAGGCCTTCAAGCGCTGACGCAACCAACCCAAAAGCATGATCGAAACCTGAACCTTCCCGTTGCCGTGGCGCTGTCACGCACCACACCCCGGCGGCGATCATGCATCGGCAAGTGCTGCCGACCGGTTAATGTCTCGCGAAATTTTCCAACGCATTGCTACGCAGCGGCAGGCATCGTGCTGGAAGGGCAGGGTCTGCCGTGGTTAACGGCGGCAGGCGCAGTGGCTGGTGTGAGGGCGGCAGGGCCATCGCCGGACGCCGCGAAATTCTGCGGTTTTTCCGTCGCGATGCGCTTGCATTGCCTGGCCAAATGTGATTCTTCTTGACGCTATGAAGCGGCGTCGCCCCAACCTCAAACTGCCTCGCAACAGCGTGACCGAGTCGCTGGCGCTGATCGCGTTGCTGCTGATCGGCGCCTGGGCCGTGGCGGGGCCGAGCGGGCTCTTGGCGTGGAGCGAAAATGCCCACACGCTGGAGCAGCGGCAAAAGGAAGTGGCGCAGCTTTCGGCAGAGCGTGATCGCCTGCAAAACCGGGTCAATCTGCTCGATCCCAAGCATGCCGATCCCGATCTGGTGGGCGAACTGCTGCGCGCCGATCTCAATGTGGCCCATCCCGATGAACTGGTTATCCCCCGGCAGGAAGCCGTGACGAACCAATAACTTCGTGCTGCTCGAACGGGGCACGCGCGATCGTTTGGAATAGGGTGGAACCTCTGCGCCGTCCCGGCGTTGCGCGGGTATGAATGCACCAGAGGGGCCACGCGATCCCGCGTCCGGCGTTGCGCCGTCCGATTCCGCCGTTCATCTCGGCAGCGAGGAAGGGATAGAAGAAGGCGTGTGGCGCTATGCCCGCGCAACGCGTGCCCATGCCGTGGTCGATGCGGCAGATTACTTTGCCCTGATGCGTGATGCGATGCTGGCGGCGCGCCAGCGCATCCACTTGATCGGTTGGGATTTCGACACGCGCATCCTGATCGGCGACGGGCGGCGCTGGTGGAACCTGCCGCGCAAGCGCGTGGCGCCGGCGCGGCTGGGCGCCTTCGTGGTGTGGCTGGCCAACCGCCGCCGCGGGCTGGAAGTTCTGGTGCTGAAATGGAATTTCGGCGCGCTCAAGGCACTGATGCGCGGGTCGATGGTGGTTGACCTGTTCCGCTGGTGGCGCCATCCGCGCATCGGCTACAAGCTGGACGCGGCCCATCCGATCGGCTGCAGCCATCACCAGAAGATCGCAGTGATTGACGATTGCTTTGCCGTGTGTGGCGGGATCGACATGGCGGGAGACCGCTGGGACACGCGCGACCATATCGATGAAGATCCCAGGCGGCGGCGGCCCGGTGGCCAGCCCTATGGCCCATGGCACGATTGCACGATGCTGCTGGAAGGGCCGGTGGCGGCGGCGCTGGGCGAATTTGGCCGCACCCGCTGGCACCAGGCCGGTGGGCGCCATCTCGAGCCCTGCCGCCCCCAGGTGGAAAGCGCCTGGCCCAATGGCATCGTCGCGCAGTTCACCGATGTGGAAGTGGGCATTGCCCGCACGCGCTCACCCTATGCCAATATTGCCGAAGTGCGCGAAATCGAGGCGCTGTTCTGCCGCCAGATTGCCGCCGCAAAGCACTTCATCTATGCCGAAAACCAGTATTTCGCCTCGCGCCGCGTGGCCGAGGCGCTGGCCGCGCGGCTCGATGCGCCCGACGCGCCCGAAGTGATGCTGGTAATGCCGCAGGCCTCTGACGGGTGGCTGGAACAGGCCGCGATGGACCTGACGCGCATCCAGTTGTTCGAAGCGGTGAAATGCCACGATCCGCATGGGCGCTTTTCGATCTGGCATCCGTTCACCAAAGGGGGAACGCCGATCTATGTCCATGCCAAGCTGATGATCGTGGACGATCAGGTGCTGCGCATCGGCTCTGCCAACATGAACAACCGCTCGATGGGGTTGGACAGCGAATGCGACGTGTTCATCGATGCGGGCCGGCCGGGTAACGACCACGCCATGCCGGCAATCCGCGCCTTGCGCCATTCGCTGTTGGCAGAGCATTGCGGACTGGCCGAAGAGCAGGTAGCGGCGGCCTTGGCCGATGGCGGCAGCATGGCTGCGCTGGCGGCTGAGTCGGCCAAGGCGGGCGGGCGGCATCTGCGGCCGTTCGTGCCCCGGCCACTGACCGAGGCCGAACAGGCCCTGGCCGATTCCGAAGCGCTCGACCCCGAGCGCCCCGAGGAAATGCTGGCCTTCTACCAACGCGGGCGCCTGTGGCGTGGCGGGCTGGGCAGGAAGCTGGCAAAGTGGCGGCGCCGGCGCGGCAACGCGACACAGGATTGACGCACGGGCCGCGTTGTCCGGGCATTGAGGACGGGACCAGTATGACGAATTTGCCGGGCTGCGGCCATGATCATGGCTATGACGAAGATACCGCGCGCGGCAAGGTGCCGGTGCCGCCCCATGTGCAGCAGGCGATCCGCACCCTGATCGAATGGGCTGGTGACGATCCAGCGCGCGAAGGCCTGATCGATACGCCCAAGCGCGTGGCGCGGGCGTGGCTGGAATATTGTCAGGGCTATGCCGAAGATCCGGCAGTGCACCTCACGCGCACGTTTGCCGAGGTGGGCGGCTATGACGAGATCGTCGTGCTCAAGGACATTCCGTTCCAATCGCATTGCGAACACCACATGGCGCCGATCACCGGCAAGGCATCGATCGCCTATCTGCCGCAAAACCGCGTGGTGGGAATTTCCAAGCTGGCGCGCGTGTTGCACGGCTATGCCCAGCGGCTGCAGATCCAGGAACGGCTGACCGCCGAAGTCGCGCAATGCATCTGGGATCACCTCCACCCGCAAGGCGTGGCCGTGGTGATCGAGGCGCAGCATGGCTGCATGACCGGGCGCGGCGTGCGCACGCCGGGCGTGGGCATGGTGACGAGCCGGCTGCTGGGCTGCTTCCTGGCGGATTCGCGCAGCCGCAAGGAAGTGATGAGCTTGATGGGCTATTGATCGCCGGCAGCGCCGGCTGCCCCATCGCGGAGGCAGCCGGCGCGCCGGTATCAGCTCACAGCTTTTCGAGCACGTATTCCGCCGCGCTGACCTTGAAGTCGCCCGGCGCTTCGACGTGGAGCTGTTCGACCACGCCATCGTTGATCACGGCGGCAAAGCGCTGGCCGCGCAGGCCCAGGCCAAACCCGGTGCCGTCCATCGTCAGGCCGAGCGCCTTGGCGAAATCGCCATTGCCATCGGCCAGCATCGTCACCTCGGGCGAGCCGCTGGCTTCGCCCCAGGCCTTCATCACGAACGGATCGTTGACCGCGGTGCAGGCGATTTCATCGATGCCCTTGGCCTTGAGTTCGGCGGCCTTGTCAACATAGCCCGGCAGGTGGCGGGCCGAGCAGGTGGGGGTGAAAGCGCCCGGCACCGAAAACAGGGCGACGCGCTTGCCCTTGAAGTATTCAGCCGACTGCACGGCTTCGGGGCCGTCCTTCGTGGCCTTGACCAGCTTCACATCGGGCAGGGTTTCGCCAACGGTGATCGTCATCCCCAAATTCCTTTCATTGTCATCCGCCACGAGGGAGTGGCGGCCGGTTGGGGATATAGGCGCAGGGCAGGGGCGTGCAACCGCCGCGCGCGGCAGGGCGTGGGGAAATTCGCGTTGCCGCGTGGCGGCAGGTGGTAGCGGCCCGGCGGCTGCTGTGCCGGCATCGGTAGGAATGCCGATATAAAGACTTCTTTATATTAACGTTGCCCTGTGCAGGCGGACCCGCTAAGAGCAGCCCATCAGCGGCCTGCCCCTGGCGGGTCTTTTTTGCGTTCAGACGCCCTTTTGTACGGAGATGCCTCGTGGCCAGCGCGCTCGAAGCGAACAAGGACTATGTCATTGCCGATCTCGGCCTGGCCGATTTCGGCCGCGCGGAAATCGCCATTGCCGAAACCGAAATGCCCGGCCTCATGGCGCTGCGCCAGGAATTCGGCGCGTCGCAGCCCTTGAAGGGCGCGCGCATCACCGGCTCGCTGCACATGACGATCCAGACCGCCGTGCTGATCGAGACGCTGGTTGCCCTGGGCGCCGACGTGCGCTGGGCCACCTGCAACATCTATTCCACGCAGGACCATGCCGCCGCCGCGATCGCCGCAGCGGGCATTCCGGTGTTCGCCGTGAAGGGCGAAAGCCTGGCGGATTACTGGGACTATGTCGGCCGCATCTTCGACTGGGGCGATGACACCGCCAACCTGATCCTGGACGATGGCGGCGACGCCACCATGTTCGCGCTGTGGGGCGCGCGCGTGGAAGCGGGCGAAACCCTGTTCGAGCCCAGCAACGCCGAAGAAATCGAATTCTGCCGCGCGCTCAAGGCGTTCCTCAAGGCCAAGCCGGGCTACCTGACCGAGAGCGTCAAGGCCATCAAGGGCGTTTCGGAAGAAACCACCACGGGCGTGCACCGCCTTTACCAGATCGCCAAGGACGGCAAGCTGCCGTTCCCGGCGATCAACGTGAACGATTCGGTGACCAAGTCGAAGTTCGACAACCTCTATGGCTGCAAGGAATCGCTGGTTGACGCGATCCGCCGCGCCACTGACGTGATGCTGGCCGGCAAGGTTGCGTGCGTGGCCGGCTTTGGCGACGTGGGCAAGGGTTCGGCCGCTTCGCTGCGCAATGGCGGCGCCCGCGTGATGGTCACCGAAGTCGATCCGATCTGCGCGCTGCAGGCGGCGATGGAAGGCTATGAAGTGGTGACGATGGAAGAAGCCGTCACCCGCGCCGACATCTTCGTGACCGCCACCGGCAACGAAGACGTGATCACCGCCGAGCACATGAAGGCGATGAAGCCGATGAGCATCGTGTGCAACATCGGCCACTTCGACAGCGAAATCCAGATTTCGGCCCTGTCGAACTACAAGTGGACCGAAGTGAAGCCCGGCACCGACCTGGTCGAATTCCCGGACGGCAAGCAGATCATCATCCTCGCCAAGGGCCGCCTGGTGAATCTGGGCTGCGCCACCGGCCACCCCAGCTTCGTGATGAGCGCCAGCTTCACCAACCAGACGCTGGCCCAGATCGAACTGTTCACCAAGGCCGATCAGTACAAGAATGACGTCTATGTGCTGCCCAAGCACCTGGATGAAAAGGTCGCGGCGCTGCACCTCGAAAAGCTGGGCGTGAAGCTGACCAAGCTGAGCGACAAGCAGGCGAGCTATATCGGCGTGACCCCGCAGGGTCCGTTCAAGCCGGATCACTATCGCTATTGATCCCGGATACGTGACCGGCTGCATGCCGGGCATGGCTGCAAGCGCCCTGCATCCCTTGGGATGTGGGGCGTTTTGCTGCGCGGATACTTGCGCGGGATCGGGCGAATTTCGCGCGGGTTGCGGTTGTATTTCGCCCGCGTGCAGCCTAGCCAAGGGGTGATGCTGTCCCATTCGCCTGCCGCTGTTGCCGTGACCGTTGCCGTGGCGCTGCTGCTGGCAGGCTGGACGCTGGCGGCGGGATGGGCCGTGCTGGCCGCAAGGGCGCGCATGCGCCGCGCCGAACATGCCGAGCGGCTGGCCCGCAAGCTGACCCGCATGGTGGATGAAGCGCCGGCCCTGCCGCTGCTGGTGCGCGCCGATGGGCGGATCGAGGGCGCCTCGCGCCTGGCCGGCTGGATGGGCCTGGATGCCATGCCGGGCTATCTGACCGAGCTTGATGGCGGCGAAGGTCGCGGGCTCGACGCCGAAAGCCTGGCGGCGCTGGCCGATGCGGTGCGCCACACGCAAAAAACCGGTGCGCCACTCGCGCTTTCGCTGGTGCCACGCGGCGGGGTAACGGCCCTGGCGGTGCGCGGCAGCCTGGCCGATCCGCAGATCGCGCCGGGCGATGCGGCCTTGCTGTGGTTTTTCGACGCGACCGACAGCGTAGCCGAAATCCGCGCCCTGCGTGCCGAGGCAGAGCAGGCCCATGCTGACTTTTCCGGGCTGGCCGGCCTGATCGAAGCCGCGCCCCTGCCGATGTGGTTTCGCGATGCGGCAATGCGCCTGCGCCTGGTCAACACGGCCTATGTGCGCGCGGTGGGGGCGCCTAGCGCGGCAACCGTGGTGGAACAGGGTATCGAACTGGTCGAGCCGGTCGACGGCCTGAGCGCGGCGCACATTGCCGCCGATGTCTTTGCCCAGCGCCGCCCGGCCGAGCGCGTAGTTTCCGCCACGGTCAACGGCCAGCGTCGCACTATGCGCGTCAGCGACCTGCCGATCGCGGGCGAAGGCGTGGCCGGCTATGCCGTCGATATCGAGCAGATGGAGGAATTGACCCGCCAGTTTCGCCGCTTCCGCGATGCCCAGCGGCAGATGCTCGATACGCTATCGGCCGCGATCGCGCAGTTCGACGCTGGCCGCAACCTGGTCTTTGCCAACCAGCCGTTCCTGCGCATCTTTGGCATCAGCCCGAGTTGGGTCAACGATACGCCGCCGTTCGATCGCGTGCTCGATCGCTTGCGCGATGGCGGCAAGCTGCCCGAAGTGCGCGATTTTCCGCAATGGCGGCGCGAGCGGCAGGCCTGGTTCCTGGCGCGCGAGCCGCGCGAGGAGCCCTGGCATCTGCACGATGGCACGCATCTGCGCGTGGTGGGCCAGCCGATGCCTGATGGCGGCCTGCTGCTGATCTTTGAAGACCAGACCGAGCAACTGCAGCTTTCCGCCACGCGCGACACATTGCTGCGCACCCGCACCGCCACGTTCGACAACCTGTTTGAATCGCTCGCCGTGTTCGGGCCAGACAGCCGCCTGCAGCTGTGGAACCGGCGCTTTATCCAGGATTGGCGACTGGACGAGGAATTCCTAGGCAGCCATCCGCGCGCCGATCTGCTGCTCACGCGGCTGGCTGGTCTGCTCAAGCGCCCGGCGCAAGTGGGCATGATCGGCCAGGTGATCCAGGCCGCCACGCTGGAGCGCAAGCAGACCAGCGGCCGGCTGTCACTGGCCGATGGGCGCCATCTGGAATTTGCCGGGGTGCCGCTGCCCGATGGCAATGGCCTGCTGACGGTGCTCGACATCACGGATTCGCAAAAGGCCGAGGCCGCACTGCGCGAACGCAATGCTGCGTTGACCGAGGCGGACGCGGTGAAGACGCGCTTCATCGCCAACATGAGCTATGAATTCCGCAACCCCCTGAACTCCATCGGCGGCTTTGCCGAAATGCTGCAAAGCGGGCTGGCCGGGGAATTGACGCCGCAGGCACGCGATTATGTTGCGGCGATCCTCTCGTCGGTGGAGCGGCTGGGCGAGCAGATCGAGAACGTGCTCGACCTCTCGCAGAGCGAGGCGGGCATGCTGCCGCTGGCGCGCGATGCGGTGGATGTGTTCCCCTTGCTGGCCGACGTGGTGCGCGAGCGCGCCGAGCGGATCAACGTGGCCGGCCTGGCGCTCGATCTGCGCGGCAACCAGGCCGTGGGCAAGGTAACCGGAGACGCGCGCCGGTTGCGCCGTGTGTTTGGCCAGTTGATCGACAATGCCATTGCTGCAACCCCGGCGGGTGGCCGCATCCTGGTGGAATGCACGCGCGGCGCGCGCGATCTGCGCGTGGTGATTTCCGACAATGGCCGTGGCATGGATGCAGCGGCACTCGCCCGCGCGATGGAAGGCCTCAAGCTCGCCGCCGACGGCCGCACGGCCGAGCGGCGCCAGGGGCTGGGCCTGCCACTGGTACGCCAGTTGATCGATGCGCATGGCGGCCGCTTCGAACTGGTTTCCGAACCGGGCGAGGGCACCAGCGCCATCGTGACGCTGCCGTGACTGCAGGCGTCGTGATGGGGCAGGGATGATCTGTGTGTTCCTTCTGCCTTCTTTCGTCACCCCGGACTTGATCCGGGGTCCCGCTTCTCTCTAGCGCGACGCCCCATGACCACGATCCCGCTTCCCGATATCGCCGCGACCCAGGCCCTCGCCACCCGCATCGCGGCAAAGCTGCGCCCCGGAGACGTGCTGGCGCTCGAAGGCACGCTGGGCGTGGGCAAGACCACGCTGGCGCGTGAATTGCTGCGCGCGCTGGGTTATGTCGGCGATGTGCCGTCGCCCAGCTTTACTATCATCGAAACCTATGATCCGCCGCAGGTGCACCTGCCAGTGGTCCATGCCGATTTCTATCGCCTGGAAGACCCGGCAGAGGCCGAGGAGATCGGGCTTGACGACTATCGCCAGGGCGCCGTGCTGATTGCTGAATGGCCCGATCACGCCGGCGGTTTCGGGCATGAGCCCGATTGCCTCACGCTGCGTCTGGAAATCGCGGAAAACGGGCGGCAGGCCATTGTCTTGGCCGGCAAGGGATGGTTAGAGCGGCTGCCATGACCAGCACTCTTCCTGCCGGAATCGATGCTTTCCTCGCCCGTGCGGGCTGGACGGGCGCAAGAATCGAACCCTTGCCGGGCGACGCCTCTTTCCGCCGCTATTTCCGCGTGCGCCGGGGCGAGCAGAGCGCGATGCTGATGCATGCGCCGCCACCGCAGGAAGACCCGCAGCCCTTCCTGCGCGCCGCCCGCTGGCTCGATGGCAATGGCCTGCGCGCACCGGAAATCCTGGCCGAAGAAGCGGGCGAGGGCTGGGTCTTGCTCGAAGACTTTGGCGACACGCGCATGCGCGAATATGTCGACGCCTGGCCGCAGGATGAAGACACCGTCTATCGCGCTGCGATCGATACGCTGGTGCAACTGGCGCAGCTGCCGGCCGGGCCATTCACCGCCTATGGCATGGCCGAATACATGCGCGAGGTGCGGCTGTTCATCGAATGGTTCTGCCCGGCGCGGGCGATCTATGTCGATGTGGCAGGGTTCCAGGCGGCATGGGAACAGGTGCTGGCCCCGTTGCTGCCGGCGCAGCGCCCGGGCGTGACCGTGCTGCGCGATTATCACGCCGAGAATATCATGCTGCTGGGCGGGCTGGATCAGCAAGGCCTGCTCGATTTCCAGGACGCGCTGGCCGGGCACCCGGCCTATGATCTGGTATCGCTGTTGCAGGATGCGCGGCGCACCGTTTCGCCCGAGCTAGAGGCACGCATGCTGGACTATTACCTGGCCAAGGCGCAGCCGCAGGGTGATTTCCTGGCCGACTATGCCCGCCTGGGGGCGCAGCGCAACACCAAGATCGTGGGCATTTTCGTGCGGTTGTGGAAGCGCGATGGCAAGCCGCGTTATCTCGATTACATTCCCCGCGTCTGGGCCATGCTGGAACGCGATCTGGCCCATACCGCGCTGGCCCCGGTGGCGGCGTGGTTCGATGCCAATATCCCGGCAGAGCTGCGCGATCCGGCCGGGCGCCTGGGTGGGAGCTTTGCCGAATGAGCCGCGATCCGCGCAAGCCGCTGGTGTCTGACACCGCGATGGTGCTGGCCGCCGGCATCGGCAAGCGAATGCGGCCGCTGACCGTCACCCGGCCCAAGCCGCTGGTGCGCGTGGCGGGCAAGCCGCTGATCGACCATGCGCTCGACAAGCTGGCCGAAGCCGGCGTGACCCGCGCCGTGGTCAATGTGCACTACCTGGCCGACCAGCTCGAAGCCCATGTCCTGGCGCGTGACGTGCCCAAGGTGATGGTGTCTGACGAGCGCGAGACGCTGCTGGAAACCGGCGGCGGGCTGGTCAAGGCGCTGCCGTTGCTTGATCGTGACACGTTCTTCTGTCTCAACAGCGACAACATCTGGCTCGATGGGCCGCGCAATGCCTTTGCTGCGCTCGGCGATTTCTGGGACGAGGAGCGGATGGACGCGCTGCTGCTGCTGGTGAGCCATGCGCAGGCGTTCAACTATACCGGAATGGGCGATTTCCATATCGACCAGATGGGCCTGGTTTCGCGACGCAAGCCGGGGCGGGTGGCGCCCTATATTTTCACCGGCATCCAGATCGTGTCGCGCCGGCTGTTGCGCGATGCGCCGCAGGGCAGCTTTTCCACCGGGCGCCTGTGGGACCGGGCGATTGCCGAAGGGCGGCTCTATGGCCTGCCGCACACTGGGCTGTGGTATGAAGTGGGCGCGCCGGAAATGATTGCCCCCACCCAAGCCGCACTGACGCAATACTGATGGCGGGCGCCGCCCGGCCCAGCGTCTATACCATTGCCGCGCACCGGGGATTTGCCGATGCGTTGGTCGCCGGGCTGATCCCGCGCTACCGCGAAGACACGTTTGGTCTGGCCCGGCTGACGCTGCTGTTGCCCAGCCAGCGCGCCGTGCGCAACCTGACCGAAGCGTTTATCCGTGCCTCGGGTGGCGGGCTGCTGCTGCCGCGCATGGCGGTGGTGGGCGATCTCGATCTGGACGAGACGCTTGGCGCGCTGCTCGATCCGCTGGGCGGCGGAACCGTGGCACCACCGGCCTGCGACCCGGTGGTCCGCCTGCTGCGCCTGGCCGAGATCCTGCGCGAGGAACTGGCTGCGCTGGGCATCGTCCGGGGCGAGGCCGGATTGCTGCGCCAGGCGCGCAGCCTGGCCCAGTCGCTCGATCGGCTGGCCGCCGAAGAGGTCAAGCCCGAACAACTGCTGACGATCGACATGCTGCCCGAACTGGCCGAGCACTGGCAGGACAGCCTGCGCCTGTTCGCGCGGGTGCAGGTGCGCTGGCAGTTCGAACTGGATGCGCGCGGGCAGGTGGACGCGCCGGTGCGGCGCAACCTGCTGCTGACCGATGCGGCGCAGGCGTGGCGCGCTGATCCGCCGCCCCATGCGGTGATCGCCGCTGGCGTCACCTCTGCCGCGCCGGCGATTGCCCGCCTGCTGCGCTCCGTGGCCGATCTGCCGCAGGGCGCGGTGGTGCTGCCCGATCTTGACTTGGCCTTGGAGCCAGAGGTGTGGGACGCGCTGGGCCAGGCTGGCGCCAGCGAGGAGCCGGGCGGGCCGCCGTTTGGCCGCGGCGACCAGGTCACCCATCCGCAATACCACCTGAAACTGCTGCTGCATCGCATGGGCCTGTCGCGCGACGATGTGCGCAACTGGCACCGCGCCGGCATTGCCGCCGCGCCGCCGGCGCGCAGCCGTGCCATTTCCAACCTGTTCCTGCCGCCTGAAGCGAGCACGGCCTGGGTCAAGCTGGCGGCGGCCGAACGGCGCCTGGCGGGTGTGCGCCTGATGCACAGCGCCCATCCCGAGGAAGAGGCGCAGGCGATTGCCGTGCTGGTGCGCGAGGCGCTGGCCGTGCCCGAACGGCGCGTGGCGGTGGTCACCCCCGATCGCGGGCTGGCGCAGCGAGTGATCGCGCATCTTGGCCGCTGGAACATTGCCGCCGATGATACTGCCGGCCGCCCATTGCCGCAGACGGTCGCCGGGCGCCTGCTGCTACAACTGGCGCAGGCCTGGGCAGAGCGCGCCGCGCCGGTGGGCTTGCTGGCACTGCTCGGCCACCCGCTGGTCATGGCGGGCGAAGGGCGCGCCGCCTGGCTGGAGCGGGTGCGGCAACTGGACATGGTGCTGCGCGGGCCGCGCCCCGGGCCGGGGCTGGAGCCGATCCGCGATGCCATTCGCGATCCCGATCGCAAGTGGGGCAAGCGCTTTCCCGGCCTTGCCGCGTGGTGGGACGGGGTGGAAATGCTGCTTGCGCCGCTGCTGGCCGGCCATGCCGCGCTGCCGCTGGGCGCCAGCCTCGATCTCTTGGCCGAGATGGCCGAGGCGCTGTGTGGTTCCGCGCTGTGGGCTAATGCCGATGGCCGCTGCCTGGCGCAGTTTGTCGAACAGTGGCGCGATGCGGCGGCGCAGGCCGGCGGCCTGCCGGTCGATCCGGCCGAAGTGCCGGCGCTGCTGCGCGATGCAATGGACGAGATTTCGGTGCGCCCCCCTTATGGCGGCCATCCGCGCCTGGCGATCTATGGTCTGCTCGAAGCGCGGATGAGCCGCGCCGACCTGGTGATCTGTGCGGGCATGACCGAAGGATCGTGGCCGGCATCGCCCGCGCCCGATCCGCTGCTGGCGCCGCCGGTGCTGCGCGCGCTGGGCATTCCCGGCGCCGATTTCCGCATCGGCCTTGCCGCGCACGATCTGGCCGCGATGCTGGGCGCGCCGGAAGCGGTGCTGAGCTTTGCCGAGCGGGACGCGGGCGGACCGGCGATCCCGTCGCGCTTCCTGCTGCGCATCCGCGCCATGCTGGGCGAAGATGGCGTGGCGTGGGAACGCGATGCGGTCGAACTGGCACAGGCGCTGGATGCCGCGCCCCAGGCCGCCGCCTATCCGCGCCCGCGCCCCATGCCATCGCCGCTGCAACGCCGCGTCGATATTGCCGTGACCGCGCTCGATCGCCTGCGGTCAGACCCCTATCAGTTCTATGCCTCGGCCATTCTCGGTCTCAGGAGCCTGGACCCGCGCGATGCCGATCCCACCCCGGCCTGGCGCGGCACGGCGGTACACGCCATTCTCGAAGAGTGGCACCAGGCCGGCGCGCCACCGGGCGAACTGGTGCCGCTGGCCGAACGCAAGCTGGCCGAAATGAGCGCGCACCCGTTCATGCGCAGCCTGTGGCGCCCGCGCCTGACTGCTGCGCTCGCCTGGATCGAGGACGAGCAGGAAAGCCTGCTGGCCGATGGGCGCCGCGTGGCCGCGTTCGAATGCTGGGGCGATACGCAGGTCAATGGCATCCGCATCTTTGGCCGGGCCGACCGCATCGACCTGCTGCCCGATGGCACCCTGGCGATCGTGGACTACAAGACCGGCACGCCGCCATCGGGGCGGATGGTGCAGGAAGGCTTTGCCCTGCAACTGGGTCTGGTCGGCCTGATCGCCCAGGCTGGCGGCTTCAAGGACAAGGACGGCCGCGTGACCTTGGAGGGCGAGCCGACCCGCTTTGAATACTGGTCGCTGGCGCGCAATCGCGAGCGCGGCTTTGGCTATCGCGAAGAGCCGATCCTGGAAGGGCGGCGCAAATCGGGCATCCCGCGCGAGGATTTCCTGCCCGAAACCCGCCGCTTTCTGGACGAGGCGATTGCCCGGTGGATTCTGGGTAACGAGCCGTTCGTGGCCAGGCTCAATCCCGATCTGCCCAGCTATGCCGATTATGACCAGCTGATGCGGCTGGAAGAATGGCAGGGGCGCGGCGGGGGTGACGGCGCGTGAGCAAGGTCTATCCCCTCAAGGGCAACCAGGCGCGCGCGGTGGCGCCGCATCGCACGGTGTGGCTGTCCGCCTCGGCCGGCACGGGCAAGACCCAGGTGCTTTCGGCACGCGTGCTGCGGCTGTTGCTGCAAGACGGGGTAGAGCCGGAAAACATCCTGTGCCTGACCTTTACCAAGGCGGGGGCGGCGGAAATGGCCACCCGCGTCAACGATGTCCTGGCGCGCTGGGTGCGGCTGGATGATCTGGCGCTGTTCCAGGAACTGGAGGCGATCGGCGCTGACGCGCGCCCGGAAACCCTGGCGCGGGCGCGCAGCCGCTTTGCCGCCGTGCTCGATTGCCCGGGCGGCGGCCTGCGGATCGAGACGATCCACGCGTTTTCGCAGTGGCTGCTTTCGGCCTTTCCGGTGGAATCGGGCCTGTTGCCCGGCACCCGCGCGATGGAAGACCGTGACCGCGAACTGCTGGTACGCGAAGTGCTGGCGCAGATGCTGGTGGAAGCAGAGGAAGCGGGCGACGAGGGCCTGCTCGATGCGCTGGCCCATCTGGCGCTGCGCATGGACCAAGGCAGCGTCATCGGCTTTCTGCTGCGCTGTGCCAAGGCGATCGACCTGTGGCAGGAACCGGGCGCGTGGCGGCCGCCGCTGCGCCCGCGCATCAACCAGATGCTCGGCCTGGCGGCAGACGAGGATGGCAGCGGTGTGGCCGCGCTCTGTGCCGACGATGCGTTTGACGTGGCCTCGGTGCGGCGCTGCATGGCCGCCAATGCGGCTTGGGGCACCAGGACCGGCATGGATGCGGCCAACATGATGGGCGATTGGCTGGCCGCCGATCCGCAGGCGCGCCTGGCCGGGATCGACGATTTCGCCAAGCTGTTCCTGACGACCAAGGGTGAGGCGAAATCCACCCGCAACCTGGATAAGCACGAGCCGGCCTATGCCGATTACCAGGCGCGGGTGATCGCCGGAATTACGGCGCTGCGCGATCGCCTCGCGCTGGTCAATCTGGCGGCGCTGCTCGATCCCGCGCTCACTGTCGGGCGGCGCTTTGCCCTGGCGTGGGAAGCGGCAAAGGCGCGCGAAGGCTTCATCGATTTCGATGACCAGATCCGCACCGCCGCCGCGCTATTGACAGAGCGCACCACCGCCGACTGGATTCGCTACAAGCTCGATCGCCGGTTTGACCACGTGCTGGTGGACGAGGCGCAGGACACCAACGAGGCGCAGTGGCGCATCGTGCTCGATGGCCTGGTGCAGGATTTCTTTTCCGGTCAGGGACAAAGCCAGCGAGACCCGCGCACCCTGTTCGTGGTGGGCGATTACAAGCAGGCGATCTTCCGTTTCCAGGGCACCAGCCCGGAAAACTTTGCCAAGGCGCGCGAGCGGGTGCGGCGCGAACTGGCTGGCCTGGCCGAGGCGATGGACGAGCCTGATCGCGCGCTGCTCTCGCTCGGCCTGGGGCAATCCTATCGCACGGCGATGCCGATCCTGGCGTTTGTCGATCGCGCGATTGCCGCCATCGGCCCTGATCGCTTTGGCCTGCCCGAAGCGCCCGAACCCCATGTCGGGGATGTGCGGCCGGGGCTGGTGCGGCTGTGGCGGCCGGTGGGCGAGGGCGCCGGCGACGAGGAAGACCTGCCCGAAGCCGGCGAGGAGGGCGGCGAAAACTGGCTATCGCGCCCCGATCGCGATCTGGCCGACCGGCTGGCGCGCCAGGTGCGGCAATGGCTCGACACTGGATTTCCGCTGCACAAGGGCACCCCGCGCAACGCCCGGGCTGGCGACGTGATGATCCTGGTGCGCAAGCGCAAGGACTTGGCCGGGCTGATCGTGGCCCGCCTGCATGCGCGCGGCGTACCGGTGGCTGGGGTGGACCGGCTGCGGCTGGGCGCGCCGCTGGCGGTGAAGGATCTGATGGCGGCGCTGCGTTTCTGTGCGCAGCCGCTCGATGATCTTAACCTCGCCAACCTGCTGGTGTCGCCGCTGATCGCGTGGAGCCAGGAAGACCTGCTCGAGCGCGGCTATCGCAAGGATGGCGTGCGGCTGTGGACGCATCTGGCGCACAGCCGCGATCCCGCGACCGTGCAGACAGTGGAGCAATTGCTCGACCTGTTGCGCCGCGCCGATTTCGAACCGCCAGCGCAACTGCTGCACTGGCTGCTGGTGGGGCCGTGGCGGGCACGCTTCAAGCTGGTGGCGCGGCTGGGGCGTGAGGCCAACGATCCGATCGACGAACTGCTCAACGCCGCAATGGCCTATGCCACGGGCCAGGTGCCCAGCCTGGTCGGTTTTGTGCAATGGTTCGACAGCGGCGATGGCGAATTGAAGCGCGAGGCGGGGCAGGCCGCCGATCTGGTGCGGGTAATGACCGTGCACGGATCAAAGGGGCTGCAGGCGCCGATCGTGATCCTGGCCGATGCCGCCGATGATCCCGACGCCGCCATGGCGCGGGGCAGCGAACTGGTGGAGCACGGGCCGGGCCAGCGCCCGCGCAGCGTGCCGCTGCCCGCGTTGCGCAAGGAAGAAAAGGCCCCGCCGATCCGCGCCGCAGAAGAGCAGGCTGCACGGGAAGAGCGCGCGGAACACTGGCGCCTGCTCTATGTCGCGCTGACCCGCGCCGAAGAAGCGCTGTTCATCGCCGGCGCTTGGCCGCCATCGCGCAAGGAACTGCCCGCCGATAGCTGGTATGCCCAGCTTGCGCCCTTGTTCGGCGAGGACGAGGCGTGGGAGCCGGATGCCATCTGGGACGGCGCGCGCAGCATCGGCATGCCCGGGCCGCCCGTGGTGGAAGCGCCGCGCACGGTTGAAAACCTGGGGCTGCCGCTGCTGCCGCCCTGGCTTACCACCCCGATCGGCCCTGAACCGCGCCCACCGCGCCCGCTGGCGCCATCGGCGCTGGGGGAGGACGAAGCACCTGATCCACCCACGCGCCCCGGGCCCGGCGCGCTGTTGGCGGCGCGGCGCGGCACCTTGATCCACAGGCTGATCGAGCGGCTGCCTGCCGTGGCACCGGGCGAGCGGGCCGAAGCGGCGCTGGCCTGGCTGGCGCGGCAAGGCGCTGAATTTGATGCTGATGCCCATGCCGACATGCTGCGTGCCGCGCTCGCCGTGCTCGATCATCCCGATTGGCAGGCGGTGTTCGGCCCTGGATCACTGGCCGAAGTGCCGCTGGCCGCCGTGGTCGAAGGTCGCGTGGTATCGGGCACGATCGATCGCCTGTTGATCGCACCCGATCGCGTGCTGATCGTGGATTTCAAGACGGCGCGGCGTCCGCCGGCCAGCTTGGCGGATGTTCCGGCGGCCTATCTGCGGCAGATGGCGGCCTATGCCGCCGCGCTGACCACGATCCATCCCGATCGCGCGGTGGAGGCGGCGCTGCTCTATACCCACGCCCCGCAACTAATCGCCATTCCCGCAGAAGTTCTGGCGCGGCACCACCCCATGGCCGCGACATAGCTTTTGCAGGGGCGCCCCCAACAAACCTTTCGCGCATCCCGGTTGCCAAGCGCGCGGCAAATCCTAGATACCATCCCAACTGATCAACGGAGTTTCGTTCATGTCGACCAAAGCCGTCACCGACGCCAGCTTTTCCACCGAAGTCCTTCAGTCCGACAAGCCCGTGCTGGTGGATTTCTGGGCCGACTGGTGTGGCCCGTGCAAGATGATCGCCCCGGCGCTGGAAGAAATCGCCGAAGAACTGGCTGACAAGGTGACCATCGCCAAGGTGGACATCATGGAAAACACCACCATCGCCAGCGATTTCGGCGTGCAGTCGATTCCGCTGCTGATCCTGTTCAAGGATGGCAAGCCGGTGGCGCAGAAGCTGGGCGCCGCGCCCAAGAGCCAGCTCAAGGGTTGGCTGGAAAGCGTTCTGTAAGCTTACAGGGCAACCCCTCCGTCAGGCCTGCGGCCTGCCACCTCCCCACGGTGTGGGGAGGATCTTCTTTATCCTCCCTGCCGAAGGCGGGGAGGGGGACCACCCGCAGCGCGGGTGGTGGAGGGGCAATTACAAACCCGCCAACCGTTCCGCCATGGCATCGAACAGCGCGGGTGTGCTGGCGGCAATCAGGCCCTTTTCGCCCAATTGATCCACGCGATAGGGCCGCCCATCGGGCCGCGCGGCCTTGCCGCCGGCTTCGTTGACGAACAAGACCCCGGCGGCATGGTCCCAGGCCAGGGTGCGCTCGAAAATCGAGACATCGTTCACCCCCAGCACCAGGCGCGGATATTGCTCCGCCGCGCAACGCGGAATGTCCACCACGCTATAGTGGGGCAGGATATGCTGGCGCATCGCCTCGCGCTGGGCCGCGTCCATGAACACGGTGGAAATCGCCGCGACCGGCGGAATCTGGCTGGTCGGCGTGGCGCGCACCGGCTGGCCATTTACAAACGCGCCCCGGCCCAGTTGCGCGGTGCACAGCCGGCCGGATGGCACATCGTGAATCCATCCCGCCACGCACTGCCCATGCTCGGCCAGCGCGATCAGCACGCCAAATGGCGGCTTGCCCGCAGCGAAGTTGTTGGTGCCATCGAGCGGATCGATGATCCAGCACAGCCCATCGCCCAGCCGTTCCATCAGCGCCGGATCGGCATGGGCGGCTTCCTCGCCCACGATAGTGGCCTGGGGGAGGATCGTGGCGAGCCCCTCGCTCAGCAGCCGCTCCGCGTGGGTATCGGCCACAGTGACTACGTCGTTGACGGCCTTGTTGATCACGTCAGCCTCTGAAAGCTGGCGATAGCGCGGGGCGATGGCTTCCTGCGCCACGCGGGCGATCAGCGCGCTGACGGCAGCGTCGATCTCGGGCGTCCAGCTCATGTGAACGGCACCGCGGCAATGGCCTGGAAGCCGGGGCGGGGGCGCAGCCGTTCCATCCACGCCTCCACATGGGGCAGGGCCGGCCGTTCGATCGGCAGGCTGAACCAGGTGTGGGCATAGGTGCCCATGGGAATATCGGCCACGCCAAAGCTGTCGCCCGACAGGAACGGCTGGCGCGCCAGTTGCGCGTCGACCATCGCCATCAGCGTGGCACAGGCGGTGGCAGATTTGGCCACTACCGGATCGCTGCCATCCTTGCCGCCGCGCACACAGCCCAGAAACGCATCGCGCTGCGCGTCGGCATAGAGGAACTGCCAGTCCATCCACTGGTCGCCCTGCGCGCGGATTGCCGGATCGGCGGGCCACAGCTGCGGGGCATGGGCGGCGAACAGATAGCGCAGGATGGCGTTCGATTCCCACACCGTCACGCTGCCGTCGTCGATCATCGGCACCAGGCGGTTGGGATTCTTGGCCAGGTATTCGGGCGTATAGCCAAAGCTGCCGCCCATATCCCGCCGCTCGAAATCCAGGCCGCATTCGTGCGCGCCCCACACCACCTTCTTGACGTTGTGCGAATTGATCCGCCCCCAGATGACCAGCATGGCAGCTCAGCTCCGGTAATCGGCGTTGATCGAGATGTAGCCATGCGTCAGGTCGCAGGTCCACACCGTGGCGCGGCCCTGGCCGAGGCCCAGGTCGACCTCGATCGAAATTTCGCGGCCCTTGAGGTGCGCGGCCACCGGCGCTTCATCGTAATCGGCGAGTGGCTGGCCGTCCTTGGCCGCCCAGGTGCCACCAAAGCCGATCGACAGGCGATCGCGGTCGGCCGGTTCGCCCGCCTTGCCCACGGCCATCACCACGCGGCCCCAGTTGGCGTCTTCGCCGGCGATGGCGGTTTTTACCAGCGGCGAATTGGCGATGGCCAGGCCGACACGGCGGGCGCTTTCGTCGGAAACAGCGCCGGAAACGGCAACGGCGATGAACTTCTGCGCGCCTTCGCCATCCTTGACCACCAGGTGCGCCAGTTCGCGGCACACCTGCTCCAGCGCGGCGGCAAAGGCTTCCCCGCCTACGTCGTCCCGGCTGGTGAGCAGGGCGTTGCCCGCCTTGCCGGTGGCAAAGGCCATGACCGTGTCGCTGGTGGAGGTGTCGCTATCGACCGTGATGCACGAAAAAGTGCGCTGGTTGGCGGCCGACAGGCATTCCTGCAGGAAGGTGGGCGAAACCGCGGCGTCGGTAAAGATATAGCCCAGCATCGTCGCCATGTCGGGGGCGATCATGCCCGAACCCTTGATGATCGCCGCAAGCGTTACCGTGGTATCGCCCACGATCGCGGTGGCCGTGGCGCCCTTGGCAAAGGTGTCGGTCGTGCCGATGGTGTTGGCCGCCTCTTCCCAGGTGCAGGGCAGGGCCAGCAGCGCCGCTTCGATCCCGGCGCGGGCCTTGTCCTTGGGCAGCGGCACGCCGATCACGCCGGTGGACGAGACGAACACTGCCTCGCGCGCGCAGCCCAGGTGGGTGGCGACCTGGTCCATGATCGCTTCCACCGCCTCGCGCCCGCGATAGCCGGTAAAGGCGTTGGAATTGCCGGCATTGACCACCAGCGCGCGCGCGGCGCCTTGTGCTACATTCTGCCGCCCCAGCTCCACTTCCGAGGAACAGCACACATTGCGGGTGAACACACCGGCCACGGCCGTGCCTTCGTCCAGCTCCACATAGGTGAGGTCACAGCGTCCCCAATCCTTGTACCCGGCACGGGCCACGCGCGGGGTCACGCCGGCAATCGCGGGCAGGGCGGGGAAGGGCGAGGCGAGCGGGGAAACGGCGTCTGACATGGCCGCGTTCCCTAGCGATTCGATTTCCCGCCGTCCATGGCTGAGCCGGCCGCGGCACGCCGCTGGGCAGACAATTGACGCAAGAATGTGGCACCGGCATCACTTTGCCGTGAAACGGGGAAACAGACACATGCAGCATGCGATGCGCCACGCGGTCTTGATCGGCTTGGGAGTAATGCTCTGCGCGCCGGGTGCGGCGATGGCGCGCCCGCGATCGCGCCCGCCGGTCGAAACACCGGCCAAGCCCAATGGCGATGCCGGGCAATGGGTTTTGCCTGATGACTATCCGCCCGCGGCGCTGCGCAACAACGATACCGGTACGACCGGCTTCCGCCTGACTTATGACGAGACGGGCAAGGTGACCGATTGCGAGGTGACGGCAAGCAGCGGCTATGCCGATCTCGACGCCACCACCTGCCGGGTTTTGCTGTTGCGGGCCAGCTTCATACCCGGCACCCGCAATGGCAAGCCGGTGGCGAGCGCCTATACCAGTTCGGTGCGGTGGAGCATCCCTGAAGATAGCGACGAGGAGGAAACCGACACGCCGCCGACGCTGCCGACCGCGTACAAGGGCCAACTGGTCTATACCATTGCCGCCGATGGCACGGTGGCGCGGTGCGAGGCGGTGGAAAACGATGGCAAACGGCACGAGGTGCCAGCCGGGTCCGGCCTGGTCGCCTGTCCGGCCGGCAAGACATTCCCCATTCCGCGCGATGCCAGCGGCAAGCCGGTGGCGCGGCGCGTGACCACCACGTTTTCCGTTGCGGTCGAAGATGTGCCATGAACCGCGCCATCCCGGTTGACGCGCCCGTGTTCGCGCATCATCACGGTGGCTACAACGCATCAGGGACAGGGAACGGGGCAATGGCGCGGAAACTGACGGCGACGAGCCTGGCCATCGGGTTGCTGATCGGGATGCCGGCGCTGGCGCAAGACTCGACCCCGGGACGGCCTGTCACCAATCCCGGGACGTGGATCTCGGCGGCGGATTATCCGGCCAGCGCACTGCGCAATGCCGAACAGGGCGCAGTCCACTTTGCCCTGACATATGACGACACTGGCATGCCGACGACTTGCGAAGTGACGGCAAGCAGCGGTTCGTCGCAGCTGGATGATACCACGTGCCGGATACTGATGGCACGGGCGCGGTTCGTGCCCGGCACCAAGCATGGCAAGCCTGTGGGCGATACCTTTCGCAGTTCCATCAACTGGCGCCTGCCCGGTGGGGGAGGCGGCAACGGCCTCAATGTTGTTCCGGCGCCCACCAAGCAGCAGATGGCGTTCGTGGTTGGTGCCGACGGCAAGGTGTTGCGCTGCGAGGCGTCTGAAAATGGCGGGGAATGGCATGAGGTTGCACCGGGGGCCGGCCTGATTTCCTGCCCGGTGGGCAAGCGGTTTGCCCCGGCAAAGGACGCGACGGGCAGAACCGTTGCCAAGCGGGTGACGGTAACCTTTACCATCGCTGTGGACGATGCGTCCTGAGCGCGCGTTCCGGCGCATGGGTTGAATCAAAATCTGCCGATTGCGCTTTACGCGCGGCGAGCCGTTCCCTATCTCCCATCGCAATGCGCTTTTTGCTTGTCCTGTTTGCCCTGCTCAGCGGCCTGTCGCTGCCCGAGGTGGCCAATGCCACCACGCGCACCGAAGTGGCGGGGGCCGAGCATGCCGGGCTGGCAGTGGCCCCGGTGGCCGCGCATTGCGTGGTCCAGGCGGCGCGGGTGCGCGCCGCGCGCCCGGTTTTCGACGTGGCGCAGCAGGCCGTGCCGGCGATGTTCGCGCCGCTCGCGCTGGCCAGCACGGCCACCTATCGCAGCGACCGCGCGCGCGAATAAGCCGCGCTGTTGCCCCGTTGCGGGCACCAATCCCTGACTTTCGCGTTGCCGGCCCGATGCGCGCCCGAATTTTATCACGGCCCGCGCCCGGCACTTGCCATACCCATTTGCATAACAGGAAACACCGCCATGCTCGGCGCCCTTGCCAAGTCCATTTTCGGTTCGTCCAACGATCGCTACGTCAAGTCGCTCGACAAGCAGGTGAAGAAGATCGCCGCTTTCGAGCCGGAAGTGCAAGCGATGAGCGACGAGCAGCTTGCCGCGCAGACGGTGAAGTTCCGCGCTGCCCTCGAAGCGGGCGCCAGCCTCGATGACCTGCTGCCCGAAGCCTTTGCCACGGTGCGCGAAGCGGCCGTGCGCACCATGGGCATGCGCCACTTTGACGTGCAGATGATCGGCGGCATGGTGCTGCACCGCGGCGAAATCGCCGAAATGCGCACCGGCGAAGGCAAGACCCTGGTGGCAACACTGGCGGTCTACCTCAACGCGCTGGAAGGCAAGGGTGTTCACGTCGTGACCGTGAACGACTACCTCGCCAAGCGCGACGCCGAGACGATGGGCGTGCTTTACAAGTTCCTTGGCCTGACGGTGGGCGTGATCGTGCCCAACCTCAACGAGTATGAGCGGCGCGAGGCCTATGAGGCCGACATCACCTATGCCACCAACAACGAGTTGGGCTTCGACTACCTGCGCGACAACATGAAGCACGAACGCTCGCAGATGGTGCAGCGGCCGTTCAACTATGCGATCGTCGACGAAGTGGACTCGATCCTCATCGACGAGGCGCGCACCCCGCTGATCATTTCCGGCCCCACCGACGACAAGAGCGACCTCTATATCTCGGTCGATGCGGTGGTGAAGCAGATCGATCCGTCGCTCTATGAAGCCGATGAAAAGACCAAGAGCATCACCCTGACCGAAGACGGCGTGGAATGGGTGGAGCGCGCGCTGGAGGCAGATGGCCTGCTGGTTGGCTCCAACCTCTATGACGTCGAAAACACCATGGTGGTGCACCACCTCGACCAGGCGCTGAAAGCCAATGTCATGTTCAAGCGTGACATCGACTACATCGTCAAGGACGACAAGGTCATCATCATCGACGAGTTCACCGGCCGCATGATGGATGGCCGGCGCTGGTCCAATGGCCTGCACCAGGCGGTGGAGGCCAAGGAAGGCGTCAAGATCGAGCCTGAAAACCAGACCATGGCCTCGATCACCTTCCAGAACTACTTCCGCATGTATCCCAAGCTTTCGGGCATGACCGGGACGGCCGCGACCGAGGCGACCGAGTTCTTCGAAATCTACAAGATGAATGTCGTCACCATTCCCACCAACGTGCCGGTGCAGCGCGTGGACGAGGAAGACGAGTTCTACAAGAACACGCTCGACAAGTTTGCCGCGATCGCCAAGCTGATCCGCGAGAAGAACGAGATCGGCCAGCCGGTGCTGGTCGGCACCGTGTCGATCGAGAAGTCGGAACTGCTGAGCGAGTTCCTCAACCGCGAAGGCGTCAAGCACGCGGTGCTCAATGCCCGTTTCCACGAAATGGAAGCGCACATCGTGGCCCAGGCCGGCCGCCTTGGCGCGGTGACCATCGCCACCAACATGGCCGGGCGCGGCACCGACATCAAGCTGGGCGGCAACCTTGAATTCCGCATGGAGGACGAGCTGCGCGACGTGCCCGAAGGGCCGGAGCGCGATGCCGCGATCGCGCGCATGGCGGCCGAGATCGACGCGGAAAAGGCCAAGGTGCTGGAAGCCGGCGGCCTTTGCGTGATCGGCACCGAGCGGCACGAAAGCCGCCGCATCGACAACCAGCTGCGTGGCCGTTCGGGCCGCCAGGGTGACCCGGGCCTGTCGAAGTTCTACCTGTGCCTGGAAGACGATCTGCTGCGCATCTTCGGGCCCGACACGCTGTTTGCCCGCATGATGAATTCCAACCTTGCCGATGGCGAGGCGATCGGCTCGAAGTGGCTGTCCAAGGCGATCGAGACCGCGCAGAAGAAGGTGGAAGCGCGCAACTACGATATCCGCAAGCAGGTTGTCGAATACGACGACGTGATGAACGACCAGCGCAAGGTGATCTACGAGCAGCGCGCCGACATCATGGATGCCGATGCGGTGGACGATGTTGTGGTGGATATGCGCCACGACACGATCAATGCCATGGTTGGTGATGCCTGCCCGCCGGGTTCTTATCCCGAACAGTGGAATATCGCCGGCCTCAAGGAACGCGTGGCCGACGTACTGGGCATGACGCCGCCGCTCGATGACTGGCTGGAAGAAGACGCGGTGGAAGCCGAGCTGATCAGCGAGCGCCTGATCGCGCTGGCCGATGCGCACATGGCGGCCAAGCTCGACACGGTGGACCGTGCATCGTGGGGCAACCTGGAAAAGTCGATCCTGCTCGAACGCCTGGATCACCACTGGAAGGAACACCTCGCCACGCTCGACGCGCTGCGCCAGGTGGTGTTCCTGCGCGCCTATGCGCAGAAGACGCCGATCAATGAATACAAGCAGGAAGCCTTTGGCCTGTTTGAAAAGATGCTCGACGCGATCCGCGAGGACGTGACGCGCATTCTGATGATCAGCGAAATCCGCATGCAGCCGATGGAAGACTTCCAGCTGCCCGAACTGCCCGATTTCCTCACCAGCCACATCGATCCGTTCACCGGTGAAAACGATGCCGTGCCGCAGGTGCCTGGCGCTGCTGCCATGCTCGGCGCGCTCGGTGGCGGCCAGGCGACGGGCGCTGCTGTGGCGGCGGGCGAAGATCCCTATGCCGGCCAGGGCATCAGCCGCAACGCGCCTTGCCCGTGCGGCTCGGGCCAGAAGTACAAGCACTGCCACGGCCTGGCGGCCTGAGCCTGCTGCTGATCGCAACTTTTCAACCCCGGCTGGCGCAGGCTGGCCGGGGTTTTCCATTCCGAAAAATCCGAAGGAACCGATTGTGGACAAGACCATCAAGCTGACGCTGAGCGAAGATGAAGGCGAAATGATCGTCGACGCGCTCGAGGTGGACCTGGAAGGCTATCTCGAATCCGCCAAGGAAGCGCGCGGCAACAACAACCGCGCCGATGTGGAAACCTTCACCGAAGCGGCCGATCGCATCGCCAAGCTGATCGCCAAGATCCGCGCCAAGCTGGATTGAGGCACAAAAAAGCCCCCTCTTCTTTAGAGGAGGGGGTTGGGGGTGGTGGAAACCACCCCTGAAATTTGCTGTTGACCAGCGGATTTAGCTGAAAATTCGAATGGTGCAGGCGCGCGTTTGCGTATGGCCTTGCACCACCCCCAAACCCCCTCCTCTGAAGAGAAGGGGGCTTTTCTCTACCTAGCTCACCACAGCTTGGCGCGCTTTTCGGGCGGGATGTACATGGTGTTGCCCGGCTTGACGCCAAAGGCCTGATACCACGCTTCGATATTGGGCAGCGGCCCGAGGATGCGGAAGCGCGCGGGGCTGTGCGGGTCGGTGGTGACCTGGTTGCGCAGCGAATCCACGCGCTGGTTGGCGCGCCAGGCCTGGGCAAACGAGAGGAAGAAGCGCTGGTCGCCGGTCAGCCCGTCGATCACTGGCGCGGGCTTGCCGTTCAGTGACTTGTGATAAGCATCGAGCGCCACCTGCAGGCCGGCAAGATCGGCGATATTTTCGCCCATCGTCAGCTTGGGATTGATGAAGGCGCCCGGCGCCGCTTCAAAGCGGGCATATTCATCGCCAAAGACCTTGGCTTCCGCCTCGAAACGCTCGGCATCCTGGGGCGTCCACCAGTCGGATATGGCGCCCTTGGCGTCGATCTTGCGGCCCTGGTCGTCAAAGCTGTGGCTGATTTCGTGGCCAATGATCGCGCCTGTGGCGCCATAGTTTACCGCATCATCGGCGCGCGGATCGAACAGCGGCGGCTGGAGAATGCCGGCGGGGAACACGATCTGCAGCTTGGCCCCGCCGTTGTAGGCGTTCACCGTCTGCGGGTTCATGCCCCACTTCTTGCGGTTCACCGGCTTGCCCAGGTCTTCCATTGCATAGTCGGCATTGAAGCGCGCGGCGCGGGTAACGTTGCCGTAGAGATCGTCAGGCTTGATCACCAACGCCGAATAATCGCGCCACTTGTCGGGATAGCCAACCATCACGTCGATCCGCGCCAGCTTGGCAAGCGCAGCGTCCTTGGTCGGCGCGCTCATCCACGGATTGGCGGCAATACGCTTTTCAAAGGCGGCGCGCAGGTTGGCGACCAGTTCCTGCATCCGCGCCTTGGACGATGGCGGGAAGTAACGCGCGACATAGGCTTGGCCGGCCGCTTCGCCCAACTGGCTGTTGACCAGATCCAGCCCGCGCTTCCACCGCGGCTTGAGCTGGCCCACGCCGGTGAGCGTGCGGGTAAAGGCAAAGCGGCTGTCGACCATCGCCTTGGTCAGATAGGGCGAAGCCTGGTCGGCCACGTGGAATGCCTGCCACAGCTTGAGCGTGTCGAGCGGGGTGTTGGCATAGAGCGCCGCCAGATCGCGGATCGCGGTATTTTCGCGCACGATCATGCGGCTTTGCGGGGCGATATGCGCGCCTTCGAAGAAGGCCGTCCAGTCGATCCCGGGCGCATAGGCGGAAAATTCGGCCGATGACATCGGGTTGTTGGTGGCACTGCGATCGCGGCGGCGGGCGATATCCCAGCTGCGCGTGGCGATCTCGGTTTCAAACGCCATGATCTTTGCGGCCGCTGCTGCCGGATCGGCCACGCCCAGCGTTTGCAGCGTGCGGGTGATATAGGCGACGTAGGCCTCGCGTTGCGGCGCGAAGGCGGGCTTGAGGTAATAATCGCGTTCCGGCAGGCCCAGGCCGCCCTGGCCAAGCGAGAGGACATTCAGCCCCGCATCGGCGGTATCGGGGCCTACGCCATAATCGACCAGGCTGATGCCAAAGTTTCCTTCGGTGCCGCCCATGGCGCGGGCAAAGGCGGTCTTGTCGGCAATCGCCATGACCTTGGCGACATCGGCCTGGAGCGGGGCGAGGCCGCGCTGTTCGACCGCCGCCTCGTTCATGAAGCTGGCATAGAGCGCGCCGACCTGGCTGGTCGCGGGCATGGCGGCGACCAGATCCTTCATCTGCGCCTGCACTTGCTCGTCGATCAGGGCAAGCGTGCCGATGTTGGGCCGGTCTTCGGGAATGGGCGTGCGCGCCTTCCACTTGCCGTTGGCGTAAGTATCGAAATCATCGCCTGGCTTGACCGAAAGATCGCGCCCGGAAAGATCGACACCCCAGCCGCCAATCGGCCCGCTCTGAGCGCTGGCGGCAGCGGGTGCCGCCTTTGCGCGAGACGCCGGAGAGGCCAGGGCCGGCTGCATCGCCACGGCCAATGCCGTCGATGCCAAGACCATCATGCGAAGTTTCACAGTTGCATTCATCCTTGTTGACCCCTCAACGGCGCGCAACCTAGACGAAGACGGTTTCATCTGAAAGAGTTTGATGCAGGTGATGCCATTGATAAAAAGGGCATGTCTGTGCGCTTTTTGTCGCCAATCGTGTCATTTGCAATTGTCAGCGGCGGCGCAGCAGCACCTCCACGCTTTCTTCGACACTGGCTCGGTCAGTATCGCAGCCACTTTCCTGTTCCAGCGCGGTGCGAATGTTGGAAATCTTGCTGTCGGACAGATGCTCGATCCCGATGAAATCGCCCCGCGCGCCTTCCAGGGCGCGGATCAGCTCGTCCAGCTTGGCCTGCATCGCCGCAGCATCGCGGTTTTGCGCATTCTGGATGACGAAGACCATCAGGAACGTGACGATGGTGGTGCCGGTGTTGATCACCAGCTGCCAGGTGTCTGACCAGGCGAAGATCGGGCCCGACACGGCCCAGACGACGATGATCAGCGTGGCCAGCGCGAAACTCGCCGGTTGCCCCGCCAAGGCCGAAACGCGATTGGCAAATGCGGTGAAAATCCGGTCCATGGCCGCGGTTCTTTCTGGTTTGATTGCTGGACTGTTTCCCAAAACCAGCGGGCGGGCCGCGCGGTTCCCGAAAGGGCAGGGAACCGTTGGGGGCACCCTGGCTTGGCCGTGCCCAAGAATTGCTTTGCCGCTTCCATCCCACGCCATCGCTTGACGGTAAAAAGTCTATCAAATAAATAGAGATCAAGACGCAGCGGCCTGGCCCGATGCTGCGCCGGCCCTCAGCGGCCGCCACGGGCCCGCGGCTTTTGATCGGGAAGCAGCTTGCTCCGCGTTACCAACGGCTAAAGCGCGCGAACGCTGGGGCGACATCGCCAGGCTTCGTGTTCCCCGCTGTTTCAGGGGTGATACGATGCAATGCACACGATAGCGGCATAATGCCCGCGCCCAGCCACCGTGCAGACCACGGCTGCGCCTGGGCCTGACCATAATCATATCCAGATTGCGCAAGGCCGCGCGGCGATGCCCCGCACGCGGCAGGCCGCCTTGCGCCTTCAGTCCATGAGGGACCGCTTTTCCATGTCGATTTTCCATGCCACCCGCCCGGCCACGGGCCTGGGCGCCCTGCTGCTCGCCTCCACCGCACTGGCTTTGCCAAGCCTGGCCCAGGCAGCCGAAACTGCGGCGGCGCCGGCCGAACAGGCGCCGGCACCGGTCGCCGACCCAGCCAGCCCGGATGTGCCCGATGCCAATGCCATCACTGTCACGGCCCGCCACCGCGAAGAACGGCTGCAGGATGTGCCGCTGGCCATCTCGGCCATTTCCGGCGCGGAACTGACTGCCAAGCGGATCGAGCGGGTAAGCGAATTTGCCCTGCGCGTGCCCAATTTCGGCGCGCTGCAACAGAATACCCGCGTTTCCGGCCTCTACATTCGCGGGCTGGGCGGCAATGCCAGCAACGATGGCGCCGAAGGCGGCGTTGGCCTGATCGTGGACAACGTGTTCTTCACCCACGTGGGCTTTTCCTGGCTCGATTTCGTCGACCTGGAAAACATCCAGGTGGTGCGCGGGCCGCAGGGCACGCTGCTGGGCAAGAACACCACGATCGGCGCAGTGATCGTGCAGACGGCCAAGCCCCAGTTCGAGCCTTCCTATACGCTGCAAGCCACCTATGGGAATTACGATGCGGTGCAGCTGCGCGCCAATGCCACCGGGCCGATCATCGATGACAAGCTGGCCTATCGGCTGACCTTTGCCGAAAGCAAGGGCGGCGGCTGGATCACCAACGCCTATAACGGCGTCAAGCTGCTGGGCAACGATCGCTGGTCGGCGCGCGGGCAACTGCTGTTCACGCCCAGCGCCACTGTGTCCTCACGCCTGATCGCCGAACATTACGAATCCAACGAATACAACAATTTCTACCCGCCAGTGGCGGACGTGACACAGAACCTGAACCTGGATGGCACGGTCAATTCGCCGCGCGCCGGTAGCTGGAGCGCCAAGCTGGCGCGGTTTGGCTATACCCCCAATCTCAACGGGCCCTACAACGCCAACCTCAACAACCAGGATCGCCTGATCGCCAAGACCGATGGTCTTTCCAACGAGATCAACTGGGATCTGGGCGGTGTGAACCTGACCGGCGTTACCGCATGGCGGCGGCTCTATTTCCGGCCCTACAACGATAGCGACTACACCCCGCTGGATATCTACCGTGCGGGCTATGATGTTGACGTCAATCAGTATTCGCAGGAACTGCGGCTCGCCTCGGCCAAGGGCAGCACGATCGATTGGCAGGTGGGCGCGTTTTACCTGCACGAAAAGCTGCGCAGCAACTTGCGCACGATCTTCGGATCAGACGCCTCGACGTTTTTCCTGGGGGCAGGGGTGCCGTCCTCGTTCATCGACGGGCTGGAGTATGACCGCGACGGCCGGTTGACGATCGACAGCCTGGCCGGCTTTGGCCAGGTGACCGCGCATCTCACCTCCACGTTCTCGCTCACCGGCGGCCTGCGCTACACCTGGGAGAAGAAGCAGGTGAATATTGCCGGCTATGCCCTGGGCACCGGCGCGCTCAATCCCGCTGGCGCCACGGCGCGGCAGGCGCTGCTCAACAACCTGGGCGGGACGAGCGGCAGCGCGGCCGGCGCCTATACGCTGGCCAACCAGGTCAGCCGTGGCTCGCTGGCCTGGCTGGTCAATCCGGCGTGGCAGGTGACGCCCAACGTGCTGCTCTATGCCTCGGCCAGCCATGGCGAAAAATCGGGCGCGGCCAATACTTCGGCCACGGCGAGCCAGGCCGCGCTGGTGATCACCCGGCCGGAAAAGTCCACCGATTTCGAGGCCGGGATCAAGACCAGTTGGGCCGGCGGCAAGGCCACCGTCAACCTCAACCTCTACAACAACACGATCACCGATTATCAGGGCACCCGCGTCGACCAGGCCAATGCCTCGTTCGGCACCTATCTCGCCAACGTGGGCAAGGTGCGGCTGCGCGGGTTCGAGTTCGAGGCGACGTGGCGCCCGGTGCGGGCGCTGGGGTTCAATGCCAATCTTGCCTATAACGACGCCAAGTACCTGGATTATGCCGATGCGCCCGCGCCGCTGGAATTCCAGCTGGCCAATGGCGGCGCCGCGCGGCCCCTGTCGCTCACCGGCTATCAGGTGGCCGGTTCCAACAAGTGGACGGTGCAGGGCGGGATCGATCTTGATCAGCCGATCGGTGGGGAATGGAACCTCACCGGCTATGCCAACACCAGCTGGAAAAGCCGGATTGCCTACATCAACCCGCGCTCGGTCTATGGCTGGCAGGCGCCGGTAGCGATCACCAACGTGGGGCTGGGCCTGCGCACGCAGGACAACCGCTGGCAGCTTCAGGCCTGGGCCAAGAACGTGACCAACGAACGCTATGCCGTCTCCTACGGCGCGGCCAGTGCCTCGGCCCCGGTGATCGAGGTCTATGGCAATCCGCGCACGTTCGGCGGCACCATCACGCGGACGTTTTGACCATGGCCGACCATACCGCACATCGCCATGCCGGCGGCAAACGCCAGATGAAGCTGGGCGCATTCCTGTTCGGGGTGGGGCATCATGCCGCCGCCTGGCGCCATCCCGATGTCGATCCGCGCGCGCCTTTCCGGTTCGAATATTGGCGCGATCTGGCAAAAAAGGCCGAAGCTGCTAAGTTCGACGCCGTGTTCCTGGCCGACAACGTGGCGTTGTTCGGCGCCACGCCCGAGGCGATCAGCTATACCGCACCCGTCTATACCGGCGAACCGCTGACGCTGCTTTCGGCCCTGGCCACCCACACCAGCCATATCGGGCTGATCGCGACGGTTTCCACCACCTATCTCCAGCCCTATCATGTCGCGCGCAAGTTTGCCGCGCTCGACCAGCTTTCCGGCGGCCGGGCGGGGTGGAACCTCGTCACCTCGGGCAGCGATGCCGAGGCGGCCAATTTCGGGCTGGACCATCAACTGGCCCACGCCGCGCGCTATGCCATCGCGGCCGAGCATGTGGCGGTGGTCAAGCAGCTGTGGGACAGCTTTGCCGACGATGCCATCCAGGCCGACCAGGCCAGCGGCCGCTATTATGACCCGGCACGGTTGCGCCGTGTGGATCATGCTGGCGATCACTTCCGCGTGGCTGGCCCGTTGCAGACCGGGCGACCGCCGCAGGGCCATCCGGTGATCGTCCAGGCCGGATCGTCTGATGATGGCCAGGCGCTGGCCGCCGCCACCGCCGAGGTGGTGTTTACCGCGCAGCAAAGCCGCGCCGCAGCGCGCGCCTTTGCCCAGGGACTCAAGGACAAGGCGCAGGCACTGGGCCGTTCGCGTGACAGCCTGCTGGTGATGCCCGGTGTCAGCATCTATGTTGCACCCACGCGGGCAGAGGCAGAGGCCAAGCTGGCGCGCTTGCAGGCTTTTGTCGATGTGGCCGGTGCGCTCGCGTCGATCCGCACCTTCCTCGATTGGGATCTGACCACCGTCGATCTCGACGCGCCGCCGCCACCGCCGCCATTCACGCAAGGATGGCAGAGCCGGCAAAAGCTGTTTTACGACCTCGCGCTGGAGCAGGGCTTGAGCGTGCGCCAGTTGGTCTCGCGCATGTCTGCCGCCCGCGGGCATCTCGTGCTGGTGGGCACGCCGGCCGAAGTGGTCGACGAACTTCAGGCCTGGTTCGAGGATGGCGCGGCCGATGGCTTCAACATCCTGGCGCCGATCTTTCCCGCAGGCCTTGATGACGTGATCGCGTTGGTGCTCCCCGAACTGCGCCGGCGCGGCCTGTTTCGCGAGGAATACGAAGGCGCCACCTTGCGCGAAAACCTTGGCCTGGCGCGGCCCGATGCCGACTTTCCTGCGCCGCTTTCCCCCCAGACGAAGGAGCTTGTTGCATGAGCACGCTTGCCCTCGATGCTGCCCGGCGCGCGCCGCCCGCCGCGGCGCCCACGCGGCTTGGCCCGGCGCGGCTGATTGCCTTTTCCAGCCTGGGCATGCCGCTTGCCGCGGTGGAAGTGCCGCTCAGCACCTATGTCCCGCCGCTCTATGCCAGCGCGTTCGGCTTTTCGCTGGGCACGGTGGGGGTGATTTTCCTGCTGGCGCGGCTGTGGGATGCGGTGATCGATCCGGCGATCGGCCTGCTGTCTGACCGCACGCGCAGCCGCTGGGGCCGCCGCCGGCCGTGGATTGCGGTGGGGGCCGCGATCTTTGCGCTGGGTGCGGTGCCGGTGTTCCTGCCGCCTGCCTGGTTTGGCCCCTTGGCGCTGTCGGCTGCACTGTTCGTGCTCTATCTGGGCTATTCGATGATGGCGACGCCGCTGGCGGCGTGGATGGGCGAACTTTCCGGCGCCTATCACGAGCGGACGCGCATCACCACCTATGGCCAGGCGCTGACCTGCGTGGCGCTGCTGCTGGCGCTGGTCCTGCCCAGCCTGCTGGTTACGCGGCTGGCCGGCCAGCCCCGGCTGGAACTGGCAGCAATGGGGGCGATGGTCTTTGCCCTGCTGCTGATCACCCTGCCGCTGGGCATTCGTGCGCTGCCCGAACCGCCCCCGCCGGCCGGCGCGCAAGATCCGGTGCGGGTGTGGCATACGCTGCGCCTGGTCTTTGGCGAAGGCATGCTGCTGAGCGTGCTGGCCTCGAACTTTGCCGTGCGGCTGGCACAGGGCGTGCGCACCGCGCTGTTCGTATTCTTCATCAGCTTTTACATGGGCCATCCCGCCTGGGCGCCCGGCTTGTTCCTGCTGCAATATGTGTTTGGCATCTTTGCCTGCCCGCTGTGGCTGGCGATCGGCCGCCGCGTGGGCAAGGAACGCGCTGCTGTCGCCGGGGAATTGACCCAGGTGGCGATCAACCTGGCACTCCTCGCGCTGGCGCCGGGCTCTGTCGCGCTGCTGCTGGCGTTGACCGTGGCGCAGGGGCTGGCCCAGGGATCGGGCAATCTCATGCTGCGCTCGATCGTGGCGGACGTGGCCGATTATCACCGCCTGCGCACCGGTGAGGACCGCATCGGCCTGTTCTTTTCGGTGTTCTCGCTGTCTGACAAGGCTGGCGTGGCCCTGGCGATCGGCGTGGCCCTGCCGCTGGCCGCGTGGATCGGGTTTGATCCGCGCGGGACCAATCCGGCCGGCGTGCTCGAACATCTCAAGTGGCTGTTCGCCCTGGGGCCAGCGCTAGGCCACGTGATCTCGGCCGCAGTGATCCATGGGTTTCCCATCGACGAGCGGCGCCATGGCGATATCCGTCGCCAGCTGGCTGCGCGCGATGCAGCGGGGCTGGTTTCTGATGCCAGCCGTGATCGCTGGCTGGCCCAGGCCGATCGCGGCTCGCAGGGATAATTCCACTTGGGGGAGGGCAGGCAAAACTTGGCTTCCTCCAAGCGATCCGGGCTTGCCATGTCATAGTCAAGCGATAGAGTAGAGATAGTTCGCAAGTCTTTTCCCCGGCCAGGAAAAGCGGGCCTTGCGCCCGAACCATCGGCCCGCGGCTTTTGATGGGAAGCAGCTTGCTCCGCGATACCAACGGCTAAAGCGCGCGAACGCTGGGGCGACATCGCCAGGCTTCGTGATCCCTCCATCCGATCGAGGTGATACGATGCACAAGACCCGACGAATGTGTTGATGCGCGGCGCGTGATCCGCGCCGCCACCCAACCTGACTTTCTCGTTCCATCCCTTCGTTCGCGCGCGCCGGCCCATTGCCGGGCGATGCCTTGCGCGCGGCCCATGTTCAGGAGAATTCCCATGGCCACTATCGTTGCCAGCTATCCCAATGCCAAAGACCCCGCGTCCCCGCTCGATATCCGCCCCGTGACCGGCCGCATCGGCGCCGAGGTTCACGGCCTGGCGCTGTCGGGCGATCTTGACGGCGCCACCGTGCGGGCGATCGAGGCTGCGCTGGTGCGGCACAAGGTGCTGTTTTTCCGGGGGCAACAACACCTCGACAATGCCGAGCACGAGGCGCTGACCGCGCTGTTCGGCGATCCCGTTGCCCACCCCACGGTGCCGGTTGCCGAAGGTTCGCGCTATCTGCTCGAACTCGACAGCAAGGAAGGCTATGCCGCGTCATCGTGGCATACCGACGTCACGTTCCTGGCGGCCTATCCCAAGGCATCGATCCTGCGCGGCATCACCATTCCCGAGGCGGGCGGCGATACGCTGTGGGCCAATGGCGAGACGGCCTACGAAGGCCTGCCCGAACCGCTGCGCCAACTGGTCAACAACCTGTGGGCGGTGCACAGCAACGATTACGATTACGCCGCCACGCTCGCGGCGGCTGGCACATCGGCCGATGCCAGCGACACGGCCAAGGAGCGCACGCTCTATCACAAGTCGGTGTTCGCCTCGACGATCTATGAAACCGAGCATCCGGTGGTGCGGGTCCATCCTGTCAGCGGGCAGCGCAGCCTGCTGCTGGGCCACTTCGTCAAGCGCTTCGTCGGCCTGAGCGAGGCGGATTCGGCGCGGCTGTTCAATATCCTGCAAGACCACATCACCAAGCCGGAAAACACCGTACGCTGGCGCTGGCAACCGGGTGACGTGGCGTTCTGGGACAACCGCAGCACGCAGCACCGCGCGATCGCCGATTTCGGCCTGCAGCGCCGCACGCTGCGCCGCGCCACGGTCGCGGGGGATGTGCCGGTGGGCATCGATGGCCGCGAAAGCCGCACCACGCGGCAGGAACGCGCCACCGCTGGCCAGCCGGCCTGACGGCCACCAGGTCATTCTCACCGCGCGGGGAGGGGGCAGGGCTGCTCGCTCCCCGTTCGGTCATCTCAAGGACACTCTGGCTCGATGCAATTGCTAGCCTCTCCCGGCGCGACCAGCCTGCCGGCCCATGTCATCATCCGCGAGCTTGATCTGCCCGTGCCTGTTCGGTTGCTGCGGCTGGGGCCGGGGGGAGACGATCTCGCCCCGCTGACCCCGTTCGGCCGCATTCCGGCCCTGGTGCTCGACAATGGCACGGTCATCGGCGAAAACGCCGCGATCCTGCCCTTCCTGGCTGACCAGCGCCCCGGCACCGCGCTGTTCGCGCCGGCCGGCACGGTCGAGCGGGCGCAGATCCAGGCCTGGATCGGCTATATCAACAGTGAGATCCACGGCGCGACGCAGCGGGTCGGCAATCGCCCGCACCTCTATTCCGACGATCCAGCCGCGCACGAGGGCATCCGCCAGGCCGCCCGGCGCCGCCTGCGTGAAGCGTTCCAGCCGATCGAGGATCGCCTGGGCGAGGCGGAATGGCTGGTGGGCGATCGCTTCACCATTGCCGACGCCTATCTCGGCGTCTTTGCCAGCTATGTCCCGCATTTTGGCCCGGCCCTGGCCGATCTTCCTGCGCTTGCGGCGTTCTCCGCGCGTTTCGAGGCGCGGCCGGCGGTCCGCGCCGCACGGGAAGCGGAAGGCCCCCTGCCGTTCCGGCCCGGGGCTGGCCCGCGATCTGCTCCCGCTCAAGAGGTGCCGGCATGACGCTCGAAATCCGCAAGCATGGCCGCGTCGGTGCCGAAATCCTCGGCGTCGATCTCGCGCGCCCGCTGGCAGAGGCTGACTTTGCGGCGATCCGCGCCGCCTTTGCCGAACATGGCGTGGTGTTCTTTCGCGATCAGCAGATCAGCGAGGAGCAGCACATCGCTTTTGCCCGTGCCTGGGGGCCGATCAACATCAACCGCTTTTTCGCGGCCCATCCGCGTTATCCCGAAATTGCCTTGGTCGTGAAAGAGCCCGAACAGCAGCACAATATCGGTGGCGGCTGGCACACCGATCATTCCTATGATGCCGCGCCTGCACTGGGCTCGATTCTGGTGGCGCGAGAATTGCCCCCGCAGGGCGGGGCCACGGCCTTTGCCTCGATGTATGCGGCGTATGACGCGTTGTCGGCAGCGTTGCGGCAAGAGGTCGATGGCCTGCGCGCGGTGCATTCGGCCCGCCACGTGTTTGGCAGCAAGGCCGCTGCCTATGAAGCCGTGCAGGATACTCGCCGCGATGGCCGCATCGGCAACGCGGGCGCCGCCGACGTGCTCGACGATCCGGTGCACCCTGTAGTCATCACCCATCCGCTCAGCGGCAAGCGCGCGCTCTATGTGAACCCAAGCTTCACCGTGCGCGTGCTCGGCCTGTCAGACGCGGCTTCGGCCGATCTGCTTGCCAGGCTCTATGATCATGCGCGCCGCAGTGAATTCCATGAGGATTTCCACTGGCAGCCGGGCTCGATCGCGTTCTGGGACAACCGCGCGACCTGGCATTACGCCTATAACGATTACCACGGCCACCGCCGAGAGATGCATCGCATCACTATCGAAGGGGTCCCGCTAGGCTGATGTGTACGTCTAATTCATTGGTTTATATGAAGAACATACAAACTGTTGATAAGTTTTTGAAACAGGGCTTGCGCGTGCGGAATCGCCCGCATATAGGGCGGCCCTGCCCAGCGGGGACGGCCTAGCCCGAACCGCTCCGGTCGGGGAGTAGCTCAGCCTGGTAGAGCACTGTCTTCGGGAGGCAGGGGCCGGAGGTTCGAATCCTCTCTCCCCGACCACTTATTTTCCCTGCATTGCAGGGGCATGAAAAAGCCGGCCTTCTGGCCGGCTTTTTCGTTTCCGGTGAACGCCCGGTGAGGCTTGCCACTATTTGCGATTCTCGCATGCACTTCTAAGGCTGTGGGCATGATGAGCCCCACCGAATCCCACAGCCCGCACTTCGAATGGCAATACCTTGACCTGATGCGCCAGATCTGGACACAGGGTGACGAGCGGATGGACCGCACCGGCGTGGGCACCCGCGCGGTGTTTGGCACGCAATTGCGCTTCGATCTGTCGCAGGGCCGCGTCCCGCTGCTGTCGACCAAGCGGGTGTTCTGGAAAACCGCGACGCGCGAATTCCTGTGGTTCCTGACCGGCGATACCAATATCCGCGCGCTGTGCGCACAAGGGGTGGAAATCTGGACCGATTGGCCGCTCGATCGCTATCGTCGCGAAACGGGCGAGGATATCAGCCGCGCCGATTTTTCCGCGCGGATCGTGGCCGATGCCGCCTTTGCCGCGCAGTGGGGCGATCTCGGCCCGGTCTATGGCAAGCAGTGGGTCGATTGGCCGGTCTATGAGCCAGCCGGCCAGGACGGCCTGTTTCGCCGCCGCGCGCAGGGGGTGAACCAGGTGGCGGGCCTGGTGGAAAGCCTGCGCCAAAATCCCGGCAGCCGCCGCCACATCGTGGAGGGGTGGAACGTGGCGGAGCTTGACGCCATGGCTCTGCCGCCGTGCCACAAAACCTATCAGTTCCAGGTGGCGGGCAATCGTCTGTCTTGCGTGCTCTATCAGCGCAGCTGCGATGTGGTGCTGGGCCTGCCGTTCAACCTGTGGGGCGCGGCGCTGTTCGTGCACATGCTGGCCCAGCAGTGCGATCTTGAGCCCGGCGAACTGGTGTGGATGGGCGGGGATACCCACCTCTATCTCAACCATGCCGATCTGATCGAGGCGCAGTTGCAGCGTGTGCCGTCGGGCGATCCGCGCCTGGCCATCGCGCGGCGGCCGGAATCGATCTTTGACTATCGCATCGAGGACTTCGTGGTGGAGGGCTATCATCCGCAAGGGCATCTGGCCGCCCCGGTCGCCGTGTAAGGCGCGCCGCGTTTGCGGGGTGCCGATCAAGTTTTGCACAGCTTGGTGCGAAAATTCTGCATGACCCTTTGTTGACACCTGCGGCCGCCCGGCATAGAGGCGCCTCACCCCAAGGGGAATGCGGGTGTAGCTCAGTCGGTTAGAGTGCCGGCCTGTCACGCCGGAGGTCGCGGGTTCGAGCCCCGTCACTCGCGCCACCCCTTGGGTAAGATGTTGTTGGTCAACGAAAACCTTGCTCGAACAAGGCTTTCACGCCAAGGCTGGAAACAGCAAATTGGCAGTTGACAGCATATCGGCCGCGTCTTAGAGGCGCAATCCCCAAGGGCACGCGGGTGTAGCTCAGTTGGTTAGAGTGCCGGCCTGTCACGCCGGAGGTCGCGGGTTCGAGCCCCGTCACTCGCGCCACTTGGTGGATTTTCAAAAAGGCCTCCTTCGGGAGGCCTTTTTCGTTTCCGGCATAAATGGCTCGGCGTGCTGATGGTCAGCTCTGCCTGTCCACGTGGCCTAGCCCCAGCGGCCGGTTTCCATCCAGATCAGGAAGCGGCGCAGCGGCAAGAGCCAGATCGTGCCCAGCACCAGGTAGATCGGCACTTGCACCAGGACGGGCAGGCGGCCGATCTGTTCGCCCAGGCCCATGACGAACCCGCCATAGATCGCCAGCGCGGCGATCAGTGCCAGGATGCCCACCGGCTTACGCCAGGTGGGCGGAGGCGGCGGATTGAAGTGGGGTTGGCGCTCGCCCATCAGAACGGACCGTAGAGGCGGGTAGGGGTGACCACCGCGCGCAACGGGCGATCGTGCACCTCGCGCGGCAGGCTGTCGACGCATTGCGCGTCCCACGCCATGCCGATCGGCACGGCATCGGGATGGGCTTCGAGCCAGCGATCGTAATGCCCGCCGCCTTGGCCCAGGCGCTGGCCTTGCGCGGTGAAGCCCACCAGCGGCACGAACAACACATCGGGCGTAAGCAGCGGCGCATCGGCGGCTGGCTGCTTTACGCCCCAGGGATCGGGTTCCAGCACATCGTCGAGCGGCGGCACCAGCCATTGGCGGAATTGCATCGGCGCGCCACGATCGGCAAACCACGGCAGCGCCACGGCGTGCCCGGCCTCGTGGAAGAAGGTGGCATAGCTGGCCGCGGGCGCTTCCCACTGGCTGGCATTGTACAGCGCCACGGTGGCGCCGGCCGGGATCAGCGCCATCAGCGGCGCGGGCGGGCGGCGGAACAGCAGCGCGCGGGTGCGCGGATCTAGCCCTTCGACATGGTCGCGGCGCCACGCCCGCAGGTCCTTGCGCAGGGCCTGCTTGGCGGCAACGGCGTTGTCTTCGTCCGGGAATGGGGGGGGTGACGGGCCCACCATGGGTCGTTCTCCGGGAAAATCCTCTGACGCCTCAACGTCAGGTGGGGACCATGTGCCTGTGCCAGGGCCCAGGTAGGGACAGCCCCCTTGGATTTGCTTATAGCCTCAGGGATGTTTCATGCGGCGCGTGCCGGGCAGAACCCGTCGCCATGCAATTTAGGCGTTCGCGGCATCAGGCTCAAGGGGCAGCGCCAGTTTTTGCGCCAGGTTTTCCACCCGCTCGGCGAGATTGGTCACGCGGGCGATCAATTCGGGCGGCGGCCCGGCTGGTGCGGGTGGCGGAGCAGCCGGCTCGGCCGGCGCAACCGGGGCAGGGCGGCTGTGCACCTCGTGCAGTTCATCGGCCAGCATCAGCGCGGCAAACAGCAGCATGCGCGCTTCACCCTGCGTGGCCATGTTCCCCAAGCGGCGCACCCGATCGTCGATCATGCGGCCCAGCATTTCGGCGTGGGCTTCTTCCCCGGCGGCAACCGAAATGGTCAGCGACCGTCCACCGATGGCCAGAGTCACGTTCGTCATCTGCATGCTCGTTGTTCCCCTGGCCCCTATCGGATGCGGCGCTGTTACTGCGGCAGGCTCGACAGCAGCAGGTCAAGCTGCTGCAATTCCTCGCTGACGCGTTCGCGCAGCTTGCGGTGGCGTGATTTCAACTCGCTCAGTTCTGCCTGCGCGTTGTGCGCCGCTGCGCTTTCCGCCTCGGCCTCGCGGCGGGCGACAACCTCTTCCAGCCGGGCCAACGCCAGTTCGACCCGCTCGATCGCCGAAAAGAGATCGCCGGTGCCATCTGTGCCTGTGCCGTTGGTGGCAGTGCGCGCTGCCGAAGTGCCGTCCATGATTGCCATATTTCATCCGGTATCACACTGGCCGTGGCCTGCAAGTTCCCCTGTGCATACAAAAAGGCGGGTCATGCCAGCCAGGGCACCGATTGCGCTGTCAAACGGCACGGCCCAGCGCTGGGTATTGGCCCGATCACCTGCCATGGCCGACGCCGCGCTTGACGCTGGCAAGCCGGGGAACCAAAGAGACCCCGATTTCCCCGAATCAGACGCCCCGGCCGCGCCGGGCGCGCGAGTAAGGACACCAACCCGAAGATGACAAGCGATCCGACCGCGCTGGCACCCATGGCCAACGCGATCCGTGCGCTGGCGATGGACGCGGTCCAGGCAGCGGAATCCGGCCACCCTGGCATGCCGATGGGCATGGCCGATGTTGCCACGGTGCTGTGGTCGCGCTTTCTCAAGTTCGATCCTGCCGCGCCCAAGTGGCCCGATCGCGATCGCTTCGTGCTCTCGGCCGGGCACGGCTCGATGCTGCTTTACGCGCTGCTGCATCTGTCGGGTTATCAGCAGCCGACGATGGATGACATCCGTCACTTCCGCCAGCTGAACAGCCCTTGCGCGGGCCACCCGGAAAACTTCCTGCTGCCTGGCGTGGAATGCACCACCGGCCCGCTGGGCCAGGGCTTTGCCATGGCCGTGGGCATGGCCATGGCCGAACGCCACTTGAATGCGCAGTTCGGCGATGACCTCGTCGATCACCGCACCTGGGTGGTGGCTGGCGATGGCTGCCTGATGGAAGGCATCAACCACGAAGCCGTGGGCCTGGCCGGCACGCTGGGCCTGGGCCGCATGATCGTGCTGTGGGACAACAACAAGATCACCATCGATGGCGATACCTCGCTGTCGACCAGCGAAGATGTCCTGGCCCGCTACCGTGCCAGCGGCTGGCACACCGAAGACTGCGATGGCCACGATTTCGCCGATATCGAGCGCGCGATTGCCGCGGCGATGGCTGATGATCGCCCCTCGCTGATCTCGTGCCGCACGGTGATCGGCAAGGGCGCGCCCAACAAGCAGGGCGGCCACAACGTGCACGGCTCGCCGCTGGGCAAGGACGAAATCGCCGCCGCCCGCGAATACCTGGGCTGGACCGCCGCGCCGTTCGAAATCCCCGAGGATATCATGGCCAACTGGCGCGCCACGGGCGACGCCGGCCGCGACCTGCGCAGCGAATGGGAAGCGCGCCTGGCGGCCAATCCGCAAGGGGCCGAACTGATGCGCCGCATGGCCGGCGAACTGCCTTCTGGCGAAGAAGCGGGCCGCACCTTTGGCGAATGGCTGGGCAAGACCCAGAACATCGCCTCGCGCAAGGCATCGGAACTGGCGCTGGAAGTGCTCACTCCGCTGGTGCCCGAAATGGTCGGCGGTTCGGCCGACCTTACCGGGTCCAACAGTACCAAGACCAAGGCCACGACGCCGTTCGGGCCGGCTGACTATGCCGGGCGCTATGTCTATTACGGCATTCGCGAATTCGGCATGTCGGCAGCGATGAATGGCATGGCGCTGCACGGCGGGATCATTCCCTATGGCGGCACGTTCCTGGTCTTTGCCGATTACTGCCGCAATGCCATCCGCATGTCGGCGCTGCAGCACGCGCGCGTGATCTACGTGCTCACCCACGATTCCATCGGCCTGGGCGAGGATGGCCCCACGCACCAGCCGATCGAAACGGTGATGAGCCTGCGCATGATCCCCAACCTGCAGGTGTTCCGCCCGGCCGATGCGGTGGAAACCGCCGAATGCTGGAACCTGGCGCTGGCATCGCCGCAGACGCCCTCGGTCCTGGCGCTCACCCGCCAGAACCTGCCGCAGCTGCGCCACGATGGCGCGATGCTCAGCGCCAAGGGCGCCTATCGCCTGGTGTCGGCCAATGCCGCGCGCAAGGTTGTGCTGCTGGCCACCGGTTCGGAAGTGGCGATCGCGGTTGACGTGGCCAACTCTCTGGAAGAACAGGGCATTGGCGCCGATGTCGTGTCGATGCCGAGCTGGGAACTGTTCGAGGCACAGGACGCGGCCTACAAGGCTGACGTGATCCCCGCCGACGTGCTCAAGGTCTCGATCGAGGCGGGCACCACGTTCGGCTGGCAGAAGCATGTCGGCGATGGCCTGACGATTGGCATCGACAGCTTCGGCGCTTCGGCGCCGGCCCCCGTTCTGTATGATCACTTCGGCCTGACGGCTGCCAAGATCGTGCCGCAAATTCTCGAACGGCTCGGGTAAGCACCCGGGCCGCTCGGCTCCAAGTCACCCCCATCCATCCGGTGTCTTCAATTCTAAGGAGTAAGACCATGGCGACCAAGGTTGCAATCAACGGTTTCGGGCGCATCGGCCGCAACGTGGCACGTGCCATTCTCGAACGGCCCGACTGCGGCCTGGAACTGGTCGCCATCAACGACCTCGCCAGCGCCAAGGCCAACGCCCTGCTGTTCAAGCGCGACAGCGTGCACGGCGCCTATCCCGGCACCGTGGAAGTGGATGGCAACGACCTGGTGATCGACGGCAAGCGCATCAAGGTGACCGCCGAGCGTGACCCGGCCAAGCTGCCGCACGCCGAACTGGGCATCGATATCGCCCTGGAATGCACCGGCTTCTTCACCGACCGTGAAGGCGGCATGAAGCACATCGAAGCCGGCGCCAAGAAGGTGCTGATTTCGGCTCCGGCCAAGAACGTTGACCTGACGGTCGTGTTCGGCGTGAACCACGACAAGCTGACCGCCGATCACGTGATCGTGTCGAACGCCTCCTGCACCACCAACTGCCTGGCGCCGTTCGCCAAGGTGCTCAACGATGCCATCGGTATCGAGCGCGGCCTGATGACCACGGTGCACAGCTACACCAACGACCAGAAGATCCTGGACCAGATCCACTCCGACCCGCGCCGTTCGCGCGCTGCCGCGATGAGCATGATCCCCACCACCACCGGTGCCGCCCGCGCTGTGGGTGAAGTGCTGCCCGAACTCAAGGGCAAGCTCGATGGTTCGGCGATCCGCGTGCCGACCCCGAACGTCTCGGTGGTGGACCTCACGTTCCAGCCCAAGCGCGACACGACCAAGGAAGAAGTCAACGCGCTGCTCAAGGCGGCGGCCGAAGGCCCGCTCAAGGGCGTGCTGGCCTATAGCGAAGAACCGCTGGTCTCGATCGACTACAACCACGACGCTCACTCGTCGACGGTCGACAGCCTGGAAACGGCCGTGATCGATGGCAAGCTGGTGCGCGTGCTGTCGTGGTACGACAACGAATGGGGCTTCTCCAACCGCATGGTCGATACGGCCGGCGCGATGGGCAAGCTGATCTGATCACCTGAATGCGAAGGCCCGGTGCCCGCGCGTCTGCCCACAAGGCAGAGGCGGGCGCCGGGCCTTTTCCTTATGGAACAGGGGTATAGACCCATGACTTTCAAGACTCTCGATGATCTGGGCGACGTTACCGGCCAGGCCGTGCTGGTGCGCGAAGATCTCAACGTGCCGATGGCCGATGGCCAGGTGACCGACGACACCCGCCTGCGCGCCGCCGTGCCGACCCTGACCGAACTGGCCGACAAGGGCGCCAAGGTGCTCGTCCTTGCGCACTTCGGCCGCCCCAAGGGCGAACGCAGCGAGGCCAATTCGCTCAAGCAGGTGCTGCCCGCGCTCAGCCACGTGCTGGGCCGTCCGGTCGCCTTCATCGACGATTGCGCCGGGTCCGAGGCGGAAGCTGCGGTGGCCGCGCTCGACAATGGCACGATCGCCGTTCTGGAAAACACCCGCTTTCACAAGGGTGAGGAAAAGAACGATCCCGAACTGGTCGCCGCGATCGCCAAGCTGGGCCAGGCCTATGTGAACGACGCATTCTCCGCCGCGCACCGCGCCCACGCTTCTACCGAAGGCCTGGCCAAGGTGCTGCCCGCCTATGCCGGTCGCGCCATGCAGGCCGAACTCGAAGCGCTGGAAAAGGCGCTGGGCAAGCCGGTGAAGCCGGTTGCCGCCGTGGTCGGCGGGGCCAAGGTTTCGACCAAGCTCGACGTGCTCAAGCACCTGGTGTCCAAGGTCGATCACCTGATCATCGGCGGTGGCATGGCCAACACGTTCTTGGCCGCGCGCGGCGTGGACGTGGGCAAGTCGCTGTGCGAACATGACCTGACCGGCACCGCGGAAGAAATTCTCGACAATGCCGACAAGGCCGGCTGCACCGTGCACCTGCCCTATGACGTTGTCCTGTCCAAGGAATTTGCCGCCAATCCGCCCAGCTTGCGCACTGCCAACGTGCACGAAGTGGGCGCTGACGAAATGATCCTCGACGTGGGGCCGGCAGCGGTCGAAGCGCTGGGCGACGTGCTCAAGACCTGCCGCACCTTGGTGTGGAACGGGCCGATGGGCGCGTTCGAAATGGCACCGTTCGATGCCGCCACGGTGGCGCTGGCCAAGACGGCCGCCGCGCTGACCAAGGAAGGCTCGCTGGTTTCGGTGGCCGGGGGCGGGGACACGGTCGCCGCGCTCAACCATGCTGGTGTGGCAGGGGATTTCTCCTATATTTCAACCGCTGGCGGCGCTTTCCTCGAATGGATGGAAGGCAAGGAACTGCCCGGCGTGGCCGCGCTCGAAGCCTGATCGCAACTTTTTTACAGGCGCGTGTTGCAGTGCAGCGCGCGCCTGTTTATTGCGTGGGTGTGCATAGGTATGCGCAGCCAGATTCGCTCACCTGATTTGCGGCGCCCGCGCGCTGCTGCCCCAGATCCACAGGACCGATCATGAACCACGCTGAAATGACCGAAAAGATGGCCGCCGGACATGGCTTCATCGCCGCGCTGGACCAGAGCGGCGGGTCCACGCCCAAGGCGCTCAAGGGCTATGGCGTTGAGGAAAGCGCATATTCCAACGACGAGGAAATGTTCGGCCTGATCCACGAGATGCGCAGCCGGATCATTCGTTCGGGCGTGTTCAACGGCGAAAAGGTGATTGGCGCCATCCTGTTCGAACGCACCATGGATGGCACCGTGGATGGCAAGCCCGTGCCCACCGCCCTGATCGAAAAGGGTATCGTGCCTTTCATCAAGGTGGACAAGGGCCTGGAAGCCGAAGCCAACGGCGTGCAACTGATGAAGCCGATGCCTGAACTCGACGTGCTTGTGGCGCGGTCCAAGGCGCTGGGCGTGTTCGGCACCAAGGAGCGTTCGGTGATCAATTCGGCCAATGCCGAAGGCATCGCCGCCGTGGTTAAGCAGCAGTTCGAGGTAGGCCTGCAGATCCTGGCGGGTGGCCTGATGCCGATCATCGAGCCGGAAGTGAACATCAAGAGCGAGACGCGCGAAGCCTGCGACACGCTGCTGCGCGACGAAATCCTCAAGGCACTTGATGCCTTGCCCCAGGGCACCAAGGTCATGCTCAAGCTGTCGCTGCCCAAGGTGCCCGGCACTTTTGATGCGCTGGTCGACCACCCGGCGGTGCTGCGCGTGGTTGCGCTGTCGGGCGGCTATGCCCGGCCCGAAGCTTGCGTGGAACTGTCGAAGAACCGTGGCATCATCGCCAGCTTCAGCCGCGCCCTGCTGGAAGACCTGCGCTATCAGATGAGCGACGCGGAATTTGATGCCGCGCTGGGCGGCGCCATCGATGAAATCTTTGCCGGCTCTACCCAGAAGCTGGTTACGGCGTAATCACGCTGAAATGAAACCGCCATGCGCCTGGCAGGATTCGCCTGTCGGTGCGCTTGGCGGGTTCGGCGCTATCGAGCGTCACGCCCGAGGCATCGGGCTTGCCCAGTTCGAGGTTGCGCGTTTCGCGGCCGATCCGCGTGGCCACGATGAGGCGACCGGCGGTGATGCACCGGGCGTTCTCGGGGCAGCGGCTGTCTTCCACCACCGATAGCGGGCGCACCGTCTGGCTGCCCACCCGCGTCGCTTCGCCCAGCCGCGCCATGCCATCGCCGCGCGGCGATTGGGGCAGGGTGGCGCAGGCGCCAATGGCAATGAGCGAAAGCAGCGGCAGCAGCGGGGGCAGGGTCCTAATGCCCATGCCAATGCACCGCCCGCCGCGCTGGTTCCCGGGCGATTTCGCGCAAAGATGGACGCGCGATGGCGAAACCGGTAGGGGCGGCGTCCATGACCAAACTTGCCAGCCATCTTTACCTGATCTCGCCCCTCGATGTGGGTGGCGATTTTGCCGATCGCCTTGCCCGTGCGCTCGATGCCGGGCCGGTTGCGGCGTTCCAGTTTCGCGTCAAGGATGTGGACGAGCATGCCGCGGCCAAGCTGGCCGACCCGCTCCAGCGCATCTGCGCCGATCGCGACGTGGCGTTCATCGTCAACGATTCGGTCAGCCTGGCCAAGCGCCTGGGCGCCGATGGCGTGCACCTGGGGCAGGACGATGGCAGCGTAGCCGATGCGCGCCAACGCCTGGGCCGCGATGTGCAGATCGGCGTGACCTGCCATGCCAGCCGCCACCTGGCGATGGAAGCGGGCGAGGGTGGTGCCGATTACGTGGCGTTTGGCGCGTTCTATCCCAGCGGTACCAAGGAAACCAAGCACCGCGCCGCGCCTGAACTGCTGGCGTGGTGGTCTGCCGTGTTCGAACTGCCCTGCGTGGCGATTGGCGGCATCACCCCGGAAAACTGCGCGCCGCTGGTCACAGCGGGCGCTGATTTCCTCGCGGTGAGCGGGGCGGTCTGGGCCAATGCCCAGGGCCTTGACGAAGCGGGCGCGATTGCAGCCTTCCTGCGCACCATTCGCGAAGCGCCGCCGCGCCAAACCGAAGGATTGGGCGATCTTCGCGCCGACGACGCCGACGTCGAACCGGATTGATTGCGCGAACGCGGGAACCATAAGGAAAGATTGCGGTTTTGGCGTGGCAGCGCTGCGCCAACACACGCACGTGGCGGCTGCCCCGTTCACGGAGACCTGATGACCCGCAAAAGCCGGCTTGCCCCCTTCGCCGCACTTTCCCTTGTTGCCCTTGCCCTTTCTACCACGGCCTGCAACCAATCCACGCCCGACGATGCCGCCAGCGGTTCGGCCAGCGCCACCGCCAATCTGCCCGGCGCCGATAGCATGGCCTCGCAGGATGCCGGCCCGGGTGAACCGGCAGCCCATCCCGACGATGTCGCGCGCCCCGAAATGCAGATGCAGGTGCTGCTCGATCGTGCCGGTTTTTCACCGGGCGTGATTGATGGCACGCTGAACGGCGCCACCCGCAACGCCTTGCGTGCTTATCAGCAGGCGAACCAGTTGAACGCCACAGGGACGCTGGACGATGCCACCCGCGCCTATTTTTCGCGGCAGAGCAACATTCCCGCCACCCGCGTGGTGACCATCCCGGCCAGCTTTGCCGCCGGCCCGTTTGCGCCTTTGCCCAAGGATCCTTCGGCCCAGGCCAAGCTGCCGACGCTCGGCTATGCCAGCCTTGACGAAAAGCTGGGCGAGCGGTTCCACACCACGCCCGAAGTGCTTCACGCGCTCAATCCCGGCGCGCCGCCGTTCGCCGCCGGGTCAAAGCTGCGCGTGCCCAACGTGGGCGCCGATGCCATCGATCCGGCGCAGGTCAGCAATGCCGCCTGGCGGCAGACCCTGGCCGATCTGGGCGTGGGCACGCAGCAGCCCCACGCCGCGCGCATCGTCGTCAGCCGCAAGGCCGGCACGCTGTCGGTCTATGACAGCCAGGACGAACTGGTCGCGCTGTTCACTGTCACCACCGGCTCGCAGCACGATCCGCTGCCGCTGGGCAAGTGGAAGATCAACGGCATCGATCGCAATCCCAAGTACCATTACAACCCCGCGCTGTTCTGGGACGTTTCGGATGCCAAGCCCGAGGCGATGCTGCCGCCTGGCCCCAACAGCCCGGTCGGCGTGGTGTGGATCGATCTGTCCAAACCGCATTACGGCATCCATGGCACGCCCGAGCCGGCCGCGATCGGCAAGAGCGAGAGCCACGGCTGCGTGCGGCTGACCAACTGGGATGCAGCGCGCCTGTCCGAGATGGTCGACCAGCAAACCCAGGTCGAATTCGTCGCCTGATCTTCGTTTGGCGCCATCTTTCCTTTGCCGTCTGCCCGTGCCACACGGCAGGCATCAAAGAGAATATGGCGGCAAGAAGGATGCAATGGTGGCAAGTGGCAGCAATCCCCGCGAATTGACGTGGCGCGGTGTCGCGCTGGGCGCGGTGCTGACGGTGGTCTTTACCGCAGCCAACGTCTATCTTGGGCTGCGCATCGGGTTGACGTTCGCCACCTCCATCCCGGCGGCGGTGATTTCCATGGCGATCCTGCGCCTTTTGCCCGGATCGACCATCCAGGAAAACAATATCGTCCAGACGATCGCCAGTTCGGCAGGCACGCTCTCGGCCATCGTCTTCGTGCTGCCGGGCCTGGTCATGGTCGGCTGGTGGAGCGGCTTTCCCTATTGGCAATCGGTGGCGGTCATCGCCATCGGCGGCATCCTGGGCGTGATGTATTCCGTGCCGCTGCGCCGCGCCTTGGTGACCGGTTCTGATCTGCCCTATCCCGAAGGCGTTGCTGCGGCCGAAGTGCTCAAGGTGGGCGCGGGTGAGGGCGGCGTCGAGGAAAACCGGCGCGGTCTTGCCGCCGTTGCCACTGGCACCGGGCTTTCGGTCGCTTATCCCCTGCTGGCCAAGCTGGGCCTGGTGGCGGAAGAGGCGAGCGGCGTGTTCCGCTTCGCCGGTGGTGCCACCACGGCCGGCGGTGGCCTGTCGCTGGCGCTGATCGGCGTGGGTCACCTGGTGGGCCTGGCCGTGGGGCTGGCGATCCTGACCGGCGTAATCATCGGCTTTGGCGTTTTGCTGCCGATCTACACCGCCGTTGGCGCGCCCGCCGGCACCGAATTGGCCGATTTCGTTTCCGGCGTGTTCCGCGCCAAGATCCGCTTTATCGGTGCTGGCACGATCGGCGTTGCCGCGATCTGGACCCTGCTGCGCGTGATCGGCCCGATCGTGCGCGGCATTGCCGGCGCGCTAGCCGCCAGCCGCGCCCGCGCTGCCGATGGCTATGCCGGGGTGGCCCTGGCCGAACGCGATCTGCCGATCGGCCTGGTTGGTGGCACCATCGTGGTCTTGATGCTGCCGATCGCCGCGCTGCTGGCGGGCTTTGCCAGCGGCGGCCCGGTGGCTGATCACCTCGTGCCTACGCTGGTGGCGGCCGTGGCCTATGTGCTGGTCGCCGGTGTCGTCATCGCCTCGGTCTGTGGCTACATGGCCGGGCTGATCGGCGCGTCGAACAGCCCGATTTCCGGCGTGGGTATCCTGGCCGCGCTGGGGATTGCGTTGGTCATGCTGGCGCTGTTCGGCCATGTGGCCGATCCGGCCGCCGGCAAGGCGCTGGTGGCCTTTGCCCTGTTCGTCACGGCACTGGTGTTTGGTGTCGCCACCATTTCCAACGACAACCTGCAGGATCTCAAGACCGGCGAACTGGTTGGCGCCACGCCGTGGCGGCAGCAGGTAGCTCTGGTACTGGGCGTGGTGTTCGGCGCGGTGGTGATCCCGCCAATCCTTACCCTGCTCAACGGCACGTTCGGCTTTGCCGGCGCGCCGGGCGCCGGGCCAGAGGCACTGGCCGCCCCGCAGGCCGCGCTGATTTCCGCGATCATCCAGGGTGTGCTGGGCCAGGGGCTTGATTGGAAGCTAATCGCGCTGGGCGCGGGCATCGGCGCGGCGGCCATCGCCATCGACGAAGGCCTGCGCGCCACGCGCAAGGGTTCGCTGCCGCCGCTCGCCGTGGGCATGGGCATGTATCTGCCGATGCCGACCACGCTGCCGGTGGTGGTGGGCGCGGTGCTTGGCCATTTCTACAACCGCTGGGCCATGGGCCAGCGCGATCCTGCCCTCGCAGAGCGCATGGGCGTGCTCACTGCCACCGGCCTGATCGTGGGCGACGGGCTGTTCAACATTGCCTTTGCCGCGATCGTGGCGGGCAGTGGCAAGGCCGATATCATGACAGTGGTGGCGCACAATGCCTGGGCCATGCCGCTGGGCCTGGCGCTGTTTGGCGCGCTGATCGCCTTTGCCTATGCCCGCATGGCGCGCGGCGCCCGCATGTGACTTAGGCTCGCCGGCCCCGTGTGTGGGCCGGCGGCAACAGCGATCAGTTGGCTCCGTTCACGCCGGCTTCGGGCGCATCGGCAAAGCCGCCGCTGGGCGCGCCGGTGCGGGTGCAGCGCACACCGGTGCGCTTGCCGTTGGCATCCAGCTGCAGCACCGTGTTCGGGCCCTGCGCCTGAAACGTCCGGCCGTAATAAGGGCCCGAGGTAAAGCTCATCGCCCGGCCCAGCAGGATATAGGTGCCGCCCCCCTTGCCATCGGGCGTGCGGTAGCTGGAATCGGGCGTGATGCGAAATTCCTGGTCGGGCACATGGCGCGGCAGAATCGCGGCATCGCCGCCCTGTTCGCAGGTCCAGCGGCCATTGTGCAACGTGCCCAGATCGCCGCCCGGCACGGCATGGGCTGGCAGCGAGGCGGAGGATGCGGCCAGCATCAGGGCAAGGGCCGCCAGCGAGGCATTGCGTGCGCGCATGGTCATGCCGCACCGGCTAGCATGCATCAGCGGCTTGAAGCAATCGGCCACCTCGGCTAAGGCGCGGCCTTTCCTACTTTGGTCAGGGCTCTTTCCATCATGAAGATCAGCGGCGTGGACATCCGTCCGGGCAACATCCTGGAATACGAAAAAGGCATCTGGAAGGTTGCCAAGACCCAGCACACCCAGCCCGGCAAGGGCGGCGCGTTCATGCAGGTCGAAATGAAGAACCTGATCGATGGCCGCAAGACCAACGTGCGCTTTCGCAGCGCCGACACGGTCGAGCGCGTGCGCCTCGATACCAAGGACTTCCAGTTCCTCTATGCCGAGGGCGAAGACCTGGTGTTCATGGACGTGGAAACCTACGACCAGATCACGCTGCCCAGCGATCTTCTCGGCGATGCCGCTGCGTTCCTGCAGGATGGCATGACCGTGCTGCTCGAAATGTATGACGAGCGCCCGATCTCGGTCGAACTGCCCGAAACCGTCGAAGCCACCATCGTCGAAGCCGACGCCGTGGTGAAGGGCCAGACCGCCTCTTCGTCGTACAAGCCGGCCGTGCTCGACAATGGCGTGCGCATCCTGGTGCCGCCGCACATCGAAAGCGGCACGCGCATCGTGGTGGACGTGTACGAGCGTTCCTACGTCGGCAAGGCGGGCTGATCTCATGGCGATTTCCGGTCTCGTCCGGGTGATGGAGCGTGCCGCCCGCAAGGCTGGCACGCGCCTGCGCCGCGACTTCGGCGAAGTCGAGCACCTTCAGGTGAGCCGCAAGGGCCCGGCCGATTTCGTGTCCAAGGCTGATCGCGCTGCCGAGCAGACGATCTACGAGGAACTGCGCGCCGCGCGCCCCGATTGGGGCTTCCTGATGGAAGAAGGCGGCGTGGTTGAAGGCGATGCCTCTAAGCCGCGCTGGATCATCGATCCGCTCGATGGCACCACCAATTTCCTTCACGGCATCCCGCATTTCGCGATCTCGATCGCGGTGCAGGAACCGGCGCTGGATGGTTCGGGTTGGGGCGACGTTATCGCCGGCCTGGTCTATCAGCCGATGACCGACGAAAGCTTCTGGGCCGAAAAGACCCGTGGCGCCTGGTTGCAGGATCGCCGCCTGCGCGTTTCGGCCCGCCGCAATCTCGAAGATGCGGTCGTTGCCACCGGCATTCCCTTCCTGGGTTATGGCGACATGGGCGAATGGACCCGCATCTATCACGAAATCGGCATGCGCGTGGCGGGTATCCGCCGCTTTGGCGCCGCCTCGCTCGATCTCGCCTGGGTTGCCGCCGGCCGCTATGACGGGTTCTGGGAAAGCAATCTCAAGCCGTGGGATACGGCCGCCGGATGCCTTCTGGTGCGTGAAGCGGGCGGCTTCGTGTCGGACTATCGCGGCCGTTCGCAGCCGATCTGCGACGCAACCGTGCTGGCCGCCAACGATGCGATGCATTCCAAGCTGCACAAGCTGGTGGCAACTGCCATCAAGGCTTGAAAGTTGGTTGAACCTTTTTGCCGGGGCGGTTAAAGCGCCCCGGCAAGCCGCAGTGCCCCTGTGGTGGAATGGTAGACGCGACCGACTCAAAATCGGTTGTCGAAAGACGTGCCCGTTCGAGTCGGGCCAGGGGCACCATTTTCCGGCCATGCTGTTCCGGCTCTCGATCGCGGGTTGACCGATGCCCCATTCCGGCTCTTCCTCGCCCCGGCGCAGCATTTCCCAAACATTGTCCAACACGCTGATCAAGCTGGTCGTGCGCCTGCGCCGTCTGCTGCGCGAGCGGGAAGCCGCCTTCATCGTCTTGGCGGCCGTCGCCGGGGCATTGGCCGGCCTTTCGACAAACCTGCTCAGTTTCATCGCCCATGCCATGCAGCAGGTGTTCTATGGCCTGGAAGGCAACCGGCTGAGCGCGCTGGCGGAAATTCGCCATCCCTGGCGCCTGCTCGCGCTGCCGCTCGGCGGCCTCGTCCTCGCGCTATGGGCGCGCTGGCTGCGTCGCCGCAATCGCCCGCTGATCGACGTGGTTGAGGCCAATGCCCTGCATGGCGGGCGCATTCCGCCGGCCGACAACCTGATCATTGCCGGGCAGACGGTGATTTCCAACGGCGTCGGCGCTTCGGTCGGGCTTGAGGCGGCTTATGCCCAGATGGGCGGTGGCATGGCATCGGTGCTGGGCCAGGCGATGAAGCTGCGCCGCAACGATCTGCGCACGCTGGTGGGCGCCGGGGCCGGGGCGGCGGTGGGCGCGGCGTTCAATGCGCCGCTGGCCGGGGCATTCTATGCGTTCGAGATCGTGATTGGCTCGTTCGTGCCCGGCGCGGTGGCGCCGGTCATGGCGGCGGCGCTGGCGGCGGCTGGCATGTCGCGCCTGATGGGCAGCGAACCCTGGCTGATCGCCACCACGGCCGTGGGCCGCAGCCTCACGTTCGAGCATTACCTGGCCTATGGTGTGCTGGGGCTGGCGGCAGCGGTGGTCGGCATCATCGTCATGCGCCTGGTCACGGCGGCCGAACTGACGCTGGCGCGGTTCAAGTGGCTGGCGCGCTGGCGGCCGATCCTGGGTGGCTTCCTGCTGGTGCCGCTGGCCTTGCTGACGCCGCAGTCGCTGTCGGCCGGACACGGCGCGCTGCATCTCAACCTGGCACTGCGGCCGGGGCTGGATTTCCTCGGCCTGGTGCTCTTGGCCAAGATCGCCGCCTGCGTGGTTGCGCTGTCCAGCGGCTTTCGCGGCGGACTGTTCTTCGCCTCGCTGTTTCTCGGTTCGGTGGTGGGCCAGGCCTTTTCGATCATCGCCGGGCAGCTGTTTCCCGGCCTCTCGCTCGATCCCACCGACGCGGCGCTGGTCGGCATGGCGGCGCTGAGCGTGTCGATTGTCGGTGGGCCGATGACACTCGCCATGCTCATGCTGGAAATCACACACGATTTCGCATTGATGGGCGTGGTCCTTACCGCCTCGCTGGTCTCGGGCACGCTGACCCGCGAAGTGTTCGGCTATTCGTTCTCCACCTGGCGCCTGCATGTGCGCGGCAGCAACATTCGCGGCCCGCGCGATATCGGCTGGATGCTCAACCTGTCGGCCGGCCGGATCATGCGCCGCGACTGGGTGTCGATGCCCGAAGACCTGACGATCGAGGAATTCCGCACGCGCATGCCGCTCGGCTCGGCCAGCAAGGCGGTTCTGGTCGACGATGAGGGGCACTATCGCGGGATCATGGCCACGGCAGCGGCCTATCGCCCCGATCTCGCGCCCGACATGCGCCTGCACGCCCTGGCCGGCTTGACCGGCGTCACGCTTGGCCCGGCATCAGACATCAAGGCGGTCCTGGCCCTGTTCGACGAATATGCCGCCGATGAAATCGCTGTGGTCGATGGCGTGGGCGTCGTGCAGGGGGTGATCACCGAACGCCACGCCCGCCGCCGCTATCTCGAAGAAGTGGAAGCCGCACAGCGTTCGACGTTCAGCGAATAGGCGCGGCCGCTTTTCCCTTCGCCTATGTCGTTGGCAGATTTCCGATCGCCTTGCGCGCGGGCAGGGATATAGCCCGCGGCTCATCCTGTCGCGTCCGAAAAATGGAGATGCACGAGTATGTTGCAAAGCGCAGTGGCGATCGCTTCGCATACCCCGGTCTATGTCTGGTTCGTCCTTGGCCTCGTGCTGTTGCGGGCATGGCAGGCTACCCGTCCGCGCACGACCGGCCTGGCCGGGCCATTGGTGTTGCCGGGCATAATCGTTGTCCTCGGCGTGGTCGGATTGGTTGCGGCGCATGCCACGGCGCTGGAAGCGGCCGTGTGGGTGGCCGCGTTGCTGCTGGGCGGGCTGGTCGGCCGGCCGCTGGGGCATCACCTGCTGTTGCGGGCCGAGCCGGGGCCGCCGGTTCGGCTGCATCTGCGCGGGAGCTGGCTGATCTTTGCGCTGATCCTCGTCATCTTTGCCCTGCGCTATGGCATGGCGGTGTTCGATGCGGTCGATCCCGTCACGGCGCATCAGCCCGCGCTGCGCCTGGCAGAAACGGTCGTGCGGGGCGCGCTGTCCGGGCTTTTGGTCGGTCGCGGGCTGGGCGTGCTGCTCTCCGCCCGGGCGATGCGCGCCGCCCATTGATGCCGCAATGGCGGCAACCGGCGCTTGCGTTCTCGCTCTGTTCGCGTTAGCGCGGGCCCATGGCCAAGCCCAAACGTCGTTATATCTGCCAGGCCTGTGGCAGTGTCTCTCCGCGCTGGCAGGGGCAGTGCCCCGATTGCGCCGAATGGAACACCCTGGTGGAAGAAGCGCCGCAGACGGTGTTTTCCGCCAAGCATGACCTGTCGAGCGGCGGCCGCGCGGTGCAGTTCGTCTCGCTAGATAGCCCGGTTGCCCTGCCGCAGCGGCGCAAGACGGGCCTGGCTGAATTCGATCGCGCCCTGGGCGGCGGGCTGGTGCCGGGCTCGGCCATCCTGATGGGTGGCGATCCCGGGATCGGCAAGTCCACCCTGCTGCTGCAGACGGCGGCCAGCATCGCCAACAGCGGCGGCATGGTCGTCTATATCAGCGGGGAAGAGGCGTCGGACCAGATCCGCCTGCGCGCCGATCGACTGGGGCTGGGCAAGGCGCCGATCCGCCTCGCCTCCACCACCTCGGTGCGCGACATTCTCACCACGCTGGGCACCATGGACGCGCCGGCGCTGCTGGTGATCGATTCGATCCAGACCATGCATTCCGACCAGATCGAGGGCGCGCCCGGCACAGTCAGCCAGGTGCGCGGCTGCGCGTTCGAGCTGATCCGCTATGCCAAGGAAAACGGCGTGGCGCTGGTTCTGGTGGGGCACGTCACCAAGGATGGTTCGATCGCCGGGCCGCGCGTGCTCGAACACATGGTCGACGTGGTGATGAGCTTCGAAGGGGAGCGCAGCCACCAGTATCGCATTCTGCGCGCGATCAAGAACCGCTTTGGCGCAGTGGACGAAATCGGCGTTTTCGCCATGGCCGGAGCAGGGCTTGAGGAAGTGGGCAACCCCTCGCTCTTGTTCCTGTCGGGCCGGGAAGAGCCGGTGCCGGGCAGCGCCGTGTTTCCGGCGCTGGAGGGCACGCGGCCGGTCTTGGTCGAAATCCAGGCGCTCACCGTGCGCCTTGCCAGCGGCGCCACCCCGCGACGCGCCGTGGTGGGCTGGGATTCAGGCCGGCTGGCGATGCTGCTCGCCGTGCTCGAATCGCGCTGTGGCCTCAGCTTTTCCTCGGCCGAAGTCTATCTCAACGTGGCAGGCGGCTATCGCCTGACCGATCCTGCCGCCGATCTTGCCGTGGCCGCCGCGCTGGTCTCGGCGCTCGCCGATCGGCCCCTGTCTGCCGGCACCGCCTGGTTTGGCGAAGTCTCGCTCGCCGGTGAAGTGCGCCCCGTGGCGCATTCCGGCGTGCGCCTGCGCGAGGCGGCCAAGCTGGGCTTTACTCAACTGCACGGCCCCGATGGCGCGGCGGAAAAGGTTGAGGGTTTGCGCTATTCTCCGATCCGCCTGCTCCCAAATCTCGTTGACCGGGTGATGACCGGCGCTTAATCGCCGGGATATGACCGGCTTCGATTATGTTGTCTTCCTGGTCGTCGCGGTCGGCGCGATCGGCGGTTTCTTTCGCGGTTTCGTGGAGGAGGTGCTGTCGCTTGCGGCATGGTGCATCGTCCTGGTGGCAGTGCATTATGGCCTCGAACCGCTGACCGAGGCACTCAAACCCCACCTCAAGACCGAAACCGGCGCGGGCGTTCTTGCCTATGCGCTGCTCATGGTCGTGCCCTGGGGGCTGATGCGCCTGATCGCGCGCAAGATGGGTGCGGCCAGCCGCGATTCGATGCTGGGGCCGATCGATCGGCTGCTCGGCTTCGGGTTTGGCGCGGTTAAAGGCGCCATTCTCATGGTCCTGGGCTTTTCGCTGCTGGTCTTTGCCTATGACGTGGTCTGGGGCGTCAAGGGCCGGCCGGAATGGATCACGGCGGCGCGCACCTATCCCTTCCTCAATGCCGCGAGCGAGGAACTGGTCGCGATGATTGCCGAGCGGCGCGATGCTGCGGCCCAGGCGGCCGACGATCCCAACGCGCCTGATGGCGATGCTACGCCCAAGCCCAGCACCGCCGCGCACAAGAAAACCGCGCATCACCGCAAGCACGCGGTCAGCGCCGACAATTGAGATGAGCGCCACCGTTCTCTACACGCCCGAGGTGCTGGCTGCGGCCATGTCTCTGGCGCAATGGCCGTGGGACGACAGCCTGCCTTTGGTGGGCGAGGCGCGTTCGCGCGCCTGCGGCAGCACGCTGCAGATCGGCCTGGCCCGTAACGACGCCGGCCAGATCAGCCGCATCGGCCTGCGTCCCCATGCCTGCGCCGTGGGGCAGGCCGCCGCCCAGGTCTTTGCCGCCGCCGCCATTGGGCACACTGCGGAAAGCCTGACGCAGGCGCGCGCCGAACTGGGCGCATGGCTGGCGGGCGAGGGGGCAGAGCCGGATTGGCCGGGCATCGGCCTGCTGCGCACCGCGCGCGACTATCCCGGCCGCCACGGCGCGATCGTGCTGGCGTGGGACGCGGCGCTGGCAGCGCTGGCGGAGCCGGCAAAGGCAGGCTAAGGCATTCCCGGATAACAGTGCCCCGGGGGAAATTGCACACCATGAACACCACCCACGCGGAACCGACCGCGGCAGACATTCGGCTGGTGATTGCCGCCAGTTCCGCCGGCACGGTGTTCGAATGGTACGATTTCTTCATCTACGGCACGCTGGGCACGATCCTGTCCAAGGCGTTCTTTCCCACAGGCAATGCCACGCTCGAACTGCTGCTGTTCTGGCTGGTCTTTGCCGTGGGCTTTGGCTTTCGCCCCCTGGGCGCTGTGCTGTTCGGGTTCCTGGGTGACCGGCTGGGGCGCAAATACACGTTCCTGGCGACTGTGGCGCTGATGGGCGTGGCCACGGCCGGCGTCGGCCTGGTGCCTTCGGCTGCCAGCATCGGCTATACCGCGCCGGCCCTGGTCATCCTGCTGCGCGTGGCGCAGGGCCTTGCCCTGGGCGGGGAATATGGCGGCGCGGCGGTCTATGTCGCCGAACACTGCGCGCCCGAACGGCGCGGTTTCTTCACCAGCTTCATCCAGGCCGGCGTGGTCGGCGGCTTCATCCTCAGCCTGGTCGTGGTGCTCAGCTGCAAGGCGGCGTTCGGGCCGGAACTGTGGGCCGCGTGGGGCTGGCGCGTGCCGTTCATCCTCAGCCTGGCGCTGCTGGCAATCTCGCTGTGGATGCGGCTCAAGCTTTCGGAAAGCCCGGTATTCCAGGCGATGAAGGCGGAAAACGAGCTGGCCGGCAATCCCTTTATCGAATGCATGACGGCACCGGGCAACCGCAAGCGGCTGCTCGTCGCGCTGTTCGGCATTGCCGCCGGGCTGACGGTGATCTGGTACACCGCCATGTTCAGCAGCCTGACGTTCCTGAAAACCGCTATGCGGATGAACGACACGGCGGCCGAGATCATCGTCGGCATCGCCGCGTTGTTCGGCGTCGGCTCGTTCCTGTTCTTTGGCCACGTTTCCGATCGCGTGGGGCGCAAGGCGCCGATCGTGTGGGGCTATGTCGCCACGCTGGTGCTGCTGTTCCCGCTCTATTGGGGTATCGGCGCCCTCGCCAATCCGCATCTCGCGCGCCAGGCGCGTGAGCTGCCCGTGGTCGTGGCCGGCCCCGATTGCCGTTATGAAGCCTTTGCCATCGATCAGGCTAGCCAGTGCGGCAAGCTGCTGTCGGATCTCACCGCCACCGGCGTGCCCTATCGCCTCGAACATGCTGCCACGCTCTCGCTGCACGCCGGCGCTGCGCGCCTGCCGTTGGAAGCCTATCCCTGGGCCGACAAGAAGGCGCGCGGCAAGGCGCTGGAAGGCCTGCTGGGCAAGGCCGGCTATGATCTGGCGCGTATTACTCCAACGCCAGGCCGGGCGATCCTGGTCGTGCTGGTGCTGTTCGGCCTCATGGCGCTGTCGGGCGCCACCTATGGACCGGTTGCCGCGACTCTGTGCGAAATGTTCCCACCGCGCATCCGCTATTCCTCGCTGTCGATCCCCTATCACATCGGCACTGGCTATTTCGGCGGCTTCCTGCCGTTTCTTTCCACACTCATCATCGCCAAGACCGGCGATCCCTATGCCGGGCTGTGGTATACCTGGGTTGTCGTCCTGGTGGCCCTGGTGGTGTCGCTGTGGGGTCTCAAGGGCGGCCTGCCGCAGGACGAGCCAGTCTGAAACGCTTTCATCCATCAGGATTTGATCGAACGTTGTCTGTTTTTTCTTCCGTTCCGTTGCCCCCTGCCGCGCTGCGGCTTGCCTTTGATGCCACCGCCCTCGCCGGCAATTGGCGCGCGCTCGATCGCCTGAGCGGCGCGGCCAGCGCTGGCGCTGCGGTCAAGGCCGATGCCTATGGCTTGGGTGCGGCGCGGGTGGTGCCGGTCCTGGCGCAGGCCGGGTGCCGCGACTGGTTCGTGGCGCACTGGTGCGAAGTGCCCGATCTGCTGCCCCATGTTCCCGCCGCGTCGATCCACGTGCTGCATGGCCCGATGAACGCGGCAGACGTGGCCTATGCCCGCGCCACTGGGGTTACCCCGGTGCTCAACTCCCTGGCGCAAGTGCAGCGCTGGCTGGCCGCGGGCGGCGGGCGTTGCGACCTGATGGTCGATACCGGGATCAACCGCCTGGGCCTGCCGATGGCCGATCTGGGCGATCCCGGCTTGGCGGCGCTGGATATCGACTGCTGCATTTCGCATCTTGCCAGCGCGGACGAGGATGTGGCGCAGAATGCGCAGCAACTCGCCCGCTTTCAGGCGGTACGCGCCCAAATCAAGGCCCGGCGCTACAGCCTTGCCAACAGCGCCGGCATCGCGCTGGGTGCCCCGTGGCATGCCGATGTGACGCGGCCGGGCATCGCGCTTTATGGCGGCATTGTGCGCAGCGAACTGGCGGGCATGATCGCCCCAGTGGCGCGGCCGCAGGCGGCCGTGATCCAGCGGCGCCAGCTCCATCCGGGCGATCATGTCGGCTATAATGCCACGTTTACCGCCGATCGCCCTGTTGCAGCCGCGGTGGTCGCGCTGGGATATGCCGACGGCTATCTGCGCACATGGTCTGGCAGGGGCGAATTTTTGTGGCAGGGCAAGACCTTGCCAGTGATTGGCCGGATTTCGATGGATATGACCATAGTGGACGCAACAGATGCGCCCGCGCTGGTTGAAGGGGACTGGCTCGACGTGGCTTATAATCTGCCAGAAGCCGCCAAAATCAGCGGGTTGTCCCAATATGAGCTGCTTACCCTGCTGGGCCGCCGATTTTTGCGCGACAAAGCATGTCTTGCACCTTGATTAACTCATATTGCGCCGCACATACTGCATCTGCTAATCGTGTACGACATTCCCAGCGGGGGTCCGATAAAAATGGCAAATCAGGCTAAGGACGGCGATACCGTCATCATCAAGAAGTACGCCAACCGCCGTCTCTACAACACGCGGACGTCCAGCTACATCACGCTCGATCACCTCGCCCAGATGGTGAAGGAAAATGTCGAGTTCAAAGTGATCGACGCCAAGAGTGGCGCCGACCTGACCCATTCGATCCTCACCCAGATCATCATGGAAGAGGAAGCCACCGGCGAGCAGATGCTGCCGACCAACTTCCTGCGCCAGCTGATCGCGATGTATGGCAATTCGATGCAGGCGCTGCTGCCGGGCTATCTGGAAGCCTCGATGGAACACTTCCGCGAGAACCAGAACAAGCTGCGCAAGGCGATCGAGGATTCGATCGGTTCCAACCCGCTGGCGCAGATTGCCCAGCGCAACATGGAAATGTTCAAGGCTGCCGCTGCTGCGTTTGTCCCCGGCGCCACCCCGCGCGAGGATGACAAGCCCGCCAGCGCTCCTGCCGGTGGCGAGGGCGAACTTTCGGAACTGCGCAAGCAGATGGCCGAAATGCAGAAGAAGCTCGATCAACTGGGAAAGTAAGCCGCCGATTTTTGCCGGTGCGCGTGCATTGGGGCGTTGCCCCGATCCGCCGCACCGGCTAACCGGCAGGGCATGAACCAGCCCAAGATCAAGCACGCGCTGCCGATCAAGCGCGAAGAAGACTTTGCCCAGTGGTACCAGGCGGTCATCGCCGAGGCCGAGCTTGCCGAGGAATCCGGCGTGCGCGGCTGCATGGTGATCAAGCCATGGGGCTATGGCATCTGGGAACGCATCCAGAAGCTGATGGACGCACGCATCAAGGAAGCGGGCGTCGAAAACTGCTATTTCCCGCTGTTCATCCCGCTGTCGTACTTCGCCAAGGAAGCCGACCACGTGGAAGGCTTTGCCAAGGAAATGGCGGTTGTCACGCATCACCGCCTGATCGCCGATCCCAAGGGCGGGCTGATGCCCGATCCGGAAGCCAAGCTGGAAGAGCCGCTGGTCGTGCGCCCCACCTCGGAAACGGTGATTGGCGCGGCCATGGCACGCTGGGTGCAATCGTGGCGCGATCTGCCGCTGCTGACCAACCAGTGGGCCAATGTCGTGCGCTGGGAAATGCGCACCCGCATGTTCCTGCGCACCAGCGAATTTCTCTGGCAGGAAGGCCATACCGCCCATGCGGACGAGGCCGACGCCATGGAGGAAACCCTGCGCGCGCTCGAAATGTACCGCGGCTTTGCGCAAGACGTTCTGGCGCTGCCGGTCATCGCCGGGCCCAAGCCTGAAAACGAACGCTTCCCCGGTGCCGTCGCGACCTATTCGATCGAGGCGATGATGCAGGATGGCAAGGCACTGCAGGCCGGCACCTCGCACTATCTCGGCACCACCTTCTCGCAGGCAGCGGGCATCCGCTATCAGGACAAGGAAGGCCAGCAGGCGCTGTGCCACACCACCTCGTGGGGCGTGTCCACCCGCCTGATCGGCGGCGTGATCATGACGCATGGCGATGATGATGGCTTGCAGACGCCGCCACAGGTGGCGCCGCACCAGATCGTGATCCTGCCGATGCTGCGCGATAACGACGGCGATGACGCGCTGCTCGCCTATTGCGAAGACCTGCGCAAGGCGCTCGCGGCGCGCAGCGTGTTCGATGAAAAGGTGCGCGTCCTGCTCGACAAGCGCCCCGGCAAGGCCACCGCCAAGCGCTGGGCCTGGGTCAAGAAGGGGGTGCCGCTGATCCTCGAAATCGGCGGGCGCGATGCGGAAAATGGCCAGGTTTCGGCGGTGCGCCGCGATCGCCTGTGGCGCGAGGATGGCAAGGTCAATTTCGTTGGCCAAGCCAAGGACGATTTCGTTGCCAGCGCCGCCGCTGAACTGGAATCGATCCAGGCTGCGCTGTTCGCCCAGGCAGAGGCGCGTCGCGATGCGCAGATCGAGCGCGGCGTGACCGATCTCGATGGCCTGGCCGCCTATTTTGCCGAAGACCGCAAGTTCCCCGGCTGGGTGGAACTGGGCTGGTCGCGCCCCACCGGCGCCGCGCTCGACAAGGTGGTGGAGCAGCTCAAGGCGTTGAAGCTTACCATCCGCAACAGCCCGCTTGGCGGTCCCGCGCCCACCGGCACCTGCCCGTTCACGGGAGAGCCGGCGGTGGAAACGATCTATATCGCCCGGGCTTATTGAGCGCTTTGTAAAACATTCCCTCCCCCGACCCCTCCCGCAAGCGGGAGGGGGTTAGGGGAGGGAATGTCCCATGTTCCCCCTTACGCCCCGCAAAATTTCGTTTACCTTGCGCAACATGACCCGCGCTCTCGTTGCTCTTCCGCTCCTCGCCCTGGCCGTGCCGCTTCATGCGCAAGAGGTTTCGCCACAGCGCCTCAAGGCCGATGTCGAAACCCTGGTCGGCTTCGGCACGCGGCACACCATGTCCTCTCCCACCGATCCCAAGCGAGGTATCGGCGCGGCGCGGGCCTGGGCCAAGGCGCAGTTCGCGGCGAGCAGTGCGGCCTGCGGTCAGTGCCTCACCATCGTCACCCCCGAAACCACGGTGACCGGCGAGCGCGTCCCCACGCCCACCAAGATCGTTGATGTCGTGGCCATCCAGCGCGGCACGGAGCGGCCCAACGAGGTCGTCATCGTCGCCGGCCATATCGACAGCCGCGTCAGCGACGTGATGAACGTCACCGCCGATGCCCCCGGCGCCAACGATGATGGTTCGGGCACGGCTTTGGTGCTGGAAGCCGCGCGCGTGCTCTCCACCCGCAAGTTTCCTACAACCATCGTCTATGCCGTGCTCAGCGGCGAAGAGCAGGGGCTCTATGGCGGCAAGCTGTTGGCCGATTATGCAAAGGCCCAGGGTTGGACGGTGAAGGCCATGTTCAACAACGATATCGTCGGCAATTCGCGCGGGTCTGACGGCCTGGTGGACGATACCCATGTGCGCGTCTTTTCCGAAGGGCCGCGTGGCGATGGCGATGCCGCGCTCGGCCGTGCGCAGCGCGCGATCGGGGGCGAGAACGACAGCCCCTCGCGCAATCTTTCGCGCTGGCTGGCGGGCCTGACCAATCCGGCCAAGACCGGCCTTGCCGTGCGCCAGGTCTGGCGCGCTGATCGCATGGGCCGGGGCGGCGATCACCTGCCGTTCGAGGCGCTGGGCTATCCCGCCGTGCGCTTTTCGGTCGCGGTCGAAAACTATGATCGCCAACACCAGGATCTGCGCACCGAGCAGGGGCGCCCCTATGGCGACACGGTCGATGCCATGGATTTTGCCTATCTTGCCAAGGTAACCCGCCTCAACGTTGCCGGCCTTGCTGCGCTGGCCCGCGCACCGATGCCGCCGGTCGCCACCGTCAAGGCGGCGGTCCAGACCTTTACCGATATTGCCTGGCAGCCGGTGCCCGGCGCGGTGCGCTATGCCGTGTGGCAGCGCGCCACCGACGCACCGGGCTGGCCGGCCAAGCCGGTGCTGACCACCAGCGATACCCATGTCACGCTGCCCGGCGTGCGCGGCGATGACTGGTTCTTTGGCGTCAGCGCAATTGCGGCCGATGGCAGCATGAGCCCGGTGGCCTCGGCCGTGCCGGGCGGCGGGTTCGGTCCACAGCAGGCCCAGCACTAAATTAAGCGGTTGCGTGGAGACCACGCCAAAGGGGGATTTTCATGCTTCACGCCATCAAGCACGGCTTGCGCAATCTCGTCACGCTTACCGGCCGCGATGGCCGCAAGCAGTTCTGGCTCTATGCGGTGTTCCTGCTGCTGTTGCGCTGGGCGGTCAGCACCGTGGCAACGGTGCCCTTGATGGCCAGCACGATGAACACGGCCTTCACTGCCGCGCGCAACAGCACCGATCCTGCCGCCACGGCCACGGCCGTGCAGGCCAATATCACCGCCGCCCTGCCGCAGATCATGCTGCTGGGCATTGTGATCAGCCTGGTCACTGCAGCCATGCTGCTGTCCAGCCTGGTGCGCCGCCTGCACGATAGCGGGCTGTCCGGTTGGTTCGCGCTGTTGCCGGGCGTGCCCTATCTTATTTCGCTGGCAGCCGCCCCGCGCGAAGTGGCGCACACCATGGCGGTCATGCAGCAACAGGGCCCTGGCCACCCCGGCGCGGCGCTCCATGCCACCAACTGGAGCATTGCCGCGATCGGCTGGCTGGCCCTTGCCTTGCTGGTGGCAGTGGCGGCGCGGCCGTCCACCCCCGGCACCAACCGCTACGGGCCGGAGCCAGTGGATTTGGACGCCTGATCAGGCTGCGACCGCCTCGATCAGCAGGGTGTCGATGGTAAAGCTGCCATCCGCCTCGATCGCAAAGTGATCCTGCACCTCGCGCGGGGCCTGTTGCTGAACCTGGCGGATCATCGCTGCATGGGCGGCGGGCGTGCCCATCCGCGCCGTCCATTCGGCAAAGTCCATGCGCAAGCGCCCCGGCTGGATCGCGGTCACGGCAAAGCCGGCCTGGCCCAGCGCCGCCACCCATTCGGCGGCGCTGTAATCGCGCACGTGTGACGCATCGCGCAGCAGTTCCATCACCTGCAAGTGCGTGTCGCACAGCGCCTGGACCGGCGCCACCACATCGGCAAACAGCGCCAGCCCGCCGGGCCGGCACACCCGCCGCGCCTGTGCCAGCCCGCGGGCCAGGCTGTTCCAGTGGTGCGCGGAAAAGCGGCTGCTGATTGCATCGGCATGGCCATCGGCAAAGGGCAGGGTTTCGGCGGCGCTCACGCAGGTGACGATGTTGGCCATGCCACGGCGCGCGCTTTCGGCCTCGACAGCGTCCAGCATGCGCGGGGAAAGATCGGTGGCGATCACCTCGGCACAATGCGGCGCAGCGGCATAAGCCACGTGGCCGCCGCCGGTGCCGATGTCGATCAACCGGGCGGGGCGGCGTTCGGCCAGCGCCTGGGCGATGCGGGCGAGATCGGCACCCTGGGCGTGAACGGTGCTGGAAACATAGGCGGCGGCGCGGCTGCCGAATTGGGCGTCAGCGTGGCTGTCGTGGTTGGGCTGAATCATGGTCTATCCTTTCCCGGCGGGGTGTGGCGCGCGATTTACCCTGTTACAAGATTGGCGTTTATCCTGTTATAAGCGCTGCCATGACCGATACGAGACTGGAACTCGGCCGCTTCCTGCGCGCCATGCGCGAACGCAGCCCGGCCGAGGCAGGGGGCCGCCGCCGCACGCCCGGCCTGCGGCGCGAGGAACTGGCGATCCGCGCCGGGATCAGCACCACCTGGCTGGCCTGGCTGGAGCAGGGGCGCGAGGCCAATCCATCGCCCCATGCGCTCGCCCGCCTGGCGCGGGCCCTGGCCCTGTCGGTGGCAGAGCGCGCCTATCTGTTCGAACTGGCCGGCCGGCTCGATCCCGAGGCGCCGGTCGCCCTGGCGCTGGAAGAGGCGCCCGATTCGGTGCGTGTGCTGGTCGATTTCGCACCTGGCCCGGCCTATGGCCTCGATCGCACCTGGCGCGCGACCTGCTGGAATGCGGCCGCCGCACGGCTGTTTCCCGGCTGGCTCGATGATCTGGGAGAGCGCAACCTGCTGCGCTACATGTTCCTGCGGGCCGAAGCGCGCGCCATGCTGCCCGATTGGCACGAGCGCGCCCGCCGCCTGATTGCGGAATTTCGCGCCGATCATGCCGGGCGCCATGGCGATCCGGTCAGCGAGCGGATCGTGGCCGATCTGCGCGGGCAAAGCGCTGAATTTGCCAGCCTGTGGGACGAGCAGGTGGTGCAGGGCCGCGAAGGTGGCCTGCGCCGGTTCGACCATCCCTGGGACGGGCACCTGGCCTTTCGGCAGTTCACCTGGATTCCCGCCGATCGCCCCGATACCAAGGTGGTGGTGCTGCACCCGGCGTGACGCGCGCGGCAAAGGTTGCGCTTTGCGCGCCAAACGCCCACATGCGCTGGAATGGCCAAGACCAATTTTCCCCCGGGACTCCCTACGCGCCAGCAGGTGCTCGATTTCATCGCCCAGAGTGCAGAGCCAGCCGGCAAGCGCGAGATTGCCAAGGCATTCGGCCTGAGAGGCACGGAAAAGATCGCGCTCAAGGCGCTGCTCAAGGACATGGCCGAAGAGGGCCTGATTGACGGCAACCGCACCGCGTTCCACGCCATGGGCGGCGTGCCCAAGGTGACGGTGCTGCGCGTCGTCGAAATCGATGAAGGCCATGTCCTGGCCATTCCCGATTCATGGCAGCCCGATGATGCCAGCCCGCCGCCGCGCCTGCGCGTAATCGAGCCCAAGGGCAAGGCGCGTGATCGCCAGGCCGCGCTCAAGCCGGGCGATCGCGTGCTGGCCCGCACTGAGGAAGTTGGCGGGTCTGGTTCGGGCAAGTGGCTGGCCCACCCGATGAAGAAGCTGCCGCAGCAAAGCGAGCAGGTCATGGGCGTGGTCGAACTCGATGGCGTGGGCAAGGGTTGGCTGGCCCCGATCGACAAGCGCGAGCGCCACGCCGCGCCGATTTCCGATCTTGGCGGGGCAGAGGCCGGGCAACTCGTTTTGGCAGAGCCGGCCGGCCGCAGCCCGCGCTCGGGCATGCGGGTCACGGCGGTGCTGGGCGATCCGCTCGCGCCGCGCGCGTTCAGCCTGATCGCCATTCACAAGCACGGCATCCCGATGTCCTTCGCGCCCGAAGCGCTGGACGAGGCGCACATTGCTGCCAAGCTGCCGCTCAGCCACGATCACCGCGAAGACCTGCGCGCCCTGCCGATCGTGGCGATCGATCCCAGCGACGCCCGTGACCACGACGATGCCATCTGGGCCGAGCCCGATGGCGAGGGCGGCTTCCGCGCGCTGGTCGCCATCGCTGACGTCAGCTTTTACGTGCGCCCCGGCGGTCAGCTCGATCGCGATGCACGCAAGCGGGGCAACTCGGTTTATTTCCCCGATCGCGTCGTGCCGATGCTGCCCGAAGTGCTCAGCGCCGATGTCTGCTCGCTCAAATCGGGCGCCGATCGCGCGGCCATGGCCTGCCATCTGCACATTGCCGCCGACGGCCGCATCAAGGATTTCCGCTTTACCCGCGCGCTGGTGCGCATCCATGAAGTCATCGCCTATGAAGAGGCGCAGGCCCGCATCGATGAGGATCGGGCCGAGCCGCATCTGCAGAACCTGTGGGCAGCATGGCGCCTGCTCGAAAAAGCCCGCGCCGCGCGCGATCCGCTCGAACTGGAACTACCCGAACGCCGCGTGATGCTCGATGATCAGGGCCGCATTGCCCAGATCGCCCTGCGCGAACGGCTCGATGCGCACCGCGTGGTCGAAGACTTCATGATCGCGGCCAACGTGGCGGCAGCCAAGGCGCTGGAAGCCAAGACCGCACCGGTGGTCTATCGCATTCACGAGCCGCCGAGCCGGGAAAAGCTGCTGGCGCTCAAGGACTATCTCGCCACGTTCGATCGCAAGCTCGCGCTCGGCCAGGTGATCACGCCGGGCCTGTTCAACCGCATGCTCAAGGACGTGACCGACGAGGCGGAAAAGGCGCTGGTGATGGAAGCGGTGCTGCGCAGCCAGACCCAGGCCTATTACGGCCCGCGCAATGCCGGGCACTTTGGTCTGGCGCTGGGCAGCTATGCCCACTTCACCTCGCCGATCCGCCGCTATGCCGACTTGCTGGTGCACCGCGCGCTGGTCGATGCCTATGGCCTGGAGCAGCCACGCCCGGCCGATCATGCCGTCCCTGGCACCTCGGGCCTGTCTGATCGCGACAAGGGCGATCTTGCCCGCGTCTCTGACGCCATCAGCGCGGCCGAGCGCCGCGCGATGGAAGCCGAGCGCGAGACGATCGATCGCTATGTTGCGGCCTGGCTATCCACCCGCGTGGGCGAGGTCTTCGACACGCGCATCAGTGGCGTGCAGAAATTCGGGCTGTTCGCCACGATCCTGGGTCTGGGCGGCGATGGCCTGGTGCCGGTGTCGACCCTGGGCGCCGAGCGCTTCAATTACGATGAAAAGGCCCAGCGCCTGGTCGGCGAATTGAGCGGGGAGGAATTTGCCATGGGCATGATCCTCAAGCTGCGCTTGGCCGAAGCCAACCCGCTCACCGGCGCGCTCAAGTTCGAGCCGGTGGACGTGGCCGAAGGCGTGCAGCGTATCGAGCGGCGTGGCAGCAAGCTGGATGGCAAGCCCAAGTTCCGCGGCAAGCACATGGTCGGCCAACGCGGCCGGCCCGGCAACATTCGACACCAGGGCAAGCGCAAGTAACCCCCTCCGACGGCCTGCGGCCGCCACCTCCCCCGGTGGGGGAGGACCTGCTGATCCTCCCCCACCGGGGGAGGGGAACCGCCGCGAAGCGGTGGTGGAGGGGCGGCGTCAGCTCACCGCGTCGATCGTCTCGTCATCGACGCCACCTGGCACGATCATCAGCACGCAGGGCAGGGTGCCCGCGGCCGCGGCAAAGTGGGTGATAAGCGGGCCAGGATTGTCCTGAGCCGCGCCCAGCACCAGCGCCGACACTTCCGGGTGCTCCTTGAGGTATTCGCGTACCACCTGCGGGCCGTTGCCCTGGCGCACGCTGATCAGCGGCGCCAGGCCGGATTCACTGGCGAGGCTGCCGGCCGCGGCGGTGGCGAGCACTTCGGCGCGATCGTGCGCTTCCTGTTCAATCGTGGCCTGCACCCCGGCAAAGGCGACGAATTCCTGGCGTGGCACCAGCGCCAGAATGTGCACCCCGCCATTGGTACGCACGGCGCGTCGCGCGGCAAAGCGCAGGGCACGCGCCGCTTCCTCCGTCTCGTCCATGATCACCAGATAGATGCGCTGCTGGTCTGGCATGTGCTTGATCCGCCCCCGTTTCGCGCAGGTGGTATCGCGAATGCGGGGTTCTGGCAAATAGGTGAGGTGCACGGGCACGGCAGGATGCGTAAAAATCATCGCCTGCGCGCGTCGCTAGAGGCTTGACCGAAGGTGCAAGGCTGGTGAAATGGAGTGGTGAAACAGAAATTCGATTTAACCCGAATTTTTGAGAAAAAACCAGTTTTGCAAACCGAATTGACACTTTTGTCAGCAAGGACACGGAAAACAGCCCATGCCCATCGCGATCAAGATGCCCGCCCTGTCCCCAACGATGGAAGAGGGCACGCTGGCCCGCTGGCTCGTCAAGGTTGGTGACAAGGTTTCCTCGGGTGACATCATGGCCGAAATCGAAACCGACAAGGCCACCATGGAATTCGAAGCGGTGGACGAAGGCACGATCGTGTCGATCGACGTGGCCGAAGGCAGCGAAGGCGTGAAGGTTGGCACCGTGATCGCCATGATCGCCGGCGAAGACGAAGATGCCAGCGCCCCGGCACCGGCCACACCCGCACCCGCGCCGGCCAAGGCCGCCGAAGCCGCGCCGGCGCCTGCTGCCAGCGCCCCGGCACCCGCTGCTGCCCCGGCCGCCAAGGGCGATCGCGTCATCGCCACGCCGCTGGCCAAGCGCATTGCCGCTGAAAAGGGCATCGACCTGTCGGCCGTCAAGGGCAGTGGCCCGAACGGCCGCGTGACCAAGGCCGATGTGCTGGGGGCCAAGCCCGGTGCGGCTGCAGCGCCCGCCACCGCTGCTGCCCCGGCTGCGCCCGCCGCCGCCACGCCGGCCCCGGCTGCGGCGCCCGCACCGGCTGCAGTGCCCGATTTCGGCATCCCTTACGAAGCGCAGAAGCTCAACAACGTGCGCAAGACCATTGCGCGCCGCCTGACCGAAGCCAAGCAGACCATCCCGCACATCTACCTTACGGTCGACGTGCGCCTCGATGCGCTGCTCAAGCTGCGCAGCCAATTGAACGCCGCGCTCGAAGCGCAGGGCGTCAAGCTTTCGGTCAACGACCTGCTGATCAAGGCGCTGGCCAAGGCCCTGGTCCAGGTGCCCAAGTGCAACGTCAGCTTTGCCGGCGATGAGCTGCGCAGCTTCACCCGTGTCGATGTGTCGGTGGCCGTGGCCGCGCCTTCGGGCCTGATCACGCCGATCATCAAGGATGCCGGAGCCAAGTCGATCTCGGCCATCGCCACCGAGATCAAGCAGCTGGCCGGCAAGGCCCGCGAAGGCAAGCTGCAGCCGCACGAATTCCAGGGCGGCACCGCTTCGCTGTCCAACCTCGGCATGTTCGGCATCAAGCAGTTCGAAGCCGTGATCAATCCGCCCCAGGGCATGATCCTGGCCGTGGGTGCCGGTGAACAGCGCCCCTACATCGTCGATGGCGCGCTGGGCGTGGCGACGGTGATGAGCGCCACCGGCAGCTTTGACCACCGCGCGATCGACGGGGCCGATGGCGCCGAACTGATGCAGGCGTTCAAGCAGATCGTCGAAAACCCCTTGGCGCTGGTTGCCTAGGAATGACGGATACTAACACGCTGCTAGGGCTTACGCAGGCTGTGACTGGCCTGTTTGCCCTGGTAGCTGCTAGTACCGGACTCATCGCGTGGATTAGTTGGCGAATTTCGCCTCTGGAAATAAATTTCACTGAACATCGGCAAAAATCAGGATATTCGATTTGGTCTGCAAAGGTCAGAAGTTTTCGAAATATCGTTGGTAAGCAGGAGCTCTATGTCTGCAGCCACGATAGAAATCTGAAAATTCATCGCGCAACCATTATTGATGGTCCTGGAAGCTGGGGAATTGTAGGTCTAAGTTTACTTCCAAATGGTGCATTGAGGGTTGATATTGAACTTTTAAAAAGTGGCGGATTTTTTTCATTTAGAATGATTGCCGATGGAAATTCTGTTCCTGAAATATTGAAAATTTCGGAGGACTCATACTGGAGTGTGGCTATAGGGCGCTTTTTTTCAAGCCCAATAGCGCGAGCGCTAGTCACCGCGAAGGTTCGAGTTCTTGTGATTTGCGTTGGATTCGTATTTTTGACGTTGACGGCATTAATTCGACTTCTGGAAATCGGAGTATTGAAATGAGAGCTGTCAATTTATGAGCGTAAGCAGCCGCGAGCCGGCCATCCGCGTCACCGCCATGCCGGCGGATTGCAACGCCTATGGCGACATTTTCGGCGGATGGCTGATGTGCCTGATGGACAATGCTGCGGGGCTGATCGCCTCGCGGCGTTGTCGCGGGCGCGCGGTCACCATCGCGCTCGACGGCATGCAGTTCCTCAATCCGGTGAAGGTGGGTGACGAGGTGTCGGTCTATGGCGAAATCGAAAAGACCGGGCGCACCTCGATGACCATCGCCATCGAGGCATGGCGCCGCGAACGCCATCGCGAGCAGTCCTCGATGGTCACCCAGGCCAAGTTCACGTTTGTTGCCGTTGACGGCACCGGCCGGCCCCGCCCGGTTGACGAATAAGGAGAATTCCAAGTGGCTGATCAATATGACGTGATCGTCCTCGGTTCGGGTCCTGGCGGCTATGTGGCGGCAATCCGCTGCGCCCAGCTGGGTCTCAAGACCGCCATTGTCGAGCGCGAGCTGCTCGGCGGCATCTGCCTTAACTGGGGCTGCATTCCCACCAAGGCGCTGCTGCGCTCGGCCGAAGTGCTCAACCACATGAAGCACGCGGCGAGCTATGGCCTGGCGGCCGACAACATCCGCGCCGATCTGGACGCGGTGGTCAAGCGTTCGCGCGGCGTGGCCAAGCAGCTTAACCAGGGCGTGACGCACCTGATGAAGAAGAACAAGATCACCATGCACATGGGCACGGGCGTCTTGAAGAGCCCCACCAGCATCGAAGTGACCGGCGACAAGGGCACCGAAACGATTTCGGCCAAGCACGTGATCGTGGCCACTGGCGCCCGCGCACGCGATCTGCCGTTCGCCAAGGCCGATGGCAACCGCGTGTGGACCTATCGCCATGCGATGACGCCCAAGGAGCTTCCGAGCAAGCTGCTGGTCATCGGCTCGGGCGCGATCGGTATCGAGTTCGCCAGCTTCTACAACGACATGGGCGCTGACGTGACCGTGGTCGAAATGCTCGATCGCGTCGTGCCGGTGGAAGACGCCGATGTTTCGGCATTCCTCGAAAAGGCGCTGACCAAGCAGGGCATGAAGATCATGACCGGCGCGGGCGTGGAAAGCCTGGCGGTGTCGGCCAATGGCGTGAAGGCCAAGATCAAGGCCAAGGACGGCAAGGTGATCGACGGCGATTACAGCCATGTGATCGTGGCGGTCGGCATCGTGCCCAATACCGAGAACATCGGGCTTGAAGCACAGGGCGTGAAGATGGAGCGCGGCTTCATCCAGATCGACGGCTATGGCCGCACCGGCGCCAAGGGCCTGTGGGCGATCGGCGACGTGACGCCCGGGCCGTGGCTGGCGCACAAGGCGAGCCACGAGGGCGTGATCGCGGCAGAAGCCATTGCGGCCGAACTCGGCAATAAGGACGTGCACCCGCACCCGATGGACCGCGCCAACATCCCCGGCTGCACCTATTGCCACCCGCAGATCGCCAGCGTCGGCCTGACCGAGGCCAAGGCCAAGGAAGCCGGTTACACCGTCAAGGCCGGGACGTTCCCGTTCATCGGCAATGGCAAGGCCATCGCGCTTGGGGAGCCGGAAGGCTTCGTCAAGACGGTGTTCGATGCCAAGACCGGCGAACTCTTGGGCGCGCACATGATCGGCGCCGAAGTGACCGAAATGATCCAGGGCTTTGTCGTGGGCAAGACGCTGGAAACCACCGAGGCCGAACTGATGCACACGGTGTTCCCGCACCCGACCATCAGCGAATCCATGCATGAATCGGTGCTCGCCGCCTACGGCCGCGCCCTGCACATCTAAGGCAAGCGGCCTCCTCCCGCGTGCGGGAGGGAGGCCTATCTACTCCCCTCCCGCGTGCGGGAGGGGCTGGGGGAGGGCATGTTGCACCCCAACCGCCCACCCTCTTGCCAAACCTCCACCAATCCCCCACGGCCCCAGGCATGACGCACGATGTGATCATCCTGGGCGCCGGGGCGGCTGGCCTGTTCTGCGCGGCCACGGCGGCTGGGCGCGGGCGCCGCGTGGTGGTGCTCGATCACGCCGAAAAGCCAGGCAAGAAAATCCTGATCTCGGGCGGCGGACGGTGCAATTTCACCAATCTGCACACCGCGCCTGATCGCTATCTGTCCGAAAATCCGCATTTCGCGCGCTCTGCGCTCAGCCGGTTTACCCCGGGCGATTTCATTGCCCTGGTCGATGCCCACGGCATTGCCAGGCATGAAAAGACGCTGGGGCAGTTGTTCTGCGATGGCTCTGCCCGCCAGATCGTCGACATGCTGATGGACCAGTGCGCCGCCGCTGGCGCGCAGGTGCGCTGCAACAGCCCGATCGCCGCGGTGCGCCACGCCGATGGCCTGTTCCATGTCAGCGCGGGGGAAAGCGCATTTGCCGCCCCGTCGCTGGTCATCGCCACCGGCGGCCCGGCCATTCCCAAGATCGGCGCCACCGGCTTTGCCTATGACCTGGCGCGGCAATTCGGCCTCAAGGTGGTGCAACCGCGCCCGGCGCTGGTGCCGCTCACGCTGCCGGCCGAGGCGGCCTTGTTCCGTGAACTGTCGGGCATTGCCGCCCCGGTTGAAGCCACCTGCGGCAAGGCGCGGTTTGCCGAAGCGGCGCTGTTTACCCATCGCGGGCTGTCCGGCCCGGCGATCCTCCAGGTGTCCTCGTACTGGAAGCGCGGCGAGGTCGTGCGCATCGATTTCCTGCCCGGCCGCACGGGCGACTGGCTGCTCGATGCCAAGCGCCAGCGCCCGCGCGCCGGCCTGCGCAGCGTGCTGGGCGAGGCGCTGCCCGAGCGCCTGGCCACCGCCCTGGCCGATCAGCTTGGCCTGGCGGCCGAAATGGGCAACCTGCCTGACAAGGCCTTGCGCGCCGCGCAGGCGCGCCTGCATGCCTGGGATTTCATGCCCGATGGCAGCGAAGGCTTTGCCAAGGCCGAAGTGACCGCCGGCGGCATCAGCACGGCCGAACTGTCTCAGCGCACGATGGAAGCTCGCAAGGTGCCAGGCCTTTTCGCGATCGGTGAGGCGGTGGACGTGACCGGCTGGCTGGGCGGGTATAATTTCCAGTGGGCCTGGGCCAGCGCGCACGCGGCCGGCATGGCCGCCTGATCGGGGGAATACCTAGGGAAACGCGGGTTGAACCGGCAGAAACCTGCCGGATAACGGCAGGATAATGCCAATTGGGTGCAAGCACGTGCCCTTAAACATACGCGCTGTTGATGGTCTATGTGGCCTGTTCGCCATGGAAAGCCCGCCAGCCGGGCATCGTGCGATCAAGGACCACACCCCCATGCCCAACTATACCGATGCGTCGGTCGTTTCGACCTATGCGCTTACCGGCAACAAATACTTTGACGCCTTGCTCTATTCCAAGGCCATGTTCCGCTCCAAGTGGTCGACCATTGCCGATGGCAAGACGGCGATCACCTACAGCTTCCCGTGGCTCGATGGCGTCGCCAGCAAGTTTGCCAATGGCTATGGCAGCGAACCGGGCGCGGCCACCCATGGCGCCATGCCCAGCGCGCAGATCGCCAACATCAAGGCGGCGTTCCAGGCGTGGTCCGATGTGGCCAACATCACCTTTACCCAGGTGAGCGAGACCGACAGCGGCACCGTCGGCGATATCCGCGTCGCGCAATCGTCCAGCGTGAGCGGACAATACTGGGGCTATTGCAAGCTGGTATCCAATGGCGCGGCCAATGCCCATGGCGATATCTGGATTTCGCCCAGCTATGGCAACGGCTCGTTCGCGGTGGGCACCTACAACTACATGGCGATGATGCATGAGGTCGGCCACGCCCTGGGCCTCGATCACCCGTTTGAAGGCAATAAGATGCCCTCGGGCTTTGACGTGCGCAATTACACGATCATGTCCTACACCGATCCCAAGGGGGTGTGGTGGGTGAACAGCGGCACGGGGCAGACCGAATACCTCATCAAGTCGCCGATGGTCTATGACATCGCCGCGATCCAGGCGATCTATGGCGCCAACACCGGCTTTCACGCCGGCGATGACACCTACAGCTACTCCGCCACGGCACCGTTCTTCGCCGCAATCTGGCATGGCGGCGGCAATGACACGATCGATGTCAGCGCCTTTTCCAAGGGGTGCCGCGTTGATCTGCACGCCGGTGCCTATTCTACCCTGGTGTTCGACAACCTGCAGACGCTGAACAACAATCTCGGCATTGCCTTCAACTGCACGATCGAAAATGCCACGGGCGGCAGCGGGGCCGACAAACTCGTCGGCAACGATATCGCCAATGTGCTGTTCGGCCGCGACGGCGACGATACGCTGACAGGCAATGGCGGTAACGACACGCTCAACGGCGGCGCGGGCAAGGACGTGCTGCTGGGCGGCAACGATGCCGATACGCTGATCGGCGGGGCAGGGCAGGACACGCTGACCGGGGGCGCCGGCGCGGACGCTTTCGTTTTTACCGCCATTTCCGATTTTGCCGGGCAAGACCTAGCCAGTTGCGATGCGATCACCGATTTCAGCAAGACGCAGAAAGACGTGATCAAGCTCAACCAGATCGATGCGATCAGCACCAACGCCAATGCCGATGATCCCTTCACTTTCATCGGCACCGCCAATTTCCACAAGGTGGCGGGCGAATTGCGCTATATGTACAGCGGCGGCGCCACGGTGATCCAGGGTGACGTCAATGGCGATGGCGTGGCTGATTTCTGGCTGAAAGCGGCGGGCAAGATCGCCTTTGCCGCCACTGATTTCGTGCTCTAGCCTGGACGCCTTGCCAGGGGGAGGAGCGCTCACGGCTCCACTTTGAACCTGTCGTCCGTCCCGTAACGCGGCGGGCTTGCCTACCAAGGCAAGCCTTCAACCGTACGGGAATGCACGCGTGGCCACCTATACCCAGGCATCGCCGGTCAAGACCTATTCGCTGACCGCCGACGCGCGGTTCAATGCCTTGCTCCAGGCCGATCCCGCCTATCGCCTGGCGTGGTCCACGGTCTCTGCCGGCAAGACGGTGGTCAGCTACAGCTTCATCTGGGGCGGCGGCGTCGCTTCGGCCTTTGCCAGCGGCTATGGCACCGAAATGACCGCAGCCACGGTCGGCGCCTTGCCGTCTGGCGACTATGCCAATGTCGCCCTGGCGTTTGCGCAATGGTCCAACGTGGCCAACCTTTCGTTCAAGCAGGTGGCCGAAACCGCCGGCGGCACCGTGGGGGACATTCGCCTGGGCCTGTCCTCGCGCGTGGGCGATGCCTGGGGCTATACCAAGGCCACGGCTGGCGGCCTGGCCAATAGCCACGGCGATATCTGGATCAACCCGCTGTATGGGCGCGATTCCTATGCGGTGAACACCTACAATTTCACCGCTCTGATGCACGAGATTGGCCACGCCCTGGGCCTGGCGCATCCATCGGAAGGCAATATCATCCCCACCGGGTATGATTATCGCAACTACACGATCATGTCCTACAACGATCCCTATGGGGTCTATGCCTACAACCCGGCCAAGGAAGACTTCGACTATATCATCCAGACGCCGATGGTTTACGATATCGCCGCGATCCAGGCGATCTATGGCGCGAACATGAGCTATCATGCCGGCGACAACACCTATGCCTATTCGCCCGGCAGCCCGTTTTACGCCACGATCTGGGATGCCGGCGGCAAGGATCTGATCGACCTGCGCACGTTCAAGCTGGATTGCTGGGTTGATCTCCACCCTGGCGCCTATTCCACGCTGGGGTTTACCAATGTCAGCGTGTCCAACAACCTGGGCATCGCCTACAACGTGACAATCGAAGACTGCTATGGCGGCGCTGGCAACGACACGCTGGTGGGCAACGAGGCGAACAACGCGCTTTATGGCAACGCTGGCAACGACCGGCTCTATGGCTATGGCGGGAATGACAAGCTTTCGGGCGGCAAGGGCGATGACATTCTCTCGGGCGGCGATGGCAACGATACCTTCCTGGCCGGTGATGACCTGGGCAACGATCGCTATGTCGGCGGGCCTGGCCTCGATCTTGTGACGTATGCCGGCGCGACGGTGGGCGTCACGGTCAACCTGGCGACGGGAGTGGGCGATGGCACCGCCGCCGGCCTGGGCAAGGACACGATCTCGGGCGTGGAGCGCGTTACCGGCTCTGCCCACAATGATACCCTGCTGGGCGATGCCAACGACAACATCCTGTCGGGCAATGGCGGCAACGATACGATCAACGGCATGGCCGGCGCCGATACCTTGCGCGGCGGATCGGGCCAGGACCGGCTCACCGGCGGCAGCGGCGCCGATCGCTTCGTGTTTGAGCGGGTGATCGAATTTGCCGGAAGCACAGCCACCACGTGTGACGTGATCACCGATTTCAAGCATGTGGACGGCGATCTGATCGTGTTGACGCCGATTGACGCGAACAGCCTGACCAGCGCCGACGATGCCTTTGCGTTCATCGGCACGGCCGCCTTCCACCATGTGGCGGGCGAGTTGCGCTATGCTATCACCGGCGGCAACACCCTGGTTCAGGGGGACATCAACGGCGATGGCCTGGCTGATTTCGCGCTGCTGCTGCAAGGCAGCCTGTCGCTGGCAAAGGGCGATTTCCTGCTCTGAACGGCTACGCACTTTCCGCAGGGGCGCCCAACGGTTTGTTGGCCATGGCGGGTCTAAGCCGGCCAAAATGCCGGAGACGACCATGTTCGGATTGCGCAAAGTCTTTGGGAGCCCTGCCGCGCCCGCGCCACTGCCCACCTTGGCGGCGTGGGATCAAGACGTGCCGCCTGTCGAGAGTTTTGTCCCGCTGGCGCAGCCGTCGATGCGTGTGGTGCGCAGCAACAGTATGCTGCACGGGCTGGGCCACGAAACCTTCCGCTTTGGCGATGTCGCGGCAGCGCTGGTCATGGCCTATGTGTCCCCGCACGTCGATTTCGAAACGGTGGTGCAGCGTTTGCGTCCGTTGTGCGCGCCGGCGCGCGTGGTGGCAGTCACCACGGCGGGCGAACTGTGCGGCGATGGCCAGGGGCCGCTCTATTGCCCGGCCGATGGCGCGTGGGACAGCGTGGTGGTGCAGGTCTTCGGGCCAGACCTGTTTGCCGCCACCAGCATCCACGCCGTTCCCCTGGCAAACGCCGATATTCGCGCCGGCAGGCCCAGCAAGGCGCAGGATGCCCGCGTTGACGAGATCGCCGATCACCTCTCGCGCCTGTCCGTGTCCTTCCCGGTACGGCACCATGATACGCTGGCACTCACCCTGATCGACGGGCTTTCCGCCAGCGAGAACTTCTTCATGGAAGCGGTCTATCGCTGCGGCCGCTTCCCATGCGTGTTCATCGGTGGATCGGCTGGCGGCAAGCTGGATTTCCAGGCGACCTGGCTGTTCGACGGCGAACACTTCTTGCAGGACCATGCGGTGATCGTCTTTGCCAAGATGCGCGACGATGCGCGCTTCGGCATCTTCAAGACACAGAACTTCGTCGATACCGGGCGCAGCGTGATCATCATGGAAGCTTCGGCCGAAACCCGCTGCGTCACTTCGGTGGTGGAGCCCGGCTCGGTGGAGATCGTGCCCGTGGTCGATGCACTCAGCGCCATGATGGGGTGCCAGCCGCACGATCTGGAACAGCGCCTGCAAGGGCACACGTTTGCCATCCGCCTGAACGACCAGCTGTTCGTGCGCTCCATCTCCAGCATCGATGTGGCGGCCGGGGCCGTGCATTTCTATTGCGACATCAACCCCGGCGATGAATTGCACCTGGTGGCCGCCACCGATTTTGCCGGGCAGACCAGGGCTGATCTGGAGGCGTTCCTGCGGGGCAAGCCGCATCCGGTGGGCGCCCTGCTCAACGACTGCATCCTGCGCCGCCTGGGTAATGGCGCGCAACTCGGCGCGCTGGACGGGCTGTGGGGCGATGTGCCGGCGGCGGGCTTTTCCACGTTTGGCGAATTGCTGGGCATCAACGTCAACCAGACCTTGACGGCGGTGGTCTTCTTCAAGCCCGCGCCGGGCGAGGTGCTGGCCGAACCGTTCGTGGAGCAGTTCCCCATCCACTATGCGCAGTTCGCGCGCTATTTCGTGGAAACGCGGCTCAACCAGCAGCGCCTGATCAACGGGCTGCGCCAGCAGTTGCTGGGCCGGCTTACCGATTTCGTGATGAAGACCGCGCGCCTCGCGCACGAGCTGGACCAGGTGGCCAGTGGCACGGAGGACGTGCGCCGCAATGTCGATGCGATGCGCAGCGAGATCGAGCAGCGGCTGGCGGGCCTCGCCCACAGCGACGGGGAAGGGGTGCTCGATACCGAATTCGGCCATGTCGCCCAGGCCATGGCCCAGCTGCGCGACATCGTGGAAGTGATCGACAAGATCAACATGCAGACCAACCTGCTCTCGCTCAACGCCGGGATCGAGGCGGCACGCGCCGGCGAGGCCGGGCGCGCCTTTGCCATCGTCGCCAACGAAGTGCGCAGCCTGGCCAAGATGACCCGCACCACGCTCGATCAAAGCCGGGAATCGCTGGGCCAGGTCGATAACTCGATGACGCGCCTGGGCGGCCATGTCGCCCAGACAGAGGCCAAGCTGGGCAATGCCCGCAATGGCTTTGATGTCATCACCGCCAGCCTCGGCGCGATGTTCGCCTCGTTCTCGCGCATTGGCGACTTGCTGGGATCGGTGGAGCAGATGGCCCGCCAGCAGACCGGCATGATGAGCCAGGTCGAGCTGGAGATAGAGCGCCTGCGCCGGGTGGAGGGGCAGCAGGCGTAAGCAGCCTAGGCGGCGTGGACAAATTCCACAACGTCACGGTTGCCCTCTAAAAGGCCCTGGGGAGGCGCGAGGACGAAGCAAGAGTGGGCCTCTTGCAAGACCGAGCAACGCTGCCAGGGCCTTTTAGAGGGCAACCCCTGTGGGGCTGGACCAAAAACCGCCATTTCAGCGTCGGCTCGTCGCGCAATATTCCCGATATTGCGCTTCCTCGCCTCCTCGAACTGGCGGTTTTTGCTTCCAGCCGTGGCGCTGTGGAATTTGTCCACGCCGCCTAGATCCGCCGCAGCGCGTCGGCCATCACATGGGCTTCATGCTGGCTGGCGATCAGCAGCGGCTGGGTGTCCTGCTCGGCCCGGCGTTCGCTTTCGGGCACCAGCGCGCGTGCGTCGCCGCTCCACTGTGCGGCAATCGCTCGCACTTCGGGCACGATCACCAGCTTGGCCACCACCAGCGATCCGGTCCACAGCGGGATCGACAGCACGAGCGAGGTGATGACGCACTTCACAGCCTTGCCGGGGTGCAGGAAGTTGATGTTCCAGGTCATGGTCAATTCCCGATTGCGCTTTCCCATCGGTCCCGGGGCAGGGGCTAATGGCTCGGGCCTGACATCGGGATGAATGACCAAATTTTCATGTTGGTTCAAAAGGTAGTCTGGGCACTGCGCCGCCAGTGGCCCTGCGGCCATGGCGGCGCAGCAATGGTTCAGGCCGCCACGTAATGCGCCGTGGTCTTGGCCGCCACTTCCTCGGCCGTCACGCCCGGCGCCAGCTCCACCAGGTGGAACGGGCTGTCGTGATCCGGGCGCTGGAACACGGCGAGGTCGGTGATCACCATGTCGACCACGTTCTTGCCAGTCAGCGGGAGGGTGCAATCAGGAATGAACTTGGAGCTGCCGTCCTTGGCGCAGTGCTCCATCACCACGATGATGCGCTTCACCCCCGCGACCAGGTCCATGGCGCCGCCCATGCCCTTGATCATCTTGCCGGGCACCATCCAGTTGGCGATATCGCCGCCCTGCGACACTTCCATCGCGCCCAGCACGGTCAGGTCGATATGCCCACCCCGGATCATGGCAAAGCTTTGCGCGCTATCGAAATAGGCGGTCTGCGGCAGTTCGCTGATGGTCTGCTTGCCGGCGTTGATCAGGTCGGCGTCGACCTCGTCGTCGAACGGGAAGGGGCCGATGCCCAGCATCCCGTTTTCCGATTGCAGCGTCACTTCCATGCCGGCGGGAATGTGGTTGGCCACCAGCGTGGGGATGCCGATGCCCAGGTTCACATAGAACCCATCTTGAAGTTCGCGCGCCGCGCGCGCGGCCATTTCGTCACGAGTCCAGGGCATCAGGCGTTCTCCCGCGCACGGGTGGTGCGGAATTCGATCTTCTTGTCATAGGGCGCGCCCAGCACTAGCCGCTGGACATAGACGCCCGGCAGGTGGATGCCATCGGCATCGAGGCTGCCGGTCGGCACGATCTCTTCCACTTCCACCACGCAGACCTTGCCGCAGGTCGCGGCCGGCACGTTGAAATTGCGCGCCGTCTTGCGGAACACCACGTTGCCGCTCTCGTCCGCCTTCCACGCCTTGACCAGCGACAGGTCGGCAAAGATCCCGCGTTCCAGGATATAGTCCTGCCCGTCAAAATTCTTCACTTCCTTGCCCTCGGCCACCAGCGTGCCCACGCCGGTCTTGGTGTAGAAGCCGGGAATGCCTGCGCCGCCCGCGCGCATGCGCTCGGCCAGGGTGCCCTGGGGGCAGAATTCCACCTCCAGCTCGCCCGACAGATACTGGCGTTCGAATTCCTTGTTCTCGCCCACATAGGACGAGATCATCTTCTTGACCTGGCGCGTGCGCAGCAGCTTGCCGATGCCTTCGTTGTCGATGCCGGCATTGTTGCTGGCAAAGGTCAGCCCGCTCACCCCGGACTCGCGCACCGCATCCAGCAGCCGCTCAGGGATTCCGCAAAGGCCAAAGCCCCCGCAGGCGATCAGCAGGCCATCGTGCAACAGCCCGTCCAGCGCGGCTGTGGCAGAGGGATAGATCTTGTTGGCCATCGGCACCTCTCCATTGATGCCCCGTCTTACGCCAGCCAATCGATCGGAACTAGCGATACATTGTTATCTTTTATGATAAGACCTGGATATGATACCGCAGGCCCATGAAGCGCCTGGCCATCTATCACCTCGAAACCCTGCTGTGGATTGCCCGCCTGGGCACGTTCCGCGCCGCGGCAGAGCGGCTCAATACTACGCAGCCCGCCATTTCCGCCCGCGTGAAAGAGATCGAGGAGCAATTGGGCGTCGATCTGTTCCGCCGCGAAGGGCGCAACATGGTGCTCACCGCGCGCGGCCGCGCCCTGGTCGCCGATTTCGAGCCGCTGTGGGCCGGCTTCGAACGCGCGCTGTTCAAGGCGAGCGACTTTGGCGGCGCCACCGGCATCGTGCGCATCGGCACCGGCGAGATCGCCGCCGCCAGTTGCCTGCCCGCCTTCGTCGCGGCGGTGGAGCAGGACCTGCCCGGCGTGACGCTGGAGATCGAGCTCGACCTAACCGCCCGCATGCTCCAGCAACTGCTCGCCGGCACCAGCGACATGGTGTTCCTCGCCGGCCCGGTCGCCAGCCCCGGCGTGCGCACCACGCCATTGGGCAGCGTCGCGCTGGTCTGGGCGGCCAGCAAGGCCACGGCGCAGGCCGACGGCTTCAAGCAAGCGCTGCCGGTGTGGTCGATCCCGGAACACTCACCCATCCACGGCATCATGCGCGAATCCCTCGCGCAGCACGGCATCACGCCGCCAGTCATCCGCACCTGCAACAACGTCCGCGCCTTGGTCGAAATCATCCGCCTGGGCAGCGGCGCCGCGCTGTTGCCCGAAACCATGGTGCGCGGCGAACTGGCGAGCGGGGAGCTGGTGCAAGTCCTGCCATCGCCCAAGCGGCAACTGCGCTTCGAAGCGGCGATCAGGAGCGCCGAGCGCGACCCGCTGATTCTGGAGCTGTTCCGGCGGGTTGGTGGGCTGCGGATTGATTAGCCCAAACATTCCCTCCCCTAACCCCTCCCGCTGGCGGGAGGGGCTGGGGGAGGGCCTGTAAGCACCACAGCTCAATTCTACCGCATTCCCCCGGCGCGGCGCGCTGTATTGCGCATAAATGCCAGCCACGATTCCACGAAAACCGAGAATTGCCTTTCAATTTTTCGGCATCGTGTTATTAAGGTCGTGCTTACGTCGCATGCGACGGATAAATCGGCAGCTTTATGCCACCCCTTTATCCTTTTCTAGCACTACAGAAGCCGGGATGCGCCGCTGTTGGCGCATGCCCGTCAAACCATGGGATAAAGGGTTATCCATATGACGACCGGAACCGTAAAGTTTTTCAACGTCGACAAGGGCTATGGCTTCATTGCGCCCAATGACGGCGGCACCGATGCCTTCGTGCACATCTCGGCCGTGGAACGCGCCGGCATGCGCACGCTCGAAAAGGACCAGCGCGTTTCGTACGAGTTGGAAACCGATCGCCGTGGCAAGGTTTCGGCAGTCAATCTCCAGGCTGCCTGATGGATGCGGGTCGCGCGGTTGATCCAACCGCGCGACCACACCGCACCTGTCGCTACATGCCAAATTGACATTGCTGGAGGCCGAAAATGTCTGATCCGAAAAATCGTCCGTTCCTGATCAACAAGGATGCGGAAGGCAATTTCCGGCTGACCGTGCGCAGTGTGCGATACAACTCGCAAGGGTATCCGTTGGTCACGGCGGCACTGCAAGACGAACTGTTCAAGACCATGGCTGGCGCACGCACATTCGCGCGCGACAACTTTGGCGCACAGCCGGGCGAATACGCTTCAAAGTAAAGAGCGTTGTTCGCAACGTGAGAAGGAATTGGCATGGCCAAGGGTCAAAAGAAATCCAACAAGGAAGTGCGCAAGCCCAAGGCGGCCAAGCCGCCCAAGCTTAACGCCTCCAATCCATCGACCAAGCCAGCGCCGGTCGGGATCGTCACGATCAAGCGGTGAGCCCGAGCGGGCAACTGCGCTGCTTTGCCACTCTGGCCGCGCCGATGCCAACGCTCGGCGCGTCGTTGGCATGCCGGAAAATCAGCAAGATTGCCGGCATCGCCAACCGGTGGAGCCAGTTTCATGACGGATAGTCCCAGCCTCATCGACCCCCAGTTGCTCGATGCGCACGAAGCGTCTGATATTTCAGCCATCAACGGCATCGTCAGTCTGGCGAACATCCTGCGCGGCCGCAATATTCTGACCGACGCCGAGGCTTCGGCCCTGCACGAAAGCATGAGTTTGCCGCTTGGCATGGCCAAATACGCAGACAATCCGTCGGTCCAGGACATTCAGCTCAACCTCGACCGCCTGTTTGCGATGGTCGTCCGCCCGGGTTGAGCCCTACCGCTCCCTGATCGCCGCCTTCAGCCCCAGATGCGCGGCAAGCGCTTTCAAGTCCCGGCCCACGCTGTCGTTGATCAGTACGGCATGGCGGTCTTCCACTTCCATCACCAGCACCTCGCCTTCGCGGCGCAGCGTGCTGCCGTTCAGCGCCGAAGGGGCGCCAACGGTGAACCGCCGGCACAGCCGGGTGGCAAGGCCCCAGGCCTGGGCTTCGCGCAGCGAGGCGGGGGTGGCGAGAAGGTTGAGGTCTTCGGGCAGGGTCAGCTTGCCGGTATTGGCGATCATTGCGGCGGCGAGCATCGCGCGATCGCGCGCGGTCGCGCCGATCCAGCGTTTGCGCAGGCCCCATTCATGCGCCAGGTCGCCGCGCAGGTTGGGCTCCACCGTGGCCGAGGCCATGCACAGCATCGTGGAGGCAAGGCGCAGGCGCTCGCGCCGGTCGGGCCCGTCGGTCTGCACCACGCCGGCGGTCCAGCCGGCCACCATGCTGGCGGTGTTGGGTGAAATGCCGTGTTCTTGGGCAAAGGCAGAGGCGCCGGCGACCAGCGGTTCCTGCCCGCGCACGGCATCGGGCATCGCTTCCCACAGCACGCCTTCGCGCAGGCCCCAGGCGGAAAATACCAGCCTTTCGGGCTTTAGCCGGGCGATCAGCACGGCGAGCAGCGCGGCAGTATCGGGCAGGCTGGTAAGGCGCCCGCCGGAAACCCCGGCGATCGGCGCCACGGCCTCTCCCTTGCGCCGCGCCAAGGACTTGGCCAGCTTCAGCGCCAGGGCGGGATCGGCGACATAGCCGTGCGGATCATCGATCGGAAAGCGCGTTTCCACCATCATGTGGCGGGCAAAGGCGCGCAGCGAGCCGCCGACGAGATAGAGCGTCTGCCCCGGCGTGGCTTTCCATTCCGCCTTGGCCAGCGCCTTGGTGATCTTCTGCCCGAACGCGCGCTGCCCTTCGGCGCGCAGCGCGGGCAGGCGCAGCGTGCCCAGCGGCAGGCTGACCCCGTGGGTGCAGCGCTGCCCGTCCACATCGACCAGTTCCAGGCTGCCACCGCCCAGATCGCCCACCACGCCCTTGGCCTTGGGAAAGGCACCCAGCACGCCGTGCGCGCTGGTGATCGCCTCTTCCTCGCCCGAGAGCAGGCGCGGGGCAAAGCCCAGCTTGGCAATCGCATCCAGAAAGGCCGGACCATTGCGCGCGTCACGGCTGGCGGCGGTGGCCACCACGTCCACCTCGCTTACCCCTTGCAGCGCCAGGATCGCCTTGAACCGGGCTAGCGAGGCCAGCGCCAAAGCCATGGCCTTGGGCGAAAGATCGCCGCTTTCCGCAACGCCCTTGCCCAGGCGCGCGGTCACTTTCTCGTTGTGCAGCACCTTGGGCGCGCGCAGCGGCTGGCCATAGATGACCAGGCGCACGGTGTTGGAGCCGATATCGATAATGGCGCGCTTGGGCGCTTCTTTGCCACGGGACAGGCCAAATGCCATCGCGCCGTCAATCGACCGTTGCGCCACCGCGCCGCAGCGCCAGCTTGGGTACCTTGCGCCCCTTGGTAAGGGCCGCGCCGCGGCCCGAAAGCGAAGGATTGGTCATGAAATAGCGGTGCACATTGAACGGTTTCTCGCCGGCATCGGATCGACACGAAACCCGCTGATAATCGCCATCGGCGTGCAAAGTCCAGCTTTGCTCGGTATCGATCAGGTTGGCCAGCATCACCTGGTCGAGGATCTGGTCGTGCACCGTGCGGTTGCGGATCGGCACCAGCACTTCCACCCGGCGATCCAGATTGCGGCTCATCCCGTCGGCTGAAGAGATGAACACCCGCGCGCGCCGGTTGGGCAGGGCGGCGCCATTGCCGAACGCCCAGATGCGGCTGTGCTCCAGAAAGCGGCCGATGATCGATTTCACCGTGATCCGTTCCGAAAGCCCGGGCACGCCGGGCCGCAGGCAGCAGATGCCGCGCACCACCAGCGAAATGTCCACGCCAGCCTGCGCTGCGGCATAGAGCCGCTCGATCAGGCGGCTGTCGGTCAGCGCGTTGAGCTTGGCCCAGATCGCGGCGCGCTTGCCGGCGCGGGCAAAGGCGATCTCGCGCTCGATGCAATCATACAGCGTGCGGCGCAGGCCGATCGGCGAGATGGAAAGAAACTCGGTGTTCTTGGGCTCGACATAGCCGGTGATGAAATTGAACAGCTGCCCGGCATCGCGCCCCGCCTTGGGATCGGCGGTAAAGAACGACAGGTCGGTATAGATGCGCGCGGTCACCGGGTGATAGTTGCCGGTACCAAAGTGGCAATAAGTGCGATAGCCATCGCCCTCGCGCCGCACCACCATCGAAACCTTGGCGTGGGTCTTCCAGTCGACGAAGCCATAGATCACCTGGACCCCGGCGCGCTCCAACTGGCTCGCCCAGTGCAGGTTCTGTTCCTCGTCGAACCGCGCCTTGAGTTCGACCACGGCCGTGACCGACTTGCCCGCCTCGGCCGCCGCGATCAGCGCGGCAATCACCGCCGATTGCTTGCCGGCACGATAGAGCGTCTGCTTGATCGCCACTACATCGGGGTCTTCGGCGGCCTGGCGCAGGAAATCGACCACCACGTCGAAACTTTCGAACGGGTGGTGGATCACAAGATCCTTTTCGCGGATCGCGGCAAAGCAATCGCCGTCGTGTTCCAGCACGCGTTCGGGATAGCGCGGGTTGTAGGGTTCGAATTTCAGTTCCGGGCGCGGCATGTCGACGATCTGCGACAGGCCGTTCATCGCCAGCAAGCCGCGCGATTTCACCACCAGCGCATAGTCCAGGCGCAGCTTGTCGCGCAGCAATTGTTCGGCCGTGGGGTCGAAATCATCCTGCAATTGCAGCATGATCACCTTGCCGCGCCGCCGCCGCTGGATCGCCGTGCGGAAATAGCGCACCAGGTCTTCGGCGTCTTCCTCGATCTCCATGTCGCTGTCGCGCAGCACGCGGAACGTGCCCGAACCCTGGATGCGAAAGCCGGGAAACACCGTGGCGGCGTTGCGGCGCACCAGTTCCTCGATGCTGATCCAGCCGCCATCGTCGGGCAGCTTGACAAAGCGCGGCAGCGCCGGCGGCACCAGGATCATCTCGGTGACCGGGTCATTATCGGCCACCCGCACCATCGAAAACAGGATGCCCGTGCCCTGGTTGGCGATGAACGGGAACGGGTGCGCCGGATCGATCGCCTGGGGGGTAAGCACCGGCATGACATGCTCGGTGAAATAGCGTGCCAGCCAATCGGCCTGGTGGCGGGGCAGGGGCTTGTCGCCCACCAGATGGATGCCGGCGTCGGCCAGCAGGTCTGACAGTTCGCCCAGCACCACGCGCTGCGCGCTGACCAGGTCTTCCACGGCGCCGTGGATCTGCTGCAACTGCTGAACCGGGCTGAACCCGTCGATCGAAACCTCGTCGATCCCGCGCCGCACCTGGCCGGCGATCCCGGCCACGCGCACCATCATGAATTCATCCAGGTTGCTGCCCGAGATCGACAGGAAGCGCAGCCGCTCCAGCAAGGGATAGTTGGTGTTCTGCGCCTCGGCCAGAACGCGGCGGTTGAACATCAGCCAGCTCAACTCGCGGTTGAAATAGCGCATCGGCGGTGGACCCTCGGTCAACGCGGATAGGGCCTGCATCGGCAGCACGCCACCCGGCGCTGCGCTGGTTTCTGCCACGATTGCTGTCCTGCTTGGTGTTGTTGCGGTCCCGCGCGCCATCGTTCCGCTTTGCTACTCTTGTATGACAAGCACGATGTTAGAAACGGGCAGCGGCGCCTTGGCAAGTGCAAAGCGGCCCTGTCAGGAAACGTTACAAGCTGTGCTTTAATCTCTACTCGTTTTGTCGAGAATCATGCCCGCTTCGCCGCCCGCCTGCTCGTCAGCGGGCGTCGTTACGCTAGATTACGAGCATGGCCCCGGTGAGTCGCGTGTCCAGGCGCGCGCCCACGGCCGATCCGCAGCGGGCTGGCCGCGCATGCCCAAGCCCGCTGCGGACTCTGGTTGTTAATGAATATTATCAATTGCTTGGTCCGCGTTGGTGGGCCGGGCCTGCTGGTGTGCGGGTGAGGCGTAGCGCCGTTCATCGTGGCGAAAGTTTCGCTATCTGGCCTCCAACAACTCGTTTAATGTCTATCGCAAAAGTTGAGTATAAGAAGGTGGCAACAGGCACCTCGCCACGGCGGGGCCAAGACCCAAGCCTTTGCAAGAGAGAGCCGATGTCCATCACACCTGCCAATGCAGATCTGGCCGCCCGCGATCCGGAACAGGCCCGCCTGATCGAGCAATCGCTCGACAGCGTGCGCGAGGCCCTGGCCGGGCTGCGCTATGGCCATGTCGGCCTCACCGTTCACGAAGGCCGCGTCGTCCAGATCGACGTGACCGAGAAGCGCCGCTTCAACAATCACTGATCCGCCAGAATTTTCGATCACGCCAAGCAATCCATGGCGGCACCACGGCTCTGGGGAGGGCCGCCAGCCATGGCAAAAACCAACAACAGACCATGCCGCCACCCGCCACGGAACCCCTCCGCGCGCGTGGTCCGGCATGTCGAAAGGGACACTTCCATGATCGTTCGCGCTCATCTCGCCGCGTCGGTGGCTTCCGCCGGCCTTGCCCTCGCGCTCGCCGCCCCGGCCCATGCCGCCGATGCGCCTGCACCCGCAGACGCCGCCAGCAAATCTGTGCCAGCCGCTGCCCAGCCGCCCGTGGATGACAGCATCGTCGTCACCGCCCGCCGCCGCGCCGAAACCGTGCAGACCGTGCCTCTGGCCGTTACCGTGGTGGGCGGCGCCCACATCGATGCCGCAGGCGCGTTCAACGTCGGCCGCCTTACGCAGTTGACGCCCACGCTGCAGTTCTATTCGTCCAACCCGCGCAACACCTCGGTCAACATCCGCGGGCTGGGCGCGCCGCTGGGCCTGACCAACGACGGCATCGAACAGGGTGTGGGCGTCTACATCGATGACGTGTTCTATGCCCGTGCCGCGTCCTCCACGTTCGACTTCCTCGACGTGAGCCGCATCGAAGTGCTGCGCGGGCCGCAAGGCACGCTGTTTGGCAAGAACACCACCGCCGGCGCGCTCAACATCACCACCCGCGCTCCCACGTTCGAGCCCGAGGCCCGGCTGGAGGCGACCGCCGGCAACCTTGGTTTCGTCCAGCTCAAGGGCGCGGTGTCCGGCCCGCTTAGCGATACGCTGGCAGTGCGCCTGGCCGGCTCGTTTACCGAGCGTGATGGCACAATCTACAACGTCAAGCAGCGCCAGTGGATCAATTCGCAAGACAACAAGGGCGCGCGCCTGCAATTCCTGTGGCGCCCGTCGAGCACGGTCGAAGTGACGCTGGCGGGGGATTACAACAAGCAGAACCCCAATTGCTGCGCGCTGGTCTATGTGCGCACCGGCGCCACCCAGCGGCCGCTCAACCGCCAGTACGCCGCGCTCGCTGCCGCGCAGAACTATGCCGTGCCCAGCACCAATCCGTTCGATCGCGTGACCGACGAAGACGTGGCCCTGCGCGCCAAAAACGAGGTGGGCGGCGTGTCGCTGCGCGCCAAGATCCAGACCGGGCTAGGCACGATCACCTCGATCACGGCGTGGCGCTATTGGGATTGGGACCCGTCGAACGACCGCGATTACCTCGGCCTGCCGATCACCACCAAGTCCAACAATCCCTCGCACCAGGACCAATATACCCAAGAACTGCGCCTGACCGGCGAAACCGGCCGCTTCAACTACACCGTCGGTGCCTTCGGTTTCTATCAGAAGATCCACACCACCGGCATTCAGCAGCAGGGCCCGGCGGCGAGCAAGTTCCTGATCGCGCCGAGCAATGCGCTGTCCAACGATCCCAGCGTGCTCAACGGCCTGACTTCTGCCAACGACATCACGCTCAAGAACACCAGCGCGGCGATCTATGGCAAGTTTGGCTACAAGCTGACCGACACGCTGTCGATCCAGCCGGGTGTGCGCCTCAACTATGACAAGAAGGACGGTATCTACAATTCCACCGTCACCGATGGAAACGGCGCTCTTGTCACGTTTGCCACCAACAACACCGCGCGCCAAAAGGCCCAGCTGGCCGTGCTCGCGCCGCAGTATTTCGTCGCCAATTTCAGCGATTGGAACCTGTCGGGCGACGCGACGCTGGCCTGGGACCCCACCAGCGACGTGCATGTCTATGGCACTTATGCGCGCAGCTTCAAATCGGGCGGCATCAACCTTAACGGCGTGCCGGCCAACACCGATGGCACCCCGCTGCTGCAGTTTGCCACGATCAAGCCGGAACGCGTCAACCACTTTGAACTGGGCATCAAGACGCAGTTCTGGAACCGCAAGGGCACGTTCAATGTTGCGGCGTTCCGCACCGATATCAACGACTATCAGGCGCAGGTGACGAACTACACCGTGGGCGCGCTGCGCGGCTATCTCGCCAACGCCGAAAAGGTTCGCACCCAGGGCGTCGAAGTCGATTTCGCGGTGCGGCCGAGCGAGCGGATCAGCCTCTATTCCAACGCGGCCTACACCGATGCCAAGTATATCCGCTTCAAGAACGCGCCCTGCGCGCCCGAGCTTTCGGGCGGCACGCAGAATGTCGATGCCAACGGCAACCTGATCGGCACGCCGGCGGCGCCGGGCACGCCGGGGATCAGTCCGCTGTCGTGCGACATTTCCGGCCAGGTGCTGCCCGGCGTGTCGAAGTGGTCGTTCTCCTATGGCGGCGAAGTCAACCTGCCGGTCCAGGCGTTCGGCGGGGAAGGGCAGGTCTATCTCGGCGTCGATGGCAACTATCGCTCGCGCTTTTCGTCCAACCCCACCCCTTCGGCCTATACCTGGATTGAAGGTTACGCGCTCACCAACTTCCGCCTGGGCGTGCGCCGCGAGGGCCGCTTCGATATCTATGGTTGGCTGCGCAATGCCTTTGACACGCACTATTTCGAACAGCTCGCAGTCGGTTCGGGCAACACCGGCCTGATCGTGGGTCAGGTGGGCGATCCGCGCACCTATGGCCTGACCGTGCGCACGCAGTTCTAAGCGGCGCGCGGGGGAGCGGGCTTCGACAAGCTCAGCCCGAACGGAACCGGGAATTTTCTCAAGTTCCGTTCGCCCTGAGCCTGTCGAAGGGCCTATCCTGAAACCCCTAGCGATTGCCGTCGATGAAATCACCCAGCGGGCCCAGCACCGAACCTTCGCCGCGGTTGCTGCCCCCGCCGGGTATGGCAGCGGCGACGACGCGGCCGGCCAGGCGGGCAAAGGGCAGGGACTGGATCCACACTTTGCCCGGCCCGGTCAGGCGCGCAAAGAACAGGCCTTCGCCGCCAAACAGCACGCTGCGCACGCCGCCCGCGCGCACCAGGTCGAAATCGATCGACGGGGTATAGGCGGCCAGGCACCCGGTATCGACATGAAGCTGTTCGCCCGGGCCAAGCTCGCGTTCCACCAGGGTGCCGCCCATCTGGACAAACACCCAGCCATCGCCATCCAGCCGCTGCATGACAAAGCCTTCGCCGCCAAACAGGCCGGTCATGATCCGGCGCTGGAACGCGATGCCGATCGATACGCCGCGCGCGGCCGCCAGAAAGCTGTCCTTCTGGCAGATCAGCGTGCCGCCCAGGTCTGACAGCTTGAGCGGCAGGATCGTGCCCGGCACAGGCGCTGCAAACGCAACGCGTGCCTTGCCATGGCCGTGGTGGGTGAACACGGTGGTGAACAGGCTGGCCCCCGTGACCAGGCGCTTGCCCGCCCCCAGCAGCTTGCCCATCAAGCCGCCGCCATCGCCGTCGCTGCCATCGCCAAACACCGTGGTCATCTCGATCGCGGCATCCTTCCAGACAAACGCGCCAGCCTCGGCCACGGCGCTCTCGCCGGGATCGAGTTCGATCTCGACGAACTGCAGGTCATTGCCGCGAATGGCAAAGTCCACGTCGTCGGCGACGCCGGCGCGGCGGCTGTGGCTCCAGGGGCTGCTGCTCATGGGAAATGCGGTCTCCTGATGGCGCGGGGCAGGGCGCCCACGCGCGGTGACGCAGCGAACCATGACATGGCTGCAACGCACGCTCCAGCCTGGTTCGTCGTGATGACGATGGCGGTCGATCGGCGACATGCACCGGTTGGATCGCACCTGATCCGGCATGGATCGGCTGGGCATATCAAAAGCCACAACCGCCTGTTATAGACAGCGCGGGTGGCCAAGAGGATGAGGAGATTTTCGCGGCATGAATGACACGTTTTCGCGGGGGCTGTCGCCAAAGCGCTATGCCCTGAGTGCGATCATCCTCCACTGGTCGATCGCGGCGTTGCTGCTGTTTCAGGTGTCGCTCGGCTGGCGGCTGGAAGACCTGCCCAAGGGCACGGCCAGCTTTGCCGGCTACCAGTTTCACAAGTCAGTCGGCTTCCTGATCCTGGCGCTCAGCCTCGCGCGCCTGGGCGTGCGTCTGGTGGCGCGGCGCCCGGCACCGGCCGAAGGCGCGCCGGCGGTAAAGCTGCTGGTCAAGGTCGTGCACGTCCTGCTCTATGCAGTGATGATCGTGGGCCCGCTGTCGGGCTGGATCATGGTGTCCACTTCCAAGATTCGCATGCAGACCATGGTGTTCGGTAAGCTGCCGATGCCCAATCTGCCGGTGGGCCATGCCTGGCACGAGCCGGCCGAAACCATTCACGGCGCGCTTGGCCTGGTGACGCTGGGCCTGTTCGCGCTGCACGTCGCTGGCGCGCTGCGCCATCACTTCATGGGCGATGATCTGCTGGGCCGGATGATCCCGGCCAATACCCGCCGCGGCCTGACCATCGGCGTGATCGTCGCGCTGATCGGTTCGGCAGGGGCCATGGCGCTTGCCAAGGTCTGGCCGTTTGGTGGCCCGGCGGTGGCGCCGGTTGCAGCCGCGTCGGCTGATCCCGATGGCGATGAGTCAGAAGCGGCCACCGATATGGCCAGCGATGCCGCAGTTCAGGCGCCGGCCAGCGCGGCGGCGCCCGTGGCCGATGCATCCGCCGGCGCTGAGGCTGCTGCCAAGGCGGTTGCCTGGCAACTCGCGCCCGGTGGCAAGCTTGGCTTCCACGCCACCTATTCGGGTGACGCGATCAACGGCAGCTTTGGCCGCTGGGACGCCAAGATCGTGTTCTCGCCCGATGATCTTGCCCATTCCACGCTGCGCGCCACGATCGATCTGGCTTCGGTCGGCACCGGCGATGCGCAGCGCGACGACATGCTCAAGGGCGACAATTTCTTCCGCGCCGCCGCACATCCCCAGGCGATCTATACTGCATCGCGTTTCCGCGCGCAGTCGCCCGGGCACTATGTCGCCGAAGGTACGCTGTCGCTGGCCGGCAAGATCCGCCCGGTGCCACTGGCCTTTGTGCTGACGATCGATGGCGATCGGGCGACCGCGCACGGCACCGCCACGTTGTCACGCACGGCGTTTGGCGTCGGCACCGGTGAATGGGGTGGCACCGATACGCTGCTCGATGGCGTGACGGTCGATTTCGCGCTCAAGGCCAAGCGCCAGTCCTGATCCGCGTTCCCGCCCGCGCCTGGCCGATACCGGGCGAGGGCGGGCGAGGGCGGGATGCGATCGGTCAGCGTGGCGGCGCGCCGGGCGATCCTTGCTGGCGCACCCCGGCAAAGAAGAAGCTGACATAGCGATCGGCCCAGCGCATGTGCTGCGCGCGATCATGCCCGCCTTCGGAACTGGCCATCTTGTAGTGGCCTAACAGGCCTTCGAGCCAGAACCGTGCGGCGTTCTCGCAATCGTCGATGACGATCTCGCCCCGCTGCTGCGCCATTTCGAACAGGCTGCGAATCTTGTCGACCGCGTTGCGATAGACCATCGCGCGATAGCCGCCCTGCGGGCTGCCGGCTTCGGTATCGAGCCAGTCGATCAGCCGTTCCATCAGCTTGCCATCGGGGGAATGGAGCAGTTCCAGCGTTTCCACGGCGCGCAGGCTAAACGTTTCTGCGAGTGAACGGTCGCTTTGCAGCGCGGCGATGGCATCGCGGCGCTTGGCCACGGCGTGATGCACCAGCGCTTCCAGCAGTTCGCGCTTGCCGGCAAAGCGGGAATAGATCGTGGCCTTGCCGATATGGGCATGGCGCGCAACGCGATCGAACGTGAAGGTATCCAGCCCGCTGTCCAGCAAAACCTCCCAACTGGCGTCGAGAATCTTGCCGTAAAGCTGTTCTGCCTCTGCCACCGAGGGGCGCCCCCGCCGCGGCGCGGCGGGCGATGCCATGCCGTCGGTGGCCGGCGCGTCAGTGGCGGGCGGTTGATCCGTGCTGGAATGCGGCGGCAGAGTCATCGGCCGCACTCCCGTTGCCCGAGGCCGTCGCCGCATCGATCTGCGCGACGAAGGTGTACGACGCCGAAAATTCCGCTGCCGTTCCGGGCAAGGCCGATGCACTGTCGCGTGCCGCAATCTGTCCCGGCCGCTTTACGCATTCGCGATGTGCGGGGCAGGTCATTTCCAGCCCTTCCTGATAGGCCAGCCAGACGCGGCGGCCGATATCCGAAAACCAATCCATCCTTCCCAACCCTCTGTCCGAGTGGCTCACGCCTTTGCGGCGTCTTGTGAAGGAAAATTGACACAGATTCGGGCGTTCGCAAAGCGCTATAAACGGAACGGATCTGGCTCATTTCAGCGGTCCTGGGCCGGTGCCTGCCACCCCAGGCCAAGCGCCTTTTCCACGGCGATGAAATCGGTGGTCAGCTCTGCAGCGGCCGCTGCAGTGGCTTGGGCTGCCTGCACCTGCTGGCGTTGCGCGCTCAAGGCGTCGCTGCGGGCCACGGTGCCGGCATCGGCCCGCTGTTGCTGCAGGGCTTGCGCCCGCGCGGCTTGCGCCTGGCTATCCAGCGCCTTGCCATAGACCTGGCGCTGGCTGCCAAAGCGGGTGAGGGAGCCTTCGGCATCCTGCAGCGCGGTCAGCACGGTGTTGCGATAATTGGCTTCCTGCTCGGCATAGGCCTGGCGCTTGCTGGCCACCTGTGCCTTGTTGCGCCCACCGTCGAACAGGCTCCAGCGGATCTGCGGCAGGGCCAGGCCGATGATCTTGGACGGATCGACCACATCGCCGATGCTGGTGCCACCCAAGCCCAGCAGGCCCATGAAGCTGATCTTGGGCAGGCCAGCTGCGATCTGTGCGCCGATGTCGGCATTGGCGGCGGCCAGCTGGCGCTCGGCCATGCGGATATCGGGGCGATTACGCAGCAGGCTGGCGGGATCGCCCACGGCCACGCTGGCCGGCGGCAACGGCAGCGGCGCCGGCGTGGTCAGCGTGGCATCGAGCGCGCCGGGTTCCTGCCCGGTCAGCACGGCCAGCTGATCGATCAGCACGGTGATATCGGCCCGCGTCTTGGCGCGGTCCCCCTCGGTTTGCGAAGCCTGGCCACGGGCCTGGGCCAGCGGCTGCTCGGGCGCGGTGCCGCCTTGCAGCCGTTGCTGCGCCAGGTTGACCAGCTGGGCATCGATCGCCGCCTGCTGATCGAGCAGGGCCAGCACCGCCTGCTTGGCGCGCAGCGACACATAGGCGCGGGCGATTTCGGCCGACAGCGTCACGCGGGCATCATCCGCGCCGGCCTCGGCCGCTTCGGCACGGGCGCCAGCAGCGGTGATCTTGCTGCGGGTGCCGCCGAACAGATCCAGTTCCCAGCTCGAGTCAAAGCCCACGTTGTAGATCGTGGTGTCGGTGCGGCCGGTATCGTTGCCACCCAGGATGTTGGAGGGCACGTTGATATAGGGCACCGCGCCCGAAACATTGAGCGTGGGGATCAGCGCGGTCTTGTTGGCGGCAAGGCCGGCGCGCGCCTGGGCGATGCGGGCATTGGCCGCCGCGATATTGGGCGAATTGGCCAGGCCCTTGTCGATCAGGCTGCCCAGCACCGGGTCATTGAGTGCATCCCACCAACGCGCGGAGGGCGCCGTGGCGGTGGTGGTGGCAGCGTCGCCCCGCAGGAACGCGCTGCGAGCCGCGGCGCCCGGCGCAGCATCGGGCGCGCCGGCATACTTGGGGCCAACCGTGGTGCACCCGGCAAGGGCGGCGGACGCGAGCAGGGCGATGGCCAGGGGGCGGAAAGCCATGGGGCGTGAAGAATGTTGCATCAGTGCATCGCCATGTTGTGGTGGCCCTTGGGCAGGGGCCGGAGAAGGAAAACGAGCGGCAGGACGACAGCAATGCCGACCATCAGCGCGATGAACTCATCGGTGTAGGCCATGACCAGCGCCTGCTTGAGCACCATGCCGTCGATCGATTGCAGCGCGGCAGAAAGGCCGTCGGGCCCGCCACCAAACGAGGCAGCCTGGCTCGATACCCAATCCTGCACGCTGGGGCTGTTGGCCGGCAGGGTTTCGTGGATTGACCAGCGGTGGAATTCCTCGCGCCGTTCCTGCAGGGTGGCCAGCAGGGCCAGCGCGATCGAGCCACCGAGGTTGCGCGCCGCGTTGAACAGGCCCGATGCGTCACCGGCTTCGTCGGGCTTGACGCTGGCAATGGCTGCCTGGTTGAGGAACAGCATCGACAGGGCCTGGCCCAATCCGCGCATCAGCTGCGACACGACAAAGTCGGACCCATCGGAGTTGACTGTCAGCGTGGTATCGAGCCAGCACGACCCGGCCATGATCAGCATCCCGGTCAAGACCACGTAGCGCAGGTCGAACCGCTTCACGAGCAGAGGGAACAGCGGCATCATCATCGCGGCAGGAATGCCCGACAGGAACACGATCTGCCCTGATTGATAGGCATTGTAGCCAGCGATCGCGGCCAGGAACTGCGGGATGACATAGGCCGTGCCATAGAGCACCGAACCGATCAGCAGACCCAGCACGAAGACCGCGGCAAAAGCGCGGTTGCGCAACAGTGCGAGCTTGATCACTGGCCGTTTGGCAAAGAGCTGCCCGATCGAGATGAGGATGAACCCAACGATGGTCACCCCGGTCAGTTGCCAGATCAGCGTGGATTGAAACCACTGTTCGCGGTTGCCTTCCTCCAGCACCACGGTCAATCCGCCCAGGCCCAGTGCCAGGCCAAGAATGCCCAGCCAATCGGCGTTGAGCAACTCATCAAGGCGCATCTTGGTGTTGGACAGGCCAACCGTGAGGAACACCATCAGGATGATGCAGATCGGAATGTTGATGAAGAAGGCATAGTGCCACGAGAAATTCTCGGTCAGCCAGCCGCCGGCCAGTGGGCCCATGACCGGCCCCAGGATCAGCGTGGAACCGAACAGCGCGGTGCCTACCGGTTGCTGGTGGCGCGGCAGGCGCGTGGCGATGATGGTCATCCCGGTGGGAATCATTGCCCCGCCGGTGAAACCCTGGCCGACGCGTCCCACGATCATCATGGTCAGCGTGGTGGACAGGCCGCACACGATGGAAAAGCCGGTGAACAGCACCGAGGCGATCAGCAGGAACCGCTTGAGCCCGAACACGCGTTCCAGCCAGGCGGTGAGCGGGATGATGATGATCTCGGCCACCAGATAGCTGGTGGCGATCCACGTGCCTTCGGTGGAAGACGCGCCGATTTCGCCCTGGATGGTTGGTAGGGCCGAATTGACGATCGAGATGTCGAGCGTGGCCATCAGCGCGCCGATGGCCCCGGCCACCACGGCCAGCCAGGCGGTCAGATCGGCATTGCCAGAGCTGGAACCAGCCGCTGGCTTTGCCGCGCCACCCCCGTTGCCGGCCTCGGCCGGAAGGGTTGCGGCGGCCATTACTTGGCTCCCTGGTCCTGCTCGGCGCGGATCGCCTTGATGGCGCCCTTGGCGGCGCGGGTATCAACCTTGACCGTCAGCGACAGGCCAGGGACCAGCACCTTGCGCGATTCCTCGCCCGCGTTGATGCGGATGCGCACGGGCACGCGCTGGACGATCTTGGTGAAGTTGCCGGTCGCGTTCTGCGGCGGGATCAGCGAGAAGTTCGCCCCCGTGCCCGGCGTGATCGAATCCACCACGCCGTGGAAATCGACGTCAGGCAGCGCGTCGACATGCATCGTCACCGGCTGGCCGGGGCGCATCAGGCCGATCTGGGTTTCCTTGAAATTGGCTTCCACATAGATCGCCTGGGTCGGCACGATGGTCAGCAGGCGCTGGCCGGGCTGCACGAATTGGCCAAGGCGCACGGCCGAGGAGCCGACCTTGCCGGCGATCGGCGCGACGATGCGCGTGGTGCCGACATCGTTGCGAGCGGCCTGGCGGCTGGCTTCGGCAGAGGCGATCTGCGCGCTGGCCTGCTGCACCTGGGCCTTGGTCGTGGCGATCTTGCTGGCGGCGGCCTGGACCATGGCCTGCTTGGCGCGCACATCGGCCGCGGCCTTGTCGCGCGCGCTGGTCAGCTGGTCGAGCTGGGTACGCGGTTCGGCACCACTGGCGGCGAGCGGGGCATAGCGCGCCACTTCGCTGCTGTAGTACGCCAGGTCGCGCTGCGAAGCGGCGAGGGCGGCCTTGGCCTGGTTGAGGCTGGCCTGCGCTTCGGCGATGCCGGCAGAGGTCGCCTGTTCGGCGGCGCGGGCCACGCTGACCTGGGCATCGGCCTGGTTCAGCTTGGCGCTGTAATCGGTTGGGTCGATCTGCACCAGGAAAGCGCCGGCAGGAACCTGCTGGTTATCTGCCACGCCAATCTGCCGCACATAGCCGGCCAGCTTGGAGCTGACGGTCACGCCATCGGCCTTCACATAGGCATCGTCGGTCGACTGGATGTACTGGCCATTGTTGCGATAATCGATGAAGGCATAGATGCCATAGACCAGGCCCACCGCCGCCACGCCCAGCGCGATGCGGCCGATCAGCTTCTTGCGGCCGCTGGTCGCGGGCGCGGTCTCTTCAGCAGGTTCGGTGGACGGGGTTGCGGCAGCGGTGTCGGGGGCGGGCATCGGAGGGCTTCCTGTCAGATCGGTAAAAATGGAACGAGACAGTTTAGTTCAATATTGGCGCAATTGGCGAGCGGTGCCTTGGGCTGCAAGTGAAAGTTTTCGAAGCGAGCTTGCGAAAATTGCAACCTGAAATGTCAACATATTGGCTTTGAAAGGTTTTTTAAGGCAATCCGTGTGCTGCCAGCGCCCAGGCGTGGGCTTTCAGGCGGGCGGGAACCAAGGCTTGCACGCGCTGCAATTCGCAGCTGCGCAATTGGTTCCCTGCGCCGGGGGTGTCCAAAGGGCATGTCGGGGCACGACGCATGGATGCGATCAGCGCTGGACGCGTCTTATCGAAAGGATCAATCAATCTGGGCGGAATTGATCATTGGCAATCGCCGGCGCCCATGCCTAATTGCTGCCCTGCAACGAGGGGCGTTGATGCGCTGTGGCGTGTCTTGCCCCTCTTGCCAGCATTCATTTCAGCCACGACCAACCACAAGGAAGTCGAACCCATGTCGATCGTCGGAACCAAGCTCAAGCCGTTCCAGGCCACTGCCTATCTCCAGGGCAAGTTCGTCGATGTCAGCGATGCTGACGTCCTGGGCAAGTGGGCCGTGTTCTTCTTCTACCCGGCCGACTTCACCTTCGTGTGCCCGACCGAGCTGGAAGACCTTGCCGACAAGTATGAAGAGCTCAAGAGCCTGGGCGTGGAAGTCTATTCGGTGTCGACCGACACCCACTTCAGCCACAAGGCCTGGCACGACAGCTCGCCGGCCATCGGCAAGATCAACTATTACATGCTGGGCGACCAGAACCACACCATCTCCAACAACTTCGGCATCCTGCGCGAAGGCGTTGGCCTGGCCGACCGCGGCACCTTCGTGGTCGATCCCGATGGCGTGATCCAGCTGGTGGAAATCACCCCCGAAGGCGTGGGCCGTAATGCCACCGAACTGCTGCGCAAGATCAAGGCTGCCAAGTACTGGCGCGAAAACCCCGGCCAGGTCTGCCCGGCCAAGTGGGAAGAAGGCGCCGAAACGCTTGCTCCCTCGATCGATCTCGTCGGCAAGATCTGATTCTTGCTGCCTGAACCGGGGCGGGCCAGCGCGCCCGCCCCGGACCCGGGCACCCCGGCCCCTTGCGCGCGCCCACGCGGCGCCGACGCCTTCATCGGCCGGGAAAGCCCCCAAATGTCTGCCCGCTCCGCCCATCCCAGGCGTGAGGCCGTCCATGGCCCCACGCGGCACGCACCCTCCTGCCTGAGAGAAACACGCCATGCCTATTCTTGACGCCCCCACCACTGCCCAGCTCAAGGGCTTGCTTGGCAACCTGCGCCGCCCGATCGAACTGGTCGCGAGCCTGGACGACAGCACCAAGTCTGCCGACACCCGCAGCCTGGTCGAAGAAATCGCCGCGCTGAGCGACAAGGTTTCGGTGCGGCTCGACGGGCAGGATGCCCGCCGCCCGAGCTTTGCCATTCGCGCGGATGAAGGGCGCGCGCAGGCGGTGTTTGCCGGCCTGCCGCTGGGCCACGAATTTACCTCGCTGATCCTGGCGCTGCTGCACGTGGGTGGTCACCCGCCCAAGGAAGATGCCGAACTGCTCGACGCGGTGCGCAACCTTGATGGGCCGCTGCATTTCGAGACGTTCTTCTCGCTCTCGTGCCAGAACTGCCCCGACGTGGTGCAGGCGCTCAACATCATGGCCGCGCTCAACCCCGATATCACCCACGTGGCGATCGATGGCGCGCTGTTCCAGGACGAGGTGGAGCGCCGCAAGGTGATGGCCGTGCCGACCGTCTACTTGAACGGCGAACAGTTCGGCCAGGGCCGCATGGATCTGGCGCAGATCGTGGCCAAGCTCGACACCGGATCGGTGGCCCGCGCGGCGGAAAAGATCGCCGCCAAGGATCCGTTCGACGTGCTGGTGGTCGGCGGTGGCCCGGCCGGCGCGGCAGCGGCGATCTACGCCGCGCGCAAGGGCATCCGCACCGGCGTGGTGGCCGAACGCTTTGGTGGCCAGGTGCTCGATACCATGGGCATCGAGAACTTCATTTCGGTGCCGCACACCGAAGGGCCCAAGCTGGTTGCCCAGCTGGAACAGCACGTGAAGGACTATGAAGTCGACGTCATGAACGTGCAGGCGGCGGTCAAGCTCAAGCCCGCCAATGGCGATGGATTGCACCACATCGAACTGGCCAGCGGCGCGAGCGTCAAGGCCAAGACCGTGATCCTGTCGACCGGGGCCCGCTGGCGCCAGATGGGCGTGCCCGGCGAAGAGGAATATCGCAACAAGGGCGTGGCTTATTGCCCGCACTGCGATGGGCCGCTGTTCAAGGGCAAGCGCACCGCCGTGATCGGCGGCGGCAATTCGGGCGTGGAAGCCGCGATCGACCTGGCTGGCCTTGTCCGCCATGTCACCCTGATCGAGTTCGACAGCCAGCTGCGCGCCGATGCCGTATTGCAGACCAAGCTGCGCAGCCTGCCCAACGTGACGATCATCACCTCGGCCATGACCACGCAAGTGCTGGGCGATGGCCACAAGGTGACGGCGCTGGTCTACAAGAACCGTGAGACCGGCGAGGAACACACCGTCGAACTGGAAGGTATCTTCGTGCAGATCGGCCTGGTGCCCAACACCGAATGGCTGGGCGGTAGCATCGCCATGACCAACCGTGGCGAGATCGAGGTGGACGCTCACAATGCCACCAGCCTCGACGGCGTGTTTGCTGCGGGTGACTGCACCACGGTGCCGTTCAAGCAGATCGTCATCGCCATGGGCGAGGGCGCCAAGGCCTCGCTGGCGGCGTTTGATTATCTGATCCGGCACTAAGGCCAGATAACATTCCCTCCCCCCGACCCCCTCCCGCCTGCGGGAGGGGGTGGGTAAAAGCCCCCTCTTCTTCAGAGGAGAGGGTTTGGGGGTGGTGGAAACCTGGCGCTAGGCATCGCACCACCCCCCGCCCCCCCTCCTCTGAAGAGGAGGGGGAGAATGTGGCCAAGCCCACCCCGCTTTCGACAACCTTTTCCCCCATTCCCCTTGCCGCCACGGCCCTGCGCGCTAAGAGCGAGGCGTGAGCGCAACCATCGTCATCGGCGCCGACGACCGGTCGGGCGCCTCCGTCCGCATCGATGTTGAGGAACTGCTGGCCACGCGCCTTCTGGTGCAGGGCAACAGCGGCTCGGGCAAGTCGCACCTGCTGCGCCGGATCCTGGAGCAGAGCGCCAGCGTGGTGCAGCAGGTGGTGATCGACCCGGAAGGCGATTTCGTCAGCCTGGCCGAACCGTTTGGCCATGTCGTGGTCGATGGATCGGCCTATGACGGCACCGAGATCGTCAAGCTGGCCGCACGCATCCGCCAGCATCGCGCTTCGGTTATCCTGGCGCTCGACGGGCTGGAGCTGGAAGCGCAGATGCGCTGCGCCGCCGTGTTCATGAACACCCTGTTCGATGCCCCGCGCGACCAGTGGTATCCCGCGCTGGTGGTGGTGGACGAAGCGCAGATGTTTGCGCCTGCCGCCGCCGGTGATGTGGCCGACGATGTGCGCCGCCTGTCGCTGGCGGCAATGACCAACCTGATGTGCCGTGGCCGCAAGCGCGGGCTGGCCGGGATCATCGCCACGCAGCGCCTGGCCAAACTGGCCAAGAACGTCGCGGCCGAAGCCTCCAACTTCCTGATGGGGCGCACCTTCCTGGACATCGATATGGCCCGCGCTGCCGATCTCCTCGGCATGGAGCGGCGCCAGGCCGAGCAGATCCGTGACTTGGAGCGCGGCCATTTCCTGGCGCTGGGCCCGGCGATCTGTCGCCGCCCGGTGGGGGTGAAGATCGCCGACGTGGAAACGCGCGCGCGCAACGTGGTGCATGGTCTGATGCCGATGCCCAATGCCGCGGGCGAGGAGATGGAGGCGCTGCTGATGGCAGAGCCGCTGATGTTCGATCCGCTGCCCACGCCGCCAGAGCCGGAAGAAACCGCGCCCGAAAGCGGCGAACTGCTGGAGCAGATAGAGAGCAGCGTGCCCGTCGCCGAGCAGGTGGAGCCGCCGGTCGAGCCCAGCCTGTTTGCCGCCGAGGAAACCGCTGCCGATATTGCCGCGATCCTGGCGGAAATGGCGGCCGAGCCGGATTGCACGTTCCAGCCTGCGGCGCAGCTCTATCAGGATTTCACCGTGCGCTGCCGCATGCAGCGGCTGGGCCAGGTGGGCATCGACCTGGCCGCGTTCCGCCGCCGCTTTGCCATGGCCGTGGCCGGCATCCCCGACGATCGCGAGCCGCGCTGGCAACCGGCGCTCAAGCTGGCCGAAGGCGTGGCGGATGATCTGCTTGCCCCGTTCCTGGTGCTGGCCGTGGCGGCCGTCGAAGGGTTGCCGTGCCCGGATGACGAGCGCATGGCCGAAATCTATGGCACGCGGAGCCCGGGGCGCATCCGCCGCCTGCTCGATCACCTCGAAAAGAGCGGGCTGATCGTGGTGCGCACCGATTATGGCGGGCGCCGCTCCATCGGTATTCCCGGTCTGGGCATGACGACGGCACCGGTCGAAGCCTGACCTTTGGTGGGCTTCGGCGCTGTTGCGCCGCAAAACATTTGCGCAAAAACGGTTCGTATGCCTAATGGACTTGATGCGGTAACATTCTGTGCCGCAGTGTGTCTTGAAAGGTTGCGCTTTGGCGTCCGAAGTTCTTACCCGTCAATCAGTTACGCCCGAACTGGCGCTGGATGGGCTGGATTCGGTCCTGGGCCTGCACATCGGCACAACGAACACACTGTTCGTCTCGCGGCTGGAACGCCAGCTTGAACCGCTCAGCGTCACGCCCAAGCAGGTGGCGATCCTGTGGCTGGTCAACGCCAATCCCGGCGTGAAGCAAACCGACCTTTCGCGCTTTTTCAAGATCGAGCGCCCGACCGTTCACCAGTTCGTGCGGCAGTTGATGCGCAACGGCTATCTCGTCAACGAGCCGTCGAAGCTCGATCGCCGCGCTGGTGGGCTGTGGGTCACCGAAAGCGGCTTGATCACCCTGGCCGAGGCGCGGCGCGTGATCGTGGCGCATGAAGACGAATTGACCGCATGCCTGACCGTGCGCGAGCGGTCCGAACTGTTCCGCATCCTGATGAAAGTCTATCTTTCCGCCCCTTCCAAGGAAGGGTGACCGCCGGGACGCCGGCGGCTTGTGCGCCACGGCCCGTTCAGCACCTTGTCAGCCAGCGTGTGACATGGTCTGAAATCACGCGGGCCGGAATGTGGCCCGCCCGGGAGACCGTGATGAAGCTTGCTCGTTTTTCTGTTGTGGCGCTGGGCGCCTTGGGGCTGGCAATCGGGGTTGCCGGAACGGTGGCACCGGCTGCGGCGGCCGAAGGCGGTGATCCCGCGCATGGCCGTACCGTGGCGGCGCGCTGCCTGGCGTGCCACGATCTCAACACCGGGGCGACGCGGCTTGGCCCCTCGCTCAAGGGCGTGATCGGGCGGAAGGCTGGCTCGCTGCCGGGCTATGCCTATTCCGATGCGATGAAGAGCAGCGGCGTGACGTGGACGCCCGATACGCTCAACACCTATCTCAAGAGCCCGACCACCTATGTGAAGGGCACCAAGATGGCCTTTGCCGGTCTGCCCGATGCCAAAGACCGCGCAGACGTGATCGCCTATCTGCAACAGGCGACCAAGTAACACCGGTCTATTCGGCAATCACCAGTTGCACGCCGGCGTCGCGTATTGCGGCGGCGGCGGCGGCGGGAATGCCGGCGTCGGTGATGAGGGTGTCAACCTCGTCCAGCCCGCACACGATCGTGCCCGAACGGGTGGTGAACTTGCTGCTGTCGACCAGCAGGATCACCTGTTCGGCGCGGTCGATCAGGCGGCGTTCTGCTGCCACCAGCACGACATCGGCCTGCATGACGCCGGCCGCGCCCACCGACGCTGCGCCCATGAACAGCTTGGGCGCATGAAAGCGTGGCATCGATTCCTCGCCCGCCGCGGCCAGGATGATGTTCTGTTCGCGAAACACCGCGCCCGATGGCACCAGGATGCGCGTGCCGGGCTGCGGCAGCAGCGCGTTGACGATATAGAGCGAGTTGGTCAGCACCTGGAGATCGAGCCCGGCCAGATGCGGGCACATCTGCAAGGTGGTGGTACCGCCATCGAGCATGATGCCTTCGCCGGGCTGGCATAGCGACGCGGCTGCCCGGCCGATCGCCTGCTTGGCCGCAAGGTTTTCCGTAATGGCCTGTTCGAACGGCGTGCCCGACAGGTGAAAGCCGACCGGGCGGGCAGGCGCCTCGGCGCCATCAGCCAGACGCGCGCCGCCATGCACGCGCACGATGCGCCCCTCGCTTTCCAGGCGCGACAGATCACGCCGGATCGTGGCGGGAGAGGCATCGAGCATCGCCTCGAGATCGCGATAGCTCACGAAACCCGTGGGGCCGATCGCTTCGACGATCAACCGTTCGCGTTCCGCTGCATGCATGGCCTTGGCTCGTCCCTTCTCAATCCCGGCAAACCACGGCTTATGCCCGCCCGCGCGCTCAAAAGCCATCATCTTCGCGCATCGCGCGCGCGTCATGTGGCGGCCTGCAGCATGTTGCCCGCGCCGATCACCACGGTGGCGCCGACCAGCAGGGCGATGCCGCTCCACACGATGGTGCGGGTGCGTGCACTGGTGCCCTGCCATTCCTTGAGGGCAAAGCCCCACAGCGTGGAAAACAGGATGATCGAGGCCATGTGCAGGGTCCATGATGAGAAGCCGTACTTGCCCATCTGGCTTTCGCCCATGGTGTAGAAGAAGAACTGACCATACCACAGCGTGCCGCCCAGCGCGGCGAGGGCATAGTTGCGCAACAGCGGTGCGCGCCCGGTGCCGTCACTGGCCGCGCCCAGGAACTGCCCGGCGCTGCGGTTGCGCGCGATCAGGATCAGGCACCAGACTAGGTTGGTGGTCAGCCCGCCAGCGAGCACGACACACAGCACTGGCAGCCCCTGGCTGAGCGGATCGGTGCCAGCGGCGAGGGTCAGATCGCGGATCGGCTGCCCGGCATCAAGGCCCCAGGCAAAGCAACCGGACATGACACCGGAAAAGATCGCGATCAGGATGCCTTTCTTGAGGTCGAATTCGGCCACGCCCACACTGGCGGTGCCGCCCAGGTCACGCTGCTTGGCGCTGCCCGCGCGGGCGACGACGACGATGCCGATGAGCGTGATGGCAATGCCCAGCAGCGTCAGCTTGCCGCTGGTGGTGGCGGCAATATCACCCAGCGTGCCGTGGAAGATCGGCGGGCCCATCGTGCCGATCACGGTGGTGAGGCCCAGCGCCACGGCCATGCCCAGCGACAGGCCAAGATAGCGCATGGTGAGGCCAAAGGTCAGCCCGCCAAAGCCCCACATCGCGCCCCAGAACCAACACCACAGCAAAGTCTGGCGCGGCGCGGCGGCGAGCACGCCAAGCAGATCATGCGTGCGCAGCGAGGCAAACAGCCAAGGCGCGATCGCCCACGAGAACAGCCCGCCCGCCAGCCAGAACACCTCCCACGACCAGCGGCTGATCCGCTTGTACGGCACATAGAAACTGGCCGAGGAAAAGCCCCCCAGCCAGTGAAACAGCACGCCCAGTGCCGGATTTCCGCCCATCGTCGTTGCTTCCTCTCGTGTTTCTTATCGTGGTGTCAGGCCGGTTGGGAAATGGCGGCGTGCCAGGCGGCGCGATAGGCGGCGATATCGCCTTCCAGCGGCGCGACCGGGACCAGTTCACCCTGTGGCTTGAGCGTGGGATCGATCAGGCGCAGCGCGCCGAACGACACGTCGTTGTGGGCATTGGCGGTATAGACCGCCAGGTCTGGGCGCAGTGCCGCCAGCGCGCGGACGAATACCTCTGCCTCGGCAAAGCGGCCTTCGACCAGAAGGTGGCCCCTGGCGCCGATCAGGCCGAGCGAGATATCGGCAACCAGTGCAGCATAGAGGCACGCGGCAGCGCGGCGGCCGTACCAGTCGCGCGGCTGGCCGATCCAGCCAAACGTGCCATGGGGCAGCGGGCCAAAGCCACGGCACAGCGTGGGCAGGATCATCGTGCCGTCGCGCAGGATATCGGGCACGGCGGCGAGCAGCGCGGGCTGATCGGGTTTGATATCGACCCGGCGCGTGTCGATCTCGATCAGGCTTTCGATCTCGCGCCCCCCCATGAACCGGGCAGAGGGCACGGGCTGGCCAAACACGTCGACATTGACCAGGCAATCGCGCGCTTCGGGCAGGGCGGCAAGATCAAATGCCCCGCGCGCCAGGCGCATGGCGATGAACCAGGTGCCGGTGGACAGGATCGTGGCATCCTGTCCGGCCAACTGGTCAAAGCCGCGCGCGGCCATCAGCGCGGCATTGGAATCGTGCAGCCCGGCAAGCACCCGCGTGGTGGCAGGCAGCCCGGTCGCGCGTGCCAGGCGCGGAGAGAGCAAGCCGACTTGCGCCGATGCGGGCACCACCGGGGCAAACTGATCGGCCCAGCCGCGCCGCGCCGCCATGGGCGCTAACGTGCCTTGGGCGGGGCTCCAAACATCGGAATGGCAGCCCAGGCTCGACACTTCGCTCGTGGCCGTACCGGTCAGGAACCACGCCCAATATTGCGCCCATGGCATCAGCGTGGCGCGGGTGGGGCCACCGGCAGCAAAGGCGGCGGGATAGAGCTGTTCGAGCCAGAACAACTGGCTGCCCAGGTTGAGGCCATCGGGCAGGGCGGGGGAGCCGGTGATGGCAAAGGCATCGCGCTGCGCTCGATAGGCGGCCATCACATCGTCGGGGATCGGCTGTTCGTAATCGAGCGGGGGAAACGCCAGCGCGCCCTGCGCCACGCCAACCACGCCCGCGCCGTGTCCCACTGGCACGATCGTGTCGATCGGCGCATCGAGCGGGAATGCGGCAAATTCGCGCAAGGCGCCGATCAGCCATTCGCCGATGCCTTGCGCATCGAGCCGGCGTAGCCCGTCGATCTCGATCGGGGCGTTGGGCCGCACCTTGCGATCGAGCAGCGTGCCATCGGGGCGCCACAGGCTGACCTTGCTGAGCGTCTTGCCCAGATCGATGACGATGATGCTGCCCCGTGCCAAGCCACTCGCTCTCCGTTTGGTGGCGCCCGATAGGAGAATCTCCGTCGCTGACGCCTTGTGTGGAAATGATCAATATCAATCATTCTTGATCAATTCCACCAAAAATGTTAGCAGCCCTGCGACGCGATGCAATCATCCTGGTTGTGCCGCCCCACGTTCACCGGCCAATCGGGCAGCGACTCGATGGCCCAATCCACGCAGGATGCCATGACCGTCGAAACGCTTGTTGCCGCAGACGCCGCCATTCCTTTTGCCGTGCCGACCAGCCGCTGGGACGATGCCCATGCCGCCACGCTGTCGCCGGCAGAGCTGCTGCTCTATCGTTCCAACCTGCTGGGTTCAGACCTGACGGTGACCAATTTTGGCGGGGGCAATACCTCGGCCAAGCTCACGCAAACCGATCCGTTGAGTGGCGCTGCGGTCGAGGTGCTGTGGGTCAAGGGTTCGGGTGGTGACATCGGCTCGATGAAGCTCGATGGCTTTGCCACGCTCTATCAGGAAAAGCTGCTGGGCCTGGAAGCGCACTATGCCGGGCCTGACGATGACGACAAGATGGTCGGCTATCTGCCGCATTGCACGTTCAACCTGAACGGGCGCGCGGCCAGCATCGATACGCCGCTGCACTCGCTGCTGCCGTTCGCCCATGTCGACCATGTGCATCCCGATGCGATCATTGCGTTGGCGGCCTCTTCGGGCGGCGAAGCGGCGACGCAGGAAATCTGGGGCGGCAAGATCGGCTGGCTGCCGTGGAAGCGCCCCGGCTATACGCTGGGCGTGATGTTGCGCGATTATGTGCGGGCCAATCCGCAAGTCGAAGGCGTGATGCTGGCCGGCCATGGCATCATCTGCTGGGCCGACAGCGCCAAGGCCTGTTACGAGCACACCGTGCAGCTGATTGCCGATGCCGCGAACTATCTCAACGGCAAGCTGGCGGCCAAGCCGGCGTTTGGCGGGCAGAAGGTGGCGCCGAACCCGGATCGCGCGACCATCGCGGCCGACCTGATGCCGCGCCTGCGTGGTTTCATGACCGGTGCGCGCCGCAAGCTGGGTCACTGGTCTGACGATGCCGAGGCGCTGGAATTTGCCGGGTCGGTTGAGTTCGAACGCCTTGCTGCGCTCGGCACCTCGTGCCCCGATCACTTCCTGCGCACCAAGATCGCGCCGCTGACGCTCGACCCGGCGCGTCTTCAGGATGACGCCTATCTGGCCGAAAAGATTGCTGATTACCGGGCGATGTATGCGGCCTATTACGAACGCTGCAAGCGCGCCAACAGCCCGGCGATGCGCGATTCCAACCCGGTCGTCGTGCTCGTGCCCGGCGTCGGCCGCATCACGTTCGCCACCGACAAGACCACTGCGCGCCTGGCCGGTGAATTCTATGGCAACGCCATCAACGTGATGCGCGGGGCCGAAGCGATTGGCGAATATATCGCGCTCGATGAGCAGGAAGCGTTCGACATCGAATACTGGCTGCTCGAAGAAGCCAAGCTGCAGCGCATGCCGGCGCCCAAGCCGATGGTCGGCAAGATCGCGCTGGTTACCGGCGGTGCCGGTGGCATTGGTGCGGCCACCGCCGCCCGCTTCCTGCGCGAAGGCGCCTGCGTTGTCCTGGCCGACCGGGATGCCTCCGCCGCCGAAGACGTACGCGCGGGGTTTGCCAAGCAGTTTGGCAAGGACGTCGTTCGTGCCGTGGCTTGCGACGTGACCGATGAAGCCCAGGTGCAGGCGGCCTTCGCCTATGCCGCGCGCGAGTTCGGCGGGCTCGATATCCTCGTCGCCAACGCCGGCATTGCTTCGTCCGCACCGATCGAGCAGACGACGCTGGAGCTGTGGGACCGCAACTTCGACGTGCTTGCCCAGGGCTATTTCCTTACCGCCAAGCACGCCTGGGGCTTGCTCAAGCGGATGAAGGAACAGGGCGGCACTTCAGTCGTGTTCATCGGGTCGAAGAACGCGGTGGCCGCCGCCGCCGGGGCTTCTGCCTATGCCAGCGCCAAGGCTGCGGCCAACCACTTGGCCCGCTGTCTTGCCCTGGAAGGCGCGCCCGAAGGCATTCGCGTCAACGTCGTGAACCCTGATGCGGTGATCAAGGGCAGCAAGATCTGGGACGGCGACTGGCGCAAGGAACGCGCGGCCTCGAACAAGATCGACGCTGGCGAGGAACTGGAAGCGCACTATCGCAACCGCTCGATGCTCAAGCGCGACGTGCTGCCCGAAGACATCGCCGAGGCGGCCTATTGGCTGGGTTCGGAAGCATCGGCCAAGTCGACCGGCAACATGATCAATGTGGACGCCGGCAACGTTCAGGCTTTCACGCGCTGAGCATTCGGGAGAGAACAAGACAATGACACAGTTGCCCCTGTCGGCCGATCTCATCGCCGAAGCCAATGCCCGCCATGCCGAGGCGCTGGACGAAGACTATGATGCGCTGGGCCGCAAGCTGGCCCGCACCGGCATCGATATAGATGCCGTGCTGGGCCGCGTCGCCAGCTTTTCCGTGGCGGTGCCCAGCTGGGGCGCGGGCCGGGGCGGCACGCGCTTTGCCAAGTTTCCCATTCCCGGGGAGCCGACCAATATCCACGAAAAGCTGGAGGATTGCGCCGTCATCAACCAGCTTTCGCGGGTGACTCCGCGCGTATCGCCGCACTTTCCGTGGGATAAGGTGAGCGACTTTGCTGCGCTGCGCGAAGAAGCCGCCGCGCTGGGCCTGGGCTGGGACGCGGTCAATTCCAACACGTTCCAGGATCAGCCGGGCCAGGCGCATACCTACGCCAACGGCTCGCTTTCGGCGCAGGATACCGCCACCCGCCAGCAGGCGGTGGAACACAACATCGAATGCATCGAGATCGGCCAGCAGCTGGGTTCGACCGACCTGACGGTGTGGGTGGGCGATGGCACCAACTTCCCCGGCCAGCAGGACTTTGCCCGCAGCCTGGATCGCTATCTCGATGCCGCTTCGCAGGTCTATGCCGCGCTGCCCGACGATTGGCGCATGCTGCTGGAACACAAGATGTTCGAGCCGGCGTTCTATTCCACGGTGATTTCCGATTGGGGCAGCTCGATCCTGGCGGCGCAGGAACTGGGGCCCAAGGCCAAGTGCCTGGTCGACCTGGGCCACCATGCGCCCAACGTGAACATCGAGCAGATCGTGGCGCGGCTGCACCGCTTCGGCAAGCTCGGCGGCTTCCATTTCAACGATAGCAAGTATGGCGATGATGATCTCGATTCCGGATCGATCAACCCGCACCAGCTGTTCCTGGTGTTCAACGAACTGGTCGAGGCCGAGCTGAACCCGCGCGACGGTTTCAATCCGAGCTATATGATCGACCAGTCGCACAACGTGACCGATCCGATCGAATCCATGCTGTCTTCGGCTGAGGCCATCACCGGCTGCTTTGCCAAGGCTTTGCTGGTCGATCGCGATGCGCTGCATGCGGCGCAAGAAAGCAACGACACGATGATGGCGTTCCAGGCGCTGCGCCGCGCCTATTCGATCGACGTGGCGCCGATCCTAGCCAAGGCGCGCGTGGCCGCCGGCGGCGCGATCGACGTGCTGGAAGCCTATCGCCTGAGCCAGTATCGCGCGCGCAAGGCGCAGGAACGCAGAGCGGTGGGGCTGGGCGCCGGCATCGTCTGACCCAGCGCCGTGCATGATGGCGGCGCGCGACCGGGGCTGGGGGCGAAGCGCGCCAACCCCTTGCCCTGCCGGGCCAAATGGCCAAAACCGAAAACGGATTTCCCAGGAGAGAATTGCATGATCGAGCCGGCGCTTTGCCGCATCCGCACCGCCCTGCTGCTGGCCAGCGCACTTGCCGGCGTGGGTGCTGGCCTTGGCAGCGGCAGCGTGGCCATGGCGGCACCCGATCCGGCGCCGCCGGTGCCGGGCGTGGCGGCGGTGCATGCCGGCACGGCCGTGCCGCTCGATCTGCAGTTCCGCGATCCGCCTGCCTCGGCCCGGCCGCGGGTGTGGTGGCACTGGATGAACGGCAATGTCACCAAGGATGGCATCGCCAAGGACATCGACTGGATGAGCCGCATGGGTATCGGCGGCCTCCAGGCATTTGACGCCGGGTTGATGACGCCGCAGGTGGTCGATCACCGCCTGGTGTTCATGTCGCCGGAATGGAAGGACGCGTTCCGTTTTGCGGCCTATACCGCCGACGCGCGCGGGCTTGAACTGGCCATTGCCTCCTCGCCCGGCTGGTCGGAAACCGGCGGGCCTTGGGTGCAGCCTGCCGATGCGCTCAAGAAAGTGGTGTGGAGCGAAACCGTGGTGCCCGGTGGCGCCGCGCCGACCGCGCCGCTGCCAGCGCCGCCGCGCGTGACTGGCACGTTCCAGGATATGGAACTGAACGACCCGCTGGCGGCGCTGACCAAGGAAGGCCCGGAACAGGCGCACGAATTCTATGCCGACGTGGCCGTGCTGGCGGTGCCGGTGGATGCCGGCCAGGTTGATTTGCCTGTGCCGGCCATCACCGGCCCGGATGGCAAGCCGCTCGACGCCGCGGCGTTGACCGGTGACAGCTTCGCCAAGCGGCAGATGCTTCCCCACGGCAGCGCCGAGCAGCCGTCGATCGTGGTGGCACGGTTTGCCCGGCCGCAGACCGTGCGCGGCGTCAGCCTGTTCATGGCCGGGGCCAAGGCGATGTTTGCCGGCGCCGTGGTGGCGCCGCGCCTGGAAGCGAGCAGCGACGGCACGACCTGGACCAAGGTGGCCGATATCCCGGTGTCGAATGCGCCAACCTCGGTGAGCTTTGCCCCGGTTACCGCCAGCCAGTTCCGCGTGGTCCTGGCGCCGCTGCCGTTCAAGGGCTCGAACCTGGGCGATCCGGCGCCGGGTGCCGCCACCGACGTGGGCTTCATGAAGATGATGTCCGCTGGCGCCACCGCGCCGTTCGATCTGCGCCACTTCCGCCTCTATGCCCAGCCGCGGGTTGACCGGTTCGAGGCCAAGGCCGGCTTTGCCGTGGAGCAGGACTATTACGCGCTGGGCACGCCCGATGCTGCCGCCACTGGGACCGATGCGGCCAAGGTGGTGAACCTGACCGGCAAGCTGCGCCCCGATGGCACGCTCGATTGGACACCGCCGGCCGGCAGCGCCTGGCGCATTCTGCGCTTTGGCACCAGCCTGCTGGGCACGACCAACCACCCGGCCGCGCCCGAGGCCACCGGGCTGGAAGTGGACAAGTTCGATGGCGCGGCAGTGCGGCGCTATCTGACGCATTATCTGGGCATGTATCGCGATGCCGCCGGCGCAGACCTGATCGGGCGGCGCGGGGTTACCGCGCTGTTGACCGACTCCATCGAAGTGGGGGCGGCCAACTGGACGCCCAAGATGATCGACCAGTTCAAGCGCCTGCGCGGCTATGATCCCACGCCCTGGCTGCCGACGCTGGCCGGCGTATTGATCGGAAGCCGTGCCGATGCTGATCGCTTTCTTTACGACTGGCGCCGCACCCTGGCGGATCTGCTCGCCTCGGAACACTATGGCATGGTCGCCCAGGTGGCGCACGAAAACGGCCTCAAGGTCTATGGCGAGGCGCTGGAAGACAACCGCCCGATGCTGGGCGACGACATGGCGATGCGCGCCCGCGCCGATGTGCCGATGGCCGCGCTGTGGACCTTTTCGCGCCAGGCTGGCCCAAACCCCAGCTATCTGGCCGACATGAAGGGCGCGGCTTCTGTCGCGCATGTCTATGGCCAGAACCTGGTCGCGGCCGAATCCATGACCTCGGCACTGGCGCCCTGGGCCTATACGCCCAAGGACCTGCGCCGGATTATCGACCTGGAATTCGTCAGCGGGATCAACCGCCCGGTGGTGCACACCTCGGTCCATCAGCCCACCGATGACAAGGTGCCCGGGCTTTCGCTGATGATCTTTGGCCAGTTCTTCAACCGCCACGAAAGCTGGGCGGAAATGGCCCGGCCCTGGGTGGATTACATGGCGCGCAATTCGCTGCTGTTGCAGCAGGGGCGCAACGTGGCCGATGTCGCCTATTTCTATGGCGAGGAAGCGCCGCTGACCGGCCTCTATGGCAAGGCGCCGGTGGCCGATGCGCCCAAGGCCAACGCCTATGACTTCGTCAATGCCGATGCGCTGGGCGGCGTGCTGCTCAACCAGGGCAACGAACTCGTCAGCCAGGGTGGGGCACGCTATCGCGCGGTCTACCTGGGTGGCTCATCGCGGATGATGACGCTCAAGACCCTGCGCCGGCTGGCCGAACTGGTCGATGGCGGGGCCAGCGTGATTGGCCTGGCGCCGCAGGGATCGCCGGCGCTCGATGATGCGCAACCTGCCAACGCGGCGCAGTGGCAGCAGCTGGTGGCGCGGCTGTGGCCCGGCAGCGGCGATGCCATGGTGGGCAAGGGCCGGGTGATCGCGCTGGCTGACGTGGACGCGGGCCTGGCGCGGCTGGGCGTTGCGCCCGATTTCCGCCTGGTCGGCGCGAGCGACGCGCAAGTGCCGTTCGTGCATCGCCAGTTGGCCGATGGCGACGCGTGGTTCCTGGTCAACCGCCTCGATCGCAACGAAACGTTCGAGGCGCATTTCCGCGTGACCGGCAAGCAGCCTGAATTGTGGCATGCCGACAGCGGCAAGGTAGAGCCGGTTTCCTGGCGCAGCGAGAATGGCGAAACCATCGTGCCGTTGACCCTGGCGGCAGAGGAATCGGTGTTCGTCGTGTTCCGCAAGGCGACGACCGCCACCCACGGCGAGGTACGCGCCAGCCATGATGTGCCGCTGGGGCCCCTGGCCGGCAAGCCCGGCACCGGCTGGACGGTGGCGTTCCAGGCGGGACGCGGCGCGCCGGCGACACTGGCTATGCCCACGCTGGCGCGGCTCGACCAGAATGCCGACGCTGGGGTGCGCTATTTCTCGGGCATGGCCACCTATGCCCGCACGTTCCGCCTGCCCAAGGGCTGGAAGAAGGGCCAGGCACTGTGGCTCGATCTGGGGGAGGTGCACGACATTGCCGAGGTCACGGTCAACGGCCAGACGCTGGGCACGCAATGGCATGCGCCCTATCGCTTTGACGTGGGCAGCGCGGTGCACAACGGCAACAACACGATCGCCGTGCGTGTCGCCAACAGCTGGGTCAACCGCCTGATCGGCGATGCCCAGCCCGGCGCCACGAAGGTAACCTGGACGGCGATCCCGACCTACAATGCCGATGCGCCGCTGCGCCCATCGGGCCTGGTGGGGCCGGTGGTGCTGGGCACTACCCACTGACGCGGGGGCACTGAACCCCGTTTCAGGCCTCGGGCAGGGGCGGGGCGATCGAGTCCCGCTCCACCAGGTGATAGGGCAGCAGGCGCAGCGCGGGCGCCGCATCACCCTCGCGGTCCATCAGCAGGCTGGCGGCGGCATAGCTCATTTCCTGGATCGGCTGGTAAACCGTGGTGAGGTAGGGCCAGACCGACCGCGCCACCCAGCTATCGTCAAACCCGCAGATCGACACATCGCGCGGCACGGCAAGGCCGGCCCGCGAACAGGCAACCAGCGCGCCGGCCGCCGAATCGTCGTTGGTGGCAAAGATGGCGGTGGGGCGCGGGGTGTGTGCCAGCAGATCGGCCCCGGCGCTGATGCCGCCTTCAAACGAAAACCCGCCGTTGGCTTCCACCACCGGGCCGGTGTGGCCGAGGTCGGCCAGGGCGGCAAGAAAGCCAAGGCGGCGGCGCGCGGCGGCGCCATGGTTGGGCGGCCCGGTCAGCACGCCAAAGCGGCGATGCCCGGCTTGCCACAGCATCTGCGCCACGGCCGCCCCGGCGGCCGTATCGTCCATGCCGATGCCCGGCGCCTCCAGGCTGGGCTTTTCCGGTGCGACGCGCACATGGCGCACGCCCTGTTCGCGCAGGAAATCGAGCACCACTGGCAGATCGGCCAGCGGCGGGGTCAACACAAAGCCATCGCAGCGTCCGTTGCGCAGCAATGCGGCAAGATCAGCCACGATCTCGGCATCGGGACGGGCCGAATCGATACGGTCGATGCGCAGGTGATACTGGTTGTCGACACAGGCCTGATAGGCGCCGGCCTGGATTTTCATCGTGTAGTTGGGGCTGGGATTGTCGAACAGCACGCTGATGATGAACGAGCGCGCCCCGGCCAGGGAGCGCGCCGCCAGATCGGGGACATAGTCCAGATCGGCAATCGCCTTTTCCACCTTGATACGCAGCGTATCAGATACATGCGGCTCGCGGTTGATCACACGCGACACGCTCTTGAGCGACACCCCGGCATGCCGCGCCACATCGTTCATCGTGATGTTACCCGTCGCGCGGCCGGCTGTGGTGGGTGCCGCATCGTTGTCGTCGTCGGCGCTACTGGCGGTTGCAGAGGGGCGGTGGCTTTGCGCGGGATCGGGCATGGGCCAAGCTATGAACGCAATTGTCCGGCAAGCCAACCTGAACAGGTAATTGACAACGCTGACAAGCGGCGGCACGATAACGGAGAACAAGCAGGTGGCGCTGTGGCCACCAACGGGAAGGGTGCATGACGATGGGCAGGAGATTTCTTTCGGCCGTGGCGCTGGCTGCGGTCGGAGCAGGGCTGGCGCAGGGTTCGGCCCAGGCGCAGGCGCCAAGCAGCGCGCCGGTCGACATGACCGCGGCGCAGGCACGGGCCGATCAGACCGTCAAGGCAATGCAGCCGGACGAGCGCACCACGTTGACCCACGGCATCATGGCCATCCAGCTGTTTCCCGGTGCCCCGCCGATCCCGGCTGACGCGGTGCCAGGCGCCGGTTACATCGCCGGGTTGCCACGCCTGGGTGTGCCTGCGCTCAAGGAAACCGACGCAAGCCTTGGTGTCGCGTGGGTTTCGGGTGCGCGCAAGCGGGGCGCGACAGCGTTGCCATCGGGCATTGCCCAGGCGGCGAGCTGGGACCCGGCAGTGATGCAGGCCGGCGGCGCGATGATTGGCGCCGAGGCGCGCGCCAGCGGCTTCAACGTGCTGCTGGCGGGCGGCGTCAATCTGACGCGCGATCCCCGCAACGGGCGCACGTTCGAATACCTGTCGGAAGACCCGCTGCTGTCGGGCATGCTGGTGGGCGCGGCGATCCGGGGCATCCAGTCCAACAATATCATTTCCACGATCAAGCACTTCGCGCTCAATGGCCAGGAAACCGGGCGCCAGTTCGTGGACATCCAGATCGGCAACGCCGCGGCGCGTGAAAGCGATCTGCTGGCTTTCCAGATCGGCATCGAACAGGGCCAGCCCGGCTCGGTCATGTGCGCCTATAACCGCGTCAACGGTAATCGCGCGTGCGACAACAGCTGGCTGCTCAACACCGTGCTCAAGCGCGATTGGGGCTACAAGGGCTTTGTCATGTCTGACTGGGGCGCGGTGCCTGGGCTCGATGCAGCGATGGCCGGGCTCGATCAGCAATCGGGCGAACAGCTCGACAAGGCGGTCTATTTCGGCAGCAAGCTGGCGGAAAAGGCGGCGACCGACAAGGCCTGGGCCGCGCGCCTGGCCGACATGAACCGCCGCGTGCTGACCGCGATCTATGCCACCGGCGTCGACAAGAACCCGGTAACCCCGGGCGGCCAGTGGGATGCCGCGGCGCATGCGGCCGTTGCCGAACAGACGGCGATTGCCGGCATGGTCCTGCTGCGCAACCAGAACAACGCCCTGCCGCTGCTGCGTGATGCCAAGAGCGTGGCGGTGATCGGCGGCTATGCCGACGGCGGCGTGCTGTCGGGCGGCGGGTCGAGCCAGGTTCAGGGCGATGGCGGGCCGGTGGTGTCACGCCCGGTGCTGGCTGGCGGCATGTTTGCCGGGATCATGCAGCAGCAGTTCCACCGCTCCAGCCCGCTCGATGCGATCAAGGCGCGGGTGCCGCAGGCGGCCATCCATTTCCGCGATGGGCGCTATATCGCCGATGCGGTAGAGGCGGCGCGCCGGTCTGACGTGGCGATTGTGTTTGCCACCGAATGGCGCACCGAAGGGCTCGATCAGCCCGATCTGTCCTTGCCCGATGGCCAGGATGCGCTGATCGCAGCTGTGGCCGCCGCCAATCCGCGCACGATCGTGGTGCTGGAAACCGGTGGCCCGGTGGCGATGCCGTGGCTGGACCAGACCGCCGCCGTGCTCGAAGCGTGGTATCCCGGCGCGCGCGGGGGCGAGGCGATCGCCAAGGTGCTGTTTGGAGAGGCCAACCCCGGTGGGCGTCTGCCGGTCACGTTCCCCGCCAGCGTGGCGCAACTGCCCCGGCCCAAGCTCGATGGCAGCGATACGCTCGATCCTGATTTCATGGGCAACCCGCCCACGCCAACCACCACGCTCAAGGCCGACTACAATATCGAGGGTTCGGACGTGGGCTATCGCTGGTTTGCCCGCACCGGGGCCAAGCCGCTGTTCCCGTTCGGCTATGGCCTGAGCTACACCAGCTTTGCCCAGGATGGGCTGAGCGTGGATGGCAAGACCGCGCGCTTCACCCTGCGCAACACGGGCAAGGTGGCGGGCGATGATGTCGGCCAGGTCTATCTGGTCGATCGCGCCGGCACGGCCAAGCGCCGCCTCGTCGGCTTTGCCCGCGTGCATCTCGCGCCCGGCGAAAGCAGGACTGTCAGCGTGACGATCGACCAGCGCCTGCTCGCCGATTGGCGGGACGATGGCAAGGGCAGCGGCGGCTGGACGCTGCCGGCGGGCAACTATGGCTTTGCGCTGGGCAGCGATGCGCAGACGCTGGGGCAGGTGGTGACGGTGCGCCTGGCGGCGCGCAACTGGAAGGATTGAAGATCATGACCTTTCGCAAAACGCTGATGCTGTCAGGATTGATGCTTGCTGGCGCGCTGTCGCTGCCGGGCGCTACGCTTGCCAAGGCTGCGCCAGCGGCGCCTGCCGCACCGACGGTAATGGTGGCCCAGGGCGCCTTGGTGGGTGCGGTGGAAGGCACCGTCGCCAGTTTCAAGGGCATTCCCTATGCCGCGCCGCCGGTGGGCGATCTGCGCTGGCGTGCGCCACAGCCGGCTGCGGCATGGAGCGCGCCGCGCGATGCCACGCACTATGGCCACGATTGCGCGCAGGCGCCGTTCCCGCCCGATGCCGCGCCGATCCGCACCCAGCCGGCCGAGGACTGCCTCTATCTCAACGTGTGGAAGCCGGCGGGCGCGGCCGCCAATGCGCGGCTGCCGGTGATGGTGTGGGTGCATGGCGGCGGTTTCGTCAACGGCGGCACCTCGCCAGCGGTCTATTCTGGCGCAGCCTTTGCGCGCGATGGCGTGGTCCTGGTCAGCCTCAACTACCGGCTCGGCCGCTTCGGCTTCTTCGCCCATCCCGCGCTCAAGGATGAAGGGCTGGGCGGCAACTTCGGCTTCCTCGACCAGATCGCCGCGCTCAAGTGGGTGCAGGCCAATGTCGCCGCATTCGGCGGTGATCCGGCCAACGTTACCGTGTTCGGCGAAAGCGCGGGCGGCATGAGCATGCACATGCTGCTGCAATCACCGCTGGCGCGCGGACTGTTTGCCCGCGCGATCATCGAATCCGGCGGGGGGCGCGATGGCACCCTGCCGATGCCGACGATGGCCCGTGCGGCCAAGATCGGCGCCGATTTTGCCCCCGGCCTCGATGCCGCCGCCCTGCGCGCGCTGCCCGAGGAAAAGGTGACCGGCAACCTCAGCATGATGACCATGGCGCAGACCGGCTATTCCGGGCCCATGGTGGATGGGCAAACGATCGTGGGCGCGTCCAACGATGCCGCCGCCGCCGGCATCGATGCGCCGGTGCCGGTGATGATCGGCGCCAATTCGGCCGATGGTTTCCCGATGACGACCGACAAGGCCGCTATCTTTGCCACCTATGGCGCCGATGCCGACAAAGCGCGCGCGCTCTATGATCCCCAGGGCACGACCAGCGGCCTGATCTTGGGCACGATGACCAGCGCCGATCGCATGTTCATCGAGCCGGCGCGCACCATCGCGCGCACGCTGGCCCCGCGTCAGCCGGTCTATCTCTATCGCTTTGCCTATGCCCATCCCGAGCCGCTCGAAAAGATGGGCGGCGCGCCGCATGCCTCGGAACTGCCCTATGTGTTTGACAGCCTGGCCGGGCGCACCACGCCCAAGGCCATCGCCGCCGAACAGCCCGTGGCCGATCTGACGCACAAGATGTGGGTGGCGTTTGCCAAGACCGGGCGCCCCGATGGCCTGCCCGGCCTGGCGCCCTGGCCCAAGGTGACGCCCACCGACACGACCGTCCACCTGATCACCGCAGCAGGCGCCACGCAGGTAGAAGATCCCTATCGCGCGCGGATCGATTTCGTGGAGCAGCGGATCAAGCCATAAGACCCCGATCCCGGTGCAGCAAAAACGCTGCTGCACCGGGATATTCAAGCGTTGGCGTTGACATTCGCGCGCAACCGGCTTTTTGTATTTCCCATGCTCTCGCAAAAAACGCGTTATACGATCCGTGCCCTGCAGCATCTGTCCGACACGTTTGGACAAGGCCCGGTGCGGCTTGACGCGATTGCCGAGGCGCAGAATATCCCGCGCAAGTTCCTGACCGTCATCCTGTCGGAAATGGCCCGCGAAGGCGTGGTGGTTTCACAGCGCGGTCGCGACGGCGGCTATGAACTGGCGCTGCCCCCGGTGGACATCCGCTATGGCGACATCATCCGCCTGACGCGCGGCAGCCTGGCCCTGGTGCCCTGCGCCAGCCGCAACGCCCACGAACACTGCGCCAACTGCCTGCCCGAGGCCGATTGCCGCCTGCGCGGGCTGATGATCCGCCTGCGCGATGAAATGGCAGACATGCTGGACAAGGTCACCCTGGCCGACGCGATCACGCTGGTCCCGCCGTTCGAGGAAATTGGGGCCGAGGGCTGAAACGCCCGTCCCAGCGTCACCCCGGACGTGATCCGGGGTTTCGCTGCCTGTGCACCGTCCAGAAAAAGCGGGATTCCGGGTCCAGCCCAGGATGACGAACGATCGGGGCATTCCCGGAAAAATGCAATCAACCGCAACTTTTGCGGGGCCCGCGCAACCTTCGCTTGGCGAGTGCCAAGCCGCTGGCTATAGGACGGCGCATGACCCTTCCTGCTTCTGGCCGCAGCCCGCTGCGCATCGCCGTTCTTGCCGCCGCCACTGTTGCCATGGGCCTGACCGCAGGGTGCGCGGGCGGGGGCAAGGCCAAGAAGGACGTGGCCTATGTCGCCCGCGACGTGGACACGCTCTACATGACGGCCAAGGACCGGCTGGACAAGGGCGACGCCAAGCAGGCCGCCGCGCTGTTCGACGAAGTGGAGCGCCAGCATCCCTATTCGCCCTGGGCCCGCCGCGCGCAGCTGATGGGCGCGTTCAGCTATTACGTGGCGCGCGACTATGCCAAGTCGGTGCAGACCGCGCAGCGCTTCCTGTCGATCCACCCCGGCAACAAGGACGCGCCCTATGCCTATTACCTGGTGGCGCTGTGCTATTACGAGCAGATCAGCGACGTCACCCGCGACCAGAAGATCACCCAGCAGGCGCTGACCGCGCTGACCGAAGTGATCCGCCGCTATCCCAACACCGACTATGCCACCGACGCCCGCCTCAAGCTTGACCTGGTGAACGACCACCTGGCCGGCAAGGAAATGGAAGTGGGCCGCTTTTACGAAAAGAGCGGCAAGTGGCTGGCCGGCACGCTGCGCTTCCGCGTGGTGATCGACAAGTACCAGACCACCAGCCACACGCCCGAGGCGCTGTTCCGCCTGGTCGAATGCTACCTGGCCCTGGGCATCCGCGACGAAGCCCAGAAGACCGCCGCCGTGCTGGGCGCCAACTATCCCGGCAGCGAATGGTACAAGCGCGCCTTCAAGCTGATGAACGCCAAGGGCGACGATATCAGCGCGGTGTGATTTGGGGCGCAGATTGTGAAGTTAGAGAAGGGCGCCTGCGGGGCGCCCTTTTTTTGGGGTGGGATGGCGCCCTCAAAGCAGACGTTCGTCGAGCAAAGCGACGGCGCCGAAATCAGCAATCTGTTGAGAAAAGGCACTATCACCCTCCCGAACGGCCTATCGCCAGAAGGGGCCAACATTGCGCAGTGATAACGGCAACCAGTGCAGTTGCTTTGACATCACCGATTTCTACTTCATGCCTTTGCGACCTTGAGTGCAATCACATTACCGACCAAGCGCTTGGATGCGTTTTGCGCCGCAAAAGCAACCACAACATAACAAAGAAACAGTCCGCCCATGAAGGTTGGAAGACTCAATTGAGGCGTTGTTTTCAGAAAAAGAAGGAGCGGCGTTGCCAAAAAGAGCATCAATAGAACCACAGTGCACTCCCTCAGGATCAAGAATCTCCTGTGATTATCCGCAATTCCTGGATCGCTCTCCACCGATTTGAACCACCGATACCACAGGGCATTCTCTTCACTTGCCGTCAAAGACTGCCTAGGAAGAAGTATCTGCAAATCAACGGGATCAATGCGCTGATCTGCTGGTGCTATCACCGAAAACGCGCGGCACCCGGGTACTCGATCACGCCAGCGCCAGAAAACCAGCATTTCCTTGATCGGGCGAGGCACAATCTCTTGGAGAAGCAGAACGCCCAAGCCAGCAAGCCCGGCTAAGCTTGCGTGCTGGACGAAAGACTGGATTTGATTGACGGACGTGATCCCGGCGATTCCAGCAAAAAAGCAATAAGCAACGATGATCGGGGAAAGGTATTTCGTCCCGATGCCTTTCTTCAAGGATTCGGCCATATGCTTCAGCGCCTTCCAACAGACCTTTGAACCGCGAAAATAAGCGGAAAACTCTACGCCCTCGCTGGCTCAAGCGTATACTCTGTTTCGACCGTCAGAGTTCCAAAATAACCTTTGAATTTATCTTGCTTCTCATCAGAAATTTTCTTTGCAAGATCGTGGTTAAAATAATTTTCGTTTGAAACGTAGATGTGAACCTTGTCATCCGACAGATCGAAAGTGATATCTCCAGCCATATTCTGGGTGATTTTCTCGTAGCCGGTGTAATAATGAAGGTGGCGCGATGCAGCCTCACCGATAACAATGATCTGCGGGTCCAGCTTTTCAAGCCAGCTATCCGGGATCTTACCCGATTTGCGACCATGGTGAGCAGCAAAGACGATGGTCGTCTTGGGCAGCTCGATAGCATCAACGATGTTTTCCATGAAATCAGTCTCGAGATCGCCCAGCCACATGACGCTCGCGCCGCCATTAAGCGAGTACCTCAGCACCGCAGAGGTGTTATTATAGCTTTCCCCAGCGTCGCATGCCGCCAGAGCATCAATAAAGTGCTGATTCTTCAAATCGGGCCAGAGTATGGTGATTCCGGCGCCAGACCGGGTGTCATCGTTCGAATTCAACCACTTCCGGCGCGAACCCTTTTCGATGTAGAAGGCCTTGTTACCATCTCGCAGTTCGCAATACCGCTGGAACGAGACCGTGTCCTGATCTTTGAGTGCCTGATTTTTTACAACATAGAAATTCGCGATCGGCATGGCATCGTCGAGAATTTCGATGCCACCAAAATGATCTTCATCAGGGTGGGTGCAAATGAAGCGGGTAATGCCCTTGCCCGCTGATTCACTCTTGAGCTCGGCGATGATGCAGCCGGCATTTTCCTCTGAAAGATCACAATCAATTATGGTGAAGCTATCGCTGCCATGCTTGATATAGAACATGTCGCCGCTGCCCACGGCGAAACTCTTGACGACCGACATAAGCCCCCCCTTCGGATAATCTCTATGTTGGCGTGAAGAATGGCATTGCAAGAGGTCTTAAGATTTTTTCAGAACCAGAGCATTCCCCGCTCTTACTTCGATTCATGTTGGTTGACGCGCGGGGCGCAAACCGTGCTGCCAGTCTAATCGCAACATGTCTCCGATTGACGCAGTTAGACCCCATGCCCCTGCCGATCAAGCGGCGAGCCTCATGGTCCTTCGAGTGTCTATTCCTAACCGTATGAATGATGAGCAGTTTGGGCCGATCCGCGCGCTAAAGGCGACTTACCGGTTCGTCCCCGAAAACAGCCATTCCCCCATCACCCCACTCACCCCCCATCCGTCATCATCCCCATCGTCCACTCCTGATCATAATCCACCTCTCCCGCCACCGCATGCCCCGCAGCATCCCGCGCCGGGCGGAAGCGGAAGCGTTGTAGGACGAGGGCGCAGGTGGTGGTGTCGAGCGCGGCGTTGTGGCTCGATTGCGTGATGTGGCAGGCGCTGGGGCGGCCTTGTGGAGTTACCGCTATGGTGACGGAAGTGGTGCCCTGGGCGTGCGCTTCGCGCGCGGCGAGGGGATAGTCTGACGATTTGATCTTGCCGCTGGTCCATTCCGGGTCGCTGCCGCCAGCGCCGTCACCGTTTCCGCTGGCGCCCGAGCCTGTGCCATTGCCGCTGCCACCAGCGCCGCTGCCGGGGCCGGGCGTGGGCGCGGCGCCGTTGTGGCTTTGCGTGCCGAGCGCCACTTGCGGGGCGACGGGGATCGGTGGCGGTGGGGCGTGGATGACCAGCGGGGCATAGACCGGCGCGGCCTTGGCGCGCAGGGCAGGGGGGGCAGACTTGCCGCTGGGCCGATGATGACGACTGGGTGGTGGTGGCGGCGGTTGCGCGGGTGGCGGCGGCGGGTTGAGCCGGACTGCCGTCAGCCAGTCGCGGGTGGCCTGGCGCAGGCCCGCCGGCTGGGCGAGGCCGAGCCATAGGGCAATGGCAAGGCCCACTTCGATGCCGGCGGCGATGCCGGCAGAGATGAGCCGGGATGATCGGGTCTGCGTGGCGGAAAAGGCCATGGTTGGCACGCTAGGCCACGCAGCCCCAGATCGATTAGCGGCAGCGCTTCTTGGCGGTGAGCGTGCGGTCGATCGCGCGGCCACCCAGGGCGCCGCCAACGGCACCCGCGACGATGCCCACCGGGCCGCCGATCAGGGCATGGCCGAGCAGCGCGCCACCGGCGCCACCAGCCACCAGGCCAGTCGTGCCGCTGGAGTGACGGCACCAGCGATAGTGCGCCCGCGACGAATAGTGGTGGCGGGCAAACGCCGGCGTCGCGTCGATCGCGGTGAGGCCGAACGCCGCGACAATCGCGGGGGCCAGCGCGAGCTTGCGGTTGAATGAGCGCATGATTGTGTCCTTCCCGTTGTTACAATCCAGCAATAATGCCAGGGGTAACGACCGAAGTGGCAGTTGGTTCACGCCACGGGCGATGAAATCTCTGTAATGATCACAAGCCTTTGTAATAGACCGTAAAGTTATGGTTCAGGCAGCGTCCTGGCGCACCCATACGCTCACACTGCCGCCCTCGCACCGCACGGCCAGCGCCCCCTGGTCATCCGCCACGCATTCACCCTGGGCGTGGCCCAACCAATCGACGAACGTGGCGCCGGCGTGATCGGGGCCAAGCTCTGCCGTGAGCGTGGCGGGTTCGCCATTGCTGAGGATCACCACGCAGCCCGGGGCATCGGCCGTGCCATGGCGGATGAAGCCGATGCAGGTGGGGCTGTCGAACAGGTCGGTCTGGGCGCCATGGGCAAAGCGCTGGCGCGCCTGGGTCAGCCGGGCAAGGCAGGCAACCGGGGCAAGGGTAATGTCGTAGTTCTCCCCGTCGCCGCCGGTGTCTGAATAGCTGGCGCCATAGAGATCGGGGTGGAACAGGCAGGGCACGCCGCCTTCGCGCAGCAGGATAAGGGCATAGGCCAGCGGCTTGAACCAGTCTTCCACCGGCGCCTCCAGCGCCTGAAGCGGCTGGGTGTCGTGGTTGGCAACCAGGGTAACGGCGTGTTCGGGCAGGCTTTGCACCAGCGTGCCGTCAAAGATCGTACGCAGATCGTAATCGGCGCCGGCGTGCGATGCGTCGGAGAAATGGTGGACGAGAGCGGCATCGAACAGTGACAGCTGGTGATCGACGCGATCGAGATAGGTGTGCAGCGCCGCCAGATCGGGTTGCCAGTATTCGGCCACCACGAACAGATCGGGGCTGATGGCCTCACGGCAATGGCCCACCCAATCGCGGAAGAACCAGGCGGGAATGTGCTTTGCCGCATCCAGCCGGAAACCATCGACCGCCACCTGGTCTGCCAGCCAGCGACCCCAGAACTTGAGCTCCTCATAGACCGCGCGATTGCGGAATTCTACATCGGCACCCATCAGGAAATCGAAGTTGCCGAGTTCCTCGTCCACCTCTTCGTTCCATTCGCCATCGCCATACTGGTTGACCAGGCGAAACACGCCGTCTTCCTGCGGGTCTTCGATGCGGTCCACTCCGCTGAAGCACTTGTGATCCCATATGAAGCGTGAGTGCGCACCAGCGCGACCGGGAAAGGTGAAGCGGGTGTGGGTCGTGGCGTCGAACGCCTCGTCCTCGATCTGCGTGCGGTCGTCCGGGTTGGTACGGCGCACGCTGACGCGCTCGGTCTCGTCGGCTCCCATCTTGTGATCGAACACCACATCGTGGATCACGCGCAGGCCCTGTTCGCGCAGCGCCGCGCAGGCTGCTTCCAGCGCGGCGCGGGTGCCGTATTTGGTGGGCACGGTGCCCTTCTGGTCAAACTCGCCCAGATCGAACAGGTCGTAGGTATCGTAGCCTACCGAACTGGTGCCGCTGGCGCCCTTGTAGGCGGGCGGCAGCCACACGTCGGTCACGCCCATCTCGGCCAGGCCCGGCGCGGCGCGGGCGGTATCGTCCCACAGCGCGCCTTCGGGAAGATACCAATGGAACATCTGAATCAGGGTGCGCTGCGACATGGGAAGCTCCGATGGGAGAAAGCTTCCCGGCAAATGCTTCAGCGCGGGATTGGTTGCAGTGCATCATCGGGCAAGTCGTACTTGGCGATGATCGTACCTCAGGCGGCGCAGGCGATCCGCTCCACGGCGCTGGCCAGCGCGGTTTCGAACTGGTCGGTGGCCGCTTCCCAGGAATAGCTGGCGCCATAGGCAGCGGCATCGGCGCGGCGGCAGGCCAGTGCCTGGGCAATCGCGGTGGCGAGGTCTTCGTGGCAGGCGCCCACCGGGTGGGGCAGGTTGCCCTGCGCGCCGCGGCCATCCACGCCGATCACGTCGCGCGGGCCGGCCACCGGGAAGGCGGCCACCGGCACGCCGCAGGCCATCGCCTCGATCATTACCAGGCCAAACGTGTCGGTACGGCTGGGAAAGACGAAGCAATCGGCGGCGCGATAGGCCTGGGCCAGCGCTGTACCCGAAAGCGCGCCGGTGAAATGCGCCTGGGGGTAGCGGCTTTTGAGCATGGCCAAGTCTGGTCCGTCGCCCACCACCACCTTGCTGCCGGGCACTGCGCAATCGAGAAACGCGCCAAGGTTCTTTTCCACGGCCACGCGGCCGACATAGAGCAGCACCGGCCCGAGCAGTGCGGCAAGCTGGGGCAGCGGGGCGTGGCCGGGATGGAACAGCCCGGCATCGATCCCGCGCGACCACAGCCGGGTCTGCACGATGCCGTGCCCGGCCAGCTCGCGCGCCAGGCTGGGTGTAGATACCAGCACCGCGGCGCTTTGCGCATGAAAGCGGCGCATCACCGGCCAGAACACATCGGGGCTCAACCCCGTGCGCATCGCGGCGTAATCGGGAAAGCGCGTGTGAAATGCGCTGGTAAACGGCACGCCCACCGATTTGCACCAACTGCGCGCGGCCCAGCCGATCGGCCCTTCGGTGGCGATATGCACGATATCGGGCGCAAAATCGCGCAAGGTGCGCCGCGTGCCAAAGCGGGGCGCCATGGCCAGGCGGATCTCGCCATAGCCGGGCAGGGCACACGTGCGGAACTGCTGGGGGGTGAGCAGTTCCACCACGTGGCCCCGCGCGCGCAGGTGCGCAACCGTGGTGGTCAGCGTGCGCACCACGCCGTTGACTTGCGGCGTCCAGGCATCGGTAGCGAGGGCAATGCGCATCAGGCGGATTCCGTTTCGGCCGGGCTGGGCAGGCCGGGCACGGCGGCGGGCGTGAACGGCGCCTGCTTGCGCTGTTCCTCCACCCAGTCGACGATGCTCATCGCGCCGGTGAAATCCTCGACCAGGGCGGTGCAGCTTTCCACCCAGTCGCCATCGTTGTAATAGGTGACATCGCCGATCTGGCGGATTTCGGCGCAGTGGATGTGGCCGCACACCACCCCGTCCACGCCCATGTCGCGCGCGGCGTGGGCCACGGCCTCTTCAAAGTCGCAGATGAACTGCACCGCGTTCTTCACGCGCTTTTTCATATAGGCCGAGAGCGACCAATAGGGCAGCTTGAACTGGCGCCGCACCAGGTTGACCCAGCGGTTGGCGCGCAGCAGCACGGCATAGGCGGCATCGCCCAGGAACGCGAGCCAGCGGGCATAGAGCACCACGCCATCGAAGCCGTCGCCATGGGTGATCAGCAGGCGCCGCCCATCGGCGGTGCGGTGAATGGTGTCGAGCGCCAGTTCCACGCCGCCAAAGGTCATCCCGGCATAGGGGCGCAGCATCTCGTCATGGTTGCCGGCAATCAGCACCACGCGGGTGCCGCGATGCGCCATCTTCAGCACGCGGCGGACCACTTCATTGTGCGCATCGGGCCAGTACCACCCACGCGACAGGCGCCAGCCATCGACGATGTCACCCACCAGATAGAGCGTTTCGCACTCGATCGAGGCCAGGAAATCGAGCAGCATTTCGGCATTGCAGCCGCGCGTGCCGAGATGAAGGTCGGAAATCCACACCGTGCGTACCCGCCGCTTGGGGCGAAAGCCGCGCGGTTCGGGCAAGTCAAGCCAATCGGGCGCGCCCTTTAGCCATTCGCTGACGGGGGCAAAGTTGCGGTCGCTTGGGCGGTCCATGACCCAGTCCCTTCATATGCTGCCGTTGTCTTGCGAATCTCATGGCACCGTCACATTGCGCGCTGGCGACACCGTGTCATGGTTGTGAAACAAGAGGGGAACAAATGGAGGGTGACGCCGGGCGTGCAACCCGCTAGGAAGGAAAGCGATGCTGACCGGGCTTTCCATCCGCAATGTCGTCCTGATCGAGGCGCTGGACCTCGTGTTTCCGGGCGGTTTGGGCGTTCTGACCGGCGAAACCGGTGCGGGCAAATCGATCCTGCTGGATTCGCTGGGCCTGGTGCTGGGGGACCGCGCCGACAGCGGCCTGGTTCGCGCCGGAGAAGACGTGGCGAGCGTGACCGCTACATTCGAGTTCGCGCGGCGGCCCGATGGCGTGGAAGCGATCCTGGCCGAAGCGGCGATCGATTGGGAACCGGGCGAGCCGTTGTTGGTCCGCCGCCGGTTGCGCGCCGATGGCGGCAGCCGTGCCTATATCAATGACCAGCCGGTGGGCGTGGCGCTGCTGCGTGAACTGGCGCGTTTCCTGGTGGAACTGCATGGGCAGCACGACGATCGCGGGCTGGTCAATGCACGCGGCCACCGGGCCTTGCTCGATCGCTATGCCCGCGCCGATGCCGCCGAGGTGGCGCGTGCATGGGATAGCTGGCGCGCGGCCGAACAGGCTTTGGCGCAGGCGCGCGCGCGCGTGGCGAGCGCGGCGGCCGAGCAGGACCTGATCGAGGCGCACTTGGCCGAGCTCGACGCGTTGCAGCCGATGGCGGGCGAGGAGGAAGAACTCGCCCTGCAGCGTGCCGAGATGCAGAAGGGGGAGCGACTCTCGGGCGATCTCAACGAGTTGCAGCACTTGTGGAGCGGATCGGATGCGCCACTGGTGCAGTTGCGCGGCGCGGCGCGGCGGCTCGATCGCATCGCGGCAGAGCATCCGCTTCTGGCCGAGGCGCTGGAAGCGCTGGACCGCGCGGTGATCGAGGCGGGCGAGGCGGAAGACAAGCTCTCGGCCGCGGCCGAGGCCCTGGCGCACGATCCGGCGCTGCTCGACCGGATCGAAACGCGGCTGTTCGATCTGCGTGCCGCTGCGCGCAAGCATGGCTGCACGGTGGACGACCTGCCCGCCCGGCGCGAGGCGTTGCAGGCCGCGTTGCAATCGATCGAGGGTGGCGAGGCGCAGATCGCCGGCCTGGCGCGCGTGGCGATGGACGCGGGCCTGGACTATCGCGCCAAGGCAGAGGCGCTGTCGGTGCAGCGGGCCGAAGCAGCGCGCAAGCTGGACAAGGCGGTGGCCGCCGAACTGGCGCCGCTGCGCTTGGATGCGGCACGCTTTCACACCGCCGTGGTGCGCCTGCCCGAGGATCGCTGGTGTGGCCAGGGTATGGACGCGGTGGAGTTCCTCATCTCCACCAACCCCGGCAGCGATTTTGCGCCGCTAGGCAAGATCGCTTCGGGCGGTGAATTGTCGCGCTTTATCCTGGCGCTGAAGGTGGCGCTGGCCGAACAGGGCGGGGCAGCGACCGTGATCTTCGACGAGATCGATCGCGGCGTAGGCGGCGCTGTGGCCAGTGCCATTGGCGAGCGCCTGGCGCGCCTGGCGCACGGTGGGCAGTTGCTGGCCGTGACGCACAGCCCGCAAGTGGCGGCGCGGGGTGACGCCCACTATCTGATCGCCAAGTCGAGCGAGGGCACAGTCACGCGCACCTCGGTGAGCAAGCTGGACGCGGCCGGCCGCCAGGAGGAAATCGCGCGGATGCTGTCTGGCGCGGAGGTGACCGCCGAGGCGCGCGCGCAGGCCAGCCGCCTGCTCGAACAGGCTTGAACCCTTTTGCCCGGGTGGGCAGGCGGTTCCTCCACAGCTATGCCTTGCCCGGACTGGCGATAGCGCTTTACGAATTGCCGTGATGGCGTATCGCGCCGGTGACTGGCGCAATTGTTTGGTGAAAGTGGCGTATAATGAGTGATCCGGCAGGCATCGATCCGGCAGCAATGGGCGAGGCGGCTGCCGCCAACGAACTGATGCGGCTGGCGCGCCAGATTGCCTATCACAACCGGCGCTATCACGCCGAAGACGCCCCGGAAATTTCCGATGCCGAGTATGATGCTCTGGTGCGGCGCAATGCCGAACTGGAAACGGCGTTTCCGCATCTGATCCGCGCCGACAGCCCCTCGCGCGCTGTGGGTCACGAGGTTTCTGCTTCTCCCCTGCGCAAGGTGACGCACGAGGTTCGCATGATGAGCCTCGACAACGCCTTCACCGACGAGGAGGTCGAGGAATTCGTCGCGCGCGTGCGCCGCTTCCTGGCGCTGCCGGCCGATGCACCGGTGGTGATGACGGCGGAAGACAAGATCGACGGCCTGTCATGCTCGCTGCGCTATGAAGATGGCCGCCTGGTGCGCGCGGCGACCCGTGGTGATGGCCAGGTGGGCGAGGATGTGACCGCCAATGTAGCCCATATCAAGGACATACCGCAGGAACTTTGCAGCGATTCCGGTGTCGAACCGCCGGCCGTGTTCGAAATCCGCGGAGAGGTCTACATGGCCAAGGCCGATTTCCTCGCGCTCAATGCCGCGCAGGAGGAAAAGGGCGACAAGGTCTTTGCCAACCCGCGCAACGCGGCTGCCGGATCGCTGCGCCAGAAGGACGCGAGCGTGACGGCCGCGCGGCCCCTGCGGTTTCTGGCGCATGGCTGGGGTGCGGCCAGCGCCGTGCCCGCCGAAACGCAGTGGGCGATGATGCAGCAGATGGCGGCCTGGGGTGTTCCCGTGTCACACCTGCTGACACGCTGCGATGATACCGCGCAAATGCTGGCGCACTATCGCAGCATTCAAGCGCAACGCGCTGATTTACCCTATGATATCGATGGCGTGGTATACAAGGTCGATAGCCTGGAATGGCAGCGCCGGCTGGGCTTTGTCGCCAAGGCGCCGCGCTGGGGCATGGCGCACAAGTTTCCCGCCGAGCAGGCGGAAACCACGGTGGAGGCGATCGATATCCAGGTGGGGCGCACCGGCAAGCTGACGCCGGTGGGGCGCTTGGCGCCGGTGTTGGTGGGCGGGGTGACCGTTACCAACGTGACACTTCACAACCGTGATGAGATCGGCCGGCTGGGTGTGCGCGTCGGTGATCGCGTGGTCTTGCAACGGGCTGGCGATGTCATCCCGCAAGTGGTTGAAAATCTGACACGCGAAGAAGATCGTCCGGCTTATGTCTTTCCCGATCACTGCCCGGAATGCGGCAGCGAGGCGGTGGCCGAAGAAGGCGAAGTGGACGTGCGCTGCACCGGCGGGTTGGTGTGCCCGGCGCAGCGGACCGAGCGGCTCAAGCATTTTGTCAGCCGCGCCGCGCTCGATATCGAAGGGCTGGGCGAAAAGACCATCGCCGAATTCTTTGCGCTGGGCTGGCTGGAAAGCCCGGCCGATATCTTCCGCCTGCGCAAGCGGCGTGACGATATTGTCGGTCGCGAGGGCTGGAAGGACAAGTCGGTCGACAATCTGCTCGCCGCGATCGAGGCCAAGCGCCAGCCCGATGCCGCGCGCCTGCTGTTCGGGCTGGGCATTCGCCACGTTGGCGCGGTCACCGCGCGCGACCTGTTGAAGCGCTTCGTCACGCTGCCCGCGCTGCGCGCCGTGGCCGAACGCGCCCATGGCGGCGATGAAGAGGCCAAGGCCGATCTGCTGGGCATCGATGGTGTTGGCCCGGTGGTGGTGGAAGCGCTGGGCGATTTCTTCCACGAACCGCACAACATCGCCGTGTGGGACGATCTGCTGGGTGAAGTGAGCCCGCCCGATTTCATCGTCGAAACCCGCGCCAGCGCCGTCGCGGGCAAGACGGTGGTGTTCACCGGCAAGCTGGAAACCATGAGCCGCGACGAGGCCAAGGCCCAGGCCGAGGCGCTGGGCGCGCGGGCCGCTGGCAGCGTTTCCCCCAAGACCGACCTGGTCGTTGCCGGGCCGGGTGCGGGCAGCAAGCTCAAGAAGGCAGCCGAACTGGGCATCGAGGTGATCGACGAAGCGGCCTGGGCGGAAATCTTCAAGGCAGCGGGATAGGCGATCATGGCCCTTCACACTTGGTGGCTGTTTGTCGTCACCGTCTTTTTCATCTCAATCTCGCCCGGCCCCAACATGCTGCACGTGATGACGCGCAGCGTGACACTGGGCTTTGGCCGGGCGATGCTGGCGATGAGCGGCTGCTTTCTCGCCGTGCTCACGCTGCTCAGCCTCTCGGCTGCGGGGCTGTCGGCAGTCCTGGTGGCGATGCCGCAGGTGTTTACCGCGCTCAAGATCGTCGGCGCGGCCTATCTGCTTTACCTGGGGTACAAATCCTGGACCGCCAAGGAATCTCCGGTGGACATGGTGGGCGATGGGGCAGTGGCCCTGCCATCGCCGCTCGGCCTCTTCCGCACGGGATTTCTGATCGGCATCAGCAATCCCAAGGCATTGCTGTTTGCCGGGGCATTCCTGCCGCAGTTCATCGACCCGGCCCGGCCCAAGGCGGCGCAGTTTGCCGTCATGGTGGCAACCTTCGGCGTGATCGAGATGACCTCGTACCTGCTCTATGCGCTGGGCGGGCGATCGGTGGCGCGCTGGCTGGAAAAGCCATCGCCGCGCAAGGTGTTCAACCGGGTGACCGGCGCGATCTTTGTGGCGTTTGGTGTGGCGATGGTGGGCAGCCGGGTTTAGGCGTTTGCGCTTGGTTTCGCACCACCCCTCGCCCCCCTCCTCTGAAGAGGAGGGGGAGTTAAGCTGCTGATTTTATAGCCTCATCCTCTTTAGAGGGGGCGGGGGTGGTGGACGTCGTGCGCTGTCCTACCACTTCTGCGACCACGCCGGCAGGGCGCCGGGCGTGGTGGCATGAATGCGCGCGGTGGCGCGGCGGCGCAGCCACAGGATCGACCAATCGCCGCGCACTTGGCGCGCCGCGAGGCGTAGGCCGGCGCGGGCATAGGCAGCACGCACGGCTTTTTCCTGCGTGGCGAGCAGGCCGGCGAGGAGGATATGGCCACCTGGCTTGACTGCCGCGGCAAATTCCGGCGCCAGTTCGATCAGCGGACCTGCCAGGATATTGGCAATCAGCAGGTCATAGGGCGCCGACAGGCGCAGGAGCGGGTGGTCCATGCCAGCCGCGATGACCATGGCCAGCTTGCCCGGCCCATCGCCTAGCGGCACGCCGTTGGCATCGGCATTGGTTGCGACCACCGGGCCGCAGACGGCGTCAATGTCGCTGGCGATCGCGCGCGCGCCGGGCCACAGATGCAGCCCGGCAAAAGCAAGCAAGCCGGTGCCCGTGCCGATATCGGCCAGGTTGCGCACCACCGCGCCATTGGCCTTCATGTGCGCCAGCATGGCCAGGCACCCGGCGGTGGTGGCATGCTGGCCGGTGCCAAAGGCCTGGCTGGTGGGGATCAGGAAATTGCGGATGCCGGGCGTGTCCACTGCCGGATATTCGGGGGTGTGGACGTGGAACGGCCCTTCGTGGATCGGCTCCACCCCGTGCTGGCTGAGCGTGACCCAGTCTTCCTCGGGCAGTTGTTCGATCACCATCGGCGGTGCGCCATCGGCGAACAGCGCGGCGATCGCGGCGCGTTCGTCTTCGCCTGGTTCGTCGGCCAGCCAGGCTTCCAGCTGCCAGTCTTCGGGCTTGTCCTCGGCAATCTCGCTGCCGGCGATGACGATGTCGGCGTCCCAGTCGAACACGTCTTCGTGGGCGATCAGCGCGGCCTGGACGATGGGGCGCGGCGCAAGGATGGTGATTTTCCAGCTCATGGCGCGGGTCTTTGCGGCGGCGCGGCCTCCTTGGCAAGCGTCTCGTCAAGCCGGGCGCGGCCATTGGCGGCATAGGTGCGGCAGGCACCCGGCACCGGCCGGGGCGCCCCATGCGCAAGGCGCTCGAACAGGTCGCTGGCGCCGGGATGAGGCGTGATCAGCACCGTGCAGGGCAGGGCGGCAATGCGATCGAGCGAGGCGCGAAACGCCGCGACATAGGCGGGATGATCGGCAAAGCGCCAACCCGGCGCGGCCATCGCGGTGACGCTGTCGACATAGGCCATGGTGCGGCAATCGCGGCCCTGGCAGCTGGTCCAGGTCCAGCTGGTGGAGCCGGGGGCGTGGCCTGGCGTGGCATGGGCGACAAGGCGCAGCGGCCCGGCCACCAGCGTTTCGCCATCATGCAGCACGCGATCGACGGCAACGGCCGGGAACGGCTTGAGCCAGGCGGACTGGGGATCGTCTGCCGGAACCTGACCGGTGGTGAGCACGCGCGCGGCGGCGGGCATGGCCGCCAGGCGTGCGCCGGTCATCCGCTTTAGCGCAGCCAGGCCGCCAGCGTGATCGGAATGTTCGTGGCTGAGCACGATCCAGCGCACGTCATGCAGGCGAAAACCGGCGGCAACGATGTTGCGCGCGACACTGTCGGCGGCCTCCGCCACGCCCGCGTCGATCAGGATATGTCCCTGCGGCGAAGTGACAAGCACCGCGCTGATGCCGCAGGTGCCGACGTACCAGGTATTGGCAAAGATCCGTTGCGGCGGCGCGGGATCGGCCCAGCCATCGCGGTTGTGGCAGGCCTGGGCGAGGGTGGGCCGCGCCGGAATGTGCGACGGCTGCGATCGGCCAAGCGCTGGCGCGGCCATGGCAACAAGCCCGGCGAGCGCGGCTGCGAAGATAGGAATGGTGCGCATCGCCTGTGGTTTGCGCGTCATCTTGCCGCATGACAACATACGAATTCGGCTTGGCCCTTTCGGCGGCTTGCACCCCGGGGCTTTTCGACTAATAGCGACTCGTCCCGACCGGAAACCTCATCCCGGTCGCCTTTGCGATAATAAGGGGAAGTTCCATGGCGCTGGCGCACAGCAACCGGCCACTTTCGCCGCACCTCCAGATCTGGCGCTGGGGTCCGGCCATGCTGGTCTCGATCCTCCACCGTGTTACGGGCAATGGCCTGGCCTTTGTCGGCCTGTCGCTGTTGCTGTGGTGGCTGGGTTCGATCGCCAGCGGTCCTGAAGCCTATGCAACGTTCATGACCTATGTGTGGACCGGCGCCGATGGCGGCCTTTCCGCCATTACCGCGATCCTCGGCAAGATCGTGCTGGTCGGCCTGTCGTGGGCGTTCTTCCAGCATGCCGCCACCGGCATCCGTCACCTCGTGCTCGATATCGGCGTGGGCTACGAACTTTCGGTCAATGCCCGTTGGTCGGTCTTCACCATGATCGCTTCTGTCGGTCTTACGGCTCTGTTCTGGGGCTTCGTGCTGCTGCGCTAAGCGCCGGCACGCCTTACCTGATTTCTCGGAGGTACCATGGGTAACGGAACTTCGATCGGTCGCGTGCGCGGGCTGGGCTCCAGCCACGCCGGCACGCACCACTGGCTGGCCCAGCGCCTTACGGCGGTGGGCAACCTGATCGTCATCCCCTTCCTCGGCATCAGCCTGGCGCTGCTGCCCGCGCACGATTACGTCACCGTGCATGGCTGGGCGGCGAAGCCGTTGTCGGCCACCATGCTGGTGCTGCTGGTGCTCAACACGCTGTACCACGCGCGCTTGGGCGTGCAGGTCATGCTCGAAGACTATATTCACGAGGAAGGCGGAAAGGTCGCATCCTGGATGCTGATCAACTTCGTGCCCGCCGCCGCTGCCGTGTTCGGCATCGTCTCGATCATCCGCATCGCACTGGGGGCCGCGTAAGCCATGTCTGCTGCCTACAAGATCATCGATCATACCTATGACACCGTCGTTGTCGGCGCGGGCGGTTCGGGCCTGCGCGCCACGATGGGTTCGGCCCAGGCCGGTCTGCGCACCGCGTGCATCACCAAGGTGTTCCCCACCCGCTCGCACACCGTGGCGGCGCAGGGTGGTATCGCGGCTTCGCTGCAGAACAACACGCCCGATCACTGGACCTGGCACATGTACGACACCGTCAAGGGGTCTGACTGGCTGGGCGACCAGGACGCGATCGAATACATGGTGCGTGAAGCCCCGGCTGCGGTTTACGAACTGGAGCACGCTGGCGTGCCGTTCAGCCGCAACGCCGATGGCACGATCTATCAGCGCCCGTTCGGCGGCCACATGCAGAACATGGGCGAAGGCCCGCCGGTGCAGCGCACCTGCGCCGCCGCCGACCGCACCGGCCACGCCATGCTTCACGCGCTCTATCAGCAGAGCCTGAAGTATGATGCCGACTTCTTCATCGAATACTTCGCCATCGACCTGATCATGGAAAACGGCGAATGCCGTGGCGTGATCGCGCTGTGCATGGACGATGGCTCGATCCACCGCTTCCGTGGCCACGCCGTGGTGCTGGCCACCGGCGGCTATGGCCGCTGCTATTTCACCGCGACGTCGGCCCACACCTGCACCGGCGACGGTGGCGGCATGGTGCTGCGCGCTGGCCTGCCGCTGCAGGACATGGAATTCGTGCAGTTCCACCCGACTGGCATCTATGGTGCGGGCGTGCTGATCACCGAAGGCGCGCGCGGGGAAGGTGGCTATCTCACCAACTCCGAAGGCGAGCGTTTCATGGAACGCTATGCCCCTTCGGCCAAGGATCTGGCGAGCCGCGACGTGGTGTCGCGCTCCATGGCGCTGGAAATCCGCGAAGGCCGCGGCGTGGGCCCGCACAAGGACCACATCTACCTGCACCTTGACCACATCGATGCCAAGGTGCTGGCCGAGCGCCTGCCGGGGATCACCGAAAGCGGCAAGATCTTTGCCGGCGTCGACCTGACGCGCCAGCCGTTGCCGGTGGTGCCGACTGTGCACTACAACATGGGTGGCATCCCCACCAACTATCACGGCGAAGTGATGACCATCGGCGCCGATGGCAATCCCGAAACCGTGGTGCCGGGCCTGTTCGCCGTGGGCGAAGCGGCCTGCGTTTCGGTGCACGGCGCCAACCGCCTGGGCTCAAACTCGCTGATCGACCTTGTCGTGTTCGGCCGCGCCACCGGCCTGCGCCTCAAGGAACTGATCAAGCCGGGTACGGCGCACCAGTCGCTGCCCAAGGACAGCGCGGACCTGGCGCTGTCGCGCCTGGATCACTTCCGCAATGCCAAGGGCGGTTCGCCCACCGCCAAGATCCGCACCGAGATGCAGCGCGCGATGAGCCAGCACGCGGCGGTGTTCCGCACCGACGAGCTGATGGCTGAAGGCAAGCACAAGCTGGCCGAAATCTATGCCTCGATGCAGGATATCGGCGTGTCGGACCGCTCGCTGATCTGGAACTCTGACCTGGTGGAAACGCTGGAACTGGACAACCTGATCAGCCAGGCTTCGGTGACGATGCATTCGGCCTACAACCGCAAGGAAAGCCGCGGCGCCCACGCGCACGAGGATTTCCCCAACCGCGACGATGCCAACTGGATGAAGCACACCGTGGGCTGGTTCGACGGCTGGGGCGGCAAGAGCGGCGACATCAAGCTCGATTACCGCCCGGTGCACGAATACACGCTCACCGACGATGTGCAGTACATCAAGCCCAAGGCGCGCGTCTATTGATCCGCGCCTGACGGCAAGAGACCAAGGAAAGGCCGGGGTTGGCAAGACCCCGGCCTTTTTCGTTGATCCGAACTGGGGCTTGTTTCCATGGGTGGAAGCCATGCGTTGCAATAGGTTGTGAACCATCGCGCTCTCGTTGGCCGGAGCGGAGATGGGAGATATCATGACCTATTATCGGGATGGAGCGGAAGTAACGCTGGACCAGACGCAGGCGCAAAGGCGTTCTCCCTTCGCGACGTTCCTGGCCAACGGCAACATCCTGGTCATGAACGAGGACACCGCGCATCCCAATTCGGGTGACTATATCTATTCCGTATTCACGGCCGATGGCGTGGCCAGCGGGGTAACTGCCACGGTGCGCGACTATGAGGTTTTTACGCTCGCCAACGGCAATGCGATCACTGTCAAGGAGGCCGAGGGCGCCGGTAGCCCTGTCACCCTGTCGCTGTTGGACACCGATCCGCGCGATGGCACGATCAGCGGGACGATCACGGTGCCGGCGCCGTCCCCCTCGGCCACGTACACCGGCACCTCGGTGCTGGCGCTGAAGGGCGCGGATCTGGGCAAAGTGGCCGTCGTCAGCAACGTCGATTTCGGGGGGAGTGCGGCGCGGGCGGTGGTCAACATCGTTGACCTGGCAACGATGAGCGTCCTTGCGCGCTTCACGGCCTCCTCCTCGGATCGGGATTTGCCGCCCAGCGTGACGCAGTTGGCCGATGGTGCACTGCTTACGCTGGCGCTGGACAATGGGGTGTCGAGCGGCAACGTCGGCTACACCTATGCGATCCACGCTGTAGACGGCACCGAGATCAAGGCGGCGACGCTGCTGGCGCTGCCGACGCGCGATGGCAATGCAGTGGAAGTGCAGATGGTCGCGCTTGCGACGGGTGGCTTTGCCATGACCTGGGCCGAAAACCATTCCAGTGGCGGTTTCGTGTCGCTGGGGGCGCTGCATATGCAGGTGTTCGACAGCAGCGGTGCCGTGGTGCAGGCCGATACGATCGTCAGCGAGGATGGTCCGCGCTTCGTCGGCTCAACCGACGTGGTTGCCCTGGCGAATGGCGGTTTCGCGATCGCCTGGGCCAGCGCTAACCCGGCGGGCGGCGCGAACGGCGCCAGCGAGATTGCGTTGCGGACCTATGATCATTCCGGCGGCGAAATCGGCCAGGAGCAGATCGTCAACACCACCACGGCGGGAACCCAGGATGCCGCGCAACTTGTGGCGCTGGCCGATGGTGGTTTTGCCGTGCTGTGGCGCGACGGCAACGGCACCTTGCACTCGCAGGCCTACACCGATCACCACGGGCAAACGGTGGAAGGCACGGCGGCGGCTGATAAACTGGTCGGCACCGATAAGGACGATCTGTTTCTCGGCCATGGCGGCAACGACAGGTTTGCGGGCGGCGCGGGGAACGACACGATCAGCTTTGCCGATGCGCAGCAGGGCATCTACCTGACGCTGGCGACGACCAAGCCGGTCGACACGATCGGGGCGGGAACGGTGCAGATCAAGAGCATCGAAAACGCCATCGGCTCGCAATTCGATGACGTGATCCTGGGCAACAAGGATGCTAACCGCCTGGAAGGCGGCGCGGGCAATGATCGCTTGAAGGGCGGGGCGGGGGATGACCACCTGCTCGGCGGCGCCGGCAACGACGCGCTGTTTGGCCAGGCTGGGGCCGACTGCATGGAGGGCGGCACCGGGAACGACGTCTATTATGTCGATGATGCCGGCGACCGGGTGGTGGAACGCGGCGATGATGCCGGGATCGACAAGGTCTTCTCCACCATCAGCTATCGTCTCGATGCCAACGTGGAACGGCTCACGCTGGTGAGCGGCGCGGGCAACATCAATGGTGCCGGCAACAACGCCAACAACACGATCGTGGGGAACGAGGGTGACAACGTGTTGAGTGGGGGCGGCGGCATAGACAGCCTGACCGGCGGGGCGGGGCACGATACCTTCGTGTTCGACACCAGCCCCTTGGCTGTCGGGCGCACCGTGATCCGCGATTTTGTGAGCGGCGAGGACAAGATTGCCCTATCACTCGATGCGTTTGGCGCAGGTTTCTATGCACAGCCGCCCGGCGCCATTGCCGACACCGAATTCGGCTATGGAACGCGTGCGACCACAGCCGAACAAAGCCTGATCTATGACCAGGCCAGCGGAAACCTCTATTACGACGTGGATGGTACCGGGCCGGAGAAGGCGGTGCGCATCGGGGTGTTGATGGGCGCGCCCGATCTGCACCTTGCCGATATCATACTGGTCTAAGTGACCTATCCCCGGCACCTGCACCGCATGACAGCGGGCGGGCGCCGGGGATAGGGTGAAGGATCAGCGGTTGCGCTTTTCCTGCTTGGCCTGTTCCTTGGCCGCATCGGCAGCGGCGGCCTCACGCGCGCGGTTGGCCGCGACGGCGCTGGCATCACGCGCAGTGGCGCCACGCGCCGGATAGGGACAGCCGCGCGACTGGCCAACGCCTTTGAGGAACGAACGGCGGGCCGTGCCGGCGAACAGGGCCACCTGCCAACGGCGCTGTGCTTCGTTCGCGCCAGAGATTTCGCGGATGATGCCGCCGAACGGGATAAGCGAGCCGACGATCGACTTGGCGGTGTTGCCCACCTTGAGGCCGCCCTTGGTGTAATCGGCAATATCGATGTCATCGCCGAGCACGGCATCGAGCCGGCGGATTTCGGACGAGATCGCCGGGCAGCTGCGCAAGCCAGCCAGCGTATAGGGCGTTTCCTGGGCGCGCTGCAGGATCGGCGGAATATCTTCCTTCTTGAGGTTCACCGTTTCGAGCGGCGTGGCGACGACATCGCCGACCTTGGCATCCTTGGGAGCCACGGCAGTCTGCGCGTGGGCGGCGAGGCTGCCAAGCGCGAGCGGGAGCATCGCGCCGAGCAGGGCGGCGCGGGCGGCATTTCGGTGTGCGAACATAATCGGTAAAACTCCCCGGTTTCCCGCATTACGCTGCAAACCGGCCTAGGTTCCACACGATCTGCCGATCACACCGCGCCCGGCGCAAAGGTGTTGCACTGCGCAGGGTTGCCGCTGTCGAGGCCCTTGCGCAGCCAGGCCATGCGCTGTTCAGAGCTGCCGTGGGTAAACGCCGCCTCGACCGGGGTGCGGCCGGCGGCTTTCATCAGCGTGTCATCGCCGATCTGGTGCGCGGCGCGCATGCCTTCCTCGACATCGCCGGGTTCGATCCGTGCGCGGTTCTGCGCGGCCCACACCCCCGCGTAGCAATCGGCCTGGAGTTCGAGGCGCACCGACAGGGCGTTGGCCGCATCGGGATTGGCGCGCTGCGCCTGTGTTACCTTGTCTGACGTGCCGACCAGCTTCTGGATATGGTGGCCATATTCATGGGCCATGACATAGACCCGCGCGAAATCACCCCCTGCGCCGAGCTTCTTGTCCAGCTCGGTATAGAAATCGGTGTCGATGTAGATGCCCTGGTCACTGGGGCAATAGAACGGCCCCATCGCGCTTTGCGCCGCGCCGCAGCCGGACGAACCCTGGCTGGAATAGAACACCAGCTTGGGTGCGCGAAACGCGATGTTCTCGCTGGCCAGCAAAGGCTTCCAGGTCTTGTTGAGCGAGGACAGCGCATTGCAGCTTTCATGGCTGAACGCGTTGACGTCACACGCCTGGGCCAGGGTTTCCCCGCCGGGCTGGCCCACCTCCTGCGATGGCGTTTCGCCCACGGGACCGGCCAACTGGCGAGGCAATCCGCCAAACAGCAGCGACGCGCCGACTACGACCAAGACCCCGAGGATGCCAAAGCGTGAGCCGACCAGGCTAAGGATCAGGCCAAGCGGGAAACCGCCGCCACCGCCGCCGCCCAAAGAAAAGCCGCCGCCCCGGCCGCGCTGGTCTTCCACGTCGATGTTGTTGTCGTAATCGTCGAGCCGCATCGCTTGCCTGTTGTCTGTGTGCCGTACGTGCCACGGCCTATAGCGTAAATGGCAAGCCGTGGCGCGCGACAATGTTCCGCGTCATGCGCCAGGAATTTCGCGCCCAGGCTCGATTCACCGTGCTTTACAGTTTGGGAACTTGCGCGTCTTGGCGGGTTTTGTCAGCAATGAGCCTGCGCTGAAGCGTTTGGGGACATAGATGAGTCGTGGCGCAAGGCTGTTGAGGGCACTGGCCCTGGTCTCGCTGGCAGCCCTGCTGCCGGCGGGCGCTACGCGTGCCGCAACCGCCCCCTTGGCGCTGCCCCTCGAGCAGCGGCTGCGTGGCCATGTCGAGACGCTGGCCAGCCCGGCCTTTGCCGGCCGCCGCCCCGGCACCGAGGGTGAAACCCAGACCTTGCGCTATCTGGTGCGGCAGTGGTTCGAAATGGGCCTGGAATCGGGCACCAACCTGCCGGGCAGCCCGTGGTTTGCGCCGGTCGAACTGGTCGCGCGCGAGCCGGTGCTGTCGCGCGCGGCCTTCATGCGCGGCCGACGGCGCCTGGCGGCTGACGAGCATGATGTCTTCGTGGTGACCTCGGGCGTGCGCAATCTGGTAGAAAGCGCGCCGGTGCTGTTTGTCGGGCATGGGGTGGTGCCATCGCGCACCGAACTGGCCGGCCGTGTTGCGCTCTTGCTGGAAAGCAAGGCCGCCGCTGGCGGCAAGCGTGGTGACCATGACGAGCGCCACGGCGACGTGGAGGCCGGGCGCGAGGCCGTGGGCCGCCTGCTGGACGGCGGGGCCATGGCGGTGATCACGGTGCTGGATGGCACGCGCACCCTTGATGATGTGGCAACGCGGCGGCGCAAGGCTGGCACGATGCTGGCCGGCGAGCGGCTCGACAACGAGATCGAGGCGTTTGTCACCCCCGACATGGCCGATCGCCTGCTGGGCGGAACCACGGCCGCGCCTGGCCAGGCGCTGGCCGCTGCCCAGGCCGAGGCAGAAAAGCCCGATTTCACGCCGCGCCTGATCGGCACTACGGCCAGTCTGGAAGCGACCAGCACCGAAACCCGCGTGCGCACGCACAACCTGATCGGCCGCATTCCCGGGCGCGATCCCGCTGCCGGCGCCGTGCTGCTGGTGGCGCATTGGGACCATTTCGGGGTCTGCACGGCGGCCGGGGCGATCTGTCCGGGCGCGGTGGACAATGCCAGCGGTGTGGCGGTGATTACCGAAGTGGCGCGGCAGATCTTGGCAGGCATGCCGCAGCGCATGCCCGATCGCGATATCTATGTTCTGGCCACCACCGGCGAGGAAATGGGCCTGCTTGGCGCCCTGGCCTTTGCCGAAAATCCGCCGCTGCCGCTGGGGCGGATCGTGGCGGCGTTCAACGTCGACAGCACCGGCCTGGTGCCGGCGGGCGGGCAGGTGGCGATCGTGGGACGGGGCATGACCCCGCTGGATGATACCGTGGCGCGGGTGCTGGGGCGGATGCGGCGCAAGCTGGTCGATGGCCGGGCGGCCAATGCCTATGTGCGCCGGCAGGATAGCTGGGTGCTGATGCAGCATGATGTGCCCGCGATCATGGTCAGCACCAGCTATGCCGACGAGGCCCCATTGGACCGGTTCATGACCGGCGCCTATCACACCCCGGCCGATACGCCGGACCATGTGAACTATGCCGGCATGGCCGATGACGTGCAGATCAATACCGAGCTGGTGCGCGAATTTGCCGATGCCCGCCGCTATGCCACAGGGGGCGTGACACCCCCGGCGACGGCGCCCGCGCCGGGGCCGACAAATAGCGCCCGAACCCCCTAGCCAATTGTTCCCGGCTTGATTACATGGGCCGCCACGATTCTACCCGGACAGGAAGTGGCAGCGCACATGGATATCCCCCTCGGCCTTACCTTTGACGACGTTCTGTTGCGTCCGGCCGAGTCAGACATTCTGCCTTCGCAGGCCGATACCCGCACCCGCCTGACCAAGGCGATCGCTCTCAACATCCCCGTGCTGTCTTCGGCCATGGACACCGTGACCGAGGCCGACATGGCCATCGTGATGGCCCAGCTTGGCGGGATCGGCGTGTTGCACCGCAACCTGACGATCGAGGAACAGGCCGCCGCCGTGCGCGCAGTGAAGCGCTATGAAAGCGGCATGGTGGTCAACCCGATCACCATTTCGCCTGATGCCACGCTGGGCGACGCCCAGGCGCTGATGAGCGCCAACCGCATCAGCGGCATTCCGGTGGTGGAAGCCGGCGGCCGGCTGGTGGGCATCCTCACCAACCGCGACGTGCGCTTTGCCGCCAATCTGGCGCAGCCGGTGCGCGAGCTGATGACGCATGAAAACCTGGCGACGGTGAAGCTGGGCACCAGCGGCGACGAAGCCCGCCGCCTGCTGCACGCCCGCCGCATCGAAAAGCTGCTGGTGGTGGACGATGCCTATCGCTGCATCGGCCTGATCACGGTGAAGGATATCGAAAAGTCGGTGACCTATCCCAACGCCACCAAGGACAGCGCCGGCCGCCTGCGCGTGGCCGCTGCCACGACCGTGGGTGAAAAGGGCATGGCCCGCACCGCCGCGCTGGTGGAAGCGGAATGCGACGTGGTGATCATCGATACCGCCCATGGCCACAACCGCGACGTGGCCCGTGCCGTGGAAGCGGTGAAGAAGCTGTCGAACGACGTGCAGGTGATTGCCGGCAACGTTGCCACCGCAGAGGCGACCCGCGCGCTGATCGATGCCGGGGCCGATGGCATCAAGGTGGGCATCGGGCCGGGCTCGATCTGCACCACCCGCATCGTTGCCGGCGTGGGCGTGCCGCAGCTGACCGCGATCATGGAATGCGCGGCCGAGGCGGAAAAGTCTGGCGTGCCGGTGATCGGCGATGGCGGCCTGCGCACCTCGGGCGATGCGGCCAAGGCGCTTGCCGCCGGTGCCAGCTCGATCATGATCGGTTCGATGCTGGCCGGCACCGAGGAAGCGCCGGGCGAAACCTTCATCTACCAGGGCCGCGCCTACAAGGCCTATCGCGGCATGGGTTCGGTTGGTGCGATGGCGCGCGGTTCGGCCGATCGCTATTTCCAGCAGGACATCAAGGATTCGATGAAGCTGGTGCCCGAAGGCATCGAAGGCCAGGTGCCGTACAAGGGCCCGGCCAAGGACGTGGTGCACCAGCTAGTTGGCGGCATCAAGGCGGCCATGGGCTATACCGGCAGCGGCACGATCGAGCACCTGCGCAAGAACGCCAAGTTCGTGCGCATCACCAATGCGGGCCTCAAGGAAAGCCACGTCCACGACGTGACGATCACGCGTGAGGCGCCGAACTACCCCACGCGGTGACGCCCGCCGCGCGGGTCCAGGCCGCGATTGACATTCTGGATGGCGTGATCGCGGCCGCGCGCGGGCAGGGGGCTTCGGCCGATCGGCTGGCGGCGGAATGGTTTCGCCAGCGGCGGTTTGTCGGATCAAAGGATCGCCGTGCCATTCGCGAGCTGGTCTGGGCCGCGATCCGCGCCTGTGGCGAAGTGCCGGTAAGCGGGCGGGCCGCCGTGCTGCGCCTGGCGCAGGATGATCCCGATCTGGCCGCACGCTTTGACGGTTCGCCCTATGGCCCGGCGCCGATCCGCGCCGACGAGCCCGTGGCGCTGGCCGGCGCCATGCCGGGCTGGCTGGCCAAGGCCATGGCCGCGTCAGGGCTGGGTGAGGCGGAACAGGCCGCGTTGATGGGCCGCGCGCCGCTGGATCTGCGCACCAATACGCTGAAGATCGATCGCGATAGCCTGGCGGCGCGGCTGCCGGTCGCGGCTGAGCCGGTGGTGGCGCCGCATGGCTTGCGCCTGCCAATGGGTACGCCGGCCGAAACATGGCCGGAATTTGCCCAGGGCCTGTTCGAAGTGCAGGACGCTGGCAGCCAGATCGCCTGTGAGGCGCTGGCCGCGCGGCCCGGCGAAAACGTGGTGGACCTGTGCGCTGGCGCCGGGGGCAAGACCCTGGCGCTGGCCGCTGCCATGGCAAACACCGGGCGATTGCTGGCCTGCGATATCGATCGCCCGCGCCTGTCACGCCTGGCACCACGGGCAGAACGCGCTGGCGCGCTGGTGGAAACGCGGCTGCTGAATCCCGGCAAAGAGACCGAGATGCTGGCCGATTGGCGCGGCCAGGCCGATGCGGTCCTGGTCGATGCGCCCTGTTCGGGCACCGGCACCTGGCGCCGCAATCCTGAGGCGCGCTGGCGGCTGAGCCCGGCCGCGATCGCTCGCTATCAGCAGATGCAGGCCCAGGTTCTGGACGTGGCGGCCGGGCTGGTGCGGCCCGGTGGGCGCCTGGTGTTCATCACCTGCTCGCTGATCGATGCCGAGGGCGCCGATGGGCTGGACGCGTTCCTGGCCAGCCATCCCGATTTCACGTGTGAACAACTGGCCATGCCGGCCGGGCGGGCGCATCGTGGCGGCTGGCGTTTGTCTCCGTATCATGACGATACGGACGGGTTTTTCTTCGCTCGGCTGGTTCGTCTGTGATAGACCCATCGGCCATGAGGGTGGTCTATCGCCGCGGTGAGCAGTCCCGGCTGAAGGAGTTCTTGATGCGTTACACGCCAGCGGCCCTTGCGCTGTCCCTGCTTGTGGCCGTGACCGGCAGCATGGGCTCGGCCCACACCAGCGAACCTCTCGATCCGCGCGCGCAGGTGCTGTTTCAGGAAGGGCGCACGCTCATGGCCAAGGGCGACATCGACGCCGCGACCGACAGCCTGGAATCGGCGCTGACCATCGATCCGGCCAATGCCAGCATCCTGGTCGCGCTGGGCGATGCCTCGCGCCAGGCCGGGCTTCAGGGCAAGGCGATCCACTATTACCGCGACGTGCTGGACCGCGAGCCCAACAATCTCGCCGCGATTGCGGGCGAGGGTGCGGCGCTTGCCGAAAAGGGCGCCATCGACAAGGCCAAGGCCACGCTCACCCGGCTGGAAGGCCTGTGCGGCAAGGCCTGCCCGGAAACGGCCGTGGTGAGCAAGGCGCTTGCCGCTGGCCCCAAGCCGCAGGTGGCGGCAGCTGAGCCGGTTGCGACGAAGGACCCGGTTCAGGCGAATTGATTTTGCGGGGGACGTGTTAGGCTTCGCACCACCCCCCGACCCCCTCCTCTGAAGAGGAGGGGGAGCAGAGGCTTAAGCCCCATCCTCTTTAGAGGAGGGGGTTTGGGGGTGGTGGAAACATGGCGCTGAAAAAATTCAGATCAGCGCGCGGAATTCTTCCACGACCTGGCGATAGACGCGCCGCTTGAACGGCACGATCAGATCGGGCAACTGCTCGGGATCGACCCACTTCCATTCGCAGAATTCGGCAGGATCGTGGGCGTCGAGCACCACGTCGCTGTCTTGGCCGTTGAAGCGCAGCAGCAGCCATGCCTGGCGCTGGCCGCGATATTGGCCGCCCCACAGCTTGCCCAGCAATTCGGGCGGAAGATCATAGAAATGTTCTTCGCGGCTCTGCGCCAGCACGGTGACATGCTCGCTCGTCAGGCCGGTTTCCTCGTGCAGTTCGCGCATCGCGGCGGGGACCAGTTCCTCGCCGTCGTCGATGCCGCCCTGTGGCATCTGCCAGGCGTCACCTTCCTTGTTGTCGATACGCTTGCCGACAAAGACGCGGCCTTGGGGATTGACGATCATCAGCCCCACGCAGGGGCGATAGGGAAGAGCGGCAAAGGGGTCCGCACTCATGGATAGGTGGTCCTCGTTCAAACAATAGGGCGCCCGGCATCGAGCACACCGCGCAGCGCCGCCAGAATTGCTTCCAGATCAGCCTGCGCGCTGGGGATGGCCTTGCGCACCTGGATAAAGCCGTGGATCGTTCCCGCGCGTTCGGTGAACACGAGGGGCGATCCGGCGCGTGCCAGGGCCGCGCCATAGACCCGCCCGCTATCGCGAATCGGATCGAGGCCTGCGGTCACTAGCACCGTAGGGGGCATGCGGTCATGCCCGCCGTTGAGCGGAAAGGTGCGTATGCTGTCGGCCGGCGCGGCATAGGCATCGGCAAACCAGCGCATCACCTGCGCATCGAGCAGAAAGCCTTCGGCAAATTCGCGGAAAGAGGCGTGGCCATCCACCGCATCGGTCAGTGGGTAGATCGGCACCTGGGCGATGACCGGGACGGCGGCGGGATCGGCAGCCAGCGCCTGGGTAACCACGATCGCGAGATTGCCGCCGGCCGAATCGCCGATCGGCACCAGGCCGGTGACATCCAGGCCCAGTTCGGCTGGGGATTGCGCGATCCAGCGCGTGGCCGCCTCGGCATCGTCGGTGGCGGCAGGAAACGGATGTTCGGGGGCGAGCCGGTAATCGACCGAGACCAGCGGCAAGTCCATCTGCGCGGCGATCTCGGTGCAGACGTTGTGATGGCTGTCCAACCCGCCAAGCACGAAACCGCCGCCGTGATAGAACACCAGCACTGGCCCCGGGGCGCGGGCTTCGCGGCTGTCATACAGGCGCAAGGCAATTTGGCCGGCTGGCCCCGGGCACTGTAGGTCGCGGATCACGGGCAGATTGCGCGGCGGCAGGTCGGCCAGTTGCTGCATGGCAACATAGGCGGCGCGGGCCTGGTCCACCGGCATCTGGTGCATCGCGGGGGCACCGGCGGCAGCAGCCTGGCGCAGGTAATCGAGGAACGCCTGCACATCAGGACGGACAAAGAGCGGTTCGGCCAAGGCCCATTCTCCAGTTGCGGCACCATAGGCGCCCAGCGCGCAGACCTGCACCAAGGGGCAGGCGGCCAACCATGGCCAAGTGGGCCATTACCCTGCACATAGCAAGGCATGACGAGCCCAACAATTGTCTGGCTGCGCCGGGATTTGCGCCTGCAGGACCAGGCCGCCTTCGCTGCCGCAGCCGCCAGCGGCAACCCGGTCATTCCGGTCTATGTGCTGGACGACGAAACCCCCAAGCACCGTCGCATGGGCGCCGCATCGCGCTGGTGGCTGCATCACAGCCTGGAACGGCTCGATGCGCAGTTGCAGGCCATGGGATCGCGCCTGATCTTGCGCCGCGGCAAGTGCGATGCCGCGCTGGCCGCCATTCGCCGCGAGACCGGCGCGCGCGTGGTTCATGCACTGCACCATTACGAGCCGTGGTGGCGCCTGGCCGAGCGCGCGGTGGGGAAGGCGCTGGATTTGCGCCTGCATCACGGCAATTTCCTGCTGCCACCCGGCACGGTCACCACCGGTGCGGGGCAGCCATACAAGATCTATACGCCGTTCTGGCGGGCCAGCCTGCAGCAGTTGCCGCCGCCGCCGCCCCAGCCTGCGCCCGCAAGGCTACCCGCCCCAGCGTTCTGGCCAGCGAGCGACGACCTGGACGATTGGCGGCTTTTGCCCCAGCGCCCGGATTGGGCGGGAGGCATGCGCGAAACCTGGACGCCGGGCGAGGCGGGGGCAGCGCAGCGTCTGGAGAAATTCGTCGGCCGTGCGCGTCGCTATGACGAGCAGCGCAACCTGCCGTCTTGTTCGGGCACCTCGATGCTGTCGCCCCATCTCCATTTCGGGGAAGTGTCTCCCGCCACGGTGTGGCACGCCGTGGCCGATGCCGGCGGTAGCGTGGACGTGTTCCTGAGCGAACTGGGTTGGCGCGACTATGCCCAGAACCTGATCCTGCAATGCCCCGATTACGCCACGCGCAATGGCCGCGCGGCATTCGATGCCTTGCCGTGGCGTGACGCACCTGAAGAACTTGCCGCCTGGCAGCAGGGGCGCACCGGCTATCCCATCGTCGATGCCGGCATGCGGCAACTGTGGCACACCGGCTGGATGCACAACCGCGTGCGGATGATTGCCGCCAGTTTCCTGATCAAGCATTTGCTGATCGACTGGCGCGCGGGGGAGCAGTGGTTCTGGGATACGCTGGTCGATGCCGATTACGGCGCGAATGCCACCAATTGGCAGTGGGTGGCGGGTAGCGGCCTGGATGCCAACATGTTCGTGCGGATCATGGCGCCGCTATCGCAATCGGCCAAGTTCGATGCGGCGACCTATATTCGCGAATGGGTGCCCGAGTTGCGCCATCTCGACGATGCCGACATTCATGATCCACAGCGCCCACCGCGCGGCTATCCGGCCAAGATCATCGATCATGGTCAGGCGCGGGCGCGGGCTCTCGCCGCGCATGGCGCGATGAAGGCGCAGGCTTGAGACGAGATTATCGGTAGCGGCAGGGGCGGGCGGCTCAGCGCCCGTCGCCGTCGGCCTCTCCGCCATAGCGCAGCAGCAGCGCGTCATGCTCGCGCTGGGTCAAAAGGTTGGCAAAGGCACAGCCGACCAGGCCGGCATGCCACCACACGACCTCGGCCTCGCGCAGTTCCAGGCCGGGCAGCGTGAGGTAAACCTTGCTGCCCTGGGCCAGCCGCACCGAAGCGAGCGCCGAAAAGCCGGCCAGTGAGAGATCAAGCACCAGGGTTTGCGCGGCGCGGGCCCCGTTGCGGCGCAACTTGGCCGGAATGACCATGCGCGAGCGCGGGGCGCAGCGATCGTCGCTGGCGGCTGCTTCGTAATCCTGCTGCCAATTGATTGTCGGCATTGGCCCTGACCTGCTGAAGCCGTGGTTCCAGGCCGCGCAGCACGCGGCCGTTGTGGAAGCATGAGGAAAGTGCGTTACCAGCAGGTTAACAGGCGCAATGACACCCTAAGATTTCATGCGATTGTGACATGTAACCGCGCGGAAAGCTCAGGCGGGTTCGTCCACCCGCTCGCGGTGCGGGCTGGTGAAATCGGCGCTGGCCAGGGCGACGATGCGCGCAGCCACCGTTTCGGGCGGCTTGACGCTGGCCGGATTTTCGCCGGGATAGGCCTTGGCGCGCATCTTGGTGCGCGTGGCACCCGGATCGACGATGGCCACGCGAATGCCCGAGATCGCGGCCACTTCCTGGGCATAGCTGGCCAGGAGATTGTCGAACGCCGCCTTGGTCGCGCCATAGGCGCCCCAATAGGCGCGCGGCGAGGCGCCGACGCTGCTGGTCAGGCCGATGACGCGCGCATCCTGGCTGCCCTTGAGCAGGGGATGGAACGCGCTGATCAGCGAGTGCGTCGCCAGCACGTTGAGCGTGATCGCGCGGCTGAAATCGCGCGGCTCGATCTGCCACACCGGGGTGAGGGCCGGCAGCACGGCGGCGTTGATCACCAGGATGTCGAGCGCCACCCAGCGTTCGGAAATCGCCGACGCCAGGCGCGCCACGCCATCGGGTTCGGCCAGGTCGACCGGCGCGATCGTGGCATTGCCACCGGCCTGGAAGATTTCGTCTTCCACCTTTTCCAGTTCGGCCGCCGTGCGGGCCACCAGCACCACATGGGCACCAGCGGCTGCCAGCGCCCGGGCCGTGGCGGCACCGATGCCCCGGCTGGCGCCGGTCACGAGGGCGACACGTCCGGCGAGCGGCGTTTGCGCGTTGGCGGCCGACACGATCAGGCCACCTTGGCGGGCTTGGCCTTGAGCTTGACCGGCGAACAGCCCGGCGCGCGATCACCCATATCGGTAAGGCGCGTGGGATAGTCACCGGTGAAGCAGGCGTCGCAATACTGCGGGCAGGTGCTGTTGCGCTGAACCTCGCCCACGGCGCGATAGAGACCGTCGATCGAGACGAAAGCCAGGCTATCGGCCTGGATGAATTCGGCCATGGCGGCAATGTCCATCCGCGCGGCGAGCAGCTTCGAGCGTTCCGGCGTGTCGACGCCATAGAAGCACGAATGTTCGGTCGGCGGGCTGGCGACGCGGAAGTGCACTTCGCGCGCGCCGGCTTCGCGCATCATCTGCACGATCTTGAGGCTGGTGGTGCCACGCACGATCGAATCGTCGATCAGCACGATGCGCTTGCCGGCCACCAGGGCGCGGTTGGCGTTGTGCTTGCGCTTGACGTCGGCATTGCGGGCGCCGTCAGAGGGCTGGATGAAGGTGCGGCCGACATAGTGCGAGCGGATGATGCCAAGCTCGAACGGAATGCCCGATTGCTGGGCATAGCCAAGCGCAGCGGGAACGCCGCTGTCGGGCACTGGGATCACGAGATCGGCATCGGCCGGGTTTTCCAGCGCCAGCTGCGTGCCGATGGCCTTGCGCACTTCATAGACCGAGCGGCCACCCAGGATCGAATCCGGGCGACTGAAATAGACATGCTCGAAGATGCACGGGCGCTGCGGCGTGTCGCCGAACGGGCGATGCGTCTGGATCGAGCCGTCGAGGGCCACCTGGACCAGTTCGCCCGGCTCCACTTCGCGCACCATGTCGGCGCCCACCACGTCGAGTGCGACGCTTTCGCTGGCGAACACCACGGCATCACCCAGCTTGCCCATCACCAGCGGACGGATGCCGAGCGGATCGCGACAGGCGATCATGCCTTCGGGCGTCATGCAGATCAGCGAATAGGCGCCCTCGACCAGGCGCAGCACATCGACGAAGCGATCGAGCAGCGTGGGATAGCGGCTGGTGGCCACGAGGTGGATGATCACCTCGGTATCCGAGGTCGACTGGAATATCGCGCCCTTTTGCACCAGATCGCGCTTGAGGAACATCGCGTTGGAAATGTTGCCGTTGTGCGCGATGGCAAAGCCACCGGCAGCAAGATCGGCAAACAGCGGCTGCACATTGCGCAGGCCCGAACCACCCGTGGTGGAATAGCGGACGTGGCCGGCGGCCATCATGCCCGGCAGTTCGGCGATTGCCTGGCCGCTGGAAAAGTTCTGCGCGACATGGCCGATGCCGCGGCGGGAGAAGAACTCCTGCCCGTCGAAGCTGGTGATGCCCACCGCTTCCTGGCCGCGATGCTGCAGGGCATGGAGCCCCAGTGCCGTCATCGCTGCCGCATCGCGCGCGCCAAGCACGCCGAAAATGCCGCATTCCTCGCGCAGCTTGTCGCCGTCGCGGTCCTCGAAGGGGTTGGTGGTGATCATCTGTCTCGCAAGCGCTCGCGCCAAAGACTCGCACCGGTGCGAAATGCCCCGGCCGAGCAATGGCGCCCATGTGGCGACGTTTGCCGCCAAAGGCAAGGGTGCGCGCAGCCCAGCCATTTGGCGTGGCCCGATTCAGGAGAAATTATCAATTAGCGCCATACAGTTGTTCAAGAGCGGCGATCACGGTGCAGCTGGTTTCCAAAACTTTACCATCGTATTGCGCGCTCAGCGCTGCCCCTTAGGTTGGAATTAACCATTTGGTGGCAGGTATAAGGGCCATGCAAACCGCCGTTCTTCCTCGGCCCCGTCTGGCCATAACCCCGGCAGCATCGCTGCGTGCCGCGCTCGTTACGGCACTCGCCTTTTTCATCAGTGCTTTCCTCGCCATCGAGTACAGCCGGCTGAGCGGCGGCGTGGCGATGGTGTGGGTTTCGAACGCGGTTCTCGCCTCGCGACTCAATGCATTGCCGACGCGGGTATGGCCAGCAACGATTGCCGCAACCGGCGTCGCCAGTTGGCTCGTCACCGGTTTGTTCGGGCTTGGCTGGCTGGCCGCGCCCGCGATGATGGTGATCAACCTGTTCGAGGGCGTGGTCGCCGCGGCGATCCTGCGCCGCCTCATGAAAGACCACTGGCCGCAAGACACTGCCGAATGGATGGCCGGCTACAGCCTGGGGATCGGCTTGTTCGTCCCGGTGATCGGCGCCATGCTGGCGGCGGTGATCGTATGGCTGACACTGGGCCAGCCGATGCGCGCCAGTTTCGTGGATTGGCTGGTGGGCCATTCGCTGGGCCTGTTGATTTTCCTGCCGGCGGGCAGCCTGTTGTGCCTCGCCTGGCAAACGCGCCAGCCGCTGGTGCCCAAGGGCAATGGCCTGCGCGCGCTGCTGCTGATCGGCGTGATGATCGTGCTGACGATCGCGGTGTTTTCGCAGATCGCCCGGCCCCTGCTGCTGTTTCCGCTGTTGCTCGTGCTGTTTGGCGCGGTTTGGGCCAATGCCATTGTCGCCCTGACCCTGCCGATCATTCTGGCAACGGTGGGCGGGTTGATGACCGTGCTGGGCCACGGCCCGATTGCCGACATGCAACTGGCGCCCACCGATCTGCATGTCCTGGCCGGGCGGTTGCAGTTCTTCCAGGTCTATCTGGGCATTACCGTGCTGGCCGTGCTGCCGGTGGTGGCCGAGCAGGAACGCCGCCGCCGCCGCATGCTCGATCTGGCGAACAGCGAAGCGCGCTATCGCCTGCTGTCAGACCATGTGAGCGACGTGATCATCCACATGAGCCAGCGCGGTACGATCCGCTATGCTTCTCCCGCGATCACGCAATTGACCGGCCATGTGCCCGAACAACTCCACGGCGTGGATTTCCGCCAGATCGTGACGGAAGAGCACCGTGCCGCCGTGGCCGCTGCCTGGAATGCTGCCTTGGCCAGCCCGGGTGAACCGGTGGCGGTGGAGTTCCTGGGCCTGCCGCTGGGTGGCCCGGCGCGCTGGTTCGAGACCCATTTCCGCGCTGTCACCAACGAAAAAGGCGAGATCGATGGGCTGGTCTGCGTGACGCGCGACATCGCCCAGCGCAAGCGCATCGAGGAAGACCTCTCGCGCGCCGCGCTGACCGATCCGTTGACCGGTATTCCCAACCGCCGTGCCTTCTTCGAAACCGCCGAGCGCGTCGGCGCGCTGGGCGTGCCTTCGGCGCTGGCGGTGGTGGACATTGACTATTTCAAGCAGGTCAACGATCGCTATGGGCATGCCGTGGGCGATCGCGTGCTGCGCGCTTTTGCCGAGGCGGCCGTGGCGGCCGTGCGCTCGACCGATTTCGTGGCCCGCATCGGCGGGGAGGAATTTGCTGTCCTGCTGCCCGATACCGAACTGGTTCACGCCGAAAAGGTGTGCCAGCGCCTGGCCAAGGCGGTGAACGCGCTGGCGGTGGATACGCCGCAAGGCCCGGTCAAGATTACCATCAGCGCAGGCATCGCCGCGCTGGGTAGCCATCCAGATGCCGCGCTGGCGGCGGCAGACAGCGCGCTCTATCGCGCCAAGGCCGAAGGCCGCGCCCGGCTGCGCGTGGCCGCCTGAAAGGGCTTGGCAGCACCAGACGCGGGAACCATTGCGGCACTCCATGATTGGGCAGGGGCGTCTTGCCCTGTCGCGCCCGCCGTCCTAAAGCCGCGGCCGACAAATCCGTCCAGTTCCAGCGCGAAAGTGTGCCGCCTTTGATCCTCTCGCCTTTCGAATGGACCATCGCCAAGCGTTACATGCTACCCGGACGCGGAGAAGCGTTTATTGCCATGGTGGCCGGCATCAGCCTGGCCGCCGTGATGCTGGGCGTGGCTGCGCTGGTGATCGTGATGAGCGTGATGAACGGCTTTCGCGCCGAACTGCTCGACAAGATCGTGGGCCTCAACGGCCACGCCGTGATCCAGGCCTATGGCGGGCGGCTTGAAGATTGGCAGGATATCCTGGCAAAGCTGGAAAAGACGCCCGGTGTCACCCGCGCGTCGCCGCTGATCGAGCAGCCGCTCTTGGCCAGCTTCAACGGCCGGGTGGAAGCCATCCTGGTGCGCGGCAATACGTCGAAGGATATCAACCGCCTGTCGGACAAGCTCAAGGCCGGCAACCTGGCCGCCTTGCAGCCCGGCAGCGACAATGTGGCAATCGGGTCGCGCCTGGCCGAAAGCCTGGGCGCGCAGGTGGGTGACACGATCACGATCATCAATCCCGCCGGCCGGTCTACGCCGTTTGGCACGGTGCCCCGCCAGGTGGGCTACAAGGTCGCCGCGATCTTCGAGATCGGCGTCTACGATTACGACAATGCCTTTGTCGTCATGCCCATCCCCGATGCGCAGACCCTTCTGCTCACCGGCGATTCCATCGGCATGATCGAAGTGACGACCACCGACCCCGATACGGTGATGACCACGCTTGGCCCGCTCAAGAAGCAGTTGGAAGGCCGCGCGCAGATCACCGACTGGAAGACGATCAACGCCAGCCTGTTCGAGGCCCTGGCCGTGGAACGCGTGGCGATGTTCGTGGTGTTGTCGATCATCGTGCTGGTCGCGGTGTTCAACATCCTTTCGTCGCTGATCATGCTGGTTCGCGCCAAGACGCGCGACATCGCGATCCTGCGCACGATGGGGGCATCGCGGCGCAGCCTTCTCAAGATCTTCATGGCCATCGGCTTTGTCATCGGCGCGCTGGGGACGATCGTGGGCCTCGTGCTCGGCTTCGTGTTTCTCTATTTCCGCCAGCCGATCGTGCATCTGGTGGAACTGCTCACCGGCCAGAACCTGTGGGACCCTTCGATCCGATTCCTGACCGAGCTGCCCAGCCGCAGCGACCCGGTGGAAATCATCGTGATCGCGCTGATGGCGCTGGTCCTGAGCTTCCTCGCCACCCTCTATCCCGCCTTGAAGGCGGCCAGCACCGATCCGGTGCAGGTGCTCCGTTATGAGTGAGACGGCCATGAACCAACCCGTCGTCCGCCTGCGCAACCTGCGCCGCAGTTTCGAGCAGGGCGGCGTGCGCATCGACGTGCTGCGCGGCGTGAACCTCGATATCCGCCCCGGCGAAATCGTCGCGCTGCTTGGGCCATCGGGCTCGGGTAAGTCCACCATGCTTCAGGCGGTTGGCCTGCTCGAAGGCGGCTTTGAAGGCATGATCGAGATTGCCGGAACCGATGCGGCCAAGCTCAACGGCGATGCCCGCACCGTGTTGCGCCGTGATCACCTGGGCTTTGTCTATCAGTTTCACCACCTCCTTCCCGATTTCAACGCCACCGAAAACGTCATCCTGCCCCAGCTCGTTTCGGGCAAGGCAGAGCGGGAAGCGCGCGAGCGGGCGACCGAACTGCTCACTGCGCTGGGCCTGGGCCACCGCCTCGATCATCGCCCCAGCCAGCTTTCGGGCGGCGAGCAGCAGCGCGTTGCCGTGGCCCGCGCGCTGGCCAATCGGCCGGCGCTGGTTCTGGCCGATGAGCCGACTGGCAATCTGGACGAGGCGACCGCCGACCGCGTGCTCGACGAATTTCTCAAGCTGGTGCGCGGCGAGGGCAGCGCTGCGCTGGTCGCCACGCACAACGAACGGCTTGCCGTGCGCATGGACCGGGTCATGCGCCTGAACGAGGGCGTCTTGGTGTAAGCCCAGGTTCAGATAGGTATTGCTTTGCTATGGAAACCGGAGAACGCTTTGTGCGTTGCCGGGGAACCCAAGGAGGGTTTTATCAGATGAATACCACAATTCGTGCCGAAGGCCGCGCAGGTGCCCAAGATTTCTGGAACGATCACGCCACGATCGTGACGCGCGATGCCGCGGGCAGCGTGCTGCATGGCTTTGCCGTGCTGCATTCGGGCAGCTTTGCCGAAATGGTCCGCATGATGGGACGCATGCCCGAAGCCGATCGCAACGACCTCGTCATCGAAAAGTCCGGCGATCGCAGCTATGGCCCGGCCGAAGCGCTGGAACTGTTCAAGCGGGCTGACTTCCCACTTTAATGCGGTGAACCAAGGCATTGATTTCGGGGGCCAAGCCGTGGCAACACGGCATGGAGACGGGACCGACCCGGAGCGATGCCTGCGGAGCACTGTCATGCATGATTCTGCCATAAGCGAGCGGAAGACCATTGCCGATTTCGACGCGCGCTTGCCCAATGGTGAGCGGGTCAGCCTGGCCGACCGGCTCGGCAAAGTCGTGCTGGTGGTGAACACCGCATCGAAATGCGGTTTCACCCCGCAATACGAAGGCCTGGAAATGCTATGGCGCCGTCACCGCGATGCCGGGTTCGAAATCCTGGCGTTTCCCTGCAACCAGTTCGGCGCGCAAGAGCCCGGCTCGGCTGACGAGATCGCCAGCTTTTGCCAGGTGAATTTCGGCTTGAGCTTTCCCCTGATGGCCAAGGTTGACGTCAACGGCGATAAGGCCGAACCCTTGTTCGATTGGCTCAAGGCGCAGGCGCCCGGCGTTTTGGGAACGAAGGCGATCAAATGGAACTTCACCAAGTTCCTGATCGATCGCAACGGCCATGTCGTGCGCCGCTACGCCCCCACCGACAAGCCCGAGGCGATCGAGGCTGACATTGTCGCTTTGCTTTGATGGCGTGCGAACGAATTAAGGAGCGGGGCCCCGGATCAAGTCCGGGGTGACGAGACATACGTGTGGTATAGAATTAACGTCACCCCGGACTTGATCCGGGGTCCCGCTGCTCTTCGGCCCTAGGCCGCATGCTGTGATCACCCGTCCGTGAATTGCGCATACCCCTTGCGGCGTTCCAGGCTCCTTCCGCAGCCCAGCTTGTTTCGGTTGTAAACAGTTGGAGGTTTTGTACAAAAACCGCCAACCGCACAATCGACGCAGGGGGCAATCATGATCAAGCCAATTCACGCCATGCTGGCTGCCACAGCCATGGTGTCATGCCTGGCAGGCGGCGCTGCGCTGGCGCGTGATACGTCCACCGCGCCGGCCGCCACCGCGCCAGCCAGCGCAGCCGCCGCGCCGGCCGCCACCGCGCCAGCCAGCGCAGCCGCCGCGCAGGACGCGCGCCTGGCGGCATTTCTCGACCAGGAATTTACCGCTGAATTGGCGCTGCGGCCGCAGCTTGCCACGCGCCTGGGCCGCAAGGAAGGCATGGACCGGCTGGACGACAACAGCGACGCCGGCATGCTGCGTCGCCTGGAATGGCGGCGGGGCAGCGTTTCCCGGATGAAAGCGGCGTTTTCCCGTGATGCGCTCTCTCCCGAAGGACGCATCAACTACGATATCTGGGCGCTGGAACTCGATCGGGCCGAACTGCAATACCGTTTTCGCCGTTATCAGCCGCCGTTTTATTCCTACCTCTATTCCGTCCACGCCGAACTGCCCAATTTCCTGATCAACACGCATCAGGTGCAGGACGCTTCAGACATGGCGGCCTATATCACGCGGTTGCGCGCGATCCCGGCGGTGCTCGACACCGCGATCGGCCAATCCACCCAATCGGCGGCGATGGGCATCTTGCCGCCGCGGTTTCAGCTGGAGCGCGTGATTTCCGGCAGCAAGGGTCTGATCACCGGCGCGCCGTTCGACAACGGCCCGGCCTCGCCCTTGCTCAACGATGCCGAAACCAAGATCGCCAAACTGCTGGCGGCCAAGGCGATTTCGCCGGTGCAGGCAGCCCAGCTGACCGAGCAGGCTGTCGATGCGGTGCGCGCCTTGCAGCCAGCCTATCAGCGGGTAATCGCCTGGGCGCAGGGCAATCTGGACAAGGCGCGTTCGGGCGTGGTCGGCGTCGGCACGCTGCCGGGCGGGGCAGACTGGTATGCTGCGGCGCTGCGCCTCAACACCACGACCGACCTGACGCCCGAACAAATTCACCAGACCGGCCTTGCCGAAGTGACGCGCATCAATGCCGCCGAAGACGCCCTGGCGCGCAAGGCCGGGTTTGCCGATGCTGCTGCGCTGCGGGCCGATATCGTGGCCAAGGACCCGCCGCGCCCGTGGACCGACGAATTGCGCGCGGCGCGCCTGGCCAAGTCCAACGCCATCGTCAATGCCAACCGCGCCCTGCTGCCCAAGGTGTTCACCATGCTGCCGGCCTATGGCGCCGAGGTGGTGCGCGAGCCGGCATTCAGCGAAGTAGCCGGTGGCGCCGCCCACGCTGCCTCTGCCAGCGCCGATGGCAAGCGCCCAGGACGCGTATGGCTGCACATGCTGGGCGAGAAAGACCCCGACGCCACGCTCTATACGCTGATGTGCCACGAGGGCATCCCCGGCCACCTGATGCAGGGCGATATCCAGGTGCGGCAGACTGGTACGCCGCAGTTCCGCAAGGCCTATACCTATGTCGCGTTCAGCGAGGGCTGGGCGCTCTATGCCGAGCGGCTGTGCAGCGAAATGGGGGCGTTCCCCGATGCCGCCGCCGATCTGGAGCGGCTGGATGCCGAACTTTTCCGCGCCGCGCGCCTAGTGGTGGATACCGGCATCCATGCGAAGGGCTGGTCGGAAGATCAGGCCGTGCAATACCTGATCGATACCGCGCATCTGCCGGCGCAGCAGGCCGGTTCGGAAGTGCGGCGCTATATCACCGTGCCGGGGCAGGCGACTGGCTACAAGGTCGGCATGCTGCGAATCGTCGGGCTGCGGGAAAAGGCGCAGGCCGCTTTGGGCGCCAAGTTCGATCTGCGCGGCTTCAACGATCTGGTGGTGAGCGCCGGTTCGGTGCCGCTGTCGGTGCTGGAAGGACGGGTTGACGCCTGGATTGACGGCCAGCGGGCCAAGGGGTGATCGTTATCTGTTGATGAGGGCACGCTGCCCCTCAAAATCGGGCGAAGGCCATGCTATCTTGATGCCATGGCCTTCGCACCCTTCGTTCCGCTGCGCGTCTTTTCGTCGTACACCATGCTGGACGGGGCGATCGACCCCAAGGCGATTGCCAAGACCGCAGAAAAGCGCGGCTTCCCGGCCATCGCCATTACCGACCGCAATGGCCTTTATGGCAGTGCTGCCTTTGCCAAGGCGTGCAAGGACGGCGGCGTCCAGCCGATCATCGGCACCATGCTGGCCGTTGCTCGGCCCGAACGCGAGGGGGCATCTAGCCCCGGCTTTGGCCCGCAGGCGCCGACGATCGATTGGCTGGCGCTCTACGCCCAGGATTCGCGCGGCTATGACAATATCTGCCATCTGGTCAGCCGAGCCCACCTCGATCGCCCGCTGGAGCATGCACCGCACGTGCTGCTGTCCGATCTGGAAGGCTATACCGACAGCCTGATCTGCCTGACAGCAGCGGGTGAGGGGGCGCTGGTGCGCCTGCTGGCCGGCGAACAGCAGTCTGCGGCCGAAGCCTATTGCACGCGGTTGCAGGCGCTGTTTCCCGATCGGCTCTATATCGAAGTGGCACGCCGCAACGAGGCCAACGAGCAGGCCGCCGAAGAGGCGCTGATCGCGCTGGCCTATGCCCGCGATCTGCCGCTGGTGGCGACGAACCCGGCCTGCTTTGCCGACGCGCAGTTCTATGATGCGCACGATGCCATGCTGTGCATCGCCAGTTCCACCCATGTCGACAGCCCGGACCGGCCGCGCTCCTCGGCGCAATGGTGGATCAAGCCGATCGAGGCGATGCAGGAGCTGTTTGCCGACCTGCCCGAGGCATTGGCCAATACCCTGGTGGTGGCGCAGCGCACCGCCTGCATCCCGCCCAAGCGCAAGCCGATCCTGCCTAGCCTGGCGGGCGACAAGGAAGGGGAAGCGCTGGCCTGCGCGCGCGACAGCCGCACTGGCCTGGTCGAGCGGCTCAAGCCCTATTACCCGGAACACTGCCACGCCGAACTGTCGCAAGTCCTGTGCCTTGAGCCGGAGGCAGAACCGGACGGCGCAGACTATCCCGAACTCGTGGCTGCGGGCGTGTGGGACGAGGTGCTGGAATACCGCAAGCGGTTGGAGTTCGAGGTTTCGATCATCAACCGCATGGGCTTTGGCGGCTACTTCCTGATCGTGGCCGACTTCATCAAGTGGGCCAAGGATCATGACATTCCGGTGGGGCCGGGGCGTGGTTCGGGTGCCGGTTCGCTGGTCGCCTGGGCGCTGACCATTACCGATCTCGATCCGATCAAGCTGGGCCTGCTGTTCGAACGCTTCCTCAACCCGGAACGCGTTTCCATGCCCGACTTCGATATCGACTTCTGCGAAACCCGGCGTGGCGAAGTGATCCGCTATGTCCAAGCCAAGTATGGCGCCGATCACGTGGCGCAGATCATTACGTTCGGTAAGCTGAAAGCCCGCGCCGTGCTGCGCGATACCGGGCGCATCCTGCAGATGAGCTATGGCCAGACCGACCGGCTGTGCAAGATGGTGCCCAACCATCCCACCGATCCCTGGACGCTGGAGCGTGCACTCAATGGCGTGATGGAACTGAAGCGCGAGTACGATCGCGATCCCGAGGTCAAGCGCCTGATCGACCTGGCGCGCCAGCTGGAAGGCCTGCCGCGCAACAGCTCTACCCACGCGGCGGGCGTGGTGATCGGGGACCGGCCGCTGGCGAAACTGGTGCCGCTCTATCGCGATCCTCGGTCAGACATGCCGGTGACCCAGTTCGACATGAAGCATGTCGAGGACGCAGGGCTGGTCAAGTTCGACTTCCTCGGCCTCAAGACCCTGTCGGTGCTGCGCAAGGCGGTGGACCTGCTGGCCAAGCGCAGCATCACCATCGATCTGTCGCTGCTGCCGCTCGATGATGCGGCGGTCTATCGCCTGCTCCAGGTGGGTGACACGGTCGGCGTGTTCCAGCTGGAATCGGAAGGCATGCGGCGCACCCTGGCGGCGGTGAAGCCCACCAATTTCGGTGACATCATCGCGCTCGTCTCGCTCTATCGCCCTGGCCCGATGGACAACATTCCCTTGTTCGGCCGCCGCAAGAATGGCCTGGAAGCGATTGAATATCCGCATGAAAAGCTGTCGGGGATTCTGGCCGAAACCTATGGCATCTTCGTTTACCAGGAACAGGTGATGCAGGCCGCGCAGATCCTGGCGGGCTATTCGCTGGGCGACGCTGACTTGCTGCGCCGCGCCATGGGCAAGAAGATCCAGGCGGAAATGGACCAGCAGCGCCTGCGCTTCGTGGCCGGGTGCAAGGAGGTGTCGCAGATCGAGGCAGGCAAGGCCAACGAACTGTTCGACTTGATCGACAAGTTCGCCGGCTATGGCTTCAACAAGAGCCATGCTGCCGCCTATGCCTTGCTGGCCTATCACACCGCTTGGTTCAAGGCGCATTACCCGCACGAATTCTATGCCGCGTCGATGTGCTTCGACATGCACCAGTCGGAAAAGCTCAACATCTTTGTCGACGACATGCGCCGCAACGGCGTGGCGCTGGCGGGGCCTGACATCAACCATTCCGAAGCCGAATTCACCGTGGAGCGGACCGCCGATGGCCACGCCGTGCGCTATGCCCTGGCTGGCCTGCGCAACGTGGGGGAAAAGGCGATGGACGCGATCGTCGCGGAGCGGGAGGCGAGTGGCCCGTTCGCCTCGCTCGACGATCTGTTCAAGCGCATTCCCGCTGGCTCGATGAACCGGCGCCAGCTTGAAGCCTTGGCGGCGGCCGGCGCGCTCGATGGGTTGGAGCCTAATCGGGCCAAGATCATTGCCAACGCCGAACTACTGATGGCCGTGGCCGATGAAGCGGTGCGCAGCCGCACCTCTGGCCAGGGCGGCCTGTTCGGCGGCGACGGGCATGATCAGCCGGCCACGCGGCTGGCGGAAACCAAGCCATGGAGCCGCGCCGATCAGATGGCGGCCGAGCGCGAGAACTTCGGCTTCTATTTCGCCGCGCACCCGGTGGAGGAATACCGCGCCGTGGCGAGCGCCAATGGCGCGCGCACCTATGGCAGCCTGATGGCGGGTTCTGGTGATGGTGGTGGCGCCGCGCGATCGGCGGCGGTCATGGCGGCGCTGGTGGAAAACGTCCAGAAGCGCAAGACCAAGCGCGGCAAGGACTTTGTCATGGCCGACTTTTCCGACAGCAGCGGGCTGTTTTCGGCCTCGTGCTTTGAAGAAACCCTGGTCGACGATTTCGTCGCCTGGGCGCGCGAAGGCACCTGCGTGCTGCTCAATGTCGAACTCGATCGGCCCAACCCTGACGAGCCGCCACGCGTGACCGTGCGCGGCGCCCGCCCGCTGTCGAGCGTGACCAGCGCGGCGCGCATGCACCTGACGCTGGACGTGACACGCGAGGATGCCCTGCGCGAACTGGCGCTGCTCTTGCCGCGCGAGCCCGATGGCAAGGGCGAGGTGATCGCCCGGCTGCGCACCGCAAGCGGGGCCGAGCCGCGCGTGCGGCTGGGGCGCAATTTCAAGCTCGACAGCGATTTGATCGAACGGCTGATGCCGATCGAAGGGCTGGCCAACATGGCGCTGACGGCCAAGGCCGACCTGCGGCTGGTGAAATAACACGTCAGCCGGGCGACAAGACCCGGCAGTAACGAAAGGGCAGAGCGATGCTGGGCGGAATGCAGGACTGGCCGCTGCGCGTGGGCCGCTTGGTCGATCACGCCGCGCGAGAGCATGGCGCGCGGGCGATCGTCAGCCGCTGGGCGGATGGCCGCGAAACCGAAACCACCTGGAGAGAGGTGCGCGACGATGCGGCGCGGCTGGCAGCGACGCTGCGCCGCGTCGGTGTTCAGCCCAGTGATCGCGTGGCGACGCTAGCCATGAACCACGCCCACCACCTGGCTGCTTGGTATGGCATTCCCGGCGCCGGGGCGGTGCTGCACACGGTGAACCCGCGCCTGTTCGACGATCAACTCGAATTCATCGTCAACCACGCCGAAGACCGGGTCATGCTGTTCGACGCGGTGTTCGCCCCGCTGGTCGAGCGGATGAAACCGCGCTGGCCCAGTGTGGAGCATTACGTCTGCTTTGACAGCGACGGCCCTGCGCCAGCCTTTGCCGACTGGATCGGCGACGATCGCGCCGCGTGGGTTGAGGGTGATGAGCGCGAGGCCTGCATGCTGAGCTACACCAGCGGCACCACGGGCAATCCCAAGGGCGTGCTCTATTCCCACCGCTCTACCGTGCTGCACGCGCTCTCGATGTTGCAAAACCAGGTCTTTGGCCTGGAAAGCCGCAGCGTGATGCTGCCGGTCGTGCCGATGTTCCATGCCGCCTGCTGGGGCGCGCCGTGGGCATCAGCCAGCGTGGGCGCCAAGCTGGTGTTTTCTGCCGTGGCCGAGCCGGCGGTGCTGTGCGATCTGCTGCATCGCCACGCGGTAACCGCCGTGGCGGGTGTGCCCACGGTCTGGCTGGGGCTGACGCAATATGTCGACGCAACGGCCGATGGCGCCTTTCCCCCGGCTCTGCGCGATGTGCTGTGTGGCGGATCGGCCCTGCCACGCGCGCTGGTGGAGCGGTTCATGGCGGCGGGGCTGCGCGTCAGCCATGCCTGGGGCATGACCGAAACCTCGCCCATTGGCACGTCTGGCGGTGAGCCGTGGAACTGGGACACGCTCGATTTCCAGGCGCAGGTCTCGCTCAAGGCGATGCAGGGGCGCCCGCCGTTTGGCGTGGAGATGCGCTGCGTCGATCTGGGAAATGCCACGCGCGTGCTGCCCCGCGATGGCAAGACGGCAGGCGCGCTGCAGGTGCGCGGGCCGTGGGTGATCCAGCGTTATTTCAAGGCCGAGGCCGATGCCGTGGATGGCGACGGCTGGTTCGACACCGGCGACGTGGCGATCCTCCACCCCGAGGGCACGTTGCAGATCACCGACCGGACCAAGGACGTGATCAAGTCGGGCGGGGAATGGATCAGTTCGGTCGATCTGGAAAACATCACCGTTGGCCATCCGGCCGTGGCCGAAGCCGCCGCGATCGGCATTCCCCATCCGCGCTGGGACGAACGCCCGCTGCTGGTGGTGGTGCTGCGCCCTGGAATGACCGCCACGGCGGATGACCTGCGCGACTATCTGTCCAGCCGGGTTGCCAAATGGTGGCTGCCCGATGCCGTGGTCTTTGTCGAAAGCCTGCCGCACACCGGCACCGGCAAGATTTCCAAGAAGGATCTGCGCGCACAATTCCATGGCTTTTCATGGGATCAAGCGCCATCATCGGCGGCAATCAACGGGAGAGAACCATGATCGTCACGACCACCGAAAACATCGCCGGCCATGAAGTGGTGGAAAGCCTGGGGCAGGTGTTCGGCGTGGTGGTGCGCAGCCGCGGCCTGGCTGGCAACATCGTGGCGGGCCTGCGCACGATCATTGGCGGCGAGATCAAGGAATATTCGGCGCTGGTCGAAGATACGCGGCGCCACGCGATCGATCGGCTGGTGATGAATGCGCGGCTGATGGGTGCCGACGCCGTGGTGATGATGCGCTTTGACTCTGGCTCCATCGGCCAGACCATGAACGAGGTGGTGGCCTATGGCACGGCCGTGAAGCTGGCCAGGCCGTGACCGGCGGGGCACGCATCGCCGCGCTGGTGACAGCGGGGCTGGTCGGCCTGGGCGGAGTGGCCCTGCATCTGGTGACGGGCCATGGCTGGGGCCTGATCGGCCTTGGCGCGGTGATTGCGCTCGGCACGCTGTTCGAAGGGCGTTACCGCGCGCGCCTGCCCGAAGGGCAGGTGCAGTGGCAACGCACCGGCGAGTGCGAGGTGGACGTGGAAACCGGCGCGGTGGTGGAAGTGTGGTACGATCCGCTGACTGGCGCGCGCAAGTATGAGCCGGTTGCGGATTAATTGGGCGCTCAGGTTTCCACCACCCCCGACCCCCTCCTATAAAGAGGAGGGGGAGTTAAGTAGCTGACATAAAAGCCCCCTCCTCTTCAGAGGAGGGGGTTGGGGGTGGTGGAAATCATGCGCCGCACCTCTCAAAACAAGTCCATCTGCCCATCCCGCGAAGGCGCGCGGAACTGGCTGCAATCGAGGTTCAGCCGCTCTTGCGGTATCCCGGCCCGGCGCAACGCCAGGCGAAAGCGGGTGCGGACGAGATCGGCCCACACGCCCTGTGGTTTCATCCGGGTGTGGAAGCTGGCGTCATAATCCTTGCCGCCACGCATCGATTGCACGGTGTGCATCACCTTGGCAGCGCGATCGGGAAAATGCGTGTCGAGCCATTCGCGGAACAGCGGCGCCACCTCGTGCGGCAGGCGCAGCATGATCCAACTGGCCGAGCGCACGCCCAGCGCGCCGGCATCCATCAGGATCTGTTCGAGGAACTGATCGGTAATGGCCGGAATGATCGGCGAGACGCCGACATGCGCGGGAACCCCGGCCTCCACCAAAGTACCGAGCGCCGCCATGCGCTTGGCCGGGCTGGCCGCGCGCGGTTCGAGCAGGCTGGACAGGCGCGGATCGAGGCTGGTGATCGAGATGCCGACCGCCACCAGCCGGCGCGCCGCCAGCGCGCGTAGCAGATCGAGATCATCGAGCACGCGCGCAGACTTGGTGGTGATGGTGACGGGGTGGCCCACGTCCAGGCACAGTTCCAGCACCTGGCGCGTGATGCGATAATCCCGCTCGATCGGCTGATAGGGATCGGTGTTGGTGCCCATGGCCAGTGGCCTTGGGCTATATCCGCGCTTGGCAAAGGCCTGGCGCAAAAGCGCGGCCGCCTGCGGTTTGGCAAACAGCTTCGTCTCGAAATCGAGGCCCGGCGAGAGATCGTGATAGGCGTGGGTTGGTCGGGCGTAGCAATAGATGCAGCCATGCTCGCAGCCGCGATAGGCATTGACGCTGCGGTCAAACGGAATGTCGGGAGAGGCGTTGAACGTGAGGACCGACTTGGGAAATTCCTCGGTCACCGTCGTGCGCAGGGGCGGGGCGGCGCCGTCGATATCAGGCGCCATGTCACGCCAGTCGCCATCGGCCTCGCGCTGGGCAAGGCCAAAGCGCGTGGGCACCGCGCCGGATTGCGCACCCCTGCCTTTGATCGGTTGCATGCATGAGAACATAGCATGAACATAAACGCAGAGGAAGCCAGTTCCTCCCCGGCACGGGGAGGGGGACCAGCCAAAGGCTGGTGGAGGGGTGTCTATCCCTCGCACGGCGTATCGGGCTGACAATCCCCTTCACCACGCTTCGCGCGGTCCCCCTCCCCGGCACGGGGAGGAGCTTACTTTTCGAGCAGCCTTGGCATCAGTTCGACGAAGTTGCAGGGGCGATTGCGGCTGTCGAGCTGTTCGGCCAGGATGCCGTCCCAGCCATCCTTCACCGCGCCGTTCGAGCCGGGCAGCGCAAAGATATAGGTTCCGCGCGCCACCACGGCGCAGGCGCGGGACTGGATCGTGCTGGTGCCGATGGTCTTGTAGCTGAGCCAGCGGAACAGCTCGCCAAAGCCGGGAATGTCGCGGGTCTTCACCCGGTCGAGCGCTTCTGGCGTCACGTCGCGGCCGGTCAGCCCGGTGCCGCCGGTGATCACCACGGCATCGACCTTGGGATCGTCGATCCAGTTGTTGAGCCGCGTGGCGATGACGCCGGCATCGTCCTTGTCGATGCCGCGCGCCACCAGGCTGTGCCCGGCATCGCGAATGCGCTGGGCGAGGATGTCGCCCGAGGTGTCCTCATCCGGTCCGCGCGTGTCGGACACGGTGAGCAGGGCGATGTTGATCGGCTTGAAAGTGCGCGTCGTGTCTATGGCCATGGCGGCGTGATGCGCTCAATTCCCGCCCATCGCAACCCGGACATTGTCTGCGCCGGCCAGGCCCGGGAACTTGGGCCACAAGCCCTGGACCAGGCCGATCCGGCTATCCGACGGGCCACCGGCCTGGCGTTCGTACATCCAGTAGTTGCGCATCACGGCAGAAACATAGCCGCGCGTTTCCCAATAGGGGATCGATTCCATCCACAGCAGCGGGTCACCCTGGTCCTTCACCTGGGTGTTCCAGCGCGCCACCGGCATCGGGCCGGCGTTGTAGGCGGCGATCACCTTGGGCAGCAGCCCGCCGGTGGCGCCATTGTCGCGCAGCCGCGTGAGGTAGGTCTGGCCAAACGCCAGGTTCACCCCGGGCAGATCGAGCTGGGTGTCGCGGCCCTGCATGACCGGATCGGCCCGTGCCATGTCACGCGCGGTGCCAGGCAGCACCTGCATCAGGCCCTTGGCGCCGGCCGGGCTGGTCACCGCCGTGCGGAAGTTCGATTCCTGCAGCGAGTGGGCAAAGAGCAGCGCGGGATCGACTTTCCAGCCATTGGCCGGGACCCACTTGGGCGCGGGGAAGCGTGCCGCTTCATCGGCGCGCGCGCCAGCCGGGGCGTTATAGGCCATCCACAGCTGGGTGGATGGCAGGCCCAGGTCGCGCGCCAGGCGCGAAAGCGGGGCATACTGGCTGGGCGCACCGATCCGCGCCTGATAGCGCAGAACATCGTCGGCCAGACCATCCTCACCGATTTCAGCAAGCTGGACGGCGAGGCGCACATTGTTGACATCGCGAAGCGATTGCCAATCGGTAGCGGAGAAATCGGGCGCTGGGGGCGGCGTCGCGCTGCGCAGGCCCAGCGCCTCTGCGGCCATCATGCCATAGAGCGTGTCGCTGTTGCGGGCAGCGGCGCGCAGCATGCCAGACACCTTTTCCGGCTGGCGGCAGCGCACCATCGCGCGGCTGGCCCAGTAATAGCCGGCCGAAACCAGTTCCGGGTTGCTGCCCTGCGTGGCCGCCTGCTGGAACGCATCGGCCGCGGCCATGCAATCGTCCATGCGCCAGGCAGCGAGGCCGGCGGTCCACAGCGCCTCGGCCACCCAGGGGCCAGAGCCGCCCTGCGTGGCGGACAGCGCGACGAGCCGGGCGTTGGCATCGTCGTTTTCGATGTAGAAGCTCCAGCCGACCTTCTGGCGCCATTCGGCGCGGGCGTCGGAGGAAAGGTTGGCGTCGATCCCATCGAGCAGCACGCGCGCGCCCGTGGGGTCGTCGGCCTTGATCCGCTCTTGAATGGCCTGGGCGACGCTATCGGGCATTGTGCCATCAGCAATGCTGCGCGGGCGGGTGCGGCGCGGCGTGCTGGGCAGCGTGGCGAACGATTGCGCGCTGGGCGTGATCGGCAGCGAGATGGCCCCGCGCTTGAGCGCCAGGCGGCCGAGCTGGTCGGTCCACGGCAGATCCGGCGCGCGGGCGATCAGATCGGTGAGCGAGGCGAGATCCGCCTTGGGCGATGTGGCGGCCAGATAATACTGCGCGCGGGCCACGGCCTGAAGCGGGCCATCGCTGCGCTGGGCCAGCATGGTCTGGACATTGGTCCAGTCCTGCCGCTCGATCGCGGCGAACAGCTGGGTGTAATAGGTGCGGTCGTCCTGGCTGAGCAGGGTTGGCACCGCGGTGCGGTCTGCGCGGCTGCGGAAGTACTCCACGGCCGCGCTGTTGGCGTGTGCAGGCGCGGCCAGGCCGGCGATGCAGGCAAGGGCTGCAGCCGGCAGGCAAGCGCGGTGAAAGCGCCGGATCATCACGTCAGGTCTGTTCCCGTCCAGTCAAGCAAGCGGTTCCACAAGGCCGCCTTGTGCGCCGGGCGAGCCACGAGCGCCGCAAGATCGTATGCGAAAACCGCAGGTACGCATCCACCGTCATGGTTAAACTCTCGTAAATCGGCAGCATTATTCGGCAAGCTGTGGCCAAGAAGCGTTGAAATGCCGCTGCGGCCCAGGATCAGCATGCGTTGCGGCGCGGCAAGGGCGGCGTGATGGGCGAGGAGTGCGCCCAGGCCTTCTGCCCGCAACTGGCCCCAATCGGGCATCGGCACATGCACCGGCAGGGCGGCTGCGCAATAGACCTGTTCGCGCGCCAAGCCCAAAGCGGCCAGCATCCCGTCCACTACCTTGCCGCCTCGTCCGCTGAGCAGGCCGGCTTCGTCATCCGCCTCGGGCATGGGCAACAGGATCATCAGCGGCGCGCCGGCCGGGCCGGCGGGGGCGATGCGGCGCGCTGGCGGGAAGGGCAGGCTGGGCGTTTCCAGCCACCAGGCGTGGAAATCATCAAGGGTTTGCGGCCAATCCCGCGCCAGGCCGCCCATCGCCGGCGGCGGTGGTGGCGGGGCAAAGCCGGCGGCGCCATTTCCGGCCTTGGCATTGGCATTGGCCTTGGCCGCAGCCTTGCGGTCGCTTTCCAGCCAGGATTGCGGCGTATCGCTCAACATTCCATCGAGCCCGGCATCCTCCCACCAGGCAAAGGCAGCGTCGACCAGGGCAGACAGGGAATGGCCGGCGGCCGTGCCGGCAGGGGGCTGGCTCATGCCGCAACCTGTGGCGCGATGCCTTTTTGTCTCATGAGGCGGCTTGTCATGCACACCCTATTGACCTTGGGCGCCCCAGCTTTCAAGGCTGCGCTGCATAATCGCGTGATTAACAGCCCTCAGCAGGAACGGGCGATGGAGCGGGGACGATGAGCGAACGGGAATCGATGCCTTATGACGTGGTGATCGTCGGTGGTGGGCCTGCAGGCCTGGCTGCCGCGATCCGGGTGAAGCAGCTCAATCCCGAACTTTCGGTGTGCATCCTGGAAAAGGGCTCCGAAATCGGCGCGCATATCCTGTCTGGCGCGGTGGTCGATCCCAAGGCGTTGGACGAACTGCTGCCCGAATGGCGCACCATGGGCTGCCCGATGGCCGAAGTGCCGGTGACCGACAACTGGCACTGGGTGCTGACCAAGACCAAGAAGTACGCCATCCCGCACTGGCCGATGCCGCCGTTCATGTCGAACGAGGGCAACTACACCGGTTCGCTTGGCAACCTGTGTCGCTGGCTGGCCGAACAGGCGACCGAACTCGGCGTGGAAATCTTCCCCGGCTTCCCCGCTGCCGAAGTGCTGTTCAACGAGGCCGGCGCCGTGATCGGCGTGGCCACGGGCGACATGGGCGTGGCCAAGGATGGCAGCCACAAGGGCGATTACCAGCCCGGCATGGAACTGCATGCCAAGTACACCCTGTTTGCCGAGGGTGCGCGCGGCAGCCTGACCAAGCGGCTCAAGCAGCATTACGATCTTGAGCGCGATTGCCAGCCGCAGGTCTATGGCCTGGGCATCAAGGAATTGTGGGACATCGATCCGGCCAAGCACGTGCCGGGCCGCGTGCTGCACACCCAGGGCTGGCCACTGTCGGAAAGCAATTCGTGGGGCGGCGGGTTCCTCTATCACCAGGCCAATAACCAGGTGGCCCTGGGCTTTGTCACCGCGCTCGATTACGTCAACCCCTATGTCTATCCCTACGAGGAATTCCAGCGCTGGAAGCAGCACCCGGAAATCCGCGCCATCCTGGAAGGTGGCCGCCGCGTGGCCTATGGCGCGCGCGCGATCAACGAAGGCGGCTGGCAATCGGTGCCGCGCCTGTCGTTCCCCGGTGGGGCGCTGATCGGCTGCTCGGCCGGCTTCGTTAACGTGCCGCGCATCAAGGGAAGCCATACCGCGATGAAAAGCGGCATGCTGGCGGCCGAGGCAATCGTTGCGGCAGCGGCAGCCGGGCGCGAGCATGACGACATGGTGGAATACGATGCCGCCTTGCGCGACAGCTGGATCGCCAAGGAACTCAAGCTGGTGCAGAATGCGCAGCCGCTGGTGTCGAAGTTCGGCGGTTCGTGGGGCACGATCCTGGCCGGGGCCGACATGTGGGCCCGCGTGCTCAAGGTCAATCCGGTCAAGGGCCTCAAGCATCATACCGATGCGGAGGCGACGCAGCGCGCCGATCTCTACAAGCCGATCGCCTATCCCAAGCCCGATGGTGTGATCAGCTTCGATCGCCTGACCAGCGTGTCGTTCTCGTACACCAATCACGAGGAAGACCAGCCGTGCCACCTGGTGTTGAAAGACCCCGAGGTGCCCACGCGCGTCAACCTGCCGCTCTATGCCGGGCCAGAGGCGCGGTTCTGCCCGGCGGGTGTCTATGAATTCGTGGGTGTGGAAGAAGGCACGCCGCGCCTGCAGATCAACGCGCAGAACTGCGTGCATTGCAAAACCTGCGACATCAAGGACAAGACCCAGAACATCGACTGGGTCACGCCAGAAGGTGGCGGTGGCCCCAATTATCCCAACATGTAAGGCCCTGTTGTTCAGACCATGGATGAAACGGCCTTTGCCAAGATCAACCTGGCGCTGCACGTCCGCGCGCGGCGCCAGGATGGCTATCACGCGCTGGAAACTGCGTTCGCCTTTGTCGACACCGGCGATGAACTGGCGGTAAGCCCGGCAGCGCAGGATGCCTTGCGCGTGGTCGGTGAATTTGGCGGAGAACTGGCCGATCCCTTTGGCAATATCGTGGCCAAGGCGCTGACTACGCTGCCGCGTGAGCAAGGCTGGGCGGTCACGCTGGAAAAGCGCTTGCCGGTGGCGGCCGGGATGGGTGGTGGATCGGCCGACGCCGGCGCGGTGTTTCGCCTGGTCGAGCGGGCGCAGGGCCTGCCGAAGGATTGGCACGCGCGCGCCGCTGCGCTGGGCGCCGATGTGCCCGCCTGCGTGGCGAGCCAGGCTTGCATCGGGCGCGGTACCGGCACCGAGTTGGAAGCGGTGGACAACGACTTGGCCGGCTGCCCGGTGCTGCTGGTCAATCCGCGCATTCCGCTGGCGACCGGACCGGTGTTCAAGGGCTGGGATGGCGTCGATCGCGGCCCGCTGCCGACCGGAAACCTGCGCACCATCGCGCTGGACGGGCGCAACGATCTGGAAGCACCGGCGCTGGCGCTGGTGCCGCAAATCGGTGAGGTGCTCGCCGCGCTGCGCGCCACGGGCGCCTGGCTGGTGCGCATGTCTGGGTCTGGCGCAACTTGCTTTGCGCTGTTTGACGATACGGCCGCGCGCGATGCCGCGCAGGCGGCCATGCCTGGCGCATGGTGGACGCTGGCCGGAGCGTTGCGATGAGCGCCGAGGCCTGGACCCTGTTGGGCACGCCCACAACAGGTGGGGTGCTGATCGTTTCCGACCACGCATCGGCGCGTGTGCCGGGCGATATCGATCTCGGCATCGATCCTGCCTTGTTGAGCCAGCACATGGCCATCGACATTGGCGTGGCCGGCATTGCCGCCATCCTGGCGCAAACCTCGGGCGTGGCGGCATTCCTGGGCGGGGTGAGCCGGCTGGTCTGCGATTTCAACCGCGATGCCGATGCGCCGGGCGTGGTTCCCGAAGCGAGCGACGGGCATGCGATCCCCGGCAACCGGCTCGACGCCGTTGCCCGCGCGGCACGGCTGGCACGGTTCTTCGATCCTTATCATACCGCGCTGGCGCGAATGCTGGCGGCGAATGAACCGGCGCTAATCCTTTCGCTGCATAGCTTTACGCCGCGTCTTTCAAGTGATCCCGAACAGCAGCGGCCGTGGCACGTCGGCGTGTTGTACAACGAGGATACGCGCGCCGCACATCTGACGCTCGATTGGCTGGGTCAAGAGCCGGGCCTGTGCGTGGGCGATCAGCAGCCCTATTCGGGGCGCCTGCTCAATGCCACGATGAACCGCCATGCCGAGGCGCACGGGCGGGCCTATGTCGGGCTGGAACTGCGCCAGGATCTGATCGGCGATGCGGCGGGCCAGGCGGATTGGGCCGCGCGACTCTCCCGGTTGTTGCCAGCGGTGGTTGCGGGCCTCGCCAAAAAGTCGCAAATGTAACCTTGGACGCGTCGGCTCACGTGGAGTAGGGGCACGTGCTTGCGCCTGCGCGGCGCGAGAAAATTGCATGCCTGGAGTTACCGAACAATGCCCGCCTATCGCTCCCGCACCTCTACCCACGGCCGCAACATGGCGGGCGCGCGCAGCCTGTGGCGCGCCACGGGGATGAAGGATGGCGATTTCGGCAAGCCGATCGTCGCCGTGGTAAACTCGTTCACGCAGTTCGTGCCGGGCCACGTCCACCTCAAGGACCTGGGCCAGATGGTGGCGCGCGAGATCGAGGCCGCGGGCGGCGTTGCCAAGGAATTCAATACCATCGCGGTGGATGATGGCATCGCCATGGGCCACGACGGCATGCTCTATTCGCTGCCGAGCCGCGATCTGATCGCCGATAGCGTGGAATACATGGTCAACGCGCACTGCGCCGACGCCATGGTGTGCATCTCCAACTGCGACAAGATCACGCCGGGCATGCTGATGGCGGCGATGCGCATCAACATTCCCGTGGTGTTCGTTTCGGGCGGGCCGATGGAAGCCGGCAAGGTGGTGCTGCGTGGCAAGGAACACGCGCTCGACCTGGTCGACGCCATGGTCGTGGCCGCCGATGACAACTATACCGACGAGGAAGTGGCCGATATCGAGCGTTCGGCTTGCCCCACGTGCGGCTCGTGCTCGGGCATGTTCACCGCCAATTCGATGAACTGCCTGACCGAAGCGCTCGGCCTGTCCTTGCCCGGCAATGGCTCAACCCTCGCCACCCACGCCGATCGCCAGCGCCTGTTCCTGGAAGCAGGTCGCCTGGCGGTGGACCTGTGCAAGCGCTATTACGAAGAGGGTGACGAGAGCACCCTGCCGCGCTCGATCGCCAACTTCCGCGCGTTCGAAAACGCGATGAGCCTCGACATCGCCATGGGCGGTTCGACCAACACCGTCCTGCACCTGTTGGCCGCCGCGCACGAGGCCGGGGTCGATTTCACTATGGCCGATATCGATCGCCTGTCGCGCCGGGTGCCGGTGCTATCCAAGGTGGCGCCCGCCAAGAACGACGTGCACATGGAAGACGTGCACCGCGCTGGCGGGATCATGGCCATTCTGGGCGAACTGGACCGCGCCGGGCTGCTGCATACCGATACGCCGACGGTGCACGCCCGCACCATGGCCGATGCGCTGGCGCAGTGGGACGTGGCGCGCACCAATGCGCCCTCGGTACAGGAATTCTATCGCGCCGCCCCTGGCGGCGTGCCCACGCAGACCGCGTTCAGCCAGAACCGCCGCTGGGCTGAGCTGGACCTCGACCGCGAAAACGGCGTGATCCGCAGCGCGACCCATGCCTTTAGCCAGGATGGCGGGCTGGCCGTGCTGGCCGGCAACATCGCCGCCGATGGCTGCATCGTGAAGACGGCGGGCGTGGATGAAAGCATCCTCACGTTCACCGGCCCGGCGAAGGTCTATGAAAGCCAGGACGCTGCAGTAACCGCGATCCTCACTGGCCAGGTGGTGGAAGGCGATGTGGTGCTGATCCGCTATGAAGGGCCGAAGGGGGGGCCTGGCATGCAGGAAATGCTCTATCCCACCAGCTATCTGAAGTCCAAGGGCCTGGGCAAGGCCTGCGCCCTGGTGACGGACGGGCGCTTTTCGGGCGGCAGTTCGGGCCTGTCGATCGGCCACGTCTCGCCTGAGGCGGCCGAGGGTGGGGCGATCGGCCTGGTGGAAACCGGTGACCTGATCGCCATCGACATTCCTGGCCGCAAGATCGACGTGCTGGTGTCGGCCGATGAACTTGCCCGCCGCCGCGCCGCGATGGAGGCCAAGGGCGCCGATGCCTGGCAGCCAGCCAAGCCGCGCGCGCGCAAGGTTTCGGTGGCGTTGCAGGCCTATGCCGCGATGACCACGAGTGCGGCACGCGGTGCGGTGCGCGACCTGGCGCAGTTGAAGCGGAGCTGATGCTGCGCGCGGCCGCCCTGCTGCCGCTGCTGGCGCTGGCTGCCTGCGGGCAGGGCGCCGGCTCTGCGCCGGAACGGCCGATGGTCACCATCGAATGCGCCACCGATGGCGCCACTGCCTTTGCGCGCGATTGCAAGGTGGAGCCGGTGGTGGAGCAGGGCCGGCACCTGTTGGTCGTGCACCATCCCGCTGGCGGATTTCGCCGCCTGCTCAAGGTTGATGACGGGCGCGGCGTGGTGACTGCCGATGGCGTGGTGCCCGCCCAGGTGGCGTGGCTCGCCGATGGCCGGCTGGAGGTGACGGTGGGCAACGATCGCTATCGCTTTCCCGCCAAAGTGAAGGCCGACGCCCCGGCCAGTGCCCCGGCTGGACCCGATGTTCCCGCCAAGCCGTGACCCTGCGCAAATCCTCACCGTCGCGCAGATGCGCGCCGCCGAAGATGCCCTGATCGCCGCTGGAACCGATGTCCATGCGCTGATGCAGCGCGCCGGGCGCGGCGCCGGGGAATGGGTGCGCCGGGTGGCGGCCGGGCGGCGCGTGACGGTGCTGTGCGGGCCGGGCAACAACGGCGGCGATGGTTATGTCATCGCGCACTATCTGGCCGAGGCGGGCTTGCGTGTGTGCGTGATCGCGCCCAGGCCGCCCGCCACCCCGGCGGCGCAGCGGGCGCGGGCGCTGTATGCCGGCACCGTTGTGGAAAGCGCGGCTGACGGGCTGGGCGGCGTGCTGGTCGATTGCCTGTTCGGTAGCGGGTTGACCCGGCCACTGGACGATGCATCGGCGGCGATGCTGGCGGATCTGGCCGCGCGGCACGCCTATCGCATCGCGATCGATGTGCCCAGCGGCGTGGCGAGCGATAGCGGCGAATGCCTCAATCCCGGTCTGCCCGATTGGCATCTGACCGTGGCCTTGGGCGCATGGAAGCATGCCCACTATGCGATGCCGGCTTGCCCCACGATGGGCGCGTTGCGGCTGGTGGATATCGGCGTTAGCGCGGTGCCCGGCGCGGCGCATGTGTTGCCGCGGCCGCTATTGGCAGCGCCGGCGGCCGATGCGCACAAGTATCGCCGGGGCTTGCTGGGCATCGTGGCCGGTGCCATGCCCGGCGCGGCGCTTCTGGCGGCCACGGCCGCGCTGCGCGGTGGGGCGGGCTATGTTCAGGTCTTGGCGGGCGAAAGCGCGCTATCCGGGCCGCCGCCGGAACTGGTGGTGCGTGACACTGCCGAGCAAGCGGCGCTGGCAACGGCGTTGGACGATGATCGCTTTGCCGCGTTGCTGGTGGGGCCGGGGCTGGGCCGTGATGACGTAGCGCGGGCACGCCTGGCTGCAGCGCTTGGAGTAGGCCGGCCCATGGTGATTGATGCCGATGCGCTGGTCTTGCTGGCGCCGGCGATGCTGCGGGGAACACCCTTGGTGTTGACCCCGCATGATGGAGAGATGCAGGTTTTGGAACGCAATTTTGGACTTTCCGGCACGGGTGACCGGCGCGCGCGCGCCGTGGCACTGGCGCAAGCCGCCCGCGCTGTGGTGATTCTCAAGGGACCGGACAGTGTGATCGCCGCGCCCGATGGCGCTGTGACGGTGGCGCCGCGCGCGTCGTCGTGGCTGTCGGTGGCCGGCAGCGGCGATGTGCTGGCTGGCACCGTTGCCAGCCGCCTGGCCGTGCTGCGCGATCCGCATCGCGCCGCGCAGGAAGGGCTGTGGCTCCATGGCGAAGCAGCGCGCTTGGCCGGCCCGGCCTTCACCAGTGGCGATCTGGCCCATGCCATCGCCGGTGCAATGCAACAGGTGCTGGCATGAGCGCGGCACCGATCGTGCGCGTGGCCGCCAAGGGTGAGGGCGCCACGGCCGATGGCCGCTATGTCGCGCTCTCTGCCCCCGGTGACATGCTGGAGGCCGATGGCACGCTGACCTGGGGGCCCAACCATGTCGAGCCGCCCTGCCGGCATTTTCCGGCCTGCGGTGGCTGCCAGCTGCAGCATCTTTCCGAAGCCGCGCTGACCGATTTCGTCGGCAGCCGGGTGATCGGTGCGGCCAAGGGGCAGGAACTGGACCCCGGCACGCCCGAGCCCACCCACCTTTCGCCGCCGCGCACCCGCCGCCGCGCCACCCTGCATGCGCAGGCGATCGGCCGCCGCGTGGTGCTGGGCTTTCGCGAGGGTGGCAGCCACAAGACCATCGACATGCGCGAATGCCACGTCATTGCGCCCGAGTTGATGGCGCTGGTGGCCCCGCTGCGCACGCTGCTGGAAAGCTGGCAGGATCGTAAGCTGGCGGTAGACGTGGAACTGACGCTGGCCGATCAGGGCGTGGCCGTGGGCTTTTCCGGCCTGGTCGCTGATAACCTGGCGCGGACCGAGGCGTTGCTCGATTTCGCCCGCGATCACCGCCTGGCGCGGCTGACGATCGATACCGGCTATGGCCCGGAAACCACGTGGGAGCCTGATCCGGCGACGATCACCCTGGGTGGCACCGCCGTGGGCATTCCGCCGGGTGCATTCCTGCAGGCCACGGCCGATGGCGAAGCGGCGCTTGTCGCCGTCGCGCAGGGCTGGCTGGCCGGCGCCAGCACCGTGGCGGATCTCTTTGCCGGGTTGGGCACCTTTGCCTTTGCTTTGGCCGGGCCGGGTACAAAGGTGCTGGCGGTGGAAGCCGCGCGCGATGCGCATCTGGCCTGCCAGGCGGCGGCGCGCAGCCAGGGCCGCCCGGTGCATGCGCTGCACCGCGATCTGTTCCGCAATCCGCTGCGGGCCGAAGAACTGAACCGCTTCGCTGCCGTGCTGCTCGATCCGCCGCGCGCCGGCGCGCGCGAGCAGGTGGGGCAGATCGCGGAATCAACCGTGGCGCGGGTGGTCTATATCAGCTGCAACCCGGCCAGCTGGGCCCGTGATGCGGCAACGCTGGTGGCGGCTGGCTATCGCCTGGAAGGGCTCAAGGCTGTGGGCCAGTTCCGCTGGTCCACCCATGTCGAACTGGCGAGCCTGTTCGTGCGCGCAGGTGCCTGATCAGGGCCGGCGCAACCCACAGCCTTTCCCGGCGATATCCATGGATTGTGCGCAGGTTATCCACAGGTCTGCGCACAGGGGCTCAGCGTGACCGGGTGAGCACGATCAGGCGGTAATAGCCAAAGGCGCCGGTATGGGTCTGGCAAGACAGTCCCTGCCGCGCGGCGATGTCCTGGGCCAGCTTGGCCAGTTCGGTGCGCGGCGTGACATGAAAGCGCGTCAGCCAGGCATGCAGCAGGCGGCGCAGCGGACCGGGCAGGCCGGCGGCATCGTGGAAATCGACGATGTGCAGCGATCCGCCCGGCGCCAGCAGGGTGGCGGCATGGGCCACGGTTTGCTGCCACGGCGGGATCATCGAGAGCGCAAACGAAATGACCACGCGATCGAACCGCGCCGTGCCGAGCAGCGCAGCCGGGTCAAAAGCGCCCGCATCGGCCAGTGCCAGGCGCGCGCCATCACCCAGCCGCGCCTGTGCGGCCCCGAGCATCTCGCGTGAGATATCGATGCCGAACAGGCGCATGCCGGGCCAGCGCCGCGCGATCATCGCCAGGTTGCGCCCGGTGCCGCAGCCCAGTTCCAGCACGCGGGCGCCGGGCGCAGCGTCCAGCCCGCGGATCAGGCGATCGCGGCCGAACAGGTAATATTTGCGCGTGATGTCATAGATGCGCACCTGGCGGCGGTAGATCGCATCCATCAGCACGCCATGCTCGCGGGCTTGCCCGGCCAGCATCGTCATGCGCGCAGTTCGTAAAGGTGGACGCCGCCATAGATCGACGAGCGATCACGCGCGGTAAAGCCGGCGCTGGCCTGCGCATAATAGGTCCAGCGATCGAGCAGGTCGGGCGCCACGCGTCCCGGCAGCAGCGTGGGTTGGGCGGCGGTGCGGAACAGCACGCGGGCGCCGGGCCGGGCAGTGCGGGTGATCTGCTGCCACAGCGCGTTGAGCTGGGCATCGGTCATCCAGTCCTGCGCATCGAGCAGGACATAGCGATCGCGCGAGGCATCGGGCAGCGTGGCGAGATGCTCGGTGAAATTGGCGTGAAGCACGGTCACGCGGCCGGCACGGGCACGCACGGCGTCCCAGTTCCCGGCCTGGAGATAGGGCGGCAGGGGCCCATCACCATCGCGGGCATAGCCGCGGGCGAAGGCTTGCCAGGCGAAATAGTTGTCCTCCACCGGGAAATCGCAGGCCAGCTTTTCCAGGCGGCGGCGCAGCACCTGGGCCATGGGCTGGTCTCCCGCCAAGGCATCGAACTGCGCCGGGGGAATGCCCAGGCCAAACAGCGCGGCGGGCTGGTCGGTCAGCCAGCGCACGAAGCGCTTGTCGAACACCGGGGCCAGTTCGCGCTCGAACACGGCGCGCTGCGCCTCTTGCGTGGGGGCGGCCAGGATTTGCGCCAGGTCGATGCGATAAAGCTTGGCCAGCAGATGCGCCACGCCGATGAAGTTGCCCAGCAGCCCGCGCTTGTAGATGCCCTTGGAAAAGCCGCCGATGCGGCGCCGGCCGATCAGGTCGCGTCCTTCCCAATAGCGGCGCGTCGGCTCATCGAGCATGGGCGCAAGGTGCGCGCGATAGGCCGCGATGTTGGCCGGGCTATCCGCCTGAGCGAAAAAGCGGTGGAAGGCGGCATGGTCGGGCAGGCCTTGTGCTGCGGCCAGTTTCAGCTTGTTGAGCGCGATATGCGCGGTGTTGAGATCGACCGCCGTAATGCTTTCGGGATCGGCCACCAGATAGGACAGCACGTTGCACCCGCCGCTGGCGATCGCCACCACGCGGCTGTCGGGTCGGATCTGCAGGGCGTCCATGTCGACGTCCGGGTCTTCCCAGATCTGCGCATAGACCAGCCCGCGAAACGCCAGAGCAAAAGCATGATCGAGCAGGCGGTGGGCAACACCGGCGCCCTTGCGCACGACAGAGCGGGTGATCGGGTTGCCGGCGCCGGGTTGGCCCCGGTGGCGTTGCAGTTCCATGGTCAGTGTCTTTCCCATTCGTATGGATAGGCACCGGTTTAAGGCAGCGGCGTTGCGGTAATATGGCAAACCCGGTGGCGTACCGGGTTTCGCCCCGGTTGTGTTGCCCGCAATAGGACTTGGGTTTGTCATGTGCTTGCCCTATGGGGCCTGCCCATGATGGGTCTGCCCTGTGCCGGGCAGGCCGAATGCCCCCTGTTTTCTCGAATTATGGAGTGACCATGGCTCAGGTTCTTGTGATTGGCGCCGGCGGCGTCGGCTCGGTCGCGGTCCACAAGATGGCGATGAATGCCGATATCTTCACCGGCATCGCGCTCGCCAGCCGCACGAAGAGCAAGTGCGACGCGATTGCCGCATCGGTGAAGGAACGCACCGGTGTTGACGTGGCCACCTATCAGATCGACGCAGACGATGTGGCCGCTACCACCGCGCTGATCAACCAGGTGAAGCCCATGCTGGTGGTCAACCTGGCACTGCCGTACCAGGATCTCACGATCATGGACGCGTGCCTGGCGGCCGGCGTGCACTATATGGACACCGCCAACTACGAACCGCGCGAAGAAGCCAAGTTCGAATATAAGTGGCAGTGGGCCTATCAGGAACGCTTCAAGGAAAAGGGCCTGATGGCGCTGCTCGGTTCGGGCTTTGACCCGGGCGTGACCTCGGTGTTTGCCGGCTGGCTCAAGAAGCACAAGCTCGACACGATTCGCACGCTCGACATTCTCGATTGCAACGGCGGCGATCATGGCCAGGCCTTTGCCACCAACTTCAACCCGGAAATCAACATCCGCGAAGTGACGGCCCCGGCGCGCCAATGGCTGAATGGCGAATGGGTGGAAACCCCGGCGCTGACCATCCGCCAGCAGTTCGATTTCGAGGCCGTCGGCCCCAAGAACATGTACCTCATGTATCATGAGGAAATCGAAAGCCTGAAGACGCACCTGCCCGAAATCGAGCGCATCCGTTTCTGGATGACGTTTGGCGACGCCTATATCACGCACCTCACCGTGCTGCAGAACGTGGGCATGACGCGCATCGATCCGGTGATCTATGAAGGCAAGGAAATCATTCCCTTGCAGTTCCTCAAGGCCGTACTGCCCGAACCGGCGTCGCTGGGCGCCACCACCAAGGGCAAGACCAACATCGGTGACATTGCCACCGGCATCAAGGACGGCGTTGAAAAGACGTTCTACATCTACAACATCTGCGACCATGAAGACGCCTTTGCCGAAACCGGCAACCAGGCGATCAGCTACACCACTGGTGTTCCGGCGATGATCGGCGCGGCGCTGATGGTGCAGGGCCTGTGGAAGGGCGAGGGCGTGTTCAACATCGAACAGCTCGATCCCGATCCGTTCATGGACATGCTCAACCAGCATGGCCTGCCCTGGCAGGTGAAGGAACTGGCAGGCCCACTGCAGTTTTGATTGGGTTCCGGGGTCTGGTTTAGACCTCCACCACCCCCCGACCCCCTCCTCTGAAGAGGAGGGGGAGTAAGACCCACATAGCCCCCTCCTCTTCAGAGGAGGGGGTTGGGGGTGGTGGAAGCCACCCGCACACCACAGAAAGGCCGCACCTTCATGGAAACCAGAGCCGGTGACCCGGGCGCCTTCGCCCATTTCGATCTGTCGCGTGTCGACAGCCCAGCTTTCGTCGTCGATGTGCAGGCCCTGCGGCGCAATCTGGCGACCCTGGCTGACATTCGCGATCGGGCCGGGATAAAGGTTCTGGCTGCGCTAAAGGCCTTTTCGATGTGGCAGGTGGCGCCCGTGGTGGGCGAATACCTCGATGGCGTGTGCACCTCGGGCCTGTGGGAGGCCAAGCTGGCGGCCGAGCACTACCAGGGCGAGATCGCGACTTATTGCGCGGCCTACAAGGCGGAAGACCTGGCCGAAATCTGCGCGCTTTCGGATCACGTGATTTTCAATTCGCCGTTCCAGATCGCGCGCTTTGCCCCGGTGCTGGCGCAGGCGCGCGCTGATGGCCAGGCGTTCGACGTGGGCCTGCGGATCAATCCGCTGCACCAGGAAGGCGAAGTGCCGCGCTATGATCCGTGCGCGCCGCATTCGCGCCTGGGCTTTCCTGTGGACCAGTTGCAGCCAGAGCATCTCGGGGGCGTGTCCGGCCTGCATTTCCACACCCTGTGCGAGCAGGATTTCGAGCCGCTGCGCCGCACGTGGGAAGCGCTGCTGCCGCGCATCGCGCCGTTCCTGGGCCAGCTCAAGTGGTTGAACTTTGGCGGCGGCCACCATGTGACCCGCGCGGATTACCAGCGCGATGACCTGGTGGCCTTCCTGCGCGAGGTGAAGGCCCAGACCGGGTGCGAGATCTATCTCGAGCCCGGTGAGGCCGTGGCGCTCGACGCCGGCATCCTGGTGGGCACCGTGCTCGATCGCCATTGGAACGGCATGGACATTGCGATCACCGACATTTCGGCCACGTGCCACATGCCCGACGTGATCGAGGCACCCTATCGTCCGGCAATGCTGGGCGAGCTGCCGATCGACGAATACGAGGATGGCGCCGGCGATGCTCCGGTGCGGCTGGGCGGGCCATCGTGCCTGGCGGGGGACGTGATCGGCGACTATCGCCTGCCGGTTCCGGCCGAGCCGGGCGTGCGTTTCGCGTTCCTGGATCAGGCGCATTATTCGATGGTCAAGACGACCACGTTCAACGGTGTGCCGCTGCCCTCGATCTGGTTGTGGGACAGCGGGGCGGACACGCTCAAGCTGGTACGCCGGTTTGCCTATGAAGATTTCCGCGACCGGCTGAGCTAACCGGAAAATATCTCTTTAAAACAGTCTTTTGCCCGCTCTCGTCGAGGTGCTATCTGCGCCCGGACGGGGCGGGGGTGCGCCAGTCCGAGGCTGGCACTGTGACAGATTTGTGAAAGGGGGATTTTTTCGCTTGAAGTTCCCCCCCTGAGCCTTATTTAGCGCTTCCTCGCTGCCCCATGGGGACTTCCAAACCGCAAGGCAGCTTTCGTTCCACGTTCCGTTTGGGGGTCCCTTGAGTTGCACATTCATCCTGATGCACGGGCTGTAGTTCGCGCCACCGCGCCTGACCAACCCGCCATTTTGAACCGCCCGCATGCAGCAGCGCGCGCAGCCCGCTTCTTTGTTGAGAAGTTTCCGGGCAAGTCGCTCTATGCTGTCAAAGCGAACCCCTCTCCTGACCTCCTGCGCATCCTCTGGGACGCTGGTGTCACGCACTATGACGTAGCCTCGATCACCGAGGTCAAGCTGGTGCGCGCCACGCTGCCGCAAGCTACGCTGTGCTTCATGCACCCGGTCAAGGCGCCGCGCGCCATTGCCGAGGCCTATCACGTCCATGGCGTGCGCACGTTCAGCCTCGACTCGCTCGACGAATTGGAAAAAATCCGGGAAGCGACCAATGGCGCCACCGATCTCACGCTCTGCGTGCGCTTGCGCGTATCGTCCGAGCATTCGGAACTGAGCCTGGCGTCGAAGTTCGGCGTCGACCTGGTCGATGCGCGTGAACTGCTGCAGCAGACCCGCCAGTTGGCCGATTGCCTGGGCGTGTGCTTCCACGTGGGCAGCCAGGCGATGAGCCCGCATGCCTATGTGCTGGCGCTGGAAAAGGCCCGTGCCGCGATCGTCGATGCCGCCGTGACGGTGGACATCATCGACGTGGGCGGGGGCTTCCCGTCGGTCTATCCGGGCATGGAGCCGCCGCCGCTCGAAGACTACTTCGCGCTGATCGACCGTACCTACGAATCGCTGCCGGTGTCCTATTCGGCCGAACTGTGGTGCGAGCCGGGCCGTGCGTTGTGCGCGGAATACAACTCGATCATCGTGCGCGTCGAAAAGCGTCGCGAGAACGAGCTGTTCATCAACGACGGCGCCTATGGTGCGCTGTTCGATGCTGCACACGTGGGCTGGCGCTTTCCTGTGCGCCTGCTGCGCGAAGCCGACAACGATGCTGCTGGTAGTGTCGAGGCGCAGGACTTCAGCTTCTATGGCCCGACCTGCGACGACATGGACTTCATGGAAGGGCCGTTCCCGCTGCCCGGCGATGTCCGTGCCGGCGACTATATCGAGATCGGTATGCTCGGTGCCTATGGCGCGGCGATGAAGACCGCGTTCAATGGCTTTGAAGCGGTGGAAACTTATACCGTGGCGGATGAGCCGATGGCCAGCCAGTACAACGGCAGCCGTCGCCACCTGCGCACCGGCGACAACGTGGTTTCGCTGCGCTGAAAATATGAAACCGGCGGACTGCGGTCCGCCGGTTCATTTTTGCGTCATGTTGCAATCGATATAATTCGTCCACATCCCGAGTCCAATCGGGTCGCAATCCAGAAAAAAGGCCCCGTCGATCGCATCGGCGGGGCCTTTTTTGTTGTGCAGTATGGGGCGTTGCGGCCCGTGCTGCATGGCGGCCGAAACCGCCACGCAGCCGTGGTCATCAGAACTTGATGCCAGCCGTAACGCGCATGTAGCGGCCCATCACAGCGTCGTAGTAACGGGTGGAAACCGAACTTCCGAGGCCATACGGGAAGGGCACGCTGCGGTTGAACACGTTGTTCACGTTGAAGCGCAGGCTGAAACGGTCGTTGACGTTGAAGCCGAGTGCGCTGTTAAACAGCACATAGGCGCCCACGCGCGGATACTGATAGACCGTGTCAGGCGAATTCACCGCAACCTTGGCCGGCCCATAATACGTGGCCTGCCACATCCAGTTGATCGACTTGGTGGCCCAGACTGCCGTTGCGGTGAAGTTGTCGGTCGGTTCGGCAACGCCGCCCACCGTCTTGGTGAAATCGCCTTCACCGATCTGGTAGTAGTGGCGGAAGGTATGCAGATAGTTCACGTCGAACAGCAGTGCACCGGCCGACGAAGGCAGGCCGAGGCGGGTAAGTGGGAGGTCCCACTTGGCCGAGGTCTGCAGGGCGCGGAACACTTCCAGACCGATGTTGTAGTTGCCTTCGGCAAAGCTGGTGACCTGGCCGGCAGCATTGCGCGTGAACGTGCTGCAATACGGGCTGCTACCCGAGGCCGAATCGTAGCACGCGTTCATCAGATCGGTCAGGCTGAGCGTGGCGATCTCGTTCTTGAGCTTGATGTTCACGTAGTCCGACGTGACAGTCAGGCCTGGCAGGAAGCTGGGCTGGAACACGCCACCCACGGTCCAGCTGTTCGCCACTTCGTTGCGCAGGCCGGGGTTGCCGCCCGACGTACCCTGAGCGGTGTAATCCACAACGTTGGAGGTGAAGTTGGCGGGAATGCCGGCGGCAGCGCAGTTGGCGGCACGGCGCGTCGGGTTGGGCCCCTGGTTGATGTAGCGCGCGTCGCAAGGGTCGTTGCCGGTGTCGAAGATCGAGCCGACCGGTGCAAACAGTTCGGTGATCGACGGCGCGCGGAACGAGCGGGTGTAGTTGCCGCGCAGCGTCAGGGCCTTGACCGGCGCGTAGGTGGCGCCACCGGTATAGGTCCAGAAACCGCCGGCGATGCTGTTCTTCACATAGCGGCCCGCCCCGTTGACTTCGAGGCGATAGACGGCCGGCACCGCATTATCGGGTGAGATAAAGGGCAGGCTGATTTCGCCGAACGCTTCGTTGGTATTGTAGCTGCCCGCCACCGGATCGATCGGAATCGAGTTGCCGTACTGCGTGCGCGTGCCATCGCCATTGTCCTGGCCGTAATAGAACGCACCCGGATCGAAACGCGCGCTTTCATAGCGGTGCTCGTAACCCAGCACGAACTTGGCAAAGCCGCCCGGCAGCTTGACCAGATCGCCCTTGATGTCGGCGATGATGTCGGACTGCTTGTTGATCTGGCGGGTGGTGGCCTGCGTGGTGACGTAGTCGAGCGCTGCCTTGCTGGCGTTGCCATTGCCAAAGACGTTCAGCGGCGCACAAGTGGAGCTGAACGTAGCAATCGCGGCGTTGGTATAGCCCGGGCGGCAAATGATGTTGCCGCTGCCATCGGTGGTGGCATCGAGCGCATTGAAGAAGTTCTGCGTGACGATCTCGCGCGAGGTCGTGCGCGAAATGGTCCGGCCATAGGTGCCGTTGATTTCCCACGTGAACTTGCGTTCGCCAGCCTCGATATCGCCCGTCACGCCGCCCACGAAGCGCAGCAGGTCGCTGCTCGTGCGGAACGAGCCGGTGGACAGGTCGGTATTGGCACGCGACATGTAGAACTGGCTCGGGTCAGCCCCGGCGGCGGTCAGGTTGTTGATGATCGTCGCGCGGTCGGCGGCGCTCAGGAACGGGTTGGCCGTGCTCAGGATGAGGTTGCCGTTGGTGTCACCGGCATTGCCGAAACCGGCATAGTTGTAGAACGGCTGACCCGCGGTGTTCGACGCATAGTTGCGGCTGAACCACACTTCACCGTTGAAGCGGATGCTGTCGCTGATGTCATAGTGGGCCAGCAGCGTGCCCTGATAGCGTTCAGAGGCCACCAGGAAGTTGCTGTAGTCGCCGATGGCAAAGCCGTCGCCACCCGCCTGATAGATGGAGCTGCCGGTACGCTGCCCGTTCTGGAACGGCACCAGTTGCCCGGCGCGGTTGAACACCAGCGCCTGACCGGCTGCATTGGTGATTGCCGAAACGGGGGTCGTGCCCAAGATCGGGTAGTAATCCTCGACCATCGGCATGCCGGTGTTGGTGAACACGTTGTAGTGACGGCCGCCGCCATAGAGCTGGTACGCATAGCTCGCCGGCTTGACTGAGGTGCCGAAGAACGACGCCGAGCCGCCGTAGGTCGTCGGACGCTGCGCGCCGGTGATGCCGTTCTGGTTGTCGTAATAGAAGTTGGCAGTGATGTTGCCACGGCCGTCGGCAAAGTTCTTCCCGGCCAGCACCGAGAAGTTGTAGTCCTGACCGTCGCCATACTTCGACAGGCCGTAGGAGCCATTGGCTTCGACGCCGTCGTAGTTCTTCTTCAACAGGATGTTGACGGTACCGGCGATCGCGTCGGAGCCATAGATCGGTGCCCCGCCGACCGAGACGACTTCGATGCGGTCAACCAGGCTCGGCGCGATCTGGCCGAGGTCCACCGGGCTACCGGCGACGGCGCCGAAGATCGAGGTGGTCGCCGGGCTGACGAAGCGCATGCCGTTGACGAGGGTGAGCGTGCGCTGCGAACCCAGGTTATAGAGGTTGGCAAAGGTCTGGCCGGCGCCGAAGCTGCCCTGGTCACCGGCGACGCTGTTGCCTGGAACGCCGAAGCCCGGCAGCTGCTGCAGCGCCTGGCCCACGTTGGTATAGCCGCGCTGCTCGATCAGGTCGCTGCCGAGCGTGGCCACGGGCTGGTCGGTGATCGGCGCGCGGGTGATGCGCGAACCGGTGACGACGATTTCGGCGTCGGATGCGTCGGCCGGTGCAGCCTGTTCCGCCGAGGCGGGGGCCGCGTCGGTGGATTGTGCGTGCGCCACGCCGGCCAGGGTCAGAGGAACAAGGAATGACGCCGTAGCTGCCAAGGCACGCATGCGGCGCTGCGAAAAAGTAGTCGCGGCCATAAAGCCCCCGTTTGTTGCAAGTGCGACCAAACTTGCGTGCGAGGTATCAAAACGCAACTGTTTTGCGCCAATTCGATCAATGGCTTGTCCGGGTGTTGCAGCCAGGTTACACCCTGGCCTTTGGGGCAATACTGCTGCATTCGTTCGCAACAGACGGCATCGCTCGCGCGCTGCAACGCACGTGGCTAACCCTTGGTTCCCGCCCTTTTTCGCATGATCGATTTCGGCAATCTTTGTGACCGGATAAATCTGTTTCCGCCAAACCGCGAATTGCGGAAAGACACACCCTGAACTCGTGATGAAGGGGAAGTGTATTTGCAATGCCGGGATGACATGATCTGAAATCCACGAAATTGCTGTTTCTAACCCGTCATCAGGCATTTTGCCTGATGGTCGCGTTCGTTCTGTTGGTCTGAATATATTCGGAAACAATTCGTGCCGCACGCCATCGCGTTTGCGGCAGCGCCTATGCTTGTCTTATCAAAACGCAGGAGATTGTTGCAATGCGTCATATTCATCGCTCGCTGGGCGCTTTGTGTCTGGCGATGATTGCCCCTTGGGGCACATCGCTGGCTCATGCCGAAGCAACCGCTCCTGCTGGGGCTGCGCCTGTGGCCATGGCTGCCAGCGACACGGCCACCACCAACAAGGACTGGTGGCCGGCTCGCCTCGACCTGTCGCCGCTGCGCCAGAATGACGTGAAATCGAATCCCTATGGCGCCGATTTCGATTATGCCGCTGCGTTCAAGACGCTCGATCTGGCGGCGGTGAAGGCTGATATCGCCAAGGTGCTGACCACGTCTCAGCCGTGGTGGCCGGCCGACTATGGCAATTACGGCCCGTTCTTCATCCGCATGGCCTGGCACAGCGCCGGCACCTATCGCACGGTCGATGGTCGTGGCGGATCGGCCGGCGGCGAACAGCGCTTTGATCCGCAGAATTCCTGGCCAGATAACGCCAACCTCGACAAGGCGCGCCGCCTGCTCTGGCCGATCAAGCAGAAGTATGGCCGCAAGATCTCGTGGGGCGATCTCATGGTGCTGACCGGCAACGTCGCGCTGGAGCAGATGGGCTTCAAGACCCTGGGCTTTGCCGGTGGCCGCGTCGATGCGTGGGAGCCGGACATGGTTTTCTGGGGCAGCGAGAAGAAGTGGCTCGACGGGGCGAACAGCCGTATCGGCGCCAATGGCCAGCTCAAGGGCCCGCTCGCTGCCGTGCAGATGGGCCTGATCTATGTGAACCCCGAAGGCCCGGGCGGCAATCCTGATCCGATCGCAGCAGCGGCCGATATCCGCCGCGCCTTTGGCCGCATGGCGATGAATGACGAGGAAACCGTGGCGCTGATCGCCGGCGGCCACACCTTTGGCAAGGCGCACGGCGCGCACAAGCCCGACGAGTGCACTGGCCCGCAGCCGGCAGCCGGCCCGGTGGAAGACCAGGGTTTCGGGTGGAAGAACAAGTGCGGCAAGGGCAACGCCGAAGACACCGTGACGAGCGGCTTGGAAGGCGCATGGTCGGCCAATCCGATCGCGTTCACCACGCAGTATCTCGACAACCTGTTCGGGTTTGACTGGGTGCTCACCACCAGCCCGGCTGGCGCCAAGCAGTGGACGCCCAAGAACGCCAAGGACGTGCAGATCGTGCCCGATGCGCACCTGGCTGGCGTGACCCATGCACCGATGATGTTCACCACCGATATCGCGGTTAAGGAAGACCCTAGCTTTCGCGCGATTGCGCTCAAGTTCCGCAAGGACCCGCAGGCGTTTGCCGATGCCTTTGCCCGCGCCTGGTTCAAGCTGACCCACCGCGACATGGGCCCCAAGGGCCGCTACATCGGCCCTGACGTGCCGGCGCAATCGTTCCTGTGGCAGGACCCGCTGCCCAAGGCCGATTACGCCATGATCGATGCCGGTGACATCGCCAAGCTCAAGGCGCAAATCCTGGCGAGCGGGCTGGGGCAGCGCGAACTGATCCGCGCCGCCTGGGCTTCGGCCAGCACGTTCCGCAGCACCGATATGCGGGGCGGCGCCAATGGTGCGCGCATTCGCCTGAACCCCGAAAAGGCCTGGGCGGTCAACGATCCGGCCGAGCTTGACGCGGTGCTGGCCAAGCTGGCGGCAATCCAGGCCGGCTTCAACAAGACCGCGCCGGGCGGCAAGAAGGTGAGCTTGGCCGATCTGATCGTGCTGGGTGGCAATGCGGCGGTGGAACAGGCCGCGGCCAAGGGCGGCGTCACGCTGGCGCTGCCGTTCACGCCAGGCCGTGTCGATGCCACCCAGGCGCAGACCGACCCGGCCAGCTTTGCCGTGCTCGAACCCGTGGCCGATCCGTTCCGCAACTATTACGATGCCCCGTCAAACTGGCAGGGCCCGGCCGAAGCCATGGTGGACAAAGCCGACATGCTGGGCCTGAGCGTGCCGGAAATGACTGTGCTGCTGGGCGGGATGCGCGCGCTTGACGCCAATACCGGCCATTCGGCCAATGGCGTGCTCACTGCCAAGCCGGGCACGTTGAGCAATGATTTCTTCGTCAACCTGCTCGACATGGGCACGGTGTGGAAGAAGTCTGACAAGGCAGCGGGCCTCTATGAAGGCAGCGACCGTGCCAGCGGCAAGCCGCGCTGGACCGCCACCACGGTGGACCTGATCTTTGGCTCCAATTCCGAACTGCGCGCCGTGGCCGAAGCCTATGCCATGGACGATGCCAAGGAACAGTTCGTGCGCGATTTCGGCGCGGCCTGGACCAAGGTGATGAACGCAGATCGGTTCTGATATGGGTGGAGGTGGGGGCTGGGCTGGTGCCTGGTTTCCACCATCCCCAAACCCCATCCGCTGAAGAGGATGGGGCTTAAAGAAATAGGCCCCCGGATTGCGGTCCGGGGGCCTTTTTCTGTGTTTGCGGATGAAAGCGTCAGGCGGCCTGGCGCTGCGACATTTCCAGTTCAAGCCGTTCCCAGATTTCCACCAGGGCCTGCGTCAGGTCGCGCATCATTGCCTCGGTGTGGGCCGGGCCGGGGGTGAAGCGCAGGCGCTCGGTTCCGCGTGGCACAGTGGGGAAATTGATCGGCTGCACATAGACGCCGTATTCCGCGAGGAGGATGTCCGACACCTTCTTGGCGCGCACCGGATCGCCGACCATCAGCGGGACGATGTGCGTGGTGCTGTCCATCACCGGCAGGCCGGCATCGCGGAACAGCTGCTTGAGCGTGGCGGCAGCGGCCTGCTGGGCGTTGCGTTCGTCGCTCGATGCCTTGAGGTGGCGAACCGAGGCGAGCACGCCGGCCACGAGCACCGGCGAGAGCGAAGTGGTGAAGATGAAGCCCGGAGCGTAGGAGCGGATCACGTCGATGATCCGGCTGTCGGCCGCGATATAGCCGCCCATCACGCCAAAGGCCTTGCCCAGCGTGCCCTCGATGATGTCGATGCGGTGGGCCGCGTTGTCGCGGTCGGTGATGCCGCCACCGCGCGGGCCATACATGCCCACGGCGTGGACTTCATCGATGTAGGTGAGGGCGTTGTACTTGTCCGCCAGGTCGCAGATCGCGTGGATCGGGGCGACATCGCCGTCCATCGAATAGACGCTTTCAAACGCGATCAGCTTGGGCAGGGCGGGATCGGTTTCCGCCAGAAGCTGTTCCAGATGCTCCAGGTCGTTATGACGGAACACGCGCTTTTCCGCGCCGGAATTGCGAATGCCGGCAATCATGCTGGCATGGTTGAGCTCGTCGGAAAAGATCACGCAGCCCGGCAGAACCTTGGCCAGCGTGGACAGCGTTGCGTCGTTCGAGACATAGCCCGAGGTGAACAGCAGCGCGCCCTGCTTGCCATGGAGATCGGCCAACTCGTTTTCGAGATCGACGTGATAGTGGGTGTTGCCGCCAATGTTGCGGGTGCCGCCAGAGCCAGCACCGACATCGTGCAGCGCTTCTTCCATGGCGGCGATCACCTTGGGGTGCTGCCCCATGGCGAGATAATCGTTGGAGCACCACACCGTGATCGGCTTGGGTCCGTTGTGGCCGGCAAAGCAGCGCGCGTTGGGATAGGCGCCCTTGTTGCGCAGGATGTCGATGAAAACGCGATAACGACCTTCGGAGTGCAGGCGATCGATGGCAGCATCAAAAATCTGGTCGTAGTTCACTGCTTGCTGCTCCTTCGTTCCTGCAGCTGACCGGCTGGGCCCGGATTGCCTCGCGATGAAGCACTGCCAGGCAGCCGCGTCTTTGTCTTATCGCAACAAAATCCCATCCTGCGGTGAATGCACGGGTTGGATAATGCCACATCGTTGTTGTGCGCCCGCCACCTCTCTCCCAAAAGGCGTTTGTCGCGGGTTGCCAGGTGCTTCTACTCCCCGCGGTAAAGTCTTGCCAAGTGACTTTTGCGGTTTGAGTGATCGAAGCGATTGCACTTTAGGTCAATGCGGCAAAATGCCCCAGGCGGCGCGGCGCAACGCTCAAGCCTTGCCCACCTGGTCAAGGCCGTGTGCCGCCAGCGTGGGCGCCAGTTCGGCCACGGCATCGTCAAGGCGGGTGAACAGCGCAAGGTCGGGCACGCTGCGGGCAAATTCCTGGCCCTGGGTAAGGAACGCGATGCGCCGCGCGATGCCGTCAGAGCCGTCGATGAAGCGTACGCCAGGCCCGAAGGCGCGGCCCAGCTCCTGCTCCACCAGGGGGAAATGCGTGCAGGCCAGCACCACGGTATCGATCTGGGCGCCGCCCGGCTGTTCGCGCAGGGCCTGCGCTGCTGCGGCAAACACAGCGGGATCAACCGCATGGCCCCGCAATTGCGCCTCTGCTGCGGCAACCAGTTCGGGCGCCCCGTGCCGCAGCAGGCGCTTGTCGGCGGCAAATTCTGCTTCCAGCCGATCGACATAGCCCTGGCGGATGGTGGCCTGCGTGCCGAGCAGGCCGATCACGCCAGTATGCGTCATCGCGGCGGCCGGCTTGATCGCCGGCACCGTGCCCACGATCGGCACCTCCAGCACTTCGCGCACCGAAGCCAGCGCAATGGTGGAGGCCGTGTTGCAGGCAATGCATACCAGGCGCGGACGCAGCCGTTCGGTCAGGCGGCCGAGCAGGCCCGATACCCGCGCCGCGATCTGTGCCTCGGTCTTGGTGCCATAGGGCAGGCCCGCATTATCAGCCACATAGATCACCGGCGCCTGGGGCAGCACCTGCCGCAGCTTGGCCAGCACCGAAAGCCCGCCGACGCCGGAATCGAACATCAGGATCGGCGCGTCGGCCGGCGGCATGGCTGGATCGGAAGTGGTGGCGGCAGCGGTCATGGCCGCGCTTGTAGCGATAACGGTGGTAAAAAGGGAGGGCATGGCACCTTTCGATTGTGCGCAACCACGGCTAAGAGCGGCGGCGTGACCCATGACCTTGCCCTTCCGGCCTGCATCCTGGCCTATCTGCTCGGCGCGATTCCCTTCGGCCTGATCCTCACCCGATTGACCGGGGCGGGTGATCTGCGCGCGATTGGGTCGGGCAATATCGGCGCCACCAATGTCTTGCGCACCGGGCGCAAGGGGCTGGCGGCCAGCACGCTGCTGCTCGATCTGCTCAAGGGCAGCGTGGCGGTGTGGCTGGCCCGCGCCTATGCCCCCGGCACCGAGGCGCTGGTCGCGCTGGCGGCGGTGATCGGGCACTGCTTCCCGCTGTGGCTGCGCTTCAAGGGCGGCAAGGGCGTGGCGACCACCATGGGCGTGGCACTGGGCCTCGGCTGGCCGATCGGGCTGGCTTATGCCGTGGTGTGGCTGGGCATGCTGGCGCTGGTGCGGATTTCCTCGGTCGGCGGCATGTCCGCCGTGGTGGTGGCGCCGCTGGCTGCGCTCGCCATCGGGCGCAGCGATTATGCGCTGGTCCTGGCCGTGATCGCCGCGCTGGTGATCTTTTTGCACCGGGCCAATATCGCCCGCCTGCTGGCAGGAACCGAGCCGAAGATCGGCGGCAAGAAGAACACCGGCGGGGACGCCGCCTGATGGCCAGCGCGGACGAAGCTGCGGCGCCGCCGCTTTCGTCCGACGAGGCGCTGGCCCGGCTGCGGCTGCTGCGCTCACCCAACGTGGGGCCGGTTTCCTATTACCAGTTGCTGCGCCGCTTTGGCAGCGCCGGCGCTGCGGTGGAGGCTTTGCCCAGCCTGGCGGCGCGGGGCGGGGCGCCCTATCGCCCGGCCGATGCGGCGCGCATCGCGGCAGAGGCGGCCAGGGTGCGCGCGCTGGGTGGGCGTTATCTCTTTCATGATTCGCCGCACTATCCCGCGCTGCTGGCGCAGACCGACACGCCGCCACCGATCCTGACGATGCAGGGTGATGCAGCGTTGCTGGCGCGGCCGGCGGTGGCGCTGGTGGGCGCGCGCAATGCTTCAGCCGGGGCAATGCGGCTGGCCCGTGAATTCGGTGCCGCGCTGGCAGCGGCCGGCTTTGCCGTGGTTTCCGGGCTGGCGCGCGGAGTGGATGGCGCCGCGCACCAGGGCTCCTTGCTGCCCGATGTGGCGGCGGGTGGCGGCGGCACGATTGGCGTGATTGCTGGCGGGCTCGACAGCATCTATCCGCCCGAACATGCCGCGTTGCAGGCCCAGATCGTGGCGCAGGGCGTGCTGCTGGCAGAAATGCCGCCTGGCACCGAACCGCAGGCCCGCCATTTTCCCCGGCGCAACCGCATTATCGCCGGGCTGTGCGCCGGCACGGTGGTGGTGGAAGCCGCGCCCAAGTCCGGCTCGCTGATCACCGCGCGGCTGGCGGCAGAAGCGGGGCGGGAGATCATGGCCATTCCGGGCTCCCCCCTCGACAGCCGCAGCCAGGGCTGCAACCAGTTGATCCGCGAGGGCGCGATCCTGGTACAGAGCCCGGCCGACGTGATCGAACTGCTCGAAAGCTTTACCGGCACGCCGCGCTCCACGTTTCACGAAGCAGCCGCGCCCGTGGCGCTCGACAGCGCGCCGGCCGACGATGCGCCGGCCGATATCGTCGCGCTGCTCGGCACCGCGCCGGTTGGCGTGGATGAACTGGTGCGGCTGAGCGGCGCGCCGGCCGGATCGGTGCAACTGGCGCTGATCGAACTGGAACTGGCCGGGCGCCTGCTGCGCCATGCCGGGGGGAGGGTGTCGCTTGCCTGAGCGCCTGCCTGAACGCACGCCTGAACCGTCGCTGAAAATCGGGGGCTTGACGCCACCGTCCAACCGCCCCCACCCTCATACGCACGTATACGCGTAAGGACGTTTTGCCAGTCGCCATGCAGCTTGTCATTGTAGAATCCCCGGCCAAGGCCAAGACCATCGAGAAGTACCTTGGCCCCGGCTACAAGGTCCTGGCCTCTTACGGCCATATCCGCGACCTGCCGGTCAAGGACGGGTCCGTGCGCCCGGACGAAGACTTCGCCATGGATTGGGAGCTGTACGGCGACAAGCAATCGCGCGTGAAGGCGATCACCGACGCCGCCAAGGAGGCCGACGGCCTGATCCTGGCGACTGACCCTGATCGCGAAGGCGAGGCTATTTCCTGGCACGTGCGCGAACTCCTGGCCAAGCGCCGCGCGCTGCCCAAGAATGTCTCGCGCGTGACGTTTAACGCCATCACCAAGCCGGCGGTAACCTCGGCGATGAAGGCGCCGCGCGAGCTGGACCAGGATCTGATCGATGCCTATCTGGCGCGCCGCGCGCTGGATTACCTGTTCGGCTTCACGCTGTCGCCGGTGCTGTGGCGCAAGCTGCCCGGCGCCAAGTCGGCCGGGCGCGTGCAGTCGGTGGCGCTGCGCCTGATCGTGGAGCGCGAGCGCGAGATCGAGACGTTCAAGGCGCAGGAATACTGGTCTGTCGCCGCGCGGATGGAGCACGATGGCACGCCGTTCGTGGCGCGCCTCGTCAAGTTTGACGGCAACAAGGTCGATCGCCTGTCGCTGGGCGACGAAGGCAGCGCGCTGGCGGCCAAGGCGGCGGTGGAAGCGGGCACGTTCCGCGTCGAAGAGGTGGATGTGCGGCCCACGCGGCGCAATCCCTCGCCGCCGTTCACCACCTCTACGCTGCAACAGGAAGCGGCGCGCAAGCTGGGCTTTTCGGCCAGCCACACCATGCGCGTGGCACAGACGCTGTATGAAGCGGGCGCCATCACCTATATGCGTACCGATGGCGTACAGATGGACCCCAGCGCCATCGACGCCGCGCGCCGGGCAATCTCCGACCGCTATAACGGGCACTTCCTGCCCGAAAAGCCGCGCCACTATGAAACCAAGGCCAAGAACGCCCAGGAAGCGCACGAGGCGATCCGCCCGACCGATTTCACCCGCGATCACTATGGCAGCGGTGATGAGGCGCGGCTCTACAACCTGATCTGGAAGCGCGCGCTGGCCAGCCAGATGGCCTCTGCCGCGATCGAGCGCACGACCGTGACCCTGCGCGAAGGCACCGGCAAGCACGAGCTGCGCGCCACCGGCCAGGTGATCAAGTTCCCCGGGTTCCTGGCCGTCTATGAAGAAGGCCGCGACCAGAAGGCCGACGGCGACGACGAGGACGGCAACCTGCTGCCGATGCTCAACAAGGGCGATTGCCCGGTCAAGCACGGCGTTGACGCCACGCAGCACTTCACCCAGCCGCCCCCGCGCTATTCCGAAGCCAGCCTGGTCAAGCGGCTGGAAGAGCTGGGTATCGGCCGCCCGTCGACGTATGCCGCCACGCTGCAGGTTCTCAAGGACCGCAACTATGTGCGGACCGAGAAGAACCGGTTCTTTGCCGAGGAAAGCGGGCGCATGCTCACCGCGTTCCTCGAGCGGTTCTTCGAGCGCTATGTCGCCTATGAATTCACCGCCGGCATGGAAGACGAGCTAGACGACGTTTCCGGTGGTCGTGCCGCCTGGAAGCAGGTGCTGGCCGAATTCTGGCGCGATTTCAAACCCAAGTCCGACGAGGTCATGGAGAAGAAGCCCAGCGAGGTTACGGCCGAGCTGGACGTGTTCCTGGAAGACTACCTCTTTCCGCCGCGCGCCGACGGGCATGACCCGCGCGAATGCCCCAAGTGCGGGGCTGGGCGGCTCTCGCTGCGCGGTGGCCGTTTCGGCGCGTTCATCGCCTGCTCCAACTATCCCGAGTGCAAGTTCACCCGCAAGTTTGCCCAGCCGGGCGGCAATGGCGAGGGTGGCGATGGCGAAGAAACCGGCCTGGGCAAAGACCCCGAGACCGGGCTTGAAGTGACGCGCCGCACCGGGCGGTTCGGGCCCTATATCCAGCTGGGCGAGGGCAAGGACGCCAAGCGCGCCTCGATCCCCAAGGATATTCCCGAGCTGGATCTGGAATGGGCGCTAAAGCTGCTGAGCCTGCCGCGCGAGGTGGGCGTGCATCCCGAAAGCGGCAAGCCGATTACGGCCGCGATCGGCCGCTATGGCCCCTATCTGGCGCACGATGGCAAGTATGCCCGCCTCAAATCGACTGCCGAGGTGTTTGACACGGGCATGAACGCGGCGGTGGTGCGCCTGGCCGAGGCGGCCAGCGGTGCGGGTGGGCGCGGCGCGCGCACGGCGGCCGAGCCGCTCAAGACCTTCGGGCCGCACCCCACCTCTGGCGGCGAAATCAAGCTGATGGCTGGGCGCTATGGCCCCTACGTCACCGATGGCACCACCAACGCCACGCTGCCGCGTGACAAGCAGCCCGAAAGCCTGACGCCTGCCGAAGCCATTGCGCTGATCGACGAACGCGCCGCCAAGGGACCGGCCAAGGGCAAGAAGAAGGCGCCAGCCAAGAAGGCTGCCGCGCCCAAGAAGGCGACTGCCAAGAAGGAACCTGCTGCGAAAAAGGCCCCGGCGCGCAAGAAGGCTGCGGCGGAATAACCCTGTGACATGGCGGGCACGACGATGCCCGCCATGTCGGCTACCGGGGGCGATAGAGCGCGTAGCGTTCCTGCCCCAGCGTGATCTCGGCAAAGCGGGTGTAGTCTTGGGCAAGCGCCTGGGCCGTGATCGTGCGTGTGGCGCGGTTGGGCAGGTAGAGGTCTTCGGGCGCGCTTTCCGACACCTGCACCACGGCGGGGCGCGTCGCCATGATGCGGCGCACTTCGGCCACCGGGTCTGCGCCGATCGCCGGGCTTTCGGTCCAGGTGTTGAGGTGGTTGGGGAAGGCAAAGCGCGTCGGCACGCAGGCGCCCACGCCCCGATAGAGCGCCGGCACGCCATCGAACTGGAAATAGCAGCCCTGGTTCACGGCGCTGCGGATCACTGCAGTGGCGCGCTGAAATTGCTGCGCCGTGCCATGGTTCTGGACAGCACCCGCCATGACCACGATGCCGCCGATCGCGCTCGCCAGGATCAGGAAGCGCCCGCTCCACCGCGCCTGCCACGGCTGGCCCGCGCGCGCCGCAGCCGCCAGGGCAGGGGCCGACAGCACGGCGAGCGGTGCCACCAATGGCCCGGCATAGTGATCATACCAGGTGCCGAACAGCAGGAAGCCCAGCACCGCTGCCCCGGCCCACAGGCTTAGCAGGCGATAGGCGAGCGCGCGGCGTTGATCATTCCACCCGGCGCGGCGCAGGGGATCGAACGCGATGCACAGCACGAACGGCGACAGGCCGGCCGACAGCTTGAGCAACCGGCGCCAGCTGGGCGCGCCATCGGGCAGGCGTTCCAGTACCGAGGTGAAATTGGCGAAGACGAAGGCGTGCGCCTGGTCGATCGCGGCATAGCTGCCCAGCACCAGCACGGTTGGCGCCAGGGCGATGGCGCACCACACCAGTGCTGCGCCGGCCAGGCGGGGGAGGGGCCAGCCTACCCTGCGGCCGAGTGCCAGCAGCATGATGCCGATCGCCAGGCCCTCGAACACGGCGGCATACTTGATCTGCAGCGCCAGGCCGATCAGCAGCATGATCACTGCGCCTTGCCGCAGCAGATCGGCGCCATCGGCGCGTTGCCATGCGCGCAACAGCAACAGCGCCGCCAGTGCCACCAACGGATTGTAGAACACGGGCGATTGACCCAGCGCGCAATTGAACGCGGGCATGGCGCAAAGATAGACCAGGCCTGCCAGCCAGGCGCCACGCGGCGAGGCCAGCTCCAGCGCCAGGCGCCGCACGACCAGCGCCGCAGCCGCCGTGCTGGCAATGCCGCATACCTGATAAGCCAGCACGGGATCGCCCGGCAGGCTCACGAACAGCCGATAGAGCGCAAAGAGGCCCAGTGGCTTGCGGTCCCAGATATCGATGAAAGGCACCGCGCCATGCGCCCAGCGATCGGCCATGAAGAGATAGAACTCTTCATCGACGTGGACGAGCGGGTTGCCCAGTAGCATCAGTCGAAAGATGAGGGCGAGGCCAAAATACTCGGCAAAGAGACGAGCGTATTCGAGCCTGGCAGGCGGCGTTGATTTCACCCCAACAGGATATTCTGGTCGCGATGCGATCAAGGACAGGCCAGAGATATCGATCATCGTTTATTTCCGAAGTTTTCAGCTATATTTATATAGGCTAAAGCTTCGGAAATTGGCTATCAAGCGCAGTGGTTGTTATTATCTCAATATAACGTTCAGCGTCGCGTTTAATGCGGATGGGCTATTATTGTCGCAATGCTGACACGTAATTGTTGTGGCCTGTCAGCGTGCGGCAAACAGCGCGAATGATCGCGTGCCTAGCGTGATGGTGCGAATCCGCTGATAGTGCTGCGCCAGCGCCTGGAGCACGACAGCGCGGGTCTGCATGTTGGCGCCATAGGGGTTTGGCGCGGCGTCGATCACGACCGCACCCGGGCGGCTGGCCATGATGCGTTCCACTTCGGCGGTGGGATCGATGCCCAGGGCATGTTCCTCGAACCGGGTGGAAAGATGCGCGGGAAAGGCAAAGCGCGTGGGCAGGCACGAATTTGTCGCGCTGTAGAGGGCGCTGTCGCCTTCGTAGACATAGAGGCAGTGGTTGGCGTCGATATGGGGGCGAATGGCGGCGGCTGCCTCGTCCAGGTCGGTGGTGTTGCCAAAGCGGTGCGCCTGCACCGTCGTTGCGCCCAGGCCCGCGCCAAGGCGCACAACGAACAGCACGCGGCGCAGCCAGCCGGTGGGGCGGCAGCGGCCATCGAGGGCCGGGGCCGCCAGGATCGCCAGCGGCATCAGGGCAGGGGCGACGTAATGATCGTACCAGGTGCCCGGCGCGAGGAACCCGACGATCGCCAGGCCCAGCCACATCAGCACCGCACGCCGCACGATTTCGCTTTCGCTGCGGGGCAGCGCGATCCGCCAGCCCATCGCCAGCGCCACATAGAACGGTATCAGCGCGGCCGCCACCTTGGCCAGGCGGAACGAAGCCTCACCCAGATCCTGGCCGCGGCCCAGAATGGACACCACATTGGCAATGAGGAACGCGCGGGCTTCACCCTCTGCCACATAGGCGGCAAAGACCAGTGCTGTGGGCAGCAGTGCCAGGGCAATCCACGCTGCGCCGGCGCCGGCCAACCTTGGCCAACCCCAGCCGCGCCGCCAGCCGGCCCACAGCAGCATGAGGCCAAACCCGATGCCTTCGATCACCACGCTGGTCTTGATCTGCAAGGCAATGCCGATCAGCGCCATCGCCATGCAGCCGCGCGCCATCAGGCCGAAACGCTGCCCGGCGATGGTGGGCGCGGCCGTATCGGCCAGGGCACCGATCACCAGCCATGCCGCTGCGATCATCGGCAGGTCATAAAAGACCGGGGCCTGGCCCATGCCGCAATTGAACGCCATCAGGTAGATGAGATAGGCAAGCCCGGCAAACAGCGCGCCGCGTGGCCCGGCCAGGTGGCGGGCACAGCGCGCCAGAACCACGGCAGTGCCAGCGGCGCAGGTAATCGCCATGAGTTGGTAGGCCAGCACGCCATTGCCGGGAAAGGCCCGCGCCGCGCCATAGATAAGGAACAGGCCCAGCGGCTTGCGATCCCACAGATCGACGTAGGGGATCACGCCGTGCCACAGCCTGTCGCCCATCAGCAGGTAGAACTGCTCGTCTGCGTGAAACAGTGGATCGCCCAGCCACGGCGCGCGCAACACGAAGGCAACCAGGAAAAACACGGCAAAATTGCGCATTCGCGACAGTCCGATCCGATCCGGTCAGGGCAGGGCCGCAGCTGCGTTCTGGAGTTTACCCGGCGCGGCGACAACGCCCCTCGCGCACGGGTGTTCCGGATCGAGCACGGTGGCGCGGTCTGCGCATGGCGCGGCGGCGAAAACCGGCATGATGGCCAGGCCCGGCAGGTACGGCGGTGTCTGGTCAAAGGCGGTCATCGGTCCCGTCAGCATCCTTGCAGGCTGCGCCAGCCCCGGCGGCGGGTCAAGCGCCATTACTTCACCCAGTCGAGACCGATTTCCTCGTAGATTTCGCGGCTATCGGCCCAGTTCTCTTCCACCTTAACGTGCAGGAAGAGATGAACCTTCGCACCAAGCAGGTTGGCCAGCTCTTTTCTGGATGCCTCGCCGATCGCCTTGAGCTTGGCGCCACCCTTGCCCAGCACGATGCCGCGCTGGCTGTCGCGCGCGATCACGATCTGCTGGTGGATTTCCACCGAGCCGTCGCGGCGGTGCTGATAGCTTTCGGGGCGCACCGCGCTGTCATAGGGCAGTTCGTCGTGCAACTGGCGATAGAGCTGCTCACGCGTGATTTCCGCGGCGAGCAGGCGTTCCGAGGCATCGGAGACCTGATCTTCGGGATAGTGCCACGGCCCTGGCGGCATGAGGGCAGCCAGCCGCGTCTTCAATTCGGGCACGCCATCGCCGGTCAGGGCCGAAACGAAGAACACCTCGTCGAACTGGCCTTCGCCGCTCAGCGCCTCGGCCATGACCAGCAGCGGTTCCTTGGGGCTGGCATCAACCTTGTTGAGCACCAGGAACTTGCGCTCGGGCCGCCCGGCCAGCGAGGCGAGGATGGGTTCGAGGTATTCGCGCTTTTTCTTGCGCGCATCGACCACCAGCAGGATGGCGTCGGCCTCGCTCGCGCCTTCCCAGGCGGCGTTGACCATCGCGCGGTCGAGCCGGCGCTTGGGTTCGAACAGGCCCGGCGTATCAGCCAGGATGATCTGCGCCTGGCCTTCCAGGGCAATGCCCATCAGCCGCGCGCGCGTGGTCTGCGCCTTGGCCGAGACGATGGCGACCTTCTGGCCGACCAGCGCGTTGACCAGGGTGGACTTGCCCGCATTGGGCGCGCCGAGCACGGCGACCAGGCCGCAGGTTTGCCCGCCGCCAGTTTCAGTGGGGCCGGATTCGGATGGAATGGAAGTGGTGTCGATCATGGAAACAGAATGAACCTCATGGCGCCCGCCGACAAGCGGCCGGTGCGGCACTGGAAAATGCCCGGAAAAAGTGGCGGAATTGGGGATGGACGCTCGGTCGTGCGTGCGGTCAGGCGAACTGCTTGAGGAAATCGCGCGCAGCGGCCGTTTCGGCCTCCTGCTTGCTCGATCCGCGTGCTTCCGCCAGGCCCACGCCCTTGACCTCTACGCTTACGGTAAAGATCGCGGCATGATCGGGGCCATCGCGGCTGACCAGGCTATAGACCGGGGGCTTGCGGCGGTTGCCGGCGGCCCATTCCTGCAAGGCGGCCTTGGGGTGCTTGCGCTGCCCGGCGCCGGTGCGCATCGGCTTATCCCAGCAGCGGCGCACGAAATCGCGCGCGGCGGGAAAGCCGCGTTCCAAGAACAGCGCGCCGATCAGCGCTTCCATCACGTCGCCCAGGATGTTGTCGCTGTCGGCCCCGCCATCGTCGCGGGCCTGCTTGCCCAGGCGGATATGCACCGGCACGCCCAATGCGCGGGCCACATCGGCGCAGGTTTCGCGGCTGACCAGGGCGTTGAGCCGCTGCGACAGCTTGCCTTCGGCGGCATCGCTGGCCTCGTGCAGCCATTCGGCCACGGCCAGTCCCAGCACGCGATCGCCCAGGAATTCCAGGCGCTGGTAATCGCGCGCCTCGCCCAGCGAACCATGGGTGAGCGCTTCATGCCAAAGCGCCGGTTGTGCAACCGGCGCCTGGGTCAGTTCCGCCAGGAATTTGGCGGTTTCGGGGGAAAGGGGCGTGCTCAGAACATGCCCCCGATCCGGTTCCAGCGCAGCGCGGTAAACCAGGTCCACGGCAGGAACCAGTTGGCCGAACCGTCGGTGGACCACATCACGATCGTGGCGCGGCCAACCAGGTTGTCCTGCGGCACCAGGCCGATGCCGCCGCCTTCGATCGCGGGGAAACGGCTGTCCATCGAGTTGTCGCGGTTGTCACCCATCAGGAACAGGCGGCCTTCAGGCACGACCACGGGCGGCGTATCGTCCTGCGGGCGATAGCCCAGGTCGAGCACGTTGTAGGTCTTGCCGCCAGGCAGGGTTTCCTGGAACTGCGGATAGTGGCAGGTCTGCGTGCCATCGGCCTCGGTCACGGCAAAATCGGGCGAGATGCACTCGGTATTGGCCGAAACCTTGATCACGAAATCGGCAACCTTCACCTTGGGCACGGCCTTGCCGTTGAGGTGAAGCACGCCGCCGATCATCTGCACGGTATCGCCCGGAACGCCGATCACGCGCTTGATATAATCGACGTCGTTGCCCGGGGGCGCCTTGAAGATCACCACGTCACCCCGGTTGGGCTGGCTGGCGAAAATGCGCTTGGGCAGCAACGGCACGCTGAACGGCAGGGAATACTTGGAAAATCCGTAGGGCCACTTGGCCGCCAGCAGATAATCGCCGTTTTCCAGCCGGGGCAGCATCGATTCCGACGGGATGTTGAAAGGCGAGAAGAAGAAGCTGCGGAAGATCGCCACGATCAGCACCAGCTTCACCAGGAACACCGGGAAGCTGTCTTCCTTCTTCTGCTTTTTCGCCGGGGCGGCAGGCGCGCCCGCGGGAGTTGGCGCGGCCGCGGGCGGCACAGGCGTTTCCACCGCAGGATTGGCGGGTTCGGGCGTTTCGTTCATCGGCTGGGTCATGTGGAGGGCAAAGGCATCCGTCAAGCAGGAATGCACGTGCCATAGCCCGAGGCAAATACGTTTGCACGATCCGTTCGTCGAGCCACGCCACCGCTTGGAAGATTGTGCGCAAGCGGGCATGAGAGGCGCATCCCGCAACCGCGAAAAAGGACGTTAGACAATGGCAGCACAGGACCAGGCCACGCTGTGGCACGCACTGGAGACGCTGGAGGTGCCAACGCTCGCCGCGCTGTTTGCCGATCCGGCCCGTCTCGAGCGCTATGCCACCACGCTCGACCTGCCCGGTGGCCCGATTCGCTTTGACTGGTCCAAGACCCATCTTTCGGCCGACGTCGAGGCGATCCTGGCCCAGCTGGCACAGGCCACGGATTTTGCCGGCAAGCGTGAAGAGCTGCTGTCTGGCGCCAAGATCAACAACACCGAAGGCCGCGCCGCCGAACACACCGCACAGCGCGGCGTGGGCGCCGAAGCCAGCGTGGAAGAAGCCCAGGCCCTGCACGCGCGCATGGCGCTGCTGGTCGAAGCCATCCACGAAGGCGTGCTGGGCGAGGTGAAGAGCCTGATCCACATCGGCATCGGCGGCTCCGCGCTCGGCCCGGCGCTGGCGATCGACGCCTTGGCCCGCGAAGAGGCCAAGGTGGCCGTGCACGTGGTGTCCAACATCGATGGCTGCGCACTGGAACAGGCAATGAAGCAGTGCGATCCGGCCACCACGCTGATCGCGGTGGCGTCCAAGACCTTCACCACCACCGAAACCATGACCAATGCCCACAGCGCGCTGGAATGGCTGCGCGAAGGCGGCGTGGCCGATCCCTATGGCCGCGTCGTGGCGCTGACCGCCGCGCCGGAAAAGGCGGTGGAATGGGGCGTGGACGAAACCCGCATCCTGCCGTTTTCCGAAACCGTGGGCGGGCGCTATTCGCTGTGGTCCTCCATCGGGTTCCCGGTGGCGCTGGCCCTGGGCAACGAGGCTTTCGCTGAATTCCTCGCTGGTGCCAAGGCGATCGACGAACATTTCCGCGACGCCGCGATCGGTGAAAACGTGGTGGTGCGTGCCGCCTTTGCCGACCTGTTCTATACCCAGGCGCGCGGCTGCCAGACCCGCGCGGTCTTTGCCTATGACGAGCGCCTGGCGCTGCTGCCCGACTATCTCCAGCAACTGGAAATGGAATCGAACGGCAAGCGCGTGCTGGCCGATGGCACGCCGCTGACCCGCCCGAGCGCGCCGATCACCTGGGGTGGCGTGGGCACCGACGCGCAGCATGCCGTGTTCCAGCTGCTGCACCAGGGCACCCACCTGATCCCGGTGGATTTCCTGGCCGTGAAGGTGCCGGGCCATGATCTTGATCCGGTCCATCACAAGATCCTGCTGTCCAACTGCTTTGCCCAGGGCGCCGCGCTGATGGCGGGCCAGGCGAGCGAGGATGGCGCGCGCGCCTATCCGGGCAACCGGCCTTCGGCAACGATCCTGTGCGACGAACTCAACGCTGCCACGCTGGGCGCGCTGATCGCCTTCCACGAACACCGCGTGTTCGTTTCGGCGATGCTGCTGGGCATCAATCCGTTCGATCAGTTCGGTGTGGAACTGGGCAAGGCGATTGCCAAGAAGATCGATGCCGGTGGCGGCGAAGGCTTTGATCCCAGCACCGAAGCACTGCTGGCCGAAGCCGGCATCGGCGTGGAGTGAACGTTAGCCTGCCTAATTGAATAAACGGCGCAGATAATCGCTACGCCAGGGCTGGCGCCGGATGGGCATCGTTGCCATATCCGGCGCCAGTTTCCGATTCAGCAGCAAAAAGGCCGTGCCATGACCGAACCCGCCTACGACTATGATCTGTTCGTGATCGGGGCCGGATCGGGCGGGGTGCGCGCCAGCCGTATCGCCGCCGGCTATGGCGCGCGGGTGGCCGTGGCCGAGGAATACCGCGTGGGTGGCACCTGCGTGATCCGCGGCTGCGTGCCCAAGAAGCTGCTGGTCTATGGATCACACTTCGCCGAGGAACTGCAGGACGCGGCCAATTATGGCTGGACCGTCGAGAAGATGACGTTCGATTGGCCGACGCTGCGCGACGCGGTGGCCAAGGATGTCGACCGCTTGAACGCGGCCTATACCAACACGTTGAATTCCAACAAGGTTGAGCATTTCCTCGAACGCGCCACGATCACCGGCCCCAACAGCGTCAAGCTGGCGAGCGGGCGCGAGATCAGCGCCAGGTATATCCTGGTGGCCGTGGGCGCCTGGCCGGTGATGCCGCCGTTCGAGGGCGCCGAGCATTGCATCACCTCCAACGAGGTATTCAGCCTGGAAAAGCTGCCGCGCCGCGTGGTGATTGCCGGGGCTGGCTATATCGCGCTGGAATTTGCCGGCATCTTCAATGCGCTGGGCAGCCATGTTACGGTCGTCAACCGCAGCGAGACGATCCTGCGCGGCTACGACGCGGCGCTGCGCGACCGCCTGCTGCAGATCACCATGGCGCGCGGCATCGAATACAAGTTCAACTGCGGTATCGAGCGTGTCGAGCGACTGGAGGACGGCTGCCTCAACGTGCACATGAAGGGCCAGCCTGATCCGCTTGGCGCCGATGCGGTGCTGGTCGCGACCGGCCGGCGTCCCAAGACCGACGGGCTGGGCCTGGAAAACGCCGGCATCGAACTTGGCGAACATGGCGAAATCCGCGTGGACGACACCGCGCAGACATCGTGCCCCAGCATCTTTGCGGTGGGTGACGTGACCAACCGCGTGCAGTTGACGCCCATCGCCATTCGCGAAGGGCACGCCTTTGCTGATCGCGTATTTGGCGGCAAGGACACGCGCGTGGCCTATGACTGCATCCCGAGCGCGGTCTTTTCGCAGCCACCGCTGGCCAGTGTCGGCCTCACCGAAGCGCAGGCCCGCGAGATGCTGGGCAGCAACGTCAAGGTCTTCACCTCTGACTTCCGCCCGATGAAGAACATCTTCGCCCACCGCCACGAGCGCGGGCTTTACAAGCTGGTCGTCGATGCGCAGACCGACAAGGTGCTGGGCGTACACCTGATCGGGCCGGAGGCACCAGAAGTGCTCCAAGCTGCTGCCATTGCGGTGAAAGCCGGGCTGACCAAGGCCGATTTCGATGCCACCGTGGCGCTGCATCCATCGATGGCCGAGGAACTTGTCCTGATGCGCTGACCCACTTGGCGCATCGGGATTCCGCATTAACCAAAGATGCCCGTTGAACTGCGCCGCCGGTACGATAGGCTGTAGGCGGAGAGGGCTGGGGGCGGAATCAATGGACAAGATCGGCGGCACCGTGCTGGTCACGGGCGGATCGGGCTATATCGCCGGATATATCATCCGGGCGTTGCTGGACGAGGGATGGACCGTCAACACGACGGTGCGTGATCTTGCACGCGAAGCGCAGCTGCGTGCCCAGCTTGGCGGCAGCTATGCCACCTTGCGGTTTTTCAAAGCGGATCTGATGGACGACAAGGGCTGGCGCGCGGCGATGGACGGGTGCAGCCACGTTTGCCACGTCGCCTCGCCCATCACCGTACAAGCCCCGCGCCAGGAAGATGAACTGATTCTGCCGGCGCGCGAAGGGGCCTTGCGCGCCTTGCGCTTTGCCCGTGCTGCCGGGGTGGAACGGTTCGTGCAGACATCGTCGGTGGCGGCGATCGTCTATGGCCACGGCAAGGGCATCCGCCGGTTTACCGAGGCGGACCGGACCGACACCGATGGCCCGGGCGTGCATGCCTATGCCAAGTCAAAGACCCTGGCCGAACGCGCGGCGCGCGAATGGATCGCGCGCGAGGGGCGCGGCATGGAGTTCGTCTCGATCAACCCGTCGGTGGTACTGGGGCCGGTGTGGGGTGAAGACTATTCCACCTCGATCGAGCTGGTGCGGCAATTGCTGGCTGGTGCGGTGCCGGGCTGCGCCGATCTTGGCTTTGGCGTGGTCGACGTGCGCGACGTGGCAGCGCTGCATGTGCGCGCCCTGACCGAGCCGGGGATCGATGGCGAACGCTTCATCGCCTCTGGCCCGTTCCTCAAGATGATCGACATTGCCCGCATCCTGCGTCAGCAACTGGGCCAGAAGGCCCGGCGCGTGCCGCTGCGCCATGTGCCCGACTGGATGGTCCACGCCCTGGCGCTGGTCAATCCGATGGTGCGGCAGGTGACCGGCGAACTTGGCAATGTGCGCGATACCGATGCTGGCCATGCGCTCAGCCGGTTGGGCTGGGCAACGCGGCCGGTGGAACAGACGATCACCGATTGCGCACAAAGCCTGATCGAAACGCGGGTGGTGGCGGCCTAGATTCCCGCCCACCACTGATAGCCGGAATGGTCTTCCCAGTACCCGCCCTTGCCGCCGTAAAGGCCGGTAAGGCTGGCGACGAGTTCCACCCGCATCACATACTTGGCCTGCTTGTAGCCCAACTGGCGTTCGACCCGCAGGCGCAGCGGTGCGCCATGGCCGACCGAGAGCGGCTGCCCGTTCATGGTGTGGGCCAGGATCGTCTGGGGATGCAGCGCCTCGGCCAGGTCGATCGATTCGTAATAGGGCTTGCCCGAAAAATCGTCGGCACAGTGGAACACGGCATAGCGCGCCTGGGGCAGGGCGCCGGCACCGTGCAGCAGCAGGGCGAGCGGAACGCCGGTCCATTGCGCGATCGCACTCCACCCTTCCACGCAATCGTGGCGGGTGATCTGGGTGCGCTGGGGCAGGGCGCGCAGTTGCGCCAGGCTAAACGCCATCGGCTTTGCCACCAGGCCATCGACGGTCAGCCGCCAATCGGCAAAGCCGCGCTCCACCTGCGCGAGATAGGCCGCTGCCGTGGGCCGGGTATTGCCGTTGACGCGGAACACCGGCGAAATGTCAGCCGCGGAAAACTCCGGCGCCAGGGCATTGCCGGCGACCAGCCGCTGTGCGCTGCGGCTGGCCTTTTCGCCCAGCGACAGCAGCGACTTGGCCGTGGGCGAGGTGGTGATGCGATCGCACCCCGACAGCAGCAGCCCACCCGATCCGACCAGCAGGCCGCGCCGCGAAAACCCGCTCATGGCTGGCGCTCCGGTGGCAGGCGATACCAGCCGGTAATCATCGCGCGCAACTCGTTGAATGGCCCGGCCAGCACTACCATGGCGAGGTGCACGGCAATGAACAGCGCCATCGCCAGCGCGCAGAGGAAATGGATCGACCGGGCAGACTGTCGGCCACCCAGCAGCGTCAGCAGCCATGGGCACGCAGCGTTCATCGTCGGCGACATGGCCAGACCCGTGGCGATGATCAGCGGCAAGACGCCCAGCAGCACCGAAAGATAGGCGATCTTCTGCAAGGGGTTGTAATGCCGCGCCGCCTCTCCGCGCGGCAGGCGCAGGCGCAGATGCTCGGTAACGTCGTGCAGCAGCGCCCGTGGCCGCCGCTCTTCCCGCGAAAGGCCAAGATCGCGGCGCAAATGGCCGGAAAGCAGCGCATAGGCGAGGAAGCCCAGCAGACTGATCACCAGCATCCACGCGCCCAGGAAATGCCATCCGCGCGCCAGCGACAGGTTGTAATGCGTGGGCAGCGTTACCAGGGGCGGAAACGCCAGCGCGGTATCCTGGGCATAGCCGATCACGCCGGTGGTGGGCCATTCATGGCCGCCCAGCGCGAGAAAACCGCGCGCGCCATGGTTGCCGATTTCCAGCCAGGCCTTGTCGAAGTTGGCGCCGAACTTGCCCCAATAGAGCCGCGGATGGGCATTGAAGATCATCATCCCGCTCATCAGCATGATGAACACGGTCAGCGCGTTGATCCAGTGCCACAGCCGCACCGGCCAGCGAATGCGCAGGATAAGGGGGGATCGCTCCATGCCCGATATCATGCCCGTGTTTGCGGCCGGGGTCATCCCCTGATCGATGAACGACGCGCGAGGCTTCAACCCCAGGGGCGGGCCTGCGCCAGGGCGATCAGGCTTTGCCGGCTGTGGCGGCGGGCCAGCGCGCTCTCTCGGCATGCCGGCGGCACCGGGCGCAGCGCCTGCCAGCCGGCGCGGAAAATCCACGCCAGCTTGGCCTTGCCCGACACCACGGTGCGGCTGTGCCAGGCGCGATCGCCACGCGCCGCCACCTTGCGGGCAATGTCGCCATAGATGCCGGCGGCGGCCAGGATCGCCCAACGCTGGCGCGGTTGCAGCCGGCCGGCACCGATGCGGGCAGAGCATTCGTGGGCCTGGGCCATGGCGCACATTCGCTGGGCCAGGATGGCCAGCGTGGCGCGGTACTGCGGCTTGAGCTGCTCGCCCGGCGGTAGGTCAACCTCGGCCAGCCATTCGGCCGGCAGATAGCAGCGACCGGCGGCATCGTCTTCGGCCAGGTCGCGGGCAATATTGGCCAGCTGGAACGCCAGGCCCAGGTCTGCCGCGCGATCAAGGGTGTCATCGTCATCGGGTGAAACCCCCATGACCACCGCCATCATCACGCCCACCGCGCCCGCCACGTGCCAGCAATAGCGCATGAGGTCTGCCTCGGTACGCGGCTGCCAATCGGCGGCATCCAAGGCAAAGCCGTCGATCACCGCCTCGGCCATGGCCATGGTGAGGCCGGTTTCGCGCGCGACCAGGCCCAGCGCATCGAACGCGGGGTTGCCGGTCGGCTCGCCCGCCATGGCCCGCGCGGTCAGATCGCGGACCAGCGCCAGCCGTTCGGCCGCGCCGGATTGGTCACCCAGTGCGCCGCCCATGTCCTGCGCATCGACGATATCGTCGCACGCGCGGCACCAGGCATAGAGCAGCCAGACCCGCTCACGCGTGACGCGGTCAAACAGGGTGGAGGCGGCGGCAAAGCTTTTCGAGCCGCGCCGGATCGTGTCGCGCGCGGCAGCCACCAGCGCGGCGCGATCGGGAGCGGCCAGGGTCATGGGATCAGAGGTCCGAGGCCTGCATCGCGATGATCGGGCGGTGCGGCTCGTGCGCGGCCATGCGCTGCAGCAGCAGGTCAAGCTCGTGCTCGGCCACCATGATCCCGGCGTGGACCGGGCGGATGAAGCCGACCTCGATCATGTGGCGGTTGAACGCCAGCAGGTGATCATAGAACCCGAACGCGTTAAGCACGCCCACCGGCTTGGCATGATAACCAAGCTGCGCCCAACTGATCGCTTCCCACAATTCGTCCATCGTTCCCACGCCGCCGGGCAGGGTGAGGAAACCATCGGCCAGATCGACGAAAGCCTGCTTGCGCGCATGCATGCCGGGCACCACGTCAAGCCGGGTCAGCCCATGGTGCGCCACTTCGGCACCGACCAGCGCCTGGGGGATCACCCCGATCACTTCACCACCAGCGGCCAGTGCGCCATCGGCCACGGCGCCCATCAGGCCCAGGCGGCCCCCGCCATAGACCACGCCGATGCCGCGTTCGGCCAGCTGCCGGCCGACATCGGCAGCCAGCGCGACATAGCGCGGGTCGGCCGGACTGGCCGATCCACAATAGACGGCGATACGTTTCACTGCAGGTCCTCCAGCATCAGCCGCGCCGTGGCCTTGGCGCTGCCGACCACGCCGGGAATGCCTGCGCCTGGATGCGTGCCGGCACCCACCAGATAGAAATTGGCGATATCGTCATCGCGGTTGTGCGCGCGGAACCACGCGCTTTGCGTGAGCAACGGCTCGAGGCTGAACGCGGCGCCCTGATAGGCGGAAAGATCGGCCGCGAAATCGGTAGGCGCATAGTGGAACTTGGTGACGATGCGGCTGTGGATGTCGGGGATCAGGCGGCGGCCCACTTCATCGAGGATGCGCTTTTCCAGCAGCGGCCCAACTTCGGCCCAGTCCACCGGCAGCTTGCCCATGTTGGCGACAGGGACCAGGGCATAGAACGTGCTCATCCCCTCGGGCGCGACGGACGGATCGGTCACGGTGGGATGGTGCAGGTAGATCGAGAAGTCCTGCGGCAGCACGCCGTGCTGATAGATATCGTCGAGCAGGCCCTTATAGCGCGGGCCGAACAGGATCATGTGGTGCGGGATGCCCGGCCAGGTGCCTTCGATGCCGAAGTGCACGACGAACAGGCTGGGCGAGAACTTCTTGCGCTTGAGCGCGCGCGACCGCTTCTTGCCCGTGGCGCTGTCGCCCAGCAGATCGCGATAGGTGTGCATGATATCGCCGTTGGAGGCGACGGCATCGAAATTGCCGTGCCAGCCACTGGCGGTGTGCACGCCGGTCACGCGGTTACCCAGCGTTTCGACCCGCACCACCGGATCGCCCATGCGCACTTCGCCGCCGATGCGCTGGAAATGGGTGAGCATGCCGGCGATCAGGCGGTTGGTGCCGCCTTTGGCCCACCACACGCCGCCATCCTTTTCCAGCTTGTGGATCAGGGCATAGATCGCGCTGGTGTTCATCGGATTGCCACCAACCAGCAGCGTGTGAAAGCTGAACGCCTCGCGCAGCTTTTCGCTTTCGATGTATTTTGACACCATCGAATAGACCGAGCGCCAGGCCTGGTACTTCGCCAGGGCCGGCGCGGCCTTGATCATGCTGGCAAAATCCAGGAACGGCACCGCGCCAAGCTTGACATAGCCTTCTTCGAAGACGCCGGCGGAATAGCCCAGGAATTCTTCGTAGCCGGCCACGTCACGCGGGGAAATCTTGGCGATTTCGGCGCGCAGGCTGGATTCATCGTTGGAATAATCGAAGTTCGTGCCATCGGGCCAGTTCAGCCGATAGAACGGCATGACCGGCATCAGCTCGACATCTTCCGACAGCTTGTGCCCGCTCAGGCCCCATAGCTCTTCCAGGCAGGCCGGATCGGTAATCACCGTGGGCCCGGCATCAAAGGTAAAGCCATCACGCTGCCAGTGATAGGCGCGGCCACCGGGCTTGTCGCGCGCTTCGATCAGGGTGGTCTGGATGCCGCCAGACTGCAGGCGGATAGCCAGGGCCAAGCCGCCAAAACCGGCGCCGATGACGCATGCTCTTTTCATTTACTTGCGCATCCCTGCCAAAGTGAGAGGCCGCGGCCGGGCGCCCGATCCGGCGAGCACCGCCAGGGCGCGCGAAATCGGTACCGGGGGCCGCCCCACAAAAATCCGGGCGCGATCCAGCAAGCTGCTGCGTCCGGCATAAAAGCGTTCGATCAGCCGGGTATCCAGCCGATAGAAATGTTCCATCATGCGATAGCGTGCCAACGGCTCTGCTGCCTGGAACAGCATGGCCGACAGCAGGCGGCCAAAGCTGTTGCGCTGCCAGTGGCGCTTGGCCCAACGTTCGCTGAAACCGGCCAGCGCCTCGTGCGTCAGATCGGGCTGCTGCGCCACGGCCAGGGCAAAACGCACCGCTTCGGGCACGGAATAGCTGGTCACCGGGTGAAACAGGCCGGCGCGCGTACCGGCGCGGGCGATCTGTCCACCTGAGGAGCGCCAGAACGCGTCCCAATCGCCGGCGGAAACCACGGGCAGAACGCCCTGTTCCTCGTGCAACACCTCCACGATCGACCAGCCCTGGCTGCGGGCATAATCGGCGATGCGGGCGGCAAGGGCGGGGTGATCGATCGCCGGGCTGTCGGCGTAATAGGTGTCTTCGATGAAGATCTCGTCATCGCCAAACGGCAGGCAATAGACAAAGCGATAGCCATCGACCTGTTCGACCGTGGCATCCATGACGATCGGCTTGATCAGGCCATGGGGCTGCGCCAGCTTGACGCGCTGGCCGAGGAATTTTTGCCAGCCGCCTGAAAGCTGCCCCTGCAGGCGAATGCCGCGCGCATCGACCACTGCGCCGGCTTCGATCCGGGTGCCATCGGCCAGGGTCACCGCGCCGGTGCCGGCGGCGAGTACGCGTGCGCCGGTGACGATCGCGTCAGCCGGCAAGGCAGCGCGGATCGTGGCGTCAAAGCGGGCCGAGGTCATCGAATAATAGCTGGTCGAGAGATCGCGGCGATACTGCGGAAAGCGCACCGAATATCCCGACCACGCCCCAACGACCATCGGCGCCAGCAACTCGCGCCCGGCCTTGCCCACGTCTGATCCGAAGAAGGACCACACGTGGTTGCCGCCCAGCACATGGTCCTGTTCGACAAGCAGCAGGGTGCAATCCGGGCGGGCTTTGCGCAGGGCGAGCGCGATCAATCCCCCGGCAAGGCCCCCGCCCAGGATCGCGATGTCGGCATGGCGTATGCTCATTGCCATGGCGTTAGGCCAGGCGGCGCGACCATGCAACCGCCCCTAAGGGCCTGTCAGCAATGCACGGCGCTTTTCCGCGGCGAAGTGTTGATGTCATGCCGGAGCCGGCCGGGCCGCAGCCTTGAAGCGGCGGCCGGCGCGGGCCGATCGCTTGCGCAGCCAGATCAACACGCCGGTGACCGACAGCACCGTGATGCCAAGGCCGATCACGCTGACGGCAATGCGCCATGCCAGCCCGCCGACATGGGCCATGTGCAGCGCGACAATCCAGGTGGTGAACGTTGTCGCGCCCTGGGCTCCGGTAGGCACGGAGACGTGGCGCAGCGCGCCGCTGTTGCCATCAAACGCGATCCGCGTGCCGCCGCCTTCCGGCGTGATGTCAGCCGAAGACTTGACGCCATAGACATAGAGCCCGGTTGCCGGAATGTACCATAGCCAGGCCCGCCCATCCGGGCGCAAGGACAGCCCGCGCCGCGCTGTCTCTTGCTGCGCCAGTGCCGCCCCGTGTCGCGCGGCGGCGGGGAAATCGAGCGCGGGGTTCCAGCGCGGGCTGGGCAGGGCAGACGCTTCCAGCAGGGCCTCGTCATCCTGCCCGCCCAGCAGGCCAAGCACCGGGCGATAGACCTGGGGCAGGTTGAACGAGACGCTGGACAGCGCAAAGACCAGCAGGATCGGCCAGAGCCACAGCCCACCGGCGCGGTGCAGGTCGAATGTCAGCTTGTAGCTGCTGGTGGGCCGGCGCACTTTCCAGCTGGGCCGCCAGCGACGCCACAGGCCGCCTTTGCCCAACGCGCCGGGCGGCAGGGTGAGATAGAACCCGACAAAGCAATCCGCCGTCCAGACCAGCGCTGCCACGCCCATGGCGAACAGGCCCCATGGGCCCAGCGCCAGAGAATAGTGCAGGCGATAGAGGAACGGCATCAGGTTCTTGATGCCCTGGCGCACGTCCCCATTGCGGCGATGGCCCTGCTCGGCGCCGGTCCAGGGATTGAGGAAGACATCGTCCCAATCCGGCCGATCGCGCCGTTCCAGGCCGGTCCTGGGGTCGGGCCAGGTGGCATAGAGCCGATCGGCCCGGCCGGGCAGGCGGGTGAGGTAGACGAAATCGACCCGCGCCGCGGGATGGCGGGCAAGCAGCCCGGCGCGCACCGCCAGCGGATCAAGCGCTGCCATGCCAGGGCGGGGCGGGGCTGCGTTCTGCATCGCTGGCGCCGTGGCTGCGTCGAGTTCCTCGAACCACGGCAACAGCGATCCGGTGAGCCCCGCCACCGCCAGGAACAGGGCAAGAGTCAGCCCCGCCCAGCGATGGACGATCACCCAGAACGGACGGCCGGGAAGCGCCATGACGGTCAGAACGTCACACGGACAGAGCCGGTGACATTGCGCGGCGCGGCGTAATAGGCCTGCGTCCAATACAGGCTGGTCAGGTACTTGTGGTTGGTCACATTGGCGACGTTGAAATTGAACTGAACGTTCTCGTTCAATTTATACCCGGCCTGCAATTGCAGCGTGGCATAATCGCCCTGGCGCACGGTGCCGGAATAGATCGTGTCCTGCCACTTGACCGCCGCGCCCAGTTGCAGCGGCGCGATGGGATTCCAGCGCAGCGCCAGGTTGGCGGTGTTGCGCGGCACATACGTACGCACTTGCCTGCCCGCGCCATCGTCCATCTTGAGCGTGGTGGCGCCGGCCTGGATCGTGAGCGTGGAGGTCAGCTTGCCACCCACTTCGGCCTCTACCCCGCGGCTGACGGCGCGGATGCCGTTGTACAGGGTCTGGCCGGTGGCCGTGTCGTAAGCGCCCGCATCGGCCAGGTTGCTTTGTTCGGCGCGGAACCAGGCGACCGATCCAAACAGCCCGCCGCCCGGTGTCTGCGCCTTGAGCCCGGCTTCATAGCTCTTGCCTTTGGCCGCGCCCAAGGGCCTGCGGTCGATGTCGAGATTGGCCTGCGGGGCAAAGATGCTGGAATAGCTGGCATAGAGATTGACGCCGGGCAGGGCGTTGTAGGTCACGCCGACGAATGGGCTCAGCGCCTTTTCATTCTTGTCGGTGCTGGCGCCAAAGCTGATCCCACGCGTCTTTTCGACAAGGTAACTGGCGCCCAGCAGCACGCTGAGCTTTTGGGTCAGCGATACATCCGATGCCCCGCGCAGGCGCCACTGGCGATCTTCGGTATGCTCCTGCTGCACGCTGGCGCCATAGGCGGGGAGGGCGACTTCCTGTCCGGTCCAGCTGCCGGGCAGGCCGCGAATCTGAGCCCAGGCAGGATCGCTGTCAGGCACGGCGCGGCCATAGTATTCATAGGTTCCCACCGTGCGCTGCACGCCCAGCGTCAGCTGCTGGTCGCGGCCGAACAGGCGATAGCTGCCCTGTACCGTGCCGTCATAGATCCAGCCTTTGGCGACGGGGGCATAGGCGCCGGGATTGCCAAAGAGCCCGCCCCAGGCGCCGGTCTGGCTGTCCTGCTTTGGCGTGCCATAGACATAGAACAACCGCGAATCTTCGTTGTGGTACTTGCGCGTGACATGGGCGCGCACGCTCCAGCCCGGGGCGAAATCCCAGGTCAGCTGGCCATAGGCGGTCTGGTCATGCGTATTCCAATAGGTCCAGTCCATCGTGGTAGAGGCGCTGCGGTCAAACTCCAGCTGGTTGCCCTTGCTGTCCTGCAAGGGCAGGGCGCCCCACATCACCCCGGTGGACTTGCCATCCTGGCGCATATAGCCGGCCGAGAGATGCAGGTTGGGGGTGATTTCGCCATCCAGAACGCCGGAAATCGCGGTGCGGCTGTGGTGATAGCTGCGCAGGTAGGAATCGCCGTCCTGCGCCGCGCCGGTGACGCGCACGGCCCATTTGCCATCGGCGGTCAGCGGCAGGTCAAGGTCCACCTCGGCGCGCTTCTTGTTCCATGAGCCATAGGACAGCTCGGCCGACATATGGCGCTGGCCGGTGGGATGGCGGCGGTGATAATTGATCGTGCCCGAAGGATTGCCTGCGCCGGTGAGCAGCGCGTTGGCCCCGCGCACCACTTCCACGTTGTCCCACATCACCGAATCCTGGGCGCCGATCGTCGGGCCCCAGATATTGGGCAGGCTGATCCCGTCGATCATCGCGTCGACGATGTCGAACCCGCGCGCGTTGTAGTATGTGCGCTCGGTTTCCACCTGATCGACATTGACGCCCGTAACGTAGCGCAGCAGCTGGTTGGTTTCGTCCAGCGCAAAGTCATCCAGGAACTTTCGATCGACCACGCTGACCGATTGCGGCGTATCCATCAAGGATAGCGCCAGGCCGGTAGCGCCGCTTGCCACCGTCTCCCCCTTTTCGCCGTTGACCACAATGGTGCGGCCAGCGTCGGCATCACTGGCGCTGGCACTCGCGGCGTCCGCAGTGCTGTCGGCATGGGCGGGCGCCGCCGCCAGCACACCCAGCGAAACGCCGCAGGCCAGCATCGCGTGGCGCAAATGCGTGGGGGCCATGGTCTCAATCCTTCCTGAACAATGATTTCTCACCGCCCGCTAATGCGAATGGTTATCATGAGTCAAGGAGAGTGATAATCATTTTCAAAAAAGTAGCGCTTGTCTCAACTCGACCGACGATGGCGTCGGTCCGGCTTGCAGCGTTACGCCCTTGGCCCTAGGATGCGGGCACCCCGGGGAGCCAGTGGCCTGGGCAACGCGCCTGCGTTGCCGGGTTGAGCAAAGGCTGAGAGGGGCTGGTCACGCAGCCCGACCCGTCGAACCTGAACCCGTTAGCACGGGCGGAGGGAGGGCCGGCCCAGCGTTACACGTGCGTGCCACAGCCTTTCGTTCGTCCACACGAAAGGAACCTCGTGTATGGCCGATCTCAATTCTCCGCTGGAAATCGGTGTCACCACCGGCCCTATCCGCGGCAGCCGCAAGATCCACGTGGAATCGCCGCGTTTCCCTGGCATGACCGTGGCGATGCGCGAAATCGCGTTGGAGCCTGGCTGCGGCGAGCCGCCGCTGCGCGTCTATGACACCTCAGGCCCCTATAGCGATCCCAAGCAGGCGATCGACATTCGCGCTGGCCTGCCGCGCCTGCGCCATGATTGGATCATGGCGCGTGGCGACGTGGAAACCTATGCCGCGCGTGAGGTGAAGCCCGAGGACAATGGCCTCAAGGGGCCGGACCGTTCGGGCGGCGTACCGGCGTTCCCCAACGTCAATCCCGCACCGCTGCGGGCCAAGGCCGGCGCCAATGTCACGCAGATGCACTATGCCCGCCAGGGTATCGTTACGCCCGAGATGGAATACGTGGCGATCCGTGAAAACCTGGGCCGCCGCCAGTTGAAGGAAGCCCTGGTGCGCGATGGCCAGGATTGGGGCGCCAGCATCCCCGATTACGTCACGGCCGAATTCGTGCGCGATGAAGTGGCGCGCGGGCGGGCGATCATCCCCAACAACATCAACCACCCGGAAAGCGAACCGATGGCGATCGGGCGCAATTTCCTGGTCAAGATCAATGCCAACATCGGCAATTCGGCGGTCGCGTCTGATGTGGCCAACGAAGTGGACAAGATGGTCTGGGCGATCCGCTGGGGCGCCGACACAGTGATGGACCTGTCGACCGGGCGCAACATCCACGACACGCGCGAATGGATCCTGCGCAACAGCCCGGTGCCGATCGGCACGGTGCCGATCTATCAGGCGCTGGAAAAGGTCGGCGGCATTGCCGAAGACCTGACCTGGGACATCTTCCGCGATACCTTGATCGAGCAGGCCGAACAGGGCGTGGACTATTTCACCATCCACGCCGGGGTTCGCCTGCCCTATATTCCGCTCACCGCCAAGCGCGTGACCGGGATCGTCAGCCGGGGTGGCTCGATCATGGCCAAGTGGTGCCTGGCGCACCACCGCGAAAGCTTCCTCTACGAGCATTTCGACGAGATCACCGAGATCATGAAGGCCTATGACATCGCCTATTCGCTGGGCGATGGCCTGCGCCCGGGCAGCGTGGCCGACGCCAATGACGAGGCACAGTTTGCCGAGCTTTACACCTTGGGTGAACTGACCAAGCGTGCCTGGGCGCAGGACGTGCAGGTGATGATCGAGGGGCCGGGCCATGTGCCGATGCACAAGGTCAAGGAGAACATGGACAAGCAGCTGGCCGCCTGTGGCGAGGCGCCGTTCTATACGCTCGGGCCGCTCGTCACCGATATCGCGCCGGGTTATGATCATATCACCAGCGGCATCGGCGCGGCGATGATCGGTTGGTTCGGCACCGCCATGCTGTGCTATGTCACGCCCAAGGAACATCTGGGCCTGCCCGATCGCGATGACGTCAAGGTTGGCGTGGTCACCTACAAGCTCGCCGCCCATGCCGCCGATCTGGCCAAGGGACATCCGGCGGCCAAGCTGCGCGATGATGCGTTGAGCCGCGCCCGCTTCGAATTTCGCTGGCGCGACCAGTTCAACCTCAGCCTCGATCCCGAAACGGCCGAGCAGTACCACGACCAGACCCTGCCGGCCGAAGGGGCCAAGACCGCGCACTTCTGCTCGATGTGCGGGCCCAAGTTCTGCTCGATGAAGATCACGCAGGAAGTGCGTGAATTTGCATCGAAACAGAACCAGGCCGCCGATACCTTCATCGCCGCCGAAGAGGCCGAGGCGGGGATGCAGGCCATGAGCGACAAGTATCGCGAGGCCGGTAGCGAACTGTATCTGCCGGCCGCGCAATAAGGCGGTGCGTCCTGCGCTGGTTGCCATCGTGTAACCAGCGCAGGAACCAGCGCGGTTTCCGATCATTGCCTGTCCATCTGGAAGGTCGCGTCGCCATGGGGTGGCGCTCCGCTCCTCTCGTGATGGAGATCGCGCCATGAAGAAGGCTTTGCTGGCAGTGGCACTTGCAGCGTCGGGCCTGACCGCCGCTTGTACCGATGGTTATGATGGCCGCCCCGGCTATGACAACGGCTATCACCGCCATCGCGGCGGTTACGGTGGCATCGAAGGCGGTTATGCCGGTGGCGGCGGCTGGGGCTATCGCGACGACGGCTATTATCGCCGCTATGGCAACTATGACTACAACCGTCCCGATCCCAGCTACGGCGGCTACTATGCCGATCGCTATTACCGCGACGATCCGCGCTACGGCGAACATCGCCTGAGCGCCAATGAGCGGATTTATCGCGGCAATGATGGTCGCTATTATTGCCGCCGTTCCGATGGCTCGACCGGCCTGATCGTCGGTGGTGTGTCGGGCGCGCTGCTCGGCTCGGTGATTGCCCAGGGCGATTCCCGTCCGCTCGGTGCGATCCTCGGTGCCATCGGTGGCGCTGCCGCCGGTGCCGCGATCGACAGCAACAACGTGCGTTGCCGCTGATCCCCAACCGGGCATCCGCACACATGAAAAAGGCCCTTTCGCCACGCGGCGAAAGGGCCTTTTTCATGTCGGCGTGGCGCGGGACAATCCCGCGTTAGGCCTCAACAGGCTTACTTGGCAGCGTCGACCGCGATGCCGAGCTTCTTCACGTCGTTGAGCGTGAAGGCCACCGGGCGATCATTGAACGTGCCTTCCACCGACTTCTTGCGGATGTGCAGTTCGAAGGGCACCTTGCCGGCATAGGCGGTGCCACGGACGATCTTTTCTTCGCCCTTGGTTTCGGTGGTGTAGGAATAGCTCACGCCCTTGTAAGCGAAGCTATCAGGCTGGGTTTCGGCCGAGGCCACGGCGGGGGCGGCAAGCACGAGAGCGGCGGCGGCGGTCGAAATGAAAGAACGAAGCATGGCAATTTCCCCTGATCATAAAGGCGAGATTGCCTTCGGACACCCGTCTGTTGTGTTCTTGTTGCAGCGCGTTTCACCCATGCTGCGCCTGCGAGCAATTGCTTAGGTTGCCCGCCCGCTTGCATGATTTGCAAGTGGCGAGCGCTCGGTTTTGAAAAGCGTTTGTTTTCATGCATAACAATATGCGCCCAGCCATGGGGGAGGTGGCCGGGCGCATACGAAAACACGGGAAAGTGCCGGAACGCTTAGGCTTCGAGCGCGCGCTCCAGCGTGACTTCGCAGTTCAGCAGGCGCGAAATCGGGCAGTTGGCCTTGGCCTCATCGGCAATTTTGGCGAAATCCGATTCGGCGATACCGGGGATTGCCGCCTTGAGTGCAAGTGCGCTGCGCGTCACCTTGAAGCCGTCGCCATCGGCCTCCAACGTAACCTTGGCGGTCGTGTCGAGCGTGCCATCGGCATAACCGGCCTTGGCGAGGGCAAAGCTGGTGGCCATGGTAAAGCAGGCCGCATGCGCGGCGGCGATCAGTTCTTCCGGGTTGGTGCCCGGCTTGCCTTCGAACCGCGTGCCAAAGCCATAGGGCTGGTCTGACAGCACGCCCGAGGCCGTGCTGATCGATCCCTTGCCGGGCTTGCCGAGCCCTTCATAACGGGCAGAAGCGGTGCTGGTGGGCATTGGGGCATCTCCTTGATGGGGTTTGCCCGTTGAACGCCCTGGCCAGCGGTGCGTTCCATCCGGTTCAGCGCTTGCGCACGAACTCTGCGCGGAGCACGAGGCCCTTGATCCCATCGAACTTGCAGTCGATTTCCTGTGCGTCACCGGTGAGGCGGATCGACTTGATCAGCGTGCCGCGCTTGAGCGTCTGCCCGGCGCCTTTGACATCAAGATCCTTGATCAGCGTAACCTGGTCACCGTCCTGCAGCACGTTGCCCACGGCGTCGCGCACTTCCACGGCGTTGGCCGCCGCGCGCCGCGTGGCCAGTTCCGCGGCCGTCATCCATTCGCCGCTTTCATCATCGTAAACGTATTCGTCGTCGCTCATGTCCCGCCCCTTTATGCTGTGGTCCCGGTGGGGCCATGGCAGGTTGGGGGCACGGGCGCCAGCCCTTGCGGGAACTTGTCTTACCACACCGCCGGGACGAGCACGATTGCGCCACCGTCGCGGGGTTTCCAGGCGCGCATGGCCAGGGCGACATTGCTTTCCCGGGCCGCGCGGTCTTCCGCCAGAGACCATGTGATGTGCCAGATGCCACCGTCCGGCCTGCGGGTGGAGCCTTCGAGCGCCACCACCAGCGCCTCCACGCCCGCGCCGTCATCGATATGGCCGACAACGCGGGCGTGGCGGATCGCTGGTGGCAAGGGATCACCGGGGCCGGCATGAACCGTGCGCGTCACATGGTTTGCCACAGTGTGCGGATAGCGTGGCGGGAACAGCGCCATCAGGCGGTCGCGGCTATCGGGTTCGAGCTTCCAGCCGCTGGGCATCGCGCGGTTTCCGGCAGATCAGGAAGATGGCGTGGCCTGGCCACTGACGACGCCGTTGTGATCGGCCTGTGGTGTCGTGAGCGCACCGGTGATCCAGATGGCAGACAAGGCCAGGATTGCCAGCACGAGGCTGATCAGAAGTACCCAGCGCACCACGTTCAAGCCGACGGCGCTACGCGCTTCGTCGGTGGACAGCCGCGCCGGCGGCTCCTGTCGTTGGGTATGGTCGTTCTGCATGACGACTCTCCTGCGTTTCATCGGCAGGGCGCACGGGTGGCGCGCCCCTTTTGCCTGATTCTACGCGCGGAGAGCCCGCGTGGTTCCGCGTCAGTCGCGCAGCAGCTCGTTGATGCCGGTCTTGCTGCGGGTTTGCGCGTCCACGGTCTTGACGATCACGGCGCAATAGAGCGACGGCCCGGGCGTGCCATCGGGCAGCGGCTTGCCGGGCAGCGAGCCGGGCACGACCACGGCATAGGGCGGCACGCGGCCGATATGCACTTCGCCGGTGGCGCGGTCGATGATCTTGGTGCTGGCGCCCAGGAACACGCCCATCGACAGCACCGCGCCTTCGCCCACGATCACACCTTCGGCCACTTCCGAACGCGCGCCGATGAACGCGCCGTCTTCGATGATCACCGGGCCGGCCTGCAGCGGTTCGAGCACGCCGCCGATGCCGACGCCGCCCGAGATATGCACGTTCTTGCCGATCTGCGCGCATGAACCCACAGTGGCCCAGGTATCGACCATGGTGCCTTCATCGACGAACGCGCCGATGTTGACGAAGCTGGGCATCAGCACGACATTCTTGGCAATGTGAGCGCCACGGCGCGCCACGGCGCCCGGCACCACGCGGAACCCGGCGGCGCGAAAGGCGGCTTCGTCCCAGCCGGCAAACTTGCTCGGCACCTTGTCAAAGGCCGGGGCGCCACCGGCGCCACCCTCAACCACGACATTGTCGTTGAGGCGGAACGAGAGCAGCACGGCCTTCTTCAGCCACTGGTTTACGCGCCACGCGCCATCGACCTTTTCCGCCACGCGGGCCTGGCCGGCGTCGAGCAGGGCGAGGGCCTGTTCCACCACCACGCGCACATCGTTGCTGGCCGGCGTCACGTCCGCGCGGTTGTCCCAGGCGGCTTCGATGGCGGCTTCAAGCTGTGCGGTCATGTGTGTTTCTCCGGGCAATACTGAGATGGTCTGGCCTTGGGGGGTCTGGACAGTCTGCTTGGGCAGGGCGCCTAGCCGAGGTGACCGTCGGCGGCAAGCGCGTCGAGCCAGGCAGCAAGATCGTCGATCGTCTCATCGATCGCGGTCTCGTCACGGGCGCGGGCACCCCAATCCGTGCCGAAATCGAGCCAGACCGTCTGCATACCCATGGCCTTGGCCGGGGTGAGGTTGCGCGCCGAATCCTCGAAGAACACCGAGCGGGTAGGGTCGATGCCAAAGGCGGAGACAAAGCCGCGATAGGCCGATGGCTCGGGCTTGGGCTTGTATTCCATGGCGTGGATGTCCCACAGGCCTTCAAAGCAGTGGGTGATGCCCAGGGCATCGAGCACCCGCGTGGCATAGGCGGCATCGCCATTGGTAAATATCAGGCGACGCCCGGGCAGGCGCATCAGGCGTTCTTCCAGGCGCGGCGCGCGGTTCAGCGGGGCCATGTCGACATCGTGAACATAGCCAAGAAATTCATAGGGATCGACGCCGTGAAAATGCATCAGGCCAGCGAGCGTGGTGCCATGGTCGTGGAAATACATCTTCTGCACGCGGCGCGCCTCGGCATGGTCGCAGCCCAGCAGATCGGCAATATAGGCGCCCATGCGCACGTCGATCTGGTCGAACAGGCAGGTTTCGGCCGGGTACAGCGTGTTATCCAGATCGAAGATCCAGCAATCGACACGCGATGGGTCAAAGGGCATCCGTCATCCTTGCGAGCTTGGCTCTGGCCTTAAGAGCGTGGCTCTGCCTTTAGAGCATGGTGCCGCCGCCTGCCCGCAAAATCAGCGCGGGGCAAGCCTCCTCAGCCGGGCGTTTTCGCCGTCTTCGAGAATCCATAGCGTACCATCACGTGCTTCGCGAATCTCGCGTATCCGCGTCCCCAAGTCGATCCTCTCCAGTTCCTTGCCCACGGGGCGGCCGTCTGGCCCCGGTTCCAGGCCCACGCGCACGATCCCGGCCGCGCCCAGCGCCGCGATTAGCGCCTGCCCGCGCCACTGCGGAAACGCCTTGCCCGAATAGAACACGAAGTCCCCCGGTGCGATCACCGGATTCCAGCTGATCGCCGGCGCGGCCAGGTCTGGCCGCGTTGCGTTGCGCGGGATCGGCGTGCCATCATAGTTGTCGCCATCGGAAACCAGCGGCCAGCCATAGTTCTTCCCGGGTGAAAGCAGGTTAAGCTCGTCCCCGCCGGCCGGGCCATGTTCGAGATCCCACAGCCGCCCCTGCGCATCGAATTGCAGCCCCAGCGGGTTGCGATGCCCCAGCGTCCACACCTGCGCGGCAATGCCGCCTTGCGCTGCAAAGGGATTGCCCGGCGCGGGCTGGCCATCGAGCGTGAGGTGGAGGATCTTGCCCAGGTTGGTGGTCATATCCTGCGCCGGGGTGAACTTCTGCCGCTCGCCCGAAGACAGGAACAGGCTTTTGCCATCTGGTGCAAAGGCGATGCGATGGCCAAAATGGCCGCGCCCGGAAACCTTGGGTACCTGCCGCCAGATCACCGTGAGGCCTTCAAGGCGGGGCGAGCCCTGATCGCGCACCAGCCGCGCGCGGCCCAGCACGGCGCCGCGCGTATCCCCCGCGCCCGCTTCCACCCAGGTGAGATAGACCAGCCCGCTGGTGGCAAAATCGGGGGCGAGGGCAATATCGCCGAGGCCCCCCTGGCCGCCGGCGTCCACCTTGGGCGTGCCAGAAACGATCACGGCCTTGGCCCCTTCGCGCCACAGCTTGAGCGCGCCGGTGCGTTCGGTCACCAGCATGGCGGTCTTGCCTTGGCCATCATCGGGCAGGAACACCATGGCCCAAGGGCTGTCGAAACGCGCCAGGTCGGTAATCACGAAGCCGTCGCGCTGTTCGGGCGCCGTGGCGGCGGCGTTATCGGGCTGGGCTTGCGATCCGCAGCTTGCAGCCAGGAACGCGAGCGGCGATAGGAGGCAGAGGATCCCTTTTGTCATGCCCGCTACAATGCCCGAAACCCGCGTCCGTGCCACCAGAATTACCCGTGTTACTACCCGCGTATCGGGGCACGTCATCGGCGTCGACGAGGCGGGGCGCGGCCCCCTGGCCGGCCCGGTGGTGGCCGCTGCCGTGGTGCTGGGGCGGCGGCCGCCCGAAGGGCTGGCCGATTCCAAAAAACTTTCGGCCAAGCGCCGCGCGGTGCTGGAAGAGCAGATCAAGGCGTCGTGCCACTGGGGCGTGGGCGTGGTGGACCCGGCCGAGATCGACCGCCTCAACATCTTTGGCGCCACCATGCTGGCGATGACCCTCGCCGTGCAGGAACTCGTGGCGCAATTGCAGGGCGACGTATGCGAGGTGCGTGTCGATGGCAATCTCACGCCGCACGGGCGCCATGCCGATTGGTGCTGGCCGGCGCGGCCGATTGTCGGTGGCGACGCGATCGAGCCGTGCATTTCTGCGGCCTCGATCATCGCCAAGGAACACCGTGACCGCATGATGCGGGCGGCGGCCGAACTCCATCCGCACTATGGCTGGGAGCGCAACGCCGGCTATGGCACGGCGCAGCACCTTGCCGCCCTGCGCACGCATGGCCCTACGCCGCTGCATCGGCGCAGTTTTGCCCCCGTGGCGCAACTGCTGCTTCTCTAGCCGCGACTCGGCGCAAGGCCTGCGAATAAATTTTCCACAGTTGCGCGCACCATATCTTGAGTCGCGCACCCCACCGAGACTCTAGATGTGGTTGGCGGACTCGTTCCGTTCCGCTTTTGCAGCGCTGCGACTCGCCGCAAATCGGCGAGTCGCGCCTTGACCTGCGACTCGCGATGATTCAGATTCCACGTCAACAAGCGACAGTGGAAGGAAGTATCATGGTTACGGCAGTGAAAACGCGCACCCGCGCCTTGCGGGCCAAAGTGGCCGCCAAGGTTCAGGCGCCCGCGCTGCCCGTCAACCGCATCCTCAAGGGCGATTGCATCGACATGATGCGCTCGCTGCCCACTGGATCGATCGACATGATCTTTGCCGATCCGCCCTACAACCTGCAGCTTGGCGGCGACCTGGCCCGCCCCGATGGCAGCCATGTCGATGCGGTGACCGATCACTGGGACAAGTTCGACAGCTTTGCCGTCTATGATCGCTTCACCCGCGAATGGTTGAGCGAGGCCTATCGCCTGCTCAAGCCCAATGGCTCGATCTGGGTGATCGGCAGCTATCACAACATCTTCCGCCTGGGCACGATGCTGCAGGACATGGGCTTCTGGATTCTCAACGACATCATCTGGCGCAAGACCAACCCCATGCCCAATTTCAAGGGCACGCGGTTCACCAATGCCCACGAAACCCTGATCTGGGCAGCCAAGAGCGAGAAGGCGAAGTACACCTTCAACTACCGCGCGATGAAGACCTTGAACGACGAGTTGCAGATGCGCTCTGACTGGGTGCTGCCGATCTGTTCGGGCAAGGAACGCCTCAAGCGCAACGGCACCAAAGCCCATCCCACGCAAAAGCCGGAATCGCTGCTCTATCGCGTGATCCTGGCCACCACCAACAAGGGTGACGTGGTGCTCGATCCATTCTTTGGCACCGGCACCACCGGCGCAGTGGCCAAGCGCCTGGGCCGCAACTGGATCGGCTGCGAGCGCGAGGACGATTATATTGAAGTGGCGCAGGAGCGTATCGACCTGGCCCTGCCGCTCGATGAAAGCGCGCTCAAGACCATGCAGTCCAAGCGCGCCGCGCCCAAGGTGCCGTTCGGCTCGCTGGTGGAAAGCGGCTGGCTGACGCCGGGCACCGTGCTCGCTGACAAGAAGCGCCGCTGGCAGGCGGTTGTGCGCGCCGATGGCAGCCTGGCCGTAGGCGAGGATACCGGGTCGATCCATGGCATGGGGTCCAAGGTGCAGAACGCCGCCTCGTGCAACGGCTGGACGTTCTGGCATTTCATGGACAAGGGCGAGATGAAGCCGATCGACGTGCTGCGCCAGCGCTATCTGTTGGCGGTGGAAGACTGATCGGGTTAATTGCCGTCGTCCCGGACTTGATCCGGGGCCCCGCTTTTCCTGAAGGATAGCGCAAGGCGCCCAAAAGAAGCTGGACCCCGGGTCAAGCCCGGGGTGACGAATAGTTGGTGGTTGGGGCAAAGGCTTTGGCATGAACGAGACGGTTTACCTTCGCCCCATCGCCTTGACCGAAAGCCCGCAGGCTGACGATGGCCAGGCCGTGCGCCTGGCCGGCGGGCTCGCCTGTGCCAGCCGCTTTGCCCTGCTGGTGCGGGGTGACGGCAAGGTGGTCTCGCGCCAGGTTGTCAGCGCGGGCGACGTAGCTGCTGCCATTGCTGCCTTGCCCGATGCCCTGGCCGCTGACGCCAGCGCGCAATGGGCCAATCTGCGCAAGAGCCATGCCCCGATCGGCTGTGGCGAGCGGGTGCTGCGCCTCGATCAGCCGCTGGTCATGGGCATTCTCAACGTCACGCCCGACAGCTTTTCCGATGGCGGCCAGTTCCTCGACAAGCCCGATGTCGCGCTAGACCATGCCTCGGCCATGCTGGCGGCGGGCGCGGCGGTGATCGACGTGGGTGGGGAATCCACCCGGCCCAATGCCGCCGCGGTGTGGGAAGGGGACGAGATCAAGCGCGTGGTGCCGGTGATCGAGCGCCTGGCCACGACAGGCGCTGCCATTTCCATCGACAGCCGGCGTTCCAGCGTGATCGCCGCCGCGCTTGCCGCCGGGGCGCATATTGTCAACGATGTGTCCGCCCTGCGCCACGATCCGCGCAGCATGGAGATTGTCGCTGCCAGCGGCGCGCCGGTCGTGCTGATGCATGCGCCGGGCGGTGCGGACGACCTCCACGCCGATGGGCATTATCGCGATGTCGTGCTCGATGTGTTCGATGACCTGCGCACCCGGCGTGATGCCGCGCTGGCCGCGGGCATTGCCGCCGAGAAGATCCTGCTCGATCCCGGCATCGGCTTTGGCAAGACGCTGGCCGAAAACCTGGCGCTGATCAACGCCCTGCCGCTGTTCCACGCGCTGGGCCAACCCGTGCTGTTTGCTGCCAGCCGCAAGCGCATGATCGGCGCCTTGGCCGGCGAGGCACCGGCAGACCAGCGCCTGGGTGGCTCGGTCATGCTGGCGATCAAGGCGCTGGAGGCGGGCTGCCACATGGTGCGCGTGCACGACGTGGCTGAAACGGTGCAGGCCATGCGCGTGTGGCGCGGCCTGCGCGATGCGGCGCTGACTGACTTTTCGCAGGTCGGTTGAGGCGGCGGGGGCTTCGACAGGCTCAGCCCGAACGGATTAAAGAGCAGTTTGTGAATACCGTTCGGGCTGAGCTTGTCGAAGCCCCAGCCGCGCACGTCCCTGTCAGGCCGCGTTGTCGATGCCCAGTTCCGACAGCTTGCGGTAGAGCGTCGAGCGGCCGATCCCCAGGCGCCGTGCCACTTCGGTCATGCGGCCGCGATAGTGGCCGATCGCCAGGCGGATGACATCGGCCTCGATCTCTTCCAGCGGGCGCAGGTTGCCGTCGGCGGTGAACAGCATCACGCCGGCACCGTCGCTGATCGGCGCCGGGCTGCGCGGGGTTTCGCCCACCATCGTCGAGAGATTGGGGAAGTCTTGCGCGGTCAGCGTTTCCGCATCGCAGAACACGGCGGCGCGAAACAGCGTGGCCTGCAATTGCCGCACGTTGCCCGGCCAGTCATAGGCCTTGAGCAGGGCCAGCGCGCTATCGGTGATGCCAAGCGGGCGCAGGCCCGGCTGCTCCCCGATCCGCGTAAGGAAATAGCGGGCCAGCGCGGCGATATCGCCCGACCGCTGGCGCAGCGCGGGCAGATGCACGTGCACCGTGCTAAGCGCATCGACCAGGGGCGCATGATAGAAACCCGCCTCGGCCAGATCGCGCAACGGCGCATTGCTGCAAGCGAACAGGCGCACGTCGATGCGGAACGAGTGGCGCGCGCCGATCGGCTGTACATCACCGCGTTCGACGAACTGGGTCAGCCGTTCCTGCACATGAAGGGGCAGGCGATCGACCTCGTCGATCACCAGCGTGCCGCCGTCAGCGTGTTGCAGCGCACCGATATGCCGATCGAAGGCCCCGGGAAACGCGCCCTTTTCGTGGCCGAACAGCACGCTTTCGATCTGGTTGGCGGGAATGCCGCCAGCGTTGACGATGCGCAGCGGCGCCTTGGCGCGCGGGCTGGCGGCGTGCATCGCGCGCACCAGCATTTCCTTGCCGGTGCCGCTTTCGCCCTCGATCAGCACCGTCTGCTGGGTCCGCGCCGCCTTGGCCGCCACGGCCAGTGCGGCGCGGAATGCCGGCGCGGCGCCGATCATCGAATCAAAGTCGAGCGTCGTGCCGATCTTTTCGGTGAGCGGCTGAAGCTCTGCCGCGGGCGCCTCGCGCGTGGTTGCGCTGCGCAGGGCCTGGAGCAGGCGATCGGGTGCCACGGGCTTGATCAGGTAATCGGTGGCCCCGGCGCGCATTGCTTCCACCGCCAGCAGCGGCGAGGCACTGGTGGTGAGCATCAGGATCGGCAGGGCCGGGCGCCGCGCCTTGAGTTCGGCGATCAGCGCACAGGCATCGTCGCCCGGAACCCATTGATCCAGGATGATGGCACCCAGTTGCATGCCCTGGCGCGTGCCGAGCGTGGCAATCGCGGTTTCGGAATCGCGGGCCACGAGCGTGCGCCACCCTTCGCGTGCGGCCAGTGCCGTGATCAGCCGGCATTGCGCAGGCTCATCATCGATCAGCATCAGCAGGCGGTCGTCGGCTTCGGCCATGATTTTCCCGTCGTTGAAACAACACCCGATTACGCATTTCTGGTAAAAACCTGATTAAACAATCAGGCCGTTCGATCGCCCTTGAGAGACGCGGGACAGCGGTTTAAGGTGCGCCCAAGGATAATAACGAGGGATGAGTGAGCATGACGTCTGCCAATGATATGAAGGCTGCACGCGAAACCTACGAAGGCTTTATCTCGATGATCAAGGTCTCCGTGCCGGTGATCGCGCTCATCGTCGCTTTCGTGATCCTGATCATACAATAAAGAATGTCACATGACATAACGATCGCCGTTCTTCGGGAACGCGCGACGGGGGAGAGCCGGGTGGCGGCGACACCGGAAACGGTGCGCAAGCTCTCGGCTTTGGGGGCCAAACTGGTGGTGGAAAGCGGCGCGGGGAAGGGCGCCGATATTTCCGACGATGATTTTCAGGCCGCCGGCGCGGCGATTGCCAGCGCCGATGCCGCCGCCGGCGCGCAGATAGTGCTGGGCGTGCAGGGGCCCGATCCGGCGCTGTTGGCTGGCGCCGCGCCTGGTGCGTGGATCGTGGCAGGGCTCGATCCCTTTGGCCAGCGCGCCCGGGTCGATGCCTATGCCGCTGCGGGGCTCGAGGCGCTGGCGATGGAATTCATGCCGCGCATCACCCGCGCGCAATCGATGGATATCCTGTCATCACAGGCCAATCTCGCTGGCTACAAGGCCGTGCTGGTGGCGGCCAATCTCTATGGCCGGGCTTTCCCGATGATGATGACGGCGGCCGGCACGGTGAGCGCGGCCAAGGCCTTCATCATGGGCGTGGGCGTCGCCGGCCTCCAGGCCATCGCCACCGCTCGCCGCCTGGGCGCGCAGGTTTCCGCCACCGACGTGCGCTCTGCCACCAAGGAACAGATCCAGTCGCTGGGCGCCAAGCCGATCTTCGTGGAGAACGTGGCGGGGATCGAGGGCGAAGGCGCGGGCGGCTATGCCACCGAAATGAGCCCCGAATACCAGAAGGCCCAGGCCGAACTGGTATCGAGCCATATCGCCAAGCAGGATATCGTCATCACCACCGCGCTGATCCCCGGCCGCGCCGCGCCGCGCCTGATCAGCGATGCCCAGATCGCGACGATGCGGCCAGGCTCGGTCATCTATGACTTGGCCGTGGCGCAAGGCGGCAACGTGGAAGGCAGCGTGGCCGACCAGGTAGTGGAACGCCACGGCGTGAAGATCGTCGGCTATGCCAACACGCCCGCGCTCTTGCCGGCCGATGCTTCGGCCCTGTTTTCGCGCAACCTGTTCAATTTCCTTTCGGCCTTCTGGGACAAGGAACAAGGCCGCCCGGTGCTGGACGAGGAAATCGGCAACGCCATCCGCCTGACGCAAGGCGGGCAGGTCGTGCACGAAAGGCTCAAGGGGTGAGTATGGACGAGTGATCCTCCCCCTGCGGGGGAGGGGAACCGCCCACAGGGCGGTGGAGGGGGGGTAGCGATGCGCGATCATAGCGTGCAAGCACTGACAAGCGCGAGAAAGCTGCGCAAAGCCATGAGCTTGCCCGAGGTTCTGCTGTGGCAGCGCTTTCGGCAGCGGCCTGCGGGAATCAAGCTGCGCCGACAGCACCCGGTGGGCGGCTTTGTCGCTGATTTCTATTGCGCTGCGTCTAGAACTGTCTTCGAGATCGACGGGATTTCGCATGACATGGGCTCTCGCCCGCTTGCTGATGCCCGGCGTTCGGCGTGGATGGAACGCCACGGGCTTCGCGTGATCCGCATTCCCGCCGCCGACGTTCTCCGCGACCCTGATGCCACGGCCCAAGCCATTATAACCGCGTGCCAAGCAGCACCCCCTCCGTCAGCGCTAGGCGCTGCCACCTCCCCCGCCGGGGGAGGATCTGAAGGTACCTGATCTATGGACTTCATATCGATCCTGAGCATTTTCGTGCTCGCCTGCTTTGTCGGCTACTACGTCGTCTGGTCGGTCACGCCGGCCTTGCATACGCCGTTGATGGCGGTGACCAATGCCATTTCGTCGGTCATCATCGTCGGCGCCCTGGTCGCCTCGGCAGCGGCGGGGTCGCCACTGGCCAAGGTGCTGGGGCTCGGCGCAGTGGTCCTGGCGTCGGTCAATATCTTCGGCGGTTTTGCCGTTACCCAGCGCATGCTGGCGATGTACAAGAAGAAGGAGAAGAAGTGATGGACTTCTCGTTCCTCTCGGCGGCTGTGAGTGTGGCGCCGCGCAATGCATTTCCGATGCCTGCGGCAGAAAACAGCGGTATCGTTCCGCTATTATACCTCATTTCGGGCGTGCTGTTCATCATGGCGCTGCGCGGGCTTTCGTCGCCGGGCACGAGCCGGGCGGGCAACCGCTATGGCATGATCGGCATGACGATTGCCGTGGCGACCACGCTGGTTACCCATTCGATCGCCAGCCTGCCGGAAATCGCGGTGGCCATCGCCATTGGTGGCGGCATCGGCTTCATCATCGCGCGGCGCATCCAGATGACGGCGATGCCGCAACTGGTGGCCGCGTTCCACTCGCTGGTGGGCCTGGCGGCTGTGCTGGTGGGGCTGGCGGCCTATGCCAATCCCGAGGCTTTCGGCATTCTTGATGCGCAAGGGCTGATCGAACCGCAAAGCCGGGTGGAAATGGGCCTGGGCATTGCCATCGGCGCGATTACCTTCTCCGGCTCGATCATCGCGTTCCTCAAGCTGGCGGGCAAGATGAGCGGCGCGGCGATCCTGCTGCCCGGGCGCCATGTGATCAACCTGGGCACGCTGCTGACAATCCTCGGGCTGGTTGGCTGGTTTACCCAGGATCAAAGCCCCTGGGTCATCGCCACGATTACCGCGCTGTCTTTCGTGATCGGCTTCCTGCTGATCATCCCGATCGGCGGGGCAGACATGCCGGTGGTGGTCTCGATGCTCAACAGCTATTCCGGCTGGGCCGCGGCGGCGATGGGTTTCACCCTGCACAACACCGCCATGATCATCACCGGCGCGCTGGTCGGCTCTTCGGGTGCGATCCTGTCGTACATCATGTGCAAGGCGATGAACCGCTCGTTCCTGTCGGTGATCGCCGGGGGCTTTGGCGCCGAAGCAGCCGTCAGCGGCGGTGCGGCCAAGGAGCAGCGCCCGTGGAAGCGCGGTTCTGCCGAAGACGCGGCATTCCTGATGAAGGAAGCCGAAAACGTCATCATCATCCCCGGCTACGGCATGGCTGTCAGCCAGGCACAGCACGTGCTGCGCGAGATGGGTGACGTGCTCAAGGCCAATGGCGTCAACGTGAAATATGCCATTCACCCGGTGGCGGGGCGCATGCCCGGGCACATGAACGTGCTGCTCGCCGAAGCCAACGTGCCCTATGACGAAGTCTTTGAACTGGAAGACATCCAGGGCGATTTCGCCCAGGCCGACGTGGCCTTCGTGATCGGCGCCAATGACGTGGTCAACCCGGCGGCCAAGACCGACAAGTCCAGCCCGATCTATGGCATGCCGGTGTTCGACGTGGACAAGGCCAAGACCATCTTCTTCGTCAAGCGCTCCATGGGCGGGGTCGGCTATTCGGGCGTCGACAACGATGTGTTCTACATGGACCAGACGATGATGCTGCTGGCAGACGCCAAGAAGATGGTGGAGGAGATCGTCAAGGCGCTCCAGCATTGAGGACAACCCTTGGTTGACAGCGTCGGCGCGGCGGGGCGAGAAGGCGGGCATGAAGCCCATCGTTCTTGTCACCGCCGCTGCCGCGCTGTCGCTCGTTTCTACCGGCTGCGTCTCCAAACTGGCCGAAGGCCGCGTGCGCACGGCCTTGGTCGATGCCGGCCTGTCCCATGCCAATGCCGCCTGCATGGCCGAGCGTATGACCGATCGCCTGTCGCTGGGTCAGTTGCGCCGGTTGGAGGCGCTGCAGGCGCCCAAGCGCAGCCTGGCTGATTACGTGTGGACCGTGCGCCGGCTCGATGATCCGCAACTGGTGCAAGTGACGGTCAGCGCCGCTGCGCTCTGCGCCATGGGATTGGCCCCCGAAAAGCGGTGAACCGCGTGCGCGCACACGGTGGATCGCTGCCGTGGGCCGCTGGACCTGGGCGGTGGTCTTGCCTAAGGCTGAAAGCCATCGAAACGGGACTGACCGGCGGGGGCGCCGGTGGGAGATAGTGGTTTGCGCAAGATTGGCCTTATCGGCGGCATGAGCTGGGTTTCGACCCGCACCTATTACGAGCATCTCAACAAGCTGGTTCAGGCGCGCACAAGCACGTTGTCGAGCGCGCCATTGCTGATCGAAAGCCTGGATTTCGCCGGTCTGGCCCGGCTTTCGACTGCGGATGAGTGGGCCCACGCTGCGACTGTCCTGGTGCAAAGCGCCAAGCGGCTGGAACAGGCTGGCGCCACCGCGCTTCTGATCGGCGCCAACTCGATGCACAAGGTCTATGACCAGGTGGCCGCGTCGGTCGGCGTGCCGGTGATCCACATTGCCGACGCCGTTGGCGCGCGGATGCAGGCCAATGGCGTGAAGACCGCGGCGCTGATCGGCTCGCGCAATGTCATGGTCGAAAGCTTTTACCGCAAGCGCCTGGTCGCCCATGGCGTCACGCTGCTGCCGCCGGTGATGGACAATGTCGATGAGATCGACCGGATCATCTATGAAGAGCTGATGCAGGGCCGCGCCACGCGCTCGGCCGAGCGGACCTTCAAGACGCTGTTGACCACCATGGGCCAGGCCGGCGCGCAAGGCGTGGTGCTGGGCTGCACCGAACTCGACATGGTGATCGATGTCGATGCCAACGTGCTGCCGATCTATGATGGCACGCGCATTCATGCCGAGGCGGCGGCCGACTGGATCCTGGGCGCGGGGTGACAGGCATGCGCGCGCCCTGGGCCTGCGATCCCGCTGCCTCGCGTGGGCGAGAGTTCGCACCAGAGCAGGGCGGGGTGCGCGGCCCGCGCAGCGAGTTCCAGCGCGATCGCGATCGGATCATCCATTCGATCGCGTTTCGCCGGCTGCGCCACAAGACGCAGGTGTTCATCGCGCCCGACGGCGATCACTATCGCGTGCGGCTGACGCACAGCCTGGAAGTGGCGCAGATCGGGCGGGTGATCGCCCGTGCCCTGGGCGCGGATGAAGACCTGACCGAAGCACTGTGCCTGGCGCACGATATCGGCCATCCGCCGTTCGGTCACGCCGGCGAGGATGCGCTGGAGGCGGCGCTGTCCAATTGCGGCGGATTTGATCACAACGCCAATACCTTGCGCGTGTTGATGCGCCTGGAAAGCCCCTATGTGGAGCATGACGGCCTCAACCTGACCTGGGAAATGCTCGAGGGCCTGGCCAAGCATAACGGCCCGGTGAAGAAGCCCACCTGGGCGCTGGCCGAACTCGACCAGGCCTTTCCGCTCGATCTCGCCAGCCACGCCTCGATCGAGGCGCAGATCGCCGCGATTTCCGACGACATTGCCTATGACAACCACGATATCGACGACGGACTACGCGGCGGTTTCCTGACGCTGGACGATCTGCTGGAACTGCCTTTCGTGGCCGATCAATGGTACGCGATCGAGGCGCGCCATCCCCATGCCCCGCGCGAGCGGCTGCTGCGCGAATTGGTGCGGGGGCAGATCGGCCGGATGGTCAACGACGTGATCAGCGAAACGCAGCGGCGCCTGGATGATAGTGGGGTCGACAGTGTGGCGGCGGTGCGCGCGGCCGGGCGCGCGCTCTGCGGGTTTTCCGAGGAAGTGCGCCGAGAAGAGCGTACGCTCAAGCAGTTCATGTATGCGCGGCTCTATCTTCACCCCGAGCAGGTGGCGGCGGCCGATCGTGCGCGGCATGTGGTGGAAACGCTGTTTGCTGCCTATCGCGCCGATGCCGGACACATGCCGGCCGCCTGGCAGGCGCGCTTGCGGCTGTCAGAGCCAGATCGCAGCCGCGTGATCGCCGATTTCATCGCCGGCATGACCGATCGCTATGCTATCGACTGTTACGCGAAGATCGTCGGTCAAGTGCCTGAAGGACTTAGCAATGTCTGATCCCATCCGCGTGCTGCTGGTCGGCGCGACGGGGCTGGTCGGCCAGGCCGTGCTGGATGCCGCTGCTGGCCGGCCTGGCGTGCGCATGGTCGCCTTGGGACGCCGTGCGGCGCCCCTGCCTGCCGGCGCGCAGATGGAGCAATTGGTGATCGCGCCTGAACACTGGGGCGATGCCGTAGCGCAGGTGCGCCCTGATGTGATCGTGCTGGCATTGGGCACGACGATCGCGGCGGTGGGTGGCGATCGCGCCGCCTTTCGGGCGGTGGACCATGACCTCACGCTGCGCTGTGCAACGGCGGCGCGCCAGGCGGGCGTTGGCCATGCGATCCTGGTTTCGTCGGTTGGCGCTGATCCTTCCGCGCGCGCGTTTTATCTCGCCACCAAGGGTGAGGTGGAGCGGGACGTGGCAGCCTTGGGCTTTGCCCGTCTCGATGTGCTGCGCCCGGGCCTCCTGCGCGGCGCCCGCCAAGGCGCGGTCCGCCCGGCGGAGCGGCTAGGCATGGCGGTGGCGCCACTGGTCGATTGGGCGCTGATGGGTGACCTTTCCCGCTATCGCTCCATCCCCGCCGCCAGTGTGGGCCAAGCCATTGTAAACCTGGCCAGCGCCCAGGCCACCGGGTATTTCGTCCATGAATTCCGCTCCATCCACAGCGCTGCGCGCGGGACTGCTTATCCAGGCAGTTGACTTGCACGGGGTGCCTGCGCGAAAGGGCGGGCCTGTCGCTGACCCGCGCGGGAGAGTTTGCTGCTGATTCGCATATGTGAAAAAGCAGTGACGCCGAAGGAGCAACCGCCCCGGAATCTCTCAGGCTAAAGGACCGCACGGGGTCTATAGCGACACTCTGGAAAGTGTTTCATTTCCTTGCGGAAATGGGGCCGCCGAAGGGGTAACCCCGCGATGCGCCACAACTAGGGGCGCGGGGGAAAGCTCTCAGGTTTCCGTGACAGAGGGGGCACCGTTGGGTGCACCTCTGTGCGGAGTTGAAACTTGTGAGTGACACATACGATCTCGCCCCGATTGCGGGCGAAAAGCCGCTTATCCTCACCCTGCCTCTCGATGCCTGGCACCGCGCACGCGGCGGCCGGATGGTGGAATTCGCCGGCTATCACATGCCGGTGCAGTACGAAGGCATTCTGGCTGAACACCAGTGGACGCGGGCCCATGCCGGGCTGTTTGATGTGTCGCACATGGGCCAGCTGGTGCTGCGCGGTGACCATGCCGGGCAGGCGCTCGAGGCCTTGCTGCCCGGCGCCTTCACCACGCTCAAGCCCGGCAAGCAGCGCTATTCGCTGCTGCTGGCGGACGACGGCGGCATCCTTGACGATCTGATCGTGACCAATCGCGGCCCGGATTTCTACGTGGTGGTCAACGGCGCTACCAAGCATGCCGATATCGCCCACATCACCGCGCGCCTGCCGCACGGCGTGACGCTGGACCACTTGGCAGACCATGCGCTGCTAGCGCTGCAAGGACCGGAAGCCGCCCTGGCGCTCGGCGCGCTGGGCCTGGTGCCGGCGGCCGATCCGGCGCGCACGCTTGACAGCCTGGTGTTCATGGAGGCCGCGCCGTTCATGTGGAACGGGGTGGCGCTGGGCGTCAGCCGCTCGGGCTATACCGGCGAAGATGGCTTTGAGATTTCGGTTCACGCCGATCACGCCGTGGCGCTGGCCGATGCCCTGCTGGCCCAGCCGCAGGTCAAGCCGATTGGTCTGGGCGCGCGGGATTCGCTGCGCCTGGAAGCCGGCCTGCCGCTCTATGGCCATGATCTTTCGCCCGATATCGATCCGGTAGAGGCCGATCTCGGCTTTGCCATTCCCGCCCGCCGCCGCGTGGCCGATGCCGGTTTCCGCGGTGCCGCACAACTGGCCAAGGCTTTTGCCGAAGGCACTGCGCGGCGCCGCGTGGGCCTGCTGATCGAAGGCCGCATGGCCGCACGCGAAGGCGCCGAGGTGGTGTCAGATGGCCGCACCGTGGGCATCGTCACCTCTGGCGGCTTTGCCCCCAGCCTGGAGCGGCCAATCGCCATGGCCTTCATCGAAACCGCGCTGGCCACACCCGGCACCGCGCTGACCCTTTCCGTGCGCGGCAAGAGCCTTGCCGCCACTGTCGTTTCGCTTCCCTTCCATCCCCATCGTTACGTGCGCAAAGGAGCCGCCTGATGACCCGCTATTTCACCGCCGATCACGAATGGCTTGTGGTTGAAGGCGATGCTGCAACTGTCGGCATCACCGACTATGCGCAGAGCCAGCTGGGCGACATCACCTTTGTCGAACTGCCCACCGTGGGCGCTGCCCTGGCCAAGGGCGACAGCGCGTCTGTCGTGGATTCGGTCAAGGCCGCTTCGGATGTCTATGCCCCGGTTTCGGGCGCCGTTACCGAAGTAAACCCGGCCCTGGAAGACGCCCCCGAACTGGTCAACTCCGCGCCGGAAGGCGAGGGCTGGCTGTGGCGCATGACGCTGGCCGATGCCGCCCAGCTTGATGGGCTGATGGACGAGGCGGCCTATGCCGCCCATGTCGCGGGGCTTTGACACGATGCGCTATCTTCCCTTGAGTGACCGTGATCGTGGCGAGATGCTCGCCACGATCGGGGCGCCGGATATCGATGCGCTGTTCGCCGATGTTCCGGCGGCGGCCCGGCTCTCTGGCCCGATCGCGGGCCTGCCGGGCCATGCCAGCGAAATGGCGGTGGAACGCCACATGGCGCGGCTTTCGGCCGAAAGCCTCACCGCCGGCCAGGTGCCGTTTTTCCTCGGGGCAGGGGCCTATCGCCACCATGTTCCCGCGACGGTCGATCACCTGATCCAGCGCGGCGAGTTCCTCACCGCCTACACCCCCTATCAGCCGGAAATCGCCCAAGGCACCCTGCAGGTGCTGTTCGAATTCCAGACCCAGGTGGCGCGCCTGTTCGGCACCGATGTGGCCAATGCCTCGCTCTATGATGGCTCGACCGCGTGCTGGGAAGCCATCGCCATGGCCGGTCGCATCACCCGCCGCAGCAAGGCCGTGCTCTCGGGCGGCCTGCACCCGCATTACGTAGGCACGGCACAGACCATGGCGCGCTTTACCGGCGATACGCTGGTGACGGCCAAGCCTGAAGTGTCGGCACAGGCCGATGACGAAGCGCTGATCGCGGCGATCGACGCGGAAACATCGTGCGTGCTGGTACAGTATCCTGATGTGCTGGGCCGTATTCCCGATCTCAATCGCATTGCCGCGGCCGCGCAGGCCCAGGGCGCGCTGCTGATTGCCGTGGTGACCGAACCGGTTGCGCTGGGCCTGATCGAAAGCCCGGGCACGCTGGGCGCGGATATCGTCGTCGGCGAAGGCCAGTCGCTCGGCGTTGGCCTGCAGTTCGGCGGGCCTTACCTGGGCCTGTTTGGTTGCCGCGAAAAGTACGTGCGCCAGATGCCGGGCCGCCTGTGTGGCGAAACGGTGGATGCCGATGGCAAGCGCGCTTTTGTGCTGACCCTTTCCACGCGGGAACAGCATATCCGGCGCGAAAAGGCGACGAGCAATATCTGCACCAATTCAGGGCTTTGCGCCCTGGCTTTCAGCATTCACCTGAGCTTGCTGGGTGGTGAAGGCCTGGCCCGCATGGCCCGCGCCAGCCATTTGCGCGCGGTCCAGGCGGCCACCGCGCTGGCGGCGCTGCCGGGCGTGGCCGTGGTCAACGCCAGCTATGTCAACGAGTTTGCCATCACGCTGCCGCGCCCGGCGGCCGAGGTGGTGGATGCGCTGGCGGCCCGTCGCGTGTTGGGCGGCGTTGCCCTGTCGCGGCTGGTGCCGGGGCAGGCTGATCTCACCCACGTGCTGCTCGTCGCCACCAGCGAACTCACGACCGATGAAGACATCGCGGCCCTGTGCGCCGCGCTTGCGGAGGTACTGGCATGACTGTTCTGAACCCCGCCGGCTGGCGCCCCGAACTGGGTGACCGCATTCCTGCCGCGCTGGAAGCGCCCGAAACCGTGACCGGCAACCGCGCGCTGCACCTGGAAGAACCGCTGCTGTTCGAAGTGGGGCGGATGGACCACTGCGGCGTTGATTTCGACGACGTACCCGGATCGCCGCTCGCTGGCCTCGCCCTGCGCGCGGCGCCGGTGGACCTGCCGGGCCTGAGCGAGCCGGAGGCGGTGCGCCACTACACCCGCCTCTCGCGCCAGAACTATGCGATCGACCTCGGGCCGTTCCCGCTCGGCAGTTGCACGATGAAGCACAACCCGCGCCTGGACGAAAAGGTCGCGCGGATGCCCGGTTTTGCCGATGTGCACCCGCTGCAACCGGTAGGCACGGTGCAGGGCGCGCTCAAGGTGATCGACGAACTGGCTGACTGGCTGGTCAAGCTGACCGGGATGGCCGCCGTGGCGATGACGCCCAAGGCCGGTGCGCATGGCGAACTGTGCGGCTTGCTAGCGATCCGCGCCGCGCTCGATGCGCGGGGGGACAAGCGCGAGGTGATCCTGGTGCCCGAAAGCGCGCATGGCACCAACCCGGCCACCGCCGCCTTTGCCGGCTTCCAGGTGGAGGCGATCCCCGCCACCGACGATGGCCGCGTCGATACCGCCGCGCTGATCGGCAAGCTCGGCCCGCATGTGGCCGGGGTGATGATCACCAACCCCAACACCTGCGGCCTGTTCGAGCGCGATCTCAAGACCATTGCCGATGCGGTGCATGCCGCTGGCGGCTATGTCTATTGCGATGGCGCCAACTTCAACGCCATCGTCGGCCGGGTGCGCCCGGGCGATCTGGGCGTGGATGCCATGCACATCAACCTGCACAAGACCTTCTCCACGCCGCACGGCGGGGGCGGTCCGGGTGCCGGTCCGGTGGTGCTGTCGGACGCGCTGGCGCCGTTTGCGCCGCTCCCGGTCGTCAAGCCTGGCAGCGACGGCATGCTGCGCCTGGTGGAAGAGGCCGATAGCGCCGCTGAGGCGCCTGAGGCGTTTGGCCGCATGTGCGCGTTCCATGGCCAAATGGGTATGTTCAGCCGTGCGCTGGCTTATATCCTGAGCCACGGTGCAGATGGCCTCGCCCAGGCATCGGGCGATGCCGTGCTCAACGCCAACTATGTGCTGCGCCGCTTGGAGCATGTGCTGCATGCGCCGTTTGCCGCAGCCGGCCCGTGCATGCACGAGGCGCTGTTCAGCGATGATGGCTTTGCCGATGGCTTTGCCACGCTGGACCTCGCCAAGGGCCTGATCGACGAGGGCTATCACCCGATGACGGTCTACTTCCCGCTGGTCGTGCACGGTGCGATGCTGGTTGAGCCGACCGAGACGGAAAGCAAGGCCGGCCTCGATCAGTTCATCATGGCGATGGAAAGCCTGGGCGCGCGCGCGAAGGCGGGTGATCCCGCGCTCAAGTCTGCGCCGCACTTCGCTCCGCGCCGCCGCGTGGATGAAACCCGCGCTGCACGCAAGCCGCGCCTGGTGTGGAGTGCTTGAGGCGCGCCTAGGAATTTGATGGCCAAACGTAAAAAGGCGCCGCAAGATACTGATCTTGCGGCGCCTTTATTATTTCAGATCGCGGCGTACTTACTTGCCGTTGATTGCGTCCGAACCGGCCTGGCCAGCAGACTGGATGTCCTTGCCGGCGCCCTTGACGGTGTTGCACGCAGCCGTGCCCAGCAGCAGGCCGCCCATGGCGGCCGCGACGATGATCTTGCGCATCATGAGATTGGCTCCCTTCCTTGTGGGACGAAAGGCTTGAAACATGCCCTTCCGAACGCGCACAGAACGAGCCAATTCGCATGCGGTTCCTTGCCCTAAGGACCCTGCAGTTACGCCATGGCAGAGGCGGTAGCCGGGCTGGCTTGCTGCTGTCGGTGCCGCACATGTTCGCGCCAGGCGATGATCAGCCCTGCCGCAATCACGATCGGCGCACCGATCCAGGTGGTGGCAGGCGGTAGGTGGGCAAAGACCAGCCAGCCCCACAGCGTGGCCCAGCCAAATTGCGAGTAATCCATCACGATCACGCTGGACACCGGGCCGAACCGCAGTGCGGCTGTCATCAGCAATTGCGCGCCAAGGCCGGCCAGGCCAATGCCGCCGAGCATGAGCCAGCCGAGGGCATCATGGTGCACCCCGGTGCGGAACAGGAACAGCGCCAGGAACGGCGCGCTCATCGCGGAAAAATAGAAGACCACTGTCAGTGGCTCTTCCGTGCGGCCAAGGTCGCGCAACTGGATCGAGACCAGCGCGACCATGAACGCCGCGCCGACGCCAACCGCCACGCCCAGCGCGGGCAGGTGGGTCTGGTTCGGGCCGGCAATGATAACGATGCCCAGCAGGCCCATGGCCACTGCCGTCCAGCGCCACGGACCCACCCGTTCCTTGAGCAGGAACGCAGAGAGGATCACGGCAAAGACCGGGGCGGTAAAGCCCAGCACGGTCGCCTCGGCCAGGGGCAGGATCTGCACTACACCGAGCGTAAGGAACATGCCGGCCGTGCCGATCATCGCGCGGCGGAAATGAACCCACGGCCGCGCCGTGCGCAGGCGATGCAACTGCCCACGCGCACCAAGCCAGCCCAGCAGCATGAGCGCCGGCAGCGTCTGCCGCCAGAACATGGTTTCGGGCAGCGGCATGCCACGCTCGCCGGTCAGCTTGACCAGCACCAGCATGGTCGACAGCATGGCCATTGCCACCAGGCGCAGGCCCAGGGCCAGAAAGGGTCTTTCACGAGACGGCATGGCCCGCGCGCCTAGGCGCAGGGCGATGCGAGTGCAAGGCTTGTCGATCGCGGGGTTGCATCGTGCCGGCGCTGCGGCCATGGCGCCGCCATGATCGAACGGTGGCGCGCGATAGACTGGCAGCAGGTGTGGCAGGGGCCGTGGCAAGCCGTGGCGGCCGTTGGCGCCGTGCTGCTGGCGGTGGCGATCGTGGCGCTGGTGGCCGAACGGCGGCGCAGCAAGCATGCCGATCTCGATCGCGTGGGCTGCATGCCGTGGACGATGATCTATGCGCTGTGCTTTTTCATGGCCTGCGTGCTGCTGGGCGGCGCTTTGCGCACCGCCCTGGCAAGCTGAAGATCAGAGGCACGCTTCCAGGAATGCCTGGTCAAAGCCGAACTGGCGCGCCTTTTCCAGGGTATAGGGGCGCAGGCCCGACGGGCGGAATTCGCCGATGATCTTGCCCTCTTCGGTTTCGTCGAGATATTCGAACTTGAACAGTTCCTGCGTCACGATCACATCGCCTTCCATCCCGATCACCTCGGTGATGTTGGTGGTGCGGCGCGAACCGTCGCGCAGGCGCTTGACCTGAACGATCAGATCGACGCTCTCGGCGATCTGGCGGCTGATCGCTTCCTTGGGGATCTTGATGTCACCCATCAGGATCATGTTTTCCATACGGCCCAGGCATTCGCGCGGGCTGTTGGCGTGCAGCGTACACATCGAGCCATCGTGGCCGGTGTTCATCGCCGCCAGCAGGTCAAAGCATTCCGCGCCGCGAATTTCGCCCAGGATGATGCGGTCAGGGCGCATACGCAGCGCGTTCTTGACCAGATCGCCGATGGTGATCGCGCCCTGGCCTTCGAGGTTCGGCGGGCGGGTTTCCAGCGGCAGCCAATGCGGCTGTTGCAGGCGCAGTTCGGCCGCGTCTTCGATCGTCAGCACGCGCTCGCCAGGGTCGATCATCTTGGACAAGGCGTTGAGCATCGTGGTTTTCCCCGAGCCGGTGCCCCCGGAAATCACGATATTCATGCGGCACGCCCCGGCGATTTTCAGCGCCGTGCACATCTTGTCGCTCATCGAGCCGAAATCGCGCAGCATATCGAGCGTGATCGGCTTTTCGGAAAACTTACGAATGGAGATCGCCGTGCCGCGTAGCGAGAGCGGCGGCACGATCACGTTGACGCGGCTGCCATCCTTGAGGCGGGCGTCGGCCAGCGGCGTGGTCTGGTCGACGCGACGGCCGACCTGGTTGACGATGCGCTGGGCGATCTGGAACAGGTGGCTTTCATCGCGAAAGCGGATCGGCGCGAGCTGCAGCTTGCCCTTCTTTTCGATGTAGGTCTGTTCCGGCCCGTTGACCATGATGTCGGACACGTCGGGATCGTTGAGCAGTTCCTCCAGCGGCCCGAAGCCGAGCAGTTCGTCGATCAGCACCTTTTCCAGCGCAAACTGTTCGCGCCGGTTGAGCGTCACTTTCAGTTCGGCCAGCACTTCCATGATGATCGGGCGGAATTCTTCCGACAGTTCATCCTTGGTCAGCGTTGCGGCGGCTTCGGGATCGACACGTTCGAGCAGGCGCGGCAGCACCTGTTCCTTGATCTTGTGGACCGACGCCTCGAAGCCTTCCGCCTGGTAGGTGTTGTCCACCACGCCGTTGATGCGCTCGGCCAGGCGGCTCATCGCATCGGCATGCTTGCCGCCCATGTCATCGTTGGCGCCGGGCAGAGGGCTTGCTTCGACAAAGCCAGCGGGCACGGCCGTTGCGGCTTCGCCAGTTTTCATCGGCCGGGCAACGCCGAACGAGGGGCGCGCGGCGGTGGCTCCACCCAAACCTGTCTTCCGGCCAAAAGCGCTCATGCGTCTTTTCCTGTCAACTCGTTCTTCCGGGGCCGTAGCCCGACAATGGTCAGGAACGGCTTTTCAGACGTAGTGAATACGGGGGAAACCTTCAGGATTCCCTAAAAACGGACAAAAGGCCGAAATGGCGCCGTGCATGGCGGTGTTGCCTGGCCGCGCGGCGGCAATCCTTCACCAACTCTATAGAAATGAAAGGCTTGGCCATCCAATCCGGCCGGGACGTCGCCGATCCGCCGAATCAGGGGCGGCATGTCGGGCAGGGAAAAGTCACTCAGCAGATAAAAGCTGCCTTCGTGTTTCGCCGTGGCCGCCAGTACGCGATAGAACTGCGCGCCATCGACCAGCTTTTGCGGTTCGGGATTGTTCCAGCGGGTAAAACTTTGCGTGCAGCGCTTGCCCAAGCGTTGAAATGGCATGCCGCTCAGCCCGGAAATTCCCTCGCCCGCGCTTTCCGGGAAAGCCAGCCAGCGTTCCTGGCTCAGGTTATGAGACGCGATCCAGGCGGAGGCGCGATCGCTGTTGTTGAACGGCATGATCAGGGCGACCACCGCCATGAACACGCCACACCCCGCCACCAGCCATAGCCACGCGCGCATCCACACGCCGGGGCCAGGCCCCCCGGCAAGGGCCTGGCGCCAGACCATCGCCACCAGCAGCAGTGTGCTGAGCATGAGGTGGCGGACCGAGAGGGCGTAAACCGCCACGCTGAACACCAGCGTAAATCCGGCAAAGCCGGCCAGCACGAGGCGATCGGCCGGTCGGCCGCGCAGTTGTGTCCAGGCCATGGCTGCTACGGCCAACAAAGCGATCGCGCCCAGCAAAGCAGGCGGAGGCTGACCCCATTCCGGGCGCAGGCCGTGCCATTGCAGCGGCAGGCCTTGCGCGCTCATCCCAGCGAGCCAGTCAATCAGTCGTGCAAGTCGGCCAGGCTGGGTGATGGCGGGCGCCACGTCGGGCGCGGGGCGCACCCACCATGCTGCCAGCAGGCCCGAGGCGATCCACCCGCCCAGCCAGCCGAGCGGCGCGCGCCGTTCGACCCAGCGCCAACCGGCGAATACGAACGACAGCACCCCGAACAGGAAATCGCACTGCGGCAACAAGATGATGAATGGCCAGGCCCAGTGGCCGCGTCGCCACAGCGCTAAGGCAAGGAACACGCACACCGCGCCCAGGGTGAGGCTGCGCGACACGGTCAGGAATTCGAACAGCACGAATTCCGACAGGGCCAGGCACAACCGCTGGCTGCGCGCGAAGGGTGCACCTAGCAGGATGGCAAGCTGGCCCGGAACCGCAATCAGGGCGGCTGCCACCGGCAGGGTCAGCAATGGCGCAGATAGAAAGTGCGTCAGACCGCGCAGGATCGCGTACCACAGCGGGGGATGGCCTTCATAACGCAGCGCGGCAAGCAGATCGGGCCAGGTTGGCGTCTGCACCGCGATCAGCACGGCCTGCCATTCGTCCAACCAGGGTTTGTGCGTGATGATCAGCAGGATTTGCAGGGCGATAACCGCGCAAATCGCGCCGGTCCACGCAACGGTTGTGGCCAAGGCTGCGTTGACGGCGCGATCCAGCGCCAAGGTCGTGCGGGCTATCCAGGCCAGCACCCGCGCCAGCAGCGGCGCCCGCGCGCAAAGCCAGGGTGCGATCGTGTCGCCGCCGTGGATCTGCGTCATGCCCCGTCTGCCCCTTTCTGTCCGTCGCTATGGCTAGGGCGGGAATAAAAGGACGGAGGCCAAGGAATGGTTAACGCGCGCTTGCTGGCGGCGTGCACGAACGCGAACGGGGCTGCACCGCTTGGCGATGCAGCCCCGTTCCAAGCCTTCCAGGACGCAGCAGCGCGGAGGGACGCGGCGCCAGGTCTTGGGGTGTTGCGTCAGTTTGCGGTCAGATGCGGGCCGCGAACAGATAGCCTTCGCCGCGTACCGTGCGGATCAGGGCGCCGCCGCCGTGGCGCACCAGCTTGGCACGCAGGCGCGAAACGGCGACATCGATCGCGCGGTCAAACGCTTCGGCTTCGTCGCCATGGACCAGGCGCAGCAGCGCTTCGCGGCTGACGACCTGGCCGGCGTGGACTGCCAGGGCATGGAGCAGCTTGAATTCGCCGCTGGTCAGGTCAACGTCGCGGCCAGCGGCATCGCGCACCACATAGAACGTGGGATCGAGCACCCAACCGGCAAAGGTCAGCACTGGAGTGGCAGCGGCGCGCGCGGTGGCGGCGTTACCACGGCGCAGCACCACGCGCAGGCGGGCGAGCAGTTCGCGCGGGTTGAACGGCTTGGCGAGATAATCGTCAGCGCCCAGTTCCAGGCCGACGATGCGATCGATATCGCTGGCGACGGCGGAAAGCAGCATGACCGGCGGCGTGCCGGGCTGTTCAGCCATCTCGCGCAGCAGGCCGAGCGAATCCTCGCCACGGGCCATGACATCGAGGATCACCGCATCGATCGGTTCCTGCGACACCAGCTGGCGCAGTTCGGTGCCATTGGCGACGGGCACCACGTGCATGCCCTGGCCTTCCAGGTATTCACGCAGCATGTCGCGGGTCTGCTGATCTTCATCGAGCAGGGCGATGCGGGCATCGTGGGTGCGGCGCATGGCAGGTTCATAACCGTTGGCCGGAGCGGGGGCGGTGATCATGGCGTCGTTACGGGCAAAGCGCATGGCACCGGCGGGATTTGGGCGGAGTTCGGAGTGTGCAAGGGGCATTCGTCAGGGTCCATCAGTGGGAGGGGAGGGATGAGGGACACCGGCTTAACGAGGTGCGTGGCAAAACCCTTCGCGGCAAGTTTCTTTTTCTTGCGGTTCGCGCGGCTTTCGTGCCGAAGATCGACGAGCCCATTTTGCAATCGATTGTTGTAAGGGCGCATTGTCTGTGCCATGGTGCACGCGAAGGGCCGGTGAAGCCCCTTGGGAGAGCGTCATGGAATTTGCCCGCAATCAGGCCGAAACTCCGCCAGGCAGCACGGTGCCGGGCAGCGGTTGCGTGGCATCGGGATCTGCGCGGCCGCATCTGTCCCTGGCGCGTATCCTGGAAATGAACCTGGGCTTCCTGGGTCTGCAATTCAGCTTCGGCCTGCAGCAGGGCAACATGGGCCCGATCTACAGCTATCTTGGCGCCAACGAGGCGCAGCTTCCGCTGCTTGGCCTAGCCGGGCCGATTACCGGGTTGCTGGTGCAGCCGCTGATCGGGGCGCTGTCTGATCGCACCGCCAGTCGCTGGGGCCGCCGTACGCCTTATTTCCTGGTCGGGGCCGTGCTCTGCGCGCTTGGGCTGTTCATCATGCCGCTGTCCTCGTCGGTGCTGATGGCTGCCTCGCTGCTGTGGCTGCTCGACGCTGGCAACAACATCACCATGGAACCCTACCGGGCCTATGTCTCTGACCGGCTCAATCCCAACCAGCGGCAGACCGGGTTCCTGTCGCAAAGTGCGTTCACCGGCCTGGCGCAGATGCTGGCATTTCTGACGCCCTCGATCCTCGTCGGCCTGGGCATGAACCAGGATTGGGTCGATGCCCATGGCATTCCCTATACCGTGCGGGTGGTGTTCACGCTGGGCGCCGTCCTGTCGCTGGTGACGATCCTGTGGTCGGTGTGGCGCGTGCCGGAACTGCCGCTGACACCGCAGGAACGCGCGCATATCGATGCCGCGCCCAAGGGCTTTGGCGCGGCACTGGCCGAGATTGCCGACGCCATCCGCACGATGCCGGTCGCCATGCGCAAGCTTGGGCTGATGAGCCTGTTCCAGTGGTCGGCGATGTCCGGCTATTGGCTCTATGTCACCTATTCGATTGCGCGGACGGTCTATCACACCGCCGATGCACATAGCTCGGCGTTCCACAGCGCGGTGCTAACCAATGGCGAAATGGCCGCGTTCTACAACGGCATTTCGTTCGTTACCGCGTTTGCCATGGTGCCGCTGGTGCGCCGGATCGGCCCGGGACCGCTGCATGCGCTGTGCCTGCTGGCCGGTGGCGTGGGCATGCTGGCGCTGCCGCACATTACCGACAAGGCGCTGCTATTCGTGCCGGCGGTGGGCGTGGGTCTTGCCTGGGGCAGCATCATGGGTAACCCCTATGCCATCCTCACCAATTCCATCCCGCCGGCCCGCACCGGGGTCTATATGGGCATTTTCAACATGATGATCGTGATCCCCATGTTGCTGTTCGCGGTGGTGATGAGCGAGTTGGACCTGGGCTTCATCAAGCTGGGGCTGGGTGTCTATTCCCATGTGCTGCGTGGCGATCCGGGCAATATGCTGTCGCTGTGCGGCGCGCTGTTGATCGCGGCGGCGCTGTCGGTCCTGTGGGTGCGCGAAGGGCGCGCCCATGCCGTGGCCCAGGCGCAAGCCCTGGCATGAGCGGCATGTTTGCCTTGAATAGCGGCGATGCGGCAATCGTGCTGGAGCCGCGCGAGGGCCGCGCTCCCGCGTGGCGCCATTGGGGCGCGGCGGTGGATGTTGCTGGCCTGCCGCCGCTGGCGGACACGCGCGGCGCAGCGTCGTTTTCGTTTGACGAAGACGTCCCGTTCGATAGCGCGCCGGTGGGCGGGCTGGGCTGGTTCGGTCCGGCTGCGGTGGAATTACGTGATGCCACCGGGGCCGGCATGGTCGTTTCCTGGACCAACAGTGATGTTGCCCGCACCGACGACGGGCTGGTGATCTGCCTCGATGATACGGTGCAGGGCGTGCGCCTGGTGCAGACCATCGCCGCCGATGGCCTTGGCGGCTTTCGCATGGGTGCCACGCTGACCAATATCGGCCCTGCGCCGATCCAGCTCGATTGGCTGGCCAGCGCGGTGCTGCCGCTGCCGGGCGATGCCGCGCAGCTGGTGTCCTGGCGCGGGCGGCACAATGCCGAATTGGTGCAGAAGGTCGAGCCCTTGCCGGCGCATGCCTGGCAACGCGAAGGGCGGCGCGGCATTGCCGGCCATGGCGGCCCGGCCGGGCTGTTCGTGCTGGGCGAGGGGGCAGGGCATGCCACCGGCCCGGTTCATGCGCTGCAATTGTGCTGGTCAGGCGACAGCCGGATCCGGGTGGAGCGCGATGACGAAGGGTTCTTTATCGCCATGGCTGGCGCGCGCCTGGCACCGGGCGAGGTGGTTCTGGCCCCCGGTGCCAGCTGGCACGCGCCCGATGTGTTGGCAGCCTGGTCCAGCCACGGGCGCAACGGCGCCACGGCGGTGTTCCATGCGGCGGTGCGGGCCATGGTGCGCTGGCCGGGCGGCACCATGCCGCCGCGCAAAGTCCATCTGAATTCGTGGGAAGCCTGCTATTTCGATCATGACGAGGCGCGCATCCTTGCCTTGGCCGAAGCCGCCGCGCAGATCGGCATAGAGCGCTTTGTGCTCGACGATGGCTGGTTCGTGGGGCGCAACGACGATACGGCTGGGCTGGGCGATTGGACGCCCGATCCAGCCAAGTATCCGCAAGGCCTGGCGCCGCTGGCGCACCGGATCATTGCCACCGGCATGGAATTCGGACTGTGGGTCGAGCCGGAAATGGTCAACCCCGATAGCGATCTCTATCGCGCCCATCCCGGTTGGGCACTGGCGCTACCCGATCGTGCGCGACCCACGGCCCGCAACCAGTCGGTGCTGGATCTGTCGCAGGCAGCGGTGCGTGACTATCTGTTCGATTGCCTCGATCATCTGCTGCGCGATGTGCCGATCAGCTATCTGAAATGGGACCACAATCGCGATCTGGCGCCATCCGGTGGCGCGGCACAGGTGCGCGGGCTGTATGACTTGCTGGCCCGCTTGCGCGCCGCCCATCCCGGCGTCGAGATAGAGGCCTGTGCAGGTGGTGGCGGGCGCAGCGACGCCGGTATGGCGCCCTATGTCCACCGCTATTGGACCAGCGACAATATCGATGCCGTCAGCCGCGTGGATATCCAGCGCGGGTTCCTAGCGTTCCTGCCGCCCGAGATGATGGGCAGCCACGTGGGCGCCAGCCCCGCCCATGCCACGGGCCGGGCACAGGCCCTGGCGTTTCGCGCTGCCGTGGCCATGCCAGGGCATTTCGGTGTGGAGATGGACCCGCGCACGCTTGACGCGCAAGAGCGGGATGAACTGGCCGGTTGGATCGGGTTTCACCGCACGTGGCGCGATCTGCTGCATAGCGGGCAGGTGTGGCTGGGCGAAGGCCCCGATGGCCTGGTGTGGCAGGCCCAGGGCAATGCACAGGCGCAACTGCTGTTTGCCATTCGCCGCGCGCCGGCCGCTGATCGTCGGCCGCAGCCGCTGCGCTTGCCGCATCTGGCCGGGCAGGGGGCATGCAAGGTGCGCCTGCTGCGCCTGGCCGGTGGCACTGGTGGCCACGCCGCCCCAACCGCCCCGCTCCATCGTGCCATGGTGGATGCGCCGGTAACGCTGGCAGGCAACTGGCTGGCCCATGCCGGCCTGCCCATGCCGCCGATGAATGCCCAGACCGTGGCGATCTTTCATATCGAGGCCGGGTGAATGACTTGGCCGCTTCACACCCTCCACCCTTCCTCGCGCGCCTGACGCGCCAACCAGCACGAGGTCGCATGTCCGCCGATCGTCCTTCTTTCCAGCCCGATGCGCAAACGATTGCTCACCCGGTCACCCGGCAGCCGAGCCGCTGGGAGCCGCATGGCTATGACCCCGTGCCCGAAATTCCGCTGGTGACGGCGGCCGATGTCGCGCCGATCATGCCCGGCCTCGATCTGTGGGACTGCTGGCCGCTGGCGCACGAAGACGGGCGCACGGCGGTGCATGCCGGGCGCACCTGGTGGTTCTTCCTCAGCGCGCCGTGCTTCCCCGATCCGGTGCAGCGGCACGACGTGGCACGTATCCGCCTGCTGTCGCACGGCGCGGATGGCTGGCGCGATCATGGCAACGCCTTGCCCGATGGGCTCAACCCCGGCACCCGCGAATGGGCCGGCTGCGCCGTGGTGATGGATGACGGCGTTTCGGTGACGCTGTTCTACACCGTGGCCGGGCGCCAGGGCGGGGCCTTTTCCTATGAGCAGCGCCTGTTCTCAGTGCCCGGCACGCTGGGCGCGGATGGCCCGGGGCAGTGGCAGGCTCCGCAGGAAATCGTTGCCGCCGATGGCCGCCGCTATATTGCCGATCGCCAGGAAATCACCAATCCCGCGCCTGGTTCGATCAAGGCGTTTCGCGATCCCGCGTGGTTCCGTGATCCGGCCACCGGCCAGCGTCACATCGTCTTTACCGGCAGCGCAGCCTGGACCGACAACCCGCACAACGGGCTGGTAGGCTTGGCCACGCTGAGCGATGCCGGCTGGCTGCTGGAAGATCCGCTGGTCGAGGCGATCGGCACGAATAACGAAATGGAGCGCCCCTGTGTGGTATGGCGCGAGGGCCGTTATTACCTGTTCTGGTCCACCCAGCGGCATACTTTTGCTCCTGGCGCCGTCGATGGGCCCAACGGCCTTTATGGCATGGTGGCCGACAGCCTCACCGGCCCGTGGCGCCAGATCAACGGCAGCGGCCTGGTTGCCCCCAATCCGGCCGGCGAGCCCGGCCAGACCTATAGCTGGTGGGTGACGGGCGAAGGCGCGGTGTGGAGCTTCATCGACTATTGGGGCATGAACGGGCGCAAGCTGGCCGATCATCCCGAACTGCTGCGGGCCCAGTTCGGTGGCACGCCGGCGCCGGTGTTCCAACTGGCGTTTGACGGGGATCGCGTCACCGTCGCGGCCTGAACCTGGCGGCTTGGCCCCCCGTGCTGGTCAGGCGCTTTCGCGCACGACCAGTTCGGGGGCCATGATCGTTGATGGGGTTTCCACGCCGGCGATGCGCTGGGTCAAGAGGTCGACCATCGCGCGCGCCCCGCCAGCGATATCCTGGCGCACGGTGGTAAGCTGCGGCACGGTCTGCGTGGCGATCGGCACATCGTCAAACCCGGTCACGGCCACATCGTGCGGCACACGCACACCGCGTTCGTGCAGCAGGCGCAGCGTGGTCATCGCGATCACGTCAGACGCGCAGACGATGCCGTCGATCTGGCCGGCGAACTGCTCAAGGTGCCCGGCCACCTGTTCGGGGATTTCCTCGTTGGACAGATGGGTGGAACAGGCCACGAGCGGCGTGGCCCCCGCGCATGCCGCCACGGCATCCTGCGCCCCGGCCAGGCGATCGGCGATTTCCGGCGCGCCGGTATCGCCAAAGAACACGAGCTTGCGCTTGCCCTGGTCGAGCAGGCGCTGCGCCGCCAGGCGGCCGCCCAGGCGGTTGTCGGTGCCCACGGTGCAATGGATCTGCCCGTCACGGTGGCTGCCCCACACTACCATCGGCAGATAGCGTTCTGCCACCCGCTCGATCGCCTCCATCTGGTTGGACTGGCCGATCACCAGGGCGCCATCGAGCATGCCGGAATCGACGATGCGATCCAGCCATTCGTCATCGCCCGGGATCACGCGCGACAGCATCAGGTCGTGCCCGCTTTCCGTCAGCGCATCGGCCAAGTGCCCAAACAGCGTCATGAAAAACGGATCGGAAATGTGTTGGCGGCGCTCGTGGCCGAGCGGGATGACCACGCCGATCACGCCGGTGCGCTGCGTGCGCAGGCGGCGGGCCATCTGGTTGGGCCGGAACCCATGTTCGCGGGCGATGGCCTGGATGCGCTCGCGCGTTTCGGCGTTGACCAGGCTCTTGCCGGCCAGCGCGCGCGAAACAGTGCCGGCCGAAACACCGGCCATGCGTGCAAGTTCCGCAATGTTGCGGATCCTGGGTTTGCTTGCCTCTCTTACGGTCTTTTCGTTGGACGTTTCGGTCATGGCCACGCTTTTAGCTGGGGGAACCCTGAAAGCAAGGTAGAGCAGGCAACTTAAAGCCGTGCAACGCCGGGCTTCGAGGCGATGGGTGATGCAGCGATGCCACAGCCCGAGGCAAAGTGATAGCCGACGATGCAATCCATTGCATAGCGCGCAAATGCGCATTGCAAACGATTGTAGTGGTGCGTATCAGGCTATTTATCGATTCCCGCTCCGCATGTGGGAACGTGTTCATGGGAGAGTACCTGATGAAGCCGTCCGCTTTTCTGTCGTGCGCGTCGCTCGCCGCCCTTGCCGGTGCGCTGATTGCCACGCCCGCCCTGGCGCAGGATGCCCAGCCGGCCGCGACCCCCGCCGATGACGCCGCCGATGTCGCCCCGATCGTGGTGACCGCCGCTGCCGGCGGCAAGTCTGCCCAGCTTTCGTCGATCTCGGTGTCGCAGATCAACCAGGAAGCGGTCACCAACTTCACCCCGCGTTCGCAGGCCGAAGTGCTGCGCACGATCCCCGGCCTCAACGTGCAGGACACCGCCGGCCCGGGCGGCAACGCCAACATCGGCGTGCGCGGTATTCCGGTTTCCACCGGCGGTTCGGAATATGTCGGCCTTCAGGAAGATGGCCTGCCGGTCACCCTGTTCGGCGATATCCAGTTCGGCAACAACGACTACTGGGTGCGTTTTGACAACAACGTGAACCGCGTGGAAGCGGTGCGCGGTGGTTCGGCCTCCACCTTCTCCAGCCAGGCGCCCGGCGCGGTCATCAACTATGTGTCCAAGACCGGTGAGCACGACGGCGGCGAAATCGGCCTGAGCCAGGCGCTCAACTATCGCGAAACCCGCGTCGATTTCGATTACGGCGGCCACCTGTCCGACAGCGTGCGCTTCCACCTGGGCGGCTATGCGATCGATGGCAACGGCCCGACGCACCTGCCGTACAAGGCGCAGAGCGGCTATCAGATCAAGGGCAACATCACCAAGGACTTTGACGACGGCAAGGGTTACATCCGCTTCAACTTCAAGCGGTTGGACGACAAGGAGCCGACCTTTACCTCGATGCCCAGCCTGGTGACGCTCTCGGGCAACAAGATCACCGGCTACAGCACGTTCGATGGTGTCGACGCGCGCAAGTATGCCTCCACCGGCATCTACAACCAGAACTTCCAGATCCTTGATGCCAACGGCAACGTGCGCACCGTGGCGATGGAAGGCATTCACCCGGTCGCCACCGCGCTGGGCGGCGAATTCCACTACGAATTCACCCCGGCCTTCACCGTGACTGACAAGGCCCGCTGGACCTCGATGAGCGGCACCTTTGCCAACCAGTGGACCGGTGAAGCCACCGCTGCCTCGCTCGCGGGTCTGGGCACGCTGCGCTATGCCGCCGGCCCCAACGCCGGCCAGGTCTATAACGGCCGTTTCGTCAGCAACAGCGCGCAGGCCTATGTCGACATGAAGGATGTCGGCAGCCTGGTGAACGACCTGACGTTCAGCGGCAAGTTCGACGTGGGTGACGGCGCCAAGGTCAAGGCCAATGCCGGTTGGTTCCACATGCGCCAGACCGTGGCGATGGATTGGCGCATCAACAACGCCACCCAGACTCTGAATGGTTCGAGCAATCCCGTTCCGCTCGACCTGTTCGATGCTGCCGGCAACCAGCTGACCGCGCAGGGCCTGACCGGCTTCAACAACCAGTGGGGCGGCTGCTGCGGCGGGCGTTCGTATGACGTCAGCTACACCGACGATGCGCTTTATGGTCAGCTCGAAGGCCAGGTTGGCCACCTCAACCTCGATGGCAGCGTGCGCTATGACAGCGTGAAGGCATCGGGTGCGGCCTATGCGCCGCAGGCCGTGGGCAACGTGACGGTTACCGACGCGCTCGGCTCGGCCTCGATCCCGGCCTACAACACCAAGTCGACCCCGGACAATGTGCTGAACTACACCAAGAGCTATGTCAGCTGGTCGTTTGGCGCGCTCTATGAAGTGAGCAACGACACCAGCGTGTTCGTCCGCGTCAGCCGCGGTGGCCGCTTCAACGCCGATCGCCTGCTGTACAACAATGCCAACTTCACGGCCGATGGCAAGCTGACGGCCGGTGGCGATCACCTCTCGGTCAACTATGTCAGCCAGCAGGAACTGGGCCTCAAACAGCGCGGCAACGTGGGTGGCGGTCGCTATCACGCCGAAGTCACGCTCTATCGGGCGCAGGTGAAGGAAAGCAATTACGACTTCACCGCTCCCTCGCGCGGGGAAAGCCCGTTCATCGACGCGATCTACCACTCCTATGGCGTGGAAGCCTCGGGCGGCGTGTCGGCGGGCCATTTCTCGCTCGACGGCTATGTGGTCTATACCCATGCCGAAAACGTCGGCACCAAGACCACCCCGGTCGCCATGCCGAAGTGGACCTGGCTGGTTTCGCCCAGCTATGACGCGGGCGTTGCCGCCATCGGCTTCTCGGCCAGCGGCCAGTCCAACTTCCTGGTTTCGGGTGGCTATACCGCGCCGGGCCGCACGTTCGTGAACGGCTTCGTCAAGGTTCGCCCGGCCGACAAGCTGGAAGTGAGCTTCAACGTCAACAACCTGTTCAACACGCTGGGCTATCGCGCCAACAACGGTTCGATCGCGGTGGGCCCGGGCACGGCCGGCCTGTCTGCCAACCAGGCGATCTTCGACAACAGCGCCATGCTGGGCCGCACGATGAGCGCTTCGGTTCGCTACAAGTTTTGATCCACGGGAGGGCGGCCGGGGCATTCCCGGCCGCCTTTCTCATGACAGACAAGCAGCAAAAAGCCCGGCAAGGTCAGACCTTGCCGGGCTTTTTGCATGCGCCGTGCGGCAGGCGGGATCAGCCCGGCAGGGCCGCGTCCAGCGCCTGGCAGCCCAGCGCGATCGCGCCGGTGATGCCGGCATCGTCGCCCAGGCCCGGCGTGACGATATAGGTTTCCAAGCCAGCATCGAGGCGCGGGTGGCTGACATAGCCGTTGAGCTTGGCTTCCGTCTGGCGGCGAACCGATTCCACTAGGCCCGGCGCCTTCATCACGCCGCCGCCAAAGATCAGGCGATCGGGCATGTGCAGCAGTACCAGGCTGGCCGCGAGGTGCGCGATATAGCCGCCGATCAGATCGATCGCCGCGCTGTCACCGGCCAGCTGGTCCAGGCTCTTGCCCCAGCGCTTTTCGATTGCCGGGCCCGATGCCAGGCCTTCCAGGCAATCACCGTGATAAGGGCACGATCCTGCGAACGGATCGAGCGTGCGGTCGTGCGGGGGCAGGATATGCCCGCTTTCAAAGTGGGAAATGCCCATTAGCGAGCGGCCATGGCTGACGACGCCGGTGCCCACGCCGGTGCCGATAGTGGTATAGGCCAGCGTGCGGCACCCTTGCCCTGCGCCTTTCATCCATTCGCCCAGGCACGCGCCGTTGACGTCGGTATCGACCACGATCGGCGCGCCGAAGCTGCCCAGCACATCGTGGAAACGCGCGCCCTGCCAGCCCGGCTTGGGCGTGGTGGTGAACGTGCCATAGGTGGGCGAGGTGAGATCGATGTCGATCGGGCCGAAGCTGGCAACGCCAAAGGCGGCGACGGGGCCGTGCTCTTCCTGCGCGGCGGCAAAGAAATCGGCCAGCGCGGGGAAGCAGGTTTCGGGCGTTTGCGTGGGAATGCGCGTGCGCGCCAGGATTTCGCCTTCCGGGGTGGCGAGTGCGGCGATGAACTTGGTTCCGCCTGCCTCGATCGCACCGATCAGGGGGGCACCGTTGAGCGGGGCAGCAGGCATTATTTCTCCCTTTGGATCGCACAAATCGGACGGTCCTTGAAGGCGTGATGCCAGCATGGTCAACCTCTTTGCAATCGAATTATCACGAAAACGGCGCGATCATGCGCACGGCAGGAAATTGCGCGCGCTACCATGGCCAGCCATGGAAACGTGCTTGGCAGTGCCCACCCCGCTTGCATACTTATGCGACGTGCATCGCGCCGCATGAGCGACTAGGGCAGGCATCGACAAGGACCCAACCCAAGGGGTCGCACGTTGCCATGCAAGCGCGCACGGCATTCGTGTTGCGAAAGATAAGGAGATCCGCCGATGGCCGACAGCAGTTGTTCTGCGCTTTTGCTCTTTGGCGCAACCGGCGACCTTTCCCGCCGGATGCTGTTGCCCTCGCTCTATGCCCTGCATGAAGACGGGTTGATCGATCCGGGCCTGCGCATTGTCGGCACCGCGCGCTCGGAACACACCGACGCTGATTTCCGTGACTTTGCCCACGCCGCGCTTGATGAGTTCCTGCCGGAAGACCGCAAGGACGAAACCAAGCTGGCGAGCTTCCTGGCGCGCCTGGAATACCAGACGCTCGATGCGTCGAACGTCGATGGCTTTGCCGATCTCGCCACCAAGCTGGGCGATACCAGCTGCGGCCTGTCGATCTTCCTGTCGACCGCGCCCGCGCTGTTCGAGCCGACGATCGAGGGCCTGCGTCGCGCTGGCCTGGCGCATGACAACGTGCGCATCGGCCTGGAAAAGCCGCTGGGCAATGATCTGGCCTCCAGCCGCCGGATCAACGATGCCGTTGCCGGGGCCTTTGCCGAAGACCAGATCTTCCGCATCGACCATTATCTGGGCAAGGAAACCGTGCAGAACCTGATGGCGCTGCGCTTTGCCAACATGATGTTCGAGCCGCAGTGGAACGCCGGCAATATCGATCACGTGCAGATCACCGTCAGCGAAACCGTGGGCCTGGAAGGGCGCAAGGGTTTCTACGACGATACTGGCGCCCTGCGCGACATGGTGCAGAACCACATGCTCCAGCTGCTCGCGCTGATCGCGATGGAGCCGCCGCGCGATTTCGATGCCACCTCGATCCGCGATGAAAAGGTCAAGGTGCTGCGCGCACTGCGCACGGTGAAGGCCGAGGAGATGGTGCGCGGGCAGTATCGTGCCGGGGCGGTGAAGGGCGGTGGGGTGGCTGGCTACCAGGAAGACCTGGGCGAGCCGTCGGACACCGAAACCTTCGTGGCGATCAAGGCGCATGTCGACAACTGGCGTTGGCAGGGCGTGCCGTTCTACCTGCGCACCGGCAAGCGCCTGGCCGAGCGCCGCTCGGAAATCGTGGTGCAGTTCAAGCAGGTGCCGCACAACATCTTCTCGGGCCGTGGCGGCAAGTTGCAGGCCAACCGCATGGTGATCCGCCTGCAGCCGGAAGAATACGTGCGGCTTCAGGTCATGGCCAAGGAGCCGGGCCTCGATCGCGGCGGGGTGGTGCTGCGCGAGGTCAACCTCGATCTCTCGCTGACCCAGGCCTTTGCCAAGGCGCGGCGTCGCATTGCCTATGAACGCCTGCTGCTCGACCTGATCGAGGGCGAACAGACGCTGTTCGTGCGCCGTGACGAGGTGGAGGCGCAGTGGCGCTGGGTCGATGCGATCCGCGCGGTCTGGGCCGGTGGTGACATGGAGTGCAAGCCCTATGCCGCCGGCAGCTGGGGCCCCAACGCGGCCATCGCCCTGACCGAGCGCGACGGGAGAAGCTGGAATGACTGAGACCGCCAACCCGCGTGTGCGGTGGGCCACGCCGGGCGATGCCGCCGCCGTGGCCGATCGCATCGCCACCGAACTGGCGCGTCCGGGTGAAAAGCGCCTGGCGATGACCGGCGGCTCCACCCCGCTCAAGGTCTTTGCCCTGCTCAAGGATCGCGGGCTTGACTGGTCTGGCGCCACCCTGGCGCTGACCGACGATCGCCGCGTGCCCGATGATCATCCCGCCAGCAATTTCGGCAAGCTTTACGGCGCGCTGGGTGACAGCGGTGCCAGGTTCGAGCGCCTGGAAGAGGGCGCCGCAGTGGCGCCGTTCGATCTGGTATGGCTGGGCATGGGCGAGGATGGCCACGTCGCCTCGCTGTTTCCGACCATGCAGGCGCTGGTCCGCCCCGGCGCCACGGTGATTGCCACCACGCCGATCCCGCTGCCGCCCGAGGCACCGTTCGATCGGCTGACGCTGACCGCGCGGGCGCTCAAGGCCACCAAGGAAGTGATCCTGGTCGTGACCGGCGCATCGAAGAAGGCGCTGATCGAAGACGTGCTGGCGGGCAACGCCGATTACCCTGTTTCCGACTTCCTGCGCGGCAGCGATGGCCCGCCGGTTACCATCTATTGGAGCGAATGATGGCCCTTCATCCTACCGTGGCCAAGGTCACCGATCGTATCGTGGCACGCAGCCGCGATACCCGCGCCGCCTATCTCGATCTCATCGATCGCGCGCGCGAGGCAGGCGTCAACCGCCCCAAGCTGACCTGCGGCAACCTGGCCCATGGCTTTGCCGCCGCCGGGGATGACAAGCTGGCGCTGCGCGATGGCAAGGCGCTGAACATCGGCATCGTCAGCGCGTTCAACGACATGCTTTCGGCGCACCAGCCCTATGGTCGTTATCCCGAACAGATCAAGGTTTTCGCCCGCGAAGTGGGCGCTACGGCGCAGGTGGCGGGCGGCGTTCCGGCGATGTGCGACGGGGTGACGCAGGGCCAGGATTCGATGGAACTGTCGCTGTTCAGCCGCGACACCATCGCGATGAGCACCGCGGTGGGGCTGTCGCACGGCATGTTCGAGGCGGCGCTGTTCCTGGGCATCTGCGACAAGATCGTGCCTGGCCTGATCATCGGCGGCCTGCGCTTTGGCCATCTGCCCACGATCCTGGTCCCGTCGGGCCCGATGCCCACGGGCCTGGCCAACAAGGAAAAGGTGCGCATTCGTCAGCTCTATGCCGAAGGCAAGGTTGGCCGCGACGAACTGCTCGAATCCGAAAGCGCAAGCTATCACTCGGCCGGCACCTGCACGTTCTATGGCACGGCCAATTCCAACCAGATGATGATGGAAATGATGGGCCTGCACATGCCCGGTTCCAGCTTCGTCCTGCCCGGCACCAAGCTGCGCCAGGAATTGACCCGCGCCGCCGTGCACCGCGCCGCGCAGATCAGCTGGGATGGCGATGACTATCGCCCGCTGGGCCATTGCGTGGATGAGAAGGCCATCGTCAATGCGGTGGTCGGCCTGCTCGCCACGGGTGGTTCGACCAATCACGTCATCCACATTCCGGCCATGGCGCGCGCCGCTGGTGTGCAGATCGATTGGGACGACATGGACGAGCTGTCGCGCGTGGTGCCGCTGATCGCCAGCGTCTATCCCAATGGTGCGGGCGACGTGAACTATTTCCATGCCGCCGGTGGCATGCCCTATGTCATCCGCGAACTGCTCGACAACGGACTGGCCCATGCCGACATCCGCACTGTCTATGGCGCTTCGCTGGCCGATGGCGCGCAGGAACCGGTCATGGATGGCGACACGCTCACGTGGAACCCCGCCCCGGTGAAAAGCGGGGATGACAGCATACTGCGCCCGGTCACCGCGCCGTTCCAGCCCGAAGGCGGCCTGCGCCTGCTGCAGGGGAACCTGGGCCGTGGCACGATCAAGGTCAGCGCGGTGGATGCATCGCGCTGGACGATCGAGGCGCCCGCGCGCGTCTTTGCCGATCAGAACGACGTGCTCAAGGCGTTCAAGGCCGGCGAACTCGAACGCGATGTGATCGTCGTCGTGCGCTTCCAGGGCCCGGCCGCCAATGGCATGCCCGAACTGCACAAGCTGACGCCGCCGCTCGGCGTGTTGCAGGATCGCGGTTTCCGCGTGGCATTGGTCACCGATGGGCGCATGTCTGGCGCATCGGGCAAGGTGCCAGCGGCAATCCACGTCTCGCCCGAAGCCAAGCTGGGCGGCCCGCTCGCCAAGCTGCGCGATGGCGATATCGTGCGCGTCTGCGCGCAGACCGGCGAACTGGTGGCGCTGGTCGATGCTGATGAATGGGCTGCGCGTGAAGACGTGGTTGCCCCGCCCGAGGCGATGGGCGTGGGCCGCGAGCTGTTTGCCCTGATGCGCCACTATTCCGATCCGGCCGAGCGCGGTGGATCGGCCATGTTGGCCGCAGCAGGCCTGTAACGTCCGGCATTCGGGGGAGAGGATATCATGGAACTCGTAGCCGTAGACATCGGCGGTACGCACGCGCGCTTTGCCTTGGCCACTGTGGAAGGTGGCCGGGTTACCCACCTGGGCGAGGCCGTCACACTCAAGACGGCCGAACATGCCAGCTTCCAGCTGGCGTGGGAGGAATTCGCCCGGCAGAACGGTGGCGTGGTGCCCAAGGCCTGCGCCATAGCCGTGGCGGGGCCGGTGGGTGGTGAGGTGATCAAGTTCACCAATAACCCGTGGATCATCCGCCCGGCGCTGATCCCGGAAAAGCTGGGCGCCGAACGCTATGTCGTGGTCAACGATTTCGCCGCCGTCGCCCATGCCGTGGCCCAGGCCGGCGAAGAACACTTCATCCATCTGTCTGGCCCCGATGTGTCGCTGCCCGATCATGGCGTATTCAGCGTCGTCGGGCCGGGCACCGGGCTGGGCGTGGCCCAGTTGTGGCGCCATGCGCATGGCTATCATGTGCAGCCCACCGAAGGCGGACATATCGATTATGCCCCGCTTGACGGGATAGAGGACGCGGTGCTCGCCCGCCTGCGCAAGCGTCATCGCCGCGTGTCGGTAGAGCGCGTGGTGGCCGGGCCTGGCATCGTCGATATCTATGAAACGCTGGCGCTGATCGAGGGCGCGCCGTTCATCCCGCGTGACGACAAGGCGATCTGGACGCTGGGCAGCAGCGGCGAAGACAGCCTGGCCGCCGCCGCGATCGACCGCTTCTGCCTGAGCCTGGGCAGCGTAGCGGGCGACCTGGCGCTGGCCCATGGTGCCTCGGCCGTGGTCATGGCCGGCGGGCTGGGCCTGCGCATCAAGGATTGCCTGGTGCGTTCGGGCTTTGCCGAGCGGTTCCGCGCCAAGGGACGGTTCGAGCAGATCATGGCGCAGATGCCGGTCAAGCTGATCACCCATCCGCAGCCCGGTCTGTTTGGCGCAGCTGCCGCCTTTGCCCAGGCCAACAAGGACTGATCGAGCCACCGGCCGCCTTGCACATGCGGGGCGGCCGGGGCACAATTGGCCCATGCATGTTATTCACGATCCCGCCAGCGAGCCCGAAGAAACCATTGCCTTCAGCGATTTCCTGAAAGTGGACATTCGCATCGGCACCGTGCTTTCCGCTGAAGACCTGGTTGGCGCGCGCAAACCATCGATCAAGCTGGTGATCGATTTTGGCCCTGGCGTGGGCCATAAGAAAAGCTGCGCGCAAGTGGCCGCGCTGTATGATCCGGCCAGCCTGATCGGCCGCCAGGTCGCCGCCGTGGTCAACTTCCCGCCGCGCCAGGTGGGCAAGGCCATTTCCGAAGTGCTCACGCTCGGCTTCGCCGATCCCGAAGGCCGCGTGGTGCTCGCAAGTCCCGAACGCCCCGTGCCCAACGGCGCCCGCCTGCTATGACCGCGCCCACGATCTGGACCATTGGCTACGAGCAGGCGACGCTCGATGCCGTGATCGGCACGCTCAAAGCCGCCGGCGTCGACGTGCTTGCCGACGTGCGCGCCCTGCCGCTGTCGCGCCGGCCCGGCTTTTCCAAGACCGCGCTGGCCGGAGCGCTGGCCCAGGCCGGCATCCAGTATGTGCATTTCAAGGCGTTGGGCACGCCTGCGGACGGCCGCGCCGCCGCACGCGCGCATGATCACGCGGCGCTGGAACGCATCTATGCCGGCCAACTCGAACTGCCCGAGGCGATGGCTGCTGGGGCGCACCTGCATGCCCTGGCCACGGAAAAGCGCGTTGCCCTGTTATGCTATGAACGCGCCGCGCACGAATGCCACCGCACTTTGCTGCGCGAAGCGATGCTGCCAGAGTTTGCCGCGGTCGATCTGGTGCCGGACGTAGTCTGAGGCATCGCCCCTCCACCAGCCTGCGGCTGGTCCCCCTCCCCACAAGTGGGGAGGACCTTCAAGATCCTCCCCACTTGTGGGGAGGGGGACCGCCGCGTAGCGGTGGTGGAGGGGGCGCTTAGCGCGCCAGTTCCTCGTCAAGGAACGCTGCCACATCCGCCAGGTCCACATCCTTGGCCAGGAACGTCTGCCCCAGCCCACGCATCAGCAGGAAGGGCAGGGTGCCGGCGTCCATCTTCTTGTCGTGGAGCATGTGATTCTTGAGCGTCTGCCCGTCGCAATTCATGTCCAGCGCCTTGAGCGAAGCCGGGAGGCCCACGGCAGCGATATGCGCGGCGACGCGCTCGGCATCCTGGCGGCTCATCAGGCTAAGGCGCGCGGAATAGCGCGCGGCCAGGATCATGCCCAGCGCCACGCCTTCGCCGTGCAGCAGGCGATCGGAAAAGCCGGTCTGCGCCTCGAGCGCGTGGCCAAACGTGTGCCCCAGGTTGAGCAGGGCGCGCACGCCCGTGGTTTCCTTTTCATCGGCCGCGACGATCCGCGCCTTGGCCGCCACGCTGCGGGCGATGGCGTGCTCGCGAGCGGCGGGGTCGCCGGCCAGCAGGCGGGCGGCGTTGGCCTCGCACCAGAAGAAGAATTCGGGATCGTCGATCAGCCCGTACTTCACCACTTCGGCATAGCCGGCGCGCACATCGCGCAGGGGCAGGGTATCGAGGCTGAGGGGATCGGCCAGCACCAGGCTGGGCTGGTGGAACGCGCCCACCAGGTTCTTGCCCATGGCGGTGTTGATCGCGGTCTTGCCACCAACGCTGGAATCGACCTGCGCCAGCAGCGTGGTGGGCATCTGGATAAAGCCGCAGCCGCGCTTGACCATCGAGGCGGCAAAGCCGGTCAGATCGCCGATCACGCCGCCGCCCAGCGCCACCACGTTGTCCTTGCGCTCGATCTCCAGGCCCAGCAGCCAATCGACCACGCGCACCAGGCTGTCCCAGGATTTGGTCGCCTCTCCGGCCGGCAGCACCAGCCACTGGCTGGCGATGCCCTGCGCGGCAAAGCTGGCCGTCACCGTCTCGCGCCAGGCGGCGGCGACGTTTTCGTCGGTGATCACCGCGACGCTGTCCTTGCGCACGAACGGGCGGCACAGCGCGCCAGCGCGGGCGAGGGCGCCTTCTTCGATCACCACGTCATAGGGGGCGCCGGCAATGGCGACGGGGATTACAGCCATGCGTCAATCGCTTTCAGGATGCGGTTTGCCGTCACGCCGTGGGGCAGGTTGCCGCTGGTGATATGGATTGCCGCCTGCTCATAGGCGGCGCGCCGGTCCTCGCGCAGGCGGGAAAGGATCTCGCGCGGGTTGCCGCCGCGCAGCAGCGGGCGGTTGTCCTTGCGGCCCACGCGCTCCACCAGCGTGTCGATATCGCTGTCGAGCCAGACCGATACCGCCTTGTCGAGAATCAGCCGCCGCGTATCGGGATCGACAAAGGCGCCGCCGCCGGTGGCCAGGATCTTGCGCCGCGTTGGCGTGGCGCCGTCGAGCAGGCGGGCGATGACCCGGCGCTCGCCACTGCGGAAATAGGGTTCGCCATAGGTGGCAAAGATTTCGGGGATCGGCATTTGCGCCGCGCGCTCGATTTCTTCGTCCGCATCCACAAATGGCACGTCGAGCAGGCTGGCCAGCTTGCGGCCCACCGTGGTCTTGCCCACGCCCATCATGCCCACCAGCACCACCGGCCGATCGATCCGGCGGCCAATGCGGGCGATTTCCGCCATGGATAAGAGGGCGCTTTCGTGGTCCATTGCCGCGCCGCCTATACTTGCGCTAGGGCCAAGCGCAAGCGCCGTGGCAGCGAGGCAACGTGAACAATCAGGGTTCGATGCAAAGTGGCAAGGGTGACGGGCGAGGGCCGGAAAATCGGCCGACGCTTTCCGCTGGTGGATTCGAGCCGTTTCAGGGGCTGCCCTGGCTGGCGATCGGCGGTGGCCTGGTGGCGGCCGTGATCGTGGCTCTGGTTATGCTGGCCTGGATGCTGGGCGGGCCACGCCAGACCGCTTGGGTGGAACAGCCCGTTGCCGTGCCCAGTAACGCCAGCTCGGCCCATTCGGAAAGCAAGCCATGAAACCGCGCCTTTTCCGCCATGCCCTGCTCGGCTGCGTTGCCATTGCCGGGATGACCGGCGCGCTGCTGGCGCAGGAATCGCTGCTGCCGCCCGGTTTTGACAAGCCGGCGGCGCAGCCCGCACGCCCGCAGCCGGCCAAGGCCAAGCCCGCGGCAGCATCTGGCGCCGCCAAGGCGGCTCCCGCGCCGGCCAAGCCCGCCACAACCCCGGCGGCGCCCGCGGCCGTTGCGTCACCGGTGATCCAGCCGCTTCCACTGGACGAGAATGCCGATGTGACCGGCAATAGCGGCCCGGCCGATCCGCTCGATTCGATCGATCCCGGCACGCTTGATGCGCTGATCGCCAAGGCTCAGCCCAAGTACGATATTCCGCCCAGTGCCCAGCGCAGCCTGGCGCGGGTCGGAGTGATCGACCAGATCGATGGCGGGTTTCCGGCCACGTCCACGCATTATCTCAACGGCCCGTTCGTGGAGCAGTTGCTCAACCACATGCGCGGGCCGATGGTGTCGCGCTGGGGGCATATCCTGGTGCGCCGCGCGCTGATGAGCCGCATGGATACCCCGGTGGGCATGAACGGCGCCGATTGGGCCGCCCTGCGCGCTGGGCTGCTGCTGCGTATGGGTGAGGCTGATCCCGCGCGCGCCATGGTGCAGTCGGTCGACAGCGGCTTTTTTACGCCGGGCCTGGAAGACGCCGCGATGGGGGCATTCCTGGCCACGGCCGATCCGGTCGGGCTGTGCCCGATCACCGCGCTTACCGCCGCAGGGCGGCAGGGCATGCAGTGGGACCTGACCCGCGCGATCTGTTCTGGCTTTACCGGCGATGGGCCGCCGGCGATGGCGCAGCTTGATCGCCTGATGCGCCGCGGCGGCGCCGACAAGATCGATATCCTGCTGGCGCAGAAGCTGGCCGGCGCCACCTCTGCCACGCGCCGCGCGGTCAACATCGAATGGAAGGATGTCGATCAACTCACCCCGTGGCGCACCGGCATGGCCTTTGCAGTCGGCATCGAACCGCCGCAGAACCTGCGCGAGCAGGCCTGGGCCGATTATGCCGTGCTGGCCGTGCGTGCGCCCATGCTGCCGCTGCCGGCACGCTGCGCTGCAGCCGATGTGGCCGCCGGCCGGGGCATCCTGTCGAGCGCGGCGATGGTTGATCTTTATAGCCAGCTTGCCGAAATCAACGCCCAGGACGGGGCCGACCAGGACAAAACCTGGGGCCCGCTGGCCGACAAGCTGCGCACCGCCTATACCGCGCCCGAGGCCGCAGACCGCTTGGCCGCGATCAAGGCGCTGTGGGGTTCGGCCGACAATCCCGATCGGGCCTATTCGCGCCTGGTGCTCACGGCCTATGCCGCCGCGCGCATGCTGCCCAGCCCCGATCTGGCAGGCGATGCCGGGGGCCTGATTGCCTCGATGTTGACCGCTGGCCTCGATGCCAATGCCGCGCGGTGGAGCGGTGTCGTCGCCATGGGCAGCGAGCCCTGGGGCCTTATCGCCCTGTCCGCCCCGGCCAAAAGCACGGCGATCGGCAACGCCGCGCTGGAATCCTTCCAGAGCGGCGATGACAGCAGCGGCGCGCTGCGTTCGCAGTTCCTGCTGGCCGGGCTGATGGGCCTGGGTCGCGTGGATGATGCCACGGCCAATGCCTTTGCCGGCAAGCTCAAGATCAACATGGGTCGGCAAACGCGCTGGACCCGCGCCATCGATGATGCTGCCCAATCCGACAATCCCGCGCTGGTCGCGCTGCTTGCCGGCTTTGGCATGCAGGCGCAAAGCTGGGACAAGATGACGGCGGTGCATCTTTATCACATCGTTTCGGCGCTGCGCCGCGTTGGCCTGGATGGCGAGGCGCGGATGATCGCCGCCGAAGCGGTGGCGCGGGTGTGAAGGCGCGGTTGTGACCAGGCGCGGCGCCGGCCCGGCCTCTCCGGCGGTGGCGGCGTTCCTGGCGATGATGGCCGCCGAACGGGGCGCGGCGGCCAATACCCTGGCCGCCTATGCGCGCGATCTTGCCGGCGCCGAAAGCGTGGTCGGCAATCTGGTTACTGCTGATGTCGAGGCGCTGACCGGCCTGGCGCAAACCTGGGCCGAACTTGCCCCGGCCAGCCAGGCACGCAAGATTTCGGCGCTGCGCCAGTTCATGGCCTTTGCCCAGGACGAAGGCCTGCGGGCCGATGATCCCAGCACCGCGCTGGTGCGGCCACGCGCCCGGCGGCCGCTTCCGCGCCTGCTCGATCATGCGGAAATCGCGCGTTTCCTGGAAACGGCAGAAGCCGATGCGGCCGCCGGCACGCCCGAGGGCGTGCGGCTGCTGGCCCTGGTCGAACTGCTCTATGGTTCGGGCCTGCGCGCGACGGAGCTGGTCTCGCTGCCGCTGGCGGCGCTGCCGCGCGACGTGCCGTTCCTGGCGATCACCGGCAAAGGTGGGCAGCAGCGCCTGGTGCCGGTGTCCACCCGGGCGCTGGCGGCGTTGCGGCGCTGGCTGGCGGTGCGGCCGGGTGGTTCGCGCCACCTCTTTCCCTCGCCGCGTGGCGGGCACCTGACGCGCGTTCGTCTGTTCCAACTGGTGCGCGATCTGGCCTTGCGCGCCGGAATCGATCCGGAGAAGGTCAGCCCGCACGTGCTGCGCCATGCCTTTGCCACCCATCTGCTGGAGGGCGGGGCAGACCTGCGCGTGTTGCAGACCCTGTTGGGCCACGCCGATATTGCCACCACCGAAATCTATACCCACGTGGATTCGGCCCGCCTGGTGGCGCTGGTGAACGAGAAGCACCCGCTCAGGCACCTTTGACCATGCGCGACCATTGACCAAACGGCCGCGTGTCCCTAGCGCAGGCGCCATGATTTCGTACCTCGAATTCGAAAAACCCGTCGCCGCCCTGGAAGCCCGCATCGCCGAACTGCGCGATACGGCTGCCGCCAGCGGTGAGCTGGATATCGCCGCCGAGATCCGTCGTCTTGAGACCAAGTCGGCCGAGCTTCTGGCCAACACCTATCGTGCGCTCTCGCCCTGGCAAAAGACCCAGGTGGCCCGCCATCCGGCGCGGCCGCACTTCCGCGACTATGTCGAGCGGATGTTCACCGGGTTCATGCCGCTGGGTGGGGATCGCCTCTATGGCGAGGATCAGGCGATCGTCGGCGGCTTTGCCCGTTTGGGCAATCGCCGCGTGATGCTGATCGGCCATGAAAAGGGCCACGATACGCAAAGCCGCATTCGCCACAATTTCGGCATGGGCAAGCCCGAAGGCTATCGCAAGGCGGTCCGCCTGATGGAAATGGCCAGCCGATTCGGCCTGCCGGTGGTCACCCTGGTCGATACCTCGGGCGCGTTTCCGGGTGTCGAGGCTGAGGAACGCGGCCAGGCCGAGGCGATTGCCCGCTCCACCGAAGCCTGCCTGGCGCTGGGCGTGCCGATGGTCGCCACGATCGTGGGCGAGGGCGGCTCGGGCGGGGCCGTGGCACTTGCCAGTGCCGAGCGCGTGCTGATGCTCGAACACGCGGTCTATTCGGTGATTTCGCCCGAAGGCTGCGCCTCGATCCTGTGGCGCACGGCTGAAAAGGCACCCGAGGCGGCCGAGGCCATGAAAGTGACGGCGCAGGATCTGCTCTCGCTGGGCGTGATTGATCGCATTGTGCCCGAACCGGTGGGCGGCGCGCATCGCGATCCGGCCGCCACCTGCACCGCACTCGCCGCCGCGATCGGTGAGGAACTCGATCACCTGGCCGGCAAGAACGCCGATGCCCTGCGCGCCCTGCGTGCCGAACGGTTCCTGCGCATCGGCGCCTGATCCGCACAAGCCAGACATGAAAAGGCCGCCGGCATGATGCCTGGCGGCCTTTTTCGTGCCGGCCGTCTGGTGCTGCTGACAGAAAAGGGGCGGAAAAAGGCCCCCGCCTTCTTCCGCCCCTTCCTGTTGCTCACCCGGCGTGTTTCGCCGGGCGACGGCGCCTCTTAGAGGTGGCCGTCCGAAGCGTTGTTCATGTCGTTCGACACGAGGTTGAAGGTGTTGCCGAGCGAGTTGCCCAGCGCGCCCATGGCGGTGATGGCAGCAACGGCGATCAGAGCGGCGATCAGGCCGTATTCAATGGCGGTGGCGCCTTCTTCGTTGCGGAACAGGTCGCGGACGAGCTTCATAAATTCTACTCCTGAAGAGATCTTCTTTTCCCGGCCCGCCTCGGTTTTGCGTCACGCTGCGGACAATGCTGTCTCTAGGCAGTAAAACCTAAAATGCGCTTAATGCCGATTGGCCGCAGCCACCGCTGCATTGTCGATAATGTGCCAAAGACGGTAGAGTTGATTGGTAAACGCGTTGAGCCCGAAAACGATCGACAGGCCCAGTGCCCCCACCAGCAGGCCATATTCCACCAGCGTCACCGCCTCGCTTTCGCGCGCGATCCTGCGCAAGAAGTTCTTCATGTCTTGGCCCCATCCACCTGTGCATCTTTCCGCTTAGCGGGACATGGCCTAAGAAACCGTTGCCGGCATGACTGGCGGTTTGCCCTTATGTTTTGCCGGATCGGATTAACCAATGTCAGCTACACTTGCCTCGCCCCTGCCGCACCAGGCATCCGCGCCGCTGCTGGTCGTCGCTGCAGCGCTGGTAGCGGGCGAGGGCAGCGAAGGCCGCCTGCTGTTGCAGCAGCGCCCGCTGGGCAAGCATCACGGCGGGTTGTGGGAATTTCCCGGCGGCAAGGTGGAGCCAGGTGAGACGCCGGCAGCGGCCCTGGCGCGCGAGTTGGCAGAAGAGCTGGGAATTGCCGTCGATCCTGCCGATCTGGCGCCGTTGACCTTTGCCGTGCACGAGGCGGCCACCAGCGGGCGTGATCTGGTCCTGCTGCTCTATCGCTGTGCCGCCTGGCGTGGCACGCCCGTGGCCGAAGAAGGGGCGGCGCTGCAATGGGTAGATGGGGCAGCCCTGCGCAGTTTGGCCATTCCCGAAACCATGCCGCCGCTCGATATTGCACTGTGTATAACTGCACAAAATTTGCTTGGCGCCTGAACAAGACGCTTGCCAACCTGCGCTGTGTGACATAGAGGCGCGGCTCCCCGGCACCCGTAGCTCAGCTGGATAGAGCATCAGACTACGAATCTGAGGGTCGGACGTTCGAATCGTTCCGGGTGCACCATTCTCCTTTCAGGGGCGTGGGGCAGGGGAAGGCCTTCACTGGCCATACATGGCAGGCACCCGTAGCTCAGCTGGATAGAGCATCAGACTACGAATCTGAGGGTCGGACGTTCGAATCGTTCCGGGTGCGCCATACCTTTCCATTGGAAAGGCGCCTGCATGGGTATCCCGGCAGGCACGACATTGGCAGGCACCCGTAGCTCAGCTGGATAGAGCATCAGACTACGAATCTGAGGGTCGGACGTTCGAATCGTTCCGGGTGCGCCACTCGCTTATCATCACGCTACAGCACGATCCGCACAAGCCGGCGCCTGTCTCGGGCGGCCGGTCGCATTGGTGTTTGCCGCCGCGGCCGCAACGCCACGATCCGGCCTGTGGTTGTGCGCGGCGCCATCCTCTTCGGCTGTCACTACGCAAACCCCGATTTGACGCACCGGGCAATTCATGCTGGCTTCGTGGCTTGTTCGGCGTGGAAAGGGCGGCGCGCATGGTGCGGCATCCGCGTCGTTTCAGGGTGCATTGCAATGCCGCATTGCAGCGATTTTTCGTTATACTAGTATAAATCCCGAGAAACCGCGTTTTCGCTGCATCAATTGTCGTCTTGGCCGCTGTTGGCCGTTGCGCAAGGCGCGATCATGGTTCAATGGGAGAGCCGGTTTTGCGAATACGCAGAGCCTTGAGGCAGCCAGAATAAGGATATTGAGACTTGGCCAAGTCCGCCAGGCCGCGTGCCGCCAATCCCCGCTCCTCCGCCCCCAAGCCTGCTGCTGTGGCCGCGTCGGTTTCCGACGTGTCGGCCGCGCTGAGCAGCCCGGTCGAGGACGATGCCACCTTCGCGCTGCGCAGCCTTCAGCAGTCGCACGCGAACAACAAGCGCTATGATGCGTCGGACGCCGAACTGCTCAAGTTCTATGAGCAGATGGTGCTGATCCGCCGCTTCGAGGAAAAGGCGGGCCAGCTTTATGGCCTGGGCCTGATCGGCGGCTTCTGCCACCTCTATATCGGCCAGGAAGCCGTGGCGGTCGGTCTGCAGTCGGCGCTCAACGAGGGCCACGACAGCGTGATCACCGGTTATCGTGACCATGGCCACATGCTGGCCTATGGCATCGATCCCAAGGTGATCATGGCCGAATTGACCGGTCGCGGCGCGGGCATCTCGCGCGGCAAGGGCGGGTCGATGCACATGTTCTCCACCGAGCACAAGTTCTTCGGCGGCCACGGCATCGTCGGCGCGCAGGTCTCGCTGGGTGCAGGCCTGGCGTTCGGCCATAAGTATCGCGACGATGGCGGCGTGTGCATGGCCTATTTCGGCGATGGCGCGGCCAACCAGGGCCAGGTCTACGAAACCTTCAACATGGCCGCGCTGTGGAAGCTGCCGATCGTGTTCGTGGTGGAAAACAACGGTTATGCCATGGGCACCGCGGTCAAGCGCGGTTCGGCCGAAACCCATTTCTATCGCCGTGGCACCGCGTTCCGCATCCCCGGCATGCCGGTCAACGGCATGGACGTGCTCGAAGTGCGCCAGGCTGCCGAAGTGGCGCTGGAATATGTGCGCGGCGGCAATGGCCCAGTGCTGATGGAACTCAACACCTATCGCTATCGCGGCCACTCGATGTCTGACCCGGCCAAGTATCGCAGCCGTGAAGAAGTGCAGGAAATGCGCGACAAGCACGATCCGATCGAGGGCGCCAAGCAGGAACTGCTCAAGCGCGGCGTGACCGAAGAAGCGATCAAGGACATCGACAAGAAGATTCGCCAGCAGGTGGCCCAGGCCGCCGACTTTGCCGAAAGCTCGCCCGAGCCGGACATGGCAGAGCTGTATACCGACGTGCTGGTGGAGAAGTACTGAGATGGCAATTGAACTCAAGATGCCCGCCCTCTCGCCCACGATGGAAGAGGGCACGCTGGCCAAGTGGCTGGTGAAGCCCGGCGACACGGTCAAGTCTGGTGACATCCTCGCCGAAATCGAAACCGACAAGGCGACGATGGAATTCGAATCCATCGACGAAGGCACGATCGGCGAACTGCTGGTTTCCGAAGGCACCGAAGGCGTCAAGGTCGGCACCGTGATCGCCACGCTGCAGGGCGAGGACGAGCCGGCTGCCCCTGCCGCCGCGTCCGCCCCGGCGGCCGAACCGGCGCCTGCCCCTGCTGCTGATCCCAAGGCCCAGGCTGCCGCCGCGATCGCGCCCAAGCATGACGCCAAGCCTGCGGCCGATCCGGAAATCCCGGCCGGCACCACGATGGTTCCCACCACCGTGCGCGAAGCGCTGCGCGACGCCATGGCCGAGGAAATGCGCGCTGATTCCGCCGTCTTCGTGATGGGTGAGGAAGTGGCCGAGTACCAGGGCGCCTACAAGGTGACCCAGGGCCTGCTCGAAGAGTTTGGCGACAAGCGCGTGATCGATACCCCGATCACCGAATATGGCTTTGCCGGCATTGGTGCGGGCGCCGCCATGGGTGGTCTCAAGCCCGTAATCGAGTTCATGACGTTCAACTTCGCCATGCAGGCGATCGACCACATCATCAACTCGGCCGCCAAGACCAACTACATGTCCGGTGGCCAGATGCGCTGCCCGATCGTGTTCCGTGGCCCCAACGGCGCCGCTGCGCGCGTGGGTGCGCAGCACAGCCAGAACTATGGCCCGTGGTATGCCGCAGTCCCCGGTCTCGTGGTCATCGCGCCTTATGACGCGGCCGATGCCAAGGGCCTGCTCAAGGCCGCGATCCGCAGCCAGGACCCGGTGGTGTTCCTGGAAAACGAACTCGTCTATGGCCGCACGTTCGACGTGCCGCAGCTTGACGATTTCGTGCTGCCGATCGGCAAGGCCCGCGTGGTGCGTGAAGGCAAGGACGTGACGATCGTGTCGTACTCGATCGGCGTGGGCTTTGCCCTCGAGGCTGCGCAGCAGCTGGCCGAGCAAGGCATCGATGCCGAAGTGATCGACCTGCGCACGCTGCGTCCGCTCGACAAGGAAACCGTGCTGGCCAGCCTCGCCAAGACCAACCGCATGGTCGTTGCCGAAGAAGGCTTCCCGGTCTGCTCGATCGCGTCGGAAATCATCGCCATCGCCATGGAAGAAGGCTTCGATCACCTCGATGCCCCGGTCCTGCGCGTGTGCGACGAAGACGTGCCGCTGCCTTATGCCGCCAACCTCGAAAAGGCCGCGTTGATCGACGCTGGCAAGATCGTGGCTGCGGTCAAGAAGGTCTGCTACCGCTAAGCGGTGGTGGCTGACCGGGGCGCAGGATCTCGCAGTGCATAATCCGGCAATGCAGGATCTGATCGATGGCTTGCCGCCGCTTGAACGGCTTGCGGCAAGCTATGCTCCGGCAGCCACACGCCCGCTGTGGATCGGCTATTTCGCGCTGGAACAGCGCCTAGCCGATGCCGCGCGGGATGGGCGCGACGCCATTATGATCCAACTGCGGCTGGCCTGGTGGCGTGATCGCCTGGGCGAGGATGCCGCCCGCTGGCCCAAGGGTGAACCCTTGCTGGCCATGCTTTCCCCCTGGAACCCGTCACGCCCCGCGCTTTCGGCACTGGTCGATGGCTATGAGGCGCTGCATGTGGGCGAGGAAGGCCCTGCCGCACTTGATGAGGCGCGCGTGGGCGTGATGCTGGCGCTGGCCGGCTTTTCCGATATTGCCGATCTGGCGCCGGTGGAACTGGGCGCCCGCCAATGGCGCGGCCTGGCACCGTCCACACCCGGAATGGCGCCGCTGCCCCGCGCGATGCGGCCGCTGGCGCTGCTGCGTGGCATGGCCCTGCGCGGCGAGGGCGGCAGCCCGGCGCTGCGCTTCCTCAGTGCCTTGCGGTTGGGACTGATCGGCCGCTGATCCTGCCAAATCGGTATTGCTTTCCTCTGTGAACGTCCGCCCGGGACCGTAAAATTGCGTAAACCGGGGGTGGGCAATGAACAGAACGTTGGTGGGTGCTTTGGGCGCGCTGATGCTGGTGGCAGCGGGCGTTTTCTGGTGGCAAGGCCACGCTGCCGTGCAGAAAAACCCGGCGCTGGCCGCCGTCCCCAGCAGCGCACCGTCAGCAGAGGCGAGCGAGGACGATACCCTGCCCACCGCCGATGGTGACGGCTTGCAGGGACCAGCCCTGCCGCATGCCAGCGAGGCGAGCCGCGAGCAGCGCCGCTTCGACCGGTTCGACAAGGACCGCGATGGCCGCATCACCCGCAACGAACTGCTGGCCCCACGGGCCAAGGATTTCCGCAAGCTGGATGTCGACGGCAACAACCTGCTCAGCTTTGACGAATGGGCGGTGAGCACCGAGAACAAGTTCAAGAGCGCCGATGCCAACGGCGATGGCGCGTTGACCCGTGCCGAATTCGTCACCACCAAGCAGAAAACCAAGAAGGCGGCCTGCGCCTGCAAGTGATCAGGCCAGCGAGTGTAACACCGGCTCCAGTCCATCGAGCAGAACGCCAGGCCGATCGCGCTGCGGCAGGTCGCTGGCCGATTTCATCAGGCCGGTGGTTAGGCCCACGGCCATGGCGCCAGCGCCGTTGGCCATGCGCATTTCGAGGGCGGGATCATCGCCCACCACCACCATCGCGCCCGCGGCGCTGCGCGGCAGGCCCATGATCTGGCGGGCCACGTCAAAGGCCACGCGCGATGGCTTGCCCAGGATGCGCGCTCGCTTGCCGGTCATTGCCGTGAGCATCGCATTGATGGCAAAGCTCGATCCAATCGCGCGGCCCGTGGCCGTGGCAAAGAATGGTACGTTGCTGGCGGTAAACAGCCGCGCCCCGTGCCACAGCGAATCGCAGCCGGCCTCAAGCGCGGCAAAATCGAACTCGCGGAACCATCCGGTATAGACTGCATCGACGCGCTCTGCCGGTTCCGACGGATCGATCACGTCAAGCCCGATCGCCCGCAGCGGCGCGGCGCAGCCGGCATTGCCCAGCACCCGCACCCGCCGCAACCCCTGCGCGGCAAACCACGCGGCGGCCGATGCCGATGGCGTGAGCATCTGCGCATCGTCTACCGGAAATCCTGCATTGCGCAGCGATGCGGCATAGTCGGCCGGCGCCTTGGCCGTGCCATTGGTGAAGATCACATACGGCGTGCCGCGCTGGCGCAGCCGTTCCAGCAGGGCCACGGCATGGGGCAGGGCCTTGTGTCCGCCGCTCTTGGCGTCGCCCAGGGCAATCGTGCCATCCATGTCGAAGATGAAGCCGGCGGCATCGCGCAGACGCGCCGCGTGATCGGGGGAAAGGACGGTCACAGGCTGGCTCCGGCATGAAGGGCGAGGCGAAAGCCGGGGCGTTCGACCACCAGGTTGCGTGCGTCGGGCTTGGCCGCCAATTGCCGCAGCAGGCTGAGTAGCGGCGCGGCCTCGGGCGTGTAGGTGGCGCGCGAGGGGCCGGCGGCCAGCATGGCATCGACCTGATCGGCGGGCATGACCGCGCGCAGCAGGAATTCCTCGTCCGGCAGGCCCTGGCCAAACTGGCGGCGCAGGTCGGCCAGGGTGGGAAACGCCGGCTCCCGCTCCAGTTCGCGCGCACGTGGCCGGTCCATGATCGTGGCCAGCACCGCCGGATCGATCGGCGAGGTGGGCTTGCCGAACTTGCCTAGGCAATAGCGGATCACCTGGTCTGAAACCTGGGCATAGCGATGGCTGCCGATCACATTGAACAGCGCCTGGTTCATGACCATCTGCGGAAACGGCGTGACCATGATGGGATAGCCCAGTTCGGCGCGCACTTGCCCGGTTTCGGCAATCACGGCCTCCATCCGGTCGGCCAGGCCCAGTTCGGCCAGTTGCCGCGCCGTGGTCGTCATCACCCCGCCGGCGATCTGGTGGCGCAGGAAACTGGCATCGAAATTCTGCGGCGCGCCCGGCGGCAGGCCTTCGGCCAGAGCCACGCGCTGCCAATAGCGAGTCAGGCGCGTGAGCGCGTTCCGGTCGATCTCCACGCTGTGGCCGGCATCCTCAAGGTTGGCGAGCATGCGGTTCGCCTCGGGCAGCGATGAGCCATCGCCACCCGGGCCAACGCCCACATGCACGGCGCTGATGTCCAGGCGCGCTGCCTCCAGGCTGGAAAGCATGCCCTGGCCGATCGTGGTATGGGCGTGGATTTCCAGCGGCTTGGCGCCGATCACGGCCTTGACCGCCGGCACCAGCGTGCGCACCCGGTCCACCGACAACAGCCCGCCCGGGTCCTTGATATAGAACAGGTCGATATCGGGGCATTGCGCCAAGGCGCGGGCGAAATCGGCGTAGAACGCGTCGGTATGGATCGAAGACAGCGTGAAGGTGAGCGCGGCCATGACCTGCGCCCCGCCTTCCTGCTTTACCAGCCGCGCCGCTTCGATCACGGCTGGCACCTCGTGCATCGGATCGAGCAGCACGAAGCGGCCCACGCCATTGGCCTGCAGCGTGCGATAGACCACCGCCATGAAATCGGGATCGGCCTGCTGCCAGGCGATGAAACGCAGGCCCGTGGTGATGAACTGCAACGGCGTGGTCGGCATAGCGGCGGCCATGCGCCGCAGCCGTTCCCACGGGTTGTTGCGGAAATAGCGGACAGCCACGGCCATGTGGCTGGATGAAGTGAAATCCACCGCGGCAAAGCCACAGGCCTGCGTAAGCGACGCGGCCTGGAGCATGTGCGCGGTGTGCAGGCCGGTGGCGCCCCACAGGCTCTGGTTGCCGTCGCGCATGGTCACATCGACAAGCCGGATCGCGGTCATGGATTGGATCCTGTAAGATTGAGGCCGGCAAGAAAGCCGGTGTCCACCCCGCCGGCGACAAAGCGCGGATCGGCCAGGATGCGGCGATGAAGCGGCGCCGTGGTCGGCAGCCCGTCGATGCGCAGGTGCTGGAGTGCCGCCGCCATGCGCGCCACGGCTTGTTCGCGCGTGGGACCATGAACGATCAGCTTGCCCAGCAGCGAATCATAGAATGGTGGAACCTCGCCGCCGTTGGCGATGTGGCTGTCCACCCGGACGCCCGGCCCGGCTGGCCAGGCCGCGCGAGCAACCACGCCGGGCGCCGGGCGGAAATCGGCGTCGGGATCTTCGGCATTGACGCGCACCTCGATCGCGTGGCCATGGGGCCGCACCATGGCCTGGGTCAGCCGCAGGGGATGGCCCATCGCCACGAGCAACTGCTGTTCCACCAGATCGACGCCGGTGATCGCCTCGGTCACCGGATGCTCCACCTGGATGCGGGCATTAAGCTCCAGGAAGTAGAACGAGAAATCGTCGGCATCGACGAGAAATTCGGCCGTGCCCGCGCCGCGATAGGCGATGTGACGGGCCAGGCGCACGGCCGCATCCTCGATGGCGGCGCGGGCGGCTGCGGGCATGGCCGGGGCAGGGGCTTCCTCCACCAGTTTCTGAAACCGGCGCTGGATCGAACAGTCGCGGGTGCCCAGGTGAATGGCATGCGTGCCATCGCCCAGGATCTGCACCTCGACATGGCGTCCGCGCGCGACGAACCGTTCGACATAGACCGCAGGGTTGCCAAACGATGCCTGCGCCTCGGCCCGCGCCATGGCCAGCGCGGCATCGAGGTCTTCGGCGCGGTCCACCCGGCGCATGCCCTTGCCGCCGCCGCCCGCCACCGCCTTGAGCAGCAGGGGATAGCCGGTTTCCTGGGCGCGGGCGGTCACATCTTGCGCCGTCTCCGCCGGACCGCCGGGCAGCACGGGAAGCCCGGCCGCCAGCGCGAGTGCCCGCGCAGCCAGCTTGTCGCCCATGCCTTCCAGCGTCTGCACGGCCGGGCCGACGAAGATCATCCTGGCCTGGGCCACCGCGCGGGCAAACGCCGCGTTTTCAGAGAGGAAGCCATAGCCAGGGTGCACCGCGTCGCAGCCATGCTCCACCGCCGCTGCCACCACCCGGTCGATCGCCAGATAGCTTTGCGGCGAAGGACCGGGGCCCAGCACCGCCGTGGCACCAGCCAGGCGCGCCGGGAGAGAGGTGCTGTCTGCTTCCGAGACGCCAAGGACGGTCGCAATCCCCATGGCATGGGCGGTGCGCAGCACGCGCAAGGCGATCTCGCCGCGATTGGCGATGAACAGGCGTTTGATCGTCATGACGGATGCTTTCAGGTTAGGCGCACGAGCGGGGTGCCCTTGGCCACGAGTGCGCCGTTGGCGGCCAGTACGGCTACAACGGTTCCCGCGCGCCCGGCATGGACCGGGTTCATCAGCTTCATGGTTTCGACGATACCCACCACCGTATCGGGCATAATGGCGTCTCCCACAGCGACGAACGGCGGCGCGCCGGGCTGTGGCGCATGATAGAACGTGCCGGGCAGCGGGCTGGCGATCAGGTCGGGATCGGCCGCCGCTTCGCCGGCTGTCTCGGCGCTGGCCGGGCCAGCACCCGCCGATCCATCGCCCGCCCATTGCCATTCCTGGGTCAGGCCGCCATCGCCGCCACCGTCCTGGTCTGCCCCGCGTGACACGCGCAGGCGAAAGCGGCGGGTGGAAAGATCAAGCTCGCGATAGCCCGAATGCGCCAGGATCTCGGCAATCTCGGCCACATCTTCGGCGGTCAATGGCAGGTCTGGAGTCATCTTGGTCCCTTTGGACGGATCAGGCCACGCACGCCGGCGCGTCGGCCAGCAGCGCCCGCGCCGTGGCGATCACGGCATCGGAAAAGGCTTCATCGTTGAAGTGCGCGTCCACGGCGGTGACGGGCACATGCGGCGGCATCACCTCGCGCAGGTATTGCGCAAAGGGGCCGGGCACCGATCGGTCCATGATGTGGCCGGCGGGGCTGTCATGGTTGGAAAAGCCGTGCAGCGGCGTGATCACGCGGACCGGCCCCTGCGCATCGCGCACATTGGCGGCCAGGTGATCGGCCAGCTTGCGCAGGTCCTCGATCGTGGTGCGTACGGCGGTCAGCTGCGGATTGTGTTCGTGATAGCTCCGGCCAGGAAACTGCGCGCGCGCCGCGTCGATCGGTCCGGCGATGATGAAATCGGCATTGCCCGGCGCCAGGATCGTGGGAATGCCGCGCGCCAGGGCCGCCTTGCCGCGATCCGGGCCGCTGTCGGCCAATCCCCCCATCAGGTGATCGAGGATTTCGGTCTGCGACAGATCGAGCACCAGGGCCACGTCCTTGGCCTGGGCCAGGCCATCCAGCGTTGGCCCGCCCGCGCCAGAGGAATGGAACACCATCACTTCGCAGCCATCGCGCTCCAGCGCCTCGCGGATGCGACGCACAGACGCTTCGGTCGTGCCCAGCGTGGTGATCAGCACCAGCGGCTTTTCGGCCGGGGCGTTGCGATCATAACCCCGCGCCATGCCGGCAACGGCGCGCGCGGCGTTGCCAAAGACATCGCGGCTGATGGTGTTGAGGCCAGAGATATCGGTCACCGCGTTCATCATCGCGATGTCCTTGATGCCCATGTAGGGCTTGGTGAAACCCGAGGCCATGGTCGAGACGATCAGCTTGGGCAGGCCATAGGGAAACGTCTGCATCAGCGCGCCGGCCAGGGCCGAACCCATCGAACCGCCGATGGCAAGGATGCCGGAAATCGGCTCGCGCGCATCCCAGGCGTGGGCGGCGGCGATCGCGCCCTTGATCATGGCCGCCTGGCATTTGCCCTCGTGGCCCAGGGCGCGCACCCTCGGCATGGTCATGCCGGCTGCGGCGGCGACGTCTTCCGGCGCAATTTCCGCGCCGCCCAGGGTGCGCCGGACGCTGGGATCGAGGTGCACCACGCGCACGCCTGCCGCTTCCAGCGCGGCACGGGTGAAGCGGGCCTCTTCCTCCTTGGTATCCTGCGTAATGACAAGCAGCACGCTGGGCGCTGTGGCGCCTTGGCTCTGGGTCATGGTCGGTTCTCTCCCTTGGCCTTGATGTTGCGCCAATGGATTTGACTTTGCCACCGGCTGCGCCATTCTTCCGTTTCACAAGATGAAACCATAACGAGCCGCAGCAGCGGTCGGGAGACAGGATGCAGGATCGGAAGGTGAAGACCGTCCGCGCGTTGGAGCGTGGCCTGGATGTCTTGCTGCAGGTGCAGGCCCGCCGCGCGGCCAGCCTGCACGAAATGCATGTGGCGCTGGGCCTGCCCAAGGCGACGTTGCTGCGCATGCTGCAGACGCTGGGCCAGAAAGGGCTGATATGGCAGCGGCTTGCCGACGGTGCCTATCTGCCCCACGTCGATGCCCGGGCGCGTTCGCAGGCGCTGACGCTGGAGCATGTCGCCGAGGTGGCCTCGCCCTGGCTCAAGGCACTGTCGACGCGCGTCTCGTGGCCATCGGTGCTCGCCATGCCGCGCCTCGATCACATGGAGATCGTGGAAACTAACAGCCCGCTGTTCCGACTCGATTCGGCCACGCTCGGCCCGGTTGGCGTCAAGCTTTCCTATATCCACACCGCCACCGGGCGGGCCTATCTCGCCGCCTGCCGCGAGGAAGAGCGCGAGGCGATCATCACCCGCCTGCGCCCTCGCAACCCGCAAGAAGGTAGCGAAGCCGATCTGCGCGCGATCCTGGCTGAAACACGCTCTCGCGGCTATGCTGCGCGCGAGCCGCTGCACCCATGGCCGGATCGGTCGAGGCAACTGGTGCTGCGCGACGGGCGCCGATCGATGGCGGTGCCGATCCTGCTGGATGGTGCGCCGGTGGCCTCGATCAACATCACCTGGCCGGCCAAGCGCGGCACCGATGATGCGGTCATGCTGCGCCATCTGGGTGCGCTCAAGCATACTGCGCGCGAAATCGCCATGGCGATCGAACGCGCGGCCTTGGCGGCGGAGGGGCGGGCGCCAAGCGGCGCGATCATGGCCCAGTTTACCGCAGCGAGCGCGAAACGCGTTTCACCTGGTGAAAATAGTTAGTCTAGCTGATTAATTTGCCCGTCGCCTGTGCCATGATTGGCAACAAGGCGTAAGAAGCAGACCATATGCCATGGGGGAGATGGACGGCTATATGCGGCAATGGCTTATCCGCAAGGGCGCGCAATCGCTTGACGACATGGCGCTGGTCAACGTGCCGGAGCCGCAGCCTGGCCCTGGCGAAGTGGCGGTACGCGTGCGGGCCTGCTCGCTCAACTATCGCGATCAGTTGATCCCGCTGGGCCACTATTTCGGCGGCGCAGTCGATCGTGACACCGTGCCGCTGTCTGACGGCGCGGGAGAGATCGTGGCGGTGGGGGAAGGGGTGACTGGCCTGGCCGTGGGTGACCGCGTCGCTGGCCTGTTTTTCCAGAACTGGGACGATGGACCGCCCAATCCCGGTTCCGGTCCCGCGCTCGGCGCGCCGCCCGCCACCGGCATGCTCCAGGATGTGGTGGTGCTGCCCGCCCACGGCGTGGTGCCCATCGCCGCCAGCCTGTCGTTCGAGGAAGCGGCCTGCCTGCCCTGCGCCGGGGTCACGGCCTGGCATGCCTTGATGGAAGGGCCAAGGCCGGTCGGGCCGGGGCGTTCGGTGCTGGTGCTGGGCACCGGCGGGGTTTCGCTGCTCGCCGCACAGATCGCGCTGGCGGCCGGGGCGCGGGTGATCGCCACGTCATCGTCCGATGAAAAGCTGGAGCGGGTGCGTGCCATGGGCGTGCACGAAACGATCAATTATCGCACCACGCCCGATTGGGGCGTGCGCGCGGCAGAGCTTGCCGGCGGCGGGGTGGACCATGTCGTCGAAGTCGGCGGTGCCGGCACCCTGGCGCAAAGCATCCAGGCGGTCGGCTTTGCTGGTGAGATCGCGCTGATCGGCGTCTTGACCCGCAGTGGCGATACCAGCCCGCATGGGCTGATGATCAAGGGCGCCAGCCTGCGCGGCATCTTCGTCGGCTCGGCCGGCATGGCGCGCCGGCTGCACCAGTTCATCGATGCCCACAGCATCAAGCCGGTGATCGATCGCCGCTTTGCCATGGAGCAGGCACGCGAGGCCTGGGAGTATCAGGCATCGGCAGGGTTGTTTGGCAAGGTCGTGATCACGGTGTGATCGCCGGCCCTGGGCCAGAGCAGGCGTGACGCGGCCCGATAGCGGCCGGCACGCCAAGGGAAGAGGATGCGCGCATGGTGCGACGTCGGGTTTCCGGCGGTGGGCGCGTGCGCAAGGGGAAAGGACAAGCCGTTGGACCAGCTTACGTCTGCCGTCACACCGGCCGCCACGCTCGGCTATGGCCAGCCGATCGGCGGAATTTGCCAGACTGCGTTCGTGGTGCGCGATATCAACGCCGCGATCGACCACTTCATCCGCGATTGCGGGGCAGGGCCATTTTTCCTGCTACCCCATTTCCTCACCGAGGGGCAGGTCTATCGCGGCACGCCGTCCACCGCAGACGTGGCGATCGCCATGGGTTTTGCCGGGCACATGCAGATCGAATTGATCCAGCCGCTCGATGATAACCCGTCGGTCTATCGCGAAACGATCGAGGCGCGCGGCCATGGCTTCCACCACGTTGGCATTGCCTGCCGCGATGTCGATGCGGCGCTACCCGGCTACCTGCAACGCGGCTATACCATGGCCTTTCGCGCCCCGGTGCCCACGGGGGGCGCTGTCGCCTATCTCGAAGGGGGGCATGATGGCGCGCCGGGCTTTGTCGAACTGATCCCCGCCACGCCCGACATGGACCGCCATTTCACTGCGATGTGGCAGGCATCGCGCGGGTGGGACGGCAGCGATCCGGTAAGGCCCTTCCTGTGAGCGGGCGGGCCCACGCGCCAGCGCGCGCCAGCAGCGGCTATCAGGTCTGGGTGACCGGTCTGCTCAGCCTCAATTTCGGCATCCTGTTCTTCGATCGCAACGCGCTCAACTTTCTCATGCCGTTCGTCCAGCCCGATCTGGGCCTGTCGAACACGCAGGTTGGGCTGTTTTCCTCGGCCCTCTCGCTCACCTGGGCCTTGTCGGGCTTTGTCGTGGGGCGCGTTTCGGATCGGCTTGGCGCGCAAAAGGCCGTGGTGGTGGTCGCCACCTTGGCGTTTTGCCTGTGCTCGGTGGTGTCGGGCTTTGCCACTTCGTTTCTCATGCTGCTTGGCGCCCGCCTGCTGATGGGCGCGGCCGAAGGCGGGGTCATGCCCGTCAGCCATGCCATGATCGTGGGCGAGGTATCGCCGGAACGGCGGGGCATGGCGATGGGCGTGGCCCAGAACCTGGGCTCCAATCTGCTCGGCTCGGGGCTCGCGCCGATCCTGCTGGTGCCACTGGCGGTCGCCTATGGCTGGCGTGAGGGGTTCTATCTGGCGGCGGCGCCAGGCGTGATTACTGCGGCGCTGATCTGGTTCACCCTACGTGAACCTCCTGCGGTTGAGCATCATGACGATGCGCCGCGCGTGACGCTACGCGCCGCGTTTGCCCACCGCAACGTGTTGCTGTGTGCGTTGATCGCGATCCTGCTGGTGTCCTATCTGGTGGTGTGCTGGGCGTTCATGCCGCTGTTTCTCACCAAGGGGCGCGGGTTCGATCCGGGCACGATGGGCTGGCTCATGGCCACGCTGGGCATTTCGGCGGGGATCGGCAGCTTTGCCGTGCCGGCGCTGTCCGATGCCATTGGCCGCCGCCCGGTGATGATCGCCTTTTCGTTCCTGGGTGCGATCCTGCCGCTGGGCGCCATCTACTATGGTGGCTCGGCCTGGCTCTTGGGCGCCATCTTCTTCTTTGGCTGGGCGCTCAACGGCCTGTTCCCGATGTTCATGGCCACGATCCCGGCCGAAAGCGTCGACCCGCGGCTGACCGCCACCCTGACCGGCGTGGTCATGGGCATCGGCGAAGTGCTGGGCGGGGTGCTCAGCCCGTTTCTGGCCGGCTTCCTGGCCGACGCCTATGGCTTGGCTGCGCCGGTGTGGCTGATGCTCGTGCTGTGCCTGGCGGCCGGTGTGCTGGCGCTGGGCCTTGAGGAAAGCGCACCACGCGTGCTCGCGCGGCGGGCGGCATCGGGCCGCCATCCCGTAACACCGGGGGTCGTGCCAAGCGCCTGATCTTGTTCTCGTTGGGGGAGTTCACGCCGATGAATGCCGTGCAACGCTACGCCACCGATGCCATCGCGCCCGACCAGCGCCTGTCGTATTGGAATGATCTGGTCGATCGCATCTATTCCGGCACCTATGTGAAAACCCAGGGCCGCGATTTCGTGGGCGAAATGTGGTCATGGACGGTGGGTGACCTTGCCATGATCCGCCCGCGCTCGACCGCCTCATTCGTGGGGCGGCAGGGTGATCAGGCCACGACCGAGCGGTTGATCCTGCACCTGCAATGCCGCGGCCGCAGTTTGCATCGCCAGGGGCAGGCGGAAAGCCTGCTCGAAGCCGGCGATTTCGTGATTGGATCGCCGCACCAGTCCTACACGCTCGATCTTTCCGCGCATGAACTGCTGGTGGTGGAGTTCCCGCGCGCGCCGCTCGCCGAACGCGTGCCCGGCCTCGATGACATGCTCAGCCGCCGCCTGTGCGGGGCCAGTCCGGGCGGCCGGGTATTCCACGATTTCCTGCGCTCGCTGTGGCACCAGGGCGATCAAAGCGGGCAGGACATGGCCTGGCAGCAGGGCGTGAGTGCCGTGTTCTATGACCTCGCCGCGCTCGCCATGCGCGGCGCCACCCATCCTGAAGAGCGCGTGACCGATCATGCCCTGCGCGACAAGGTGGTGGCGCTGGTCGATGCTCATCTGGGCGATCCGGCGCTGCGCACGCAGACCCTCGCTGATGCCTGCCACACCTCGGTCCGCACGGTGCAGAACGTGTTTGCCATGATGGGCACCACGCCCAGCGCCTATATCCTCGAGCGGCGCCTGCAGCGCGCGGCCGATCGCATTACCGGCAGCCCTGGCGCCAGCATCACGCAGATCGCATTCGAAATGGGATTTAACGACAGCGCCTATTTCGCGCGCTGTTTTCGCCAGCGCTTTGGCGTGGCGCCGCGCGAATGGCGCGCCGGCAATTGAACCTTGCCGGCTGAATTGTTCGGGCGCGCTGAATTTTTCGGGGTGGTTGCGCCAGAATCCTGATCGGCTTGCGCACCAATGCAAGCGCAGATCACCCCGAACACCTACCATCGTCCACAGCGGATCGGATGTCAGGGGAATCCGGGCACAACCCGCATCGAAAAAAGGGAGAGAGACCATGAAGTTCGCACCGGTATCGGTGGGCGCACTGGCCATTGCACTGGCCAGCCCGGCGATGGCGCAGGAAGCGCCGCAAGGCCAGGCCACGCCACAGGCAGAGGCGCAGAGCGGCAACGGGGGCATCCAGGAAATCGTCGTGACCGCGCAAAAACGCGCCGAAAACGTCCAGGATGTGCCGATCGCCATCAGTGCTTTCACCGCATCGGCCCTGCAGGAGCGCGCGGTGACCAGCGTTTCCTCGCTTTCGAACATCGCGCCCAACGTCACGCTTGATGCCGGCACGCCGTTTTCGGGGTCGAGCCAGGTGCTAGCGGCCTATATCCGCGGCATCGGCGCCAACGATTTCGCCTTCAACATCGATCCGGGCGTGGGCATCTATCTCGACGGCGTCTATCTTGCCCGCTCGGTCGGCGCGAACCAGGACCTGCCCGATGTCGAGCGCGTCGAAGTGCTCAAGGGGCCGCAGGGCACGCTGTTCGGCCGCAACACCATCGGTGGCGCCATCTCGATCGTGACGCATGATCCGGGCGATACGTTCCGCTTTGTTGGCAGCGCGATGACCGGCAGCTACAGCCTGTTCAGCGCCAAGGGCACGGTCGACATGCCGCTGGCCGACAAGCTGTCCTCGTCCTTGAGCTTTGCGATCACCAAGCGCGATGGCTACCTGCATCGCATTCCCTATCCGGGCGCCAACAACTATGCGTTCGATCCGATCACCTCGCTCAAGGCGGCTGGCTATGGCAACCAGGGCTACGGCACCGAAGGGGGCGACAATACCTGGAACCTGCGCGGGAAGATCCGCTACAACGGCGCCACGTTCCGCGCGACGCTGACCGGGGATTACAGCCGCACCGATACCTCGCAGATCGCCAACAAGGTGATCACCACCTTCCCGGCGGTGTTTGCCGGCACCTATAACTGCGCAATCGCCGGCAATCCCACCACCACCGTGGGCGGCGTTACCGGCCCGTGCGACAGCTTCATCGGCGGGCCGCCCTCGGCCGCCTATCTCTATCGCCGCGGCGGGCTCAACTCGATCCTCGATCTGCCCGCTATCTATGGCGTCAACACCGACAACAATCCTGACAACAACCGGCTGCCCTATGACAATCGGTTCGTCACCAACAACATCGATACGTCCTATGCCAACGGCAACAACTTCAACAAGTTGAAGCAGGGCGGCGCCGCGCTGACGCTGGATTTCGATCTGTCTGACACGGCCTCGATCAAGTCGATCACGGCCTATCGCGAATTGCACTGGGTGGTGGGCATGGACCTTGACGGTTCGCCGCTCAACTTCCTCCACACCAGCTTCTCGATGAACCAGAAGCAGTTCAGCCAGGAACTGCAACTCACTGGCACGGCTGTGGACAAGAAGCTCAAGTATGTGCTCGGCGCCTATTACTTCACCGAAAGCGGTGACCTGCACGACTATGTGACCTTTGCCGAAGGCCTGCTGCAGGTTGACGGGCCCAACAACCTCTCGACCAAGAACTATGCGTTCTATGGCCAGGTCGACTACGCCCTGTCAGACCTGATCGCCTTTACCGTGGGTGGCCGCTATACCCACGAAAAGAAGGAGTTCGAAGGCTTCCAGTCTGATGCCAACGGCTTGAACTACAAGCTGGCGAACTATTTTGGCGATCCCAACTGCGCCTCACTCAATCCCATTAGCGATGCGTGCCGCGTGGACAACGGCTTCCCCAATGCCGGGCAGCCGCTGCGCTATTACGTTGCCGGTGTGCAGCACAAGACCTTCTCCAACTTCTCGCCCAAGGTCGGCGTGCAACTGCACCCCACGCAGGACATCATGGTCTATGCCAGCTGGTCCAAGGGATACAAGACCGGCGGCTGGACCACGCGCCTGTCCAACCCCTTGCCCTATGCGCCGGGCTTTGGCCCGGAAAAGGCCGAAACCTGGGAAGCGGGGATCAAGTCTGAACTGCTCGATCGGCATCTCCAGATCAACGGCGCGGTGTTCCTCACCAACTACAATGGCATCCAGCTCAACTTCCAGCAGGGGGTTTCGCCCACCATCCAGAATGCCGGTGATGCGCGGATCAAGGGCTTTGAAGTGGAACTGGTGGCAGCGCCGGCGCGCGGCCTGACCATCACCGGTTCGCTCGGCTATACCGATGCCAAGTACACCAGCGTCGATGGCCCGGCGCAGGTTGCGCCTTCTGCGCTCCAGGCCGGGGTCTTTGCCGGGGCCACGCTGCCCAAGACTCCCAAGTGGAAATTCAACGTGTCGCCCCGCTATCAGGCCGATCTGGGCAGCCACGGCACCCTGGTGTTCCTTGGCGACGTCACCTTCACCAGCATGATGAAGAACGACACCGAAGGCACCTTCCTGCTCGACCGGCAGCATACCACGGTGCTCAACGGCTCGATCACCTATCGTGCGCCGGGCGGTAGCTGGGAGCTTACGGCCGGCGGCACCAACCTGACCAACGAACGCTATCTCACCACCGGCCAGGCACAGCTGGCCGGCGGCCAGATCTACGGCACTTATAGCCGCCCGGCCGAATGGTATGCGCGCGTTGGCGTGAAGTTCTGACGCAACAAAGCCGGGCGGCGCGGGTCCCCGCGCTGCCCGGCTCCTCCCCTGGAGAACGATAATGCCCGAAGCCCCCCACGCCGAATTCTGGAAAGACATCAAGCCGGTAGAGAAAGTCTTCCGCGATGGTGGCCTGCCCGAAGTCTATATGCCCAAGATTGCCGAAGGCGATGAACGCTATTGGGTGCCGATCAGTGAAACCGTGTTTTCCAAGCCGGTGTGGATCAGCCCATCGAAAAACATGTGGGCCGACGTGCTGATGAGCAAGCAGGCCGGCCTGGTTAACCGCCACTATCACCCACATCCGATCTGGGCCTATACCATCAGCGGCAAGTGGGCCTATCTCGAACATTCCTGGACGGCCACCGCCGGCGATTTCATCTATGAAACCCCGGGCGAGAGCCACACCCTGGTATGCTATGAACACGAAGACCCGATGAAGGTGTTCTTCGTCGTGTCGGGCCCGCTGATGTGGCTCGACGAGGCCGGCAACACCATCGGCCATTACGACGTGTTCGATTATATCGCCGCCGCCCGCGCGCATTATGCCGCTGTCGGCATCGGCGCCGATTACGTCGACACCCTGATCCGCTGACCCCCGGAGATCCCCCCATGACCGTGATGACAGCCCCGCCGTCGAACAAGGCGGAAATCGTCGACGTGAAATTCCCGCACAAGGCCCTGGTCGAACGGCTCAGCCCCGGCGGCCGCTATATCGACGCCGCCACCGACGTGGACAGCCCATGGGTGCCGTTCGGCGATAGCGCGGCGATCAAGCACCTGGCGTTCGACGTGCGCCAGAATCTGTTTTCCAACATCCTGTGGGTCAAGGGACCAGGCGTGATCGGCACCCATTTCCATCGCGGCACGATCACCATGGTCTGCCTGGAAGGATCGGTACGCTATCTCGAATACGATTGGGTGGCAACGCCGGGGGGCCTGATCCTGGAAACGCCGGGCGAAAGCCACACGCTGGTGACCGATCACCCGCAGGGCTGCAAGCTGTTCGGCTGGATGCAGGGACCGATCGATTTCTACGATGACCAGGCCAATCTGGTCGATACCGCCGACGTCTGGTGGTTCATCAACCACTACGAGACGCACTGCCGCGAGCACGGCCTTGCGATCAATCCCAAGCTCTATCTCTGACAAAGGCAAACGCCATGGCCAGCAGCATGAAGGCGCCGCCCTCATCCGCCTATGAAATCGTCTCGGTGCCCGAACTCTATGGTGACCTGATCCGCGCGCGCGGGGTGGAAGGCACCTATGTCGGCGCGGGAGAGGCGGAAAGCCCGTGGGTTCCGTTCGGTGACAACGCCGCGATCCGCCACCTGGCGTTCGACGTGCGCGAAAACATCTATGTCAACATCCTGTGGATCAAGGGCCCCGGCGTGATCGGCACGCACAAGCACCGGGGCAAGGTGTGGGCGATCGGGCTGGAAGGCTCGTTCCGCTATCTCGAATACGATTGGGTGTGCAAGCCGGGTGAATTCATCACCGAAACCCCCGGCACCGCCCACACCCTGGTGACCGATGATCCGCAGGGGATGAAGGCGCTGTTTCACATGCAGGGCGCCAACGAGTTCTTCGATGCCCAGGGCAACCACGTGGAAACGCTCGATGTGTGGTGGTTCATGAACCACTATGAAAGCTACTGCCGCGAACACGGTATCCCGATCAACAAGCAACTCTATCTGTGAGCAGCGGGGCAGCGTGATGCCGGCGCCGGCGCTTTCCATCCCCGTTCTGGCCGGTCCGCCGCGCGGTACGTATCTGCGCCATTGCTGGTACGTGGCCGGGTGGGCCGATGACCTGGGCAGCGATCCGATCGATCGGGTCTTCCTGGAAGAGCCGGTTGCCTTGTTTCGCGACGAGGCGGGCGTCGCCCATGCCGTGGGTGGACGCTGCCCCCATCGCTTTGCCCCGCTGGGGCAGGGCAGGGTGATCGATGGCGCGCTCGCGTGCCCCTATCACGGGTTGCGCTTTGATGGCGCGGGCGCCTGCGTGCACAATCCCCATCCTGGCGGGCAGCTGCCCGCCACACGCTTGCCGGTCTATCCGCTGGTCGAGCGCCATGGCCTGCTGTGGACCTGGATGGGCGAGGCGGAACGCGCCGATACCGCGCTGATCCCGGATTTTTCCTGGCTGGTCGATCCCGCCTGGGCGGTGGTGCGCGGCGCCACCCGTGCCGAAGGGCATTACGAACTCTACAGCGACAATATCCTCGATCTCAGCCATGCCAACTTCGTCCACCCCGCGCTGGTCGCCCGCGCCTTTACCGAAGGAGAGCGGCGCTTCTGGCAGGATGGCGAAACGGTGCATGCCGAATATGTCCGCCTGAATGACACACTTTCCGATGGCATCGGCGCCATGCTGGGCCGCGTGGGGCAGGCGCAGGATTTCTATGGCGAGGTGATCTGGCACGCACCGGCGGTCTTGCGTTTCGACTATATTGCCGGGCCGCCCGGCACACCGCGTGAGCAATGCACGCTGCTGCCCTCGCTCCATGCCTTTACCCCCGAAACGCCCGATACCACGCACTATATCTGGGCGACGGGGCGCGATTTCGCGCTGGGCGATGCGGCGTTTTCGCAAGGCATGCAGGCCGCGCTCGAACATGCCTTCGAACGCGAGGACATGCCGATCATCCGCGATAGCCACCGCCTGATGCGTGGGGCCGATTTCTGGGCGTTGAAGCCCCTGGTGCTGGGCGGCGATGGCGGCGGCATCCGCGCCCGTCGCCTGCTGCAGCGCCTGATCGCACGCGAGCAGGGCACCACCCTGCCGCAAGACACCGAAGCCACCGTCTGAAAGGCGGGGCATCCCCCCAATCGGAGAGGAACACCATGGCCATTATCGATCGTTTCAGCATCACCGGGCGCAGCGCGCTGGTTACCGGGGCTGCCAGCGGCATTGGCCTTGCCTATGCCCAGGCCATGGCCGAAGGCGGCGCGGCCGTCACCCTGGCAGACATCGATCTGCCCGGTGCAGAGCGCGAAGCCGCCCTGCTGCGCGAGGCGGGGCACGACGCCCGCGCCGTCCATTGCGATGTATCCAGCTTTGATGCGGTGGCCGCCGCCTTTGACGACCATGCCAGCGCGTTCGGCGGCCTGGATATCTGCTTTGCCAATGCCGGGATCGATGCCGGCGCCGGCTTCTGGAACCCGGCGGGCCATCGCAACCCGGAAGGCCAGGTCGATACTTATGATCCGGCGCGCTGGGACAAGTCGATCGCGGTCAACCTCAACGGCGTATTCTACACCATTTCCAACGCTGTGCGGATCATGAAACAACCCGGCCGCGCCAACGGGCGCAGCGGCGGCTCGATCATCTGCACCGCATCCAACGCCGGCCTGGTGACAGAGCCGATCGTGGGCCTGCCCTATATGCCGGCCAAGGCCGGGGTGCTGCACATGGTCCGTGCGCTGGGGCTGGAACTGGCCGAGTTCCGCATCCGCGTGAACGCCATCGCGCCTGGCCCGTTCGTGACCAACATCGGCGGCGGCTGGCTCAAGAAAGACCCGGTGGCGCGCGCCGCCTGGGATGCCATCGTGCCGCTGGGCAAGTTGGCCGAGACTGAGCAGATCAAGCCGCTCGCGCTGCTGCTCGCTTCAGATGCGTCTGACTATATGACCGGCAGCCACGTGGTGATCGATGGTGGCATGATGCTGGGCAAGTACCAGTAATGCGCGCGGTGGTGATGCAGGGGCTGCACCGGCCCCTGGCGCTGGAAACCGTGCCCGACCCCGTGCCAGAGGCGGGCGACCTGGTGGTGCGGGTGGGCCGCTGCGGCATTTGCGGATCGGATCTGCACATGACCGAAGACCCCGCCTATGGCCAGGGCGCCGGCTCTATCCTCGGGCATGAGTTCGCCGGCGAAGTGGTGGCTATGGGCCGTGATGTCTCCGGTTGGCGCGTGGGCGATCGCGTGGCGGTCAGCCCGTTGAAAAGCTGCGGCGATTGCCCGGCCTGCCGCGCCGGAGAGGTACAATGGTGCACCGCGTTTGGCCTGCAGGGTGGCGGCTATGCCGAATATGCGCTCACCCGGCCCAACCAATGCGTGCGCCTGCCGCAGACCGCCAGCCTGGCCGATGGCGCGATTATCGAGCCACTGGCCGTGGCGCTGCATGGCATCGGCCTGTCTGGCCTGCGCCGGGGAGACAAGGTGCTGGTGCTGGGCGCCGGGCCGATTGGCCTTGCCGTGGCATTCTGGGCGCGGCAGCACGGGGCCGGGCGCGTGGTGGTGCAGGATATCGCCCCGTGGCAGCGGGATCGTGCGCTTGCCATGGGCGCGCACGAGTTCGTGGTGGCGGCCGATGATCCGGTGGCCGCAGCCCAGCGCGCATTGGGTGGCCCTGCCGATCTGGTGTTCGAATGCGTCGGCGTGCCCGGCCTGATCGCGCAAGGGGTGGAAACCGCGCGCAACCGCGGCACCATCGTGTTGCTGGGGCTGTGCACGCGGCCCGACACGCTCAACACCTTTGCCATGCTGTCAAAGGAAGTGCGGTTGATCACCTCTGCCTTCTTCACGCGGCAGGAATACGAAGCCGCGCTCGACGCGCTCGATCGTGGCCTCGCCGAACCGCGCCTGCTGGTAACCGATACCATCGCCCTGGCGCAGACGCCCGACGTGTTCGAAAGCCTGCGCCACCGCACCCATCAGTGCAAGGTGCTGATCGCGCCGGGTGATCAGGACTGATCGGCCGCCGCGATGAACGCGCGCAACAATGCCGGGCCGTCGGGCGTGTCAGCATTGGCGGCGCGCAGGGCGGGCACGGAAAAGCCGGCGCGGGCAATGGCATCGGCATAGACGTCATAGCTGCCGGCCATGATCGCGGCGTCGAATTCGGGGTGAAACTGCACGCCCCAGGCGCGCGGGGCATAGCGCACGGCGTGGTGCGGGTCGTGGCCGCTGGTGGCCAGGACCTGTGCCCCTTGCGGCAAGGCCAGCACCGACTGGAAATGGAAAACCATCTGTCGCGCCACCTGCGGCAGCGCAGCAAACAGCGCGTCCTGCGCGCCGGCTGGGGTGCGGGCCACGTCTACCCCACCAAACATCGCACCGCGCGGATTGTCGTCCACCACCCCGCCCAGGGCATGGGCCAGCAACTGGTGGCCAAAGCACACGCCCAGGATCGGCGCGCCTTGCGCCATGGCATCGCGCGCCCAGGCGGCGGTGCGCTCGATCCATGGGTGACCATCGGTGACCATGTCGATCGCGCCGGTAATGATCGTGCCGCGCACCTCTGCTGGATCGGGCAGCGGCTCGTCCTGATAGACCTTGATCGCCACGATCTCGTCACGCGGCACCCCGCAGCCGGCGCTGAACCAGGCGACCTCGTCCCCGTGCACGGCGCAGGTGGCGGGCATGTCGTCATACGAGGTTGCTGGCTGGATGATCAGCAGTGGCTTGGGCACGATCGGTTCTTTCGCAGGCGTTAGAGGGCGTTGAGGCTCTTGCGCAGGGCATCGATGAAGAACGCCACTTCGGTTTCCGTCCAGGTGAGCGACGGGCGCAGCTTGAACGTGGCACGATATTCGCCCGACGTGCCCACCAGCACGCCGTTTTCGCGCATCCGTTCCACCAGCAGGCGCGCCTGGGCCGGCGCCGCGGTGCGGGCGGCACGGTCGGTGACGAACTCCAGCGCCGTCAGCATGCCGCGTCCGCGCACGTCGCCAATCAGGGCAAAGTGCTGCGCGAGCGTGCGCAACTCTGCCCGCAGCAAGTCTCCAATGTGGTTGGCGCGGGCGATCAGGTCTTCCCGCTCGATCACGTCCAGCACGGCTTGGCCCGCCGCGCAGGACACGCTGTTGCCGCCAAACGTGCTGAACACCTCGCAATCGGCATAGAACGCCTGCCACAGGTCGCGCCGCGTCAGCACCACGCCGAGCGGATGACCATTGCCGACCGGCTTGCCCAGCGTGATCACGTCAACCTGGTCCAGGCCCTGAGTGGCAAATCCCCATAAGCTGCCCATGCGGCCCAGCCCGGCTTGCACCTCGTCGGCAATCACCAGCGCGCCGGATGCGTGCGCGGCACGGGCAAGGCCTTGCATATAGCCTTCTGGCTGGCCGGGCACGCCGTTGCTGGTCAGCGCGGTGTCAATCATCAGGAACGCCGGCTGGTGGCCGACCTGGGCCAGCGCTGCCACGGCCTTGGCCCAGCTTTCCGCCGGATCGGGCGCGACGCCGCGATAGAGGTCGGGCGGGGGCAGGCAGGCCACATGCGCGTGCGGCGCCTTGGTGAGCGGGGAAAGCTCTACCGTGGTGGCCGTGATCCCGTGATAGGCGCCTTGCATCACCACGGCGCCGGTGCGCCCGGTGGCAAAGCGGGCAATCTGCGCGGCCACGTCGTTGGCCTCGCTGCCGGAATTGACGAACGAGCAGACATCGAACCCGGCCGGTGCCTTGGCCAGCAGCGCCTGGGCATAGGAACCAGGGCTATCGGCCAGATAGCGCGTGTTGGCGTTGAGCGCGGCAGCCTGGCGCGCGATGGCGCGCACTACGGCCGGGTGGCAATGGCCTACCTGCGGCACGTTGTTATAGGCGTCGAGATAGCGCGTGCCATCCGCGCCGATCAGCCAGGGACCTTGCCCACGGGTAAGATGCAGCGGCGTTTCATAGAAGTGCCAGATCTTGCCAAATGCCGCGTCGCGCTGCGCGATCAGGCCCGTGCGCGCGGCTGCCGGATCCGGGGCCAGCGCGGGCACCGGAAAACCGCAGGCCCGGCGCAGCGCATGGGTCGCGGTATCACGCCCCACTGCCAGCAACTTGGCCAGCATCGCACTATGCTTGCGCCCGCCGCCCAGATGTGCATCGGGCGTTTCGTCTGCGGGATCACGCCGGGCATTGGCTACCAGCACGGTGTTGACCAGGCGCAGGCAGCACATATCGAATACCAGGTCGATTTCCGCTTCTTCCAGCGGATAGACCGTGTCGAAGCCCTGCGTCACCTCGGCCAGGATGACCAGCGGATCAACGCTTTCATCGGGAAAACAGTCTGCCGCCGTCACCAGATCGGCCAGCAGCGCACCATAAAGCATGTCGCCGAAATCGATCACGCCCACGATGTTTGCGGGCTGTGCAGGATCGACCAGCAGGTTGCCCATGTGCGCGTCCTGATGCACCACCTGGTGGCGCGTGCGGGCGAGCGCCGGATAGATGCGGCTGTCCGCCTCGGCCAGAATCTGGGCGCATTGCGCGCGCAGGGCCGGATCGGCAATGCGGGGCAGGGCCGGGGCCAGCGCAGTCACCCGCGAAAGATCCCAATCGTGCCGGTTGCTGGCCGCATGGGGATGGAAATAGCCACGCAACGCCAGGCTCAACCGCGCCACGAAGGCGCCCGTGGCGCGGCGCAGTGCTGCGGGATCGGTGCAGTCCGCAAAGGCATCCTGGGCGATCCTGCCGTCGAGATAGGTCAGGATGCGCAGGATGTGCACCGTGCCATCATCGGCGGTTATCGTCGTGCGCCTGGCGCCGGCAAGCGTAGGCACCATCCGTGGCACCGCCAGTTGCGGGTCGATCCGCGCGATGTGATCGAGCGCCCCGATCTGGAAATCCACCGTGGCCGGTTGCTCCATCCGGTGCGACAGCTTGACCACGTAATCCGATCCAGCATCATCGGTGAGATGCCAGGTCTGGTCCCGCTCCGAGTTGATCGCGTGCCACTGGCCGCGCAATCCCCACTCGGCGTGAACCCGCTCCTGCACCTGTTGCAGCGGAAAGGCTGGCGGAATGGCGTCGAGTGCATCATGAACTGCCAATCCTGCCACCGTATCGTCCCTGCCGCTGCTCCGTCCTCGCCGCCTGCATAGGGCCTTTGCATCTGAGATCGCAAGGGCATTGTGGTTGCGGAGACAGGCCAGGCAGCTAAAGCGGGATGGCAACCTGATCGTATCACGGGAGAATGTGGGCTATGGCCAGCCATGCAGACCGGGGCAATGCTGCCGCCATCACCGATGCGCAGCGCCTGCGCGCGATCCTGGCCGGGTCGGCCGGCAATCTGATCGAATGGTACGATTTCTATATCTACGCCTTTACCGCGCTCTATTTTTCGGCGGAATTTTTCCCCGAAAGCAACGCCCTGGTTCAGGTCATGGCGACGAGTGGCATCTTTGCCGTGGGCTTTCTGCTGCGCCCGATCGGCGGTTGGTATTTCGGCCGCTTTGCCGATCGCCACGGGCGGCAACGGGCCATGGTCGTCTCGGTGCTGATGATGGGGCTGGGCGCCCTGCTGATCGCGGCGCTGCCGACCTATCGCCAGGTGGGGATTGCCGCGCCCGCGCTGCTGCTCCTGGGACGGATGCTCCAGGGCTTTTCCACCGGTGGGCAATATGGCACCGCGGCTACTTACCTTAGCGAGATCGCTGGGCGCGGGCGGCGCGGGTTCTGGGCCTCGTTCCAGTATGTCACGCTGATTGGCGGGCAACTGCTGGCCACGCTGGTGATCCTGGCCTTGCAACACCTGTTGGGGGAGGGCGCGATGAAAGCCTATGGCTGGCGCATCGGCTTTGTCATCGGCGCGGGCGGTGCGGCGCTGATCCTGTGGCTGTCGCGGCACATGCACGAAACCGGGCAGGCCGCGCAAGGGCGGGCCGGTGCCGGCACCCTGCGCGAACTGTTCGCCCATCACACCCGCCCGTTCCTGCTGGTCATGGCGCTCACGGCCGGGGGCAGTCTGTCGTTCTATACCTTCACCACCTATATGCAGAAATACCTCGTCCTGACCGTGGGCATGACCAAGCCCGACGCAACCTTGCTGATGACGGTAGTGCTGGTGGCGTTCATGCTGATCCAGCCCGTCATGGGCGCGCTGTCAGACCGGATCGGTCGCCGCGCCAACATCGTGCTGTTCGCTGCGCTAGCCATGGTGCTGACCGTACCGATCTTCACCGCGCTGGCGGCGACCCGCAGCGTGTGGGTGGCCGGGCTGCTGGTCATGGCCGGCCTCATGATCAACAGTTTCTACACCTCGGTCAGCGGGCTGTTCAAGGCAGAGCTGTTCCCGGTACACGTCCGCGCGCTCGGCGTGGGCCTCGCCTATGGCGTGGGCAACGCGCTGTTTGGTGGCACGGCGGAAAACGTGGCGCTCGGCTTCAAGCAGATCGGCCATGAAAGCGGGTTCTACTGGTATGTGACCGTGCTGGCTGCGGTTTCCTTGGTCGCGGGCCTGATGCTCAGGGACACGCGCCGGGATGATCCGCTGGCGTAAGGCCACGCGCCATCGCGGCAGGCAGTTCGGCCGCCAGAAGCGCAATGAAATCGGTGACCTTGCGCGGCACCAGGCGGCGGCGTGGGTGCATGGCCCAGACGGCTTCCTCGGTGGCGCGGAACGCCTCCAGCACGGGCTCCAGCCGCCCTTGGGTCAAGGCAGCCGCCGCATAGAAATCGGGCACCTGGCAGATGCCCAGCCCGGCCACCGCCGCCGCCGTCACCGCCGGGCCATTGTTGCAGCGCCAGCGGCCCTGCGGCTGATAGGTCGTTTCCGCGCGATGGCGGCGGAAATGCCAGACATCGGCCGATCCGACCAGGCAGTCGTGATGATCCAGATCCTCGATCTCGGCCGGGCGGCCACGCTGCGCCAGATAGGCCGGTGCGGCGCAGGTCACCAGCTTGCGCCCGCCCAGGTGATGGGCCGCCAGGCGCAGATCGCCCTGCGGCCCGGTGCGGATCGCCACATCAAACCCCTCGGCGACGATATCGACCACGCGGTTGCTGAAATCGAGCGTCACGTCGAGCGAGGGGTTGGCCATGGCGTGGCGCAGCGCCAGCGGGGCGATGAAGTATTCCCCCAGTGCCGCCGGGCAGGTGATGCGCAACGATCCGCGCAGACCGGTATCGCCGCTGGCCACGGCCAGCGCTGCATCGCGCTCGTCGATGATGCGCCGCCCCCGCTCGGCCAGTTCGCGTCCCGACGCCGTCAGCGAGACCTGGCGCGTCGTGCGGTGCAGCAGGGTGGTGCCGGTGCGGTGTTCCAACTGGGCAATCGCCCGGCTAACGTGCGAGGTGGAGCGTCGCAGCTTGCGCGCAGCGGCCGCGAAAGTGCCGTTTTCGGCAATCGCGACAAGTTCTTCCAGCCCATCCCAGTCCGACATGGCATTATCCCAAGCAAGCAACGAACTTTTGCGCAAATGCGCTCTTTGTGCCTGCCATGCAATGATGTAGGCCACTGCGATCGATAAGGAGGACACCTTCATGAAGACCCGTGCCGCCGTGGCCTTTGAGGCCAAGAAACCGCTTGAGATCGTTGAACTCGATCTCGAAGGCCCCAAGGCGGGCGAGGTGCTGGTGGAAATCATGGCCACTGGCGTGTGCCACACCGACGCCTACACGCTCGACGGGTTGGACAGCGAAGGCATCTTTCCGTCGGTGCTGGGCCATGAAGGCGCCGGCATCGTGCGCGAGGTTGGCCCCGGCGTCACCAGCGTGAAGCCCGGCGATCACGTGATCCCGCTCTACACGCCGGAATGCCGCCAGTGCAAAAGCTGCCTTTCGGGCAAGACCAACCTGTGCACCGCGATCCGCGCCACGCAGGGCAAGGGCCTGATGCCCGATGGCACCACGCGCTTTTCCTACAAGGGCCAGCCGATCTATCACTACATGGGCTGCTCCACGTTCTCCAACTTCACCGTGCTGCCCGAAATCGCGGTGGCCAAGATCCGCGAAGACGCCCCGTTCCAGACCAGCTGCTACATCGGCTGCGGCGTGACCACGGGTGTGGGCGCGGTGGTCAACACCGCCAAGGTCCAGGTGGGTGACAATGTCGTGGTCTTCGGGCTGGGCGGCATCGGCCTCAACGTGATCCAGGGCGCGCGCCTGGCTGGCGCGGGCAAGATCATCGGCGTCGACCTCAATCCCGAGCGTGAGGAATGGGGCCGCCGCTTCGGCATGACCGACTTCCTCAATTCCAAGGGCCTGAGCCGCGAGGAAACCGTGGCCAAGGTCGTGGAAATGACCGATGGCGGCGCGGATTACACGTTTGACGCCACCGGCAACACCGAAGTGATGCGCACCGCGCTGGAAGCCTGCCACCGTGGCTGGGGCACTAGCATCATCATCGGCGTGGCCGAAGCTGGCAAGGAAATCGCCACCCGTCCGTTCCAGCTGGTCACCGGCCGCAACTGGCGTGGCACGGCGTTCGGTGGCGCCAAGGGCCGCACCGACGTGCCCAAGATCGTCGACTGGTACATGCAGGGCAAGATCGAGATCGATCCGATGATCACCCACGTCATGGGCCTGGAAGAGATCAACACCGCGTTCGACCTGATGCACGCCGGCAAGTCGATCCGCAGCGTCATCGTGTTCTGATCACGGGCTTGATGCCGCAATAAAAAAGGGGCCGGCCCATATGGGCACGGCCCCTTTTTCATGGCAGCGCGGTGGACGGCAGCCTAGAACTTGAGCGTTCCGCGCACGCCATAGGTGCGCGGCGGGCGCATCTGGTTGTAGATCACGCCGGGCTTCCCTGGGCTTTGCGTGGAATTGGCAAAGACCAGCGCGTTTTCCAGGTTGTTGACAAAGCCGGTGATCGCCAGCGAACCGGGCGCATTTTCCCAGGTCAGCCGCGCGTTCGACATCATGTAGGCGCCCTGGCGGCCCAGATCGAGATAGTCGATCGAAAGATAGCGCGAGCTTTCCACGCGGGTGTCAACCGCCGCGATGATCCGGCCGGCGCTGCCGATGTCGAACGTATGGTCATACCCCGCATTGACCACCCAGCGCGGCGCATTGACCAGCGACTTGCCCGAGCAATCGACGTTGTAGATGCGCGCCGCCGCGCTCGCGCCCATCAGTGCCGTGGGGGTGATCGCGCAGCCCACCACAGGCGCGGGCCCAGTGGTGGAATAGGCCTTGTACTGCAGGCTGTCGTACGTGGCGTGCAGGTATTGCACGTTGAGCGAGAACAGGTCGTTGCGCGTGGGTTGCCACAGCACTTCGGCTTCTGCGCCATAGAGCTTGGCCGCGCCCGCATTTTCCGTGGCAAAGACCGGGCCATAGATCGCGCCGGCCGGCGTTGCCGCCACCTGCACGGGCGCAAGATGAGAAATCTGCTGGTCGCGATAGTCCCAGTAGAAGCCTTCGACGTTGACCTGCAGCGTATTGGCAAAGAAGCGGTTCTTGGTGCCGATGGTATAGGCCGTCAGCCGTTCAGGGCGCGAATAGTTCTGCCCCAGCGCGGAAAACAGGATGCCCGATTTGAAGCCGGTGGACACGGTTGCATAGAGCAGCGAATGCGGCCCGGCGTCGAACTCCATGCCGGCCTTCCACGTCACCTTGCTGAAATTCACATCGGTGGTGGCGTTGGTCGCCAGGTCGAGGACGATCGGCGTGAAGTTGGGATAGGCCGGGGGCACGAACCCGACGAAGGGATAGGTGTGCGCTTCGGTCTGCTGCGTCTTGGTATCGTGGGTATAGCGCAGGCCGCCGGTCAGCCGCCAACGCGGGGTCAGTGAATAAGTCGCCTCGCCAAACACGGCATAGCTGTCCGTACCCAGGTTGGAATTGATCCGCGTGCCGTTGTTGCCCTGGTCGAAGAACTGCTTCGCCTTGACGCTTTCGGTGAAATAATAGCTGCCCAGCACCCACTTGAGCTGCGCATTCTGGTTGCCCAGACGCGCTTCGAGCGACATCTGATCAGACTTTTCCGTCACGTCGATCAGGAAGCTGGACGAGTAGTTGACAAAGTCGAGGTCAGTGCGCCGCCACGCCGGGATGACCGTGAGCTTGGCAAAGCCCAGATCGGCATTCACCGTGACCAGCGCGCCGTAATACTTGTTGTTCTGATAGCCATCGCCGCGCGCGATGATCTGCGGCACGGGCGCGGTGGGCGCGCGTGACAGGTATTCGGCGAGGACACGCGGATCGCTGGGGCCAAGGCGGTCTTTGCCCGCCAGCAGCGGCATGATCGTGCCGCCCAGGCCCTTGCCGCCAACATCGCCATAATCGACCATCAGGTTGGCGTTGAAGCCGTCGCCGGTGTCAAAGCGCAGTTGCCCGCGCACGGCGGTCGTGTCCTCGTCGTCATAGCCGTCGCTGTAATAGCCGTCATGCTGGGCATGCTGGGCCGAAATGCGCAGGGCTGCCTGGCTGCCGAGCGGCAGGTTGATCGCGCCCGATGCCTTGATCGCGTTGTAATTGCCGTATTCCCCGGTGACGAAGCCGGATGCCTCGCCCAGCTTGGGCTTTACCGTGATCAGGTTGACCGCGCCGCCCGTGGCATTGCGGCCATAGAGCGTGCCCTGTGGCCCCTTGAGCACTTCCATCCGCTCAAGATCATAGAACAGCGCCGCCGGGGCAGCGGGGCGCGACAGGTAGACGCCGTCGAGGTTGAACGCCACGCCCTGTTCGGCAAAGGCATTCGCCCCGAACGTGCCGATCCCGCGCAGATAGATCTGGGTGAACGAGGCCGCCGGCGCTACCTGCAGTGCCGGGACCAGGCGGGTCAGGTCATCGGCGCGCGTCACGCTCTGCTTGGTCAGCACGTCACCGGCCACGGCGCTGACCGGAATGGCCGCGCGCTGAAGGTTTTCGGTGCGGCGCTGGGCGGTCACCACGATTTCGGCAAGGCCAGCCTGCGGTTGTTCCGGCGCGGCGGCAGCAGGTGGCTGCTGGGCTGGTCCATCTGGCGATTGGGCCGATGCGGCGTGGGCAGCGGCCGGCATGGCAATCGCTGCGGCCAGGGCCACGATCGATACCGCGGGGCGAATGTCGAAGTGCAAGATGCCTCTCCCTCTTGTGCTTTTTATGGGCGCAAGCATCGCCACCGCCTTGTCATAATGGAAATGATTTGTTTTTATCGGTTTCGATTTGTCAGAATTATGGTGTGCAATGCGCTTCAAGGGACTCGATCTCAATCTGCTGGTTTGTCTCGATGCGCTGCTCGATCTGCGCAACGTCACGCGCGCCGCCGAGCATCTCAGCCTCAGCCAGCCGGCGATCAGCGCGGCGCTGTCCCGGCTGCGCACGTTCTTCGCCGATCCGCTGCTGGTGCAGAACGGCAAGCGCATGATGCCCACGCCATTTGCCCTGCGCCTGCAGCCGGCCATCCGCGCCATCCTCAACGATGTCGATGGCCTGGTCGGCAGTTCGCCACATTTCGATCCGGCCACCAGCACGCGCGATTTCCGCATCTGCCTGTCAGACTATCTAGCCAGCGTTTTGCTGGCGCCGCTGCTGCCGCATCTGGCGCGGGTGGCGCCGGGCGTGGGGATCGACGTGATCCCGCTGAGCGACGATGCCACGCAGCGGCTCGATCGGGGCGAGATCGACCTGCTGCTGACACCGGAAAGCTATGTCAGCGACGAACATCCCGCCGAACTGCTGTTTGAAGAACACCACGTGGTGGTCGGCTGGCGTGACAATCCGGTCATGGCCAAGCCGATCGATGTGGAAGCGTTCGTGGCCGCCGGGCATGTGGCGGTGGAGATCGGGCGGTTCAACCGCGTGTCCTTTGCCGAAAGCTATATGCGCGCCCAGGGCATCACGCGGCGGGTGGAAGTGCGGGTTTCCGGCTTTACCATCATTCCCGAACTGCTGGTGGGCACCACGCGCCTGGCGGTGATGCATGCGCGCCTGGCGGCCAAGGCGGCCCGGCATTGGCCCGTGTCCGTTTCACCACTGCCCTTTGCCATGCCGCCCATGCTGGAAATGGCACAGTTCCACCGGGCCCGCGCCGAAGACGCCGGCCTGCGCTGGCTGATCGATGCATTTCATGATGTGGTTCGCTGCGAAGGGGATGGACCGGCCACCGCGTTGCTGTAACACGGGCCGCATAGGAATGCGTGCCTGGGGGAGAGAAGCGCAGATGACCAATGCAGACCTGCATATCCGCCGCGAAACGGCGATCAGCATGGTGATCAATACCGTGCTGAGCGGTGTATTTTTCCTTGCCGTATTCGGACTGCACGGGCCGGTGCCGATCTGGGGCATGGGCCACTACGTCTTCGATTTCGGGCCGCAGGCCTTTGCCGTGGCGTTCATGAGCACGCTGGTGCCCGGTGCCCTGTCGCGCAAGGCCCTGCGCGCCGGCCGCGTGGCCTCGCGCCCCAGCGCGCTGCGCCTGCCGGGCAACCTGCTGTTGCGCGGGCTGATCCTCGCGGTGCCTTCGGCCATGCTGGCATTGGCTGGGGCCGCCGCCGTGTGCCTTGCGCTGGGCCTTGCGCAATTGCCGTGGTCCGTGGCCCTCGCCGCAAAGCTTGGCTTTGGCGCCGTGCTGGCCCTGGTGATCACCCCCATCGCCCTGCGCGCCACCCTGGCCGAGGCCCTGGGCTGACGCGCAAGGGTGCCTGGGTTCAGACCATGGCCATCAGGCTGGCATTGCCGCCGGCGGCGGTGGTGTTGATCGACAGGCTCACTTCTTCGACCAAGAGATCGAGCGGGTAGGCGCCTGTCGTATCGGCGGCGTGCAGGGCCACGATCATGCCCTCGCGCGCGGCCAGCGCCTCTGCCGCTGCGCGTGCCGGCGCACCGACATGTTCGACCAGCGCGGCTGCCAGATCATCGACCGGTTCGCTGCGGGCAAAGCCGATCCGCGCGGCCAGCGCCGCCGGAAAATCGGCGGGCAGGGCAGCAAGCGGCGCGCCGGGCATGATCACGGCGTGGTTGCCCGTGGTCAGCGCCGCGCCCAGCTGTCGCCACAGCCCAGCGGTGGTCGTGGCATAGAGCGCAATGCGGCCGCGCGGCGCCAGGCGATAGCGGTTGCTTTCCCCCACCGGGCCGGTGAGTTCCACGTCAACGCCCAGCTTGCTGCGCGCGGCATCGTGGCGCACGGCGCGGGCGGTTGCGGCCTCGCCATGCTGGTCCAGCCAATCGGCCAGTATGGCCGCCTCAGGCCCCGGTTGCCCCAGCGCGCCAGCCAGAACGGGCGGGTTGCCCGTGGCGCCGCGCACCAGTCGCGCCAGATAGAGCGGGCCACCCGCCTTGGGTCCCGTGCCCGAAAGGCCCCGGCCGCCGAACGGCTGCACGCCCACTACCGCGCCGATGGTGTTGCGGTTGACATAGAGATTGCCCGCTTCCACCGCCCGCGTCACCCGCGCCACGGTATCATCCAGCCGGGTGTGCAGGCCAAAGGTGAGGCCATAACCGGTGGCGTTGATCTGCGCGACGAGACGATCCATGTCGCGCGCGGCAAAGCGGACGACATGCAGCACGGGGCCGAACACTTCGCGGCCCAGGGCAGCAAGGCCAGGAATCTCGATCAGCGTCGGCGCCACGAACGTGCCGTTGGCGCACTGATCGGGCAGGGGCAGGCGGTGCACCCGCGCGCCGCGCTCGGCCATGGCCGCCACGTGTCCCTCGATCCCGTCGCGCGCCTGCGCGGTGATCACCGGCCCCACATCCGTTTCCAGCGCATCGGGATTGCCCAAGGTCAGCTCTGCCATCGCGCCGCGCAGCATCGCCAGCGTGCGATCGGCCACGTCTTCCTGAAGGCACAGCACGCGCAGCGCGGAACAGCGCTGGCCCGCACTGTCAAATGCCGAGGCGATGACATCGGCCACGACCTGTTCGGCCAAGGCAGAGGAATCAACGATCATCGCGTTCTGCCCGCCGGTTTCGGCGATCAGCGGGATCGGTCGGCCCGTCGCATCGCTGCGCGTGGCCAGGGTGCGCTGGATGATCCGCGCCACTTCGGTCGATCCGGTAAACATTACCCCCGCAACACCTGGCGCCTCCACCAGCGCAGCGCCGATCGCACCGTCGCCGGGCACCAGATGCAGCACATCGGCAGGGATGCCGGCGGCATGGAACAGGCGCACCATTTGTGCGGCGATCAGCGGCGTTTCCTCGGCCGGCTTGGCCAGCACAGGGTTGCCCGCCACCAGCGCGGCGGCAATCTGCCCGGCAAAGATCGCCAGCGGGAAGTTCCACGGCGAAATGCACACCACCGGCCCCAACGGGCTGGTATGGGCCAGCGTGCTGCGCGCCTGCACCGCGTAATAGCGCAGAAAGTCCACCGCCTCGCGCACTTCGCCCACGGCATTGGCGGCAGTCTTGCCGGCCTCGCGCATGATCAGGCCCATCAAGGCGCGGCCTTCGTCTTCCAGCAGGCAAGCCGCGCGTTCCAGCATCGCCGCGCGCGCGGCCACCGGGGTAGCTGCCCACATCGGCGCGGCGGCCTGGGCGCGGGCCACGGCGGCTTGCGCACCTGCGGCGTCCATGGGCCAGACTTGGCCGACGATGTCGTGGTGATCAGCCGGGTTGCGCACAGCCTCGCCCTCGGCCGACGCACCCGGCGTTCCCGCCTGCCAGGCGCGTTCGGTGCTCGCCATCAAGCGCGGCGCCAGGTCAGCCAGGGTCGCTTCATCGGCCAGGTCCAGCCCGGCCGAATTGCGGCGATCGGCAAAGAGCGCGGCGGGCAGGGCCACCGCCGGATGTGGCGCGCCCGGATCTGCCTTTGCCGTCACCACCGCCACCGGATCGGCCACCAGTTCGGCGATCGAGACAGCCGGATCGTTGATGCGGTTGACGAACGAGGAATTGGCCCCGTTTTCCAGCAGGCGCCGCACCAGATAGGCCAGCAGCGTTTCATGCGTGCCCACCGGGGCATAGACGCGGCACGGGCGGTTGAGCTTGTCGGCGCCGACGACCTGGTCATACAGCCCTTCGCCCATGCCGTGCAGGCACTGGAACTCATAGTCGCCCATCGTGAAATCGGGTCCCGCCAGGTGCAGCACGGTCGCCACCGATTGCGCGTTGTGGGTGGCAAATTGCGGGAACACCACGTCGCGCGCGGCCAGCAGCTTGCGCGCGCAGGCGACATAGGCAAGGTCGGTATGGACCTTTTGCGTATAGACCGGGAAATCAGCGAGGCCATCGACCTGAGCGCGCTTGATTTCGGCATCCCAATAGGCGCCCTTGACCAGCCGCACCATGATGCGCCGGCCCGCGCGCCGCGCCAGGTCGACGATCCAATCGATCACGAAAGGGCAGCGCTTCTGATAGGCCTGCACCACGAAGCCCAGGCCATGCCATCCGGCAAGGTCAGGATCGGTCGCCAGGCTTTCCAGCAGGTCAAGCGACAGTTCCAGCCGGTCGGCTTCCTCGGCATCGATGTTGAGGCCGATGTCATGGCCCTTGGCCATCACGCACAGCGCCTTGACGCGCGGCAGCAGTTCGGCCTTGACCCGCTCGGCCTTGGCCCGCGCATAGCGCGGATGCAGCGCCGACAGCTTGATCGAAATGCCCGGGCCACCATGGATGCCGCGCCCGGCACTGGCCTTGCCGATCGCGGTGATCGCCTGCTCATACGACGCGTTGTAACGATCGGCGTCGGCGGCGGTCATCGCCGCTTCGCCCAACATGTCATAGGAAAAGGCAAAGCCCTTGGCCTCGCGCGGGGCAGCGCGGCGCAAGGCTTCCTCGATCGTCTCGCCGGTGACGAACTGTTCGCCCATCATGCGCATCGCCGCGTCCACCGCGCGGCGGATCACCGGCTCGCCCATCCGCGCGATCAGGCGCGTCAGGCTGGCACCCAGCCCGGCTTCGTCCTCGGCCTGGACCAGGCGGCCGGTCACGAGCAGGCCCCACGAGGCTGCATTGACGAACAGCGGGCGATCCTTGCCCACGTGGCCGCGCCAATCACCGGGCGCGATCTTGTCACGGATCAGCGCATCGCGGGTCGCCACGTCGGGGATGCGCAGCAGCGCTTCGGCCAGGCACATCAGCGCGACCCCTTCCGGGCTGCTCAGCGCATATTCCTGCACCAGCGATTGCACCGCGCCTGGGCGGGCATCGGCGCGCAACTGGCTGATCAGGGCGCTGGCCGTGGCCGCGATCGGCGCGCGCAGGTCTTCCGGCACGGTCGCTTGCGGCACAAGTGCGGCAACGCAGGCCCGCTCGTTGCGACGCGTGGCGGCGGTGATTGCCTGACGCAGCGGGGTTTCCCCGGCAAGAGGGGTGAAGAAGCGGGCGAACGGGCGGGGCGCGGGCTGATCCATAGTGCCATGGTATCACGGCCTGCACAGGCCATTGGCCCTATTTTGGCAGAGGCTCAGGCCAAATGGCCTGAATACGATGCTGCAAACAGGCCGATTTCAGCCCCTCGGCGCATATCGACGGCTGTTGCGACTGCGAGACGCCGCACCGGCCTGGTGGGGTCGTGTTTGCATGATCTGACTGAATACGCGCCGGGGAGCCTGTAAGCCGGGTTCTGTCGCACCGACGGTATCCCACGTGTGGACCGTATCGGCACGGGCAGCCATTCCTCTTGGCGACCTGTTGCCAGGCCGCTCTAGCAACCAACCCGGGCAACTGGCGCGAAACACGCCTGCATCCACGAGGGATGCGCGTTGCCCCTATTCGGTCTTGCTCCGGGTGGGGTTTGCCATGCCGCTTCCGTTGCCGGTCGCGCGGTGCGCTCTTACCGCACCCTTTCACCCTTGCCCAAGGCTTGAAAAGCCCTGTCGGCGGTTTGCTCTCTGTGGCACTTTCCCTTGCCCGGTTTGCACCGGGCCGGCGGGCGTTACCCGCCACCCTTGTTTCGTGGAGCCCGGACTTTCCTCGGCATCAGACGAAGTGATGACGCGGCTGCCCGGCTCCCCGGCGCGAGGGCGTCACCTAGCATGGCCCAGGTCGCGCGCCAACAGCAGTTCGAACAGCAATGCGCCGATTTGTCCGTCCACCTCGCCGTCGATCTTGTGCGGACGCCAGCGCCGCTGGAATGCGGCAACGGCTGCTTCCTTGTCGCTGACATCATAGCCAAAGCGTTCGAGCGCCAGGAAAAACGCGCCTTCGTTATCATAGAGCAGACGCATCTTGGGGCGGGGGCGGGGCAGGGTCAGGTTATAGCGGGCCAGCATGTCCCAATCGAACAGTTCGCCCGGATCGGTCTTGCGGGCCGGTGCCACGTCGGAATGGCCCACCACGTTGGCGCGCGGAATATCATGCCTGCGCACGATATCGCCCAGCAGCGGCACCAGCGCTTCCATCTGGGCATCGGGAAACGGACGATAGCCAAACTCGTGTCCGGGATTGACCAGTTCGATCCCCACGCTTGCCGAATTCACGTCGGTGATGCCGCGCCAGAAACTGCGCCCGGCGTGCCAGGCGCGCTTGGCCTCGTCCACCAGGCGGATCACCGTGCCATCTTCATCGATCAGGTAGTGCGCCGAAACCTCGGCAGCCGGGTCTTTGAGACGCTCCAGCGCCTCGGCCGCGCTCTGCATGCCGGTATAATGCAGCACGATCATCGACACCGGCAGCCGTCGCTCGTTGAAATTGGGCGACGGCTCCTCGCGATGGACCAGCCAGCGGTTCATGCGGCGCGGCGGTCTGTCAACGAACCGGCAGCACGGCGCCCAGCACCAGGGCGTCGGCGGCAACATGGGTCTGGAAACCACCGCCCAGGCTCTGCGCCAATTGATACAGCATAGCAGCCGGCGCGGTGCGGCTGGACAATTCGGCCGGCGGCAGCGTGCCGGCCAGGGCCTGGGCCACCAGCGGATCGAACGCGATGCGCGGCCCGCTTGCGCGGATCACCAATTCCGTCGCGCCGTTCCGCACTTCGCCGGCGATATCCAGGCTGCCGCCACGCACCAGCGCCTCTATTCCGATCAGGGACAGGTTCAGCAGCGTTTTTACCGCCGCCTTGGGCAGCATGTCGTCCGCCAGGGCCCAGGCCACTGAAATGCGCGGATTGGCTGCAACCAGCGCATCGACCAGCGCGCGCGGTTCGGCCACGGGCACCATCTCGCCAAAGCCACCGGCAGCACCGAACGCCAGGCGGAAAAAGCGCAGCTTGTTGGCCGAACTGGTGGCGCTCTGTTCCAGCAAATCCATGCACTTCTGGCGCATTTCCGGATCGCGTTCCTCGGCCAGCAGTTCCAGCCCGTTGGTAAGCGCGCCCACCGGGCTCAACAGGTCGTGGCAAAGCCGCGAGCAGAGCAGGCTGGCGAGATCAAGCGTGGCAATGGTCATGGCAGATTGGGAAGCCTTCCGGGGTATGCAATGCGTCGGGATCGGCTGCTGCTGCATCCTCTCCCCAGCAATGCGCCTTAACCGTCTGCGACGTGATAGGAAAGCGCCTGAAATACAGATGGCGCATCGCGCCACAGGCTCACCTGTCCCTGCGCCACGATTGCCCATATCCTGCCATCGCCCGCCGCCTGGGCAGAATCAGTGGCAGAAGGACGCGCCAAACCATTGGGATGCGAATGAAAATAGCCGATCAATGCCGGCCCACCGGCACGCGCGGCGCGGTGCGCGGCGATCAATCCGGCCGGATCGATCTCGAAATGATGCGACGGATCTGGTGCCACATTGGTGCATTCCTGCGCCAAGGCGATATGATTTCCATGGCCGAACAAGAGCCCGCATGCCTCAAGCGGGTGCGTCCGCGCCGCTGCGTCGAGCATGGCGGTAAGGGCGGCGGGGGATAGGGTCATATCAAGCGTTGCGCTGACGCCCTTCGACAAGCTCAGGGCGAACGGCGTTTGGGTGACAACAACTTCATTATCCCCCCCTCCGTTCGGGCTGAGCCTGTCGAAGCCCCCTGGCTGAACCCCACTGCCTTGCCGATTGCGCGCCAAAATCTTCAACCGATCCCAGTCACCGTCGATCAAGGCCTGTTTCTTTGCGCGAGACCATCTTTTGATTCGCAACTCAGCCGACAACGCCTCGTCCCGTGTGGCAAAGTCCTGCTGCCAGACCAGTCGGACTGGGCGGCGCTTTGCCGTATAGCCGCTTATGCCGTGTTGGTGCTGCGCCATGCGCGCCTCCAGATCGTCTGTATGCCCAGCATAAAACGATCCGTCGGCGCAGAGCAGCAGGTAGGCATGAAAGGCCATAGCGCTGTGAGATAAGGGGCCAACCATACTTGGTCTATCCCTATCGCCTACCCCCTTGTTCCGACGTCAAAGAATACCCATATCCTCAATCCAATGGGGGAATTAGACGATATTCTGACCGGCACGATCGCCGCGCCCGGCCGCCTTGACAAGGCCTTGGCCGACGCCAGTGGCCTGTCGCGCGAGCGCATCAAGGCGCTGCTCGACGAGGGGCGCATTACGCTGGACGGGCAGGGCGTTCGCCAGGCCTCGCTCAAGGTTGCCGCTGGCGCTGCATTCGTCGTGCGCGTGCCCGCCGCGGCCCCGGCAGAGGCGGTGGCGCAGGATATTCCGCTGTCGGTAACCTACGAAGACGATGCCTTGATCGTGGTGGACAAGCCGGCCGGGCTGGTCGTTCACCCGGCCGCCGGCAATCCCGATGGCACGCTGGTCAATGCCCTGCTGCATCATTGCCGCGGGCAGCTTTCGGGTATCGGCGGTGTGGCACGGCCAGGCATCGTGCACCGGATCGACAAGGATACCTCGGGCCTGCTCGTCGTGGCAAAGAGCGATGCCGCCCATGAAGGATTGGCTCGCCAGTTTGCCGATCACTCGATCGTGCGCGCCTACAAGGCGGTTACCGCCGGCCGGCCCATGCCTGCTGCTGGCACGATCCGCGGCGCGATTGCGCGTTCGGTGCATGATCGCAAGAAGATGGCTCTGGTCGATGATGGGCGTGGCAAGCATGCCGTCACGCACTATCGCACGCTCTCGCCCCTTGATGGCGCGGCCCTGGTCGAATGCCGCCTGGAAACGGGGAGAACCCACCAGGTCCGCGTTCACCTTGCATCAATCGGCCATTCGCTATTGGGTGATCCTGTCTATGGACGCGCACCCGCAAGAATTCGCCCCATTCTGGCCCGGATCGGCTTTGCCCGGCAGGCACTGCACGCGGCAGAATTGGGCTTCATTCACCCGATTAGCGGTAAAGCGCTCCATTTCACCAGCTCGACGCCCGTCGATATGACGGAACTGATTGTCGAACTGGGCGGTTCTTGAGCTTGATCATGGTATAAATCGATTACTGTGTACCAAAAGGATGTGTGGCCCCACCGGGGAATGCTCGCTAGAGGTTCTTCATCGGGGAACTGACGCGACGAAAGGATGTGTTCAGGTGAGCAACAAGACAGCAGTGGCCAAAGCCCCCGCGACCGTTCCGGCCTTGGGCGGGGAAGCTAGCCTCAACCGCTATCTCTCTGAGATTCGCAAATTTCCGGTGCTTACGGCTGAGCAGGAATACATGCTCGCCAAGCGCTATCAGGAACATGCCGATCCTGAAGCCGCAGCGCAGCTGGTGACCAGCCATCTGCGACTCGTGGCCAAGATCGCCATGGGCTATCGCGGATATGGCCTGCCCGTGTCCGAGCTGATTTCCGAAGGGAACATCGGCCTGATGCAGGGCGTCAAGAAGTTCGAGCCCGATCGCGGCTTCCGCCTGGCGACGTATGCCATGTGGTGGATCAAGGCCTCGATGCAGGAGTTCATTCTGCGCTCCTGGAGCCTCGTCAAGATGGGCACCACCGCTGCGCAGAAGAAGCTGTTCTTCAACCTGCGCCGCATGAAGAAGAACCTCGAGGCGTTCGAAGACACCGACCTGTCGCCCGAAGACGTCAAGAAGATCGCCACCGACTTGGGCGTGCCCGAGCAGGAAGTGATCAACATGAACCGGCGCATGATCATGGGTGGCGATGCCAGCCTGAACGTGCCGCTGCGCGAAGACGGCGAGGGCACTTGGCAGGATTGGTTGACCGACGATCGCCCCTTGCAGGACGAGACGGTGGCCGACGCCGAGGAAGCGCACTATCGCCACGACATGCTGGTCGAAGCGATGGGCAGCCTCAACGATCGCGAGCGTCACATCCTGACCGATCGCCGCCTGGTAGATGACCCCAAGACGCTGGAAGAACTGAGCCAGGTCTATAACGTCAGCCGCGAACGCGTGCGCCAGATCGAAGTGCGCGCCTTTGAAAAGCTGCAGAAGGCGATGCAGCGCATCGCCGGCGAACGGCACTTGCTGCCGGCAAGCTGATTGATTTGAGCATGATGGAAAAGCCCGGTTGTCCAGAGGGGTGGCCGGGCTTTTTTGTTGGCATTCGAGATTGCGTGGGGCCTCGGATCAAGTCCGGGGCGATGATTGTGGGATCTCATTCGTCAGTTTGAAGTCTCCCGTCGCCCCGGACTTGATCCGGGGCCCTACGCGAGGTTTGCCCCTCAATGAAAATCCCGTGATCTCGGCAACACCCGCACCTGCCGCGGATGCCGTGCCAAGGCGGGATCGGGCGCTGGCACTCCACCATCCTCTTGCAACTCTGCCAAAGCAGCACTGGCATCATGAACGCAAGACACCATCAGGTGCACCACGCCTTCCTTGCTGCGTTGCACCTCTCCATCGATCACCATGAGCCGCGCCGCCATGACAGGGCGCCGCTGCTTCTCGAAATCGCGGGCCCACATCAGGGCATTGACCACGGCGGTTTCATCTTCGATCGTAATGAAAATGGCGTTGCCCTTGCCGGGCCGTTGCCGCACCAGCACCACGCCGGCCACGCGCACCTTCTGCCCGTCGCGCGCGGCGTTGACGTCGGCACAGGATATCGCGCCGCGCGCGGCAAAGCTGTCGCGCAAGAACTGCATCGGATGGCCTTTGAGCGAAAGCCGCTGGGTCTGGTAATCGGCCACGACTTCTTCGGCCAGGGGCATGGCGGGCAGGGCGGCATCGGGTTCGGCCGCCAGTTCGGGCGCATCCAGCGCGGCAAACAGGGGCAGTTGCCTGGGCGGCACGCGGCGCACGTCCCAGCCAGCCTGGCGCCGATCGCGGCCCAGAGAGACCATGGCATCGGCATCGGCCAAAAGCGCCAGCGCGCGCGGCGGCAATTGCGCACGGCGCGCCAAGTCTTCGGGAGAGTCAAACACGCCAGCCACGCGGGCGCGCACGATCGCGGCGGCCCATTCTTCTTTGAAGCCATCGATCATCCGCAGGCCAAGGCGCAGGGTGCGCGCATCGTCCAGCGTGCAATCCCACCAACTGCGGTTCACATCGGGCCCGTGCACCACCACGCCGTGTTCGCGCGCATCGCGCACCAGTTGGGCCGGGGCATAGAACCCCATGGGCTGGCTGTTGAGCAGGGCACAGGTGAAAACGCCGGGGTAATGGCATTTCAACCATGACGAGACATAGGCCAGCCAGCCAAAGGCTTGGGCGTGGCTTTCGGGAAAGCCATATTCGCCAAAACCCTTGATCTGTTCAAAGCAGCGCTCGGCAAAATTCGGCGGATAGCCGCGCGAAACCATGCCGGTGATGAACTTCTCCTGGTAATTGGTGACCGTGCCATGGTTGCGGAACGTGGCCATGGCACGGCGCAGGCCATCGGCCTCGGGCGGGGAGAAGCCGGCGGCCACGATGGCCAGCTTCATCGCCTGCTCCTGAAACAGTGGCACGCCCAGGGTCTTTTCCAGAACCTCTTGCAATTCACCTTTCGGGCCGGGGTACTCCACCTTCTCTTCGCCATTGCGGCGGCGCAGATAGGGATGAACCATGCCGCCCTGGATCGGCCCCGGTCGCACGATCGCCACCTGGATCACCAGGTCATAGAGCTTGCGCGGTTTCATCCGGGGCAGCATCGCCATCTGCGCGCGGCTCTCCACCTGGAACGTGCCCACGCTGTCTCCCCGGCACAGCATGTCGAACGTCGGCACGTCGTTGCGAGGCACGGTGGCCAACGTATAGCGCCCCAGGTTCAGCCGCTCCATCAGGTCAAAGCTCTTGCGGATGCAGGTGAGCATGCCCAGCGCCAGCACGTCCACCTTCATCAGCTTGAGAACGTCGATGTCGTCCTTGTCCCATTCGATGAACGTGCGATCGGGCATGGCGGCATTGTGGATCGGCACCAGTTCATCCAGCCGGCTCTGGCACAGCACAAAGCCGCCGACATGCTGCGAAAGGTGGCGCGGGAACGTCAGCAACCGATCGACCATGTCGCGTAGGCGGGCGATCTCGCGGTTTTCAGGGTCGAACCCGGCCTGCGACAGGCGCTCTTCGGGCAGCGAGCCGCGCCCCCAACTGCCCCACACCGTGCCGGAAAGCCGCGCCGTGACATCTTCCGACAGGCCCAGCGCCTTGCCCACGTCACGAATGGCGCTGCGCTGGCGATAGCGGATCACCGTGGCGACGATCCCGGCGCGCTCGCGGGTGTAGCGGTGGTAGATATATTGCATCACCTCTTCGCGCCGCTCATGCTCGAAATCCACGTCGATATCGGGCGGCTCATGGCGCTCTTCGGAAAGGAAGCGAGAGAACAGCAGCTTTTCCTGAACCGGATCGATCGGCGTGATGCCGAGCAGATAACAGACGAGGGAATTGGCCGCAGATCCACGACCCTGGCACAGGATCGGCGGGGAAAGACTGCGCGCATAGCGCACCACATCGTGCACCGTCAGAAAATAATAAGCATAATTTTTTGAAGAGATTAGGCGAAACTCTTCATCCAGAACCTCTTGGTATCCAGGCGGCAGGCCATGGGGGAACTGGCGTGCTGCATTCTCCCGCACCAGATGTTCGAGCCAAGCCTGCGGGTTCCAGCCTTCCGGTACCGGCTCGTGCGGGTATTCATATACGATCTGGTCCAGCGTGAAATCGATGCAATCCAGCCAGTCGCGTGTCGCTTCCAGGGCCTCTGGGCACAGGGTGAAAAGACGGGCCATTTCGGCCGGCGGCTTGATATGCCGCTCGCCATTGGCGGCAAGGCGGCGCCCGGCGGCATGCACGGTGGTGCCAAGCCGCGTGGCCGTCAGCACGTCATGCAGGGGGCGGTCTTCGGGCACGGCATAGCGCGGATCATTGCTGGCAATCAGCGGCACGCCGGCGCTTTGCGCCAAGGCCATCCGCCGGGCAAGATCGCGGCCATCGGCCCCGGCACGCGGCATCGTGGCCGCCAGCCAGAGGTGGGGCGCAGCCTCGGCCAGGCGGGCGAGCAGATCGGCGCTGCCATCCATCGCGATCAGGGCCAGCCCATCGGCATGCTCCAGCAGATCGGGCAGGGTGAGGTGGCACTCGCCTTTCTCCACGCGGCGATTGCCCATGGTGAGCAGGCGCGTCAGCCGTCCCCAAGCCGCGCGCGTGGTGGGATAGGCGGCAATATCGGGCGTGCCATCGGCAAAGCACAGCCGTGCGCCAACCTTGAGGGCAAAGCCGCCAGCCTTGCCGCCAATTTCTTGCCACGCGGCATGGGCACGCACCACACCGGCCACGCTGTTGCGATCGGCGATGCCGATGCCTTTGAGGCCCAGCCCATGGGCGCGCGCAACCATTTCCGCCGGATGGGCCGCCCCCCGCAGAAAGCTGAAATTGGTGGCAGCGACAGGTTCTGCAAAGAACGGAACCCCGGTCATGAAAACAGCCCGTGGACATACCAGGCCGGCGTGGTTTGCGTGCCATAGAGGCCGCGCCGGAACACCCACAGGCGGCGGCCGTGCCCATCCTCGATCCGGTAATAATCGCGCGTGGTGCGCTCTGCGCCGGTGCCCATATGCCCGCCGCGCTGGCGCCACCATTCAGGCGCGATGCGCTCGGGCCCTTCGGCGTGGACCACTTCATGCACCGTGCCGCGCCAGCGCAGGCGCAGCGGCGGGCCATCGGGCACCCCGGCGATCACCTCGATCCCCTGCGGCGGATCGAACAGCAGCAGGGGGCGGGGCATGGTGGTAAGAGCAAACGAAACGGTTCCGTTCCATTTAGCGGCCGGCGTCTGAACCTGTGCCTGCTCGGGCATGTGGCGATTGGCCGGGATCAGGCGCAGCACGGCATCCTGGCCCAACCGCACGCCCAGCCGATCGATCAGCGCCTGCAGATTGTCCTGGTTTTCCTCGGCCTGGTCCAGTCCGGTCTGTCGCGCAGCCAGGGGTTCGGCCCGCTTGACCGCCAGGGTGATGGCATCGAACCCGAAACCGGGATCGATCGGATCAGCCAGACTGTCGATCCGCTCGCGCAGCAGGCGGACGACCACAAGCGGATCGCGCGTGGGCTGGCCGGTTTCCACCTGCAGGCGCCGCCGCGCGCCATCGCTGCGATGCAGGGTCAGGGCAAAGCGCCGCCCGCCCAGCCGGCGCTGTTCCATCTGCGCGGCAACCTGGCGCAAGAGATCCTCGGCCACCTCGAGCACGTCATCGGTGCGGGCGATGGGTTCGGCAAAGCGTGCCTCGGCCCGGATCGGGGCCTGCATGGGTTGCGGGGCCAAGGGGGCAGCAACGTCTCCGGTCAACTGGCGCAGGCGCAGCACCACCCCTTCGCCAAAGCGCGCCGCCAGGGCCGGGGCCGGGCGTGTGGCCAGATCGCCCAGACGCTTGAGTCCGGCGCGGCGCAGTGCGCTGGCGGCCTCCTCGCTCAGGTCGAGCGCGGCCACTGGCAGGGCTGCCACATCCTCCGCGCGGCGTTGCGCCGGCGTGCCGTGACGGGCCAGGGCGCGCGCCGCGGCCGGATTGCAGGCGAGGGCATGGATCGTGGAAAGTGCTGTAATTTCAGAAGCCTTTTCCACCATATTGGCTTCCGATCCGAAGAGGTGCGCGCAGCCACTGATATCCAGCAGCAAACCATCGGGGGGATCGGGCATGACGCTGGGGGTCAGCGAGTGCATCGCCGTGGCCAGGTGCGCCAGCAGCGTGGCATCGGCGGCCGGATCATGGGGCAGGGTGAGCAGATCGGGGCAGCGGGCGCGCGCATCAGCCAGGGTCATGCCAGGGGCCAGGCCGTGGCGAGCGGCGTCGCGCTCTACCGCCATCAGGCGCAACGCCTGGCCACTGCGCGCCACCAGGGCCAGCGGCACGCCTGCGGGCAGCGGGTCTGCCGATGTGGCCCTAACCCGCTCGCAGGGCAGCCAGGGGAAGTACAGCGCCAGATGGCGCCGCCTGTCCGTTTTCGCTCCGGTTGGAGGTGCCGGTGGTGTCCCGGAAACCGCCATGTTGTTCATCCCATTGCAAATGCCACGTTTGCCCCGCCGGCCCACCCCGCCAGCGCAGCGCCTCTACCGCCAAAGCCGGCAAGCCGGGCGGACGCACTTGCGCACCCGGTGGCGCTGCGAGGGGTTGGGATGGCGCACTGGCAACCTGCCAGCGGGTATGTGCGGCGCTGGGCTGCGCCTTGGCGGCATGGCGCAACAGCACGACCGGCGTTTGCGTGCGTTCGGCAGCCAGCACGAAGCGCCGGCTGGCCGTCAGGTCATAGCCTTTCAAGGGCCCCTCGCTTTCCAGCAAGACCAGCGCCAGGCCAGGGCAGCGTGCGCCCTCCAGCCCGGCGCGCAGCAGAGTGGCAGCGTCGCCTGCCTCTACCAGCAGCAGCCGCGCCGGATCGATACCCAGCAACATCAGTCCTTCACCGTAAAGCGCCAGTGACGGGCGCCCGCCACTGCGCACCATCAGCACGGTGCCACTGCGATTCGCCGCGCCCAGCCCCAAGGCAAAGGCAAGCCCCGCCGCGCGATCATCACCTTGCCCATGCACTTCATGCACTTGGCCCGCCGCCAGCACAGGCACGGGACGCTGCAAGGCCGGGCGCAGGCGCCAGGCCGGGGTGGTGAGGATCGAGGCGGAAACACTTTCCATGTTCCTATTATGTTCCATTTCTCACTCCCTGTCGAGGCTGGCCGTTGGAACAGGTGGGGATAGGGTTGCGATTGTATTGACATTGTACATACAAAGGCGGATATTCACGCCATGGACCAGTCTCCCCAAATGATCCCAAGCAAGGGCAGCATCAATCTGCGGATCGAGGCTGCCACCCGCCAGCTTATTGACGAAGCAGCGGCCATTCTGGGCAAGACCCGCACCGAATTCATGATCGAAAGCGCGCGCCAACAAGCGATCGACGTCTTGCTCGATCAGCGATTGTTCGCACTGGAAAGCCAGGACCATGCGGCCTTCATGGCCGCGCTGGACAATCCGCCCGAGCCTGGCCCGAGGCTGAAGGCACTGATGCGGCGGGTGCCGACATGGCAACGGGAAGACTGACTGCGCCAGTCCCTCTGGCCGATGACCATGAGGTTGACGAGTTCGATTGCGGAGAGCCGGCGCTCAATGCCTGGTTGCAACAGAGGGCGCGTCGCAACGAGGGGCGCTTCGCGCGTACCTATGTCGTATGCCAAGGCCAGAAGGTGGCGGCGTATGTCTGCATCCTGGCAGGGGCAGTAGAACGGCGTGAAGCACCATCTCGTCTGCGCCGCAACGCGCCTGATCTGATCCCCGTATCGATCATCGGACGCCTTGCGGTGAATCGGCGCCATGCCGGGCAGGGCCTCGGTAGCGATCTATTGGCCGATGCTCTGCGCCGCATAGCCTTGGCGGCACAAAGCATCGGCATCGGTGCGGTGATGGTTCACGCCAAGAATGAGCAGGCTCGGCGCTTTTACCTGAAATGCGCCGAGTTTCTGGAATATCCGGCCGATAGCCGAACCCTGTTCCTGCCCATAGAGACGCTGATCGCGGCTCTACCATGATGGGTCACTTCATCGTCGGGATAACGAAGCTCTGGTCCACCACGTCGCCCGAGGTGCTGGGCCAGCGCTGGGTCACGGTCTTGGTGCGGGTGTAGAAGCGCACGCCGTCCATGCCGTACTGGTTGAGATCGCCAAAGCCCGAGCGCTTCCACCCGCCAAAGCTGTGATAGGCCACCGGCACCGGGATCGGCACGTTGATGCCGACCATGCCCACTTCCACCTTGGCGGCAAAGTTGCGGGCGGCGGCGCCGTTGCGGGTGAACATGGCCACGCCATTGCCATAGGCGTGGTTGGTGGCCAGCGCGATGGCTTCATCGACATCGTGCGCGCGCACGATCTGCAGCACCGGGCCGAAGATTTCCTCCTGGTAGCTGCGCATTTCCGGGGTCACGCGGTCAAACAGCGTGGGCGCCAGGAAATTGCCGTTTTCATAGCCTTGCAGCGAGAAGCCACGACCATCGACAACCAGTTCGGCGCCTTCGTCCACGCCCATCTGGATATAGCTTTCGATCCGCGCCTTGTGCTGGGCGGTCACGACCGGGCCATAGTGGGCGGCTTCATCGGTGGAAATGCCCACCTTGAGGCCGGCGATCCCGTCGATCAGGCGGGCGCGCAGTTCCTCGGCGGTCTTGTCACCCACCGGCACCACCACGGGCAGAGCCATGCAGCGTTCGCCTGCCGAGCCATAGGCCGCGCCGAGAATGTCACTGACTACCTGGTCGAAATCGGCGTCGGGCAGCACGATGCCGTGGTTCTTGGCGCCGCCCATGCACTGCATGCGCTTGCCCGCCTGGGCGCCGCGCTGATAGACATAGTTGGCGATGTCGGACGAGCCGACGAAGCTGACCGCCTTGATGCGCGGATGATCGAGCACGGCATCGACCGCCACCTTGTCACCATGCACCACGTTGAACAGGCCGGCTGGGCCGCCCGCCTCGATGAACAGTTCGGCCAGCATTACCGGCACCGAAGGATCGCGTTCCGACGGCTTGAGAATGAAGGCGTTGCCGGTGGCGAGCGCCGGGCCGCACATCCACAGCGGGATCATCGCGGGGAAATTGAACGGAGTGATGCCGGCGACCACGCCCAGCGGCTGACGCATCGAGAACACGTCGATCCCCGGCCCGGCGCCTTCGGTATATTCGCCCTTGAGCAGGTGGGGAATGGCGCAGACGAACTCGATCACTTCCAGCCCGCGCTGCACATCACCCTTGGCGTCGGCGATCACCTTGCCATGTTCGGCGGAGAGAGCATGGGCGAGCTTGTCCATGTCACGTTCGATCAGGCGCTTGAATTCGAACATCACGCGGGCACGGCGCTGCGGATTGAGCGCGGCCCATTCCGGCTGCACGGCGGCAGCGAGGGCAACGGCCTGATCCACATCGGCTTCGCTCGCCAGGCCAACCTGGGCCTGCACTTCGCCAGTATTGGGATCGAAAACGTCGCTCTTGCGGCCAGAGGTGGCAGCAACGGCGGCACCGTTCAGGAAATGGTCGATCTGGCGCATGGCAACACTCCCGGGAAAAGTCTGATGCCTGGTTGTAGAACGTGCAGGAATATCCTGATACAGACAATTTTGCCAAACAGGTCGTGCAAATTTACAGGAACACCATGCGCATTCGCCAGTGGGACGATTTGAGGATCTTTCTGGAAGTGGCCCGCCACGGCCGCCTGACCGGGGCGGCGCGGGCGCTGGGGCTGGATCATTCCACCGTCTCGCGCCGGCTCGATGGCCTGGAAAGCGGGCTGGGCGCGCGCCTGGTCGATCGTTCGCCGAGCGGCGCGCGGCTGACCGAGGCGGGCCGCGCGCTGTTGTTGCATGCCGAGCGGATCGAGGCGGAAACCCATGCAGCAGACAGCGCGCTGGGCGGGGTGGATACCGAATTGACCGGGACAGTGCGGGTGGCGACCCCGGCCGCCTTTGGCACCTATCTGGTGGCGCCGCGCATTCCGCTGTTCATGGCCCGCCATCCCCGGATCGAACTGGAACTGGCGCCTGAAACCCGCGCTGTCAGCCTGTCCCAGCGCGAGGCGGACCTGGCCGTGACGCTCAAGCGACCGCCGCGCGGGCGGCTCTATGCCCGGCAACTCGCCGCATTCACCGTGGGGTTCTATGCCGCGCCGGCCTATCTGGAGCAGCATGGCGTGCCGAACAGCGTGGCCGACGTGTCGCAGCATCGGCTGATTTCCTATATCGACGATCTGATCGATTGGCCCGAACTGCGCTATCTCGATGAAGTGGCGCCGGGCATGCAGGCGCAGTTCCGCTGCACATCGGCCACGGTGCAACTGGCTGCGGTGCAGGCGGGCGGGGGCGTGGGCCTGCTGCACACTTTTGCCGCCGATGGTGATCCTGGCCTGGTGCGGGTCTTGCCCGATGTGGCCGTGCCGCGCGCCTACTGGCTGGTTGTGCATGCCGAACTGCGGCGCCTGCCGCGGGTGCGCGCCGTGGCGGAATTCCTGGAAGAAGCCGCACATGCTGCCGGATACGGGGCCGCGCGCAACGCAAAATAAGCAGGTGCCGGGGCAGACAAGCGCAGATGGCCTTCCTATCTAGGCCGCAAGACACCTTGCCGGAGCGCACCTTTGACCGATACTGCCACGCTCGACGCTGCCTTTCCCCTGCTGGCCACGCATGGCCAACCGCGCTTTGCGCAAATCCACGCCGATGACATTGTGCCGGCCGTAACCGCCGCGATCGCCGATCACCAGGCTGCCATGGCCGCGTGCGTGGCGCGCGCCGGCGATCCGGCCATGCTGGCATTCAAGGAAGAAGCCGATCGCCGCATCAGCGAGGCCTGGGGCGTGGTGGGCCATCTGCTGGCGGTGACCAACACCCCGGAATTGCGGGCCGCGCAGGCACAGGCGCAGCCGCTGATCGCCGCGCACTTTGCCGCCGTGGGCCAGGACCGCGCGCTCTATGAGGCGATCCGCGCGATCGATCCTACGGCGCTTGATCCGCTAGCCGCCCGCGCCCGCGAACTGGCTCTGCGCGATTTCGAACTGTCCGGCGTGGCGCTCGATGGTGATGACGCGCGCGACTTTGCCGAAAACCAGGTGGAGCAGGGCCGCCTGGCGACCGAATATGCCAATGCCGTGATGGACGCGACCGAGGCCTGGAGCCTGCACGTGACCGATACGGGCCGCCTGGCCGGTATTCCCGACGCGGACCTTGCCGGCATGGCAGCAGCTGCGCGGGCCAAGGGGCATGAAGAGGGCTGGCTGATCACGCTGCATGCCCCGGTGGTGGTGGCAGTGCTGACCTATGCCCAGGATCGCGCGCTGCGCCACGAGGTACAGCAGGCCTATGCCACCCGCGCATCGGACCAGGGGCCCAACGCCGGGGAGTTTGACAACGGGCCGCGCATGGCCGCGCTGCTCGCCCTGCGCGCCAAGGCGGCGCAGCTGCTGGGCCAGGGCGATGCCGCGAGCCTGTCGCTGGCCACCAAGATGGCCGAAAGCCCCGATGCGGTGGAAGCCTTCCTGACCGACCTGGCCGCGCGCACCCGCCCGCTGGCCCAGGCCGATCTGGCCGATCTGGCCGCATTTGCCGGCAGCGAGCTGGGCATCGAGACGCTCGAACCCTGGGACATGGGCTTTGCCACCGAGCGCGCGCGCCTCGCCCGCCATGCGCTCGATCAGTCCGAGGTGCGCCGCTACCTGCCGCTCGACAAGGTGCTGCCGGCGCTGTTCGGCCATGTGGAGCGGCTGTTCGGCGTGGTGTTCAAGGAAGTGCCGGGCAGCGGCCTATGGCATGATGACGTGCGCCAGTTCGACCTGTTCCGTGCCGGGGCGGATGCTCCGTTTGCCCGGCTCTATGCCGATTTCTTTGCGCGCGAGGGCAAGCGCGGCGGCGCCTGGATGAACGTGTGCCGCTCGCCCAGCCGGGCCGCCGATGGGGCGCAGATGCCGGTTGCCTATCTTATCACCAATTTCGCCCAGGCCGCGCCGGGCAAGCCGGCGTTGCTCCAGCATGCCGACGTGGTGACCCTGTTCCACGAAATGGGCCACTGCCTGCATCACCTGCTGGGGGAGGGGGATATCCCCTCGATCGGCGGGATCAGTGGAGTGGAATGGGATGCGGTGGAACTGCCCAGCCAGTTCCTGGAAAACTTTGCCTATGATCCCGCCGTGCTCAAGGCCGCATCGGCGCATGAGGAAACGGGCGAACCGCTGCCCGATGCCTTGATCGAGCGCCTCAACGCCGCGCGCGGTTTCATGGGCGCGCTGGCGGTGCTGCGCCAGATCGAATTCGCGCTGTTCGATATTCGCCTGCACCGCGCTGCTGCCGATGCGCCCGATGTGCAGGGGCTGCTCGACGCCGTGCGGGCCGAGGTGGCGGTGATGCGCTATCCGGCGTGGAACCGCTTTGCCCATGCCTTCAGCCATATCTTTGCCGGCGGCTATGCGGCGGGGTATTATTCCTACCTCTGGGCCGAACTGCTCTCGTCCGACGCCTATGAGCAGTTTGCAGCGGCGCCAGAGCGGCAGGCTGAACTGGGCGCCGCATTCCGGCGCGAAGTGCTGTCGCAAGGCGGTGGCCGCCCGGCAATGGACAACTATGTGGCGTTTCGCGGCGGCGCGCCCGATCCTGGGGCGCTGCTGCGGGTGCGCGGTTTGGCGGCCTGAGCGATTGAATTATAAGTAATTACCGTCACCCCGGGCTTTGACCCGGGGTCCTGCTTGCCTGTGCGACGAAACAGAAAAAAGCGGGACCCCGGATCAAGTCCGGGGTGACGAAGAATAAAGTCAGCGCAGCGGCCGCTTTTCGAGCTTTCGCGCCAGGGTGCGGCGGTGCATGCCCAGGCGCCGGGCGGCTTCGGAAATGTTGAAATCGCATTCCACCAGCGTGGAGTGGATGTATTCCCATTCCACCGTCTTGATCGAGGTCTTGCGCGTATCGAGCGGCACGGTGGGATCGCCGCCGACGCGGCCAAAGGCTTCCTCGATATCGTCGGTGTTGGCGGGCTTGGCCAGATAGTGCGCCGCGCCCAGCTTGATGGCTTCCACCGCTGTGGCGATCGAGGCAAAGCCGGTAAGGACGACGATGCGCGTTTCGGGATCGCGTTCAGCCAGCATCTGCACGCAGGTGAGGCCGGAACCGGTGCCGAGCTTCAGGTCCACCACGGCAAACTGGAAATCGTGCGCATCGAGCAGCACTTCCAGTTCATCGGGGCTGGCGGCATGCTCTACCGCATAGCCGCGCCGTTCGAACGAGCGACGCAGGGTGCGGGCAAAGGCGGGATCGTCTTCCACGATCACCAGCGGCAGGGCTTCGTCCTGCGCGGTGAGTTCCAGTTCGGGATCGGGCATGTTCATTCCCCCGTGCGATAGGCCAGCGAGGCCATCGGGATTTCCAGGCGCACCATCGCGCCGCGCGCCGTGCGGTTCTTCACTTCGACCCGGCCGCCCAGCTTGCGCACGACGTTGACGACCAGGAACAACCCCAGCCCGCCACCGTCACGGCCCTTGGTGGAATTGTAGGGGCGGCCGATCGATTCCAGCATGTCGGGCGCGAAACCGGGGCCGAGATCGAGCACGGTCAGCACGATGTCGCCCCCGGTCATCTCGGCGCGGATTTCCACGAAATCGGGCGAGACTTCCAGGGCATTGTCGATGACATTGCCGATGATCTGGCGCAGCGCGGGATCGGCCACGATCGGGTGATCGGTCTCCACCATGTTGCGCAGGCGGATCACGCCATGGCCACGCTCGTTCCATTCGGCCGCGATGGTGCCAAGAAAATCGCCCAGCGTAGTGATCTGCGGGTTTTCGCCGCGCGCTTCCCCGGCGCTGAGCAGGATGCCCGAGAGGATCGATTTGCAGCGCTTGAGTTCGGAAGCCATGTCCTGCAACTCTTCGCGCAGGTCCTGGTCGGCCATGATTGCGGGATGGCGCTGCCAATCGCCCAGGATGACCGACATCGTCGCCATCGGCGTGCCCAGTTCGTGCGCCGCGCCTGAGGCAAGCAGGCCCAGGCGCACGATATGCTGTTCCTCGGTCGCCTGCTGGCGCAAGGCGGCCAGCGCCGTCTCGCTCTGCCGCCGGTTGCGGTCCATGCGGATCACGAAGAACACCAGCAGCGCGGCGACCAGCGCAAAGCAGACGAGATTGCCCAGCTGGAACAGCTCGATCGTGCCATCGAAGGTGCCGGTAGGCAGATCGAGCGGGCGATGGACGAAGGCCAGCCGGGTGACGATCAGCGCGGCCATGCCCGCCACGATCGCGCTCCAGTTGGGGGGCAGCAGGATCGCCGCGATCACGATCTGCATGAGGAACAGGAAGGTGAAGGGGTTGGACGTGCCGCCGCTGAAATAGAGCTGCCAGGCAAGCGCCAGCATATCGAGCGTGAGCGCGCCAAGCAGTTCGACATGGCTGTAGCCCTCGCGCCCGCGATCGAGCAGCAGGGTCAGGCCATTGATCACCACCATCAGCACCGGCACGGCCACCAGCGGCGCCACATCGAGCTTGACGCCCAGCACCCGCACGCTGACCCAGATCGCCACAAGCTGGCCCACGGCAGCAACCCAGCGCAGTTGCACCAGCAGCGCCATGTTGCGCGCGCTGGCCGCGGGATAGATCGGACGGGTGGAGGAAAGGGGCGGGGTGGCGCTCATCGCGCCTTGCGCCATACCATGATTGCCGCGCCAAGCGAGAGGGCGCAAAGGGCAAACCAGGTCAGCGCATAGGACAGGTGGTTGTTGGGAAACGCGATGACAGTGAGGCCGGACACCGGCACGGGCTGAGCCGTGGGGCGCGGCGTTTCCACTTGCGCGTCGAGGAAATAGCGCGGCTCTGCCACGACCCCGCGGCGCATGTTCATGACGGGCAGATCGCGCGCATACCAGCGCTCTGCCTCGGGCCGGTTGGCGCGAAGGAACGTGCCCTTGGGCTCGCTCGGGCGGATCAGGCCGATGATGGAAACGGGGGTAACGGGAACGGCGCGGCGGGCGGTATCGAGCCGGGTGCCCATCGGCACGAAGCCACGGTTGATCCACACCGGGGCCTGGCCGGGCGTGGCCAGGGGCACCATGACCCAATAGCCATTGCCCAGCGTGCTGGTGGCCGTGGCCAGAACGGTGGCGGCGGGGATGAACCGGCCGGTGATCGCCACGCGATGATAGGCAAGCCGATCAATGGCGCCAGCGGGCACGGCGGCGATGGAGACAGGCGCTGCATGCACGGCGCGCGTCACATCGGCAATCAGCGCCTCTTTCCAGGCGAGGCGCTTTACCTGCCAGATGCCCAGGCCGGCAAAGGTCAGCGCCAGGACCAGCAGAATCGAAACGGGCAGCAAGCGCTGCCTGCTGCCCGTTTGCGAAGTCATGATCAGTCCATCTGCTCGGCGTGCATCGGCATCATGTTGTGGTTCATATGGTACATCACCCACATCGAACCAGAGATGACGATCAGCACGACCACGGCGGTGAAGATCAGGGCCAGCATGTTCCAGCCCCCTTCGGCCTTGCCGTTCATGTGCAGGAAGTAAATCATGTGGACCACCACCTGGACCACGGCAAAGGCCGCGATGACGATGGCAGTGGTGTTCTTGTCGGCAATGGCGCCGCTCATCACCAACCAGAACGGAATGGCGGTGAGCACCACCGACAGCACGAAGCCGATGACATATTCGCGCAGCGAGCCGTGCGGTTCGTCATGGTGGTGGCCGATGGCGTGGGGATTGGCATCCCCGTGCGCGTGGCGGTGGGCCAGGTCGGTATAGTTCTTCGCGCTCATCGCAGCATCCCCATCAGGTAGACGAAGGTGAAGACGCCGATCCACACGACGTCGAGGAAGTGCCAGAACAGCGACAGGCACATCAGGCGCCGCTTGTTGGCCTGGATCAGGCCCTTGCGCGAAACCTGCACCACCAGCGTGAACAGCCAGATCAGGCCGAACGTGACGTGCAGCCCGTGGGTGCCGACCAGCGTGAAGAACGCCGAAAGGAACGCGCTGCGCTGGGGCGTGGCGCCTTCGTGGATAAGGTTGGAGAATTCGTAGAGTTCGATCGACAGGAACGCCGCGCCGAACACGGCGGTGACCAGCAGCCACATCTGCGTCTGGCTGACCGAGCCGCGCTGCATCGCCAGCATGGCAAAGCCATAGGTGATCGACGAGAACAGCAGCATCGAAGTGTTCACCGCCACCAGGGGCAGCTCGAACAACTCGCGCGGGCCGGGCCCGGCGGCATAGTTGCCGCCGAGCACGCCGAACGCTGCGAACAGCATGGCGAAGATGAGACAGTCGCTCATCAGGTAGATCCAGAAGCCCAGCATGGTGCTGTGGCCTTCGGGATGGTCATGCTCGTTCAAGTCCCAGAACTTGCCCAGCTTGGTCAGCGAGGCAGGCAGGGGAGCCGAATGGCCCGAGCTATGGACAGCATCGCTCATGCGGCGGCTCCCTGGTTCTGGGCAAGGCGTTCCAGCTGGGCCGTACGCTGCGCCTCGACGGCGGCAACGTCTTCGGCCGGGATGTGGTAATCGCGCTTGTAGTTGAAGGTGTGGGCGATGGCGCTCACGAGCAGTGCCACGAAGCTGGCCCCGGCCATCCACCAGATATGCCAGATCAGGGCAAAGCCAAGCGCCGTGCTGATGCCAGCCAGGATCACGCCTGCACCCGTGTTGCTGGGCATGTGGATCGGGCGGTAGCCATCAAGCGGACGGCCGACGCCGGCGCGCTTCATGTCTTCCCAGGCATCGAGATCGTGCACGATCGGGGTGAAGGCAAAGTTGTAGGCCGGCGGGGGCGAGCTGGTGGCCCACTCCAGCGTGCGGCCATTCCACGGATCGCCGCTTTCGTCCTTGAGCTCTTCGCGCTTCCAGATCGACACGCCATACTGCACGACCATCGCGCCGATGCCGGCGGCGATCAGCACCGCGCCCAGCAGGGCAACAATGAAGTAGGGCTGCAGGCTGGGATCGTCGAACACGCGGGTCCGGCGGGTCACGCCCATCAGGCCCATGATGTAGAGCGGGGTGAACGCCAGCCAGAAGCCCGGCACCCAGCACCAGAAGCTGACCTTGCCCCAGAACTGGTTGAGCTTGAAGCCAAAGGCCTTGGGCCACCAGTAGTTGATCGCGGCAAACGTACCGAACACCACGCCGCCGATGATCACGTTGTGGAAGTGCGCGATCAGGAACAGCGAGTTGTGCAGCACGAAGTCTGCCGGGGGAACGGCGAGCAGCACGCCGGTCATGCCGCCGATCGTGAAGGTGAGCATGAACGCCACGGTCCACATCATCGGCAGGTCAAAGCGGATGCGACCGCGGTACATCGTGAACAGCCAGTTGAACAGCTTGGCCCCGGTGGGGATGGAGATCACCATGGTGGTGATGCCGAAGAAGCTGTTGACGCTGGCGCCCGAACCCATCGTGAAGAAGTGGTGCAGCCACACGACGTAGGACAGGATGGTGATAACCACGGTGGCATAGACCATCGAGGTATAGCCGAACAGGCGCTTGCCCGAGAACGTGGAGGTCACTTCCGAGAACACGCCGAAGATCGGCAGGATGAGGATGTAAACTTCCGGGTGGCCCCAGATCCAGATGAGGTTGACGTACATCATCGGGCTGCCGCCGAAGTCGTTGGTGAAGAAGTTGGTCCCCACGTAACGGTCGAGCGAGAGCAGCACGAGAACGGCGGTCAGCACCGGGAAGGAGGCAACGATCAGCACGTTGGTGCACAGCGCGGTCCAGGTGAACACCGGCATGCGCATCAGTGTCATGCCCGGGGCACGCATCTTGATGATCGTAGCGATTAGGTTGATGCCCGATAGCGTGGTACCGACACCTGCCACCTGCAGCGACCAGATGTAATAGTCCACGCCAACGCCGGGGCTATAGGCCAGGCCCGACAGTGGCGGGAAGGCCAGCCAGCCGGTCTGGGCAAATTCACCCAGGAACAGCGAGGCCATGACCAGCACGGCGCCGCCCGTGGTCATCCAGAAGCTGAAGTTGTTGAGGAACGGGAACGACACGTCGCGCGCGCCGATCTGCAGCGGCACAACATAGTTCATCAACCCGGTCACGAACGGCATCGCGGCAAAGAAGATCATGATCACGCCGTGGGCGGTGAAGACCTGATCATAGTGGTGCGCGTTGAGATAGCCGTCGCTGCCGTTGAACGCCATTGCCTGCTGCAAGCGCATCATCAGCGCGTCGGCAAAGCCGCGCATGAACATCACCAGACCCAGGATCATGTACATGACCCCGATCTTCTTGTGATCGACGCTGGTGAACCATTCTTTCCAGAGATAGCCCCAGAGGCGGAAATAGGTGAGGGCCCCCACCAGCGCGATCCCGCCAAGGATCACACCAACGAAGGTGACCGCCACGATCGGTTCGTGGAGGAAGGGAAGCTGCTCAAGGGAAATGCGTCCCAGGAGCGGAGACCACGGCGGTGGGGCAGTGGCGGGAAGGGGGACAGCGGTCATCGCAATATCCATCGGTCAGAAAAATGGGGCCGGATCAAATCTGGTGCGGCGTATCGGATCGGCAACCTGCCTCAAGAGGCAGGCTGCAGTAGCGGGCCGGCCAGGCTGACCCGGGGACCAGTTGCCTGGTTGATTCCGGCGCCACGCAGGCGATCGAGCGTCTTGGGCAGAGGCGCGTCACCGCTGGGTGCGGCCATCGGGCGGTTGTCGCTGCAATAGGCCTTCACGAAGCGGTCGGTCTGGGCCACGACGCTGCCAGGCAGGACTGCCGTTTCGGTGGCGCGGCCGTTCTTGTCATAGGTCAGCGCGGCCACGTTCAGGCGCGCTGCTTCCTTGCCCACGCCGCCCTTGGCATCGAGCATGGCCATCTGGCTCATGCAGATCTTGCCGGGCTGCACGCAGAGATCGACAACGGCGTTGAACAGATCGGGAGCGACACCAGCATAGTGACGCACCGGATCGGCAATGCTGGGCTTGTCGAGCTGGAGATAGGCATCGCGGCTGAGCATTCCGTCGTTCTTGCCGGCCTTCACGCTGGCCACCCATTGGTCGAACTGCGCATCGGACACGGCACGCGTGGCAAAGTGCATCTGCGAGAAGCCCGCGCCGCTGAAGTGTGCGGAAATGCCCTTGAACGCGCCTTCCTGGTTGAACACGGCGTGCAGCTTGGTTTCCATGCCGGGCATGGTGTAGATCATGCCGGCCAGCGCGGGGACATAGAAGGTGTTCATCACGGTGGACGAGGTCATGCGGAAGCGCAGCGGCCGGCCGGCGGGAACCACCAGTTCATTGACCGTGGCGATGTTCTGTTCGGGATAGATGAACAGCCACTTCCAGTCCATCGACACCACTTCGACCTCTACCGGCTTGGCATTGGCGGCGACCGGGGTCTGCGCATCAATGCGCGAGATCGCGCGATAGGGATCGAGCAGGTGGGTGCCGACCCAGGTGACCGCGCCCAGCGCGATGATGATCATCAGCGGCGCGGCCCAGATCATCAGTTCCAGCTGAGTGGAGTGGTTCCAGTCCGGATCGTACTTGGCCTCGGTGTTGGTGGCGCGGTAACGCCACGCGAAAATGACAACCGTGGCCATGACAGGCACGACGATCAACAGCATGAGCAACGTGGCCACAATGACCAGATCGCCCTGCTGGCGAGCGACATCGCCCGCGGGGTTGAGCACGACCCAGTCGCAGCCGGCAAGCGGCAGGGCCAGGAGCGGGACGATGGCGCAGCGCAGCAGGCGCGCCCGATTCAAGAGTTTCGCACGCATGTGGCGCACCTAGAAGCGCTGGGCCGTGCAAACGATAGGACATTTTGTCCAATCCCCTTCGCGGCTGCACAAAGACAATAGGGCACATAAGGGCAGGTCGCATGCGTGCGGCCGGCCGGTCGGCGCGTTTGCGAGAAATGCGCGGGATCCAAGGAGTTTGTGTCAGTCATGACTGCTGCCGTAGTCGATAATCACGAAGGGCTGGGGAGCGATTCCCACGCCGGGCACGGTTCGATTTCCCCGGGCGAGATCGCCATCGGCGTGATCATCGGACGGACCTCGGAGTTCTTCGACTTCTTCGTCTATGCGATCGCCTCGGTGATCGTGTTCCCCAAGGTCTTCTTTCCTTACCTGGACCCGCTCAACGCCACGCTGGCGTCGTTTGCGGTGTTCCCGCTGGCGTTCATCGCCCGCCCGGTCGGCTCGCTGTTCTTCATGTGGCTCGACCGTGCATTCGGCCGTGGCTTCAAGCTGACGGTGGCGCTGTTCGGCCTGGGTGGCTCGACCGCGGCGATCGCGTTCCTGCCCGGCTATGCCGAAATCGGCCACAACGCGGTGCTGCTGCTCGCGCTGTTCCGCCTGGGCCAGGGCTTTGCGCTGGGCGGCACGTGGGATGGCCTGGCCTCGCTGCTGGCGCTCAACGCGCCGGCGGGCAAGCGTGGCTGGTATGCCATGATCCCGCAGCTGGGCGCGCCGCTTGGCCTGATCGTGGCCAGCCTGCTGTTCGCGTTCTTCACCGCCTCGCTGCCGGCTGACGATTTCCTGTCGTGGGGCTGGCGCTTCCCGTTCTTCGTGGCCTTTGCGATCAACGTGGTGGCGCTGTTCGCGCGCCTGCGCATCGTGGTGACGCCGGAATTCCAGCGCTTGTTCGAATCGCGTGACCTTGTCGCCGAAAGCGCGCTCGTCACCATCCGCGAACAGTGGAAGACCATCCTGATCGGCGCCTTTGCACCGCTCGCCAGCTTTGCGCTGTTCCACATGGTCACGGTGTTCCCGCTGTCGTGGGTGTTCATCTTCACCTCGGAAGAGCCGACCCGCTTCCTCACCATCGAAGCCATCGCCGCTGCCGTGGGCGTGGCCGCGATCGTCATCTCGGGCCTGGTGGCCGACCGCGTTGGCCGCCGCACGCTGCTCGGCTTCTCGGCCGCCGCGATTGCCGCGTTCTCGGGCTTTGCCCCGCAGTTGCTGGGCATTGGCGTGGCCGGCGAAGTGTCGTTCATGCTCACCGGCTTCGTGCTGCTGGGCATTTCGTTCGGGCAGTCTTCGGGTGCCGTGGCCGATGCCTTCGAAACCCGCCACCGCTACACCGGTTCGGCGCTGACCAGCGACTTGGCCTGGCTGCTGGGCGCGGGCTTTGCGCCCTATGCGGCGCTGTGGCTGTCGGCCAACTATGGCCTGCTGGCTTCGGGTGCCTACCTGCTGTCGGGCGCGATCGGCACGATCGTGGCGCTGTGGGCCAACCGCACCGCGGCGACCAACTGAGCCATCTGGCAAAGCAACAAGAAGGGGCGGTTCGGATCAATCCGAACCGCCCCTTTTTTGTTCACCAACGGTGATCAGGCTGTTCTCCCCCTCCTCTTCAGAGGAGGGGG
>NZ_BCYV01000006.1 GCF_001598375.1 Novosphingobium capsulatum NBRC 12533
CTGACTTTCCTCAATTGAAGAAAGATCAGGCTACGGATTTGAAGTTTTTATGCGTCATTCAAGGTAAATATCGCTTTTACCAGCGGGTGACTCCCTCTCATATCGTCAAGAAGAAATGGATGACGGTGTCCGATGAGTTCTCTCTTGTTGAGGGAGAAAAGATCATCTTGATCAATGATGCTCCCGACGCAATTCACGACACGGCTTCTGACGAGCTATATTTTTCTGATTTTTCCATTTTGAAGACGTTTTTCAGCAAGATTGAAGAGATGTACCGTGAGGCTACCGAGGAGGAAGTGAATGCCTTCCTGCAAAATGAGGTGATCAAAGCCGTCCCAGAGTTCACTTCGGACAAAGTGAGCAAGCCGAACCGGCAGCGCATTGCGCTGGCTCAGGCAAAGCTGGCTGCATATACAAAGCAGAACGTCGAGCAGCTTCTTCAAGAGTTTCCTGAATACGTTGCGGATGTCGAGATCGCGGATGGAGCATTCAAAATCACAAGCGATAATGACCTTAAAATGGCAATTTTTTGTATTGAGGAACGGTTCTATACCACTGCCGTCAGCAAGGAAAAGCGCCTCGCGAATTCGATTTTGAAGCTTACTGGGGTGGCCTAAATGCCATTTCGCTGCGAAGGGTATTCCGTCACAGAATGGAAGTGGTCCGATTTGTACGGGGTGAACCGCACCGGATTCGCCGGAGGGATCAGCTCTTGAGTGCCAGATGAACGCATGTCCGCTTTCGGCGGGCATAAAAGGGCCTCTGGATGACCGCTCTCGCGGCGGGCAACGTCCACTATCCTGCACTGGCAGCGATCGACCAACATACGCCATCCCAATGTGGCCTGTTGACAATCGCACTGACCGTCTCACTCTCCCGCTGAGTTAGTTTCGAAGCCTTGTTTTTCGATATACTCAAATAGATGTTCAGAGTTCATCGCAACGCAACGGCGCCCTACAGGAAACCCATCACGGGACGAAATCTCCCGCCCTTGGGTCCGATCGGCGGCCCAAATGGCTGATTTCGGCGTATTTTCCTCACCGAGATCACTCAAAACCGCATCCCAGTCATCGCGGCCAAAGTAGCTTACGGTGTGGTCTTTTTCAACGACGCGAACCACGTCAGTATAAGCGTAAATACCCTTTTTTCTGCCATACCAGTACCAGAGAATCCTGACACTCTTGCGAAGCTCGATCTCATCAGCATCGCCAGCGTCGAAGGTGCAGATATGCTTCAGTCGAGAAGCAAGGATTGGCTGCCCCGTCTCTTCTACCAAGGCCAATTTTGCCTTTTCCAGCTTATCATCGGCTATGTCCGCATCGCCAAAGAGAAAGCCGCTCCCCGCAAAGCGAAGCGGATCTCTGGCCAGTTTCGCAAGAAGTGAGTTCTCACCCTCCGCCCCATGAAGGCTCCAGTCCCTTACTGCAGGATTGGCAGGCGCAGATACAGCTCTATCAAAATCTTTGCGCGTGATAGCCCGAGAGCAACCCCAATAGGCCTCATAAATTTTCTCGAGACGCTCATAGGCAGCGCGGTCAGTTTTCCGGTCGAAGACCACACCCGCCTCCATAAGTGCTGGTTGACAGGCTGCTGAGCCAAGCGCGTTGCGGGACGCGTTCGCGGATCCGATTATAGCCTTGTTATCACCAATAAAGATCTTGGCGTGCAGGTTGTTCAAGACCCTGACCTTGGCATCAGTGTAAGGTAGTTCCTCGCGGCGCAGTCCGAATGCAGTCAAAGCATTGCGAGAGGTGCCTCCCATCCGAATCTCGAGAACGACCTCGGCCTCGCGTGCGGCAGCCAACCGAGCCAGGTCCGGTCCCCAAAACGCAACCGCACAGCGTAGCCTGCCAGCCCCCTCGAACAGCTCTAGGACGGCAGCTGCGAATTGAGCATCTGAGAGAATTTCCATGGGTGCCAATGTGCCGCCTGTTGGACGGGATTTCCAGTTCGGAGCCAGAGATATCGGTGCCTTGCCGGAAGGGCGGCGTTAGCCGCCGATCGTCACCACACAGGGAATTACCGCAAAGCCCCAGGCCCCGTCTTTCGGCGGCACTGCCGCCAGCGTGAATGTAAGTCCGATTTCGACGCCCCGAACACAAGCCCTGAACGACCGGCATTGCGGCGGCAATTCCCTGACTGATGCTCGCCCGCCGTTGGCGGCTCACACCCGAACAACACAATTCGATTGGCAGCCAATAAGGCTACGACGTCATACTACCCAATCTTAAGCCGCGAACTTTAACCTTTTTCGAAAGCCTGCCTTCGGGCTATCTTTCTGCCATGGCATTCGGCGTGTTCATCCATCGGTCTGATTCGATATACGACGACACCCCAGCCGAGCGATACCAGTTTCCGAAACAGTATCTGGAACGCGCCCGAGCCTGCGCCGGCGACTGGATTATTTACTACGAGCCGAGAAAGGTTACAGGCACGCGAGGCTACTACGCAGTGGCCAAAGTCGAGCGTATCATCACCGACCCGACAACGTCCGGCATGTACCTCGCTCTGATCGCGCCCGGCAGCTATCTGGATTTCGCAAGCCCTGTTCCATTTTCTGATGAAGATGGGCCGATCGAACGCGGCCTACTCAACGAGGTTGGAGCCATATCCGGGCGAGCTCAAGCCGCCGTTCGCGGCCTGTCTTCCAGCGACTTCAATCGTATCGTGGCAGCCGGACTGGCCGATGAGAAGCCGCTGCTGCCACGGACAGATTTCCTAATCGACGAACAGATTGTTCGTGAAGAGTCAGCTCCCTTTGTTTTCGATGAGGCGAGGGAACGCGTTTCCGCTATCGTTTCCCGCGTCGTGCGCGATCGCGTGTTTCGCCGAATTGTGTTGCGAGCCTATGATGAACGCTGTGCCGTCACCGGGCTAAAGCTCATCAACGGTGGCGGGCGGGCCGAAGTTGAGGCCGCTCACATCCGCCCCGTGGAAGCCAGTGGGCCTGACATTGTGAGCAACGGCTTGGCCCTTTCCGGCACCGCACATTGGATGTTCGACCGAGGTCTGATTGGACTGGACGACGACATGCGCATCATGATTTCGCGGCAGGCCAATGATCCTGACAGCATTCGATCGGTCATCAATGGCACTGGCCGAATCTTGCTGCCACAGCGCGAAGCTGATCGCCCGCATCCGCAATTTGTCAGGTGGCACCGAGAGCACCGCTTCAAGCTCTGAAGCTGCTGCAGCATTTTCTGGGCGGCAGTCGTACCGAATTTGTTCCCCTGCACCGGTGCCAATCAGCGACGGAATGAGGCGCGAAGATATGGTCTGCGACTCGGCCGAATCGGGTATTGGATTCCGCTCGTGAGAACCGAACCGCGTCACATTTTTCTTGACAGGGGCACGCGTGATGGACCGATTTTCGAATCACTCAACATACTGAAATCAAATCAAATTGTTAGTTTACCAATTGGATTCCCGCTACCGCAGCAGGCCGATGCCTCAGGCCGCCAGGGCTTGCGGGTCGATCACCAGGCGGTTGCGGCCGTCGCGCTTGGCGGCGTAGAGTGCGGCATCGGCGGCCTTGAGCAGGGCCACGCCTTCGCGGTCCATGCCCGGCGCCCAAGTGGCGAGGCCGAACGACATGGTGACCGAACCGAGGGCGCGTTCGCCTTGGCGCACGGTCAGCAGGCTGATCGCCTGGCGTACTTCTTCCACCCTGGCGGACAGCACGTTGGCGTCCGTCGCTGGCGCGATCACCACGAACTCCTCGCCGCCAAAGCGGCAGACCACATCGCCATCGCGGAAGCGGCGGCGCAGTTCGGCGGCCACGGTCTGCAGTACCTGGTCACCGGCATCGTGGCCGAATTCGTCGTTGAAGCGCTTGAAGTGGTCGATATCGCACATCACCACGGTCAGCGGCGCGCCCGAGCGGGAGGCGCGGGCCATTTCCAGGGCTAGCGTTTCTTCCAGATAGCGGCGGTTGAACAGACCGGTCAGCGGATCGCGGATGGTCTGCTCGCGCAAGCCGCGTTGCAGGCGGTGGTTGACCAGGGCCGAGGCGATGTTCTCGCTCAACACCGCCAGGCGAAAGCGGCTTTCGGTGCCGATCGTGCCCTTGAGATAGAGCACCCCGATCACCTCGCCACCGGCCAGGAGCGGTTCGCAGTGGTAGTGATCGGCACCGGCGCCGACATGCGGGCACACGATGTCAGAGCCGGGCTCGTCCACATAGTGGCTTTGCCCGCGCCGCAGCGCCCAGCACTCCTCGGGGGCAAAGCCGGCCTGTTCCGATTCCAGCCCGCCCCAGGTGGCGGTAGGCACCAGCAGGTTGCGCGAATTGTTGTGCACGAACAGCGCGCCGGGAATCTGCGGCAGCACGCGTGGCACGAACACGCGGATGATCGCGGCGAGTTCATCGTCGGTGCGCGCGGCCTGCATGCGATGCGCCATGCCGCCCAGGATCTCGATCACCTCGCCCCGTTCGCGCAGGGTATCGGCATTGTGGCTGAGCGCGGCATTGGCGGCCTGAAGATTTTCGGCCGCCTCGGCCTGGTTGGCCACGGCGCGTTGCAGTTCATCGGCCATAGCGTTGTAGCCACTGGCCAGCCGCTCAAACTCGCGCGAGCCCATTTCGCCGGAAATGCGCGCGTGGCGCTGCCCGGCGCCAAGATCGCCCATCACCGCCAGCATCGCGCCCACCGGGCGGCGGATACGCAGGATCAGCGAGCGCGCCACCAGCGCCAGCATCAGCAGCGTCAACGGCGTGCCGAGAATGACCAGCCAGCGCGTCACGCGCAGCAGTTGCTCCACCGCCGCCATGCGATCGCCCGCCAGCGCCCGCTCGTCGAGCAGCAGATCGTTCACCTTGGCATCGACCAGTTGCATCAGTTCCAGCCCGCGCCCGGCCGCTGTCGCCGCGCGCGCCTGGTCGAACGCGCCGCGGCGCGCCAGGTTGGCGGTCGCCTCCAGCGTATCGGCGCGGCCATTGACCAGCACCTGCAACTGACGCGCCCGCTCGTTCTGTTCGCCGTTGTCGGTCGTCAGGGTGACCAGTTCCGCACTGTCGCGCCGTGCCGCCGCCAGGGCCGGGCCAACCGCGCGGGCGAAATCGGGGTTGTGCGTCAGGGTAAAACCGCGCTGGCCGGATTCGGCCACGCGCAGGCTGCCCAGCGCATGGTTGGCCGTGCGCAACACACGTGAGGAATGATCGAGCCAGCCGAGGTCGTTGTGCATCTGCACCGTCACCGTCAGCAGTGCACCGGCCAGGATCACGATCAGCCCAGCCAGCGCGGCACACAGCAAAACGATACGATGAGACAGCGATCCGACCAAGGCGACCCAACCTGTTTTGACCCGAAGGCGTAGTGTAACAGACGAGCCGCTAAAGAGAAATCGACCTCGGCAATGTTACTTTTGACACACGCCGCAAAAAAACGTCGATCGCCCGCCCTGCACCAAGCGCGCCACTGGCCGGCCACAGGCGCAGGGATCGCCCTCACGGCCATAGACGAGGAAATCCTTGGCGAAGTAGCCCAGTTCGCCATCGGGCCGGGCATAATCGCGCAGGGTAGATCCGCCCGCCGCAATCGATTCTTCCAGCACGGCGCGGATTTCCGGCACCAGCCGCTTGAGCGCAGGCAGCGAAACCGTGCCAGCCTCGCGCTCGGGATGAATGCGCGCGCGATGCAGCGCCTCGCACACATAGATGTTGCCGAGCCCGGCGACGATCCGCTGATCGAGCAGCATGAGCTTGATCGCGGCGATGCGGCCGGCAAAGGCGCGGGCCAGATGCTGCGGCGTGAGCCCCGGCCCCAGTGGTTCGGGCCCCAGCGCGGCAAACGGCGCCCAGGCATCGAGCGCGTCGTCGTCAACCAGGTCGACCGAGCCGAAACGCCGCGCATCGTTGAGCGCGAGGACATGCCCGTTGCCGGTTTCGAGCACCAGGTGATCGTGCTTGCCGATCTCGTCAGGGTCGATTCGCCAGCGCCCCGACATGCCGAGGTGAAACACCATGGTGCGTGCGCGGTCGGTGTGGATCAGGCCATATTTGGCGCGGCGCGACAGCCCGCTGACGCGCGCGCCGGTCAGCGCCTGCACCAGGTCTGGCGGAAACGGACGCCGCAGATCGGCGCGGCGCACGGATACGCGGGAAATCGTCTCGCCGGCAAGAATGCTCGCCAGCCCGCGAACGGTGGTTTCAACCTCTGGTAGTTCGGGCATCGTGCGCTCCTGCTATCATGCTTTGCGCCTGCGGCAATTCCCCTTTAAAGGCCCTGAACCATGACCAGCCCGGATAGCGTGTCCTTCGGTTACGAGGACGTCACCCCTGAGGAAAAGACCGCCCGCGTCGGTGCGGTGTTTTCCAGCGTCGCCAAAAAGTACGACGTGATGAACGATGCCATGTCCGTCGGCATGCACCGCGTGTGGAAGGACCGCTTCGTCGCCCGCGTGAAACCGCGCGAGGGCGAGCAGATTCTCGACATGGCCGGCGGCACGGGCGACATCGCCTTTCGCATGGCGCGGGAGGGCGCCGCGATCACGGTTTCCGACATCAACCAGGACATGCTCGACGTGGGCATCGAGCGGGCGATGCAACGCGGCATCGACGGCCTGGTGTGGTCGCGCCAGAATGCCGAGGAACTCTCGTTCGGCGATCGCTTCTTCGATGCCTATACGATCGCGTTCGGCATCCGCAACGTGACCCGCATCGACCAGGCCCTGGCCGAGGCGCACCGCGTGCTCAAGTTCGGCGGGCGGTTCTTCTGCCTGGAATTCTCCACCACGCAGTGGCCCGGCTTTGCCGAAGTCTATGACGCCTATTCGCACAAGCTGGTGCCCAAGATCGGCCAGGCCATTGCCGGCGACGCGGAATCCTATCGCTATCTGATCGAATCGATCCGCCGCTTTCCCAAGATGGATGAATTCGAAGGCATGATCAAAGCCGCCGGGTTCCGCCACACCAAGGTGGAACCGATCCTGGGTGGCCTGGTGGCGATCCACTCTGGCTGGAAAGTCTAAGCGAGCGCCTTTGCCGTGACCCGTCCTGCCACCCACATCCGCCGCCTGCTGGGCTGGGGCCGCATCCTGGCGCGCCACGGCGCGTTGCGCCTGCTGGAAGAAAGCCCCAACACCCCGGCGCCGGTGCGCCGGCTGTGCCGCATTGCCCGGTTCGGCACGCGCCAGCCGGTAGTGCCCGATTACGCCGGCGCCTTTCGCGCCATCGGTCCGGCGGCGATCAAGCTGGGGCAGACGCTGGCCACCCGGCCCGATCTGGTGGGCGAGGAAGCGGCGCGCAATCTGCTCGCCCTGCAGGACAAGCTGCCCCCGGTCGATTTCGCGCTGATCCGGCGCGAGATCGAAACGAGTTTCGAGCGGCCGCTGGAAAGCCTGTTTTCGCGCTTTGACGAAGAGCCGGTCGGCGCCGCCTCGATCGCGCAGGTCCACCAGGCCTGGACGGTCGACGGGCGCAAGGTGGCAGTCAAGGTGCTGCGCCCCGGCGTGCGCGAAAAGCTGGCCCGCGATATCGAGACCTATGAATGGGCCGCTGCGCATCTGGAAGCGCTGGGCGGCGAGGCCGGGCGCCTGCGCCCGCGCCTGATCATCGCCAATTTCAAGCGCTGGACCGCGCGCGAGGTGGACTTGCGCCGCGAGGCGGCCAGCGCGTCGGAACTGGCCGATGCCATGCACGCCTTTCCTGGCTATCGTGTGCCCGGCATCGATTGGGACCGCACCAATGGCCGCGTGATGACGCTGGACTGGATCGATGGCGTCAAGATCAGCAATCTCGACGCCATCGATGCCGCCGGCCACGATCGCAAGGAAATGGCCAGCCGCCTGGTGCTGGCCTTCCTGACCCAGGCAATCAGCGGCGGCTATTTCCATGCCGACATGCACCAGGGCAACCTGTTCGTGGAGGCCGATGGCACGATCACCGCGATCGATTTCGGCATCATGGGCCGGATCGATCGCCAGGCGCGGCAGTGGCTGGCCGAGATTCTCTATGGCCTGACCACGGGCGACTACAAGCGCGTGGCCGAAATCCATTTCGAAGCGCAATACGTGCCGAGCTATCACTCGGTGGACGAGTTTGCCACGGCGCTGCGCGCGGTGGGCGAGCCGATGCGCGGCCGCCCGGTGAAAGACCTTTCGGTCGGCCAGATGCTCGACGGGCTGTTTGCCATCACCCGCGATTTCGACATGCAGACCCAGCCGCACCTGCTGCTGCTGCAAAAGACCATGGTCATGGTCGAAGGGATCGCGCAGCAGCTCGATCCCGATATCAACATGTGGGAAACGGCAGCGCCGTTCGTGCGCAACTGGATCCGCGACGAACTGGGGCCAGAAGCCGCGATCGCCCAGCGCGTGCAGGACGATGCCGCCACGCTGCTGCGCGTGCCCGCCCTGATCCGCCGGATCGAGGAACGCTTCCCGCCCAAGGGCGGTGCGCCCGAAGCCCCACCCCTGCCCCATGTCGACCTGATGTGGGAGCGCAAGCGCCGCGATGGCCAGGCGCAAGGCGGATCGGGTGGCTGGGCCGGGCTGGTCCTGGCCGCAGCCTTGGGTGCAGCGGCAGTGCTGGGGCTTCAGGCCTGGCACCATCCGCATCCGCCCCATCCGCAAGATATGCCGCCGCCACCGCCGGCCGATGATTGGCATCGCCATCCGTGAACGTGGCTGCCGGTCCTGCACCGCGCCCGGCACCGTTGCCCGGGCTGCGGCTGGCCAAGCGCCATTTCAACGCGCTTGACCTGTCACGCGTCATTGCCGCGTTCTTCGTGCTGTTCTGGCATTACCAGCATTTCTTCGTGCCGCCGGTCGGCTATGGCTTTCACGTCAACCGCGCCGCGATGATCCCGCTCTATCACCCGCTGCGCTGGCTGTTCGATTATGGCCACATGGCGGTGCAGTATTTCTGGGCGGTCTCGGGCTTTGTCTTTGCCCATGTCTATTTTGCCGACAGCACGGCGATGCAGCGGTTCTGGCTGGCCCGCGTGGCGCGCCTGTGGCCACTGCACCTCTTGACGCTGGTGCTCGTGGCCGGGTTGCAGGCGCTTTATAGCCACATCAACGGCACGGCGTTCATCTATCACGAGCAGGACTGGAAGCATTTCCTGCTTTCCATCCCCTTGGCGCACTATTGGGGCTGGCAGCACAACCAGTCGTTCAACGGCCCAAGCTGGTCGCTTTCCACCGAGATCCTCGCCTATGCGGCGTTCTGGGTGCTGCTGCCGGCGATGCGCCGCGCGCCTTTGCTGGTGTCCTTGCCAGTGGCCGTGATCGTCCTGCGCCTGTTCTTCCTGGGCTGGCCCGACGAGCCGGTGCTGACCTGCATCGGCTATTTCTTCATGGGCGTGGCGGTCTATGCCGCCGCGCTCAGGGGCTGGCTGCCGGTGCCGGTGCTGCTGGGCAGCGCAGTGGCCTGCGTTGCCGCCGCCTGGATCGCCACCACCCGCTACCACGCCGAAGACGCCACGATCCTGGCCGGAACCTTTGCCGTGCTGTTTGCCACGCTGGCGATCGACCTGGCCGACAAGCGCGACCTGCTCGCCTTTGGCCGGCAGTGGGGCGAGGCGTCCTATGGCATCTACCTGTGGCATTTCCCGATGCAGGTGGCGCTGGTGCTGCTGATCGATGCCACGCTGGGTAGCCGCGCCATCGCGCAGCAACCTGCATTCCTGATCTTCTTCCTGGTGGCGTCCGTGGCGGCCGGCTTTGCCTCGCACCGCTGGATCGAACGCCCGGCGCAAAAGGCGGTGCTGCGCTGGGCGGGGCGATGGAGTGGCAAGGCCGCTCGGGCGTAGCGCTGGCGGGCTTCGACAAGCTCAGCCCGAACGGGGATCGGAGCCAGTTCCTTGCACTCCGGCTCCGTTCGCCCTCAGCCTGTCGAAGGGCAAAAGCGCCCTACCCCGCCAATTCCCCCACGCGGTGGTGCGGCAGGATGCGCCAGGCGGCGCCCAGCACGATGACGTGCAAGGCTTCCACGGCCATCGGCTGGGCCCATCCCGGATAGGCGCCAACCAGCGCCAGATCGAGCGCCCGGCCAAGCAGCGCGACGCCAAACAGCAGGCCCGGCACCAGCAGCAGATCGCCGTTGCGGCGCCAGGCGCCGACCATCATGCAAAGCGCCGCCACGCCAAAAAATGCGGTGAAATCGGCGCGGATCGTGGCCCAGCCGGCCGGCACCGCCGCGCTCACACCCAGGATCGCCGCACCGGCGTGGGGCGTGAACAAGAACGAAGCGGCCATGAAGACATCGAACAGGCCGAGCAGGAATACCAGCGCCGTCAGGGCAAAGCGGATCGGCATCGCGGTTCAGGCCAGGTTGGCGCGGTGCGGCGCGGGGGCAGGTGCAGGCACCGCGTCTTCCTCAGCCTGGCGGAATGCGTGCCGCGCGCCCAGCAGCAGGGCAATATGCGCCACGTCCAGCACCATCGGCAGCAGCCAGTTGGCATAGGTGCCGAAGGCGACGAGATTGACCAGCCGTTCGGCCAGGGCGCCGATGAAGATGAACGTGGGCACCAGCAGCAGATCGCCGTTGCGCCAAAGTGCGCCGGCGATCATCGCCACGGCGGCCACGCTGAAGAACGAGGTGCAATGCGCGCGGATGATCGAAAGACCATGCGCCGCGCGCGCCAGTTCGGCGCCATCATGCGGCGTCAGCAGCGAAGAGCCGACAATGATCAGATCCACCAGCCCGGCCAGCAGCACGAGCGCGGTCAGCACCACACGCATCGAGTCTCTCCAACGCCCTGTTCTATTTGTCGCAAGTCTGACAAACTTTCGGACAGCTTGCAAAGAAAATGAACGACGCAAATCCGCCGTTTTCCAGCCATCACGGTAGGAAACCTTGCGCCCGCACCGCCAAGGCGGCACAAGCCGCGTCATGATCGCGCCCACGCCCTCTCCCCGCATCCTGCTGATCGTCGGAGGCGGCATTGCCGCCTACAAGGCCTGCGAACTCGTCCGCCTGATCCGCAAGGGCGGGGGCGATGTCACCTGCGTCTTGACCGAGGGCGGCGCCCATTTCGTGACGGCGATGACGCTGGCCGCGCTCAGCGAAAATCCCGTGCACACCACGCTGTGGGATCTGAAGAACGAAGTGGAAATGGGCCATATCCAGCTGTCGCGCCAGGCAGACCTGGTGGTGGTGTGCCCGGCCACGGCCGATCTGCTGGCGCGCATGGCCGCCGGCATTGCCGACGATCTTGCCACCACGCTGCTACTGGCAACCGACAAGCCGGTACTGGCCGTGCCGGCGATGAACGTGCGCATGTGGCAGCATGCCGCCACGGTGCGCAACGTCGGCACCTTGCGCGCATCGGGCGTGACCGTGGTGGAACCCGATGTCGGCGCGATGGCCTGTGGCGAATTCGGCCCCGGCCGCCTGCCCGAACCCGAGGCGATCTGGGCGGCGATCCAAGGCGCGTTGTCAGACAGCGCCAGCCCGTGCGCCGCACCCACCCCTGGCCCACTCGCCGGGCGCCATGTACTGGTGACGGCCGGCCCCACCCACGAACCGATCGATCCGGTGCGTTATATCGCCAACCGATCGAGCGGGCGGCAGGGCTTTGCCATCGCCGCCGCCGCCGCGCAGGCCGGCGCGCGCGTGACGCTGGTGGCCGGGCCGGTCACGCTGCCCACGCCAGCGGGCGTTGACCGCGTCGACGTGGAAACCGCGCGCGAGATGGCTGCGGCGGTGGATGTTGCCCTGCCTGCAGACGTGGCGGTGATGGTGGCGGCCGTGGCCGATTGGCGCACCGCCGATGCCCCGGCGCACAAGCTCAAGAAGGATGGCAGTGGCACCCCGCCGCCGCTCGCCCTGGTGGAAAATCCCGATATTCTGGCCACGCTGTGCCGCGATCCGCGCCGGCCCGCGCTGGTGGTCGGCTTTGCCGCCGAAACCAACGATGTCATTGCCCACGCCGTGGCCAAGCGCGCGCGCAAGGGGGCAGACTGGATCGTGGCCAACGACGTTTCGGGCGACGTCATGGGCGGGATGGCCAATACCGTCCACATCATCGATGCCGAGGGCGTGGACAGCCTGCCCGAAATGCCCAAGGACGCCGTGGCCCAGGCCATCGTCGCCCGCATCGCCCACACCCTTGCCAACGGAACCCCCGCATGACCGTCTCATCGCATTCCAGCCCGGTCCCCATCATGTTCAAGCGCCTGCCGCATGGCGAGGGGCTGCCCCTGCCCGCCTATGCCACCGATGGTGCTGCCGGGATGGACGTGGTTGCGGCCGAGGATCTGGACCTGGCGCCGGGCGCCCGCCATGCCGTGGCCACTGGCCTGGCCCTGGCGATCCCGTACGGGTTCGAAATCCAGGTGCGGCCGCGCTCGGGCCTGGCCCTCAAGCACGGCATTTCCGTGCCCAATGCCCCCGGCACCATCGACAGCGACTATCGCGGCGAACTCAAGGTCATCCTGATCAACCACGGCAGCGAAAGCTTTTCGATCCAGCGCGGCGATCGCGTGGCGCAACTGGTGCTGGCGCCGGTGGTGCGTGGCACCTGGCTCGAGGTGGGCGAACTGGACGATACCGCGCGCGGGGCTGGTGGCTTTGGCTCGACCGGCGGCGTTGTGGCCCTGGGCAATTGAGCGCGCGCATGAACCTGCCCGATTTCCGGCTTGAGGCCTATTTCTCGCACTGGGAATTTGCCGCCCGCCACCACCTGACCGCATCCGACGCGCAAAGCATGACCGTGCGCGAACTGCTGGCGCTAGCCGATCCGGCCGATGCCGCCGCCTTCGATGCGCAATGGCTGGGCTATACCCAGACGTTCGGCGCGCCGGTGCTGCGCGCGGAAATCGCCCGCACCTATGACACCATGACGCCTGACAACGTGCTGTGCTTTGCCGGCGCGGAAGAGGGCATCTATGTGACCAACCACGTGCTCTTGGGGGCAGACGATCACGCCATCGTCATCACGCCCAATTACCAGGCCGCCGAAACCGTGCCGCTCTCGCTTTGCGCCGTCACGGGGGTGCCGCTCGATCCAGAAAATGGCTGGCGGCTCGATCTCGATCGCGTGGCCGCTGCCATCCGCCCCAATACGCGGCTGGTGTCTATCAATTTCCCGCACAATCCCACCGGCTGCATCCCCGATCGCGCCACGCTCGATGGGCTGGTGGCGCTGTGCCGGCGCCATGGCATCTGGATCTTCAGCGACGAGGTCTATCGCCTGCTCGGCCCCGATCCGGCGCGGCACCTGCCGCAAGTGGCCGATATCTATGAGCGCGGCCTGTCGCTCAATGTGCTGTCCAAGGCCTATGGCCTGCCGGGGCTGCGCATCGGCTGGATCGCCTGCCAGGACCACGAACTGCTCTCGCGCATGGAGCGGATGAAGCACTACCTGTCGATCTGCAACTCTGCGCCGAGCGAAGCGCTGGGCATCATCGCCCTGCGTGCAGGCGAGCGCATCGTTGGGCGCAACAACGCCCTGGTGCGCGCCAACCTTGCCCTGCTCGATGCATTCTTTGCCGATTATCCGCACCTGTTCGAATGGACGCGATCGGATGGCGGCTGCGTGGGCTATCCGCGCTGGCGCGGACCGGGTACGGTGGACGCGTTCTGCGAAGACCTGGTGACCCAGGCCGGCGTGCTGTTGCTGCCTTCGGGCATCTATCATTCCGAACTGGGCCCCGTCCCCACCGACCGGTTCCGCATCGGCTTTGGCCGGGCCGACGTGCCCGACAGCATCGCGGCCTTCCGCGCCTATCTCGAAAAGCGGCAGCTCTGATCAGGCCGGCTGTTTTCCTGTCACAATCTGCGCTAACCCCCCCGTGGGGAACGGCGGGCAGGTGATTTGGCGGGCATGTTCGATGCGGGGCTGATCGGCGATATCTATGAAGCGGCGGCCGTGCCCGAACGCTGGCTGGCGGTATTGCAGTCCCTGGCCGAGCGATTGGGCGCACAAGGCAGCAACCTGATCCGCATCGGCCCGCAAGGCATGGCGATCACCTCCACCGATGGCGTCCGCGCCATGACCGAGGCGTTCATGGAGCAGGGCTTCAACGCCCAGAACACGCGCGTGGGCCGCCTGATGGAACGCGGCGCGCATCCCGGCTTCCTGACCGACAGCGACCTGCACACCTCGCAAGAACTGGCGACGCTGCCAATCTATGCGCAATTCCTCACGCCGCACCGTGCCGACGCCGGCGCGGCAACGCTGGTTCAGGGCGCGGGGGACGATGGCCTGATCCTGGCAGTGGAAGGCTTTTCCAGCCATGCCGCCTCGCGCACGGCGGCGCGCCAGCTCGACAGCCTGCGGCCGCACCTGGCCCGCGCCCTGGCACTGAGCGCGCAATTGCGGATGCAGCGCCTGTCGGCCGCGGTCGGTGCGCTGGAATTGGTGAGCGTGGCAGCGGCGGTGATCGATCCGGTTGGCCGAATCGAGGCGATGAACGCCCTTTTCACCCAGGCGATGGACCACCTGCTGACCCAGCGCGCCGGCGCCCTGCGCGCCCTGCACCCTGCCTGCGACAGCCAATTGCGCGCCGCGATCATGGGATTACAGGCCGGCAGCGGCAACCCCGGCGGTGCCTCGCTGCCCTTGCGCGACGCGGCCGGCCTGGCCCGCCATGCCCTGCACCTCGTGCCGCTGCGCGGGGCTGGCCACGATGCCTTTGACAGCGCCGGCGCGGTGATCATCCTGGCCAGTGCCGGCAACCCCAGCGTGCCGGGCGCCGACCTGATCCGCGCGCTGTTCGACCTGACCCCGGCCGAAGCCCGCGTCGCCCGCGCCGTGGCCCAGGGCCTGTCCCCCACCGATATCGCCCAGCGCCACGCCGCCTCGCCCGCCACCGTGCGCACCCAGCTCAAGCACGTTTTCGCCAAGACCGGCGTGACCCGCCAGAGCGAACTGGCCGTCCTGCTCGCCTCGCTGCGCAGCCCGGCCGATGCGGACGCAGCATCCTGACCCGCGCGTAACCTGCAAACAAAAAGGGCCGGCCCTAAGGCCAGCCCTTGATGCGTTCTTTGCCGAAGCGTGCCTGGTGGTTCGAGAACCGCCAGGCGAAGCGCGATTAGCGCTTCGAGAACTGGAAGCTGCGGCGTGCCTTGGCGCGGCCGTACTTCTTGCGCTCCACCACGCGGCTGTCGCGGGTGAGGAAGCCGGCGGCCTTCACGGCGCCGCGCAGCGCGGGTTCGAACTTCGACAGAGCCTGGGCGATGCCGTGCTTCACGGCGCCAGCCTGGCCCGACAGACCGCCGCCCTTGACGGTGGCGATGATGTCGTACTGGCCTTCGCGGCCCGAAACCTGGAACGGCTGGTTGATCACCAGGCGCAGGGTCGGACGGGCGAAGTACACTTCCTGGTCGCGGCCGTTGACCACGATCTTGCCGCTGCCGGGCTTGAGCCACACGCGGGCCACGGCATCCTTGCGGCGGCCGGTGGCATAGGAGCGACCGAAAGCGTCGACTTCGCGATCGCGCAGCGGGGCGGTGGGAGCAGCGGGAGCAACCGGCGCGTCGCCTTCGGCGGCGGGCGCTTCGGCAGCAGCAGGAGCGGGAGCGGCAGACGTCAGGTTCTTGAGGTCGGCCAGGCTCGAGACGGTGTCGTTATCGGCCATGATCAGGCACCCACCTTGTTCTTGCGGTTCATCGAGGCGACGTCGAGCGCCACCGGCTGGGTGCCACCATGCGGGTGTTCGGTACCGGCATAGAGGTGCAGCGCACGCATCTGGGCGCGGCCGAGCGGACCACGGGGGATCATGCGCTCAACAGCCTTTTCCAGCACGCGCTCGGGGAAGCGACCACCCAGGACCTTGTCCGCGGTGACTTCCTTGATGCCGCCGGCGTAGCCGGTGTGCTTGTAATAGGTCTTGGCCTTGAGCTTGTTGCCCGTCAGGCGCACCTTGTCGGCGTTGATCACGACAACGTGATCGCCGCAATCGACGTGGGGCGTGAAGCTGGGCTTGTGCTTGCCGCGCAGACGGTTGGCGATGATGACGGCCAGACGGCCGACCACCAGGCCTTCGGCATCAATAAGATGCCAGTTCTTTTCCACCTCGGCCGGCTTGATCGACCGGGTGACCTTGCTGAGAGCCTTCATGGCTGTTCGGTTCCCTGGATGATGGGTTACCCCATCGCGTGCCAGACTTGGCACAAACGGGGTGAAGAACCGCGCCTTTGTTGCAAAGCGCCCCAAGAGTCAAGCAAACCGGGCCTTTGCGGAGAGGTAAAATAATACCTCTCCCAAAAATGCGCTGATCAGGCCGCGTTTTTGACCCGGCCCAGGGCATGCGCCCCCCACACCGTGCAGATCAGCAGGATCGCGCCGCACAACTGGTGCAGCACCGCCAGCCACAGCGAAACCCCACTATAGACCGTGGCGATGCCCAGCAGCACCTGCGTGCCAAAGGCGCTGTGAATGGCGATGGAAGCCCGGCGCTGCCCTGCCCGGCGCAGCCGGCGGGCCATCACCACCAGCACGGCCACCACCGCCCAGGCCCACCAGCGGTGGAAGAAGTGCACGAGATAGGGATCGCCGGTCAGCGTGGCCCAGGCGCCGCGCGCCCATTCCACGCCGGCAGGAAAGAAGCTGCCCTGCATCAATGGCCAGGCATCCCACGAAAACCACCCGGCGCCCGCCACCACGCCTGCGCGCAAGCCGGCCAGGAACGCGCCATAGACCAGTTGCAGCGCCAGCATGCCCAGCGCGAGCGTACCCAGCCCCGTCAACCGGGCGCGCGCCTCACCCCGCGCCAGGGCGCGCAGATCGAGCATGGTCCACACGATCCCCGCCAGGGTGAACAGCGCCACGCCCAGATGGGTCGCCAGGCGATAGTGGCTGACCTTCACATCGTGGACGATGCCGGACTTGACCATCCACCAGCCCACTGCCCCTTGCAGTGCACCCAGTGCCAGCAGGGCAAGCAGGCGCGGCGCATAGCCGGCCGGGATCTTGCCGCGCAGCCAGAACCACGCGAGCGGCGCGGCAAACGCCAGGCCGATGGTGCGCGCCAAGAGGCGGTGCACCCATTCCCAGAAGAAGATGAACTTGTAGGTCGCCAGCGTCATGCCCGCCGGGCCATTGACCAGGATATATTGCGGGGTCTGGCGATAGGCATCGAATTCGGCCTGCCACTGCGCCTGGGTCAAAGGCGGCAAGGCGCCGGAAACCACATTCCATTCGGTGATCGACACGCCCGATTCGGTCAGCCGGGTAATCCCACCCACCACCACGATCGCCACGATCATCGCGGCCACCACGGCCAGCCAGCGCACAAGGCCCTGCGTCGGAACCGCCTGAGTGGCAGGCGCGCGCGGCGTGGCAGAAGCATGGGGCGCCGATGCAGGCGAAGCAGTGCGGGAAGCCATCATGGGCCGTTCTCTCGCGCCTTGCGCCAGACCGCGCAAGTGGCATTTGGGGGAAGCGCGGTTTTGCACCCCGTCGCCAACGGCCCTTCCCAGCGGGCCCCAACGGCCTTCCGTCAAAACGCTTGAATCATGATACAACATTACATATATGCGCGCCATGAACCAGGCACTCCTCACCCTGCGCAGCCGGCTCGACCGTTTCGGCGTGATCCTCTCGGGGCTGTGCATGATTCACTGCCTGGCCGGGCTGTTCCTGGTTGGCGTGCTGGGCCTGGGCGGCGGAGTGCTGCTCAACCCCGAAATCCATCACATCGGCCTGGTCCTGGCGATCGTGATCAGTGCCGCCACGATTGGCATGGGCGCGCTGCGCCACGGCCATCGCCTGCCGTTGACGCTGGGCCTGGCCGGGCTGGCGCTGATGACGGCGGCGGTGATGGTCGGCCACGGCGCGGCCGAATCGGTACTGACCATCGCCGGCGTGCTGCTGGTAGCCTCTGCCCATGTGGTCAACATGCGGCGGAATGCCTGCTGAAGCCTTGCACCATGCCGTGCCCTCGTTAAAGCACGCAGCCATGGCCACGAACCCGCAAAGCTCGACCCTGTCGCTCACGCTCAACGGCGAACCGCGCCGCGCTGCTCCCGGCACGATTGCCGATCTGGTGCGCACCCTGGACCTCGATCCGGCCAAGGTGGCCGTGGAGCGCAATGGCGATATCGTGCCACGCTCCACCCTGACGCAGGTGCCGCTTGCCGATGGCGACGTGCTGGAGATCGTGCATTTCGTGGGTGGCGGCGATGGCGATGGCGTGGCCTCAGACGATACCTGGACCGTGGCCGGCCGCACCTTCCGCTCACGCCTGATCGTGGGCACCGGCAAGTACAAGGATTTTGCCCAGAACGCCGCCGCGCTGGCGGCCTCGGGCGCGGAAATCGTCACCGTCGCGGTGCGCCGCGTTAATGTGTCGGACCCCAAGGCGCCGATGCTGACCGACTATATCGATCCGCGCCAGGTCACCTATCTGCCCAACACTGCCGGCTGCTTTACCGCCGAAGACGCCATCCGCACCCTGCGCCTGGCGCGCGAGGCGGGCGGCTGGGACTTGGTCAAGCTGGAAGTGCTGGGCGAGGCGCGCACGCTCTATCCCGATATGCGTGAAACCCTGCGCGCCACCGAAGTGCTGGCCAGGGAAGGCTTCCTGCCGATGGTCTATTGCGCCGATGACCCGATCGCCGCGCGCCAGCTGGAAGAAGCCGGCGCGGTGGCGATCATGCCGCTGGGCGCGCCGATCGGCTCGGGCCTGGGCATCCAGAACAAGGTGATGATCCGCCTGATCGTGGAAGGGGCCAAGGTGCCGGTGCTGGTCGATGCCGGCGTGGGCACGGCCAGCGATGCCGCCGTGGCGATGGAACTGGGCTGCACCGGCGTGCTGATGAACACCGCCATTGCCGAGGCGAAAGACCCGATCCGCATGGCCCGCGCGATGAAAGCCGCAGTCGAGGCCGGGCGCGATGCCTATCTCGCCGGCCGCATGGCCACGCGCCGCTATGCCGATCCGTCGAGCCCGCTCGCCGGGCTGATCTGATCGGATCAAACTTGCACAAAAAAGGGGGCGCAGACCGCATGGCCTGCGCCCCCTTTTTTGTCTTCAGCCCTGTCAGGCGGTGATGCCTGCCGCCGCCAGCACCGCCAGGGTCAGCAGGTCGGGTGCGGTTGCCGTCATCGGGGCGATCTGCACCGGCTTTTCCATGTTGAGCAGCATCGGGCCGATCATGGCGTTGCCGCCCAGCTCGCGCAGCAGCTTGGCCGAGATATTGGCCGATTGCAGACCGGGCATGATCAGAACGTTGGCCGGGCCCGACAGGCGGCAGAACGGATAGGTCTGCATGATGCGCGGGTTGAGCGCGGCATCGGGCGCCATTTCGCCTTCGTATTCAAAGCCCGGCTGGCGTTCATCGAGGATCGCCACCGCATCGCGCAGTGCATCGAGCCACTTGCCATAGGGATTGCCGAACGTGGAATAGGACAGGAACGCCACGCGCGGTTCGTGGCCCATGCGGCGGGCGACGGCGGCTGTTTCGATGGCGATATCGGCCAGTTCCTCGGCATTGGGGCGCTCGTTGACCGTGGTATCGGCCAGGAACACCGTGCGGTTCTTGCCCACCATCAGGTGAACACCGAACGGCAGGTGCCCGGGCTTGGGCCCCAGCACGCGGCGAATTTCCTTCATGGTCTGCGCAAACGGGCGGGTGGTGCCCGAAATCATCGCATCGCCATGGCCCAGCGCCAGCAGCAGCGCGGCAAAGACATTGCGATCGTTGTTGACCATGCGGCGCACGTCGCGTTCCAGGAAGCCCCGGCGCTGCAGGCGCGGATAGAGATAAGCCACCATGTCTTCCACCAGCGGGGAGACATTGGAGTTGTGGATTTCAAAGCTGGACGGGTTGGACACGCCCAGTTCCGAAAGCTTGTCGAGCACGCCCTGGGTGCGGCCGACCAGCACCGGCGTGCCATAGCCGAAATCGCGGAACTGGATGGCCGCGCGCAGCACCACTTCCTGCTCGGCTTCGGCAAAGACCACCCGCTTGGGGTTCTGCTTGACGCTGGCATAGACGTTGGTGAGCACCGAGGTCGTCGGGTTGAGCCGCGCCTTGAGGCTTTCGCGATAGGCTTCGAAATCCTCGATCGCCTTGCGCGCCACGCCGGTTTCCATCGCCGCCTTGGCCACGGCCGAGGAAACCCGCTCCATCAGGCGCGGATCGAACGGAGCGGGAATGATGTAGTCCAGGCCAAACTGGTGGTTCTTGCCATAGGCGGCAGCCACTTCCTCGGGCACGGGCTCGCGCGCCAGTTCGGCGATCGCAGAAGCCGCGGCGATCTTCATTTCCTCGTTGATCGCGGTGGCCTGCACATCCAGCGCGCCGCGGAAAATGTACGGGAAACCCAGGACGTTGTTGACCTGGTTGGGATAGTCGGAACGGCCGGTGGCGATCACGCAATCCGGGCGCACGGCCTTGGCCGCGTCGGGATTGATTTCGGGATCGGGGTTGGCCATCGCGAAGATGATCGGCTGCGGCGCCATCTTCTTGACCCAATCGGGCTTGAGCGCGTCGGCCGCCGAAAGGCCCAGGAAAATGTCGGCGCCATCAAGCGCCTCTTCCAGGGTGCGGGCCGGGGTATCGACGGCGTGGGCGCTCTTCCACTGGTCCATGCTGTCGGTACGGCCGCGATAGATCGTGCCCGTGCGGTCGCACATGATCACGTTGTCGTGGCGCACGCCCATGGCCTTGATCAGCTCGGTGCAGGCAATCGCCGCCGCGCCCGCGCCGTTGACCACGACCTTGACCTCGGACATCGCGCGGCCGGTCAGGTGGCAGGCATTGAGCAGGCCGGCGGCGGTGATGATCGCGGTTCCGTGCTGGTCATCATGCATCACCGGAATCTTCAGCCGCTCGCGCAGGGCCTGCTCGATGATGAAGCATTCCGGGGCCTTGATGTCTTCCAGGTTGATCCCGCCAAAGCTGGGCTCCATCAGGGCGACGGCCTCGATAAAGGCTTCGGGATCTTCGGTGGCGAGTTCGATGTCGATCGAGTCGACATCGGCAAAGCGCTTGAACAGCACCGCCTTGCCTTCCATCACCGGCTTCGACGCCAAGGCACCCAGATTGCCCAAGCCCAGGATGGCGGTGCCGTTGGAAATCACCGCCACCAGGTTGCCCTTGGCGGTATAGTCATAGGCCGTGGCGGGATTGTCCGCGATGGCCAGCACCGGCACGGCCACGCCGGGCGAATAGGCCAGGCTGAGATCGCGCTGCGTGGCCATCGGCTTGGAGGCGATGATCTCGATTTTGCCAGGCCGGATCGTGTTGTGATAGAAAAGCGCTTCGCGTTCGGTGAAACGGACGTTGCTTTCCTCGGACATTCGCGCACTCCCGGCAGACTGGAAACTCGTCTTGCCCCCTTGCACATTCGAATGCGCTAGGGAAGGCTTGAGCGCGCACGAAATGATCCCTTACAAATCGCGCGCCTGCCATTTGGGCAGGCCCAGCGGCCGCACGGCAAACAGCAGGCTGCGCCCCTGCTGCCACACCAGGCGCAGGCGTGGATCGGGGTTGCGCGGCAGGCCGGTATCGATCAGCCAGACGTAATCGACCCGTTCCACCGGGGCAAAGCGCAGGGCCGAGTCGATCGAGCGCAGCCGCCCGCTGGCGCAGCGCCGCGACCACACGAATTCCGACGGATCGGCCGCGAAATTGCGCGCCGGGCGGAACCGCGGCACGACCATGTGCAGACCGGGTACGGCCCAGTTGTCGTTCACCCAGGCCTGGCGATAGACGCTAGCCAGGCTGGCGAGGTGATCGCGCCGGGTGTTGCGCCACGCTTCCTCCAGGCAGGAATGTTCCACGAACGTGAGGATGCGGGCGCCCGGCTCGATATGTTCGAGCGCGGATAGCTGCTGGCGATAATCGTCGGCATAATCGACGAAGCTGGCCGCCGTGACCACCGTGCGCAGGCCAAGCAGAACCAGCCCGGCATAGGCCACGGCGCGGGCCACGCGCGGGCGCGCGCCGCTCCAGTCCTGCAGGCCCAGCAACAGCATCATCGCCGGGGGCAGCAGGCGCACGTCGACAAAGGCACTGCCGTTGATATCGCTCGGGATGATCACATAGAGGATCAGCACGCACAGCCCCGGCAGGCCGCGCTGCCAGTTCCACCGCCCGCCCAGCCAGAACCCGCCGAGCAGCAGGATATAGGCGGCCGCCGTGGTGATCACGTCGAGCGCAAACGACTGGTCGCGCAAGGTGATGCCCAGGAACACGCCCTTCTGTTCCCACCGCCAGGCGTTGAGGCTGCGCGCCGGTTCGGGCGAAAACAGCTTCCACAAGACGATGGTCAGCACCGTGGCGAGCAGCGGCCAGCACAGCACGATGAGGCGCCCGGCGGCGGCCTTCCAATCGTGCGTGGCGATCACCGTGCGCCAGCGCGACGGGCGCCACCAGCCCGCCGGCAGGTTGTCCAGCTCGCGGCCAAAGGCATTGGCCCCGACCATCACCGCCAGCAGCAGCCCGCCGATGGCATGGCACAGCATCGCCAGCGGCTGGGCCACCACGAGCAGGCCGGCACGGTCGCGCGGGCGGTGCTCCAGCGCCATGGCCGCGGCAAAGGCGCACAGCGACAGGCCGGTGCCCAGGATATAGTTGAGGAACCCGGTCAGCAGCGGAAAGCTGAACACCCACATCAGCGCCCAGGGCGCGCCATGGCCGCCGCGGGCGTTGGCCACCCGCACCGTGGCCAGGCAGCCGCCGGCAAACAGGCCCGTGGCCAGCACCGTGCTCCACCACCCGGCTGCCAGCACCCCCAGCCAGCCGCCCAGCACTTTCATCAGCACGTCGCCGCCGATGTTGAGCGTGAACACCCACTTCCAGCCCAGATACTTGCCCAGCGGGCTATCCGGCCCAGCCGCCTCGATCGCGGCGGCACCCATGTGTCCCGGCACGTCGATCAGCGGCGGCACATCGACCAGCACGAACGGAAAGCAGATCAGCAGCACGCCCAGGATGATCGCCCGCGTTGAAAGCCAGGGCAGACCCCCGCCGCGCCAATCGAGCAGAAACCGGAACCGCTTGGGGGAAACTTGCATCAGGCCTCTTTTGCGCTGCGTCGGGCTGGGGTGGAAACAGGGATGGATACTGGGCGTGGAGCGCCTGCCCTTATCACGCCGATGCCGCCATGGGGAGCCGTGACACCCGCAGGCCGCCCTGCCGGCCTATCCGGCCTGTTCATAAGGCCCGCCTGCGGGTTTGAGAATGCGCGCCGCCTGGGCTAGCGATAGCGCGATGTCCACCCCCGCCCCAACCCCGATGATGGCGCAATATCTGGCGCTCAAGGACCAGGCGCCCGATTGCCTGCTGTTCTATCGCATGGGCGATTTCTTCGAGCTGTTCTTCGATGATGCCCGCCAGGCCGCGCAGATCCTCGATATCGCGCTGACCAGCCGGGGCGAGCATGGCGGCGCGCCGATCCCGATGTGTGGCGTGCCGGTCCATTCGGCGGAAAGCTATCTTGCCCGCCTGATCCGCGCCGGTTGCCGCGTGGCCATTGCCGAACAGGTGGAAAGCCCGGAAGAGGCCAAGAAGCGCGGCGGCTCCAAGGCCTTGGTGGCACGCGATATCGTGCGCTTCGTCACCGCCGGCACCCTGACCGAGGAAGCGCTGCTCAACCCGCGCGAATCCAATGTCCTGGCCGCCCTCTGCCCGCTGCGCGACAGCGTGGGCCTCGCCTCATGCGACATTTCCACCGGGCGGATGGAACTGGAAGAATGCACGCCCGACCGGCTCGGCGCCGCGCTCGCCCGGCTCGGTGCGCGCGAGATCGTCGCCCCCGATGGCTGGGCCGATGCCCCGCTCGATGCCGTGCCGCGCGACGGCCGCACGTTTGACAGCGCAGCGGGCGAAGCGCGCCTCAAAGAACTGCACGGCGTTGCCACGCTCGATGGCTTTGGCATGTTCGGCCGGGCCATGCTGGCGGCGGCGGGCGGGCTGATCGCCTATCTCGACCACGTCGGGCGCGGGCGCCTGCCGCTGCTGCTGCCGCCGGTGGCGCGCGGGGCCGATGCGCACATGGCGATGGACGAGGCGACGCGCGCCAGCCTGGAAGTGCTGGTATCAGCGAGCGGCACGCGCAAGGGCAGCCTGGCCGAGGCGATCGATCGCTGCGTCACCGGTGCGGGCGCGCGCCTGCTCGCCGAAGACCTCGCCGCGCCGCTGCTCGATCTGGCGCAGATCCGCGCCCGCCTGGAAACGGTGCAGTGGCTGGTCGATGATCCGCTGCTGCGGGCCGATCTGCGCGCCACCTTGCGCACTGTGCCCGATCTCGGCCGCGCGCTGGGCCGCGTCGTCGCCGGGCGCGGTTCGCCGCGCGATCTGGGCCAGTTGCGCGATGGCCTGGCCCAGGCGCGGCACCTGCACGACAGCCTTTCGGCGCGCGCCGATCGCCCGGCCCTGATCGCCGCGCTGTTGCCGCATCTGGCCGGCCATGGCGCGCTGGTCGATCTCTATACCCGCGCCCTGGTGCCCACCCCGCCCACCGAGCGCAGCCAGGGTGGGTTCATCGCCGAAGGCTATGATGCCGGGCTAGACGAACTGCGCGCCGCAGCCGGCAATTCGCGCCGCGCCATCGCCGCGCTGGAAGCCAGGTACCGCGACGAGACCGGCGTTGCCGCCTTGAAGATCCGCCACAACGGCGTGCTGGGCTATTTCATCGAAGTGCCCGCGCGCCATGCCGACCGGCTGATGGCGCCCGATTCCGGCTTTACGCATCGCCAGACCATGGCCGGCGCGGTGCGTTTCAATGCGCTGGCCCTGCACGAGGAAGCCAGCCGCATCGCCGAGGCCGGCGGCCATGCCCTGGCCGCCGAGGAAGCCCATTTCGAAGACCTGATCGCCCAGGCCGTCGCCGCACGCGAGGGCATTGCCGCCACCGCCGCCGCGCTGGCCCGCATCGACGTGGCCGCCAGCCATGCCGAGCGCGCCGGCGAGGGCGGCTGGTGCCTGCCGCAGGTGGTGGAAGAACCGGTGCTGGCAATCACCAGCGGCCGCCACCCGGTGGTGGAAGCCGCGCTGGCCAAGGCGGGCGAGCGGTTCGTGGCCAACGATTGCCAACTGGCCGAGGCTGACCGGCTGTGGCTGGTCGGCGGGCCGAACATGGGCGGCAAGTCCACGTTCCTGCGCCAGAACGCCTTGATCGTGCTGCTGGCCCAGGCCGGTAGCTATGTTCCCGCGCTTGATGCCACGGTGGGCCTGGTCGACCGGCTGTTCAGCCGCGTCGGCGCCAGCGACAACCTGGCGCGCGGGCGCTCCACCTTCATGGTCGAAATGGTCGAAACCGCCGCGATCCTGCAACAGGCCGGCCCGCGCAGCTTCGTCATCCTCGATGAAGTGGGGCGCGGCACGTCGACCTATGATGGCCTGGCCCTGGCCTGGGCCGTGGCCGAGGCGGTGCATGAAACCAACCGCAGCCGCTGCCTGTTCGCCACCCATTACCACGAAATGCAGCGCCTGGCGGAAACCTGCCCGGCGCTGTCGCTGCACCATGTGCGGGCGCGCGAGTGGAAAGGCGATCTGGTCCTGCTGCACGAGGTGACGCAGGGCCCGGCCGACAAGTCCTATGGCCTGGCCGTGGCGCGCCTGGCCGGGGTGCCCGAACCCGTGGTCAAGCGCGCGCGCAGCGTGCTCGACAAGCTGGAAAAGGGCCGCGCCGCGACCGGTGGCCTGGCTGCGGGCCTTGACGACCTGCCCCTGTTTGCCGCCGCCATCGAAGCGGCCGAGGACAAGGTCGATGCGCTGCGCGACAAGCTCAACGCGCTGGATATCGATGCGCTGTCACCCCGCGCCGCGCTCGATCTGCTTTATGAACTCAAGCGCGAGGCAAACGCATAGCCCCTCCACCACCGCTTGCGCGGCGGTCCCCCTCCCCGCCTTCGGCAGGGAGGATCTTCAGGTCCTCCCCATCAGCGATGGGGAGGTGGCGGCCGCAAGGCCGACGGAGGGGCTTGATGTCAAAGCGACAGAAACAGCCCCGCCAGTGCCGCGCTCATCAGGTTGGACAGCGCGCCGGCGCACAGCGCCTTGATGCCCAGCCGCGCGATCACCGGGCGCTGGTTTGGCGCCAGGCCGCCGGTCACCGCCATCTGGATGGCGATCGACGAGAAATTGGCAAAGCCGCACAGCGCAAAGGTGACGATCGCGATGGTGTGATCGGAAAGGCCCTTGGCCTCTTGCAGATCGATGAAGCCGACAAATTCGTTGAGTACGATCTTGGTGCCGAACAGGCCGCCGGCCTGCATTGCTTCGGCCCAGTTGGGCGCGCCCAAGAGCAGGAACACCGGCGCAAAGATCGGCGCGAGGATTTGCTGGAAGGTCAGGCCGGGATGGCCGAAGAAACCACCCGCCCAGCCCAGCATGCCATTGGCCAGCGCGATCAGCGCCACGAACGCCAGCAGCATCGCGCCCACCGCCACAGCCAGCTTTACCCCGGTCTGCGCGCCTTGCGCGGCGGCCATGATCAGGTTGGCCGGGCGCTGTTCTTCCGGCGCCTCTTCCAGCGAAGGCTTGATGTGCGGATTGGTCAGCGCGGCGTCGGCATCGGCATCAACGGCATCGTGCAGCGGGGGCACGTCGGGCATGATCAGCTTGCCCATGAACACCCCGCCCGGTGCCGACATGAACGCCGCCGCGACCAGGTAATCCACCCGCACGCCCAGCCCGGCATAGGCGGCCAGGATCGTGCCAGCCACGCCCGCCATGCCCACGCTCATCACCGTAAACACCTGGCTGGGCGAGAGCGCGGCAAGATAAGGGCGGATCACCAAGGGCGATTCGCTTTGCCCGACAAAGATGTTGGCCGCCGCGCACAGCGATTCCACACGGCTGATGCCGGTCACCTTTTCCAGCGCGCCACCGATCCAGCGGATCACCAGCGGCATGATGCCCAGGTAATAGAGGATGGAGATCAGCGCAGCGAAGAACACGATCGGCGGCAGCACGGCGATCGCCACGCTCTTGCCGCCAAGTTCGGGCCGGGCAAGATCGCCGAACACGAATTCCACCCCGGCGCGCGAATAGGACAGCAACTGCTGCACCGCGCTGGCCGCGCCCTGCAGCGCCGCCTTGCCCGGAGGAAAGCTCAGGACCAGCGCGGCCAGGCCCGCCTGCAGGGCAAAGGCTGGCAGCACCACCCGCCAGCGAATGGCGCGGCGGTTGGAGGAGAGCAGGAATGCGATGGCAAACAGCAGCGCCATGCCGCCAAGACTGGAAAGAATGCGCATGGCGGGATCGCCAACTCCACGTACGGGGGATTTAGACGGTTTCGTTCCTAACCATATTTGGCGCCGCGTCAAAATCAGGATAGAGGCCACCGATGGAAAAGATGCCTTCATCCGCGCCGCAGACCGTCTCCCTGCCCCGCGCACTGTTCGTATTTTCCCTGCTTTACGGCGGGTTAGTGGTTCTTGCCGGCGTGCTAGGGGCCAAGATCGCGAGCCTGGGCACCTGGCCCGTGGTCGGCAGCCTGGCGGTGGAATCGGGCATTTTCTGCTTTCTGCTGCTGGTTGTATTGTCCAGCACCACGGCCGAACTCTATGGCCAGAAGGCCGCGACCACGCTGGTGCGGCTGGGTTTCATCCCGCTGATCGTCTCGATGGTGCTGCTTACCCTGGTGATCCACGCCGTGCCGCCCGCGCCGTTCTGGCAGGGACAGGAAGCCTTTGCCACGGTGCTGGGCCAGGGCGCGCGGATGCAGCTGGCGGGGCTGATTTCCTATGGCGTGTCGCAAACGCTCAACGTGCATGTCTTTGCCCGCATCGGCGGCGGCCAGGGGCAGCGGCTGATGCTGCGCGCCTGGCTTGCCAGCCTGCTCAGCCAGGTGGCCGATACAGTGCTGTTCATCACGCTGTCGTTCTGGGGCGAAAAGGGCGCCGATGGGCACCCGCTGCCGATCGGCGCGCTGATGACCGGGCAGCTCGGCGCCAAGCTGCTGCTGTCCACGCTGATGGTGCCGCCGCTGATCTGGCTCGCGGTGCGGCTTGGGCGCCGGCTCGATCGCGCCTGACACAAATCTTCACGGCGCAAATATTCACTGCAAATTCGGTCGAAGACGGCTAAGGCGCCGCCATCATGGCCACGAACATCGATCAGACCGACTCCTATCGCACCAGCATGCTCGCCAAGGCGGAAACGCTGACCGAGGCGCTGCCCTATCTGCAGCGTTATGCCGGGAAGACCTTTGTGGTGAAGTATGGCGGCCACGCCATGGGCGATCCCGATGCCGCGCGCGATTTTGCCGAAGACATCGTGCTCTTGAAGGCCGTGGGCGTGAACCCGGTGGTGGTGCACGGCGGCGGCCCGCAGATCGGCGCGATGCTCAAGAAGCTGGGCGTGGAATCGCACTTCATCGATGGCCTGCGCGTGACCGATGCCGCCACGGCCGAAGTGGCCGAGATGGTCTTGTCGGGCAAGATCAACAAGGAACTGGTCAGCTGGATCGCGGCGGCCGGGGGCAAGGCGCTGGGCATTTCCGGCAAGGACGCCGGGCTGGTCACCGCCACCAAGGTGGAACGCACCACCAAAGACCCGGAAAGCAATATCGAGCGCGTGGTCGATCTGGGCTTTGTCGGCGAACCGACCGAGATCGATCCCACCATCATCCACACTGCCAGCGCGGCCGGCTTCATCCCGGTGATCGCGCCGATCGGCGTTGGCAAGGACGGGCACACCTACAACATCAACGCCGATACCATGGCTGGCGCGATCGCGGCCAAGCTCGGCGCCTCGCGGTTGTTCCTGCTCACCGACGTGCCGGGTGTGCTCGACAAGGACAAGCGCCTGCTGACCGACCTGACCCCGCACGACATTGCCGGGCTGACGCGCGATGGCACGATCAGCGGCGGCATGATCCCCAAGCTGGAAACCTGCGTCCACGCGGTGGAGGCCGGGTGCGAGGCGGCGGTGGTGCTCGATGGCCGGGTGCCGCATGCCATGCTGCTGGAAATCTTCACCGCGCGCGGCGCTGGCACCCTGATCCACCGCTGACACAGCGTGGGCAGCAGCGAGCGCGACTGACGGCCAATGGAACGAAAGCGGGGGCCAAGCGTGGTTAGGGGCATGATCCGTTCCTGCATGGCCACCGCCCTCGCCTCTGCCATCGTCATCAACCTTGCGGGATGTGACCGGCGGCCTGATCCCGCACCGCAAGCCTCTACCAGCACGCCCGACAGCGCCGAGACCACGCCGCCGGCCTGGATCGTGGCGCCCTCTGACCTGCCGAGCGAAGACAGCGCGCCCGATGCCGCGTCAAAGCCTGCTGCGACGGACGCAGCCGCAGCCGATCCGGCGCCCAATCCTGCCTACGCCGCAGCGCTCAACGCGCGGCGCGATCCGGGCAAGGTGCTGGCAGCCTGGGGCACGGCGGTGGAAGCGCGCGACTGGGCCTCGGTCCGCGCGTTCTGGGGCGATCACGGCAAGGGCAGCGGGCTAGACACCAAGGCATTCACCGCCCGCTGGGGCAAGCTGGTGCAGCCGCGCGTGACGATCGATCCCGGCCAGTCCGAAGGCGCGGCCGGATCAATCTATTACACTGCCCCGGTGACGATCATCGACGGCGCCCGCCGCCTGACCGGCGAAGTGGTGCTGCGCCGGGTCAACGATGTGACGGGCGCCACCGCCGAGCAGCTGCGCTGGCACATCGACAGCACCACCTTGACGCCCTGAGCGGGCCAAGACCCAACGAAATCTTGCGCAAAAGGGCGGCGTTCACCCGATTGCCCTTGGGGCCTAGCCTGGGCTAAAGCGCAGCACCGCTGCCGCCATAAGGAACGCCGCCCGTGCTGCTCTATACCCTTGTCCAGATGATCGATTACCTGATCAGCGTTGTCAGCATGGTCGTGATCGTGCAGTTCGTGATGAGCCTGCTGATCAGCTTCAACGTGATCAACACCAGCAACAACGCGGTCGTCGCGATCTGGCGCGCGCTCAATGCCATTCTCGATCCGCTGCTGGCGCCGATCCGCCGCTTCATGCCCAATACCGGCGGTATCGATTTTTCGCCCATGGTGCTGATCGTGCTGCTGCGCCTGCTGTCTATCCTGCTCAACGGCCTGGCCGCCTCGGGGTACTGATTTCATGACTGCCAACGTAATCGACGGAAAGGCCTTTGCGGCCAACCTGCGCGCGCGCATCGCCACTCTGGCGGCCGAATTCACCCAGGCCACCGGGCGCCAGGCCGGCCTCGCCGTGGTGCTGGTGGGGGAAGACCCGGCCAGCCAGGTCTATGTCCGCTCCAAGGGCAAGAGCACGGTGGAAGCCGGCATGGCCAGCTTCGAACACAAGCTGCCCGCCGATACCGACGAAGCGACGCTGCTGGCCCTGGTCGAACAGCTCAACGCCGATCCCGCCGTCGATGGCATCCTGGTGCAGTTGCCGCTGCCCCGCCATCTTGACGAGCAGAAGGTGATCGCCACGATCAACCCCGACAAGGATGTTGACGGCTTTCACGTCACCAATGCCGGGCGGCTGGCGGTGGGCCAGGCCGGCTTCGTGCCGTGTACGCCGCTGGGCTGCCTGATGCTGCTGCAAGACCGGCTGGGCGATCTGTCCGGGCTCGATGCCGTGGTCATCGGCCGCTCCAACATCGTGGGCAAGCCGATGGCCCAGCTGCTGCTGGCGCAAAGCTGCACCGTGACCGTGGCCCACAGCCGCACCCGCAACCTGCCCGATGTGGTGCGCCGCGCCGATATCGTCGTGGCCGCCGTTGGCCGCCCAGAAATGATCCGGGGTGACTGGATCAAGCCTGGCGCCACGGTGATCGACGTGGGCATCAACCGCGTCGCGGGCGCCTTGGAAGGCAAAACCCGTCTGGTCGGCGATGTCGCCTATGCCGAAGCGGCCGCCGTCGCCGGCGCGATCACGCCTGTGCCCGGTGGGGTCGGCCCGATGACCATTGCCGTGCTGCTGCGCAACACGCTGGTGGCGGCCTATCGCCATGCCGGCCTGGCCCTGGCGCCTGACGCGATCTGATCACGGTTCTTGGCGGAACGTTTCATTGCCAAGTGCTTGCTTGGCCCACGGGCCGGCATTCGATAGAACCGGGGGCATGCTGCTTCGTGCCCCCGGCGTCGCCCTTGCGCTTGCCATCTGCCTTGCCGCCCCCGCCCTGGCCCAGCCGGCCGGTGGACGCGTGCGGATGATCGCCAATCCCAGCGCGCTGATCGGCGCCGATATCGCCACGGCCCAGGCGATGCAGGCCAAGGGCGCGCGCGAGGGGCTGGCCACCAGCATGGCCGAAGGGGCCGAGCTGATCCTGCCGCCGCGCCAGGCAGCCGATCCCCTGCTGCGCCGCAAGGATGCCATGCCGGGCCACCCGCACCAGCCCGATGCCGCCTGGATTGCGTGCGACGGCAGCTTTGGCATCACCCGCGGCCGCTGGAAAACCGCCACCGGAACCGGCGGCTGGTATGCCACGGTGTGGCAACGCCACGCCAAGAAGGGCAACTACCAATGGCGCCTATCGCTGGAAGGCACGGCCGCCAGCCTGCCCGATGCGCCCGAATTCCTGATCGGGCTGGTGGCCGATTGTCCGGCCCGGCCCACGGCCGCCGGGGCAGACGATCGCCCGGCGCCCAAGCCAGCCAAGAACGCGCCCATCGTGCAGCGCCCCCTGGCTGGCGCGATTCCCGCTGACGACGCGCCCGCCGGGTCTGACAGCCAGACCGCGCAATCCAACGATGGCACCCTGGCCTGGCGGTCCACCGTGCGGCCCGATGGCAGCCGCGTCTTTCGCGCCTGGCAGTGGAAAGACGGCGTGATGGCCGACATTGTCCATCTGGACGCCGCCCCCGACCAGCGCCAAGGTGGCTGACATGCTGCAACTGTTCCTGTCCGCCTTCACCACGCTGTTTCTGGTGATAGATCCGCCCGGCTGCGCGCCGATCTATGCCGGGCTGACCACCCATGCCACCGCGCGCCAAGCCACGCAGATGGCGCTGCGCGCCTGCGTGATCGCCACCGGCATCCTTGTGGTCTTTGCCCTGTTCGGCGAAGCCTTGCTCGGCGCGCTGCACATCGAGCTGGCCAGCTTTCGCATCGCCGGCGGCATCATGCTGTTCCTGATCGCACTCGACATGGTGTTCGAAAAGCGCACCGAACGGCGCGAGGAACGCGCGGAAAAGGTGCGCAATGCCCAGCCGCATGTGGAAGACGTCTCGGTCTTTCCCATGGCCATGCCGATGCTGGCCGGGCCGGGCTCGATCGCCTCGATCATGCTGCTGACCGCGCGCGCGCACGGCACCGAGGAAACCGCAGTGGTGCTCGCCGCGCTGGGCGTCGTCATGGTGCTCAGCTTTGTTGCGCTGGTCGCCGCCCGCCCGATCATCCGCGTGCTGGGCGAGCAGGTAGAGGCGGTGGTCACCCGCCTGCTGGGCGTGCTGCTGGCGGCCCTTGCGGCGCAATTCGTGATCGACGGGCTGCGCACCCAGTTTTAAGCGCTGCGCGCGACAAGGGCTTCGACAAGCTCAGCCCGAACGGTTCCGGGGGATAATGCCCCCCGTTCGCCCTGAGCCTGTCGAAGGGCGCCAACGCAGCGCCCCAACCCTCAAACCAGGCCGGCCGTCTGCGCCAGCAGCCAGCTGCCGATCACGATGAACAGCGCGGCGGCAACCATGCGCACCAGGTTCATCGGCACGCGCGCGATCAGGGCATTGCCCAGGAACACCGCCGGCACATTGGCCAGCATCATGCCCACCGTGGTGCCGGCCGTGACCGCCACGGCATCGTGGAACCGCGCGCCCAGCGCGATGGTCGCCACCTGGGTCTTGTCGCCCATTTCCACCAGGAAGAACGCCACCACCGTGGTCAGGAACGCGCCAAAGCGCGCTGGCCGCGCCGCGTCGTCCTCGTCATCGAGCTTGTCGGGCACCAGGGTCCACAGACCCATGGCAATAAAGCCGCCCGCAATGGCATAGCGGAACCACAGGCCATCGAGCAGGTCGGCCGCGACCATGCCGACCAGCGCCGCCAGGAAATGGTTGACCAGCGTGGCGGCCAGAATGCCCAGCACGATCGGCACTGGCCGCTTGAACCGCGTGGCCAGGACAATGGCGAGAAGCTGGGTCTTGTCGCCGATTTCGGCCAGCGCGACCACGGCGGCGGAGGTGCTGAAGGCTTCGAACAAGGGTGCCATGGGTGATACGTTCCGGGCCGGGCGAGACGAAGACAAACGACAGCGCGTGCTTCCGCCCGGCCGAGCGAATCACACAGCTGCCATTTGGTCTTGCCCGCAGCGGGCCGTGTCCGGCCTGCCTCTGCCCGCGCCATGATCTCTCGACCAAGCATGTTGACGCTGGGCGCCGCGCGCGACGCGCGGTGGCTACTCCCCAAGTGACGTGGCCGAGCGGTTAGGGTGCCCCGTGGCCGATGGCAAGGCGTTTTTCACAACGCGCCAGGATCGCACGCTTTTCTTCCGCTCCCGCGCGGTACCATGCGGTAATTTCGGCCATGGTGCGGGCACAGCCACGGCACAGACCACTATCGGGCGCGATGCTGCACACTCCCGTGCAGGGGCTGGCGGGCATGGCGGATGGGCCGGGCGAATCCATGCCACGCCCTAGGCCTGGGTGCAGCGCAGCGCAATTTCCTTGCGTATCGAGGCCATTGCCCCTAAGGGAGCGATCAGCAGGTGCGATGCGCCCGCCGTGATCCAGCGGCAGGTGACAGAGGCCCGGGCAAGCGTGAGATCGACCGTCGCTACGGAAACGATCCGCCCCGGCTGCGCGCATCGTGCCCCACCCGCCTCCCTTTATCACGCAAGGGGTCGCATGTTCGACCCTGCACCCATCGGGCCTGTCGCGCATTGTCGTGGCCGGCCATGGGAGGCATTGCAAAGCATTGGAACTCCATGTCCTATTTTTCTGACCTTGGCCTTGCCGAGCCGATTCTCCGCGCGCTTGAAACCAAGGGCTACACCGATCCCACCCCGATCCAGCGCCAGTCGATTCCCGCGCTGCTCGAAGGGCGCGATCTTCTCGGCATCGCACAAACCGGCACCGGCAAGACCGCCGCGTTCGCGCTGCCCTCGCTGCACCGCCTGGCCGCCGATCCGCAGCCGCGCAAGCCGGCGTCGTGCCGCATGCTGGTGCTTTCGCCGACCCGCGAACTGGCCGCCCAGATCGCCGACAACATGAAGGGCTATGCCAAGAACCTGCGCCTGACGGTCGATTGCGTGTTCGGTGGCATTCCCATCGGCAAGCAGGCCCGCCGCCTGGTGCCGGGCGTCGATATCCTGGTGGCCACGCCAGGCCGCCTGCTCGACCTGATCGACAACCGCGCGCTGACCATCGGCCGCACTGAAATCTTCGTGCTCGACGAAGCCGACCAGATGATGGACCTGGGCTTCATCCATGCGCTCAAGCGCGTGGCCAACCTGCTGCCGGCCAAGCGCCAGAGCCTGTTCTTTTCCGCCACCATGCCCAAGTCGATCGAAGACCTGGGCAAGCAGTTCATCAAGAACCCGGTGCGCGTGGAAGTGGCCCCGCAATCGACCACGGCCGAACGCGTCGAACAGTTCGTCAGCTTCCTCAACCAGCCGGAAAAGCAGGCGCTGCTGTCGCTGACGATCCGCCGCCTGCTGGCCGAAAAGCAGCTCGATCGCGGCATCGTGTTCACCCGCACCAAGCATGGTGCCGATCGCGTGGCGCGCAATCTTTCGGCCGCCGGCATCGATGCCCGCGCCATCCACGGCAACAAGAGCCAGGCGCAGCGCACCGCCGCGCTCGAAGCGTTCCGCCAGGGTTCGTGCCCGGTGCTGGTGGCAACCGACATTGCCGCACGCGGGATCGACGTTTCGGGGGTGAGCCACGTGTTCAACTTCGAACTGCCCAACGTGCCCGAGCAATATGTGCACCGCATTGGCCGCACCGCGCGCGCCGGTGCCGATGGCGTGGCGATCAGCTTCTGCGCGCCTGATGAAAAGCCCTACCTGCGCGATATCGAGCGCCTCACCAAGGTGAAGCCCGATGTCATGCCGCTGCCGGAAAACTTCCTGGCAGATGCGGCACGCCTGCCCGCACCCGTGCGTCGCGCGGCCGAAGACACCGACATGCGCCGCGACCAGCCGCGTGGCCGCGCCGGTGGTGGCCGTCGCGATGGCGGGCGCAGCGACGGTGGCCGCCAGGACGGCGGACGCCGCGATGGCCGCCGTGATGGTGGCCCGCGCCAGGACGCCCCCCGCGCCGACAATCGCGGCGAGCCCCGCCGTGACGACACGCGCCGCAGCGACGCACCCCGCAGTGACACGCCGCGCAGCGCAGACCGCACGGGCCAGGATCGCCGTCGCAGCGATGCCCCGCGCAGCGATGCCGCCCGGCACGACGCCGGTGGTGAAGCGGCTGCCAAGCGCCGGTTTCGCCCGCGCGGCCCGGCCACAACCGGCCAGCACCGCAACAAGGTGCGCCGCGTGGTCTGATTCAGCGGCAGCGCCGATGGCTTGAAAAAGGGGTGTGGGCCACGCGGCCTGCACCCTTTTTTCATGGCAAACCTGCGCGCCGCCGCTGCCATGCCGCGCTCGCCCCGGCGCAAAAATGCCATTGTTGGGGGACGCAGGTGGAACCAACCGGGCCGATCGGCATTCCTGTCGTGGGCGCGCGGCGCCATCTGCGATCGTGCCGCGCGGGAAGGGTTTCAATGCAAACGACGAATCTGACCGCGCTGGGCAGGGATACCCGGGTCAACCGCTTCATCCTGACACTGCTGACCATCGGTTTTGCCGCCCTGCTCGCCGGGCTCGGCGCGGCATTGTGGACGCAGCAACGCAATACCGACAGCGAGCGCTGGGTTGCCCATACGCTGGAAGTGCAGGCGCGCATCGGCGCCTTTGCCAGCAAGGCCGAGCGCATGGAAACCGCCCGGCGCGGCCGCCTACTGAGCGATGATCCCGCGTTCAATGGCCTGTTCGACGAGGCATTGGCCAGCGCGCTCGCCGATCTCGACATGGTCCAGAGCAAGACCGCAGACAATCCCGAGCAGGCCGCCAACATCCGCAGGATGCGGCAATTGCTGAGCGATTACGTCAAGGCCGAAAGGACGGAACGCAGCAGGGGCAGAAGCGCGCAGGCCGCCCTGCGCAGCGATTTCTTCCACGATCCCGTCGTCGTCCATATTCGCGAGATCCGCCAGGTGGCCGACGCCATGGCCGACGAAGAGCGCGCCCTGCTGCGCCAGCGCGAATCGCTGCAGGCGCAAAGCCTGCGCACGTTCAACATGGTGCTGGTGGCGATCGCGCTGCTGATCCTGACAGTGGCCAGCGCCACGATCCTGCTGGTGCGCCGCACCCTGCGCGATCTGCGCGCCTCGCGCCTGGAATTGAGCGCGCTCAATACCGACCTTGAGCGCCTGGTCGATTCGCGCACGACCGAGCTGCAGCGCGCCAACGCCGAAATCCAGCGCTTTGCCTATATCGTCAGCCATGATCTGCGTTCTCCGCTGGTCAACGTCATGGGCTTTACCGCCGAACTGGAAGCGGCGACCGACGTGATCGCCCGCTCGCTGCACGATCCGGCGCAGGCGGGCGCTGCGGTGCCCTCGCCCGCCGATGTGCTGCGCGCAGTGGAGGAAGACCTGCCCGAGGCGATCGGCTTCATCCGCAGTTCCACCCAGAAGATGGACCGGCTGATCAATGCCATCCTGCGCCTGTCGCGCGAAGGGCGCCGCACCCTGGCGCCCGAGACGCTCGATCTCACCGCGCTGGTCCGCTCGATCGCCGATACGATGCAGCACCGTCTGACCGAGACGGGCACCACGCTGACCATCGCGGCGCTGCCCGCGCTCACCAGCGATCGCACCGCGCTGGAACAGATTCTGTCCAACCTGATGGAAAACGCGCTGAAGTACCTTCAGCCCGGCCGCGCCGGTGAAATCCACATCAGCGGCAAGGCCGTGCGCGGCCGCGCCATCATCGAGGTGACGGACAACGGCCGCGGCATCGATCCGCGTGATCATGAACGCATTTTCGACCTTTTCCGCCGCTCTGGCGTGCAGGACCAGCCGGGCGAAGGCATCGGTCTTGCGCATGTTCGTGCGCTTGCCTATCGCCTTGGCGGTGTGATCGAAGTGGTTTCGGAATTGGGCAAAGGCGCCACGTTCCGCGTCAACCTGCCGATCGAATGGAAAGGCGCAGAAGCCAATGGTTAATCAACGTCCCGTCAACATCGTGATGATCGAGGACGACGAGGGTCATGCCCGTCTCATCGAGAAGAACATCCGCCGCGCCGGCATTTCCAACACGATCCATCACTTCATCGATGGCACCTCGGCGCTGTCGTTCCTGCTCGATAGCGAGCACGGCCCCAGCCACAACGGGCCGGCGCTGGTCCTGCTCGATCTCAACCTGCCGGACATGAGCGGGATCGACATCCTCGCCCGGATCAAGAGCGATGATGGCCCGCTGCGCCGCACCCCGGTGGTCGTGCTGACCACCACCGATGACAAGGTGGAAATCCAGCGCTGCTATGACCTGGGCTGCAACGTCTACATCACCAAGCCCGTCAACTATGAAAGCTTTGCCGACGCGATCCGTCAGTTGGGCCTGTTCCTGTCGGTGATCCAGATCCCGAGTGCGGAGGAGGTCTGATCCGTCCCGCCGCGCGCATTCTCTATATCGACGACGACGAGGGGCTGCGGCGCCTCGTCGCACGTGTGCTGGCGCGCAAGGGATATGACGTAACCACCGCGGCCAGCGGCGATGAAGGCATCGCCATGACCGCAAGCCAGGCTTTCGACCTGGTAGCCGTGGACCATTACATGCCGGGTCGCGACGGCCTCTCCACGCTCGAAGGGCTGCGCGCCCTGCCCGATTGCCCGCCGATCGTCTATGTCACCGGCTCGGAAGAGAGCCGCATCGCCGTGGCCGCGCTGAAAGCCGGGGCGCAGGACTATGTCGTCAAGGCAGTGGGCGACGATTTCTTCGATCTTCTGGCGCAAAGCTTTGCCCAGGTGCTGGAAGCCACCGCCCTGCGCCAGGCCCGCGACCGCGCCGAACAGGATCTGCGCGCCAGCAACGCCCGGCTGGAAACCCTGCTGCGCGAGGTCAACCACCGCGTTGCCAACAACCTCCAGATGGTCATGGCGTTCGTCTCGATGCAGGCGCGCAGCGTGGACAACGAGGCCGCGCGCGATGCGCTCTATCGCGCGCACCAGCGCATTGCCACGATCGCCCAGGTCAACCGGCGGCTTTACACGACCAATGACGTCGAATTCGTGGCGATCGACGATTATCTCGCCGCTCTGGCCAGCGACATGGGCGATGCCTGGTCGGCCCAGCGGCCGCGCACGGTGACGGTCGATGCCGATCCCGCGCGGCTGAAAACCGACCTTGCCGTCACCATTGGCCTTGCCGCCAACGAACTGGTCGGCAATGCCTGCAAATATGCTTATCCGGCCGATGCCGAAGGCGAGGTGCGCGTCACCCTGCGCCTGACGCAGCAGGCTGATGCCGAGGCGCGCCTGATGCTGTGCGTGGAAGACGATGGCTGGGGCATGCCGCCCGACGGCACCGTGCATGGCACCGGCCTTGGCACGCGGCTGATCGATGCGCTCACCCGCTCGCGCGGGGCACGCCTGGCACACGAGGCCGTGCATCCCGGCGAGGCTATGCCCGGCACGCGCGCCTGCCTGACGCTTACCCTCAACGCTGATGATCTGTGCCTGGGCGACGAAAGCGTGCCGGCGGATTTCACCATCTGAACCTTGCCGTCGCGGCAGTTTGTGATATTTTTCATATCACGAATACACCATCGATCACAGCAAGCGCAGGCAACGGGGATGGGGCATGGGCAAGAAGCGCAAACGCAACGCGGAAAAGGCGGCGGCTGACCAAGGCCTGACGCGGGCCGTCATGGCACTGCTGGCCCAAGCCATGGCCGAGCCGGACGTGGCGCGCTGCACCCTGTCGATCGACAAGACCACCGGCCTTGCCCGCCTGGCGACGAGCGGCGCGGACGGCCGCACCGCCACGCGCGAGATCGTCGGCCCCGGCCTCGCGCTCGATACGCTGACCAACGCGCCAGACGAACAACCGGATCAATTGCCCAGCGCATTGCCAGCAACCAGCGGGCGCAGCGGTGCCCAGGCCCGTGCCGCCCGCGATGCGCAGATCGTGGCGCTCGCCGCACGCGGCCTTACCCAGACCGAAACCGCACGGGTGCTGTCAGTCTCCCAGGCGCTGGTATCCAAAGTGCTGCGCGCCGCCGCGGCCGGCTAAACCACGCTCAATGGTCGATGCCCCAGGTGGCGCAGGCCGGATCGGCCGCCACCACCTGCCGGCGCAAGGCCGTGCGGGCCAGGCGCTCCACCTCTACCTTGCGGCGCGCGGCGGCCAACGGCAGGCTGGGCGCCGGCCGCACGATTTCCGCATCATAGCCATCGGCCACGATGATGCCGCAGGCCTGCGGCAGAAACGCCGCATCGTTGAGCACGGCGCGATCGAGATGCGGCGCCAGCCCCCAATAGAACCGGTCGCAATGATCGAGGTATTCCGGCCACTTGCTATCGCCCAACAGATCGGCGCGGCTGACCTTGATTTCCACGATCACCACCCGCCCCTTGCCATCGATCCCCATCAGATCGGCGCGGCGGCCATTGCGCAGCGGCATTTCCGCCAGGCACCAGATATCGTTGCGGGCAAACAGCCGCGCCACGCCGCGTGCCACGGCCAAGGCATCGGGCGACAGCGAGGGGGCAGTGGGCGGAACGAGAATCGAATCGGACATGCCGTCAGATTAGGAACATAATGCGAACAGGTAAAGCCGCAGCCCGCCATGGGCTGAATCCCCACACACCCTAGCGTTGCGGCCGAAGATTGAGCGGGGGGATCAGATCGAGCAGCGCAGCGCGCGCGGCCTCGAATTCCTGCCACAGCGCCTGGGCGGCCTGGCGCAGCGCCTCGGGCGTGGCGCGGCCCTGGGCGGCGATCAGAGCGCGCAAGCCAGGTTGCAGCACGGCAGCCAGGTCTTCGATTCCGTCGCGCGCCTGGTCGGCCCGCCAGCCGCCGGTGGCCCGCATGATCGCGGGAAAGTTGCGCACGTCGGGCCGCAACGGTTCGGGAGGACGCCCCGCCAGCACCGCCACCGACCGCGCCGCCTCGTGCAGCGCCATCCACACCGTATCGAGCGGCGACATGCCCGCCAGCCGTGCCCGCGCCGCCAGCCGATCGGCCCCCAGCACATCCGATGCGCCGCCGGGCAACAGCGGCGGCGGGCCGCCCTGCACCGTTTGCCGCGCCTGCTCGCGCAAGGGATCGCGCGGCGCTGAATCAAGGCTTTGGCCAGCGCGGAAGGACTGGAATGGGGGGTGTTCCATGGCGGAAAGGCTAGGCTGGGATTGTTAACCGATTCCTAATTTTCCGCCGTGCCGATGCCATGGCCAGGGGCCGTGCAAAAACCGCTGGCATGCCCTGCCCGCCACTGCTAGGGCGCCACTTCACGCACCCGTAGCTCAGCTGGATAGAGTACTGCCCTCCGAAGGCAGGGGTCACAGGTTCGAATCCTGTCGGGTGCGCCACTTCCCTCAACATCTGATGCTTGATCGCCCTCTTGGCCCGCGCTGCGCGTGGCGCCAGCGCTGCGCCGACGCCGCTCACGGCATTACCGCGTAATTGTGCGTAAGCTGTTCCGACAATAAATTCACCGTGAACACGGCATACCGTTCCGCGCATGACGTTCAGCGGAAAAATACGCACAGTATTGGTATACATACTTAGCAATCAGCAGATTTCAGCCAATATTGTGTTGATTCAGCCTATTCTGCATAACCGCCGCCGAACCTCGTGAATATGCGCCGCCTGGCCCTGGCCGGGCGGATCAACACAGCTGGCGGCCACTTTTTGCGCAAGCGGCAGCGGTACGCCATGTTCTTTTCAACGCCTTGAGGTGTCAAGAAAATGGCGAATATCAACGTCACCGTGTCGGCCTACAACGCCAATGCGCCCTATTCCGCGGCCGATACCGTCACTCTGGCCGATACCGGCGCTGCCATCGCGGCGCTGTCGGCAAGCGATTTTGGCAACCTCGCGGCAAACGGCATCGACAAGATCAATGCCACCGACAACGTGCTGAGCCTGACCGTGGACCAGTACCAGGCATTGGGCGTGGTGACGCTGGCCGCGGGCGACGTGATCACTCTGGCTGACAGTGGCGCCAATATCGCCGCGCTTTCTGCCAGCGATATCGCTGCGCTGGCCGATGCCGGGATCGACCGGATCGACGCCACCGACAATGTGCTCAACCTCAGCGTCGCCCAGTACCAGGCGCTCGGCACCGTGGCCCTGACCAGCAGCGACACCGTGACGCTGACCGGCACGGGCACTGCGCTTTCCGCCCTCACCCCCAGCGATATCGCCGCGCTGGCCGCCGCCGGGGTGGACCAGCTTGACGCGACCAACAACGTCCTGTCGCTGACCCTGGCGCAATACCAGGCGCTGGGCAGCGTGACCGTGGCCGCCAACGACGTCCTCACGCTATCGGGCACGGGTGCCAGCATCGGCGCGCTCAGCGTGGCGCAGATTGCCGGCCTGGCCGCCTCGGGCTTTGACAAGATCAACGCCACCGACAACGTGCTCACCCTTTCGGTCGCGCAGTATCAGGCGCTGGGCACGGTGGAGCTGGTTGCGGGCGACGTGATCACCCTGGCCGACAGCGGCAGCAACCTGGCCGCGCTGTCGGCCAGTGCTTTTGCCGCGCTGGCCGACGCCGGCATCGACAAGATCGACGCGACCGACAATGCCCTCGCCCTGTCTGTGGCGCAGGTCCAGGGTCTGGGCACGGTGGAACTGGCGCGTGGCGACGTGATTACCCTGGCCGACAGCGGCGCGGCGCTGGCCGCGCTCTCTGCCGCCGACATCGCCAATCTGGGCGCCATCGGCATTGACCGCATCGACGCCACCGACAACGCGTTGAGCCTGACGGTGCAGCAGGCGCTGGCGCTGGGCAGCGTGGCGCTGACCGGCAGCGACAGCATTACCCTGGCCGATACCGGCAGCAACCTGGCCGCGCTGACCCCGGCCGAACTGGCGCAACTGGCCACGGCCGGGTTCGACGCGATCGATGCCAGCGATGGGGCGCTTACCCTTTCGCTCGCGCAGATCGGCGCCTTGGGCACCATGGCGCTGACGCCGGGCAACACCGTGATCGCCCAGGCGACGGCTGCCGAGATCGAGGCCCTGTCACCGGTTGCCATCGCCGCCCTGGCGCAGGCCGGCGTGGATCTGCTCGGCCCCAGCGATGGCGAGTCGATGCTCTCCGTGGCGCAGGCCCAGGCCGTGGTCGCCGGCAACCTGTGGTTCACCGGGCACAGCGCGGTTCTGGCCGACAGTGGCGCCGCGATCGCGGCCCTGACCGGCACGAGCCTGGAAGACCTTTACCTCCATGGCGTGACGCGGATCGACGCCATCGACGATGTCCTGACGCTGCATGTGGACCAGGCGCTGGCGGTTGACCAGGCCGGCACCGCCCTGACCGGGGCAGACGTGATCACCCTGGCCGATACCGGCGCCACGCTGGCCGCGCTGGCGGCCGGCACGATCGGCGATCTGGCGCAGCTGGGGATCGACCGCATCGATGCCACCGACAATGCCCTGGCGCTGACCGTGGCGCAGCTCGACGCGCTCGACACTATCGCCCTGACCCAGGCGGACAGTGTCACCCTGGCCGATACCGGCGCGAATCTTGCCGCGCTTTCCGCCGCGACCATCGCTGGCTTGGCGGCGCTGGGGATCGACACCATCCATCCCACCGACGGCACTCTGGCGCTGAGCGTGGCACAGGCCCAGGCGCTGGGCGCCGTGGCGCTGCAAGGCGGCGATACCATCGTGCTGGCCGACAGCGGCGCGCATATCGCGGCGCTCTCTGCCGCCGACATTGCGGCCCTGGCCACTGCCGGGATCGATCGCATCGCCACGACGGGCGGCAGCCTTACGCTGTCTGTCGCGCAGGCCCAGGCCCTTGGCACCATCGCCCTGACCCCATCCGACAGCGTGACGCTGGCCGATACCGGCGCCAGCATCGCGGCGCTTTCGGCAACGGCCCTGGCCGCGCTGGTAACAACCGGCATCGATACGATCGACGCCAGCGACGATGCCCTCGCGCTCACCGTCGCACAGGCCCAGGCGCTCGCCGGCGCGACCCTGTCGGGCAGCGACACGCTGACGCTGGCCGATACCGGCGCGCATATCGCCGCGCTGTCGCTGGCCGACCTGGCCGATCTGAGCGCGCGCGGGTTCACCGCGATCGATGCGCGCGATGACTTGCTCACCCTGTCGCTCGCCCAGGTCCAGGGACTGAGCAACCTGGCCCTTACCGGCGCGGACATGGTCACTGTGCTGGCCACCGGCGCCGAATTCGCGGCGTTGACCACACAGGATTTTACCGCCCTCGCTGCCGCCGGGGTGGATGCCCTGGCGACCACCGACCATGCCCTGGCGCTGAGCGTGGCGCAGGTCCAGGCGCTGGGCAGCCTGGCGCTGGCCGCCGATGACGCGATCACCCTGGCCGACACGGCCGCCCATATCGCGGCACTGACCCCGGCTGACCTTGCCGGTCTGGCCGCGCTTGGCATCGATACGGTCCACGCCACCGATGGCGCGCTTACCCTGTCTGCCGACCAGGCCCTGGCGCTGGGCGTGGTAACTCTGGCCGCCGCCGATACGATCACGCTGGCCGATAGCGCGGCCAACCTTGCCGCCCTCACCGCAAGCGAGATCGCCGCGCTGGCCGCCACCGGAATCGATGTGCTCGATGCCACCGACGATGCCCTGGCGCTGACCGTGGCGCAGGCGCAGGCGCTGGGCTCCATCGCGCTGACCGGCAGCGACAGCATCACCCTGGCCGATGGCGGCGCGGCGATTGCTGCGCTGTCTGCCACGGCGCTGGCCGGGCTGGCCGCCGCCGGGATCGACGCGATCGATGCCACCGACAATGCCCTGCATCTCAACGTGGCGCAGCTTGGCGCGCTGGCCAGCTTGGCCATTTCTGCCACTGACACGCTCACCCTGGCCGACAGCGGCACCCATGTTGCCGCCCTGTCAGCCGCCGCGCTGGCCGCTCTGGTGGCCCAGGGGATCGACACGATCGATACCACCGACAACGCGCTCACCCTGTCGCTGGCCCAGGCGCAGGTGCTGCATGGCGTCACGCTCGCCGCTGCAGACCTGGTCACCGTGGTGGCCACCGGCAGCGAATTGGCCGCCCTTACGGCGCAGGACTTTGCCGATCTGGCCGCAGCCGGGGTCGATGCCCTGGCCACCACCGATCATGAGCTGACCCTGAGCGTGGCCCAGGCGCAGGCGCTGGGCGGGCTGACGCTGGCCGCCGCCGATACCGTCACCCTGCGCGATAGCAGCGCAACGCTTGGCGGCCTTTCGCCCACGGCCCTCGCTGATCTGGTGGCGCTGGGCGTCGACCGCATCGCTATCAGCGACGGCGCGATGCAGCTGGATGCGACGCAAGCGTTGGCTTTCGCTGGCGCCTTGGTGGCGCCGGACAGCACGCTGATCGTGCACGATGCGCAAAGCACGCTGGAAGCGTTGAGCCCCACGCAATGGGCCACCCTCGCCGCGCTGGGCGTCACCACGGTCGGCAGCGTCGAAGGGCATTTCACGCTCGACGCGGCAAGCGCCGTGGCCATGGCCGGGATCGGCCTGGCCGCCAACGAAGTGCTGACCGTCGACGACAACGGTGCGGCCCTTTCCGCTCTCACGGCAGCGCAGCTGGCCACGCTTTCGGCCAAGGATGGCGTCATCGTCATGGTCAGTGACGATGCCCTGGTGCTCGACGTGGCGCGGCTCGATGCTGCGGCGGGACTGGCCTTTGCCACGCAGCATGGCTTCACCCTGGCCGATGACGCCAGCGTGCTCAACGCGCTTTCCCCCACCCAGATCGCGCAGGCGGCCGGCCAGGGCGTGAGTGTGGTCAGCGCCACGCAAGGGGCGCTGGAATGGACGTGGGCGCAGTTCAACGCGCTCGATGGCGGGCACATTGCCAGCGCCACCAGTGCAACGCTGGTGACCACGCAGGCCGAACTGGACGATGCCGGCCTGCCGATGCTGGCCAGCCTTGCCGGCCAGGGCATCGATACCCTGGCATCGGCCACGGGCACGCTTACCGTCACGACCGATCAGCTGGCCGCGCTGGGCCAGGTCGTGCTGGCAGAGGGTGACAGCGTGACCCTGGCCGATAGCGGCGCCGCGCTGGCCGCGCTGGATGCCACGGCGCTCGCCACGCTCGCCGGGCACGGCATCGATACCATCGCCGTGACCGACCACGTCCTGGCACTTTCGCCGGCCCAACTCGCCGCGCTGGGCCAGGTCACGGTCGGTCCGGCCGCCACGCTGGTCCTGGTCGATAGCGGCGTCCACCTGGCCGCGCTCGATACCGCCGGAGTTGCCGCCCTGGTGGCGCAAGGCGTCGATGCGATCGATTCCAGCGATGATCAGATCGTGCTTGGCCTCGGCACGTTCCGCGCGCTGGCGCCGCTCGCGTTCACGCCGGGTGACCAGATCGTGCTGGAAGACAGCGCCACCGCCCTGTCCAGCCTCTCGCTGGCTGACATTGCCCGGCTGCAGGATCTGGGCGTGGCCTATATCGCCGCCACCGATCCGGGCGCAGTCACCTTTTCGCTGGCGCAGTTCGATGCGCTCCATGGCGTGGATGTGGACGCGGCCAGCATCGTCCTGGCCGATAGCGGCGCGGCGCTGGCGGCACTCGATCCGGCCTATCTGGTCCAGGCGGGCATTGCCGGCCTGCGGCAGATCGACGCCACCGACGATGCGCTGACGCTCAGCTATGACCAGTTCCTGGCACTCGATGGCACCGTGGCGCTGACGGCCAGCGACAGCGTGACGCTGACTCTCAGCCCGGCCGTGCTGGCCTCGCTCGACGCCGCCGCCATAGCCCACCTCGCCGGCATGCATGTCGATATCCTGGCCAGCACCGGCGGCACGCTGACGCTGACCCAGGCACAATTCGATGCCTTGGGCAGCATGGTCATGGCCCCGGCCGCTACAGTGACGCTGGCGCTTGCCGGGTCCGCGCTGGAAAGCCTTTCGCCCGCGCAGATTGCCGCCTTGGCCGACCATGGCATCGATGCGATCGACCTGGGTATGGCCATGCCCACGTTGAGCGTGGCGCAGGCGCTTGCCCTGTCCGCTTACCCCACGTCGTCCGGCGGGATCATCATTGAAGACAGCGCAGACCACCTGGCCACACTGTCGCCCACCGCGATCGCGCTGCTCGATGCCACTGGCGCAGTCGCGCTCAGCGCCAGCAGCGGCGCGCTGGTGCTCGATCTGGCGCAGACGCAGGCCCTGCATCTGGCCGAGATCGCCGTCGGTGGCACGCAGCCGGTGACCCTGGCCGACAGCGCCACGGCACTTGCCGCGCTCAGCCCCGAAACCCTGTCGTGGCTCGCTGCCATCGGCGTTGACCAGGTCCACGCGAGCGATGGCCCGCTGACGGTGAGCGTGGCGCAGGCTCTGGCCCTCGGCAGCGTCACTTTTGCCGACGGGGATACGGTGATCCTTGCCGATACCGGCGATGCACTGGCCAACCTTTCCGCCACGGCGCTGGCTGGCCTGGCCGCCGCCGGGGTGGACCGGATCGATGCCACCAACGATGCCCTGGTGCTGAGCAAGGCGCAGTTCGATGCGCTGGGCACAGCCACCCTGACCCAGGGCGACAGCGTCACGCTGGCCATCGCGGCGGGACAGCTTTCGGCCCTGACGCCCACGCAACTGCACGACCTCGTCAGCCAGGGCATCGATATCCTGCGCACGCCCGATGCGAGTGCCGCGTTGACCGTGGCACAGGCCCTGGCGCTGGGCAGCATGGTCTTTGCCGCCGATCTGCCCGCCACCCTGGTCGATAGCGGGGCGCATCTCGCCACGCTGTCGGTGGGCGATATTGCCGCCCTGCGCGCCGCCGGCGTTACGGCCATTGCCGCCACTGGTCATGGCTTTGCCGTCACGATCAGCCAGGCCCAGGCCATCGCCGGCATGACGATAGACCCCGCCAGCACCGCCACGATCACCGATAGCGGCAGCGCGTTGGCGGCACTCTCGCCGCAAGCACTGGCGGCCTTGGCCGATGCCGGGTTCGACCGCATCGATGCCACCGACAACGTGCTGGCGCTGTCGCTGGCGCAGTTCCACGCCATCGCCCCGCTGGGCATCGCACCAGACGACGTGCTGACCCTGGCCGACAGCGCAGCAACGCTGGCCACCCTGTCGCGCACCCAGATCGATGACCTGGCAGCGCGCGGTGTCACCACGATCCACGCCACCGATGGCGCGATCACCGTGGGCGTCGATAGCTGGTCGCGCCTGGTGCAGGACGGCATCGGCTTTGCCCATGGCGACGCGGTCGTGGTGCGCGACAGCAGCACGGCGATCGCCAACCTGGGCGAAGAAACGCTGGCCACGTTTGCCGATAGCGGGGTCACCCGGATTGATGCCACCGACGATCAGATCACCCTGTCCTATGGTCAATTCCTGGCACTGGGCACCGTGGCATTGACCGGCGCAGACACCGTCAGGCTGTGGTTCAACGGTGATAGCCTGGCCACGCTGGATGACGCCGATGTCGCCGCGCTGGTTGCCGCCGGGGTCGATATGGTGGGCACGCTGGGCGAGCCGCTCTATGTCGATCTGGCCACGCTGCACCATCTGGCGCAGGGCGGCCTGGCGATCGATCCCGATGTCACCGTGCGCCTCACGGTCAGCGGCAGCGCCCTGGCGGCACACGACGCGCAGGAACTGGTCGCCCTGGGGACGCAAGGCGTGGATGTCATCCAGGTCAACGGCCCGCTGGCCCTGTCGGTGGCGCAATACGATGCGCTCGGGTCGATGGTCCTGGCGGGCTATGATGGCCGCAGCCTGGTTGATACCGGCGCGCATATCGCCGCGCTTTCGCCCGATGGCCTTGCCGCATTGGCCGCGCGCGGGGTTGGCGTGATCGATGCCACTGACGGCAGCGTGCATCTCTCGCTTGCCCAAGTGAGCGCCATGGACGGCATGTATGTTGCGGGTGAAGACCTTGCCGTGGTCGATCTCACTGCCGAGCAGGCCTTTGCCCTCGACACCGAAACGCGCGCCATCCTGGGCCAGCATGGCATCGATGCCATCGCCGTGACCCAGGGCACGCTCACACTCGGCCTGGCCGATCTCTATCGCTATGCCGACTACACCTTTGCCGGCGGCGACGTGGTCCTGGCCGAAAGCGGGGCGACGCTCGCCAACCTGTCGCCCTATGATCTGGCCTGGCTCTCCGGGCGGGGGATTACCGCGATCGATGCCAGCGATGATGCACTGGTGCTGTCGCTGGCCCAGTTTACCGCGCTGGGCACGATGCACCTTGCCGCTACCGACGACGTGACGATCATGGCCAGCGCCGCCGATCTTGCCGCGCTGTCTCCGGCCGTGTTCGCGGCCATGGATGCCAACGGGGTCGACAGCGTGGAAGTCTCGGGCGGCGGCTTCAGCCTCACCGCGGCCCAGGCGGGGCAACTCGGCAATATCCAGCTGATCGGCTCTGGCCCGATCACGCTGGTCGACACCGGCGCCGCGATCGCCGCGCTCAGTGCGGATACCCTAGCCGGGCTGGCCGGTTCGGGCATCACCGCGATTGACGCCACCACCGGCATCACCATCAATGCCAGCAAATATGAAGCCTTGGGCGGCATCGGCTTTGCCCTGGCCGATGTGGTCACCGTAGCCTCGAACCACAGCTTCACCATGGGCGCCGATGTCGACAACGTGACGCTGACCGGCACCAAGAACCTGGTGGTGACCGGCAATAGCGGCGCGAACGTGATCACCGGCAATGCCGGGCGCAACACGCTGGATGGCGGCGCGGGCAACGATCGCCTGATCGGCGGTGCCGGGCGCGATGTGCTGACCGGCGGCGCGGGGGCTGACAAGTTCATCTTCCGCGATGGCGATTTCGGTGGCAACACGGCCTCCACCGCCGACCGCATCACCGATTTCTCGCGCGGGTCGAAAGACCTGATCTCGCTGATCGGGGTGGATGCCAATACCCATACCGTGGGCGATGATGCCTTTGCCTGGATCGGCAACAGCGCATTCCATCACGTGGCGGGCGAGTTGCGGTATATCCAGACCGCCGGCAACACCTATGTCCAGGGTGATACCAATGGCGATGGCCTGTCGGATTTCTGGATCCGGCTGGATGGCGTCATCAACCTGCAAGCCACTGATTTCCAACTTTGACCGTGGCTGCAAGGTCGGTTTTGGAAAGGGGCGCCATCGGCGCCCCTTTTTTGATTGCATGCAATCATAACCGATCATCGCCGCAGGTTCTCCCCCTCCCCATTGCGGCGCTGCCGTGATAGGGCCTGCCGCCAGGAACGGCCGACGGTAACGGCGACGGCCGCGCCGCATACGGCACAGCAGGAAGCAAGGCAGATGATCATTTCCGCACCCACCGATTTCCGTGGCGCGGCCGCGCGGCGCCTGCCGCCGTTTCTGTTTCATTATATCGACGGCGGATCGGGTGCGGAAACCACGCTGCGCCGGAACGAGGCCGATCTCCAGGCGCTGAGCATCCGCCAGAACGTGCTGCGCGACGTGGGCGGCCTGTCCACTGCCACCACCCTGTTTGGCGAGGACATGGCCCTGCCGGTGGTGCTCGCGCCGGTCGGATTGACCGGCATGTATGCCCGCCGCGGTGAAGTGCAGGCGGCGCGCGCTGCGGCTGCCCATGGCGTGCCGTTCACGCTTTCCACCGTGTCGGTCTGCCCGCTCGAAGAAGTACAGGCCCAGTGCCCCCGCCCGATCTGGTTCCAGCTCTACGTGCTCAAGGATCGCGGCTTCATGCGCAACGTGCTGGAACGCGCCAAGGCCGCCGGCATCAAGACCCTGGTGTTCACGGTCGACATGCCGCTGCCCGGCTCGCGCTATCGCGATGCGCATTCGGGCATGTCGGGCCCCTATGCCGGGCTGCGGCGCATGATCCAGGCGATGACCCACCCCGCCTGGGCCTGGGACGTGGGCCTGCGCGGCAAGCCGCACGACCTCGGCAATGTCTCGGCCTATATGGGCAAGCCCATGGCCCTGGGCGATTACATCGGCTGGCTCGGCAACAATTTCGATCCCGGCATCGGCTGGAAGGATCTCGAATGGATCCGCGCCTTCTGGGACGGGCCGATGGTGGTCAAAGGCATCCTCGAACCGGAAGACGCGCGCGATGCGGTGCGGTTTGGCGCCGATGGCCTGGTCGTCTCGAACCATGGCGGGCGCCAGCTCGATGGCACGCTGTCTTCCGTCGCGGCGCTGCCGCGCATTGCCGATGCGGTGCAGGGCGATCTGCGCATCCTGGCAGATTCGGGCGTGCGCACCGGGCTCGACGTGGTGCGCATGCTGGCCAGCGGCGCCGATGCGGTGATGCTGGGCCGCGCGTTCATTTATGCCCTGGCGGCGCGCGGCGGCGCTGGCGTGGGCCAGTTGCTCGATCTCATCGCCCGCGACATGCGCGTGACCATGGCGCTGACCGGCGCACGCACCGTGGCCGATATCGGCGCGCACACGCTGGCCGGCTGATCGCGCCAGCTCCGTTGGCCCGCATCACGCCGGGGTGGCGGGCGGCGGCGTAGTGGGTGGTGAAGCGCCCGCCAGCGCACCGATCCTCCGCACCGCCGGCGCATGCAGGCCCAGCATGGCATCCAGCAGGGGCAGGCGCTGCTCGACCAGCCGGGCCGGAGTGCGCCCGGTCACCAGGCGCACTTCGCGGATCAGGTGCGACTGGTCATAGAAATGATCGGCAACGCTGGCAGCCTGCTGCGGCGTGGTGGCGGGATCGGCCAGCAGCGCGGCGGCGCGCAGGGCGCGATGCTGCCGCGCCAGCTGCTTGGGCGGCAAGCCGAAATAGCGATCGACCAGGCGCTGCAGCTGGCGCGGGGAATAGCACGCATCGCGATAGAGATCGTCCACCACCGGTGACATCGCGCGGGCCAGCCAGGCCTGCACCTCATCCACCAGGCGCACGTGCGCGTCAGACAGGGCATGCAGCCGCGCCTGCAGTACCGGCACGCTGCGTGCCACCAGTTCGGCCAGGGTAAAGGGCCGAACGCCGTGCCCCTGGGACAGGTCTGCCGCCAGCCGGCGCACCCCGCCGCCCAACAGTTCGCCCGCATCGCGCAGCCGGTTGCCGTGCTCCGAGGCGGAAAGGCCGCCAGTCAGCGCCGCCCAGCCCAGCGGCGACAGCAGCGCGCCGAACACGTGCCAGGGCCCGGCAATCTCGATCCGCGCTGCGGCCCGCAGTGGCGTGATAACGCTGGCCGGCGCGCTCGCATCGGCCAGGCCGCCGGGCAGCCGCAGCAGCCCTTCCCCGCGCAGGAATATCGCCAGCATGGCTGGGCCGGCCGGCAGCATGTCTTCCTGCAGCGGATCGGCGCCGCATATCTGGAAAAAGCTGCCGATATAAGGCGCCAGGGCAGGCGGCGCGGGCCAGTGATCAAGGGTCAGGCTATCCCCGCCAGTGTCGGTGCGTCCCCAGGAACGCAGGCCGATACCCGCAGGGTGCCGCGGCGCCGTGGCATGGTTCATCGCTGCACCCGGAACGGCTGCCGATACTGTGATCTTTCGTATTGCCCCATGGCTGCCAGCGACCATCCAAGCCACTGTCATGTCAAGCAATACAAAGCGATACTTCGATAATGGATGAAAAAACGGCGGCTGGGCCAAGGGCCAAGCCGCCGTAAAGTGGAGAACCCGATACATCACTGCACCGAGCCCTTCGGGTCGCAAAGCGGACCTAAGCGATAGGTCGATTCCCTGATTGTATGGATTCGACAAAATCGGTGGCATCCGCGCCACAGCGGAAAAGTTTTCGCCCCACCTCACGACACTAAACCATGCCAAGCGTGTTTTGCGGCTTGGCGGCGCGCGCGCGGCCCGCAATAGGAAGCCCTTCCCCGACCGCACCCAACGCATGGCCCGTTAATGCTCTATCGTCTTGCACGTCCTTTGCTTTTTCGTTTGCCGGCAGAAACCGCACACACGCTGACGCTGCGCGCGCTGGCCATGGCGCCGGCCGGCGGCCGCGCCGCGCCGGAGCCTGCGCTGGCGCAGCGCGTGGCAGGGATCGTGTTCCCCAATCCGGTCGGCCTGGCCCCAGGGTTCGACAAGAACGCAGAAGTGGCCGACGCGCTGTTCGGGCTGGATTTCGGCTTTGTCGAAATCGGCACGGTCACCCCGCGCCCGCAGGCCGGCAACCCGCGCCCGCGCCTGTTCCGCCTGGTCGAGGACGAAGCGGTGATCAACCGCATGGGCTTCAACAACCACGGCGCCGAAGTGGTCAGCCGGCGCCTGACCCAGCGCCTGGGCAAGCCCGGCATCCTGGGCGCCAATATCGGGGCCAACAAGGATTCGGTCGATCGCGTGGCCGATTACGCGGAAATGACGCGGATCATGGCGCCGCTGGCCACCTATCTCACGGTCAACATCAGCTCGCCCAACACGCCGGGCCTGCGTGCGTTGCAGGATGAAAGCGCGCTGGGCGATCTGCTCGATGCGGTGATCGCCGCGCGCGCGCCGCACAAGACGCCGATCTTCCTCAAGCTGGCGCCCGATCTGCAACGGTCGGATATCGACGCGATCTGCCGCATCGCGATGGACAAGCGGCTCGACGCCCTGATCGTGAACAACACCACGATCACTCGCCCGGCCAGCCTGCGTTCGGCCCATGCCGGCGAAACCGGAGGCCTCTCGGGTAAGCCGCTCGCGCCGCTGGCGCTGGAAATGCTGCGTGCGTTCCGCAGCGCCACGGGCGGCGCCATTCCGCTGATCGGTGTGGGCGGCATCGCCAGTGCCGAAGATGCCTGGCAACGCATCCGCGCCGGGGCCAGCCTGATCCAGATCTACAGCGGCATGGTCTATCATGGCCCCCGGCTGGCGCAGCACATCATCACCGGCCTCGCCCGCCGCGTGCGCGCCGAAGGCATGACAAGCATTGCAGAGGCGGTCGGGACGCAATAGCCATTGCTGCCATGACCTTGCGCAGCCTCTCCCCGCTTGCCACCGCTTCCCTCGCGGTTATTTCCACGCTGGCCCTGGCCGCCTGCCAGACCATGCCCGGCGCCACACCGGGTACGGCAACCACGCCGGCCCCCGCGCTCGCCCTCACCCCGGGCCGCACCGATGGGGCCGATGTCGGCCGCCAGGGTCTGGTTTCTGCGGCCGATCCGCGCGCGGCCGATGCCGGGGCGCAGATGCTGCGCCAGGGCGGCTCGGCCACCGATGCCGCGCTCGCCACCATGCTCGCGCTGACCGTGGTGGAACCGCAAAGTTCCGGCATCGGCGGTGGTGGTTTCCTGATCATGGCCGATGCCGCCGGCCAGGTCGATACGGTCGACGGGCGGGAAAAGGCACCTGCCGCCGCCACGCCGCAGTGGTTCTTCAAGAATGGCCAGGCCATGGCCTTTCCCCAGGCGCGCCCCGGCGGGCGCAGCGTGGGTGTGCCCGGCTCGCTGCGCCTGGCCGCGCTGGCCCATGCCGAACATGGCAAGCTCGCCTGGCACATGCTGTTCGCCCCGGCGATCAAGCTGGCGCGCGATGGCTTTGCCATTACCCCGCGGCTCTATCATGCCCTGGCCGACAATCCCGATATCGCCGGCCTCGATCCGGCCGGGAAGGCGCTGTTCTATGGCGCCGATGGCCAGCCGCTGCCGGTGGGCACGATCGTGCGCAACCCGGCGCTGGCCGATACGCTGGAAGCGGTGGCACTCCATGGCGCCGACTGGTTCTATTCCGGCAGCAATGCCCAGGCGATCGCCACCAAGGTGGGCACCGCCCCGGTCAACCCGGCGCCAATGACCACGGCAGACCTCGCCGCGTTCAAGGCCGTGCCGCGCCCGCCGGTCTGTGGCCGCTATCGCCAGTATCGCATCTGCTCGATGGGGCCGCCCTCGTCGGGCGCCACCACGGTGCTGGCCACGCTGGGCCAGCTCGAGCGCTTCGATCTGTCCGCGCTGGGGCCGGACAATCCGGTGGCCTGGCACCTGCTGGCAGAAAGCGAGCGCCTTGCCTATGCCGACCGTGATCAGTACCTGGCCGATCCCGACTTCGTGAAAGTGCCGGTGGCCGGCCTGGTCGATCCGGCCTACCTGGCGCAACGATCGCAGCTGATTTCGGCGCAGACCGCACTGCCCCACGTTTCCGCCGGGATTCCGGCCGGGGTTACTGCGCGGCTCGCTCCGGCCAAGCCGCAGCCCGAATTCGGCACCTCGCATTTCGTTACGGTGGATCGCTGGGGCAACGCGGCCAGCTATACCTCCACGGTGGAAAGCGCGTTTGGTTCGGGGCTGATGGCCGGTGGCTATTTCCTCAACAACGAACTGACCGATTTCAACCTCGATCCGCTGCGCGATGGCCAGCCTACCGCCAACCGGGTGGAAGGCGGCAAGCGACCGCGCAGCTCGATGTCGCCCACCGTGGTGTTCGGCCCTGACGGCCAGATCCGCCTGGTGGTGGGGGCCGCTGGCGGCGCCACGATCCCCGCCCAGGTGATCCGCGCGCTGATCGGCGTGCTCGATTGGCACCTTACCGCGCAGCAGGCGCTGGCCCTGCCCGTGCTGTTTGCGCCTGGTGACCGCGTCTGCGTCGAACAGGGCACCCGGCTTGAGGCGATGATCCCCACGCTGGTGGCCATGGGCCATGCCCAGACCCAGGCATGCAAGATGCCGCTCAAGGCCAACGCCATCGAACGCGTGGGCGATCGCTGGCAGGGCGCGGCCGATCCGCGCAGCGAAGGCGCCGCCATCGCCCAGTGACTCCGCGGTCATCCAGCTGCCCCGTGGCAGCCGGATGACTGCCCGCAAACCCCGCTTGCCGTAACGGAACGCGCGGCCTAGCTATCCGTTTTGGGAACTGGTCCGAATACGGGCCAGCAGGGAGAGTGTGCGTGTCCGTGGGTGAAAACCAAGCTGCCGTGCAAGTGGCACAGCTGGCTGAAATGCCGAACCTGGTCAGCCTGTTTCTGGCCCGCGCGGCGCAGCATGGCGATGCGCCGTTCCTTTCGGCCAAACGCCAGGGCACCTGGGTGGCGCAATCGTGGCGCAGCGTGGCCGATCAGGTCTGCCTTCTGGCGCAGGCCCTGCGCGCCCTCGGCCTCAATCCCGGTGACCGGGTCATGCTGGTGTCGGAAAACCGCCCCGAATGGTGCATTGCCGATATCGCGATCATGGCCGCCGGGCTGGTCACCGTGCCCACCTACACCACCAATACCGCGCGCGATCACCTCCATATCCTGGAAAATTCCGGGGCGCGCGCGATCATCGTATCGAATGCCAAGCTGGCCCAGCCGCTGCTTGCCGCCGCGCTCAACGCGCCTTGCGCCGAGCATGTGATCGGCATCGAACCGCTGCGCCAGCAGCAGGCCGGCACGCTGCATTTCCATGATTGGGAAACCCTGCTGCAGGGCGATGCCGCCGCCGCCCGCGCGGCCGTGAGCCAGCGGATTGCCGCGATTCGGCGCGAGGATCTGGCCTGCATCATCTACACCAGCGGAACCGGCGGCGCCCCGCGCGGGGTGCGCCAGCACCATGGTGCGATCCTCGCCAACGTGGCCGGCGCAGCCCAAGTCCTGGCCGAGGATTTCCACCTGGGCGATGACCAGTTCCTCTCGTTCCTGCCCCTGAGCCACGCCTATGAACACACCGGCGGGCAATGGCTGCCGATCGGCGTGGGCGCGCGCATTGCCTATGCCGAAAGCCTGGAAAAGCTCGCAAGCAACATCGAGGAAGTGCGCCCCACGATCATGGTGGTGGTGCCGCGCCTGTTCGAAGTGCTGCGTGCCCGGATCATCAAGCAGATCGAAAAGCAGGGGCGTGTGGCGACATGGCTGATGGACCGCGCCCTGGCGATCGCTGCCCACCAGGAAGAGACCGGGCATCTGCGGCTGATCGATCGGCCGCTCAACCTGCTGATCGAACGCACCTTGCGCCCCAAGGTGCGGGCGCGCTTTGGCGGGCGGATCAAGGCGCTGGTATCGGGCGGCGCGCCGCTCAACCCCGAAGTCGGGCTATTCTTCGAGGCCATGGGGCTGACCATGCTGCAAGGCTATGGCCAGACCGAGGCTGGCCCGGTGATCGCCTGCAACCGCCCGGCCGCCGGCATTCGCATGGATACCGTCGGCCCGCCGCTTGCTGGCGTGGAAGTGGCCATCGCGCCCGACGGTGAAATCCTGGTGCGCGGCGAACTGGTGATGCACGGCTATTGGCACAACGATGCCGAAACCGCCCGCGCCATCCAGGATGGCTGGCTGCACACCGGCGATATCGGCCACATCGATGGCCAGGGCCGCATCAAGATCACCGATCGCAAGAAAGACATGATCGTCAACGACAAGGGCGACAATGTCTCTCCGCAAAAGATCGAGGGCATGCTCACCCTTCAGCCCGAAATCGCCCAGGCCATGGTATCGGGCGACAAGCGCCCCTACGTGGTTGGCCTGATCGTGCCCGATGCCGAATGGGCGATGCAGTGGTCGGTGGAAAACGACGCCCCCCACGATCTGGCGCGGCTGGCCGATCTGCCCGCCTTCCGCAGCGCGATGCGCGAGGCGGTGGACCGGGTGAACCGTGATCTGTCCGTGATCGAAAAGGTGCGCCAGTTCACCTTGGCCGACGAACCCTTTGCCATCGCCAACGAGGAACTCACCCCCTCGCTCAAGATCCGCCGCCACAAGATTCGCGAACGCTATGGCGCGCGGATGGACGCGCTGTACAAGGGATAAGGCTGGCAGACCGGCGCGCAGGCGCTAAGGGAAGCCGATGTCTCGCACCACTTCCCGTGCCACGCTGGCCGGCGCCTGTGCCACGCTGGCCGCGCAGGTTTCGGGCAATCTTGGCGCCGGTTTTGCCAAGCAGTTGTTTCCCCTGGTCGGCGCGGGTGGCGCCACGCTGCTGCGCGTGGCGCTGGCGGCCTTGGTGCTGCTGGCCTGGCGGCGGCCGTGGCGGCGTCCGGTGCCGCGCGCGTTGTGGCCGGGCCTAGCCGCCTATGGCGCGATCCTGGGGATCATGAACCTCCTGATCTACCAGGCGTTTTCGCACATCCCGATCGGCATTGCCGTAGGGGTAGAGGTCATGGGGCCGCTCGCCATCGTGCTGGCTGCCTCGCGCCGCCCGCATGATTTCCTGTGGCTGGCCTGCGCGGTAGCTGGCCTGGCGCTGTTGCTGCCCTGGCATCCTGGCCAGACGCTGGACCCGCGCGGGCTGCTGTTGGCGGGCGGCGCGGCGGTGTGCTGGGCCAGCTATATCGTCACAGGGCGGCACGTGGCGGCGGCACTGGGCACCGATGCGGTGGCCTGGGGCATGGCCGTAGCCGCCGTGGTCGTCGTGCCGATATTGGCGCTGGTGAGCGGCAGCCCGGCGCTGCTCATGCCCCACGCCCTGGCCACGAGCCTGGCCATCGCCATACTGTCCAGCGCGCTGCCCTATGGGCTTGAGATAGAGGCGATGCGCCGCCTGCCCGCAGGTGTCTTCGGCATGCTGCTCAGCGCTGCGCCGGCGGTTGCCGCGCTCACCGGCTGGGCCTTGCTGGGCGAACGGCTCACCCCCGATCAATGGCTGGCGATCGGCCTGATCGTGCTCGCCTCGGCCGGCACCGCCGCCACCAGTGCGCAGCGCGCGCGGGCCGTGGCTCAGGCCGCTTCTTCCAGCGGCACGAAATCGGGATAGAACGTCGGCGCGCGGGTGGACCAACCCGGTGCCGTGGCCGCTGCCTCGCTGATCGATTGCAGCAGGTCCTTGCGCCGCAACGGGCGGATTTGCGGCAGGGCAGCCGCGCCGCAAAACGCCGCCGGCAGCCAGGGCCGCACCTCTGCGCCCAGCAGGCGCTCATAAAGAAAGCGATAGGCGGAAAACCCGTCGAGCCGGTCCTGGCCCAGATCGAATGCGCTCAGGCGGATCAGCGCCCCCATGAACCGCTCGATGCCTTCGGCCGCCGGGCCTTCGGGCAGCATCGTGCGCAACAGCTTGAGATCCTGATAGACCACGTATTGCGTGCGGATCGCCGCGGTCTCGGCCGCCGTGCGCGCCCAGATCTGGAAAGCATCGCGCCGGCCCAGCCCGATATCCAGGCTGCGCCGGATATAGCGCTGGGTCGCCGCCGGAAAACTGGCAAATTCGCGCAGTTCGTTCAGCAGCTGGGTGGCAGTCTGGTGGTGAGACATGGCGCGCTCCGATGCGGCGGTCCGTGCCGTTCGCACCTGTCCCGCCGATAGGGCAAACGCTACGCCTCGATAGTTAGCGCGCCATTAATCAGCCCATGCGCACGGGCCCCGCCCGCCGGTTATGGCAAACTGCACCAAAGCCCGCAGCGCCCTGGCTCAGCTGCGGGTGTACCGGAAATACCAGATTTCATGGCCTTGGGCGCGGGCCTTGGCGGCATAGCGGGTTTCGGGCCAGCCGCTGGGGCGCTGCTGGAAATCCTGCGCGGTCTGCGCCTGCCAGCGGAACTGGTCGGTGTGGCGGCGCATCACCATCAGCGCGTGGCGCAGATAGATCGGATGGTCGGTGCCAAAGCGGAATTCGCCGCCCGGCTTGAGCTTGCGCGCGAACAGATCGACCGGGCCGTCGTTCATCATGCGCCGCTTGGCGTGGCGCGCCTTGGGCCAGGGATCGGGATGCAGCAGATAGAGGAACGACAGCGCGCCATCGGGCACGCGTTCCAGCACTTCCAGCGCATCGCCGTGGTGGATGCGCACATTGCCCAGCGGCGGATGGGCGCCATTGTCGCCATCCACATGGGTCAGCGCCTGCGCCACACCGTTCAGGAACGGCTCGGCGCCGATAAAGCCATGGTCGGGCAGCAGGTCGGCGCGATAGGCCATGTGCTCGCCGCCGCCAAAGCCGATCTCGAAATGCAGCGGGCAATCGTGCCCGAACAGCGCCTGGGCCGTGACCGGGCCTTGCGCCGGCACCGCGATGCGGGGCAGCAGGGTATCCACCAGAGCCTGCTGGCCCTGGCGCAGGGGCTTGCCCTTGGCGCGGCCGTAAAGGCGGTTGAGCGTGGTCGGATCGCCGGATTTGTATGCCGTCATGGGGCGCAGCCGATGGCAGGGGCGCGCGTTGCGGTCAATGCCCGGCGCACATACTGCACGGTTTCGCTTGATCTGTGATCGATCTTGGCAATGATCGGCCATGGCCACCGCACCGCTGATCGATCGCCCCCACACTTACTATTCCGCCAGCCTGGGCGACGATACCGCCTGGCCGGTGCTGCAAGGTGATCACAGTGCCGATGTCGTGGTGATCGGTGGCGGCTTTACCGGCGTCAACACCGCGCTGGAACTGGCCGAACGCGGACTGTCGGTGATCCTGGTCGAAGCCAACCGCATCGGCTGGGGCCAAAGCGGGCGCAACGGCGGCCAGGTAACCGGCAGCCTTTCGGGCGAAGGCGAACTGCGCAAGCAGTGGAAACGCCGCCTGGGCGCAGAACTTGACGATTTTCTCTGGTGGCTGCGCTGGCACGGGCAAGACGTGATTGCCGCGCGCGTTGCCCGCTATGGCATCGCGTGTGACCTCAAGAACGGGCACATCCACGCCGCGATGAAGCACTCGCACATGGCCGAGTTGGAAGAAACCTTTGCCCAGGCCTGCGCGCGCGGCATGGGCGATGATGTCGTGCTGCTCGATGCGGCCGGCATGCGAGACCACCTCGAAAGCCCGCTCTATTGCGGCGGCCTGCTCAACAGCCGCAACATGCACCTGCATCCGCTCAAGCTGTGCCTGGGAGAGGCCAAGGCCGCTGCACAGCTCGGCGTGCGCCTGTTCGAGGGCTCGCCGGTTGTCGACATCGTCCACGGGCCGCGCCCCCGCGTGGTCACCGCCCAGGGCAGCATCAGCGCCGCGCAGGTGATGATCGCTGGCGATGTCTATCACAAGCTGGAACGCAAGCGCCTGGGCGGGCTGATCTTTCCGGCGGTGGGCGGGATCGTCACCACCGAACCGCTGGGCGATGCGGCGCGCGCGATCAATCCACACGACCTGGCGGTCTATGATTGCCGCTTCGTGCTCGATTACTATCGCCTCACCGCCGATGGGCGCCTGCTGTTTGGCGGCGGCGCCAACTATTCCGGCCGCGAATCGCGTTCGTTCGCCGATGAATTGCGCCCGGCGATCGAGGCAACGTTTCCACGGCTGAAGGGCGTGAAGATCGAGCATGCCTGGTCCTGCGCCATGGGCATCGTCATCAACCGCGCGCCGCAACTGGGCAAGCTGGCCAATAACGTGTGGTATGCCCAAGGCTATTCCGGCCACGGCGTCGCCACCAGCCACGTCGTGGCCGAAGTCATGGCCGAGGCCATCGCCGGCACCCTGGAACGCTTCGACATTTTCGCCGCGCTCAAGCCGGTGCGCGTGCCGCTGGGCGACTGGCTGGGCAACCCGCTGCTGATGCTGGGCATGCGCTGGTATCTGCTGCTCGAGAAGTTCCGCTAGGCGTTTTACCGCGAATTGATTCCAGATTTTCGGAATTTAAGAAGAAGAATAGTATTTCGCGCAGAGGCGCAGAGGCGCAGAGCAAATGGAATCTCCGCGCCTCTGCGCCTCTGCGCGAATCAGATTGGGTCAAACCCAAATATTGCGGAATAGTGTGCATGTCCGAAAGCGCCCAAATGTGGACATCTACGGCAGTAAATCGTGTAAGAAGTCCAGTGTCATGTCGTTTCCGCTAGAAGCTAAAAGCTCAGAGCAACCATTTTTGATATGATGAAGTTCAATGTGGCCGTTTTCGCGATCCTCGATCTTCCGGACGCCGTCGAGCACGCACAGCACTCCGAATACAGCCGCCCTCGCCGCGTCTTGGCCGAACTCTTCGACGAGGGCGCGCTCGGGGCCGCTAAGGTTTTTCATCCATCTGGAACGCCGCGACCTCTCCTCCGAACGAAGTCGTCCCGGCGGATTTTGCCAAGTTTTCGCAAGCTCGACAGATAGTCTATCCAGTACAACTAGCTGGAGCAGGTCTACAAAAGCTTTCTGGTCCATAAAAGACATTTACGCGCAAGAGTGCCGATGCTCAATGTCCGCTTCCCTCCGACCTCGGCGATTCCTGGCGCAAGCGACATCGATAAACAAATGACCGCTTCCGACGCGCCAACTGAGGCGCCCGAACGTCGGCTATTATGGCGATCGTGGCGGAGGACCGGGAGATGGCCAGATCGGCTACTCGCGCCCATTTGAGGACATACTGGCGTTTTGCACAAGCAAAACAGCTGGACCCCGGATCAAGTCCGGGGTGACAATAAGTTTTTATTTCAATTATATTTTCCGTCACCCCGGACTTGATCCGGGGTCCAGCTTGATAACGTGCACCATGCCTGCAATCACTGCGCAGAGGCAGCCAACCACCAAAACACGACACATCCGCCCGGCAGCACGGCCGTAAATTCATCCGCTCGACGCTCGCCCGCACACCCAATGTTACACGTGAAACACCAAACGAAAACGGCCCGTCGTGGGAACGGGCCGCTTCGGGATTGTGCGCAGGAAAAGAGGATCAGGCCGCTTCGATGGCCGTCATGTCGTCGGGATCGCGCAGCACATAGCCACGGCCCCAGACGGTTTCGATGTAGTTCTCGCCGCCGCAGGCATGGGCCAGCTTCTTGCGCAGCTTGCAGATGAACACATCGATGATCTTGAGTTCGGGCTCGTCCATCCCGCCATAGAGATGGTTGAGGAACATTTCCTTGGTCAGCGTGGTGCCCTTGCGCAGCGAGAGCAGTTCCAGCATCGCGTATTCCTTGCCGGTCAGATGCACGCGCGCGGCGTCCACTTCCACGGTCTTGGCGTCGAGATTGACCGAAAGCTTGCCGGTGCGGATGACCGATTGCGAATGGCCCTTGGACCGACGCACCACCGCGTGGATACGGGCGATCAGCTCTTCGCGGTGGAACGGCTTGGTCACATAATCGTCAGCACCGAAGCCGAACGAGCGGACCTTGGAATCCATTTCGGAAATGCCCGAAAGGATCAGCACCGGCGTCTGCACCTTGGCGACGCGCAGCTTTTTCAGCACGTCATACCCGTGCATGTCGGGCAGGTTCAGGTCGAGCAGGATGATGTCGTAATCATACAGCTTGCCGAGATCGAGGCCTTCCTCCCCCAGGTCGGTGGAATAGACGTTGAACCCTTCGGCCGTCAGCATCAATTCGATAGCCTTGGCCGTTGCCGGCTCGTCCTCGATCAGCAGCACGCGCATGGATCAGCCCCTTCTTGCCATTCCCCGGCACAGCCCCCTACTGAGGCGCATGCCCATCATTAACCATATGACCTATGAACATGAAAGGTTAATTTAACGTAAGCACAGGTCCGGTGTCGGCAGCCATTTGCCAGCAATCATCGCTGCAAACCCCGCCCTCGTCGCATTCCCGCAAATCCTTACCGCGCCGCTTCCCCCAAAGCGACAACGGCAAGGCTTGCGAAGACCAATCGTAAGCCCACACGGTTAACGTGCTTTTCCATGCGCCATCGGGAAGAACGGCAATGGCAGGCGAGGATTCGCGACGCGAAAACGCTCAATCGGCGGCAATGCCCAGGCGCGCGGCGGCATCACGCAGCTTTTGCGCATTGGCAGGCTGGGTCTTGAACGCCGCCAGCCCCTTGGCCAGCGCCTTGGCTGCGTCATCGCGCCGGTCCTGCTGCACACGACTGCGAATCAACAGAATCCAGCCATCGACGTTGCCGGGGTTGCGCGCCAGCCGCGCTTCCAACCCATCGACCATGCCGCGCTCCATCGCCGCACGCGTGCCGCTGTCCACGCCGCCGGTCTGCGCGCCCGACGCGGTTTTCAGCTCGGCATGGGCCGGCCCCGGCAGCGCGCCTTTGCGGCGCTCGGCATCCTTGCCCTTGCCCTTTTCCTTGGTCTTGTCCTTGTCCACCTTGGGCAGGCGGGCCTGGGCATCGGCAATCGCCAGGCGCTTTTCCACCTCGATATGGTGGCGCTTGCCCACGCTGCGGATCACGCTGCGGATATCGCTGGCATAGGGCGCGTCGGGCGGCGTTTCGCTCAGCTGCGCAAACCAGGCGCGCAGGGCACGGCGGTGCTTGCCGGCCAGATCGAGCGACAGCGCCTTGAAATAGCGCGCCCGGGCATTCTTGGGATCGATCGCCAAGGCCTTGTCAAAGGCGATTCGCGCCCCGCGCGGCATCTGCCCTTCGCGGCGCGAGGCCATGACCAGCGCCTCGCCCAGGAACGAAAAGCTTTCGGCATGATCAGGATCGAGCGCCGTGGCCTTGCGCAGCGCACGCGCGGCGTCCTTGTAGCGGGCGTTCTGGAAATAGGCCCAGCCCAGCATGCGCCAGCCCTGCACGTCTTCGGGCTCGTCCTTCAGGCGCTGTTCCATCCGCGTGATCGTATCATCGACCACGGGCGAAGGTTCCGGGCTCGGCTCGGCATCGGGCGCCGCGTTCGAGGCGTCGGCCGCAGGCGCACTGGCATCGGGCAGCGGCGCGGGCACTGCACTGTCTAGCACCACCGGGGTCACTTCCGGCCGCTCGGGCTGGCCGGCGGCCTCGGCCAGTTCGGCCGGACGCTCCAGGCGATAGATGCCGATGCCGCCGCCGATGATCGCCGCCACCGTCAGCACGCCCACCGCCACACCGCGCCAGACCGGGGGCTTGGGCCCGCCAGCGGCAGAACTGTGGTCGGCTTCGTTCATCACATCTTCCCTCATGCCGCACCAGGGCGGCCCGATTTCGCCCGGCACCCGTGCGGCGCCGCATTATCCCGCGCCGCCCGGTGCGGTCAACGCACCCCGGCCAGCGCCTTTTGCCGGCGCCGCTGGACCGAGCTGCCCAGGCCAATCGCCTCGCGGTACTTGGCCACCGTGCGCCGCGCCAGGTCAAAGCCGCGCGCTTTGAGCAGATCGACCAGCGCATCGTCCGACAGGATCGCCTTGGGATCCTCGCCATCGATCAACTGGCGGATCGCCGCTTTCACCGCCTCGGCCGAAACCCCCTCGCCATCGGTGCCCGCCACACCCGAGGTGAAGAAATACTTCAGTTCGAACGTGCCGCGCAGGCAATGCAGATACTTGTTCGAGGTCACGCGGCTGATCGTGCTCTCGTGCATCTTGACCGCTTCGGCCACGGTGCGCAGCGTCATCGGGCGCAGGTGCGACACGCCGTGGCGAAAGAAGCCTTCCTGCTGCTTCACGATCTCGGCCGCCACCTTGAGAATGGTTTTCTGCCGCTGGTCCAGCGCCTTGACCAGCCAGTTGGCATCGGCCAGCCGCTCGCCCAGCCAGGCCCGCGCCGTCTTGTCCACGCAAGAGCGGCGCATTTCCACGTAATAGCTGCGGTTGACCAGCACGCGCGGCAGCGTGGCAGGGTTCAGGCTGATCGCCCAGCCGGGCACCTCCGCTCCGGCATCGTCAGCCGGATCGCCCGCGCCGCGCGCTGGCTGCACCAGGATATCCGGGCTGATCGCCTCGGCCGGGCCACTGCCGATGCGCAGGCCCGGCTTGGGATCATAACCGCGCAATTCGGCCAGCATGTCGGCAAAGTCTTCCTCGTCCACGCCGCACAGGCGGCGCAGCCGGGCCAGTTCGCCGCGGCCCAGCAGATCGAGATTGTCGAGCAGCCGCGCCATCAGCGGGTCATAGCGATCGGCCTCGCGCGCCTGGAGCGCCAGGCATTCGCCCAGCGTGCGCGCGCCCACGCCGGTGGGATCGAGCGTCTGCACCAGCGCCAGTGCCGCTTCCACCCGGCTCAGCGGCAGGCCCAGCGCCTCGGCCACCTCGGGCAGAGCCATGCGCAGGTAGCCGGTCTCGTCCAGCTGATCGATCAGCCAGCGCCCCACGAACAGCAGTTGGGCATCGGATGTCGTGGCGCCGATCTGGCCATGGAGATGCTCGGCCAGCGAGGCAGCGCTCGCGCCGCGCTCGTCGATATCCGGCCCTTCGCCCCCGCCACTGCCGCCACCGTCGGCGCCGATCGTCCCTTCGCGCAACCCGCTGCTGGCCAGATCAGACAGGGCGACGGCGCCATCACCGGTATCGCGATCAAGATCGAGCGCGGTGGCATCGATATCGAGCGGGCGGTCCTCGGCGGCGCGGCCCTCGCCCACCAATTGGTCGACCGGGCTCGATTCGAGATGGGTGCGCCGCAGGTCTTCGCCCGGGGCATCTTCGCCCGCAAGCGCCGGCCCGGCATCGCCCATTTCCAGCAACGGGTTGGCGTCCAGCGCCTCACCAATGAAGGTTTCCACCTCAAGGTTGGACAGCGCCAGCAGCTTGATCGCCTGCTGCAGCTGCGGCGTCATCACCAGCGATTGCGACTGGCGGATATCGAGGCGTGGACCAAGAGCCATGGCGGCGGGTATCAGCCGCCCATGGTAAACAGAATGCGAAAGCCGTGCGGCTTCACAACGTAAAGCCCTCGCCCAGATAGAGCCGCCGCACGTTGGGATCGGCCACCAGCGCCTCGGGGCTGCCGGCAAACAGCACCTGGCCGCCATAGATGATGCAGGCGCGATCGACGATATCGAGCGTTTCGCGCACGTTGTGGTCGGTGATCAGCACACCGATGCCGCGCTTCTTGAGATCCTTGACCAGATCGCGGATGTCGCTGATCGACAGCGGATCGATCCCGGCAAACGGTTCGTCGAGCAGGACGATCGACGGGCGCGCGGCCAGGGCGCGGGCGATTTCACAGCGCCGCCGCTCCCCACCCGAAAGCGCCATGGCCGGGCTTGCGCGCAGCCGCGTAAGGCCAAACTCGTCGAGCAGCCGATCCAGTTCGGCCGCGCGCGTCGCCTTGTCGGGCTCCACCAGTTCCAGCACGGTGGCGATGTTCTGTTCCACCGTCATGCCGCGAAAGATCGAGGTTTCCTGCGGCAGATAGCCCAGCCCAAGCACCGAGCGGCGATACATCGGCAGCTTGGTGATATCCACGCCATCGAGCAGGATGCGGCCCGAATCCGGCCGCACCAGGCCCATGATCGAATAGAAGCAGGTGGTCTTGCCCGCGCCGTTGGGGCCAAGCAGGCCCAGCACTTCCCCCTTGCCCACCGACAGCGAGATATCGGTCAGCACTGCCCGCTTGTCATAAGACTTGGCGATGGACACCACTTCCAATCCCCCTTGGGGAATCGGCACGGCGGCACCGGTGGCGGGTTCAGACGCGAGCGCGGAGGAAGAGCCAGTCATTCCCTGCTCATAGCCCGGACCGGCGCCACGGCAAACCCCAACGCGGCAGGATTGGCGCGATTGGTGCATGGCACGGCCGCGTGGACACGCTTGCACCGCGCGCACGGCCATGGTGTTATGCTGGTGGCGTTATGCCGGGGGAGAGGTGATCATGACAGCGAACAGGCCATTCATGGCCATGGAGCCAAGCGTGGCCGATCGCGCCGCCCGGCTGGAAAGCGCGCACAAGCGGGTCAGCAATGCGGTTGCCTATGGCCTGATGGTCTATACCGCGCTGCAGATTTTCCTGACGATGCGCGCTTTGGAAGAGGCCGACAACACGCTGCTGCCGATGATCGCGCTGGTCGTGCTGGTCGGTGCGATCATCCCGCTCTATCGCCGCATGGAAAAGCGCTGGGACGCCACCGCCGCCCGCCTGGCCGATGATCCGCCGGCCCTCGCCGCCGCGCTCAACCGCGCGCGGCTGACGGTGTGGGCGGTATCGATCGGGCTGCCGCTGCTGGTGACCGTGCTGATCGAAGGGCTGATCGCGCTGTTCGCCCACTGATGGCCGCCTGATTGCCCCCCTGATTGCCGCTTCGCGTCCCAGCGGCTAGGAGCAGCGCACGCCAGCCCGGTGTGGCTGGCCCCCGGTGTTTCAGGTTTGGAGTGCGCCCCCGATGTTGACCCCCACCCAGGCCCAGGAACGCTGCCAAGCCCTGATCGAACGCGCCCGGCGCGCCGGCGCAGAGGCGGGCGATGCAGTCTATCTCGCCAGCGGCGCGGAAAGCGTGAGCGTGCGCCTGGGCGCGCTGGAAGACGTGGAACGCTCCGAATCCGAGCATATCGGCCTGCGCGTGTTCGTCGGCGGCGCATCCGCCTCGATCGGATCGACCGACCTCGCCGATGCCGCGCTCGATGAACTGGCCAGCCGCGCCGTGGCCATGGCCCGCGCCGCACCGGCAGATCGCTTTGCCGGCCTGGCCGATGAACAGCTTCTGGCGCGCGGCCCCTTCCCCGATCTCGACCTCGACGATCCGGCCGAGCCCGCCCCGCAAGAGCTGCGCCGCCTGGCCGAGGAAGCCGAGGATGCCGCGCGCGCCGTCCAAGGCGTGACCAACAGCGAGGGCGGCAGCGCCAGCACCGGGCGCGGCGTGGTGGCACTGGCCACCAGCCATGGCTTTTCCGGCGCCTATGCCGCCAGCAGCCATTCGGTTTCGGCCAGCGTGATCGCCGGCGAAGGTGGCGCGTTGCAGCGCGACTATGCCTGGGCCAGCACCCGCTTTGCCGCCGACCTTCCCCCACCTGCCCAGATCGGGCGCGAGGCGGGCGAACGCGCCGTGGCGCGGCTTAACCCCGGCCGGGTGAAAAGCGGGGCGATGCCGGTGGTGTTCGATCCGCGCGTGGGCGGCTCGCTTGTCGGCCATCTGCTCGGCGCCATCTCGGGTTCGTCGATCGCCCGCCGTTCCAGCTTCCTGCTCGACTACGACGGCGCCCAGATCTTTGACAGCAGCGTGACCATCACCGACGATCCGCTGCGCCGCCGTGGCCTGCGCTCGCGCCCGTTCGATGGCGAAGGGCTGCCCACCGCCCCGCGCAAGCTGGTCGATGCCGGGCGCCTGACCGGCTGGCTGATGGACAGCGCGGCCGCGCGCCAGCTGGGCGCCATGCCCACTGGCCATGCCTCGCGCGGGGGATCGGGCGCGCCGCATGTCACCGCCGGCAACGTGGTGATCGAGCCGGGCACGCTCACCCGCGCGCAACTGATCGCCGATATTGCCGATGGGGTCTATGTCACCGAACTGATCGGCAGCGGCGTCAACGGCGTGACCGGCGATTACAGCCGCGGCGCCGCCGGCTTTCGCATCGTCAACGGCGAAATCGCCGGCCCGATCGCGGAGTTTACCGTGGCCGGCAACCTGCTGGCCATGTTTGCCGCGATGATCCCGGCCAGCGATCTCAAGATCGAACGGGGGATCGACGTGCCGACCCTGCGCATCGATGGCATGAGCGTGGCCGGCGACTGAGGCGCGGCGTTTTCACGTCAGCCGCGCGCCATGCCCAGCGCCATGCGTTCCAGCGCATCGCCCATGGCTTGGGCCACCTCGGCATCGGCCGGCGCCACCTCGGCAATCGCGCGGCGCATCGCTTCGGCCCATTGAGCCGCCGTTTCGCGATCGATCGGAAACGGCTTGTGCATCGACATCATGCACTTGCCGGGATTGCTGTCCCACCAGTCACGCGGCCCACCGCACCATCCCGCCAGGAAACTGGGCAGGGATGCGCGCATCGGTGCCAGGTCTGCCGCATGCATCGCCCGCAGCGCGGCATAGGCCGGGTCGCTTTCCATGAGGTCATAGAACCGCTCGGTGATCGCGCGCAGCGTGGCGTGGCCGCCGATGCGGGCAAATGGCGTTTCAACGGATTCGGCAGTCGCTGCCATGGCAGGCCTTTCGCGCGAGGGAGGGGATGCTTCCCCCTAACCGCCCCTGCCCCCAGCCACCTTGACCCTCATCAATCCGCCACCATCGCGCGCAAGGTGTCCAGCCGGTCGGCCTCGTGCGCGGGCTTGTCGCTGCGGATGCGGTGGATGCGCGGGAAACGCATGGCCAGGCCCGATTTGTGCCGCTTGCTGGCATGGACCGAATCGAATGCCACCTCCAGCACCAGCTGGCGATCAACCTCGCGCACCGGGCCAAAGCGGTTGACCGTGTGCTGGCGCACATGGCGATCGAGCCACTTCAGTTCCTCGTCGGTAAAGCCGAAATAGGCCTTGCCCACTGGCAGCAGGTCGGCCCCGGCATCGGGATCGCCATCCCAGCAACCGAACGTGAAATCGGAATAGAACGAGGATCGCTTGCCGCTGCCGCGCTGGGCATACATCAGCACGCAATCGATCAGCAGCGGATCGCGCTTCCACTTGTACCACAGCCCGGCGCGCCGCCCGGACACATAGGGCGCGTCGCGCCGCTTGAGCATCACTCCCTCGATCGCGTCATCCCGTGCACGGGCGCGAATTTCGGCCAGCTGGTCCAGGTTGTCGGCCTCGATCACCGCCGAAATATCAAAGCGCTGCGGATCGAGCTGAGGCATCAGCGCCTCTAGCCGGGCACGCCGCGCGGCCCAGCCCAGCGGCCGCAGGTCTTCGCCCTGCAGCTGCAACACGTCATACAATCGCACGAACGCAGGATAATCGGCGAGCATGGCCTTGCTTACGCTCTTGCGCCCCAGCCGCTGTTGCAGCGCGTTGAAGCTGGCCGCCCCACCCGCTTCGCCGCCCTGGTGGCTGCCGCGCACCAGCAATTCGCCATCCAGCACCGCCGGGATTTGCAACGCGCCGATCAATTCGGGAAAGCTGGCGGAAATATCATCCCCACCGCGCGAATAGAGCCGGGTTTGCCCAGCCACGTGCACCAGTTGCACGCGGATGCCGTCCCATTTCCATTCGGCGACAAACGCGCCCAGGTCCACCACCGTATCTTCCAGCGGCTGGGCCAGCATGAACGGGCGGAACAGTGGCAGGCTTTGCGCATCGGGCGGCGGCGCGCCATCAGCGGCCCAGGCAAACAGATCGGCATAGGGCGGCGCCTGGCCGTGCCACAGCTCTTCCACCTGTTCCACATCCACGCCAAACGCCTGGGCAAACGCCACCTTGGCCAGCCGCGTCGACAGGCCGATGCGCATCGCCCCGGTCGCCAGCTTGAGCAGAGCATAGCGGCCATTGGCATCGAGCCGGTCGAGCAATCCGGCCAGCCGCTCCGCCGCCGTGGCGCGGGTGGCGCCGGCCAGAACCTCCACCGCTTCGCTTACGCTGGGCGGGGGCAGTTGCGGTGTCTGCGGTTCGGGCCACAGCAGGCTGGCGGTTTCCGCCGTATCGCCCACATAATCGCGCGACAGGCGCCACAGCACCTCGTCCACCCGCGCATCGAGCAGCGCGCGTATTGTGCCCGCCTTCACCGCTGGAAAATTCAGCCCATCGGTCAGCGCGGCCAGCGCCCAGCCGCGGTCGGGATCGGGCGTGTCGCGCAGATACTGCGCCAACAGCGCCAGCTTGCCATTGCGGGATCGGGTATAGACCAGGCCATCGACCAGGGCGGCAAAGCGTTCCATCGCTCAATCGTCCTCGTCTTCATAGCCGACCATGGCCAGCGCGCGGGCCTTGCGCTGGTGCAGCGCGCACCAGCGCAGCAGCGCTTCTTCGCGGCCATGGGTGATCCAGGTTTCAGCCGGATTTACCTCGGCAATCGTCGCGGTCAGTTCGTCCCAATCGGCATGGTCGGAAATCACCAGCGGCAGTTCGACATTACGCTGTCGCGCCCGTTGCCGCACCCGCATCCAGCCCGATGCCATGGCAGTGATCGGATCGGGCAGGCGCCGGCTCCAGCGGTCGTTGAGCGCCGATGGCGGGCAGACCACGATGTGCCCGGCCAGTTCCGCCTTGGCCACGCCTGCGGCCGGGCGCAGTTCGCCCAGATCGATGCCCCATTCGCGATAGAGCGCGCACATCCGCTCCATCGCGCCATGCAGAAAGATCGGCGCATCGTGCCCGGCCTGGCGCAGTTCGGCGATCAGGCGCTGCGCCTTGCCCAGGGCATAGGCACCCACCAGCACGCAGCGCTGCGGATGGGCCGCCTGCGTTTCGCGCAGCCGCGCGATTTCCTCGGCGATCGGCGGGTGGCGGAACACCGGCAGGCCGAACGTCGCCTCGGTAATGAACACGTCGCACGGCACCGGCTCGAACGGGGCACAGGTGGGATCGGGGCTGCGCTTGTAATCGCCGGTCACCACCACGCGCTGCCCGTCGCGCTCCAGCAGGATCTGCGCCGATCCCAGCACGTGGCCCGCCGGCACGAACGTGGCGCGGATGCCGCCGGGCAGCGCGATCGTCTCGCCATAGTCCACCGCCTGCGCGCCTTCGGGCATCACGCCATAGCGCAGGCCCATGATCGCCAGTGTCGCCGCGGTGGCTACGGTCTGGCCATGGCCGCCCCGCGCATGGTCGGAATGCCCGTGCGTGACCAAGGCTCTCGGCACCGCATGGGCCGGATCGATCCAGGCATCGGCGGGCGGCAGATAGATGCCCTGTGGCTCGGGGCGAATCCAGGCAAGATCGATGGGCATGCGGGGTGACAATGGCCCGCGCGCCGGTTGGGTTCCAGATGGGCGTTGGGGCGAGGTTCACGCCCCTCCGTCAGGCCTTCGGCCTGCCACCTCCCGGAAAGCAGGGAGGACCAAAAAAATCCTCCCCATCACCGATGGGGAGGGGGACCGCCCGCGCAGCGGGTGGTGGAGGGGCTGGCGGAGCGCAACGCTCCGCCAGGCCGAAGGAGCGGACTGTCAGGCGCCGTGCGGCTGCAGCCCGCCATTGCTGCCACCGCCCAGGAAGCGGCGGCCGGCGCGCGGCACCGTGGCACCGGGTGCGGCGATCGGCCGCGCCGGGCCACCAAAGGTTTCCGGGCGTTCCAGCTGGCCGCCATCGACGAGGATCTTGATCTCGTCACCGGTCAGCGTTTCATATTCCAGCAGCGCCTGGGCCAGCACGTGCAGCTTGTCTTCATTGGCGCGCAGGATGTCGACAGCGCGGGCATAGCCCTGGTCGACCAGCGCACGGATTTCGCTGTCGATCAGCTTGTTGGTCTCTTCCGAGGCCATCATGCGGGCCGAACCGCCCATGCCGAGATAGCCTTCCTGCTGGTCTTCATACTGCAGCGGCCCAAGCTTTTCCGACATGCCCCACTTGGTCACCATCGAACGCGCCAGTCCCGTGGCATACTGGATATCGCCCGATGCGCCCGAAGAGACCTTGTCATGGCCAAAGATGATTTCTTCGGCCACGCGCCCGCCCATCGAAACCGACAGGTTCGCGTGCATCTTGTCGCGGTGATAGGAATAGCTGTCCCGCTCGGGCAGGCGCATGACCATGCCCAGCGCGCGGCCGCGCGGGATGATCGTGGCCTTGTGGATCGGGTCAGACGCCGGCTCGAATACCGAGACGATGGCGTGGCCAGCCTCGTGATAGGCGGTCATCTTCTTTTCGTCTTCGGTCATGACCATGGAGCGGCGTTCCGCGCCCATCATCACCTTGTCCTTGGCGTCTTCAAACTCCTGCATGGCGACGAGGCGCTTGTTGCGGCGCGCGGCCAGCAGGGCAGCTTCGTTGACCAGGTTGGCCAGGTCCGCACCCGAAAAGCCGGGCGTGCCGCGCGCGATCACGCGGGGGTTGACGTCGGGCGCCAGCGGCACCTTCTTCATGTGCACGCCCAGGATCTTTTCGCGGCCCTCGATATCGGGAACCGGCACCACCACCTGGCGGTCAAATCGGCCGGGACGCAGCAGCGCGGGATCGAGCACGTCGGGACGGTTGGTGGCGGCAATGATGATGATGCCTTCGTTGGCCTCGAAACCATCCATTTCCACCAGCAACTGGTTCAGCGTCTGCTCGCGCTCGTCGTTCGAATTGCCCAGGCCGTGGCCACGATGGCGGCCGACCGCGTCGATTTCGTCGATGAAGACGATGCACGGCGCGTTCTTCTTGGCCTGCTCGAACATGTCGCGCACGCGGCTGGCGCCAACGCCCACGAACATTTCGACAAAGTCCGAACCCGAAATGGTGAAGAACGGCACGCCTGCTTCACCCGCGATGGCGCGGGCCAGCAGGGTCTTGCCGGTGCCGGGCGAACCGACCAGCAGCGCGCCCTTGGGAATCTGCCCACCGAGCTTGGAAAAGCGGCTGGGATCGCGCAGGAATTCCACGATTTCCTGCAGTTCCTCGCGCGCTTCATCGATGCCGGCCACGTCATCGAACGTCACCCGGCCCGAACGTTCGGTCAAAAGCTTGGCCTTGGATTTACCAAAGCCCATCGCGCCCGAACCGCCACCCTTCTGCACCTGGCGCAGGGCGAAGAACGCCACGCCCAGGATCAGCAAGAACGGCAGCGACTGCGCCAGCACCCAGACCAGCATGTTGGGTTCTTCCTGCGCCTTGCCGGTGTAGGGCACGTTGTTGTCCTGCAACAACTTGGGCAGCAGATCCTTGTCACCATCCACCGGGGTGGTGGTGAAGGTCTGGTCGTTCTTCAGGGTGCCGGTGATCTTGTCCGCGCCGATCTGCACGTCGCGAACGGCGCCTTCAGCCACGCGGGCGCGGAAATCGGAGTAGCCGATCTGCGTGCCCGAAGCATCGCCGCGCGCCCCGAACATCGAGACCACCAGCAATAGCGCAAGGAAGATCCCTCCCCACACCAGTAGACTCTTGATCCAGGGATTACCCTGCGGCTGGTCATCGTTCATGGGCGTCACGCAATCCTTTCAGACAGGGAAGGTAGGTGCGATCCGCTGAATGGCAAGTTGCCGAATCGAACCCAGGCTGCCCAAGCAGGCAATAACGGCACGAAAGGGGCGCTTTTCACCCCGCGCGATGGGGCGGAACGCGCAAAAAGTGCCAGGTTGCCCCCTTCCCCTCCCCACGCAGGCCGGCCAGCGTCGCCACCTGGCCCTTCGCCAGCGCGGCATGCCAGCGCGCTAGTTCGGCGCCGCGCGGCATAAGCGTGGCCCCCATGGCGTTCAGCACCAGCTCCAGCACGCGCAGGGCCAGTGCCTGTGGCATGCCATCCGGCACGGCCAGCCGGCCATGCGCCTCGTCCCAGCCTTGGGCGAACAGGCGCTGCGCCGCCCAGTCCAGCGCGGCGTCGGCTTGGGCCAGGTGCTGCGCGCTGGCTGCCCAACCAGCCGGGTCCAGCCACGCGGCGCCGGCCAACCCAAAACGCACGCGCACCCGTTCAAACCGGGTGTCCTGGTTGGAGGGATCATCCGCCGCGACAACGCCCGCCGCTGCCACCACGTCGGCCAGTTCGGCCCGGCGCCAACCAAGCAGCGGGCGCAGCAGTGGCAGCGCGGGATCGCCCGGCACGCCCGCCCGCGCGCGCATGCCGGCAAGCCCGCGCACCCCCGCTCCACGGTTGAGGCGCATGGTCAGCGTTTCGGCCTGGTCATCAAGATGATGGGCGGTGGCCAGCGCAGCGAGCCCCTGCCCCCGCGCCCAGCCGGCCAGCGCGACATAGCGCGCGGCGCGAGCCCGGGCCTGGATCGCGCTGCCCCTGCCCAGATCGATGCGCAGGGTATGATGCGGCACGCCCAGATCAGCACACAGCGCCGCCACCGCGCGCGCCTCTGCCGCCGCTTGCGCACGCAGGCCATGGTCGACGGTGGCCACAGCAATCTGCCCTGGCGCATGGGCGGCGGCCAACACCAGCAAGGCACAGCTGTCAGGCCCGCCGGAAACCGCTAGGCCCACCCGGTCTGTCTCCGGCAGGTTCAGCGCGGCCCAGTCCCCGGCAAAGCGGGTCAGCGCGGCTTCGGGGATTGGGCCGGGCGCCGGCTCAATCGCACTTCACCCCTTTGATCGCGTTTTCATATTGCCCCTTGAGGCGCCCGGCGATCTGGTCGGGATAGGCATCGCGCAGTTCGGCAAAGGCGCCGCAGGCACGCTTGGTATCGTTGATGCGCGTCATCGCCACGCCCAGGTAGAGCAGGCTGTCGGGCGCGCGTTCGCCCTTCTTGTCACCCAGGTAGTTCTGCAGGAACCACTGCGCCGCCGTGCCGGGCTTGCCGTCTTCGAGATAGGCACGGCCGAGCAGATTGCGCGCCAGGCTGATCTGCTTGGCCTTGGGATAGGCCATCACGAACTTGTTCAGCTGGACCTGCGCCTCGGGATAGAACTTGGCGTCATAGAGCCGATAGCCATAAGTATATTCATCGGCCTGCTTGTCCCCGGTCGAGGGCATCTCGATCGCGGCAACGGCGGCCACCCGGTCGGCAGAGGCCTTGGCCGATGCGGGCGTGGCGGCCGGTGCCTTGGCCGGCGGCTGTGTCGGGCCAGCGGCCGGGCGCGGCGCCAGGCCGCTGCCGGCAGCCGGTGCGGGCGTGATGCCCGAAGGATTGGCGCCAGCCGGATCGGTTGCCGCCGCCGGCGGGGCCGCGGCGGTTTCCAGGGCAGACACGCGGGTGTCCAGCTTGCTCAGGTGGTTCTGGTTTTCCTCGGTCGCGGCGGTCACCTGGCGCAGTTGCGCTTCCACCGCATCGAGGCGGGACAGCACATCGGTGAGCGGGGTCGTCGCCACCGTGGGCACAGCCGGCGTGGGGGCCGGCGCCGTGGGCGTGATTTCCGGGCCAAAGGCGCGGCCGGCGCCATCGGGAAACACCTTGCGCTGCAAGGCGCGGATTTCTGCCTCCAGCCGGCGCAGCCGGGCTTCGGTGGTTTCGCCAGCGGCCTGGGCATGCGCTACCTGTGGCACCACCGGCACCACGGCCAGGGCGATGCCCAAGGCGGAAAACAACGCGGGGCTGGCCCGGCGGAACAAGGTCTTCATGGTAACTCCCGTCTCGATCATCTGCCGCCCCACGGCAACATCCGCCCCCCAGCGCATGTCCGTTCCTGAAAAGCTATATGCATCGGCCCGTTCGGCGCGTTTCGGGTCCGGTCTCAGGGCGTGTGGTGCAATGGCCGCAAAGTGCCGCACCGCGCGCGCGAAGTCGAGCCTTGTTGCAAGGACTTTGCCCCGCCCACGCCTTTGCCCGCCAAGCCTTTCGCCAATCGCGCGCTCAGTTCACCACGGCAGGCGCCGTAGCGGCCACCGTTGGCGCCGCGGCCGGCTGCACCGCAGCGTCACCGCCATCGGGGGCGCCCGCCGGGACAGAGCGCGCCGCCGTGCGCCGCACCAGGCGGTGGGCCGGGCCGGCAGCAGGCGTGGCGCTGGCCTGATCGGCTGCCTGATCACTTGGCGGCGGGGCGGCGGCATGATCGGCCCGCGCCCACAGCGCCGGACCGCTGACCGCCACGTCCTTGACGATTCCCTGCTTGTCGGCAATGCGCGGCACGGCCTGGCCGCCGATGGTGATCGTCAGCGCATCGGGCCGGCCGGTCCACAGCTTGGGATCGGTCACGCCATCGGGCACGGTATAGGTTTCGCCCTTGGCCATCAGCTTTTGCACCAGCTGCTTGCCACTGCCGTCATAGAACTTGACCCAGATGCGGTCTTCCTGCGCGGTGAACACCACCGGGCCATTGGGCCGCGCGGTCGGCGCTGGCGCGCTGGGCTGCTGCGACGCCGGCTTGGCTACGGCCGGCTTGGGCTGTTCGGGGCCGACCAGCGCCGGCAGTTCGGCCGAGGGCCAGTAATAGCTGCGCCAGAACACCAGCCCCAGGCCCAGCACCGCCACCACCAGCAGCCCGGCCAGCCAGCTGATCAGGCGCGAAGGGGTCTTGGCCGGATCGCCCGCTTCGAACTGGTGGATCACGCGGGTTTCGGGCGCCGGTGCGCGCGCACTCAGTTCGCGTCGCACCGCTTCGGCGATCGGCGCCTCGTCCAGGCCCACGGCCTTGGCATAGCTGCGCGCAAATCCGAGGGCATAGGGGCGACCGGGCAGGCTATCATAATCGCCCGCCTCCAGCGCCTCGACATGGCGGGCAGTGATGCGGGTGCGCGCGGCAATATCTTTCAGCGAAAGGCCCTGCGCCTCGCGCGCGGCGCGCAAGGTGGGGCCCACGCCCGCCGGGGCGGCGGCGTCCGGCTGGGGGGAATGAAAATCTGACCCGATCGAGTCGGCCAAGGCGCGGCTCCCGTCTTCTCTGCTTGTTTTGCAACCCGGTGGCTTGATGAAAAGCCGGTAAAAGGGGATCGTTGCAATTGCGCGAAAGTCAACCGTTTTGCGGCGCGCAACCGGCCAAAACGGTCATGCGAACCCGATCAGTCGCAATCGATGCCCTGCGCGCTGGCCCACTGCGCCACCACGCTGCGCATGTCGGCATGCGGCTCGCGCAGCCAGCCAGCCATGGCGTTGCGGATTTCGCCCAGATCGATCGTGCGGATCAGTTCCTTGATCGGCCCGACTGCGGCCGGCGTGATCGACAGGCGGGTAATGCCCAGGCCCAGCAGCGCCAGGGCTTCCAGCCGCCGGCCGCCCATTTCGCCGCACACCGTCAAGGCCGTGCCATGGGGCGCCACATCGCGCACCACCCGCGCCAGGAAGCGCAGGATCGCGGGGCTGAGCCAGTCATAGCGTTCGGCCAGCTTGGGATGGGCACGATCGGCGGCAAACAGGAACTGCGTGAGATCGTTGGTGCCGATCGACAGGAACGACAGGCGCGGCGCCAGTATATCGAGGCATTCGGCCAGCGCCGGCACTTCCAGCATGGCGCCATAGCGGATCGCCTCGGGCAGCACTTTCTTCTGCTTGCGCAGGAACGCCACCTGGCTTTCGAACACGGCCTTGGCCGCATCGAATTCCCACGGTTCGGTCACCATCGGGAACATGACGTTGAGCGTGCGCCCGGCCGCCGCCTCGATCAGCGCGCGCGCCTGGACCTTGAGCAGCCCGTCGCGTTCCAAGGCCACGCGCAGCGCGCGCCAGCCCATCGCCGGGTTTTCCTCGGTTTCGCCATCGTTGTGGCGCAGATAGGGCAGGACCTTGTCCCCGCCGATATCCACCGTGCGGAACACCACCGGGCGATCGCCGGCGGCATCGAGTACGTCGCGATAGAGCCGCTGCTGCCGCTCGCGCTGGGGCATCGTCGCGGAAACCAGGAACTGGAACTCGGTGCGGAACAGGCCGATACCATCAGCACCGGTCAGCGGCAGCATCGGCATGTCATCGCGCAGGCCGGCGTTGATCATCACCGTGATGCGCTGTCCGTCGCGCGTGATCGGCTCCACGTCGCGCATCGTGGCATAGTGGGCCTGCCGCTCGCGATTCTTGGCAAAGCGCGCCTCGAACGCCTCGATCAGGCTGGGCGCCGGGCGTACGTCGATCACGCCCTGGTCACCATCGAGCAGCAGGGTATCGCCTTCGCGCACCTTGCCGCGCAGCGCGCGCACGCGGCCGACCACGGGAATGCCCATGGCCCGCGCCACGATCACCACGTGCGCGGTGAGCGAGCCTTCTTCCAGGATCACGCCCTTCAAGCGGCGGCGATCGTATTCCAGCAGTTCGGCCGGGCCCAGGTTGCGCGCGATCAGGATCGCATCGCCTTTCAGCCCCAGGCTGGCGGCAGTGCCCAGTTGCCCCGACACGATCCGCAGCAGGCGGTTCGACAGGTCTTCCAGATCGTGCATCCGGTCGGCCAGCAGGGGATCGTCGATCTGGCGCATGCGCATGCGGGTGCGCTGCTGCACGCGCTCGATCGCGGCTTCGGCGGTCAGGCCGGAATCGATCGCCTCGTTGATGCGGCGGCTCCAGCCTTCGTCATAGGCGAACATGCGATAGGTCTCGAGCACCTCCTCGTGCTCTCCGCCCACGCCGAATTCGGCCTGGCTGGCCATGCGGTCGATCTGCTCGCGCATCTTGTCGAACGCGCGATAGACCCGCTGGCGCTCGGCCTCGGTATCTTCGGCCACGACATGCTCGATCGTCACGCGTGGCTGGTGGAACACGGCCTGGCCCACCGCCAGGCCCTTCACCAGGGTCTGGCCCTTGAGGCGATCGGGCCCGGTCAGGTGGTCGGGCACGCCGGCCACGTCTTCATCGTCGATCAGTTCGGCATTGGCGATCAGCTCGGCCAGGACCATCGCCACGGTCTGCAGCGCCTCGATCTCCACCTCTTCATAGCGGCGCGGATCGACATGCTGCACGGCCACCACGCCCACGGCGCGCTGGCGGCGCACGATCGGCACGCCGGCAAACGAGTGGAAGCGTTCTTCCCCGGTTTCCGGGCGGAAGGCAAAGTCGGGATGCGCGGCTGCCTCGGCCAGGTTGAGCGTCTCGATGTTCTGGGCGATCGTGCCGACCAGGCCCTCGCCCACGGCCAGCCGCGTGACGTGAACCGCCGCCTGTTCCAGCCCGCGCGTGGCGAACAGTTCCAGCATCCCCTCGCGCAGCAAATAGATCGAGCAGACCTCGCTGTTGAGGTTTTCGCCGATTACATCGACGATGCGGTTGAGCTTGGCCTGCGCGCCGGATCGCGAGGCCATGACCTCGTGCAGCGAGGTGAGGATCGCGCGGGCAGAGGCGACGGCAGTCAACATGACCAAAGGCCTAGCGCAGCCCATGCCGTTTGCAAACGGGGCCTGCCGCCATTGCGGAAATATTCGTATGCAACTGTGCCGCGGCCGCCAGCGGCGCTCTGGGCAAAAGGCCGGTCCCCGTGGGGGAACCGGCCGTGTTTGTCAGGCGTGGCCGCCGCAATCGGCCGCTCACGCCTGTTACAATCCAGGGGTATTGATCGTTTTCAGGTTATGTTCGCTTGGTTGGTTGGTTCCGGCGCAAAGGGATCAGTGAATCAGCGCCAGTTCTTCCTTGATGCGCAACTTGCGCCGCTTGAGCTGCATGAGCAGGGCCACGTCGGGGGCTGGCCGTGCCATTTCCTCGGAAATCCGGCGTTCCAGGCCGGCGTGCTTTGTCTGCAAGGCGTTGATGTGCGTCGTTTCCATGCGTTGACCTCCTGAGGGGCGCGGGCCGGGATAGGCCGCTGCCCGGTCAAAACCCGTGCGAGAGACATTCCCGCGCGGCTGGCTCCGGTGTCTGCGGCTCCGATGCTTCTGTTCTGCGAGTCGCTGACAGTCGGTGCGTTGTCATGCTCCCACATTCGCCGTATCTTGCAAGTGGAACCGCGCCGGGTCGCACCGGCATCGCGTTCATGTGTAGAGGGCGATGACGAAATGTGCACCATCAACGGTCAACGGGTTTTCCAGCGGCCCCGCGCGCCGTTGGCCGGTGCGTGGTCGCCAGCGTGAGTCGGCAACCTGAACAACGCTAGGTGCAGATGGGAGGCGATGTGGCAGCTTGGGGTAGCAAGGTCGGTTTCGGGGAGTGGTTGGTGTGACCGAAGAGGAAATGCGCAAGCGGCTCGAAGCGCTGCGGCTCGAGCATCGCGACCTTGACGTGGCGATAGATGCGCTGAGCGCCAATGGCGTGGCCGACCAGCTGCAGGTGGCGCGCCTGAAAAAGCGCAAATTGCTGCTGCGCGATCAGATCAGCATGCTCGAAGACTATCTTATCCCTGATATTATCGCCTGATTTCAAACGATTGCATACCGTATTTACCGATTCCGCCTGCCGTGCAAAGCGTTCCGTATCGAGACAGCGGCAAAGCGGTGGCACTTGGCCACTGCCGGGGCATTGAGCCGGCGGGGCGATCGGCCTTAAAGCCGGCTTTGATCCATGGCCGGCGCATCCGCTCGGGCATGTTCGTACCCAGCAGGCCACCCATTCCGATCGCCACCATGCCCGTCACGCCCAGCGCCAATCCGCGCATCATCGAAGCGCTCTATGCAGAGGCGCTGGCGCTGGCCGATCGCGCGCGCGATGCGTTCGAGGCCTTGCGCCGCCAGCCGGCCAACGATGCGGCACCGCCAGCCGGCGGCAGCCTCGGCGCGGACGAAGACCTGGCGCATGTCCAGGCGAGCTGCGAGGCGCTGCGCACCACCACGCGGATCATGCATTGCCTGGCCTGGCTGCTCAACCACCGCGCCTGGTTCGCCGGCGAACTGACCGAGCTGCAACTGCGCCGCCACGGCCGCCTGATCGCCCATTTCCCGGCAAGCGACCCGGCCTGCATTATCCACCTGACCCTGGCAGCACAGGCGGTAGTGCACGAGAGCGAACGGCTTTATCAGCGCATCACCCGGCTGGAACAGGCCTGGCAGCGCCAAGGCATGGCCAACGCCGCACCGCACGATCCTCTGACCGACCCACTGCCCGCAGCGCTGATCCACCTGCGCGAGCGGTTGGGCCTGGCGCTGGCCGAGGCGGGCTGAACCGACGCGCCACGTCGTGCCTTGCGCATGGGGGCGGCCGTCCCCATAGCACGGGGCATGGCCAGTTCCTCCCTTCCCGATCGTTCCACGTGGAACACCGGCATGGCCGCCCAGCTTGAACCGCTGGTGCGGCGGGTGCTGGCACCCAATCCATCGCCCTATACCTATACCGGCACGCAGACCTATATCGTCGGCGCCGGAAACGATGTGGCGGTGATCGATCCCGGCCCCGATGGCACCGGCGCGGCGGGCCATGCCGATACCAACGGCGAAGGCCATGTCGCGGCAATCGTGGCGGCGGTGGGCAGCGCCCGCATCGCCGCGATCGTGTGCACCCATACCCACCGCGACCACAGCCCTGCTTCACGCCCGCTGGCGGCATTGACTGGCGCACCGATCATCGGCTGCGCACCGCTGGCCCTGGAAGATGATGGCCCGCGCGCCGATGCGGCGTTCGACCCGGATTATCGCCCGGCCCGCGTGCTGGCCGAAGGCGAGGAACTGCGCGGCGATGGCTGGACCTTGCAGGCCGTGGCCACGCCCGGCCACACCAGCAACCACCTGTGCCTGGCCCTGGTGGAAAGCGGCGCGCTGTTCACCGGCGATCATGTCATGGGCTGGTCCACCAGCGTGGTCTCGCCGCCCGATGGCGACATGGCCGCCTACATGGCCTCGCTGCAAAAGCTGTATGACCGGCCGCAGGACCGCGTCTATTATCCCGCGCACGGTGATCCGATCGACAATCCGCACCAGTTCGTGCGTGGCATGCTGGGCCATCGCCGCCAGCGCGAGCGGCAGGTGCTGCGCGTGCTGGAAGGCGGGCTGCACAATATTCCCGCCATGGTGGCACAGATGTACAAGGGACTGGACCCGCGGCTGACCGGTGCCGCGGGCCGCTCGGTATTGGCGCATCTGCTCGATCTGGAACGCCAGGGCCGGGTTGTTCGTTCGGGGGAACAATGGACGACAGCACGCTGAATAGCCCGCCCCTGTCAGGGAACTCTCCCCAACCCGCGCCCACGGTAGTGGTGGCGCGGCGCAGCGCTCTGCCTTGGCTGCTGTTCGTGGCGGCACTGGCGCTGGCCGGGCTGTTTGCCTGGCTCCTGTGGAAACCACAGGACATCGGCGACCCGCTGGCCACCAGCCTGGTGGCGTTCGAGCGGCAGAACAGCCTGACGGTGTTTAGCGCCGAACTGGCCCCGGTGGTGTCGAGCGACGACAGCCGCCTGTTCGGCCTGGTGCAGTCAAAGCAGGTGGCGGTAATCCCGGCGCGCGTGGATTACACCATCGATCTTTCGCAGATGAACCGCGATCGCATGGCGTGGGATGCCACTAGCCAGACGCTGTCGGTGCGCCTGCCACCCCTGCGGTTGAGCCGACCCAACCTGGACGAGGCGCGCGCGCAATACCTGCGCGAAGGCGTGTGGATCACCCGCGCTGCGCAGGACAAGCTGACGCGCGACAACACCCGCCTGGCAGAACAGCTTGCCACCAACCAGGCTGCCAATCCCGTGCTGATGGGCCTGGCCCGCAGTGCCGCCAAGGATGCCGTGCGCCAGAACCTGGCCATTCCGCTCCAGGTAGCCGGCTATGGCAAAGTCACCGTCAACGTGACGATCGATGGGGACACCCGCTAAGGCCCCTCGGCAAGATCCTCCCCATCCCCGATGGGGAGGTGGCAGGCCGCAGGCCTGACGGAGGGGCATTTCCCCAATCCCGGCTTGGCAACACGCGCCCGCGCCCCTAAGTCGCAGCCCAAGGAATCCGGGCGTGCCGCATCGCCTGGAAGCAGGAGCATCCCATGACGGCCCAGCCCACCAACTTGTCAGGCCTTGACCTGCGCGCGGAAATCGATCGCCTGCGCATCGAACGCAAGGCCGTGATCCTGGCGCACTATTACCAGAAGCCGGAAATCCAGGACCTGGCCGATTTCGTGGGCGATTCGCTGGAACTGTCGCGCAAGGCGGCAGCGACCGACGCTGAAGTGATCGCCTTTTGCGGCGTCCGCTTCATGGCCGAAACCGCCAAGATCCTCAGCCCCGAAAAGATCGTGGTGCTGCCCGACATGGACGCCGGGTGCAGCCTTGAGGATTCCTGCCCGCCCGATCAGTTTGCCGCCTTCCGCGCGCAGCATCCCGATCATATCGCGCTCACCTACATCAACTGCTCGACCGAGGTGAAAGCCCTGTCGGACGTGATCGTGACGTCATCGAGCGCCGAGACGATCCTCGCCAAGATCCCGCCCGAACAGAAGATCATCTTCGGCCCCGACCGGCACCTGGGCGGCTATCTCAACCGCAAGTTCGGGCGCGACATGCTGCTGTGGCCCGGCGTGTGCATCGTGCACGAAGCCTTCAGCGAAACCGAGTTGCTCAAGCTCAAGGCGCAGCATCCCGATGCGCCGATCGCCGCGCACCCGGAATGCCCGGCGCACATCGTCGACCATGCCGATTATGTCGGGTCGACCAGCGGCATCCTGAACTATGCCAAGGCCATGACCGGCGATACGCTGATCGTGGCGACCGAGCCGCACATCATCCACCAGATGCAGTTGGCCATGCCCGGCAAGACATTCATCGGTGCGCCCGGTGCCGATGGCAACTGCAACTGCAACATCTGCCCCTACATGGCGCTCAACACGCTGGAAAAGCTCTACCTGGCGCTGCGCGATCTGACGCCACGGGTGGAAATCGAGGAAACCCTCCGGCTTGACGCCAAGAAGAGCCTGGATGCCATGCTGGCGATGGCCAGCGGCACCGTGGGCCAGGGCGATCTGGGCCGGCCTTGAGCGGGGTTTGAGCCTGCCGGGCGCACGCCTTGACCTGCTGATCCGCGAAAGCCCGGGAGCCTTTATGGCCTTCCGGGCTTTTCTTTGCCGGTTTCAAGAAAACCTGCCGCCGCCCTGCCCGTGCCCCCTTGCGCGGCGGAACGGTCGCGGCCAATATACGTTGCAAAGAAAAACCCATAATGCATTTCCAGCAAGAGGCCTGCATGACCGAGACTTCCAGCCAGCCCCACCACGCCGCGCTGTTCCAGCCGATCGATCTGGGCGCGATCCATGCGCCGAACCGCATTCTCATGGCCCCGCTCACCCGCGGCCGCGCCGGGCGCGATGGAGTGCCCACGCCGATCATGGCCACGTATTATCGCCAGCGCGCCAGCGCCGGCCTGATCATTTCCGAAGCCACCGGCATCAGCCGTGAAGGCCTGGGCTGGCCCTATGCCCCCGGCCTGTGGACTGACGCCCAGGTCGAAGCGTGGAAGCCGGTGACCGAAGCCGTGCACGAAGCCGGCGGACGCATCGTCGCGCAGCTGTGGCACATGGGCCGCGTCAGCCATCCCGATCTCAACGATGGCCAGCCGCCGGTCTCTGCCTCGGCCACGCGCGTGCCGGGCCATGTCCATACCTTCGAAGGCCGCAAGGACGCGGTCGAAGCGCGCCCGCTGCGCCTCGATGAAATGCCGCGCCTGCTCGATGACTATGCCCGCGCGGCCGAAAACGCCAGGAAGGCCGGGTTTGACGGGGTGCAACTGCACGCCGCCAATGGCTATCTGATCGACCAGTTCCTGCGCGATTCGGCCAACCTGCGCACCGACGAATATGGCGGCAGCCCGGAAAACCGCGTGCGCCTGCTGCGCGAAGTGATGGAACGCCTGATCGGCGTGTGGGGGGCAGAGCGCGTCGGCGTGCGCCTTTCGCCCAACGGCGATTCGCAAGGGGTGGATGACAGCAACCCCGAGGCCGTGTTCGGCCTGGCCGCCCAGGTTCTCGAAACGCTCAAGCCGGCGTTTGTGGAACTGCGCCAGCCCGGCCCGAATGGCACCTTTGGCGCCACCGACGTGCCGCAGCAGGATGGCCTGATCCGCAAGATCTATACCGGCCCGCTGGTGCTCAACAGCGATTACACTCCGCAGTCTGCCGCGGCCGACATTGCCTCGGGCCGGGCCGATGCGATCAGCTTTGGCCGCCCGTTCATTTCCAACCCGGACCTGCCCGCGCGCATCGCCAAGGACGCCCCGCTGGCGCCCAACCGCAACGTGCCCGAATCGTGGTACTTCCCCGTGCCCGAAGGCTATGCCGACTATCCCACGCTGGCCGAAGAAACCGTCTGACGCGCCAATCACCCAGCGGCCAGGATCGGCGCGTTATTGCGCCGGTGCCTGGCTCTGGGCAGCGGGGGCAGGTGCTGCGGGCGCGGCTGTGCCGCCTGCAGCCCCTGCAGCATCGGGCGTGGCGCTTTCGGCCGCATCGCTCGATGCTGCCTGTGGCGCAGCGCCGCTGGCCTTGGCCTTGGGCGCGGGTTGCAACGGCGGAGTGCCGGTAGCGCCATCAAGATCGATCATCGCATCGCTGACACTGCCGGGCAGAACCTCGCCACCGGCGGCCTTGGCCGCGCCCTTTTCCGGTTCGCTGCCCTTCTGGCACCCGCCCAGGGCAAGCAGCAGGACGACCGCCGATAGGGAAAGCAGGGTCTTCATGGCTCCATCTCCACCGGAGGGCATGGCACGTCGAGCTTGGACAGGAACGCCGGCAGGCGCGCCAGCAATGCATCATCCCATTGCGCGCTGCTGACCGAACGGCCGAGGTCTTTCAGGCTGGTCACGCCAAACTCCTCGATCCCGCACGGCACGATCCCGCCGAAATGCGAAAGATCGGGCGACAGGTTCACCGAAAAGCCGTGCATCGTCACCCAGCGGCGAATGCGCACGCCGATCGCGCCGATCTTGGCCTCGCGCCCATCGGCCCCGGCGCACCAGATGCCGATGCGCCCTTCCGCGCGCCAGGCCTCGACGCCGAAATCGCCCAGCGTATCGATCACCCAGCCTTCCACGGCATGGACAAACCCGCGCACGTCGCGCGCGCGCTTGCGCAGATCGAGCATGACATAGCCGATGCGCTGGCCCGGCCCGTGATAGGTATAGCGCCCACCGCGCCCGGCCTCGACCACTTCGAACCGGGGATCGAGCAATTCGGACCGATCGGCGCTGGTGCCGGCGGTATAGACCGGCGGATGTTCCAGCAGCCACAGCATGTCCGACGCCGTGCCATCGGCGATCGCGGCGTTGCGAGCGGCCATCGCCTCCAGCGCGGGGCGATAGGGCACCGGGGCGGTTTCACGGACGATCTCGATGGTATCGGGCGCAGTCATGATGCCTTGCGACTTGGCCCCGAATGCCGCCCGAAGCAAGGGGGCAAGACACCGGGAAGGGAGGTGCGCCGAGCCGCAGGCTTTGCTAGGACCAAACCGAAACGAGCCCCGAGGACTATACGTGACCAAACCGTTGATCGCCCCATTGGACAGCATGGCCGCCTGGCAGGGCGCCACGCGCATCGTTTCGGCCAATGCCGATCTGCTGATCGCGATTGCCGGGGTGTTTTTCCTGCTGCCGCTGCTGGTTGGCGCGGTGTTCATCGCGCCGCCGGTCATTCCCCCGCAGGTGACGCAGCAGCAGCTCGCGCAGGTGATGCAGGATTATTACACGCGCAACCTGCCCTACCTGCTGCCGCTGTCGCTGTTCCAGATCGTCGGCTTCATCACCATGCTGGTCTGCGTGCTCGATCGCTCGCGCCCCACGGTGGGCCAGGCGCTGCGCAACTGCGCGGCGCGGGTGCCCGCCTATTTCCTGGCGCAAGTGCTGATCGGCCTCTTCGCGCTCTTGCTGATGATGGTGGTCAGCGGCGTGCTGCTGGGCCTGCGCGTGCCGGCGCCGCTGGCGGCTGGCGCCGGGTTGGCGGCAGTGGTCTATCCGCTTCTGCGCACAATCATGGTCGGCCCGGTGCTGGGCGTGGGGCGCACCCACAACCCGATCATGGCGATCCGCGCCAGCGTGGCGCTGACGCGGGGCAATACCGCGCGCATCCTGGCGTTCCTGGGCCTGGCCATGGTGGTGTTCCTGGTGGCGATGAGCGTGGTGATGATGGTGGTGGGCCTGATCACCACACAGCTGCTCGGCGCCGAAAACGAAAGCGCGCGCCTGATCAACGAAGCGATCTCGGCGCTGCTCTATTCGGTAGGCTATACCTATTTCGTGGCGATGCTGGCTGGCATTCACGGGCAGCTGACCGCCGATCTGCCCCGCCCGTTTCTGTAACTCAGAAAATGAAACGCGCCCGTTCCATTATGGAAGGGGCGCGCCGGGCGATCAGTCTTTCCAGCCCCACGAGATCACGCAGGGCGGCACGTTGATCGGCTCGAAACCCTTGTCGATGCGGTGGAAATAGCGGCTCATCAGTGCGCGCGCGCGGGCCGTGTACTGATAGACCAGGAACGCCCCGCCCGGGCGCAGCACCCGCTGCGTCGCGGCCATGATCGCCGGCCCCACGCCTTCGGGCAGCGTGGTGAACGGCAGGCCCGACAGCACATAGTCGGCATGGTCAAAACCGTGCTGGCGTACGATGCTTTCCACCTCGGCCGCAGAGCCGTGCACCGCGATGAAGCGGCTGTCGCCGATGGTGCGGGCCAGGTAGTTGATGAAATCGGGGTTGGTGTCGATCACGATCAGCCGCGCATCGCGGCGCAGGCGATCGAGCACCGGCTGGCAGAACGTGCCCACGCCGGGGCCATATTCCACGAACAGGTCACAGTTTTCCCAATCCACCTTGGACAGTACGCGCGCGATCGTGCGGCGCGAGGACGGCACGATCGCGCCGACCATCACCGGGTGCTTGATGAAGCCCTTGAAGAAAATGCCTGCTGGACCGAACATCCGTTCCGCCTTGCGCCGGACCCGCTGATGCAAAGGAGCGCGCGCCGCCTGGGTCGAATTCATTGTGGACAGGCATCCCTATCTTGGTGCGTGAACCGCGCAAGTTGCAAATCCGTGGCACTATTGCAAGCGTTCGCCGCAAGGCCCAGCGCGATGCGACGAACCGTTATCGGACAGACACCCTGCGCAACCAGGCGTTTACCGTTGCAAATGGCGGGTTTCGGCCACCGGGGTCAACGCCCGGCCCGTGGCAAACCATGCGGAAAGGTTGTCGATCATCAGTTGCCCCATGGCCGTGCGCGTGGCGACCGAGCCAGAGCCGACATGGGGCAGCAACACCGCGTTGTCCTGCGCGACAAGGTCGGCAGGCACATGGGGTTCACGGGTAAAGACATCGAGCCCGGCAGCCAGGATCGTGCCTTGCTGGAGCGCCGCGATCAGCGCTACTTCATCCACCACGCTGCCGCGCGATACGTTGATCAGCACGCCCTGCGGCCCCAGCGCGCGCAGCACCGCGGCATCGACCAGCCCCGCCGTGGCAGCGCCACCAGGCACCACCACCACCAGCACATCGACCGCCTCGGCCAGGGCGAGCGCCGTGGGATACCAGGGATAGGCCACGCCCTCCTGCCGCGTGCGGCCGTGATAGGCGATGGCCACGCCAAAGCCTTCCAGGCGGCGGGCCACCGCCTTGCCGATCGCGCCCAGCCCCAGGATGCCCACGCGCCGCCCGCGCAGCGTGGGCGAAAGCGGAAAGGCGCCCTGTTCCCACAGCCCGGCGCGCAGGTGCCGCTCGGCCTGGGGCAGGCGGCGGATCGTGGATAGCAGCAGGCCGAGGGTCAGATCGGCGACTTCCTCGTCGAGCACGCCGGGGGTGTTGGTCACCATTACGCCGCGCGAGGCGGCCGCAGCCACGTCAATATTGTCATAGCCCACGCCAAAGTTGGCGATGATTTCCAGCGCCGGCAGGCGGTTCATCACCTCTGCCCCCAGGCGGCCGAACAGGGTGTTGGTCGCCAGGGCGCGGATCGATCCGGCGGCGGCATCGTCCAGCCCGTCCCACAGGCGGTGCACGGCAAAGGCCGCTTCCAGCGGCTGCATGGTGAACGGCGGAAAGGGCGCGGCGGCGAGGACGGCAGGTTTGGTCATGCCGCGCATGTTAGCGCGCGAACGGTTGAAAAGTCAGCCCTTCATCCCGGCAATCGCTCAAGGATAGCGCAGGCGAATGCGCGTCGACAGGTTGGTGCGCGGCACGGAAAGGCGCACCGCGCGGAATTCCAGCAGGCTTTCGATCGAGCCGGGATTGCCTGAAAAGCCAAAGCCTTCGGCCGGCAGGCCCATCGGCCCGATGCGGTTGAGCGAGCCGGAATTGTCCTCGTCATGATAGACGGCGAGGGCATAGATGCCCGGCTGCGGCAGGAACAGGCACATATGCGTCTTTTCCGCGCGGGCCGGCACGCGCGCGACATAGAGCGAACCGCCATCGATCAGGAACTTGCGCTGGTCATCGGGATAGACGGTGAGCGCAATCACGCCGCGATCGGATCGCACCTTGTCGATCGTGACATTGAGCCAGGTATCGCTGGGCGGGCCGGCGCAGCCGAGCGGCGGCAGATGCACGCCATGCTTGGCCGCCATCGCGGTGCCCGGCAGCAGGGCCAGCGTTGCACCCAGCGCCAAGGCGCCAAGCGTGGTCTTGAGGGATTCGATCAGCGTCTTCACCCCATCTTCGATGACAAGCCCGGCCGCCAATGGCAAGGGGGCGCAAGGCCGCAGGGCGCGTTCGCGGCGCGACCGTGGCATTGCTGCATGGGTTGATCGCCGGCCTGGACAAATCCGCGCGCTTTCGGAGCAAACCCGCGCCAGACCGGCCCGAAACTGCACAACGCGTGTGGAAAATACTGCAAAGAGCGCTTGTGGCCCCGATTCGGCGCGGTTAAGCGCCGAACGGCGCCCGCTTGGCGATTTGGCCGGGCCGGGCTATTTCTTGCCCAGAATTGCGATCGGACCCGTTGTCGATGACTGCCTTGCCGATAATTTCCCCGTCGATCCTATCCGCCGATTTTTCCCGACTGGGCGAGGAAATCCGCGCGATCGATGCCGCCGGGGCTGACTGGATCCATGTGGACGTGATGGATGGCCACTTCGTGCCCAACATCACGATCGGGCCGGCCGTGGTCAAGGCGCTGCGCCCCCACACCACCAAGCCGTTCGACGTGCACCTGATGATCAGCCCGGTCGATCTCTACCTTGAGGCGTTTGCCAACGCCGGGGCCGATATCATCACCGTGCATCCCGAAGCCGGGCCGCATATCCACCGCACCGTGCAAGCGATCAAGGCGCTGGGCAAGAAGGCCGGGATCGCGCTCAACCCCGCAACGCCAGCCAAGATGCTCGATTACCTGATCGACGATATCGACCTGGTGCTGATCATGAGCGTGAACCCCGGGTTTGGTGGGCAAAGCTTTATTTCCAGCCAGCTGCGCAAGATCGAGGCGGTGCGCAAGATGATCGACAAGACCGGCCGGCCGATCCACCTGGAAGTGGATGGCGGAGTGGATGCCAAAACCGCGCCGCTGTGCGTGGCCGCCGGCGCCGATGCCCTGGTCGCCGGCACCGCGACCTTCAAGGGTGGGCCCGATCACTATGCCGCGAATATCGCCGCGCTGAAAAGGATCGACTGACCCCGTGGGCGAACCAGGCTTCTCCATCGCACCCGGCCAGCCCGCCAAGGGCAAGGCCATTTCGGCGGACGAAGCCAGCCCCGCCCTGCCCCTGGGGCTGGAAAACGAACCCTTGCGGCGCGATGCGGCCGCCGCCGCTGCTGTGGTCCGCCCCCTGCCGCCGATGCCCGCCGACGAAGACATGCCGCTGCGCCCCGAAGTGGTGGAGCCCGGCCGCGCCCTGGCGCTGGCGGATTTTTCGCCGCCCCCGGTCAGCGCGGGTGAACGCTTCATGCGTTTTGCCTATCGCCTGGGGCTGCCGGCCGCCGCGCTGCAACCCTTTCGCAAGCGTTCTCGCCCGCGCCTGACGGCGACGGTCAGCAACCCGCTTCCGGGCGATTCCGGCGCAGGCAAGGCATTGCGCGCGGGGCATTTCCTGGTCCACGGCATGAAGACCCCGATTGCCGATACTGAGTTCACCGGGCCACGCCTGCCGCCGCCGTTCGAGCGGATGGTGCATGGCTTTGCCTGGCTGCCCGATCTGGAGGCCAGTGGACCACGCGCGCAATGCACCCCCGTGGCCGAACGCGTGCTGGGCATGTGGCTCAATGCCAATCCCCAGCCCAATGCCAGCCCGGCGTGGGATGTGGGGCATACCGGCCACCGCCTGCTCACCTGGCTGATCCACGCGCCGCTGCTGCTGTCGGGCAACGACAAGAAGTTTCGCAGCCGTGTGCTGCACGCCATGGCCGAAACCGCCCGCTGGCTCGATCGCCATGTCACCCGTGCGGATGACAAGCTGGGCGAAGTGGCCGGCTGGGCGGCGATCACCGCCGCCGGGCTGCTGATGGCCGATGGTGGCCCGCGCCGCCTGTTTGGCGAGGCCGGGCTGATCCGCGCACTTGGTGACATGGTGGGCGATGATGGCGGCGTGCTGTCGCGCAGCCCGCTGGGCCAGATCGAGGCGATCACCATCCTGGTGCGGCTCAAGGCCTGCTATGCCGCCGTGCGCCGCGATCCGCCCCAGCAGATTGAAACGATCCTGTCGCTGCTGGTCCCGCCGCTGCTCGCGCTGCTGCATGGCGATGGCGCGCTGGGCAGCTGGCAGGGCGCGGGCGCGGTACAAGCCGACCATATCGCCACGCTGATCAAGGCCAGTGGCGTGCGCACCCGGCCGCTGCGCGATGCCCGGCAATGGGGCTACCAGCGCATTACGGCGGGCAAGTCGGTCCTGCTGCTCGATGCCGCGCCGCCGCCGATCGCCCGCCACGCGCGCGAAGGCTGTGCCTCTACCCTGGCGTTCGAATTCAGCCATGGCGCCGAGCGACTGATCGTCAATTGCGGCGGCGCGGCCTTTGCCGGCGGGCTGATCCCGCTGCGCCTCGCGCAGGGCCTGCGCGCCACGGCGGCCCATTCCACGCTGACGATCGACGATTTCAATTCCACTGCCGTGCTGATCAACGGCAAGCTGGGCAGCGGCGTTTCCGAAGTGGAAGTGGACCGCCGCACGCTGCAGGCCGATGGCAGCTATGCCGCCACGGCGCCCGGCCCGATGGGCCAGTCTGCCACCCGGATCGAGGCGAGCCACAACGGCTATGTCAGCCGCTATGGCCTGATGCACCAGCGCATCCTGATCCTGCGCGATGATGGCACCGAACTGCGCGGTGAAGACCTGCTGGTGCCGCACGGCAAGAAAGGCAAGCGTGGCATGATCGGTGTTGCCTTGCGCTTCCACCTTGGCCCGCATATCGAGCTGGCGCAGGGCCAGGACGGCCTTGGCGTTACCCTTGCCCTGCCCGATGGCGGCCTGTGGCAGTTCCGTTCGGGGCGTGAGCCGGTGACGATCGAGGAATCGCTCTGGGCCGATGGGTTGGGCCGCCCGCTGGGCACGCGCCAGCTTGTCATCACGGCCAAGATCCCGCGCAGCGGAGAGAGTTTCTCCTGGCTGCTCAAGAAGATGAGATAGGAATTTTCAACGTGAGCGATGTGACGATCCGGCGGGCGCTGCTTTCGGTGTCTGACAAGACCGGCCTGGTTGACCTGGGCCAGGCACTGGCCGCACACGGCGTGGAACTGGTTTCCACCGGCGGCACGGCCAAGGCGCTGCGCGAGGCGGGCCTGGCGGTGAAGGACATTTCGGAACTGACCGGCTTTCCCGAAATGATGGATGGCCGCGTCAAGACGCTGCACCCCAAGGTGCACGGCGGCCTTCTGGCCGTGCGCGACAATGCCGAGCATGCCGCCAGCATGGCCGAACACGAAATCGGCGCGATCGACCTTGTCGTCGTGAACCTCTATCCGTTCGAAGCGACCGTGGCCAAGGGCGCGGACCGCGACGAAGTGATCGAGAACATCGACATCGGCGGCCCCTCGATGGTGCGTTCGGCGGCCAAGAACCACGATTACGTCACGATCCTGACCGATCCGGCCGACTATGCCACGGTGATCGCTGAACTGGCGCAGACTGGCGGCAAGACCACCCTGCCGTTCCGCCGCGCGATGGCGGCCAAGGCCTATGCCACTACGGCCGCCTATGATTCGGCGATTGCCACCTGGTTTGCCACCGTAGACCAGCAGCAGCATTTCCCCGCCACACTGGCCAGCGCGCACAGCCTGGTGACGACGCTGCGCTATGGCGAAAACCCGCACCAGTCCGCCGCGCTCTATGTTCCGCGCCGCGCCACGGTTCCTGGCCTGCCCCAGGCCGAGCAGATCCAGGGCAAGGAACTGTCGTACAACAATTATAACGATGCCAACGCCGCGCTTGAACTGGTGGCCGAATTTGCCACCGACAAGCCGACCGTGGTGATCGTCAAGCACGCCAACCCCTGCGGCGTCGCCAGCGCGGATACGCTGCTCGACGCCTGGCAGGCTGCCCTGGCGTGTGACAGCGTTTCGGCCTTTGGCGGCATCGTGGCGGTCAACCAGCCGCTCGATGGCCCCACCGCCAACGCGATCTGCGAAATCTTCACCGAAGTGGTCGTGGCCCCCGGTGCCGATGCCGCCGCGCGCGAGGCGTTTGCCCGCAAGAAGAACCTGCGCCTGCTGCTGGTCAGCGAACTGCCCGACGCGCATCGCGCCGGCCTGGTGACCGTGCCAATCGCCGGCGGCCTGCTGGTGCAGGACCGCGACAATGGCGCGATCACGGCTGACGACCTCAAGGTCGTGACGCAGCGCGCGCCGACCGAACAGGAACTCAAGGACGCGCTGTTCGCCTGGACCGTGGCCAAGCACGTGAAGTCCAACGCCATCGTCTATGCCAAGGATGGCGTGACCGCCGGCATCGGCGCGGGTCAGATGAACCGCCGCGACAGCAGCCGCATTGCCGCCGCCAAGGCCCAGGAAGCCGCCCAGACCCATGGCTGGAGCGAAGCCCGCACGGTGGGCGCCGCCGTTGCCTCCGACGCGTTCTTCCCCTTTGCCGATGGCCTGATGGCTGCAGTGGAAGCGGGCGCGACGATGGTGATCCAGCCGGGCGGCTCGATCCGCGACGAAGACGTGATCAAGGCCGCCGATGAGGCCGGCCTGGCCATGGTCTTTACCGGGATGCGCCACTTCCGCCACTGATCGCGGATTTCGGAACGCAAAAAGGGGGCGGTGCCACGCGGCGCCGCCCCCTTTTCTTTGCTCCCCTCCCGCTGGCGGGAGGGGCCGGGGGAGGGAATGTTTGGCCCCTCCCGAACCGCTGGTGGAGAAAGCGACACGCCCTCCCCCACCCCCTCCCGCACGCGGGAGGGGAGCCCATTGTTACGGCTGCGGCTTGTTGAGCACCGAATCCGGGTTTTCCTGGATGCGGATCTTGCCCATCGGCGGCTTGGGCGGCAGCGGGGTATCGGCGATCTGGGTAATCGCCGGGGCCGGCTTGGCGCCCGGCGCGGTGACGCGCCAGATCACGCCGCCCACATCGTCGCTGACCAGCAGGGCGCCGTCCTTGGCAAAGGCCACCCAGGTGGGACGGCCATGGGCCTTGTTGTCCTTGGTGAGGAAGCCGGTGAGCACGGGCGCAGGCGGGGCCGGCAGCACATTGCCGTGGCTGTCGAACCGCACGAAGACCACGTCATAGCCAGCGAGCGGGCGGCGGTTCCACGAACCGTGACGAGCGATGAAGGCGCCCCCGGCAAAGCGATCGCCCATGGTATTGCCGCCGCGCGCAAAGGCCAGGCCGAGCGGCGCGACATGGGCGCCCAGACCGTATTCCGGCTTGCGCACGTATTCCATCAGGTACTCGGGCATCGGCTCGGTCACGCGCCAGTCGATGTACTTCTTCCAGTAGACCCAGGGCCAGCCATACTGCGCGCCGAGCGGCACGTTGGTGAGGTAATCGGGCACGAGATCGGGGCCGAGCATGTCGCGCTCGTTCACCACGGCCCAGAGTTCGCCGGTGTAGGGATTGAAATCCATGCCGTTGGGATTGCGCATCCCGCCGGCAAACTGGCGCACGCGGTGCTTGTCAAAGTCATACTCGAAGATCGCGGCACGCTGCGCCTCGGCATCGATGCCGTTTTCAGCGATATTGCTGCCCGAACCGACCGAGATGTAGAGCCGCTGGCCATCGGGGCTGAGCGCCAGGTTGCGTGCCCAGTGCATGCCGGCCGGCGGCAGATCCATGAGCTTTTCTGGCTTGCCCGGCAGATTGGTCTGCCCCGGCTGGAACGGCCAGGAAACCACGCCATTGTGGTTGGCGACATAGAGCCGGCCGTCGCGCCACACCATGCCGAACGGCGAATCCAGCGCCGGATTTTCCATGACAAAGCGCTGGCTCGCCTTGCCGCTGCCGTTATCGCGCAGCACCACGATCTTGTTGGGCGAGGGTTCACCCGCACCGGCCTGGCTGAACAGGAAGCCGGCCACCAGCCCGGTGAGGCCGCCACCACCATGATCACCCGCGGGCGCATTGGTTTCGGCGGTCAGCACGTCGCCATTGGGCAGGACCGCCAGCGTGCGCGGGTGGTCAAGACCATCGGCAAAGCGGGTGACGACCAGCCCCTGCGCGGCCACCGGCGCTTCGCCCGCCTGCCAACCGATCGGCTTGGCAATGCCGACGCCGGGAATGGTCTGCGGCGAAGGCTCGGCCATCTTGGGATGGGGGCCCGAGGTTTCGTCGGTGGTATATTGGCCGGCCGGGCCACGGATGGCCCACGCCAGGAACGCGGCAACGGCGATCACCAGCAGGCCAAGGGCGATGAGGAACTTCTTGAGGGTGCTCATGCCGGGCAAACTAGGGCGGCCAGGGCTTCGCTGCAATGACAGCTTGCGGGAAATGCGCTAAGCCCCACCGCCATGTACGATTTTCAATTCGATAGCGCTGACAAGCCCACCCTCTATGCCGATCTCGTCGCGGCCGCGCGCGGGCTGATCCATGGCGAAAGCGATGGCGTGGCCAACATGGCCAATGTCGCCGCGCTGCTGGCGCTGGCCCTGCCCGATTGCAACTGGACCGGGTTCTATCGCCTGATCGGCGATACCCTGGTGCTCGGCCCGTTTGCCGGCAAGCCGGCCTGCATCCGCATTCCACTGGGTAAGGGCGTGTGTGGCACCGCCGCGGCTACTGGCGAAACGCAGCTGGTGCGCGATGTCCACGCCTTCCCCGGCCATATCGCCTGCGACGCGGCCAGCGCCTCTGAACTGGTCGTGCCGATCAAGCGCGACGGCGTGGTGATCGCGGTGATCGACCTCGACAGCCCGACCGTGGCGCGGTTTGACGAGGAGGACGCGCGTGGGATTGAGGCACTGGCGGCCGTGCTGGCCGGCGCGATTTAAATCGCGCCGCCAGTCAGCCGCTGGCAGATCAGGTCAAGCTGGTCGAGCGTCTTGTAGCGGATCACGACATTGCCGGTGCGTGGATCGGCATCGGCATTGATCGTCACCTTGAGGCCGAGGAATTCCTCCACATGGGCCTGCACGGCGGCGATATCGGCGCTGTCTGACGGATCGCGTTCGGCACGGGCACGGCGCGGGCCACTTTCCGGCTTGGTCGCGCGCTTGGCCATGCGCTCGGCATCGCGCACCGAAAGGCCCTTGGCGATAATTTCCTGCGCCAGCGGCAGCGGATCGGGCACGACCGCCAAGGCACGGGCATGGCCCATCGACAGGTCGTCGCGCTGGACCATGTCCAGCACTTCCTCAGGCAGCGAGAGCAGCCGCATGAGATTGGCGACATGGCTGCGCGACTTGTCAACAAAGCGGGCGATTTCCTGCTGGGTCAGCCCGTCGTTGTCGGACAGGCGCTGATAGGCGCGGGCCTCTTCCACGGGGTTGAGATCTTCGCGCTGCAGGTTTTCGATCAGCGCCAGCGCGGTGACCTCGCGCTCGTCTAGCTGGCGGACGATAGCGGGGATTTCGTGCACGCGGGCGCGCTGCGCCGCACGCCAGCGGCGTTCGCCCGCCACCAGCTGATAGCGGCCACCAGCCATGGGGCGCACGATCACCGGCTGAATCACACCGCGCGCGGCGATCGACTGGGCCAGTTCGTCCAGCGCCTCTTCATCGAAATGGCGGCGCGGCTGATCGGGGTGCGGCTCGATCTCGGCCACCGACAGCAGCGCGACGCCGGTGGTGGCCCGCGCCGGGGCTGCGGCCGCAGGCGTGCCACCGGTTGCGGCGGACGCCGGACGGACCAGCGATTCCTCGCGCCGGGTCTCGCCCAGCAAGGCGCCCAGCCCCCGGCCCAATGCGGCGCGCTTTACCGGTGCCTTGACGCCGTCTTCGCCGCTCATGCCGCCTTCCTCCGTTCCGGCAGGCGCCCGATCAGCTCGCGCGCCAGTTTCATGTAGGCCTGCGATCCCGAGCAGGCATGGTCATAGATCAGCGCCGGCAGCCCGTGGCTGGGCGCCTCGGACAGGCGCACGTTGCGCGGAATCACCGATTCGAACACGAGATCGCGCAGGCACGATCGCACATCGTCGGCCACCTGGTCTGTCAACCGGTTGCGGCGATCGTACATGGTCAGCACGATGCCCAGGATGCCCAGATCGGGATTGAAGCGTTCCTGCACCCGCTCCACCGTCTGCAAAAGCTGGCTAAGCCCTTCCAGCGCAAAGAATTCGCACTGCAGCGGAACCATCAGGCTATCGGCTGCGGCCATGGCATTGAGGGTCAGCAGGCCCAGGCTGGGCGGGCAATCGATCAGGCAGATTTCGTGCGTCGTGTCACGGTGCAGTGCAGCACGCAGACGGCCGGTGCGATCATCCACGCTGACCAGCTCCACCTCGGCGCCTGACAGGTCCACCGTGGCGGGGATGATATCGAGGCCGGGAATGCGGGTGGGAACGGCGCATTCCGCCACCCCTGCCCCGTCGATCAGCATGTCATAGGAAGACCGCTCGCGATCGGCGGCGTTGAGGCCGATCCCGGTGGAGGCATTGCCTTGCGGGTCAAGGTCAACCAGCAGCACTTTCCAGCCAGTAGCGGCAAGTGCGGTCGCGATATTGATAGCGGTGGTGGTCTTGCCCACGCCGCCCTTCTGATTCGCAATGGCGATGGTGATCATCGACGGGAGCCTCGTTGGGAAGCCGGACCCGGCTGGCGGGCAGGCTTCGGGGGATGGCCACCCAGCAAGCGACCGGCGATCACGCCAGCGGCGGGATCGGTCAGCGATTGTTCCACGTGAAACACATGGCGCCAGGTTTCAGGCAGTATAGCCACTTCTTGCCCTGCCTTCGCCCCTTTTGGCAGCAACCACAGCGTTTCCGGTGTGGAAAAACGCGAAGAAATCGTCAGCAACTTGTCAAGCGGCGCAAAAGCGCGTGCGGAAAGTACCGCATAGGTCTGATCGGGCAAGTCTTCGACGCGTGAAAGCACGACGTTGACGTGCGACAGCCCAAGCTCCGCCGTCGCGCGCGCCAGCCAGTCGGTGCGCAGCCGGCGCGAATCGACCAGCGTCACCGGTCGCTGCGGTTGCAGGGTAGCGATCACCAGGCCGGGAAACCCGGCCCCGGTGCCCAGATCGAGCCATGCGCCGTCGGGCAATGTTTCACGTGGAACAGTCAGCAGCTGAGCGCTGTCGACGATGTGACGCTGCCACACCATGGGAATGGTGCCGCGCGCGATCAGGTTCTGCCGCTCGTTCTCCGCCACCAGCAGTTCAACCAACCGGTCCAGGCGCGCCATGGTGGCGTCATCGGTGCCCAGTGTCTGGTGCAGCCAGTCCTGGGCCTGCGCCTCGCTCTCGATCATGGCGGTCATGCTGCCACCATCCGGCGACGGGCATGGACGAGCAGGCTGGCCAGCGCGGCCGGGGTGATCCCCGCCAGACGGCCGGCGGCTGCCAGCGTTTCGGGCCGGGCGGCACTCAGGCGTTCGACCATTTCGGCGGAAAGCCCGGGCACGCGGTCATAGGGAAAATCCTCGCCCAGCGGCACGGTCTCGTTGGCGCGCAGGTCACGCAGCTCCGCTTCCTGCCGCGCGAGATAGGGCGCATAGGCAGCGTCTTCTTCCACTTCCTCGACCAGCAAGGCGTCGTCGGGCATGGCATTGGCAAGCCAAGGTGCCAACCCGGCCAGCGTCACTTCGGGGAAGCGCAACCATTCCATCAGGCTGCGCCGCGCACCATCGGCGCGAACCGCCAGGCCGGCGCGTGCCATCTCGCTCGGGGTGGTTTCCTGGGCCAGTCCCTCTTCCAGCCTGGCCCGCGCGTCGAGCCGCCGTTCGAACCAGGCGCGGCGCTCATCACCGACACAGCCCGCCGCAATCGCCAAGGGCGTCAGCCGCGTGGTGGCGTTGTTGGCGCGCAGGCGCAGGCGATATTCGGCCCGCGCGGTAAGCATGCGATAGGGCTCGCTCACCCCGTGCAGCGTCAGGTCATCGATCATCACCGCCATATAGCTCGATCCACGATCGAGCGCTGCGGGCGCGGTGCCCAGCACGGCGGCAGCGGCGTGCATGCCCGCGACCAGTCCCTGCGCAGCGGCCTCTTCATAGCCGGTGGTGCCGTTGATCTGCCCGGCGCAATAGAGGCCAGGCATGGCGCGCACTTCCAGGCTGGGGCGCAGCGCACGCGGATCGATATGATCGTACTCCACAGCATAGCCGGGCACGACGATAGCAACCTGCTCCAACCCTTCCATCGAGCGCATCATCGCCAGTTGCACATCAGCGGGCAACGAGGTGGAGAGGCCGTTGGGATAGACCAAGTGATCGTCCAGGCCTTCGGGTTCGAGGAAGACCTGGTGGCTGTCGCGATCGGCAAAGCGGTGAATCTTGTCCTCGATCGACGGGCAATAGCGCGGGCCACGCGCGCCGATCGCGCCGGTGAACAGCGGCGAGCGATCGAGGCCACCGCGAATGATATCGTGGGTCTGCGCATTGGTGCGGCTGATCCCGCAGAAGATCTGCGGCAGCGGACGTGACTGGCTGAGCGGCGACATCGTCCATGGATCGGCATCGCTGTGCTGCTCTTCCAACCGCGCCCAATCGATGGTGCGGCCATCCAGGCGCGGCGGTGTGCCGGTCTTGAGCCGGGCCATCGGCAGGGCGGCATCGCGCAGCTGGGCCGCCAGACGATGGGCGGCGTCTTCGCCGATGCGGCCACCTTCCATCCGCTCTTCGCCACGGAACAGGCGCGCGCCCAGGAACGTGCCGGTGCACAGCACCACGGCCGATCCCTCCAAAATGGATCCATCGGCGAGGTCGATGCCGACTACGCGGCCACCGGCCAGGCGCAGCGCGGCTGCTTCGCCCGGAACGACGGTGAGACCGGCTTGGCTGTTCACCACCGCCTGGACCGCCGCCTTGAACCGCTTGCGATCAGCCTGGACACGCGGCCCCTGCACCGCACTGCCTTTCGAGCGGTTGAGCATGCGGTAATGAATAGCGCCAGCATCGGCCGCCCGCGCGATGACGCCATCAAAGGCGTCAACCTCGCGCACGAGGTGTCCCTTGCCCAAGCCGCCGATCGCCGGGTTGCAGCTCATCGCGCCAATCTTTTCGGGATCGAAGCTGACCAGCGCGGTGCGCGCACCCATGCGCGCCGCCACGCAGGCCGCCTCGACGCCCGCATGGCCGCCGCCGACCACAATGATGTCGAAGGAATGCATGCCCTCTGCCCTATCGCTCTGCGCGCCTTGGGTCAAACTTGTGTTTCACGTGAAACATGCGGAGGGGAGATTTGCGCCGCGTGAAAAACCCGTTCGCCTATTTGCCGATGCAGAAGCGACCGAACAGCGCATCGAGCATGTCTTCGGTGCCAGCACGGCCCGTCAACCCATCCAGCGCGCGGCGGGCCAGGCGCAAGTGCTCGGCCGCCAGCAGCGGGTCGAACTCCAGCGTCGCTGCCGCAAGGTTGTTGTGCACCTGCGAAAGAAGTGCATGCTGGCGGGCATTGAGCGCCGCCTCACCCGGCCCTGGCAAGCTAGCCCGGGCATGGCTGACGAGATCGCGACGCAAGGCATCGAGCCCTTCGCCGGTATGAACTGAGAGACGATGGCGGGGCGCAGCCTTGGCCGGGGCGGCCGGATCGTCGGCACGCGCAGCCAGTTCCCACAGCGGCACGGTAGCGTCAGCCGGCCCTTCCCCCTCAGGGCCGAGCCAGAGGATCAGGTCGGCCCGCGCAGCCTCGGCGCGTGCACGGGCAATACCGATCCGCTCGATCTCGCCGGCACCCTCGTCACGCAGCCCGGCGGTATCGGCAAAGGTGAAAGGCACACCATCGATTGCCACGCTGCGCGTCAGAACATCGCGCGTGGTGCCGGGCTCCGCCGCAGTGATGGCGGCCTCTGCCTCGACCAGCGCGTTGAACAGCGTGGACTTTCCGGCATTGGGCGGGCCGGCCAGCACCACGCGAAACCCTTCGCGCAACGGCTCTGCACGTGGGCGGTCTAGCCACGCGGCCACCTGCGCCGCCTGCGTTGCGGCCTGATCGGCAAAGCCTGGCGGCAGCAAGGCCACGCCTTCGCCAACGTCATCCTCATCGGAAAAGTCGAGCAGTGCCTCAAGCTGGGCAGAAAGCATCAAGACACCCTGGCGCCAATCCTCGACCTGACGGGACAGCGCGCCATCGGCCATCGCCAGAGCACTGCGCCGCTGCAATTCGGTTTCGGCATTGAGCAGATCGGCGAGACCTTCGGCCTCGTTGAGATCGATGCGGCCATTGAGGAACGCACGGCGGGTGAACTCCCCCGCCTCGGCCGCGCGAAGGCCAGGCAAACGAGCGAGCGCGGCAAGCACGGCCTGAACCACGGCGCGGCCACCATGAAGATGGAGTTCGGCGCTGTCTTCGCCCGTGGCGGTATGCGGACCGGGCAACCACAACACCATCGTGGCATCGAGCAAGGCGCCATCGGCAGGATCGACCAGCCGGCGAAACGTGGCGCGGCGCGGCATAGGCAAGCTGCCTGCCAAGGCTGCCAGGGCCATGCCAGCGGCCGGCCCACTGATCCGCACCACGGCAATGCCGGCCGGCGGCGCTCCGGAACTGAGGGCAAAGATCGTCGGGTTGTCGCTCATGCTGCGCCGCTTATCACGCGGCGGGCCCAGTGCCTACATCTCGGCGGTGCCTACTTCTTGTCGCCGCCCATGCCGGCCTTGAAGCCAGCCATGGCCGCCCCGGCGCCCTGCTCCATGAACTGCTGGAACAGCTTGAGGCCGATTTCGCCCATCGGCGCCAGTTGCTTGGCATAGCCCTGGAGTTGGTCCACGCTGCTTACGCCCTGCATCGCCTTGGCCACGGCATCGACATAGACGTCATTGGCTTTGGAAACGTCTGGCAGGCCGAGAAAGCGGCGGGCCTCTTCCGGGCTGCATTCGATCTCGACATTCACTTTCATGGCCTGCTCCCAGGAATTTGTCGTGGCTTGCGGCACGGAAGGTGTCACAGTCGGCCAGGCACGCCAAGCCCATGATCGACCGAAACGGTATCGCGACCGATCAACCGCTGCAGGCTTGCCCATGCCGCGTTGCGCCGGATCAATGCGCCCGGCCACGCGTTGTTTCACGTGGAACATGCCGGGTGCCGGCAGTCGCGCGCCCTTGGCTGGGAGACGTATCATGCAGCTTGGATTGGCCGCCTGGCACCGCGCCATGCTTGCGGGATGCCCCGAAGACCTGCTCACCGAACTCCTGGCTGACGATGCCGTGTTTCACTCGCCGGTGCTGCACACCCCGCAGGTGGGCCGCGAGGCGGTGGCACTGCACCTGTCGGCCGCCTGCCGCATCCTGGCCTTGGGACGCTTTGCCTATGTGCGCGAACTGGCCGATGGCCCGGAAGCGGCGCTGGAGTTCGAGGCGACGCTCGATGGTGTGGCGGTGAACGGCGTGCACCTGCTGCGCTTCGATCTGGAAGGGCGGATCGTCGATGCCAAAGTGATGGTGCGTCCGTTTGCTGCGGCAGACCTGCTGTGGCGCAAGATGGCCGAGGCGCTGGAAGACGGGTGAATGATCGGGGCGTTTGTGCCAGCGCCCTTTGACAGGCTCAGGGCGAACGGAGGGCTGGGACCGTCCATACGGCTGTTTCCGTTCGGGCTGAGCCTGTCGAAGCCCTCACCCCATCACCAGGCTGGACGCAAAAAGGGGTGGAAGGCATGGCTGCCTCCCACCCCTTTTTTGCGCAGCAAACCCTTGGCGGGATTACTGGTTCATCGTGGCGAAGAAGTCTTCGTTGGTCTTGGAATCCTTCATCTTGTCGAGCAGGAATTCCATCGCGTCGACCGTGCCCATCTGCATGAGGATGCGGCGCAGCACCCACATCTTGCTGAGCTGGTCGCGCGGCACCAGGAGTTCTTCCTTGCGCGTGCCGCTCTTGCCCACGTCGAGCGCGGGGAAGATGCGCTTATCGGCGACCTTGCGGTCGAGCACGATTTCCGAGTTGCCGGTGCCCTTGAACTCTTCAAAGATCACTTCGTCCATGCGGCTGCCGGTGTCGATCAGCGCGGTGGCGATGATCGAGAGCGAGCCACCTTCCTCGATGTTGCGCGCCGCGCCGAAGAAGCGCTTGGGGCGCTGCAGAGCGTTGGCGTCAACACCGCCGGTCAGCACCTTGCCCGACGAGGGAACGACGGTGTTATAGGCGCGGCCAAGACGCGTGATCGAGTCGAGCAGGATCACCACGTCGCGCTTGTGTTCGACCAGGCGCTTGGCCTTTTCGATGACCATTTCGGCAACCTGCACGTGGCGCGTGGCCGGTTCGTCGAAGGTGGAGGAGATGACCTCGCCCTTCACCGAGCGCTGCATGTCGGTCACTTCTTCGGGGCGTTCGTCGACCAGCAGGACCAGCAGGAACACTTCCGGGTGGTTGTCGGTGATCGCCTTGGCCATGTTCTGCAGCAGCACGGTCTTGCCGGTGCGCGGCGGCGCCACGATCAGCGCGCGCTGGCCCTTGCCCTGTGGGCTGACCAGGTCGATCACGCGGGCAGACTTGTCCTTGACCGTGGGATCGAGCGTATCGAGCTTGAGGCGCTCGTTGGGATAAAGCGGCGTGAGGTTGTCGAAGTTGACGCGGTGGCGCACGGCCTCCGGCTCGTCAAAGTTCACCTTCATCAGGCGGGTGATGGCGAAATAGCGCTCGCCATCCTTGGGCGCGCGGATTTCGCCTTCCACGGTATCACCCGTGCGCAGGCCCCATTTGCGGACCTGGTTGGGCGAGACATAGATGTCGTCCGGGCCGGCGAGATAGTTCGCTTCCGGGCTGCGCAGGAAGCCGAAGCCGTCGGGCAGAACCTCGATCGTGCCGATGCCGAGGATTTCCTCGCCGTCTTCGGCCACTTCCTTGAGGATGGCGAACATCAGATCCTGGCGGCGCATCGTGCTGGCGCCTTCCACGCCCAGCTCTTCGGCCATTTCGACCAGCTCGGCGGGGGTTTTCTTCTTGAGTTCTTTCAGATGCATTGCGTGTGTTCCGTCAGCGGAAATAGGCTGGAAAAATGGCCGGCGGGCCGATGGGCTTGGAGAAAGCAGGCCGTGAGCGCGCCAGTGCGCGCCCGGGTATGTGCCGGTCGAGATGTGCGTTATGACGGGAAAAGCCCGGCGTCAATTGAGGATTGGTGAAGGGTGCGGGGCTTGCGGCCAGCGCTGGGCCTGGCCGCCGCCATGTACGCCGTCGCTCAGAACGGCTTGATGATCACCAGGATGACGATGATCGCGCCGAGCACGCCGGGCACTTCATTGAGCAGGCGCAGCTGCTTGCCGGTGAGGCGGCGTTCGCCCCGCGCCAAGGCGCGATGATAGCGGGCGAGCCAGATGTGATAGCCGGTCAGCGCCACCACCAGCAGCAGCTTGGCATGGAGCCAACCCTGGGTGAACCAGCCGCCCGAAATCGCCATGGCCAGGCCCAGGATCCACACCACCGCCACGCTGGGCGCCATGATGATCTTCATGAGCTTGCGCTCGCGATCGGTCCACACCGCGTTTTCGGGGGAATTGACCGGCGTTTCCTGGTGATAGACGAACAGGCGGGGCAGCATGAACAGCCCGGCCATCCAGAAGATCACGAAGATGACGTGGCCAGCCTTGAGCCAGAGATAGAGCATCGAGAGCACCTGGAGCATGAGGGTCTTCTAGCGTTGCGCGAGGGGGACGGGAACGGGCCTTTCGACGGGCAACGTGCGGCACGCCGAACGGCTCCACAGCATCTCGGCCTTTAAGGCGATGATTGCAAGAACCTTGCCCGCTCGGGTAGGAGGGGGCCAAGCAGGCGAGCCAATGAGGGGGACGCCACGTGTTGCAGGCAGGCCGCCGATTGCTGATGCACCATCCGCGCCTGGGTCTGATGATCCTGGCGCTGGTGCTGGGCCTGCGCGTGCTGATCCCGCCGGGGATGATGCCGGTGCCCAACGGCGCGCGCGGCATCGTGGTGGCGCTGTGTGATGGCAGCGGCCCACTTGGCGCTGACGTGAGCAAAGCGAGCCGGCGCACGATCACCCTGCCAACCAGCCATCCCGCCAAGACTGACGGCACGGCCAATCCCGGCCCTTGCGCATTCGGCGTGCTGGCCAATGCCATGATCGGTGGGGGAGAAGCCCCTGCCCTGCCCCTGGCGCCCCCGCTGATTGCGCCCATTACGCCGGCGCTGGTGGCGGCCCTGATGCTGGCGGCGATTGCCCGCACGCGACCACCGGCGCGTGCGCCACCGCAAGGCGCCTTCGGCTAAGCCAAGCACACCGAGCATTTTTGTTTTTCCGGCCCGCGCTGCATCGGTGGCGGGGCCGCCTGTCGGGATATCCGATCCATGCCACGCCTGTTTTCGCGCGCCCTTGCGGCTGCGCCCTTTGCCCTTGCGCTGTCGTCCACCCCAGCGCTGGCCTGTGCCAGCTGCGGCTGCACGTTCACGTCTGACTGGCTCAACCAGGGGCTGGTCACCCAGCCCGGCCAGGCCGCCACGCTGCGGGTGGATTATGTGCCGCAAAGCCAGTTGCGCACCGGCACCAGCAAGGTCGATACCAGCCAGCTGACCATTCCCAACGATCGCGAGATCGAACGCTGGACCGACAATGTCTATCTCACCGCCAGCTATGACCGGCAGTTTGCCAGCGACTGGGGCATCAACGTGGCCGTGCCGCTGATCATCCGCCCCCATGCGACGATTGCCGAAGATACCGATGCAGAAAGCCGGTCACGCACCCATGGCCTGGGCGATATCCGGGTGACGGCGCGCTGGCAGGGCCTGTCGACGCCCAGCGGCGTGACCGGGCTGCAGTTCGGGCTGATCCTGCCCACCGGCGGCTTTCACCAGACGTTCCGCAGCGGCCCGGCACAGGGCGAGGAAGTGGATCGCGGCTTGCAGCCGGGCACCGGCACCACGCAGGCGGTGATCGGCGCCTATCACTATCGCCGGTTAGGCCGGGATTGGGCGCTGATGGTGCAGGCCCAGGCGCAGATCGCGCTCAATGCGCGGCAGGACTATCGCCCCGGCACGATCGGTGAAGCATCGCTGGCGGTGCAGTGGATGGGCCTGGGCCGCGTGGTGCCGCAGTTGCAGATCAACGCGCGGATCAATGGGCAGGACAGCGGCCTGAATGCCGACGTCGAAAACAGCGGGGGCGAACAGGTCTATTTTGCCCCGGGCCTTAGCATGCCGCTGGCGGCGCGGGTTTCCGCCTTCGCCCACGTCCAGCTGCCGCTGTATCAGCGCGTGGTCGGCTGGCAGCTGGCACCCCGCGTGAACCTGGCGGCGGGGCTTACCGCGCGGTTCTGAACGGTTTTCCGGTGGCGCCCATCTGGCGCCACCGGGACACCGGGATCACTGCGCCGGCTTGAGCCAGCGGGCCATCCAGCCAAAGATGGTCTGGTGCCATTGCAGCGAGTTCTTGGCCTTGAGCACCCAATGGTTTTCATCGGGGAAAACCAAGAGTTCGGACGGGATGCCGCGCCGTTGCAGCGCGGCAAAGCTGGCGAGGCCCTGGGTATAGGGAATGCGGAAGTCGTTCTCGCTGGTGATCACCAGCATCGGCGTCTTCCACTGCGCCACGTGGTTGACCGGGTTCCACTTTTCAAAGGCTTCGGGAGCCTCGTAATAGGGGTGCCCGCCGTGTTCCCATTCGTCGAACCACAGCTCGTCGGTTTCATAGGCCATGGCGCGCGCATCGAACACGCCATCGTGCTGGATGATGCACTTGAAGCCATCGGGCCACTGCCCCTCGATCCAGTTCATCATGTAGCCGCCATAGCTGCCCCCGGCCGCACAGGCATTGCCGGGATCGACCGCGCCATCCTTGGCCGCGGCCGCCACCATGCCCAGCTTGAGGTCTTGCAGCGGCTTGCCGCCCCAATCCTGGTTGATGCTGTCGGTAAAGGCCTGGCCGTACCCGGTCGATCCGTGAAAATCGATGGTGATAGCGGCATAGCCCTGCGCTGCCCACAGGCGCGGGTTCCAGCGGGTGGACCAGCCATCGCTGAACGAGCCCTGCGGCCCGCCATGGACAAGCAGCACGGTCGGCAGCTTGCCCACCGCACCCGCCGGCTTGAGGATCTGGCCCCACACCGTATCGCCGTTGGCCCCCGCAAAAGAGAACCGCTCCACCGCCACCGAGGCCATGCTGGCCAGCGCCGTAGTGCCCAGATCAGTCAGCCGCGTGGCCTGCTGGCCCGGCTTGCCCAGATAGAGTTCGGGCACGGCATCGATGGCATCGCGCTTGAGCAGGAACGCCCCGCCCTTGAGCATGGCGATCTGCGAAACGTGGCCTTCGCGGCCCTTCTGGAACGCCAGGCGCGTGGGCTTGCCCGTAGCGAGATCGACGCGGAACGCGGGCGTATCGAGCAGGTCCTGCGCCGTGACGATCAAGGCCTTGCTGTCGGGCGTGAAGGCCAACGAGCCGGCGGAGCGATCCCAGCCCTGGGTCAACGCGCGGCTCTGCCCGGTCTTGAGGTCCATCAGTTGGATCACCAGGCGATCGGCCTCGTACCCCGGGCGCGCCATCGCCGCCCAGGCCAGCCAGCGGCCATCGGGCGATACCGCCGGGGTGGTATCGGTGCCACGGTTGCTGGCCGTCAGGTTGCGCGGCGCGCTGCCATCGACAGGTGCCCACCACAGATCGAGATTGGTCGAGCGCGGCTCGTCACGATCGGCCTGGCGCGCGGCATAGATCACCGCGCTGGAATCCGCGCTCCACGTCAGTTCGCTGCCATCGCCGAACGGTTTGCTGGGTGCGTCGCCGACCAGGCCGCCCTTGGCTGGATCACCATCGAGCGCATGACCGGATGCCGGATCGACCTGCCCGGCCTTGAGCGCGAAGGCAAAGATGCGGCTGTGGATGCCCGGCGTTTCCCAGGTGTCCCAATGGCGCACGAAGCCGGCACCATCGCGATAGAGCCGCCCGCTGCCCGGGCCGGGCAGGCCGGTATTGCCGTCGCCATGGGGCAGATCGGCGCAACCGCCAAACGTGGCACAGGCGCGGGCGATATCGCCCCATACCGCCAGCCGTGTGCCATCAGGCGAAAGCTTGAACCCGGCCACCTCGGCGGCAAGGTCGGTGACCTTGATCGGGCCGCCGGCACTGCCATCGGCGCCGGGCAGGACCGACCAGACCTGCGCGGTCTTGCCATCCTTGTCAGACAGGAACCACAGCCGCCCATCGGGGGCAAAGGCGGGATCGCTGATGCTGCCCTGCCAGGCCAGCTTGACCGGCGTGGCGCCCTTGCCACCCAGCGGTAGCAGCCACAGCGCAGTGCTGCGCTTGTAGCTGTGCGGATCGGTGGTGGTGACGGTGTAGGCCGCCAGGCGCCCATCGGGCGACACGGCAAAACTGCCCAGACGCGGCAGCGTGACGAGATCCTGCGCGGTCATCGCCGGTGCGGCGGCGGCCGATGCGGATGCCACGGCCGGAGCGGGCGTCGCTGCCAGGGCGAGAGGGGCCGCGCCAAGGGCCAGCGCGGCAAGCGAAAGCGTGTGGGTGAGCTTGTTCATGGGCCGCATGGGTACCCTGCCCCCGGCCCAGCGCAAGAGGGAACGATGCAGCAGGCGCCTCAGCTGGCCGCGCTAGCCCGCCAGCGCCTTGGCCAGCGCCTGGTCGAACCGCGCGGCATCGAGCGGCCCAAAACGCGCCACGATCGTGCCATCGCGCCCATAGATGCGGGTTTCGGGCAAGGCAGTGGGCAGATCGCGCGGCCGCACATGGGTATCGGTGGCGCGGATCAGCGGAAAGTGCACGCCCATGCCCGCCGCCAGGATGCGGCTGCGGCTGGCGGCGGTATCGAGCGCGATGCCGACCATGCGCAGGCCTTGGCCGCTGCCGCCCTGGGCGTGATATCGCTGCCACGTGGCATCGAGGATGGGCATGTCATGCCGGCACGGCGCGCACCAGGTGGCCCAGAAATGCACCACCACCACGTCATGCGCAGCCGGATTGATGGCAAATGGCGTGCCATCCAGCGTCGTGGTGGCCAAAGGTGGCAAGCGATCGGGCGCGGCCTGTGCCGTGGCTGCGCCACCCAGCGCAGCCACCGCCAAGGCAAGCACCAGCGCTCCCCGTTTCACGGGCGCTGCCAGCCTCGGACCGTGGCCAGCAGCTGCTCGACATGGGCGATCGGGGTGAACTGGCCGATGCCGTGGCCCAGGTTGAACACATGCGGACGATCGGCAAAGGCATCGAGCACGCGCCGGGCCTGGCGGTCCAGCTCGGCCCCGCCGGCCAGCAGCAGCAGTGGATCAAGATTGCCCTGCACCGGCATGCCCGCCGGCAATTCGCGCGCGGCCCACAGCGGATCGATGGTTTCATCCACGCCCACCGCATTGACCCCGGTTTCGCGGGCATAGGCGGCCAGCTTTTCGCCCGCGCCCTTGGGAAAACCGATCACCGGGACATGGGGATAGCGTGCCTGGATCGCCGCGGCGATACGGGCATTGGGCGCGATCACCCAGCGTTCGAATTCGGCGGGTGCCAGGCTGCCGGCCCAGCTGTCGAACAGCTGCAGGCCTTCGGCGCCGGCCTCGACCTGGCCAGCGAGGTATTCGATCGTCACCTCGACGATGGCATCGATGATCGCCTGGAACGCCTGCGGATCGCGATAGGCATAGCTGCGCGTCTCGTGATGATCGCGGCTGCCCTCGCCCGCCACCATGTAGGTCGCCACGGTCCACGGACTGCCAGCAAAGCCCAGCAGGGTGGTCTGTGGGCCCAAGGCCGCCTTGACCCTGCCCACGGTAGCGTAGATCGGCGCAAGACGCTCTGGCACGGCCTGGAGGGCACTGAGCGCGGTATCCACCAGCCGGGGAGCAAGACGCGGTCCCTCGCCCGCCGTGAAAGTCAGATCCTGGCCCATGGCATAGGGCACGATCAGGATGTCGGAAAACAGGATGGCCCCGTCAAACCCGAAGCGGCGGATCGGCTGCAGCGTGATCTCGGCGGCAGCCTCGGTATCATAGACCAGTTCCAGGAACCCGCCCTTTTCGGCCCGCAAGGCGCGATATTCCGGCAGGTAGCGCCCCGCCTGGCGCATCAGCCAGATCGGCCGGCGGGAAAGGTTCTGGCCACTGAGCGTTTCGAGAATGGGACCGGGCATCGTTCTTGTTTTTCCAATCCAATCAAAAAAATAGAATCTTATTAAATGGGATGATGAAGGTAGTTGGCCCTGTGGAAATCGGGGATAGCCAAGCTCTGCCCGATTTGTCCCGGATGCTCCACAAAATTCGCGTGGCGCGAATCCCGATGACTCCCGATGCAAGACAAACTTGTGCCCGTTACCCACAGGCTGTGGGAAAGGCTGTCCCCATGGGGATGAAAGGGCCCGTGGATGACTCGCTTCGGGGGTGAAATCGGGGGCGAAACTTGTCGCCAGTTTCATCCCGTGGTTTATCCTAGCGCTTTCCACAGGGTTACCCCGGCGGCCCTGCAACGCGGTGCGCCGGCTTGTTCACAAAGGGTTCCCATGCCGCGTCTGCACCTTCACCTGCTGTCCGACTCAACAGGTGAAACCCTTGAAATGATTGCCAAAGCGGCCCTTGCCCAGTTCGAAGATGCCGATGTTGTGCGGCATTTTTGGCCGATGGTCCGTTCGCAGCAGCATCTTGACCGCATTCTGGGTGAAATTTCCGCTAACCCTGGCCTGGTGCTGTTTACGCTGGTCAACACCGAAACGCGCGATCGGCTGGAACAACGCTGCGCCACGCTGGGCCTGCCCTGCGTGGCTGCGCTCGATGCCGTGACCAATGCGCTGGAACAGCAATTGGGCCAGGAAGCGCAGGGCCGGCCGGGCCGCCAGCACATGATGGACGAGGCCTATTTCCAGCGCGTCGATGCCATCCAGTTCACCATCGCGCACGACGATGGCGTCGGCTGGGAAAACTGGGAAGAGGCCGATATCCTGCTCGCCGGGGTCTCGCGCAGTTCCAAGACGCCCACCTCGATCTATCTTGCCAATCGCGGCTACAAGGTGGCGAATATCCCGATCGTGGTGGAAAGCCCGCCGCCGCCCACGCTCTATACCGTGCGGCGGCCGCTGATCGTGGGGCTGACGACCAGCCCCGAACGCCTGATCGCGGTGCGCCGCAACCGCCTGCTCTCGCTCAACCAGGCGCCCGAGACCGCCTATGTCGACAGCGAGCACGTGGCGCGCGAGGTGCAATATGCGCGGCGGATGTTTGCCGACAATGGCTGGCCAGTGATTGACGTTTCGCGCCGATCCATCGAGGAGACGGCCGCAGCGGTGATCACGCTCTACAACGAGCGCAAGGTCGCCGGGGACGCCAATCCGGGAATGAAGGCTCTATGATCGTACTTGCTTCGCAAAGCGCCTCGCGCAAGGCCATGCTCGATGCTGCTGGCGTGCCCTATGAAGCGCGCAGTTCCGATGTGGATGAAGGCGAGATCAAGCGCGAGCTGATCGGCGTGCCGGGCTGCCAGGTGGCGCAGATCCTGGCCGAGGCCAAGGCGATGCCGGTGTCTGCCGCCATGCCGGGCCGGCTGGTGCTGGGCGGGGATTCGCTGGTGGAGGTGTGCGGCCGCTCGTTCGACAAGCCGCAAAGCCGCGAGCAGGCGGCCGAACACCTGCGGTTCTTTTCCGGGCAGACCATGCAGTTGCACAGCGCGGCCGTGCTGATGCGCGATGGCCAGGTGACCTGGCGCCATTGCGAGACGGCCAGGCTCAAGGTTCGCCGGCTTTCCGACAGCTTTATCGACAGCTATCTCCACAAGGAATGGCCGGCGGTTTCGGGCTGCGTGGGCGTGTTTCGGATCGAGGCGCTGGGCGTGCAGCTGTTCGAAAGCATCGAGGGCAGCCACTTCACCGTGCTGGGCATGCCGCTGCTGGCGCTGCTCGCCGCGCTGCGCACTGCCGGGGAACTGCCGGAATGAGCGAGGCGCTACTCCCCTATGCCGAGGTAATCGGCGATCCGATTGCGCAGTCCAAAAGTCCGGTAATCCATGGCTATTGGCTGGAACAGTTGGGCCTGGCCGGTGCGTATCGCCGCGCCCACGTGCGCAGCGATGGCCTGGCCGATTACCTCACCACCCGTCGCGCCGATCCCGCCTGGCGCGGCTGCAACGTGACCATGCCGCACAAGCAGGCGGTGATCCCGCTGCTCGACCGGCTCGATCCGCTGGCCGCGCGGATCGGCGCGGTGAACACCATCGTGCCCGAACAGGGCGCGCTGGTGGGCTATAACACCGATGCTCCCGGGTTCATGGAGCCGCTGGCCCCCTGGCTGGCCGACGCCCACCTGTTGCGCATGGCGCGGGTGATGGGCACCGGTGGCGCGGCGCGGGCGATCGTCGCGGCGCTGTCCGATGCCGGGTTCCTGATCGTGCTGGCTGGGCGCGATCCGGCCAAGGCGCGGGCGCTGCTCGATGAACTGGCGCGCGGCAGCGATCATCATGCGGTCGATATCGCGCATTTTGCCGATCCCACCGATTTCGCGTTCGATGATCGCCAGGGGCTGTTCGATCTGGTGGTCAATGCCTCGCTGCTGGGCATGACGGGGCAGCCGGCCCTGGCCTATGACCTGTCGCACACGCCGCCGGGCGCGGTGTTCTATGACATCGTCACCAGCCCGCTGGAAACCGACCTGCTGGCGCGGGCCAGGGGCGCCGGCCATGACACGGTCGATGGCCTGGCCATGCTGATCGGCCAGGCCGACCATGCGTTCCGCCACTTCTTTGGCGCGGTGCCGCCGCGCGGGGATGCCGATGCGGAACTGCGCCGCCGCCTGCTGACGCCCGTTCCGGCATGAGCCGGCCTTTCGTGCTCGGGCTGACCGGCTCGATCGGCATGGGCAAGTCTGCCGTGGCGCAGATGATGCGCGAGGCAGGCGTCCCGGTGTTCGATGCCGATGCGCAGGTGCACCGCTTGCAGGGGCCAGGCGGAGCGCTGCTTCCCGCGATCGAGGCGGCCTTTCCCGGCACCACCGGCCCCAACGGCGTCGACCGGGGCAAGCTGGGCGCGTTGGTGTTTGGCGATCCCGCCGCGCTCGCCCGGCTGGAGCGAATCGTCCATCCCGCGGTTGCCGCGGCGCGCGAGTCGTTCCTGATCGAGCATGCCGGGGAGCGCCTGGTGGTGTTCGATATCCCACTATTGTTTGAAAAGGGCCATGGCGCCGGGCTCGATGCCGTGGCGGTGGTTTCTGCTCCGGCGGCGGTGCAGCGGGCGCGGGTGCTGGCGCGGTCGGGCATGACGGCGGAAAAATTCGCGCAAATCCTGGCACTTCAGGTGCCCGACGCGGAAAAGCGTGCGCGCGCCGATCATATCATCGACACTGGACTTCCGCTCGACGAGACCCGGGCCATGGTTAACGATCTGATCGGCCAGCTTGGGGAAAAAAACCCGTCGGCTTGATCGCCGCGCCCCTTGCCAGCCCCGGCCGGCAGGTTCACATATTGGGCATGCGTGAGATCGTCTTCGACACCGAAACGACGGGACTCGATCCGCAAGGCGGTGACCGGCTGGTTGAACTCGGCTGTGTGGAAATGGTCAATCGGGTGCCCACCGGCGCCACCTATCACGCCTATTTCAACCCCGAACGCGACATGCCGGCAGAGGCTGAGGCCGTGCACGGCCTGTCGGCCGCCTTCCTGGCCGACAAGCCGCGCTTTGCCCAGTGTGCCGCCGATTTCCTGGAGTTCATCGGTGATGCGCCGCTGGTGGCGCACAACGCCGGGTTCGACTTCGGCTTCATCAACGCCGAACTTTCCGCCATCGGGATGGAGCCGGTCAGCCGCGATCGCATGGTCGATACCGTGGCGATCGCGCGGCGCAAGCATCCCGGCGCCAAGCTCAGCCTCGATGCGCTGTGCACCCGCTATGGCATCGATCGCAGCCATCGCACCAAGCACGGCGCGCTGCTCGATGCCGAGCTTCTGGCACAACTTTACGTCGAATTGATGGGTGGCCGGCAAATCGGCCTGGAACTTGCGGCAGAGGTCAGCGTCTCTTCTGCAGTTACCGGCGCTGTGGCCGCGGTTGCGGCCGTGGCCGAAGTGACTGTTGCCAAAACCACCCGGATCTTCCGCGAGCCCCGGCCGCATGCGGCCAGCGAAGCGGAATTGGCCCGCCATGCGGAGTTCATGGCGGGCATCAGCAACCCGCTCTGGTCGCGTTAGGTCTCGCTTGCGGCCCACTGTGCGGGCCGCAAGTGGCCTCGCGGTCAAAGCGGGCCCAAGAAGGAGAGAAGACCCATGGACATTCGCGTTTCGGGACACCAGGTCGAGGCCGGTGCCGCCTTTGAGGCCCACGCGGCCGATCGGCTTTCCGGCATTGTCGACAAGTACTTCTCCCGCGCGCTTTCCTCGCAGGTCACCCTGGGCAAGGCGCCGCACGGAGGTTTCCGCTGCGACATCATCACCCATGTGACGCAAGGGTTGATTCTCAAGGGCAGCGGCGTGGCCCAGGACGCGCACCAGGCGCTGGACCAGTCGGCCGAAAAGATCGACAAGCAGCTGCGCCGCTACAAGCGCCGGATCAAGGCCCATTCCGAAGGCGCCGATTTTGCCCGCCGCAGTGAAGACGCGGCCTATACCGTGTTCATGGTGGAAGAACCTGCGCACGATCAGGAAGAAGCCGAAGCTGCCGATGCGCCGCTGGTGATTGCCGAAACCCGGGTCGACGTGCCCACCGCGACGGTGTCTGACGCGGTGATCATGCTCGATCTGCGCAACACCAACGCGCTGCTGTTCAAGAACGCCGGCACCGGCGTGCACAACATGGTCTATCGCCGTGGCGATGGCTCGATCGGCTGGGTTGAACCGGCTGGCGCCTGATCTCTAAGCCCTGCCCGCAGGCCCATTTCGGGTTTGCGGGCAGTGCCATGACGGCATTGGCCAATTCACCCGTGATGCGTTCGGCGCTTGCATGGGGAACGAATAGAGCGCATGGCGCCGCCAACTTGACCGTGCCTTTACACAGGCTGTGGCGTTTTTCGTTTCATGACCGCACTTTTTTCCATTGATCCTCAGGCTGTCCGCGTCGTTCGCGCTGAATCCAAGGCGCAGATCCTGGATATGCTCGCCGCGTGCTTTGCCAGCGTCTATCGGCTCGACCGGGCGCAGGTGCAGGAACGCATCGAAGAGCGTGAGAGCCTGGGCAGCACCGGTTTCGGCCGTGGCGTGGCGATTCCCCATGCCCGGCTCGATGGCCTGTCGCGCCCGGTGGCGGTGTTCCTGCGGCTGGAAGAACCGGTCGATTTTGCCTCGGCCGATGGCATGCCGGTCGATTGCGTGTTCGGTCTCCTGTCTCCTGAACAGGCCGGCGCCGTGCATCTTCAGGCACTGGCCGCGATCAGCCGCCTGATGCGCGATGATCGCATGCACCAGCGACTGACCAGCGCGCCCGATGCCGACGCGCTCTATGCCGTGCTGGTCAACGTGATCGATCGCGACGCGGCCTGAACCGCGCGCACCCCAAGCCATGACAGCGCGCCTACCCGCAGGGATCGAGGCCAAAGGCTGGATCAGGGCCGCGCAGGCGGCTGGCGGCTTTGCCATGGTGCTGCACAAGGGCGATGCCGATGCCGGCACTATCGCCTTGGTGACATTGGAAAATCACCCCGAGCACGGGCACCTGGCGCAACTGTGGGAGCGCATGCCCCGCGCCGATGGTAGCCGGCCATGGACTGCTACCAAAGCGCAAGACCCGGAAATTAAACAAGATTTTAACGACTATATAGCGCGCAGAACTGCGGCTGATCCCGATTTGTGGCTGCTTGAACTGACCATCGCAGACGCACAACAGTTCATCGGGAACTTTGCCGGCGAAGGTTGACTCCCTTTCGCGCGTGGATAGACCCGGCGCCATCGAATTGCGCAGGCGGCGCCGCTTGGCATGGGGTCTTCAGGCGCTGGCACGCAGACGGGGGTTTACCGTTACGGCCCAAGGGGCATGGCTTTCGGCATGATTGCCGAAGCGCTGTGCTGCGCGCCGCAATCGGCCGATCACCGCCCAATGCAGATGGCTGATGACCGATCCGTTCCGCGTTGCCCGCCAGGCCCTTTCCAGCCTGCTTGCCGTGGCAATGCTGCTGGGCGCACCGCTTGCCCAGGCTCAGGAACCTGTTCACGCCCTGTCTGTTCACGCCCCCTCTGGCCCGCACGATCTCCAGGTCGTGGTGGCAGAAGGCTCCGCCAACGGGGCCATCACGCTTCCTTCTGCCGGCCCTGCCACCACCACGCTGCCGCCGGCGCGCGGCATGCTCGCCCTGGCCCCGGCACCTTCTGCCACCACCGGCGCGGTCAACCCTGCCAGTCTGGCTGATCTGGTGGCGGCAACGCCCGTTCCGGCCAACCTGTCAGCCGAGCTCGAATGCCTGGCTGGCGCAGTCTATTTCGAATCCAAGAGTGAGAGCCTGGCGGGCCAGTTGGCCGTTGCCCGCGTGATCGTGGCGCGCAGCCATTCGGGCCGCTATCCGTCATCCTATTGCGGCGTGGTGTTCCAGCCGTCGCAGTTCTCGTTCGTGCGCGGCCATGCCATGCCGGCGATCAACCACGCCAGCCGGTTCTGGGCCAATGCCGCGCGCATTGCCGTGATTGCCGATCAGGGCAGCTGGAAAAGCCCGGTCGAAGGTGCGCTGTTCTTCCACGCCGCGCGCGTTTCCCCGGCCTGGGGCAAGACCCGCCTGGCCGCCATCGGCGGGCATATCTTCTACCGCTGAGCGTTACTGAACCGGCGCCTTACAGTGCCTTGCCGGCGCGACCGGCCAGCTCATTGACGTATTGCCAGGCCACGCGGCCCGAACGGCTGCCGCGCCGCTTGGACCATTCCAGCGCATCGCCCGCGTCGAACGGCAGGGCCAGTTCGGCGCAATAGCCAGCGATGATTGCCAGGTAATCGTCCTGGTTGCAGGCATGAAAGCCCAGCGACAGGCCAAAGCGATCAGCGAGGGCCAGGCGATCGTCCACTGCATCGCGCGGATTGATCGGATCATCCTGCTCGCTCATGTGGCGTTCCACGATCGCGCGGCGGTTTGACGTCACGGCCAGGCGCACATTGGCCGGCCGCGCTTCCACCCCGCCTTCCAGCCACGAACGCAGCAGGCGCGCGCCTTCGGCATCGCCAGCATCAAAGCCGAGATCGTCGAGCAGGACCAGGAACTGGCGCGGCACCCCGCGCAACTGCGCAAACAGCAGCGGCAGGCTGGCATCGGGCATGGCCTGGACCAGGGCGATGGCGCCGGGGTGGGCAGCGTCGGCGGCGTTCACCGCGGCGCGCAGCACCGCCGATTTGCCCATGCCGCGCGATCCCCACAGCAGCATGTCATGCGCGGCCGCACCACGGGCCAGCCGCGCCACGTTGTCCACCACTGCGGCCTTTTGCGCATCGATGCCGCGCATCAGTGGCAGGCTCGGCGCCTCCAGCCGTTCCACCGCGCGTGCGGTCTGCCCCAGCCAGACATAGCCGGGATGGGTCAACCAGTTCACCTGGGGCGGCGCCGGCGGCGCCAGCCGCTCCAGCGCTTCGGCAATGCGGGTAAGCAGCGTTTCGGGCAGGCTGTGCGGCTGATCGATCATCACGTGGGCAACTTTGCGGCTAAGGGGATGCTTTGCAAAAGGCGCGCAGTCGCGATAGCGACGGCAGCCATGACGTCCAACCCCTTTTCCGACCCCTTGCCGCCCGAAATCCGCCCCGCAGACGATGATGGCGTCGCGGCTGCCATCGCCGTGCTGGCGGCGGGCGGAACCGTCGCCGTACCGACCGAGACCGTCTATGGCCTGGCGGCGCGGGCTGATCGCGATGCGGCGGTGGCGGGTATCTATCGCGCCAAGGGGCGGCCCGATTTCAACCCACTGATCGTGCATGTGCCCGATCTGGCGGCGGCAGAGCGTCTGGCGGTGCTGGATGACCGGGCCAAGGCCCTGGCGGCTGCGTTCTGGCCAGGCGCGCTGACCCTGGTCGTGCCACGCCGCGCCGACAGCGGCCTGGCCACGGCCGTGAGTGCCGGCCTGCCCACCGTCGCGCTGCGCTGCCCGGCTCATCCGGCGATGCAGGCGGTGCTGCGTCAATCCGGCCTGCCCCTGGCGGCGCCATCGGCCAACCGCAGCGGCGCGATCAGCCCGACCAGCGCGGCCCATGTCGCTGCCTCGCTCGGGCGGCGGGTGGATCTGGTGCTCGATGGCGGCGAAACCCGGCAGGGGATCGAATCGACGATCGTTGGCCTGCGGCCCGAGGGCGGTTGGGCCTTGCTGCGCCCCGGCCCGATCACCGGCGCCGAAATCGCCGCCGTGCTGGGCGAGGAGGCCGAACAAGGCCCGTCGCGCGGGATCGAGGCCCCGGGCCAGCTGGCCAGCCACTATGCCCCGGGAAAGCCGGTGCGCCTGGGCGCGGAGCACGCGCAGACGGACGAGTTCATGATCGGTTTCGGCGCGGTCTCAGGCGATGTCACGCTCTCGGCCCAGGGTGACCTGGCCGAGGCGGCCGCGCGCCTCTACGCCTGCCTACACGACGGCGCAGCGGCACGTCAGCCGCGTATTGCCATTGCCCCGGTGCCGGATGAGGGCATCGGCGCGGCGATCAACGATCGCCTGCGCCGGGCCGCAGTCTGAAAACCTTATTGCGGGTTGTTGAGATCGTTGACCACGGCCTGCGCGGCCGTGGCGCGGGCGCAAGCGCGGCGGTTGCCCTTCTTGCAGGCGGCCTGCTCGTTCGCCAGGCGGGCCTGCGCCTTGGCCAGCGCCTGCGCATGGGCCTGAGCACGCTGGGCCTGGGCGGCCGGATCAGGCCGGGTTGGATCGCGCGGGGCGGCGTTCTGCGCCGCACAGGCAGCCAGGGCCAGGGGAAGGGTCAGGACGATCACCTTGCGCAACATGCATTTGCCTTTCCAATGGCGGGTCTTCCAGGCGTTTGCACCAGCCCCTGCCCCGCCGCCAAACGAAAAAGGCCGCCGGTGGTTCCGGCGGCCCGTTTCACGTGAAACATCTGTTCGGCAGGTTGCGCCGGTCAGACCGTTTCGTAGTACTTGGGAGCATGCTCGTTGAGGATCGCGAGGATCTTCTTGAGCGCGGCCGGCTCGTCGGTCTTTTCCATCGCGGCGAGTTCGCGGGCCAGGCGCGAAGACGCGGCTTCGAAGATCTGCCGTTCGGAATAGCTCTGTTCCGGCTGGTCATCGGCGCGGAACAAGTCGCGAGTCACTTCGGCGATCGAGACGAGGTCGCCGGAGTTGATCTTGGCTTCGTATTCCTGGGCGCGGCGCGACCACATGGTGCGCTTGACCTTGGGCTTGCCCTTGAGCGTATCGAGCGCTTCGCGCAGGGTCTTGTCCGAAGACAGCTTGCGCATGCCGATCGCTTCGACCTTGTTGACCGGAACGCGAAGCGTCATGCGCTCCTTTTCAAAGCGGAGCACGTAGAGCTCCAGCTTCATGCCCGCGATTTCTTCCTGCTGAAGCTCGACCACGCGGCCGACACCATGCTTCGGGTAAACGACGTAATCCCCAACATCGAAGGCAAGAGCCTTGGCTGCCATTTCTTATCCTTTCGACGCCGGCAGACGGGACGGCGGGGGCGGGATGCCCGGCTAGGAAAAACCATGACGGCGAACCGAATATGCCTGTGACACTCCACCCTGCCCGGTCTGGTTGATCCGGTGCGGGGCTGGTCCCGGGGAGCGTGAACTGGCAAAGAACCGTTTTAAGCCCGGCCAAGGCCCTGCGATCGACGAGGCGATCCGATAGCGCGATCCGTCAGCGTTTTCCGTGTGCCGCCTGTTTCTGCCTTCTCGTAACAAAAAGGGCGCCCGGCAAAGGATTTGCCCGGCGCTTGATGGCTATATAGCAGCATTGTGGCAAAATTACCAGAGCCGAGACAGCAAAAGGCATGCGCCTTTTGGCCGCGCCCGGCCAAAAAGCCGGGGCAGCCCGATTTCCGGCGCTGGATCGGGGCATGGATCAAGCCCCGTCTGGCGCAATCAGCCGCGCGACAAAGGGGCGCGAATCACCCCTGGCGCGGTTGCCGGTTCGCTCAGTCCCCTTCGCCCGGCTCGGGCGAGAACTGGGTTTCGAACTTGTTTTCCACGCCCTTCCAGGCGTCGGCATCGGCCGGCGCGTCCTTCTTGGTCGTGATATTCGGCCATTCGGCAGAATACTTGGTGTTCAGCTCCAGCCACTGCTCCAGCCCGCTTTCGGTGTCGGGCAGGATCGCTTCGGCGGGGCATTCCGGTTCGCACACGCCGCAGTCGATGCATTCGCTGGGGTTGATCACCAGCATGTTGTCGCCTTCATAGAAGCAGTCGACAGGACACACTTCCACGCAGTCCATGTACTTGCAGCGGATGCAGGCATCGGTGACGACGTAAGTCATGCTGTGGGTATTTCCTCAAGGCTCGATTTCGGGCCGTGCTAGAGGCGCGAGGGGCGCCGCGTCAAGCACCCGATAGCATCCTTGTGCCTCAAGGGCAGGCCCGCGGCGTGCCGGAAGGGTGATAATCTCGATCACGCGCACCGAATTGCGCAAGGGTAGGACCAGGACATCCCCCGACTTCACGCCCGCGCTGCAGCGTTCGACGCGACGGCCGTTGAGGCGAATGTGCCCTTCTTCCACCCAGCCCTGGGCAAGCCCCCGGCTGCCGGCAAAGCGCAGGAACCACAGCAACTTGTCTATCCGCATTGCTCCTCCCTCGTGATCGCTTTTCCTTTATCGCAGCAACGTGGCCAGCGCGGCAAAGGCGCCGCTGGCCGGTGCCGGTTGCACCGGCGCGCGCGAGGCCTGCTGGTTGGATTTGCTGTTCCTGGCCGGTGGCGTGGCCGGCCGTGGCGGGCGCCAGTCCCACAACGGCGGTGCGGGCGGCCCGGCCTGCCCTTCGGCCAGCGGGCGCGGCATCGCGGCGCGGAAGCCGGCAGCGCGCAGCAGATTGGCATAGCCGGCGGTGGACAGGCCCATCGAGCGGGCCAGCGCCGGATCGAGCACGAAGCGGCGGCCTTTTGCGCCCTGGCGCACGCCGTGTGCGGCATGGAGCAGCTTTTCCGCCATGTCGACGCGCAACGCCTGCGGGCCGGTGCGGCGATAGCCCAGCGGAATATCCTTTTGCGCCAGCACTGGCGTCATGCCGCCCGGCGGCGGGGCGGTGGGAGCCAGGCCCCAGACCTTGGCCAGGGCCGCCCAGGCGGCCAGCGGCGCGGCGCGCAGGGCCGCGGGCACGAACACGTCGAGCGCACCAACCTGGATGCCCAGGCGGCGCGCCAGAGCGCGCTGCGCCGGTGTCAGGTCTTCCAGGCGGGCATGGTCGCGCGCGATAACCCCACCGCTTTCCACCAGGTGCAGCGCCAGCGCGCGCAGCGCGGCCCCTGCCGCAGGATCGCGGGCGGCATCGGCCAGGCGGCGCAACGGTCGCAAGGCGGTGGCGAGGTTCTGCTCAAGCCATTGCGCCAGCGCCGCCTGTACCTTGTCACGCGCGGCCGGGCCCGCGCGCTCCAGCGCAGGTTCGAGCGCGAGGCGCGGCTCAAGCACGGTGCGGCCCTTGGCGAGGCGGGCAACGGCAAGACCGCGCCACTGCACCTGCCCGTCGGCGAGGGCGATATCCTTGCCGGTAGCAGCGTCGCTCGCCAATTCGGCCAGGCGCGTGGCGAGCAGGCCCGGCAGGTGCCGTTCGGCCGCAGCCAGCAGCAGCTTGCGATCGGCCGCGCGGGCGAGCGGATCGACCACGAAGCGAAACCCTTCGAGATGGCCAATGGCTTCATCGTCGACCAGCACGGCGCCATCGTCGCCCAGGCGCACCGGCAGCAGCGAGGCGTCGGCCCCAGCCTTGCGCATCAGCACCGTGGTGCGGCGGTTGACGAAGCGTTCGGTCAGCCGCCCGTGCAGCGCATCGGACAGGCGCGTTTCCACGGCGCGGGCGCGCGCGGCCATCTCGTCGCGGGCCAGCACCCAGTCTGGCCGTTGGGCAATGTAGGACCAGCTGCGAATCGCCGCGATGCGGCCTTGCAGCGTGTCGATATCGCCCGAGGGATTGTCGAGCTGGGCAATCGCCTGGGCGACATAATCCGCGCCAAGGTAACCGCCGCGCAGATCCTGCCACAGCCGCGCCACGAACCGCGCATGGGTTTCCGCGCCCTGCTGGCGGAAATCGGGCAACGAACAGACATGCCAGAAACGTTCGACGCTGCGCGCGCCCCGCACCGTGGCGGCCACGTCCGGCTCTTCGGCCAGGCGGCGCAGCACGGCCAGGTCGATCGCCTCGGGCGGGGTGGCGAGTTCGGGGCGCGGTGGCGGGCTTTCCAGGTCGGCGATGAGCGTGGCCAAGGTATCGAAGCGCGGCTCCGCCTCACGCCAGAACAGGCGGGTCAGCGGGGGGAAGCGATGCTCTTCGATGGCATAGACTTCCTCGTCGGTAAATTCGGGATCGCGGCCGCCCGTGCCAGCCAGCGTGCCGAACGTGCCGTCCTTGTGATGCCGTCCGGCGCGCCCGGCGATCTGGGCCATTTCCGCCGTGGTCAGCCGGCGATGGCGATGGCCGTCGTATTTCGACAGGCCAGCAAAGGCGACATGCTCGACATCGAGGTTGAGGCCCATGCCCACGGCGTCGGTCGCCACGAGGTAATCGACCTCGCCCGACTGGTACATCGCCACCTGGGCGTTGCGGGTCTGCGGGCTTAGCGCGCCCATGACCACCGCCGCGCCACCGCGAAACCGGCGCAGCATTTCGGCCATGACATAGACCTGCTCGGCCGAGAACGCGACGATCGCGCTGCGCGGGGGAATGCGGCTGAGTTTCTTGGCGCCGACGTGGCTGAGCGTGGAAAAGCGTGGCCGCGTGACGATTTCGGCCTCGGGGACCAGGACCTTGACCATCGGCTCCAGCGTGGCGGAGCCCAGCAGCATGGTTTCCTCGCGCCCGCGCGCGTGCAGCAGGCGATCGGTGAAAATATGGCCGCGTTCGGGATCGGCGGACAGCTGCGCCTCGTCGAGCGCGACGAAAGCGAGGTCGGGCCGCGCCGGCATGGCTTCGGCGGTGCACAGCAGCCAGCGCGCGCCCTTTGGTTCGATTCGCTCCTCGCCGGTGATCAGCGCGACTTGCGCCGGCCCCTTGATCGCGCAGACCCGGTCATAGACCTCGCGCGCGAGCAGGCGCAGCGGAAAGCCGATCGCGCCAGAAGAGTGCGCGCAGAGCCGCTCGATCGCGAGATGGGTCTTGCCGGTGTTGGTCGGGCCGAGCACGGCCTTGATCGTGCCGCCTGACGGGCGATTCGCCGACGAGGTCACTCGCGGAGAGGCGGGCACGCGGTTGGCCATGGCCCCAGATGTGGCGGGCGTGCGGCGCACATGCAAGAAGGCGCCGTGGAATTATCCCCGGCGCCCTGCTTGATCGTGCCGAAACCCAGCTGAGCCGGATTTCAGGGCCTGTTACGCGTCGTAATCGGCGCCCAGCGAGGTGTTGCGCACTGGCGCCGCAGCCGTGATGCGCAGCGCTTCGGCCGACTGGGAAAGCGAGCCGATTTCATCGACTTCGTCATCGTCGTCGGGCAGCACGCGCTGCAGCGACTGGATGAGGTTTTCCTTGAGAATGGTGGGGCGCACCGTCTCTTCGGCAATTTCACGCAGGGCCACGACCGGGTTCTTGTCGCGGTCGCGGTCGACGGTCAGTTCGGCACCGCCCGAAATCGCGCGGGCGCGTTCGGCGGCCAGCAGAACCAGATCGAAACGGTTGGAAACCTTGTCGACGCAATCTTCGACGGTAACGCGCGCCATGGGCACTCCGAAAAATGGAAATGATCGGGGAAAGCGTGCAGCTAGGTAGGCGCGGACGAAAAGTCAAGGAACTTGGCATATCTAGCGGTTCCCCACCGTCACCGGCCGCGCGCGTTGCCGTGCGAAGAGAAAGTGTTTTTGCACGAATACCGCAAATAAGGGTAACGCTCGGGCAAGACTTGGTGGATAAGATGAACAATACCGGGTTCGTGTGCGCCCGGCCAAAGGGGGAACGCACGCAATTGGAGATCAGGGCAGTGGCCCAGCGCAACGATCTGCCCGAGGAACCCGGGCAAGACATCGCCGCCCCATCGGCCGGTGCTGACGCATCGGCCGGCGCCGACATGCGCGCCGCGCCCCGTTTCACGCTGCTGATTCGCGCGGCCAAGCTGATCGTCGATGGCGGCGAGTTTCTGTGCATCCTGCGCGATGCCTCGGCCACCGGCGTCAAGATTCGCCTGTTCACCCCCATTCCCGATCACCAGACCCTGGCGATCGAACTGGGCAACGGCGATCGCCATGCGGCGCGCCTGGTGTGGACCACGGGCGATCACGCCGGCCTGCAGTTCCTGCAGGAAATCGACGTGCAGCGCCTGATCGACGAGCGCGACGGCGCCTATCCGCGCCGCCAGGTGCGGCTGCGCCTGATGCTTGATGCCGTGCTGCATTCCGGCGGCGAAAGCGTGCATGTGCAGTTCCACGACATTTCGCAGCAGGGCGCCTGCATCGAATGCGAAAAGTGGTTGATGGTGCACGAACTGGTGCGCCTGGATACCGGGGTAATGCCCTCGATCTATGCCAAGGTGCGCTGGCGCAACCACCCGCGCTATGGCCTGGTGTTCGAGCAGACCTTCAAGCTGGATGAACTGGCGCGCATTTCCGCGCCGTTGCAATTGGGCCAGGCCCTGTCCGATGCCGCGCGTCGCAAGGGCCAGCCCGATTGAGCCCCGGCGTGGGTCTGTCCCGCGCTGTGCCCAATCGGGGAAACCCCCGCAATATCCGGCAAGAACTGCTTAACGTTAACTGTCCCTTATCCATTTTCCTTCATCCCGAGAGCATCAGCGAATCCGCTTGGACGGGGGCATGGGATGGTTAACGTGGTGGGCACTTCGGGGGATGAAGGCCGTCAGTACGATGTCGATGTGGCGATCATCGGTGCAGGCCCGGCGGGCCTGACCGCCGGCTACCTGCTGACCAAGCAGGGGCTTTCGGTGGCGATCATCGAGAAGGACACCCGCTATGTCGGCGGGATCAGCCGCACGGTGGAACACGAAGGCTATCGCTTTGATATCGGCGGCCATCGCTTCTTTTCCAAATCGCAGGCGGTGGTCGATCTGTGGAACGAGATCCTGCCTGATGACTTCATCCAGCGCCCGCGGATGAGCCGGATCTACTACGAGGGCAAATTCTATTCCTATCCGCTGCGCGCGTTTGAGGCGCTGTTCAACCTCGGCATCATGCGCTCCACCCTGTGCATGGCCAGCTATGTGAAGGCCAAGGCCTTCCCCAAGAAGACCGTGCGCAGCTTCGAGGACTGGACCACCAACCAGTTCGGGCAGAAGCTCTATTCGATCTTCTTCAAGACCTATACCGAGAAGGTCTGGGGCATGCCCTGCAACGAGATGAGCGCCGACTGGGCCGCGCAGCGCATCAAGGGGCTCTCGCTCGGCGCGGCCGTGCTCGACGGGTTCAAGCGTAGCCTGGGCCTCAACAAGAAGCCCAACGATGGCATGGCGACCAAGACGCTCTTGGAAACCTTCCGCTATCCGCGCCTGGGGCCGGGCATGATGTGGGAAGCTGCGCGCGACAAGATCCTCGCCAAGGGTGGCCATATCCTGATGGGCCACGCGATGAAGCAGCTGGCCAGCGATGGCCAGGGCGGCTGGCGCCTGAGCGCCACGCCGGCCGAAGGCGGCGAAACCATGATCCGCGCCCGCCATGCGATTTCCTCGGCCCCGATGCGCGAGCTGGCAGCCCGGATGCATCCGCTGCCGCAGACCACGATCGAGGCCAACGACCTCAAGTACCGCGATTTCCTGACCGTGGCGCTCAAGATCCGCTCGGAAGACCTGTTCCCCGACAACTGGATCTATATCCACGACAGCAAGGTCAAGGTTGGCCGCATTCAGAACTTCCGCTCGTGGTCGCCCGAAATGGTGCCCGACGACAGCGTGGCCTGCGTGGGCCTGGAATACTTCTGCTTTGAAGGCGACGATCTGTGGGCATCGAGCGATGCTGACCTGATCGCCCTTGCCACGCGCGAGATGCAGATCCTGGGCCTGGTGCAGCCCGACCAGGTGATCGGCGGCGTGGTGGTGCGCCAGGAAAAGGCCTATCCGGTCTATGATGATAGCTATGCCGCCAATGTTGCGGCGATGCGCACCGAACTGGAAGCGGCCTATCCCACGCTGCACCTGGTGGGGCGCAACGGCATGCACCGCTATAACAATCAGGATCACGCGATGATGACCGCGATGCTGACGGTGGAAAACATCGTGGCCGAGCGCCGCCTCTATGACACTTGGTGCGTCAACGAAGACGCCGAGTATCACGAGGCCGGGGCCGAAGGCGCGGACGCGGGCCTGCCCAGCACCCGCCCGGTCACGCCCGACCAGGCTGCCGCGCTGGCATCGGTGCGCCAAGTTCCCGAACGCATCGCCGCGGCGCCGGATCGCCGCGCCGCCTGATGGTCTGACGGTTTTCCGTGCGGTAATTCTTGGCCGAAAGGCGATGGACGGCAATGACGGCGATGATCATGCCCCTGTTTCAGCGATTGGGCCAGCACACGCTGGTGCGCTATATCCTCGCCAGCGTAGGGGCGCTGGCGGTGGATATCGGCAGTTTCCTGGCGCTGCTGGCGCTGGGCGTGCCGGCCATGGCGGCCTCGGCGCTGGGCTATGCCCTGGGCATTGCCGCGCACTGGTTGCTGTCGAGCCGCGCGGTCTTTGCCGAGAACGTCGCCGCATCGGGCCCGGCGCGGCTGCGGCAGCAGGCGCTGTTCGTGGGATCGGCGCTGGTCGGCCTGGCGATCACCACGCTGGTGGTGGGCGGCATGGTGCAGCTGGGGCTTGATCCGCGCACGGCCAAGATCGTGGCCATCGCGCTGAGCTTTGCCGCCACCTGGGTGCTGCGCAAGCAGGTGGTGTTTCGCTGATGACCGTGCTGGCTTCGGTGCGCGCCGATCGCGTTTCCCCTGCTCCCGATCAGACCTCGTCCCCGCCCCCACCCGGCGCCACGGCCAGCGCGCCGCTGCGCTGGTGGATGGTGCTGGGCATCTGGGCGCTGATCGTGGGGCTGCAACTCCTGATCTTTGCGCGCGATATTCCCGGCATGCGCATGGGCGATCCCGATGATGTGCTGCGTCTGGTGCAGGTGCGCGATCTGCTGAGCGGGCAGGCGTGGTTCGATCTGCACCAGTACCGCATCATGGCGCCAGAAGGCGTGCTGATGCACTGGTCGCGGCTGGTCGATCTGCCGCTGGCGGCAGTGATCCTGGCCTTGCGCCCGCTGCTGGGCACGGCCAACGCAGAAATTGCCGCGGCGGTGATCGTTCCGGCGCTGACCGTGCTGTGCACGGTGGCCTTGGCGATGCACGCGGCCAACCGCCTGTTCGGCTGCGACACTGCCGTGGCGGCCGGCATCATCGTCGGGCTTTCGGGCATCGTGCTGCACCAGATGCAGCCGCTGCGCATCGATCACCATGGCTGGCAGATCGTTTCTGCGCTGGGTGCCGTGGTCGGGCTGCATGCGCGCGATCCGCGTCGTGGCGGCTGGGTGCTCGGCCTGGCGCTGGCCGCCGGGCTCACTGTTTCGCTGGAAGGCCTACCGCTCACCGCGCTGTTCATCGGCGTGGTTGCCGTGCGTGCACTGCTCGATGGGCAGTGGCAGCGGCTGGGCCATGCGGCGGTGGCGCTGGCGCTGGGCACCGCCGGCCTGTTCCTGGCCTGCCGTGGCCTTCGCGACATGGTCGAACATTGCGATGCCGTCTCCCCGATGCACATCGCCGCGCTCGGCTGGGTGGCGCTGTGCGGCGCCGGCCTGGCGTGGTGGCGCCCTTCCCAGCGCCCGGCTTCACGTCTTGTGGCACTGGGCGTGCTGGCTATCGCCGCCGGCGGCGCGGCCGCCATCGTCGCGCTGGCCGCCCCACAATGCGCCACGGGCGCCTTCGGTGGGCTTGATCCCTATGTGAAAAGCCATTGGCTGGACAACGTGCGCGAAGGGCGCCCGATCTGGGAAACCACGCTGCACAATGCGATCGCGCTGATCGGTGCGGTGCCGCTGGGGCTGTGGGCCTGCTGGCGCCTGATCCAGAGCGCGCCATCCATGCCGGAGCGGCTGCGCTGGGTGCAGCATGGCCTGGTCCTGCTCGGCGCCGTGGCGGTGGGGGCGATGGTCAGTCGGGCGATGGCCACGGCGGTGGGCATCGCCATCCTGCCTGCGGCCTGGCAGGTGCGGCAATGGCGCCTGGTGGCCGTAGCGCAGACCAGCTCCGCGCGCCGCATGGGCGTCAACGTGCTGATGCTGCTGGCGGCATTGCCAATCCTGCCGATCGCGCTGGGCGAGACGGCCTGGGCCAAGCTGGGCCATCCGCCTGCGGATCGCGACTTTGCCATGGGCAGCCTGCGCGGATGCGATTTCGATCGTGGCGTGGGCGCGCTGGCGGCAATGCCTGCCACAGATATCTTTGCCCCCGTCGATATCGGCCCGGATATCCTGCTGCGCACGCACCAGCGCGTGGTCGCCACCGGGCATCACCGCGCCGCTGCCGCGATCAGCGATGTGATGCACGGCTTCCTGGCCGATCCCGAACAGGCGCGCGCCTATGTGGCCAAGCGCCATGCCACGCTGGTGGTGGTGTGCACCGTGGCGCCCGAGATGCACCTCTATCGCCGCCAGGCGCCCCATGGCCTGGCCGCCGCGCTGCTGGCCGGCACGCCGCCCTCATGGCTGCGCCCGATCGCCTTGCCGACAACGGCCAAGACGCCCAGCAACATCGCCGCGTGGCAGGTCGTGGCGCCGCGCTGAACGATCAGCGCGTGGCGCCAGCCGCGCGCGATCAGACCCCTTCGCGGGCAATCTCGCGCCAGCCGATATCCCGGCGGCAGAAGCCATCGGCGAAATCCAGTGCATCGACAGCGGCATAGGCAGCGTCGCGCGCGGCACGCACGGTCTTGCCGCGCGCCGTCACGTTGAGTACGCGGCCACCGCTGGACACGAGCTGGCCATCGGCGCCCAGCGCGGTGCCGGCGTGAAACACCTTGGCACCGGTGCCTTCGGCGGCGGCAATGCCATGGATGGCGCCGCCCTTTTTCGGGGTGCCGGGATAGCCCTGCGCGGCCATCACCACGGTCAGCGCGGGATCGCTGCTGAAGCGCGGCGGCTCGACCGACGACAGGCGGTTTTCCGCGCAGGCGAGCAGCAGCTCGACCAGATCAGTTTCCAGCCGCAGCATCAGCACCTGGCATTCCGGGTCACCAAAGCGGGCGTTGTATTCGATCAGCTGCGGACCCTTGGCCGTGAGCATCAGTCCGGCATAGAGCACGCCGGAATAGGGCGTGCCGGCATCCTGCATGGCCTTGACCGTGGGTACGATGATCTGCGCCATGGCCTGGGCTTCCAGCGCCGGGGTCAGCACGCGGGCCGGGCTATAAGCACCCATGCCGCCGGTGTTGGGGCCTGTATCGCCATCGCCGACGCGCTTGTGATCCTGGGCAGAGGCCAGCGGCAGCACGGTGGCGCCATCGGTCAGGGCAAAGAAGCTGGCTTCCTCGCCTTCGAGGAATTCCTCGATCACCACTTCGGCGCCGGCTTCGCCGAACTGGCCGTCGAACATGTCGTCAACCGCGGCGCGGGCTTCGTCCATGGTCATCGCCACGACCACGCCCTTGCCGGCGGCCAGGCCATCGGCCTTGATCACCACCGGCGCGCCGAACTGGTCGAGCGCCTGGTGCGCGGCCTGCGCGCTGGTGGCGCGGACATAGCCGGCGGTGGGAATGCCGGCCTTGGCGCACAGGTCCTTGGTAAAGCCCTTGGACCCTTCAAGCTGGGCGGCGGCCTTGCTCGGCCCGAACACGGCAATGCCTTCGCCGCGCAGCGAATCGGCCAGGCCATCGACCAGCGGCGCTTCCGGCCCGATCACCACCAGGCCGATGCGCTGCTCGCTGCAAAACGCGATGACGGCGGCATGATCGCTGGCATCGAGCGCCACAAGCTGCGCGTCCTGGGCGATGCCGGGATTGCCGGGCGCCGCATAGAGCTTGCTGCACAGCGGGGATTGGGCCAGTTTCCAGGCCAGGGCATGTTCGCGCCCGCCCGAACCCAACAACAGGATATGCATGGCCTTCCCTTCCGCGCCCAATGACGACGATGACTTTCGCAAGGACGGGCTCCTAGCGAGCGAACGCGCCGGCGACAACGCCCCGGCCCTGTCGATCTCCGAGATTTCTGCCCAGCTCAAGCGCACGGTGGAGGATCGGTTCGGCTTCGTGCGCGTGCGCGGCGAGCTTTCCGGGGTGAAGCGCGCGGCTTCGGGCCACCTCTATATGTCGCTGAAGGATGAAGGCGCGCGGCTCGATGGGGTGATGTGGCGCGGCAATGCGCAGCGCCTGGGTTTCATGCCCGAAGACGGCGTGGAAGTGATCGCCACTGGCAAGTTGACGACCTATCCTGGCCGCTCGAACTACCAGATCGTGGTCGATCGCATGGAGATTGCCGGCGAAGGCGCGCTGCTGGCGCTGCTGGCCAAGACCAAGGCGCGGCTGGAAGCAGAAGGGCTGTTCGACCGGGCGCGCAAGCGGGCCCTGCCGTTCCTGCCGCGCGTGATCGGCGTGGTCACTTCCCCCACCGGGGCGGTGATCCGCGATATCCTGCACCGCCTGTCGGATCGCTTTCCCAGCCATGTCGTGGTCTGGCCGGTGCTGGTCCAAGGCCAGGGCGCGGCCGCACAAGTGGCAGCGGCGGTGCGCGGCTTTTCCGATCTGGCCCCAGGCGGGCCGGTGCCGCGCCCCGACGTGGTTATCGTGGCGCGTGGTGGTGGGTCGATCGAAGACCTGTGGAGCTTCAACGAGGAAGAGGTGGTGCGCGCGATTGCGGCCAGCACGATTCCCGTGATCAGCGCCGTGGGCCACGAAACCGACACCACGCTTGCCGATTTCGCGGCCGACCTGCGCGCGCCCACGCCCACGGCGGCGGCTGAAATCGCCGTGCCGGTGCGCGCCGAACTGGCGGCACAGGTCCACGACCTGCAGGCTCGCCGCGGCCGTGCCCTGGCGCGCCTGCTGGCCCATGCGCGCGAGCGGCTGGAGGTGCGCAGCCAGCGCCTGCCCACCGCCCAGGCCCTGCTCAGCCCGCAGAGCCAGCGGCTGGATGACCTGTCGGACCGGCTGCGCCGCGCGCTGGTGCATCGCACCGAGATTGCTGCCGGGGTGCTCGCCCGCCACGGTGGTGCGCTGCGCCCTGCTCTGCTCACCCAGCGCCTGGGGCGCGAACGCGAACGATTGGCAGCGCACCGCCTGCGGCCCGAGGCGCTATTGCAGCGGATCGAACACGCGCGCGGCCGGGTGGAGGCGCTCGACCGCCTGCGTCGCTCGCTCGATCCCGAAGCGCCGTTGCAGCGCGGCTATGTCCTGGTGACCGACCGCGATGGCCATGTCGTGAAGGACCGCGCCACGGCAGCGGCGCGTGCGGCGCTGACGCTCAAGTTTGCCGATGGCACGCTGGACGTGACGGCGGGCGAGGTGCCCCCGGCCCAGCCCCCGGCCGCCGCCCGCCCCGCCAGCCGCCCGCGCGGCACGGCGGAAAGCGCCCAGCCCAAGCTGCTGTGATTTGCCAAGGCCGGCGGCAGGGCGTAAAACCGCTGTCATGTTGATGACTCCCAACGGCCGCCTGGCCCGCCTGCACTATCTGCCCGGAACGTTTCGCCAGCTTTCGGCGGGCGATCACGTGATCTGCGCCGTCAGCGGCGTGCCGATCCCGCTCGACGCACTGCGCTATTGGAGTGCGGAATTGCAGGAAGCCTATGCCACCCCGGAAATCGCCACGCGGCGTTTGCTGGGCCAGGCCGGTTGAGATGACCGGGTTCACCCGCCGCGCCGTGATGGCGGGCGGGATGGCGGCCTTGGCGCTGCCGGGGCTGGCCAGCCCGCTGCGTGGCTTGGCCCAGGCCAGCGTCTCGCTTCCGCCCGATTGGACGGCGCGCCTGTCTCAGGGCGGCTGGCTGCGCGGCGTGGCCCCGGCCGGCGCGGCGGCGCTGGCGCTTGACGGCGTGCCGCTGCCGCTGGCCAGCGATCGCGGGTTCCTGATCGGGTTTGATCGCGATGCGCCCGCCACGAGCATGCTGACAATCACCGACAGTGCCGGCGCGGTTAGCCAGGTGCCGCTCTCCGTGGCGCCGCGCGATTGGCAGATCGAACGGGTCGATGCGCCGCTGCGCCCGCCCGGCGTGCCTGATGCCGAATTCCTCGCCCGCCGCGCCACGGAACGCGCGCAGATCGATGCAGCGCGGGCGCAGCGCACTACGGCCCAGGGCTGGCGCCAAGCCATGGTGCAGCCGGCGCCTGGGCGCTTTTCCGGCCGATTCGGCGCGCAGCGGATCTATCGCGGGCAACCCGGCGCCTATCACGGCGGGCTGGACATGGCCTCGCCCACCGGCACTCCGTTCGTGGCGCCGGCCGATGGTGTCGTCGTGCTGGCGGCAGAGGCGCCATTCACGCTGGAAGGGCGCCTGCTGATGCTGGATCACGGCATGGGCCTGGGCAGCGCGTTCCTGCATTGCAGCAGCCACCTTGTGCGCGTGGGCGAGGCCGTTTCGCGCGGCCAGCCGCTCGGCACCGTCGGCATGACCGGGCGGGCCACCGGCCCGCATCTGCACTGGGCCCTGGCGTGGCAAATGGGCACGGTGATGCGCCGGCTGGACCCGCTGCTGTTCCTTGGCTGACAGTATCGCGGCGCCGGCTGCGGTGGTGCTCTCCAACAGGTAATATGGTTTCATTGGAAAATGACTGTTGCCGAGATGCACGTAATATTTCGATATTAAACCATTAAATTTCATGTATTTGCGAATACTGTTGTCGCATTGTCACACAAGTGAAGCCATTTATTTTGGCTCCGCACAATCGGCTTTCAAGCCAGCCGAAATCTCACAACAAACCGCGCCATCGGTCCCGTCCTTCGTGGAACTGGGCAGCGGTTTGGAACTTTCAGACCGCTGCACTGGAATGTCGGGATTGTCGCTCTCGGCCGGTGTCTCGCGATCTCTTTTGCGGGGCGCCGGCCCCCACAAGGGACATAGATCGTGATCAAGACCCCCTCGTCCTTGCACTATGCTGGCGTTGCCAGCCTGGCCATGGCGCTGGCCTCGCTGGCCAGCCCCGCCTTCGCCCAGGATGCTGCCCCCACGGCCCTGCCCGCCACCGCCGCGGCTGATGCCACGGATGCCCCCGGCAGCGAAATCATCGTCACCGGTTCGCGCATCGAGCGCCCTGACCTGACGGCATCGAGCCCGGTTTCGGTGATCAGCGCGGATTCGATCAAGTCGGTGAACACCGTCACGGTCGAGCAGATCCTCAGCGTCAACCCGCAGTTTTCGGCCGGCCTCAACGGCGCCAGCAACAACCCGGGCGATGGCTCGGCCACGCTCGATCTGCGCGGCCTGGGTTCGCAGCGCACGCTGGTCCTGCTCAATGGCAAGCGTCTGCCGGTCTATGACGCCACCGGCTCGGTTGACGTCAACCAGATCCCCACCGCGCTGATCAAGAACGTTCAGGTTCTGACCGGCGGTGCCTCGGCGGTCTATGGGTCCGACGCCGTTTCCGGCGTGGTCAACTTCGTGCTCGACGACAAGTTCACCGGCCTCAAGCTTGACGCCGGCAGCCAGGTCACCGGCTATGGCGATGGCGCGCAGTATGATGCCAGCCTTACCGGCGGGTTCAACATCGGCGATCGCGGCCACCTGATCCTGTCGACCAACTATTCCAAGCGCGATGGCGTCAAGTTTGCCGCGCGCGACTTTTCCAGCCGCACGCTGTGCTCGGAAGACCTGTCGCAAAGCTGCGGCTCGTCGAACACCACGCCCACGCTGTTCTCGATTCCGGGCGGCGGGTTGCAGCAGGTGACTGCCGCTGGCGGCCTCACCAGCAACTATGGCACCTATAACTACAACCCGATCAACTACGCGCAGACGCCGTTCGAACGCTATGGCGGCATGGCGATGTGGAACTACGACGTCAGCGACAAGGTCGAGCTGTATGGCTGGGCTTCGTACCAGCACACCAAGACGGTCCAGACCCTCGCGCCGACGGCGACGGCGGGCTATCCGTTCAACGTCTATTCCGACAACCCCTACCTCAGCGCGGCCGAGCAGGAAGCGTTCTTCGACAAGGCTGCCAATCCGCAGTTGCAGATCAATTCCGACGGCAGCTCGACCATCAGCATCCGCCGCCGCATCACCGAGGCCGGCGGCCGCATCGAAACCCACACCAACGAAACCTGGCAGGCCCTGGCCGGCCTGCGTGGCGATTTCTTCGATACCGGCCTGAAGTTCGACACCTCGGTGCAGTATGCCCAGGTGCACAAGCACACGCTGCTGGAAAACGACCTGTCCTATTCGGCGCTGACCAATGCGCTTGACGCCGTGTCTGATGGCAATGGCGGCGCGATGTGCCGCAGTGCCGATGCACGCGCGCAGGGTTGCGTGCCGATCGATCTGTTCTCGGCCAATGGCATTACGCAGAATGCGCTGTCCTATGTGCTGCGCAATGCGACGGAAGACGATCGCACCACCCAGTTCGTGGCCGAAGGCAACGTTTCGGGCGACGTCAAATTCCTGCGCAGCCCGTTTGCCGCCAACCCGGCCGCCATCTCGCTGGGCGTGACCTATCGCCGCGAAACCGCCGATATCGAAGTCAGCGACGATTACGCCTCGGGTGACCTGATCTATTACGGCCAGGGCTTCAACATCCCGAACAAGAGCTACAACGTCAAGGAAGTCTACGCCGAGTTCAAGATGCCGCTCGTCCAGGACAAGCCTGGCATCCAGGCGCTCGATGTTGAAACCGGCTACCGCTATTCGGATTACTCGATCTCGGGCGGGGTTTCGGCCTACAAGTTCGGGGCCGACTATGCGCCGGTGCAGGGCCTCAAGTTCCGCGCCAACTTCCAGCGGTCGGTGCGTGCGCCCAACCTCTATGAACTCTACCTGCCCAAGACCCTGGGCACCGGCAACCTCGGCACCGATCCCTGCGCCGGTTCGGGCGTGACGGGCACCACGGCGGCACTGTGTCTCGCCCAGGGCGCCACCCAGGCGCAGCTGACCAACGGCTTGATTTCCGGTCCGATCTCGGGCCAGGTCAATGCCTTCTACGGCGGCAACACCAACCTCAAGCCGGAAAAGTCGAACACCATCACGGCCGGTGTGGTGATCGAACCGGCCCAGATTCCTGGCCTGTCGCTGACCGCCGACTATTACGACATCAAGATCGCCAATGCGATCGTGACCAACTCCACCTCGGTGGTCGTGGCACAGTGCTTTGCCTCGGGTGATCCGACCAATCCCTATTGCCAGGGCATTCACCGCAGCACGGTCGATGGTTCGCTGTCGGGTGGCCTGACGGCGGGCGTCGACACGCTCTATGCCAACGTGGCGGCGCTGCGCACGCGCGGTCTCGACTTCGGCGTGAACTTCCATCGCGGCAGCCGCAGCGGCTTCCACTATGGCTTCGACTTTGCCGGCACCTACGTCATCACCAACTATCAGGTGGTGGGCGGCAGCGTGATCCAGTGCGCCGGCCGCTTTGGTGCGGATTGCGACATTCCGGCGCCGAAGTGGAAGCACGTGGCAACGCTGGGCCTGGGCTGGAAGAACGTTGATCTCTCCACCCGCTGGCGCCTGATCGGCCAGGTGAGCGAGGATGCCGACACGCAGATCCAGACCAACCGCATCCCGGCCGTCAGCTACTTTGACGAAACCGCCACGATCCGCGTGAACGACAAGTACACCTTCTCGCTCGGCGTGCTCAACGTGTTCGACAAGCAGCCCCCGATCGTGGGTGACACCAGCGGCGCCACCTCGGTGGCGGGCAGCACCTTCCCGACCGTCTATGACGTGATGGGCCGCAGCTTCTTCGCGCGCGTCACGGCCAACTTCTGATATCAGGCCCGGCGCGTCTTCCCGCGGGGAGCGCGCCGGGCCATTCTTTGCCGCAGGGTCACATCGCTGTGGCCTTGATCAGGCCGGGTCACCCAGACCCGGCCTTTTTTGCGTCTGGACAACGTGCTCCGCGACGGTGGCCTTGGGCAAATTTCCGACACAGTTGAAACGAAATGTGGCTTTGATGCCTCTGTGATTTGCATAAATTTCGCGATGTTTGCGGTTGGTGGCTACTCATGTTGCTTCGTTGCAACATGAGTGAAACGTTTTGTGGGGGGCGGTGAGAAGCTGCTTTCATTTGCGACGAAAAATCTCGCACAAGACGGCATCGGTCCCGGCTTTCGTGGAACGCTGCATCGTCCTGCCCTCGCAAAAGGGCCGGGCCTGCTTTGGAAAGCCGGGATTGTCGCTCCTGGCAGCCAAACTGGTCGGCTGCCTCCAGAAGGGACTGAACAGTGACCAAGATCAACACCACCGCCTATCGCGTCGGTGCAGCAGGCCTTGCGCTTGCCATCGCTTCGCTGGCTGCGCCTGCCTTTGCGCAAGACGCCGCCGCCCCGGCCGATGCCGCGCCCGCCGATGCGGGCCAGACCATCGTCGTCACCGGTTCGCGCATCGCTTCGCCGAACCTCACCTCGACCGCGCCGATCACCAGCCTGACGTCGGAAGACATCAAGCTGCAGGGCACGACCAAGACCGAAGACCTGCTCAATTCGCTGCCGCAGGTGTTCGCGGCGCAGTCTTCGACGCTGGCCAACGGTGCAACTGGTACCGCCACGGTCGACCTTCGCGGTCTCGGCGCCTCGCGTACCCTGGTGCTGGTCAACGGTCGCCGCCTGATGCCTGGTGACGTGACCAGCTCAGCTGCTGACTTGAACTTCGTGCCGGCTTCGCTGGTCAAGCGCGTTGACGTGCTGACCGGTGGTGCTTCGGCCACCTACGGTGCCGACGCGGTCGCTGGCGTCGTCAACTTCGTGCTCGATACCGAGTTCACCGGCCTGCGCGTCGATGCGAACTATGGCTTCTACCAGCACGACAACAACAACTCGGTCACGCCGTCGATCCTCGACAAGCGCACCGCCCAGGGCCTGTCGGGCTATGGCTATCCGCGCGGCAGCGTTGCCGATGGCGGCAACTTCGACACGACGATTTCGTTCGGCACCAAGTTCGCCGATGGCCAGGGCCATGCAATGGCCTATTTCGGCTACCGCAAGGTGAACCCGATCCTGCAAGCCAAGCGCGACTACAGCGCCTGCACTGTGCAGAATGCTGACAGCAAGACGCTGCAGTGCGGCGGCTCGGCCACCTCGGCCACCGGCAACATCCTGTTCACGCCGGCGGGTTCGTCGTCGTCGACCTTCGGCGCGCTTGGCCCGGGCACCCTCGCTAAAAAGACGCGTACGCGCTACAACTTCGCGCCGCTGAACTACTTCCAGCGTCCGGATGAACGCTACACCGCCGGCGCCTTCATCGATTACGAAGTCAATTCGGCGATCCATCCGTACATGGAATTCATGTTCATGGATGACCGCACCGTGGCGCAGATCGCGCCGTCGGGCGACTTCGGCAACACGCTGACGATCAACTGCGACAACCCGATGATGTCGGCCTCGCAGAAGAGCCAGATCTGCAACCCGGACAACCTCATCGTCGGTTATGTCGGCAACTATCCGCTGACCCCGGCTGCATACACCAACGTCTATGGCACCCCGGCCCCCGGCGCGATCAACAAGATCGATCCGACCACCGGCGCGCCCTACAACCTGGCTTACATGCAGCTGCTGCGCCGCAACGTCGAAGGCGGTCCGCGCCAGAGCGATCTGGAGCACCAGGCATTCCGCACCCTGATCGGTTCGCGTGGCGAACTCGGCAAGGGCTGGAGCTATGATGCGTACTACCAGTATGGCCGCGTCAACTACTCGCAGGTGTACACCAACGAGTTCTCGGCTGCGCGCCTGCACAACGCGCTCGATGTGGTGACCAACCCGGCAACCGGCCAAGCCGTGTGCCGCTCGGTTCTCACCGGTGGCGACCCGAACTGCGTTCCCTACAATGTGTTCAGCGGGCAGATCTCGCCTGCTGCGCTCAACTACCTCAACGCTTCGGGCTTCCAGCGTGGCCACACCACCGAACAGGTGCTCAGCGGCCAGCTGACCGGCGACTTGGGCCAGATGGGCATCAAGAGCCCGCTCGCCTCGGACGGCATCAGCATCGCGCTGGGCGTGGAACACCGCCGCGAATCGCTCGACCTCAAGACCGACAACGAATTCCAGACCGGCGATCTCACCGGCCAGGGCGCGCCGACCCTTTCGGTCAGCGGTTCGTACAAGGTCACCGAGTTCATCAGCGAAGCCGAAGTGCCGCTGGTCCAGGATGGCTTCATCTACAACCTCAGCCTGAACCTGGGCTACCGCTACTCGCACTACAGCGTGTCGAACGGCCAGGTGTTCAACACCAACACCTGGAAGATCGGCGCTGATTTCGCTCCGGTTCGCGATCTGCGTATCCGTGGCTCGATCAACCGTGCGGTGCGCGCTCCCAACATCCAGGAACTGTTCTCGCCCAACTACGTCGGCCTCGATGGCTCGACCGATCCGTGCGCGGACAAGGTGCTGACCGCTGCCGATCAGGGCTGCTTGCTGCAGGGCCTGAAGGTTGGCCAGAAGGTCGTTTCCAACCCGGCTGGCCAGTATAACGGCTACCTGGGCGGCAACGGCCAGCTGCGTCCTGAAGTCGCGACCACCAAGACCGTGGGCGTGATCCTGCAGCCTTCGTTCGTTCCGGGCTTCAGCTTCAGCGTCGACTATTTCGACATCAAGCTGAAGAAGGCGATCCAGGGCTACGGCGCCGACGCGATCCTCGCGGCCTGCACCACCGATCTCAACCCGACGGCTTGCGGCCTTATCCACCGCAACGCAGCTGGTTCGCTGTGGCTGACCTCGGACGGCTACGTGACCGACACCCCGGTGAACGTCGGTGGCGTGAAGACCAAGGGCTTCGAGTTCAACGGCAACTACGCCCACGCGCTGGGTGGCCTGGGCCGTGGCACGATCAGCTTCGTTGCGACCTACCTCGACAAGTATGTCGTCGATAACGGTCTGACCGCTCTCTATGATTGCGCCGGCTACTATGGCGTGACCTGCGGCAGCCCGCGTCCGGTGTGGCGTCACAAGCTGCGTCTGGGTCTTGATACCAAGGCTGGTATCAACATCTCGGTGCAGTGGCGTTACTTCGACAGCGTCGACGTGGAATACAAGAACAAGTCCACCACGCTGTCGGGTCCGTACAACGACTTCAACTCGCACATCCCGACCCAGAGCTACTTCGACCTGGCTCTGTCCACCCGCATCCAGGGCAAGGCTACGCTGCGCTTTGGTGTGAACAACATCTTCGATCGTGACCCGCCGCTGGTGACGTCGGGTGCGGCCGGCAACGCCTGCGCTTCGGTGTATTGCAACGGCAACACCTACCCGGGCACCTACGACTCGCTGGGCCGCTATCTCTACTCGAGCATCACGCTCGACTTCTGATAGTCCCCACGTGACGTGACAGAAGTGGCGGCGCGCGAAAGTGCGTCGCCACTTTTTTTGCCTTGAGCCCGGCGCCAGCGCTGCCACACTGGCAGGCCGGGCGCGATGCGCCCAATTGCCGACCACAGGATAGATGATGCAGACCCAGCTTCCCCCGCCCTCGCTCCAGGCCATTGCCGACACCGCGCGGCGTGGCCGGCTGGACGAGGCTGCACTGCTGGCAGCGCGGGCTGTGGCCGCCGCGCCGCGCGATCCAGTGCTGGCCGCGCTGGCTGGCGCGATCGAGGCCATGCGCGGGCAACCGCTACGGGCCATTCCCTATCTGGAAACGGCGCATGCCCAGCGCCCCGACGATATGACCGTCAGGACCAACCTGGCCGAATCCCTCTATCGCACGGGCGAGCTGGCGCGTGCCCTGGCACTGGTCACGCCGGCGCTGGCGCGGGCCGACCGCAGCCTGCGCCTGGCCCGGCTGGGTGGTGCCGTCGCATTGGAACTGGCCGATGCCACAACTGCCATCGCCTATTACCGCATCGTCGTGGCGGCGGCTGAACAAGACTGGAGCGCCTGGAACAATCTGGGCAATGCCCTGGAAGCGGCGGACGACATGGCCGGGGCGATCAGCGCGCTGCGCCGCGCCGTGCAGCTGGCTCCGGATTCGCCGCCGATCCGCGTCAATCTCGTCAATGTGCTGGTTGCCGCGGGCGAACTGGACGCGGCAGAGCGTGACCTGGCGCAGGCCCGGCAGCTGTGGCCCGATGATGCCAAGCTGCTGATCGCCGAACATACCATTCACCGTGTCCGCGGTGATGATGCGGCCGCTTTTGCGGCGCTGGCCGAAGCGGCGCGGTTGAGCCCGGACGATGCCGCGTTGCATCACGATCTTGGCGCCGAAGGCAGCCGCACCAATCGCTTTGCCGAAGCAGAAGCCGCCTATCGCCGTGCGATGACGCTCGATCCGGCGATGGGCAGCGCCTATGCCGGGCTCGCCGCCGTGCTGGAACGCATCAACCGCGAGGATGAAATCGCCGATCTGGCCCGGATTGCGGCGGAGGTGGGCGCTGACGACGGCTCGCGCGCCTTTATCGAGGCATTGCACCTCAAGCGCGTCGGGGACGCTGTGGGAGCGCTCGCAGCGCTTGATCGCGTCGGCGATGCAATGGCTCCCGAACGTACGCTGCATTTGCGCGGCCTGCTGCTCGATCGTCTCGGTCGCCACGACGAGGCGTTTGTCGCGTTCACCGCGATGAACGAGCACTGGCAAAGCGATCCTACCGCACCGCGCGAGCGGGCACGCGCCTATCGCGAGGCGATTGCGCAGGCCGCGGCGCAGCTGTCGCCAGCATGGCTGGCGGGCTGGACCCCGCCACCGCCGCCCTCGCCGCGCGCCAGCCCACTGTTTCTGGTGGGCTTTCCGCGATCGGGCACTACCCTGCTCGATACGCTGCTGATGGCCGATCCCGATGTGGCGGTGCTGGAGGAAGAGCCGTTCATCGTCGAGGCAGAGGCCGCGCTGGGCAACGTGGCCGCGCTCGACCAGGCGAGCCCGGCACAGGTGGCCGCGGCCCGCGATGCCTATTTTGCCAAGGTCGATGCGCTGTGCGGCGATTGCTCGGGCCGCATCGTGGTCGACAAGCAGCCGCTGCATCTCAACAAGGTGGCGATCATCCGCCGCCTGTTTCCTGATGCGCGGTTTGTGCTGTCGTTGCGCCATCCCTGCGATGTGGTGCTCAGCTGTTACCTCACCCACTTCCGCACCAACAGCGCGATGGCCAACTTCCTAGATCTGGACGATGCCGCTGCGCTGTATGATCTGACCTTCGCCCATTGGGAAAAGGCCCGCGCGCTGTTCGATCTGCCGGTGGCAACGGTCGTCTATGAACGGCTGGTGGAGGATTCCGAGCGCGTGCTGCGTCCGTTGTTCGACTGGGCCGGGCTGGCCTATCCGACCGACCGCATCGATCATACCCGCGCCGCGCGTGATCGCGGGCTGGTGTCGAGCGCCAGCTATTCCCAGGTGACCGAGCCGCTCTATCGCCGCGCCAGTGGGCGCTGGCGCCGGTACGAACGCCACCTGGCGCCGATCATGGACGTGCTGCGTCCTTGGGCAGATCACTTTGGCTATGGAATTGAGGACGAGCGCCTGCCGGATTGGCCGGTGCCAGACTGATACGCGTTGAACAGGCCCGGGGGGGCCTGGTGTTTGGACGGGGAAGATCATGCAGGGGGCATGGCAAGACAGGATAAGGCAAGACGTAGACAATCATGTAAACCGGGGGGATCTGGCCAGCGCGGCGCAAGCGCTGGAAAACATCATTGCGCAGGCGCCACCCGGACAGGTGGCGTTGGACCAGGCGTGGCTGCGCCTGGCGGGGTTGCGCCGCGCCCTGCGCCAGCCGCAGCGCGCGCTGGATGCCGTGCACCAAGCCTTGGCCCTGGCGCCGTTGGATTTCATGGCGCTGGCCTTGCGCGCCAGCCTGCTGGAGCGCCTCGCGCCCGATGAGGCTGGCCGTGCCTGGCACGAGGCGCTGGCGCAGCGTCCGTCGGGCGAACTCCCTGCCCCGCTGGCCATGGCCGTGGCCGCCGGTGAACGCTGGCACGCCGAATGGAGTGCAAAGCGCGAGGCGCGGCTCGATGCCGCGATCGGCACGCTGTGCAACGGCGAAAACAGCGATCGTGACTGGCGGATCACCCGCATGCGCAACAATGTCTTGCGGCGCACCCGGCCATTCCGCAGCTGCCCGACGCATTTTCACTATCCCGGCCTGGTCGAGCGCGAGTTCCATCCTCGCGCCCGCTTTCCCTGGCTGCCTGAGTTCGAACGCGCCACGCCCATCATCCGGGCCGAAATGGAAGCGCTGCTTGCCTCTGGCCGGGCAGAACTGCTGCCCTATCTGCAATATGAGGATCACGAAGCGCTGGCGCAGTGGCGCGATCTCAATCGCAATCCCGATTGGTCGGCCATTCACCTGCTGCGCCAGGGCAACCGCATCGATGTCAACGCCGCGGCCTGCCCGGCGACGATGGCCTTGCTGGAAACCGTGGCCCAGCCCCGCATTCCCGGCGCATCGCCCAACGCGATGTTCTCTCTCCTGGCGCCGGGCACGACCATTCCGCCCCATGTCGGCGTGAACAACACGCGGTTGCTGTGCCATCTGCCGCTGGTGGTTCCGCCTGGTTGCTGGTTCCGCGTGGGGGCGGAAACCCGTCCCTGGCGAGAGGGGGAGGGTTTCGTGTTCGATGATACGATCGAGCACGAGGCCGCCAATCCCAGCGACCGGCTACGGGTCGTGCTGATCTTCGACCTGTGGCATCCCGACCTCGACAGCGTCGAGCAGGAGGCGGTGGCGCGGATCATTGCCAGTGATGGCGCGGTGTAAGTGCCGTTGGCAGGCTGGGCATCGCGCAAGGGGGCTTGCTGCGCTGCCCGGTTGGGGGCATTGTCACGCCACGCAATAAATGCCCCGTAACTGAGGGATTTGGCCCATGTTCCTGTCTATTGCCCTTGCCGCGCCGCTGTTGCTGGCCAGCGCTGCGCAGTCCAGCACCACGTCTGCTCCGCAATCGGCCCCGGCCGCCCCCGTTCCGGCTGCCGCTGCTGCGCCGGCGGTCACGCCTGCTGCTGCGGCAAAGCCGGCCAAGGACGCCGATCCGATGATCTGCGAACGCTTTGCCGAGACCGGATCGCTGCTGCGGTCCAAGAAGGTCTGCATGCGCAAAAGCGATTGGGAAGAGCAGCGCCAGCAGAACCAGCGCCTGATCGAACGCTCGCAAACGCAGATGCCGATGAATTCGGGCGGCTGACGGCGCAATTGCAGCGACGCACAAGAAAGGCCGGCGCAACCACGCCGGCCTTTTTTGCGTTCCGGCAAAACCGCGGCTTACCGATAGAACACATGCCCTTCGATGCGGCCCACCTTGGTGCGGCCCTTCATCGGGCTGCTGGCGGTGTGAAAGAACAGCGCGCCGGGAACCGGATTGTCGCCTTCGCCGTTCAATACCTGCGTGGCGATGGCAACGGCTTCGCGCCACTGGTCGGTATCGCGCGGCGGGTTATAGGCGTCGACGTTGAAGAACTGGCCAGGCTGGCGCACCACGGCGCAAGGCTTGGTGGCAAAGCGCGGGTCCTGGGTCCGCGCGCGGATCACCTGGGCAACAGCGGCACGGCCGAGACGGGGCTGGTTGCCAGCTTCGTGGATGATGACCTTGGCCATGCATTCCACCTGGGCCTGGTCCACGGTGGACGGCGCGTCGATGGCGGATTGCAGGCTTGCCGGCGCTGTGGCGGCGGCATCAGCGGGCGATTCGGCCTCGGCCGGCTGGGCGGTTTCAGGCGCCAGGGCGGGCAACGTAATCACGGGCTGGGAAAGAGGCTGGTTGGCCGCAACGGCGGGTGCGGACATTTGCAGGGCAGCCAGAACGGCCACTGCGGAAAAGACACAAGCTATTTTGCCGAAGGCACTTTTAGACATTCCAAGGCATCACACGGGCGCAAGGTCGCCAAGTCACACGCACAATAAAAACCCAAATCGAAAAGCGCGTGCGGGCTTCCCCACGTCTCGCCACCAGCCAAGGCCCCGGACCCGAAATGGCCCCTCCCCCCGGCTGGTCGGCTGAACGAAGGCGCCCCCGTTGGCCGCTGCGGCGCTCTGTGTCAATCATGTTGCGTTCATGTGCCGGGTGCTTGCGCCAAGGCGCAAGGCCACCCGCAACGATTCAACTGGTGCCGGGGCGGGCGCAGGAAAACGCGTGGCGGGCCAGTGGGAGCTACGCCGATGCGAGGTTTCCCTATGCCCGTCCTGCCCCCTGCCTATCGCTGGCTTTCCACCCTGCAACCCCTGCCCCGCATGCTGCGCGAAGGCCTGGCACTGATCGACACGGCCGAGCAGGCGGGCCCGGCCAGCAATCCTGTCATCCTGGCGTGGGCTGCCGAACTCGGCGGTGACGTGGCCCGCGCCTATCGTGCCGACAGCACGGCCTGGTGCGGCCTGTTCATGGCCCTGGTGGCGCAGCGCGCGGGCAAGCCATTGCCGGCCAATCCGCTATGGGCGCTCAACTGGGCGCGGTTTGGCAGCGCGGCGGCGCAGCCGATGCTGGGTGACGTGCTGGTGTTCCAGCGGTCAGGCGGTGGCCATGTCGGCCTGTGCGTGGCGCAGGACGAGGCCGCCTATCACGTTCTGGGCGGCAACCAGGGCGATCGGGTCAGCATTGCCCGCATCGCGCGTCATCGTCTCTATGCCGCGCGCCGGCCAGATTATCGCATCATGCCCACCACGGTGCGTACCTATGGCGTGGCCGAATGTGGCACGCTTTCCACTAACGAAGCCTGAGGGCAGGACAAACTGCCCCGTTGCCCGGGCTGGCCCTTGGGCCTAGCAAAGGCACATGATCGCCAGCTATCCCCAAGCCCGCCTGCGCCGCACCCGTACCACCGCCTGGAGCCGCGCCCTGCACCGCGAGGTGCTGATCACCCCGGCCGATCTGATCTGGCCGCTGTTCGTGACTGAAGGCACCGGCGTCGAACAGCCGATCGCCTCGCTGCCGGGCGTGTCGCGCTGGTCGGTCGACGGCATGGTGGCGCGGGCGCGCGAAGCGGTGGACCTGGGCATTCCCTGCCTGGCCTTGTTTCCCAATACCCAGGCCGAGCGGCGCAGCGACGACGGGCGCGAGGCGCTCAACCCCGACAACCTGATGTGCCGCGCGATCCGCGCGATCCGCGACGCCTGTGGCGACGCCATCGGCATTCTCACCGACGTGGCACTCGATCCCTATACCACCCATGGCCAGGATGGCCTGGTCAACCATGCCGGCTATGTCGAGAATGACGCCACGGTCGAAGTGCTGGTGGGGCAGAGCCTCAACCAGGCGGCGGCCGGGGCCGATATCATCGCTCCGTCCGACATGATGGACGGCCGCATCGGCGCGATCCGCGATGCACTGGAAGGCGCCGGCCACGCCAATGTCCAGATCATGTCCTATGCCGCCAAGTATGCCTCGGCCTTTTACGGTCCGTTCCGCGATGCCGTGGGCTCGAGCGGGCTGCTCAAGGGGGACAAGAAAACCTACCAGATGGACCCGGGCAACGCCGAGGAAGCCCTGCGCGAGGTGGAGCTGGACCTGGCAGAAGGCGCGGACAGCGTGATGGTCAAGCCCGGGCTGCCCTATCTCGACATTGCCGTGCGCGTGAAAGAGGCGTTCGGCGTGCCGGTCTTTGCCTATCAGGTCAGCGGCGAATACGCGATGATCGAGGCAGCCGTGGCCGCCGGCGCGGGGGAACGCGATGCGCTGGTGCTCGAAACCCTGCTGGCGTTCAAGCGGGCGGGCTGTTCCGGCGTGCTGACCTATTATGCCGCGCATGCCGCGCGGCTGCTCAACCGGTGAGCAGCATGACCAGCCGCGCCGATGTCACCATCCTGCCGCTGCATGGCAAGACGCCGCAGATCCACCCCAGCGCATTCATTGCGCCGGGATGCCGCATCGTGGGTGACGTCACCATCGCGGAAGGGGTATCGATCTGGTACAACTGCGTGATCCGGGCTGACGTCAACCGCGTGGTGATCGGCGCGCGCAGCAATGTGCAGGACGGCACGGTGATCCATTGCGACAGCCCCAAGCCGGGGCGTCCGGAAGGCTTTCCCACACTGATTGGCGAGGACGTGCTGATTGGCCACATGGCGATGGTCCACGGCTGCACGCTGCACGATCGCGCGTTCGTGGGCCTGGGCACCATCGTGATGGATGGCGCGGTGATCGAAAGCGATGCCATGCTGGCGGCGGGCGCCATGCTGACGCCGGGCAAGCGCATCCCCGCGCGCCAGCTGTGGAGCGGGCGGCCTGCTGCCTTCATGCGCGAGCTGACCGACGAAGCGCTGGCCGACATGCAGCACGGCGTCGCGCACTATGTCGAAAACGGCCAGGCCCATGCCGCCGCCGTGGCAGAGGCGCTCAATGGCACGGCCCAAGCCTGATCTGCCGCCCGCCGCAGCCCTGCGCGCGCTGACCGATGGCGAACACCGCCTGGCGGTGCGCGTCACCCCCGGTGCGCGGGCCGAAGGCGTGGCGATCGAAGACGGCCGCGTGCTGGTGAAAGTGCGGGCAAAGCCCGAGGATGGCAAGGCGACCGCTGCCGTGATCGGCTTGGTGGCCCAGGCGCTGGGCGTGGCGGCGAGCCACGTCGATCTGTTGCGCGGCGCAACTTCGCGCGAAAAGCTGCTCAGGATTCCGCCGGAAGCCTGAATGCCACGCCGGCCATGATCGCGGCCCAGCTGGCGCTGATCCACAGGCAGCCCAGCGGCAGGCGGTCCTGCAAAAAGGCCCCGACCACGGCCCCGGCGAGCAGCCCTGACCAGAGCAGCGCCCACGGCCGCCATTCGCCGCCCCCGCTCACGCCGGCAAGCTGGCGCGCCAGGCCCTGGCCCAGCTTGACCAGGGCGCCTGTCATGTACGTCAATCCTACGGCCACTTCGCCATCGCGCAGGAACGTGTTGTTGAGCGCGCCCATCGCCAGCACTAGCCCGGCCAGCATGGCGCCGTGCTGGCCCAGCACCCGCGCCAGCGCCGCTTCGAGCAAACACAGCGTGACCAGGCCCAGCACCGCCGGCTTGCGCCTGGCCCCGGCCTTGAGCGCCACCAGTGCGCCCAGGGTTACCCCCACCACGAACCCGGTGATCAGCAGCGCCGGCACCAGCGCGCGGGGCACATCGGTGCCCAGCGCCACGCCCAGCCGGGTAGTGTTGCCCGACATGAACGAGACGAAATAACCATCGGCCGAGAGAAAGCCCACGGCATCGACAAAGCCGGCCATCGCTGCCAGGGCCACGGCAAAACGGCGGCGTGCATGATCCATCCGATCCATGGGGCGCAGCCTATTAGTATCCAGCCGCGCGGTCCACCAGGCCGGCCAGCGGCTGCCCGGCGCGCCAGCGCGCGATGTTGGCGGCAATCGCGCGCGCGGCCGAATGGGGATCAGTGGGTGCGGCCACGTGGGGCGTGATGGTCACGCCGGGATGCTGCCACAGCGGATCGTGCTGCGGCAGCGGCTCGTGCGGGAACACGTCGAGCACGGCATGGCCCACCTGCCCGCTGTCGAGCGCGGCGATAAGATCGGCCGTTACCACGTGGGCGCCGCGGCCGGCGTTGATCAGCCCGGCCCCGCGCGGCAGGCGGGCGAGTGCCTTGCGATCGAGCAGGCCGTGGGTCTGCGTTGTCAACGGCAGCAGGTTGACCAGGATATCGGCCTGCGCCAACGCCACGGCCAGGCCAGCATCTCCTGCCAGCATGGGGATCGTGCCATCGGCAGCGCCGCGCCCACTGCGGCTCCATCCCGTCACGGGAAAGCCGGTGCGCGCCAGCAGGGCCGCGCTGGCCTGGCCCATTTCCCCCATGCCCAGGATGGTCACGCGGCGTTCTGCCAGGCGCGGCTGGGGCAGCGGTTGCCAGCACGCGGCGGCCTGTTGCGCGCGATAGGCGGGCACCTGGCGATGCAGCATCAGTACGTGGCCGAGCACCGCCTCGGCCATGTCGGCCGCCAGCTGTGGATCGATCAGCCGGGCGAGCGTGACCGGTGGCAGCGTCGGATCGGCCAGCAGGCCATCGACACCGGCCCAGGCGCTTTGCACCAGGCGCAGCGCCGGCAGACGCGCCAGCAGCCCAGGTGGCGGATTGGCGACCACGGCCACGCTGATATCGGCCAGTAGCGCTGATGGCGGCTGGGTGTCATCAGCGCCGGTCCAGGCCACGATAGTGTCCTCGGGCAGCGCGGCGGCAAGCGCCCGCGTCCAGGTGGCCATGGCCGAGGCTGGCAGATCGGCCCGGAACAGGATCGGCACGGGCAAGCAGTCTCCCCAGGCGTTTCACGTGGAACAGCGTTACTCTGCGCTGGTCTGCGCCAGAATAACCCCGGCAAATAGTAGCAGGGCGATCATGGCAAAGACCAGCAGCGCTGCGGTGCGCCATAGCGCCCCTGCCCGACCGCAGCCATAGGTGCCGCGCACCTGGCGATAGATATGCAGCGGCGGCACGATCAGCGTGGCCAGCGCCACACCAGGCAGGCCGATGCGGTTGGCGATCATCAGCACCACGGAAAACAGCGTCATGAACGCCAGCGAAAACGTGACGAACACGGTGTGGTCGTAAAGCTGAAAGCGCCGGCTGAACGGGAATAGCAGCCACAGCATCGGCACCGATATCGGGATTAGCGCCCAGCTGTATTTATAGGCGTAGGATTGCAGCTTGTAGAGCGCCAGGCCCGGATTGGTGCGAAAGGCCTCGAGCACATGGGCCAGCACGGGAATGTCGCTGCTCACGCGCGGGGTACCGCTGCCCGGTGCCGAGGGCGCCATGTTTTCCAGGATGTCGAGCGAGGTTTTCTGCGTGTCGATCTGATCGTCGATCGCCTCGGTGCTCTGGTGCTGCGCCTGCAACTGCGCGCGCTGCGCCTCCAGCTTGGCCAGCTTGCTTTGCGCCTCGGCCTTGCCCTGGGCCAGGCTCTTGCCATTGTCGGCCGCGCTGGGGTTCCAGTGCCATTCGCCGCTGATCTGGTGGAACACGGCAAACATCAGGAACACGCTGAACAGGAACAGCGCCAGGGGCGAGACGAAGCGCACTCGCTGCCCATCGATATAGCGCCGGGTCAGTTCGCCCGGGCGCCAGGCGAGCATGGGCAGGGTGTGCCAGATGCGCCCTTCGAAGTGGAAAACCCCGTGGAGAAGGTCGTGGAAAAACGCCCCCAACGTGCGGTGGACATGCGCCGCTTGGCCGCAGGCATGGCAGTGGCTGCCGAGCAGCGGCGTGGCGCAGTTGAGGCAGGCAGTTTCATGCGTGTGGCCATCCTGGCCAACCGCAAGGGCCGGTTCCGACATTGCTCGATTTCCCCCTTCGTTGCCGCAGATTGCGGCGTTCCGCGCCTATCCGCAAGCCTGCATGGGTACTTTACGGGGTGTTAACCCTGGTGAGGCAGGGAGAAGGCAGGGGTTTTGCCCGGATGGGCCTGGACAAGGGAATCACACGGGCGTGCACGGGCCCAGCGACAGTTTCGGCAGCTTTGGCAAAGGCATCGGCGCCGCTGGCCTGGGCGGCGGTGGCTTTGCGCGCAGCACCGTGCCTGGTGGCTTTGGCACCCGGCGCGCGCCGATCGTTACCCCTGCCCTGCCGGGTACGCCCCTGCCCGGTGCGCCTGATTGGCGCCAATCGCCCCACCCGTTTGCCCGCCGCTGGTTGGGCGCCTGCCTGCGCATCGAACGCGCCGCCGCGCGCTGGCTGCATGTGCACGATCTGGCGCAGGATATCGGCAGCCGCCGCTGGCTGCATGGTGCGGCCACTTGTGCCACGCTGGCCGCTACCGCGCTGGCGCTATGGCCCAGTTTCGCCCCGCTCCAGGCTGCGCCGCTGCAGGCGCTCGATGATGGCATGGCGCAGGAATTTGCCGCGCAAGGCATTCGTCCGCTGGCCCAGGGCGCCAGCAACGGCCGCCACTTTGCCGCCACTGCGCGGGTGATCCACCTCGCCGCTGCGCCCGAACGGGCGACCATTGCCCTTACCGCCACGCTGGGTGAAAATGACAGCCTGGCGCGCATGCTGCAACGCTCGGGCCTGGCCGGCAGCGATGCCGCGCAAGTGGCGGGCCTTATCACCCGCGCCCTGCCGCCCGAACAACTGCTGCCCGGCACGCGCTTTGCGATGACGCTGGGCGCCCACGCCAACCCGTTCGATCCGCGCCCGCTGGAAAAGCTCAGCGTACGGGCGCGGTTTGACCTGGCCATCGATATCGTGCGCCAAGGCGGCGGCCTGGCGCTGCACCAGCGCGCGATCCCGGTCGATACCACGCCGATGCGCCTGACCGGCATTGTCGGTAGCAGCCTCTATCGCTCTGCCCGCGCCGCCGGGGCCAGCCCGCAGGCGGTGCAGGACTATCTGCGCACGATCGATACCGTGCTGCCGTTCGAAGACATCGCTCCCACGGACGAATTCGACCTGGTGGTGGCCTACAAGCGCGCCGCCGATGGCCAGGGGCAGATGGGTGATCTGCTCTATGCCGGGGTGCGCCGGGGATCGCAGCAACGCGCGCAATTGCTGCGCTGGGGCAACCAGGGCGAATTCATGAGCCCCGAGGCGATGAAGGGAACAATGGCCGCAAGCACATCGGCGGGCATGCTGGCCGCGCCCGTGGATGGACATATTACCTCGGGCTTTGGCTGGCGCCGCCATCCCATCCTGGGCTACGTGCGCCTGCACGCCGGGATCGATTTCGGGGCGGCCTGGGGCGCGCCGATCCATGCGGTCAGCGACGGTACAGTGACGTTTGCCGGCTGGCATGGCGGGCATGGCGAATATGTGCGCCTCGATCATGGGGGTGGTATCGGCACCGGCTATGGCCACATGAGCCGCATTGCCGTGGCGCCTGGGAGCCATGTCGTGCGGGGGCAGGTGATCGGCTATGTCGGCTCTACCGGCCTGTCGACCGGACCGCACCTGCACTATGAACTCTACCGTGGTGGCCAGGTGGTCGATCCCGGCTCGTTCAGCATGATCATGCGCCCGCGCAGTGTCGATCCGGCGCAACTGGCCGCCTATCGCGCCCGGCTCAATGCGCTGATGACGCTGGGGCCGATTGCGCCCGCCCCCCTTCATTCATCCGAGGTTCGGTGATCGCAAGGCAGCAGTCTGATTACCGCGAAGCCGTTGACGCCCTTGGCTGCCCTCCATAGGGAGCGGGCGGTAGAAAGGCAGGACGGTTTTCTTGGGCAAGCGCAGATGGATCATGGTGCTGGACCGTGGGGCGGTCCTGTTCATCGGCATTGCCGTGGGCACTGTGCTGGGCCTCTCGTTCCGTACCGGGGGCAAGCCGTGGCAGGCGCTGCCGGGCTGGGATGCTGGCGCGCCGCTGGCCGATACCGCGCCGGCCGATGGCACGCCTGCCCCCCTTGCCGCCGCCGGGCCGGCCCCTGCCCCCAGCCTGGCCCCGGGTTGCAGCGGCACGTTTCCCAAGAGCGCGCGCGTGGCCGAAGCGCTGGCGGCGCACCGGCCGCTGCACATCGGCGTGTTCGGCGATTCGTTCGGTGATGGCCTGTGGGCCGCGACCGACCAGGCGTTTCGCAAGTATCCCGATGTAAAGGTTCACCAATTCAGCCACGAAGGCACTGGCTTTACCCGCTATCGCACGCGCGATCTGTTGCAGGACGCCAAGGACCGCGTGGCCGGCCAGCCGATCGACGTGGCGCTGATCAGCATTGGCGCCAACGATACCCAGGGCCTGTTCGTCAACGGCCACGCCGCCGCCTATATGACCCCGGCCTGGCAGGAAACGATCGAAGGCCGGATGACCGCGCTGGTGCGGATGCTGCAGCAGCGCGGCGTGGCGGTGGGCTGGGTGGGCCTGCCGCGCATGCGCGATGCAACATACGATCGCGATATCCAGGCCATGAACCGCTTCTATGCCAAGGTCACCTGCCGCCTGGGCGTGCCCTTTGCCAATGCCGTGCCGGTGAGCCAGGATCGCCAGGGCCATTTTGCCCTGCGCCTGATCGATCCGGCCACCGGCAAGGACTATCTCGCCCGCGCCAACGACGGCAAGCACATGACGTTTCATGGATATGAAGTGATCAGCCGGCCGGTGGTGCAGCCGATCCTGGCCCTGCTGGCGCCGCCAGCGGCCAAGCCCACAACCCAAGCCGTAAGCAATGACACAGCGCCGGCAGCATCCGCCAACCATGCCAAGGCGCCCAAGCATGCCAAGCGGCCTGCTGCCAACGCAGCAGGGCCGGATATCCCCAGCAAGCCCACAGGATTGCCAACAGACTTGCCCACACACAAGTCCACCGCATCACCCACAGACTTGCCCACAGCCCCGGCCAAGGCGCCGGCTGATGCCAAGCCGATCACGCCTGCGCCGACACCCTCGGGCAGCCCGTCGAAATCGAGTGCCGGCACCTCACCAGCCAGCGGGAAACGTTCATGATCACCCGCGCGTTTGCCCGCACGCAGTTGGCCCTTGCGGCCTGGGGCACGGCGGCGCTGTTGCCGGCGGCCGCTGTTGCGCAGACCGGCGCACCGGTCGATCTCACACTGCCGGGCGCCCCTGCCCCTGCCGTGCCGGCGATCACTGCGGCGGTGCCCGGACAACTCTCCAATGCCGCCGCGCTGGCGCCGTTTCTGGCCAAGCTGGCCAATGGCGCGCCGGGTGGGGTGCTGTCCGTCGTGCAGATTGGTGACAGCCATACTGCGGGCGACATGATCAGCCAGGGCCTGCGCGCTGCGCTGCAGGCGCGGCTGGGCAATGGCGGGCGCGGCATGATGCCGGCGGGCAAGCCCTATCAGGGCTATCTCACCTGGGGCGTCACCGCGCGGCAAAGCGCCGATTGGCAGGGCAATGCCCTGTTCGGCCCGCAACGCACCGCCATGGGCGCGCTGCTCGGCTTTTCCGGTTTTACCCAGACCACCACCATGCCCGCCGCGACGATGAGCCTGACCGCCGATAGCCCGGCCACGCGGTTCACCCGCTTTACCCTGTGCGGGTTGACCGGGCCGGAAGCAGGCGCGGTGACGGTCACGTTCGATGGCGTGCCGGCCGAACCGATCAGCTTTTCTGCGCAGGCGCGGGGCGCGGTGTGCTTCGTGCGCACCTCTGCAGTGCCGGTCACCCAGGCCACCGTGGCCACGCTCGATACCCGCCCGGTCAGCCTGACGGCGTGGGAAACCCGCACCGGCACGCCCGGCGCGATCGTGGCCAACCTCGGCGTGGTCGGCGCGCGGGCGATGCATCTGGCGCGGGCAGACGATACCGTGGCCGGGGCCGAACTCGCCGCGGCCCGGCCCGATCTGGTGATCCTGGCATTCGGCACCAACGAAGGATTCGATCCGGCACTGGGCCTGGCCGAAACCGAAGCAGTGCTGCGCAGCGCGGTGGCGCGGGTGCGGCGCATGGCCGGGGCGGATGTGCCGATCCTGCTGGTCGGGCCACCCGATGCCGCCAGCAGCCGGGCGATCGTGGCCCTGCCCGCCCTGCCCGAAACCCGCAATTGCGGCGCTGGCTGGGCCGTGCCCGGCCACCTGGCGCAGATGCGCACGCTGGAAAAGCGGTTGGCCACGGCGCTGGGCCTGGGCTTTTGGGATTGGCAGGGTGCCATGGGCGGCCCGTGCACGACCATGGCCTGGGTGGCGCAGGGGCTGCAGCGCGGCGATCACGTGCACTTCACGCGTGATGGCGGGCACCTGATCGGCGGGGGCCTCGCGGCAGACCTGTTTGCTGCGGCCAGCACCCTGCCCCCGCCGCCGCGTCCCCGCTGACGACTGCGGCGCGGCCATGCTCTTTCCCACGCTTGGGTTTCACGTCTTCTTCCTGGCGGTCTTTGCGCTCAACCGCCTGATGGCCCGCGCGCGCGATTGGCGCGTGATCATGCTGCTGCTGGCGTCCTGGCTGTTCTATGGCCTGTGGGACGCGCGATTCGTGGCGCTGCTGATTGCCAGTTCGGGGTGGAACTGGCTGTTTGCGCGGATCATCGCCGCCGGGCGCGGGCCACGGCTGGCGTGGCTGTGGTTGGCGATCCTGGGCAACCTGGGCGTGCTGGGCTGGTTCAAGTATGCCGGCTTCCTGGCCGATCTGGCGGGCATGCCGCTGGCGCAGGCGATCATCCTGCCGGTGGGTATCTCGTTCTTCACCTTCCAGGGGTTGAGCTATGTGATCGACGTCTACAACGGCCGCACCCGGCCGGCGCGGCTGCTCGATCTTACCCTGCTGATGAGCTTCTTTCCTCACCTGGTGGCAGGCCCGATCGTGCGGCCCAGCCATCTGCTGCCGCAACTGCGCCATCCGCCGCGCCTGGGCCGGCAAGAGGCGATGGCCTGCCTGATCCTGATCCTGTGGGGTACGGTCAAGAAGGCGGTGATCGCCAACGATATCTCGGTGCACCTGGTCGATCCGGTCTTTACTGATCCGGCGGGCCATTCCAGTTTGGAATTGGTGCTCGCCGCCTATGGCTATGCCGTTCAGATATATTGCGATTTTTCGGCCTATACGGATATGGCGATTGGCCTCGCTGGCTTGCTCGGCTTCCGCTTCCCGCGCAATTTCGATCAGCCCTACCGCGCCGTCTCGTTGCAGGATTTCTGGCGCCGCTGGCATATCAGCCTGTCGAGCTGGCTGCGTGACTACCTCTATATCGGCGCGTTTGGCGGCTCGCGCCAGGCGCTGTGGCGCACCTGCCTGGCGCTGTTCGGCACCATGGTGCTGGGCGGGCTGTGGCACGGGGCCAGCTGGAATTTCGTGATCTGGGGCGCGCTGCACGGCGGCGTGCTGGTGGCAGAGCGGCTGTGGCAGCGCGCGCGGCCCGCAACCTGGCCCGTGCTGCCGGCCTGGGCTGGCACGGTGATCACCTTCCATATCGTGGCGCTGGGCTGGATATTCTTCCGCTGCAGCGAGTTTTCCGGTGCCCTTGCCTTTCTACGTGGGATGGCAGCGGGGCATGCCGGCGGTGCGCCGCTCGCCAGCGGCTGGATTCTGGCGCTCATGGCGCTGGGCATGGCTTGCCATTTCGGCCCGCGCGACGGGGTGCAGCGCTCGGCCCGGGCGCTGGCGGTCATGCCGGGCTGGGCAGTGGGGCTGATCGGCACGCTGGTGCTGCTGGTCATCGAAGGCTTGCGCGGCGGGGGCATTGCCCCGTTCATCTATTTCCAGTTCTGAAGGTGGCCTGATGGACAAGAGCAGCACGGAAGATGGCCTGCCCTGGGGCGAATCCCCCATCGATCTGGCGCAGGAACACGATGCCACGCTGCAGGACGGCTGGCGCTGGGCCTGGGGCGTGCTGATCAGCAGCAGTCTGGCGCTGGCCCTGTTCAATTCCCACGCCATCGCCAATTGGGCCGATCAGTTGCCGCCCAACGATTTCACCGCGCCGATCGTGATGGCGGCCGATGCCTGGCACGACAAGGCCGGGCAACTGGGCCTCAACACCGTGGTCGACGCCGTGGAGCGCTGGGCCGATGCCGCGCGGGGCGAGGCGCCGCCTGCTGCCGGGCGGGATTGAGCCGGCCAGCCAACCCCAGGCACGCATGAAAAAAGGGCGGGAAGCGCTGTGCTTCCCGCCCTTTCTGTCATTGTCGGTTTAACCCGGCTCAGGCCTCGTCGGCATTGGGCTCGCTCGCGGTGTCGCTCGCCTTGCGCTTACTGGCCTTCTTCTTGACCAGCTTGGGCGCGGCCGGGGTCAGTTCAAAGTTCAGCGCATCGTCCTTGAGGCTGACATGCACTTCCCCGCCATTGGCCAGCTTGCCGAACAGCAGCTCCTCGGCCAGCGGCTTCTTGACCTTTTCCTGGATCAGGCGGGCCATGGGCCGGGCACCATAGAGCCGGTCATAGCCGCGCTTGGCCAGCCAGGCGCGCGCGTCGCTGTCGAACTGGATGTGCACGTTCTGCTCGGCCAGCTGGAGTTCCAGCTGCAGCACGAACTTGTCGACCACGCGGCTGACAACTTCGGGCGGCAGATAGCCGAACGGCACGATGGCATCGAGGCGGTTGCGGAATTCCGGCGTGAACAGGTTCTTCACCGCTTCGTCGCCGGCGTCCTGCTTGGAGACGTCACCGAAACCAATGCCCTGCTTGGCCATGTCCGATGCGCCCGCATTGGTGGTCATGATCAGGACCACGTTGCGGAAGTCCACGGTCTTGCCGTGGTGATCGGTCAGGCGGCCATTGTCCATCACCTGCAACAGGATGTTGAACAGGTCAGGATGCGCCTTCTCGATTTCGTCGAGCAGCAGCACGCAATGCGGCTGCTGGTCGATGGCATCGGTCAGCAACCCGCCCTGGTCGAACCCGACGTAGCCCGGAGGGGCGCCGATAAGGCGGCTGACCGAATGGCGCTCCATATATTCCGACATGTCGAAGCGCTGCAGTGGGATGCCCATGATCTGGGCCAGGCTGCGCGCCACTTCGGTCTTGCCCACGCCAGTGGGGCCGGAGAACAGGAACGAACCGATCGGCTTGTCGGGATCGCGCAGGCCGGCACGGCTCAGCTTCATGGCGCTCGACAGCACTTCGATCGCCTTGTCCTGGCCGAACACCAGGCGCTTGAGGTCACGCTCCAGGTGTTCCAGCACCTTCTTGTCGTCGCTGCTGACCGACTTGGGCGGGATGCGCGCCATCGTCGCGATCACGGCCTCGATCTCGCGCGCGGTGATGGTCTTCTTGCGCTTGGACGGCGGCACCAGCATCTGCATCGCGCCCACTTCGTCGATCACGTCGATCGCCTTGTCGGGCAGCTTGCGGTCGTTGATGTAGCGGGCCGAGAGTTCCACCGCGGTCTTGATCGCCTCAGGCGTGTACTTGACCTTGTGGTGTTCCTCGAACGCGGTGCGCAGACCCTTCAGGATCTTGATGGTGTCTTCCACGCTCGGTTCGTTCACGTCGATCTTCTGGAACCGGCGCAGCAGGGCGCGGTCCTTTTCGAAGTGGTTGCGGAACTCCTTGTAGGTGGTCGAGCCGATGCAGCGGATCGTTCCGCCCGACAGCGCGGGCTTCAACAGGTTCGATGCATCCATCGCGCCACCGCTGGTGGCACCAGCGCCGATCACGGTGTGGATCTCGTCGATGAACAGGATCGCGTGCGGCATCTTTTCCAGTTCGGAAACCACCTGCTTGAGGCGTTCCTCGAAGTCACCGCGATAGCGCGTGCCGGCCAGCAGGCTGCCCATGTCGAGCGAATAGATCACCGCCTTGGTCAGCACTTCGGGCACTTCGCCTTCGACGATCTTGCGCGCCAGGCCTTCGGCGATGGCCGTCTTGCCCACGCCCGGATCACCCACGTAGAGCGGGTTGTTCTTGGACCGGCGGCACAGAATCTGGATCGTGCGGTCCACTTCCGGGCCACGGCCGATCAGCGGATCGACCTTGCCCAGCAGCGCCTTGTCGTTGAGGTTGACGCAGAACTGGTCGAGCGCGGAATCCTTCTTGTTGCCGCCCTTGGCCTCGGCCTTTTCTTCCTGCTTGGGGGTTTCTTCCTCGTTCGGCTTGGCCGAACCGGAATTGACCTGGCGGCCGCCCTTGCCGATGCCGTGGCTGATATAGCTGACGGCATCCAGGCGGCTCATGTCCTGCTGCTGGAGGAAATAGACGGCATACGAATCGCGTTCGGAGAACAGCGCGACCAGCACGTTGGCGCCGGTGACGGTGTCCTTGCCCGAAGACTGGACATGCAGGATGGCGCGCTGGATCACGCGCTGGAACCCGGCGGTAGGCTGGGGATCGGCCTTTTCCGCGGTTTTGAGGGACTGGTATTCCTGGTCGAGGTACTGGCGTACCACGTCGCCCAGATCGCCAAGATCCACGCCGCAGGCCTGCATCACCTGCGCCGCGTCTGCATCGTCGATCAGGGCAAGCAGGAGATGTTCGAGCGTCGCGTATTCATGGCTGCGCTCCGAGGCATTGGCCAGGGCGCTGTGCAACGTCTTTTCGAGGCTCTGGGCGAAACTGGGCATAGGCTCGCTTTCTGGGGCTCACTCTTGGCCATGACGGAAGTATTCCGCCACGGGATGGTTCCCTTGCGGGAGGAAAGCATGGGGGTGGTTAACCGCCGCCGAACCAGGTTGGGCGGTCGCCACGGATGCTTCAATCGTCGATATCGTTGCCGGGCAAGCGGCCGGGCGCCGCACGAGCGGAAGCCGGCGACCGATACCCGGGCGCGTTGGAGGGGTATGAAACCCTATATGGGGATGCCGCCCGGCAAGGTGAAGGGCGGCGGCGGTCATCGTCCGGTTTCGCCGGAATTGGGCGGTGGTGCCGGGGGCCGGGCCGCGCCGAACAAGGCCTCGGCCGCTGCCCGGGTATGGCCGGCGCGATCACGATGGCGGGTGGTGCGGGCGATCTCGGCCTCCAGCAGCGCGATGCGCGCCGTCAGTTCGTCTACCGACAGCGCATCGAGCGGTTCTGCGGCCAGTTGGCTGGCCAGGTCGCCCTTGCGGCGCGGAAGGTCTTCGACGTCCATCGCAGTGCACAATGTTGGACGGCAAACGCTTGCTGTCAACCTGTCCCATGGCTAGGGGATGCGGTTGACGCAGATATGACGTCAAAACATGGGGCGGCGCATGCTGGATCTTCCGGTGACGATGACGGCAGTGGGATTTGCAGAGCACGGTGGGCCCGAGGTGCTGCGGCCTGAAACCCTGCCGGTGCCCCGTCCCGGCCCGGGCGAGGTGCTGGTCAAGGTGGCCTATGCCGGGGTCAACCGCCCCGATGTGATCCAGCGCCAGGGTCTCTATCCACCGCCGCCGGGCGCTTCGCCGCTGCCCGGCCTTGAAATTTCCGGCCAGGTGGTCGCCCTGGGCGAAGGCGTGACGGCGCCGCTTCTGGGCCAGGCCGTCTGCGCGCTGGTGTCGGGCGGCGGCTATGCCGAGTATTGCCTGGCCCCGGCCGCGCAATGCCTGCCGGTGCCCGATGGGCTGCCGCTCGATTGCGCCGCAGCTCTGCCCGAAACCCTGCTGACCGTGTGGCACAACGTGTTCGAGCGCGGCTGGGCCTGCGAGGGCGAGACGATCCTGGTCCATGGCGGCACCAGCGGCATTGGCAGCATGGCGATCATGCTCGGCAAGCTGTTCGGCCTGACGGTGATCGTCACCTGCGGCGGCGCCGACAAGTGCCGTGCCGCGCTGGAGATCGGCGCCGATCATGCAATCGACTACAAAGCCAGCGATTTTGTCGAGGCGGTGAAGGACATTACCGGCGGCAAGGGCGTCAACCTGGTGCTCGACATGGTCGCCGGCGATTACGTTGCGCGCAATCTGCAATGCCTAGCCGAGGATGGCCGCCACGTGACCATCGCCGTGCAGGGCGGGGCCAAGGCGCAGATCAACATGGCCCAGGTCATGTCCCGGCGCCTCACGCTCACCGGCTCTACCCTGCGGGCGCGCTCGGCCACGTTCAAGGCGCTGCTGACGCAGGAAATCGCCCAGACGGTGTGGCCCCTGGTCGAAGCCGGCAAGTTGCGCCCGATCATGGACCAGGCCTTTCCGATGGAGCAGGCGGCCGCTGCCCACACGCGCATGGAAGCGGGCCACCATATCGGCAAGATCGTACTCAAGATGGGGTGATTCCGGCCCCGCAACCCAGGCAAATCGGGCCTGGCGCGGATTGCTCTTGCCGTTTGGGCCGGGCTCGCTTACATCTTTGCCGGCAAGTGGCCGCTCCGTGAAGGGGCGGCCCTTATTGTTTCCGCGCCGCACAGACCTGTTATTTCACCAGCCAATCGCGCACGATAAAAAGAGGACCATGCCGTGAGCAACCAGCCCACGTATCCGCTGATGCCGCATGCCACTGCTTCGTGGCTTGTCGACAATACGGCCCTGACGTTTGAACAGATCGCCGAATTCTGCGGGCTGCATATCCTTGAAGTGCAGGCCATGGCCGACGATCTGGCCGGTGCCAAGTACACCGGGCGCAACCCGCTGCATTCGGGCGAACTGAGCCAGACCGAAATCGATCGCGGCCAGGAAAATCCCGAATACCGCCTCAAGATGCAGCGCGCGCCGCTCGCCGTCAGCCGCACCAAGGGCCCGCGCTACACCCCGGTGTCCAAGCGCCAGGACAAGCCCGACGGCATCGCCTGGATCCTGCGTCACCACCCGGAAATTTCCGATGCGCAGATCGGCAAGCTGATCGGCACCACCCGCACGACTATCGCGGCGATTCGCGATCGCAGCCATTGGAACATCGCCAACATCAACCCCAAGGACCCGGTCACGCTGGGCCTGTGCTCGCAGCGCGAGCTGGACATGCTGGTGAGCAAGGCGTCGAAGCGCGCTGGCGTTCCGGCCGAAGACGAAGGCGCGGTTACCGATCGCCTGGGTTCGGATCGCGATGCCCTGATCGAGGAACTGCGCGCCCAGCGTGAAGCGCAGTCCAAGGCGGCCTCCGAAGCGGCCCAGCACGCCGAAGCCATGGCCTGGCTCGAAGCGCGCCGCGCCGAAGGCATTTCCGACAGCTGAGCACTGCCTCCCGTTCGCGGGAGGGCACTTCCCAAATCCCCCCTCCCGCTTGCGGGAGGGGGCGGGGGAGGGGATGTCACATCACGGGACCGGGCGAACACGCCCTCCCCAAACCCCTCCCGCAGGCGGGAGGGGCTTTCTGCCGATCAGACCGACTGGATATAGACGCGCATCGCGTCGGCTTCGGCTTCGATCCGGTCGAGCCGGTATTTCACCAGGTCGCCGATCGAGATGAAGCCCACCATGCGCCCGTCTTCCAGCACGGGCAGGTGGCGGAACCGGCGCCGCGTCATCAGAGCCAGGGCTTCCATCACCGATGTTTCCGGGCTGATGGTGACCACCGGCGCGGTCATCACCGCGCTGACCGGCAGGCGCAGCGCATCCTCGCCATGGGCGGTGAGCGCGCGAATCACGTCTCTTTCCGAAAAGATGCCGGCCACGGCATTTTCGCCATCGTGCACCGGCAGGGCGCCGATCTTGTGGCTGGTCAGAACCTCGATGGCGTCAGCCACCGTGTCCTGTGCGTGAATGGACCAGACTTCGCCGGAACGCCCGGCAATCAACCGCGCAATGGTCATGGGTTGGCTCCTCTTCCCCTTGGGGCAGTTGGTCCCGCCTCCACGGCAATCATGACATGTTCCGGTTGCGCGGCAAGGCCCTTACTGTAGGCAATGGCATCGGGAGAAACACGATGGCCAACCAGTCTCCGCTGGATGATCCGCACAATGCGGCGCACGCTTGGGCGCGCTATCGCTGGCTGCTGCGCTGGATGGGCCTAGCCACCGTGCTGGTCATCGTGGCGGTTGATGCCTGGCTCTACATGGGCGTGGGGCTGGTTTCGATCCATCTCTACATCGCCACCTCGCTCGGCATCGGCATGACCATGATGCTGATGGCCGCGCTGATGGGGCTGGTCTTCCTGTCGAGCGGCACGGGCCACGATGAAAGTATCGAGGACCGGCTCGACACCTCGCACTGGGACGAATCCTGAAAATACCCTTGCCGCCCGTCGGCACAGGCGGCAACTGGACGCGCCTGCCCAGACCGGAGTGCCGACCATGAACCGCCGCCAAGTGCTTGCTTCCACGGGAATGGCCGCTGGTGCCGCGCTGGGTGCCGGGGCCGGCGCAAAGGCGGCGCCGCCATCTGCTGGTGCGGCCCCGCATCGGCCCGGCCGCACCGGCCCGCGCAACCTGATCACCGACGTCGCCGGCATCACCGTGGGCTGTGCCCAGGATGCGGCGGTGCGCACCGGCACCACGGTCATCCTGGCCGAAGGGCTGGTGACCGCCGCGATCGACGTGCGCGGCGGCGGGCCCGGCACGCGGGAAAGCGATGCGCTGGAAAGCCACAACCTGGTCCACGCCGCCAACGCAGTGGTACTGTCGGGCGGATCGTCGTGGGGCCTGGCCGCCGCCGATGGCGTGGCGGCGCACCTGGGCGCGCGCGGCATCGGCTATGGCGGCCTGGCGCAACAGGGCGTGCCGGTGTCGCCGATCGTGCCGGCTGCCATTCTCTATGACCTGGGCAACGGCGGGGCCAAGGGCTGGGGGACGGAGCCGCCCTATCGTGATCTGGGCATCGCCGCGCTGGCCGCTGCTGGCGCCGATTTCGCGCTGGGCACCAGCGGCGCCGGCTATGGCGCGATGGCTGGCGCGCTCAAGGGCGGGTTGGGTTCGGCCTCCACCCTGATGCGTGATGGCACCACGGTGGGGGCGATCGTGGCGGTCAATGCGCTGGGCGCCACGGTGGTGCCGGGTACCCGCCATTTCTGGGCTGGCGCCTTTGAAATGGGTGATGAATTCGGCGGTCTTGGCCCGATCGCCGCGCGTGTCGGGCCAGAGGAATGGGGCGGTACCAAGCTGCCCGCCCCGCGCGAGAATACCACGATCGCCTGCGTCGCCACTGACCTTGATCTGACGGCTGATGAGATGAAGCGCGTGGCGATCATGGCGCAGGATGGGCTCGCCCGGGCGATTCGCCCGGTGCACACCCCGTTCGACGGCGACGTGGTCTTTGCCCTGTGCACCGCGCGCCGTCCGGTGACCGGCCCGCGCGATCTGGCGGCGCTGGGCGTGGGTGCGGTGGCGGCTGACACGCTAGCCCGCGCCATCGCGCGCGGGGTTCATGCCGCCACGGCGCCGGCCGGCTGGGCCGTGCCCACCTGGTCAGCCCTCAAGCCGGAATGACGGCCTTGGCCCGCGCGCTGATCACCCTGGCGGTTCCGGTGCTACTGGTGTTGCTGGCGGTTCTGGCGGTGCCGGCCGATGGCCCCACCTGCCTTGGCATCGGCCTGCGCATCTGGGCGCTGTTTGCCTGTGCCCCGGCCACCAGCGCCTGGCTGTGGTGGCGCCAGCGCGCGGTGCCGGCGTGATTGCCGCTTTCGTGGCGGTCATGGCGCTGTCGCTGCTGATCGCGCTGTGGGCGCGGCGCGGGGCAGGGCAGGGGCCGCGCGCCTTTTTCGTGGCGGGCGGGCAACTGGGCGCGATCCTGTTCTTTTTCCTGAGCGTCGGGGAAACCTATTCGATCGCCACGATGCTGGGCTTTCCCGGCGGGGTCTATGCCGGTGGCGAAGGCTTCGTGGTGTGGTTTTTTGGCTATATCCTGCTGGCAGCGCCGGTGCTGGCCGTGCTGGGGCCATGGATCTGGCGCGCTGGCAACCTCTATGGCGCGGTGACGATTCCCGATTTCTTCGCCGCCCATTTCAACAGCCGCCTGCTGGAACGCGTGATCGCGCTTGGCGCAATTGCCCTGCTGGTGCCGATCGGCACGATGCAGTTTGCCGGCATCCGCCTGGTGCTGGGCGCCCTGGCGCCGGGCCTGCCGATGCCGCTGCTGCTGGCCGGCGCCGGTCTGGTGGTGATGGCGTATGTGGCGTTGGCAGGTCTGCGCGCGGCGGCATTCGTTGCCGTGCTCAAGGATGCGCTGATGCTGGGCGCGATCCTGCTGGTGGGCGCATTGGCCCTGCTGCACTGGCCAATTGCCACCACGCCAGTGGCAACCGCCACGATGGCTGCGCAAGTGCCCGTCACCCTGCCCTTTGCGCTCAGCACCATTGCGGTGCAGGCGCTGGGCTTTGCCATGATTCCGCAGAACTGGGCGTTTCTGTTTGCCGCGCGCGGGCCGCAGGCGATCGTTCGCGCCCAAGCTGCCGCGCCGCTCTATATGGTGATGTTCCCGCTGTTGATGGCGGTGGCGGTGTTTGCCCGGCGCATGGGCCTGCCGGTGGACAAGCCCGATTTCGTGTTCCTGGCTGCGGCGCAGCATCTGCTGCCCGGCTGGGCGCTGGGCGTGGTCATGGCGGCCGTGGTGCTGGCGGGCATGGTGATCCTGTCCAGCGTGTGCCTGGCGATCGCGCCGCTGCTCACCCGCAACGTGCTGCCGGGCCTGGACGGCCGAGCGCAGCAGCGCTGGGCGCAAGGGGTGACGGCGCTGTTCATCGCGCTGTCGGCGGCTGGCGCCATGGCCCAGGTGCCTTTGCTCGCCATGCTCAACACCGTGTTCTACTTCGGCATCGTGCAGACCCTGCCGGGCTTTCTCGCGGCGCTGTGGACCGGGCGGGTAAGGGCGGGGGGCGTGCTGGCCGGCATGGCCGTGGCCGCGCTGGCGATCATCGGGGTGCGACTGGCGGGGATTTCAGCCGGCGGGATCAATCCCGGGCTGATTGGCCTGATCCTCAACAGCGTGGTGCTTACGCTGGTGACCCTGATGTTTCCCCGCCGCGACGGGCATAGCGTGATGGCCATGCTTCGATAGAAGCGCATGGGCCTCGACAAGCGCAGCCCGAACGGAAACTTTTCGCAAGGCCGTTCGCCCTGAGCCTGTCAAAGGGCAACAAGCCTGACGTTTCTGCTTAGGAAGCCGGCGGGTTGAGCCGGTAATCGGCCACCGGCACGCCGCCGATCACGTGCTCCTGGATGATCCGCTCCAGCACCGGCGGAGTGCAGGAATGATACCACACGCCATCGGGATAGACGACCGCGACTGGCCCTGCCGCACACACGCGCAGGCAGCCAACCTTGCTGCGCAGCACGCCCTGCTTGCCGCCCAGCTTCAATTCGCCCAGCCGCTTTTTCAGGAAAGACCAGGCCGCATCGCTTTCCTTGGCAGAGCAGCACTTGTCCTTGTCGGAATCGGCGCAGAGGAAAATGTGGCGCTGCGGGGCAAAGCCGCCGAGCTTGGCCAGCGTGCTTTCCGCGTCGGCAATTTCCTTGTCGGCCGATTTGCCCATCAGCCGCGCTTGCCGGCGATGCGGGCGATTTCTGCCGCCACCATCTTTTCCACCATGACCGGCAGGTTGCGTTCCAGCCACTGCGCCAGCATCGGGCGCAGCATGTCGCGCACCATGCCTTCCAGCGAGGTTTCGCCCGAACGCACGATCTGCGGCTGGGCGCCGGGCTGGGCCAGCATGGCCAGCGCCGCCAGCGAATCGCGCATCGACGCCGCCGCTTCGCGGGGCACCAGGGCTTCGTCCTCGTCGTCCTCGGCGCAGGTACCGGGCGCAGTGCCGGCGTCGGCCGCCGGCTTGCCATATTCGCCCATGATCTGCGCGGCCACGTCGGTCAGGTCGAGCACGTCGGCCGGGCTGGCAGCACGAGTCATGCTGATTGCCGGGTTGCTGGCGGCGGTGCGCGGGGCAGCGGCACCCTCGCGCCCGGCCTGGGCCTGAAGCGCGGGGGCAATCGCGGCGGCAGCGGCCGCGGCAGACATCGGCGCACGCGGGGCCGGGGTGGCTGCCGCTTCGCCGCGCACATCGCGCGCGATCACCTTCTTGATCGATTCGAGAATTTCCTCGACCGAAGGTTCACCGGCCTGGCGCATTGTTGTCCCCCACGTTCCTGTTGCCCACGCTGTGCAGATATCCGTGCCCGATTGCCAGCGCTTGTCGCCGGTGATCAGGGCAGTGGCTGATCGGGGATTGTCGCATCCTGGGCCGGGGTGTCAACCGTGGCAGTGGCACGGGCCACCGGCGCGGGATCGCTGTCCCAATCCCAGATGCGGTGGTGCACCCGCTCATAGTTGGCCACGGGATCATAGAGCGTGCCGCCGTCGAGCCCGAGATCGCGCGCCTGTGCCTTGCCCATCGCCGAAAGCAGCGCAAAGCCGGCGACATATTCGTTGCGCTTGGCGGTGACCAATTGCACCTGGGCGTTGAGCAGTTCCTGCTCGGCATCGAGGATGTTGAGGATGGTGCGGTTGCCCACGGTGTTTTCCGCGCGCACGCCTTCAAGGCTGAGCGCCGCCGCATCCACCGCCGTCTGGTTGAGGCCGATGACTTCCTTGGCTGCCAGCCAGGCCGACCAGGCCGAACGCACCGTGGCGATCACCGCACGCTCGGTGCCGATTTCCTGTTCCATCGTCGCGCCCTGGGTGGCCTGCGCCTGGCGCACGCGGGCCGCTGGCGCGCCGCCCTGGAACAGTGGGATCGATGCGGTGAGCCCCGCTACCATGTTGCGCGAGGCATTGGGCACGCCGGGCTGATAGCTGCTGAGATAGTTGGTGTTATTGGTCGATGCGTTGGCCGCAATGGTCGGCAGGCGGCTGGCGCCGGCCACCTTCACGTCAAACCCGGCGGCCTTGCTCGCCTCGCGCGCGGCCATCAGGTCGGGGTTGTTGTCCAGCGCATAGTCGACCGCATCCTCCACGCCACCTGGCATGCCCGCCAGCGCCGGCGGCGCTTCCAGCGTGCCCGGCGCATGGCCGATGATCCGCACATAGGTTTCGCGGCTGGCCACCAGATTGGCTTCGGCCGAACGCAGGCTGGCGCGCGCCAGGGCCAGGCGTGAGCGCGACTGCGCCACGTCGGTGCGGGTCACGTCGCCGATCTCGAAGCGGTCGCTGGTCGCCTGAAGGTTGACCTCGAGAACCTGCACGTTGTTCTTTTGCAGGCCGACGATCGCGGCATCGCGGATCACGTCCATATAGGCCGTGACAGTGCTGGTGAACACGCTCGATTCGGTGCCGCGCAGCGAAGCGCGCCCAGCCTCGACTCGCGTTTTGGCGGCGCGAATGCCGTTCTTCACCGCGCCCCCATTGTACAGCGGCACCCCGGCGTTCGCGCCCAGGTTGACCACCCGATCGGGATAGCTGGTGGAGAAATACGAGCCGCCCTTGTCGACATACTCGTTGTAGCTGGCGCTGCCCGAAAGCGAGGGCAGGGCTGCTGCCCGCGCGATCGGCACGTTCTCGTCGGTCGCGCGCAGCGAATCGCGCGCGGCCTGCAGATCGGGGTTGGTCTGGTAGGCGGCGGTCAGCGCGCTGCGCAGGTCATCCGCCTGGGCCGGGGCGCTGCTCGTGGCGATCGCGGCGACCAGCAAGGGGCCTGCCGCCACCGCCGCGCGCCACCGGCTCAGTCGCGACATGGGGTTCAGAAGCTCCAGCCCTTGGGGGCGGCAAATTCGGGCAGCACGGCAAAGTCTGCCTCGCCCAGGGCGCCCAGCGCCACCTGGCCAGCAGCCTTGCGGCCCAGGGCCAGGCGCGCCACGCGGCGCTCGATTAGGCCGGTAACCAGGCGGCCATCGTCGGCCACGGCGGCTTCCAGGGCAGGGGTCACCACTTCGATCGCGCCATCGACCAGAACCAGCGCGAACTGGCCCAGCGCGGCAAGATCGTCGGCCGGGCTGGCCAGCGTCACTACCAGGCCCAGCTCGCGCAGCAGCGCGGCAAGATAGGTGCCGGGCTTGCCCACCACCAGCGCGCGTTCGCCCGCCACCGGTGCGGCGGCGATCAGCATCTGCCCATGGGTGAGGGCAGGAGCCAGCACTGCGCCATCGCCCAGCGGCACGGCGCGGTCCATATAGGCCAGGGCGCGGCGGTCTGCCGGCACGAAATCCTCGCGCGCAACGGCGGCAAAGGCGGCCAGCACGGCCGGATCGTTTACCCCGCTCACGCGCAGCTGGCTTTCGATCATGGCCTTGCGTTCGCGCACCATTCCCGTCTCGGCTGCCTCAGCTACTGCCACGCTCATCGGTATTCCTCATCAGGTTCGGGATGCGTGGGCCGCTTTCGCAGTCGCACACGCCATTGATCGCCAGCGTCTCTAGAATATTGCCCGCGCTGCGCCAAGCGTCTTGCATGCTGTCTGTCGGCGCGTAAGGGGCATTGGCAGAATGCTGTAGCAGGAGCGAAATTGCGATGGCGGAAATGGTGACGATCCGGGAAGCGGATCTGGTCGAAAGCGTGGCCGATGCGCTGCAATACATCAGCTACTTCCACCCGATGGATTACATCCGCGCGCTGGGCGATGCCTATGAGGCCGAACAGGGCCCCGCCGCCAAGGATGCCATCGCCCAGATCCTGACGAACAGCCGCATGTGCGCCGAAGGCCACCGGCCGATCTGCCAGGATACCGGCATCGTCAACGTATTCATCGAATGGGGCCAGGATTGCCGCCTGGAATCCGACAAGTCCTTGCAGGACGTGGTCGATGAAGGCGTGCGCCGCGCCTACCTGAATGCGGACAACAAGCTGCGCGCCTCGGTCCTGGCCGATCCGGCCTTCACCCGCCGCAACACGCGCGACAACACGCCCTGCGTGCTCCACGTGGAAATGGTCAAGGGCAGCAAGGTGACCGTCGATGTCGCGGCCAAGGGCGGCGGCAGCGAGAACAAGTCCAAGTTCAAGATGATGAATCCCAGCGATTCGATCGTCGACTGGGTGCTCGAAATGCTGCCGCAGATGGGTGCCGGCTGGTGCCCGCCGGGCATGCTCGGCATCGGCATCGGTGGCACGGCCGAACACTGCGTGCTCTTGGCCAAGAAGGCGCTGATGGAGCCGATCGACATGGCCCAGCTCAAGCTGCGCGGGCCGCAGACCGATATCGAGCGCCTGCGCATCGAGATTTTCGACAAGGTCAACGCGCTCGGTATCGGCGCGCAGGGGCTGGGCGGGCTTTCGACCATCCTCGACGTCAAGATCATGGACGCGCCGTGCCATGCCGCTGGCAAGCCGGTGGCGATGATCCCCAACTGCGCCGCCACGCGCCACGCGCACTTCACGCTGGATGGCAGCGGGCCAAGCTATCTCGAACGACCCAAGCTGGATGAATGGCCGCAGGTGCACTGGGCACCCGATGCCGCGGCCAAGCGCGTCAACCTCGACACGCTGACGCCAGAAGAAGTGCAGGGCTGGAAGCAGGGCGATCGCCTGCTGCTCAACGGCAAGATGCTGACCGGCCGCGACGCCGCGCACAAGCGCATCCAGGACATGCTGGCCAAGGGCGAGCCGCTGCCGGTCGATTTCAAGGGCCGCGTGATCTATTACGTCGGCCCGGTCGATCCGGTGCGCGAGGAAGTGGTTGGCCCCGCTGGCCCCACCACCGCCACGCGCATGGACAAGTTCATGGACATGATGCTCGACCAGGGCCTGCTGTCGTGCGTCGGCAAGGCCGAGCGCGGCCCGGCGGCCACCCAGTCGATCGCCGAGCACAAGTCGGCCTATCTCATGGCGGTGGGCGGCGCGGCCTACCTCGTTGCCCGCGCGATCAAGGAAGCCAAGGTCGTCGGGTTCGAAGACCTCGGCATGGAGGCGATCTACGAATTCACCGTGGAAGACATGCCGGTGACCGTGGCCGTCGATAGCGAAGGCCAGAACGTGCACCAGCTCGCCCCGCTGGTGTGGAAGAAGAAGATCGCCGACGAAGGCCTGCTGCCGGCCTGACCGCTGGCCTGGCGTTAGGCTTCGCACCACCCCCAACCCCCTCCTTTCGAAGAGGAGGGGGCTTTTTTGTGTCTGCTCCCCATCCTCTTTAGAGGAGGGGGCGGGGGGTGGTGGAAACCTGGCGCAAACTCTCGATCAACCACCCACGCTGTTCGACCGCCGCACTGGCGCGGTGTGCCCGCGTGCCGTAGCAAGGCGTTATGGCCATGACAGAGCGGGCTGACCCCGCCCCTACCTCCGACGATACCCCGCCCGGCATGGGCCACGTCACCGCACGGCAGGTGGTCCTGTCGGCGGCGGCGCTGTGGCTGTGCTATTTCGTGCTGGTCTCGATCCGCTGGGCCCTGGTCGGGCCACCCGATACCGATCTCTCGATCTGGATCGAGCTGCTGTGGCGCCGCGCGCTGGTGACCATGGCCGGGATCGCCGTGACCGTGCTGGCCTGGCCCCTGCTGCGCCGCTGGGATCATCGCCGCCTAGGCTGGCGCGTGGCGCTGGCGCTGGTGATCATGTTGCCCGCCGCCTTGCTGCTGGCGCTGATCAACCAGCAGGCGTTTGCGCCGGTGGAGGCCCGCTGGGACCAGGAAGCGCAAAAGCAGGATGCCGGCCAGGATGCCGCCACGCGCAAGGAAGCGTCGCAGCGCAATACCGGCGGCAACATGCTGATCGATATTGCCCCACCCGCGCCGTCAGCGCCAGCGATCCCGCCCGAGCCACCCGAACCGCCCGCGCCGCCTGCAGCTGGCGATGTGCCGCCGGAGCCCCCTGCACCGCGAGCACCCAAGGCGGCACCGAAACGCGATAACGTCAGCGTGCGCCATCATGCTGATGGCACTACCGAAATCACCGCGCCCGGCGTGCATATCATCACGCGCGAACCAGCCACGCCCGCCACCACCGCGCAGGAGATCAACCAGGATATCAACAAGGACGAGGGCTGGCAGGAACTGACCGATATTGCGCTGGGCCGCTATTTCCTGCTGATCGCCTGGGCGGCGCTCTATCTGGCGCTGGGCAATGCCGAGCAGCGCCGCGCCGCCGAATGGCGCGAAGGCGAATATCGCCGCGCTGCCAAGGCGGCGGAACTGCGCAGCTTGCGCTATCAGGTCAACCCGCACTTCCTGTTCAACACCTTGAATTCGCTCTCGGCGCTGGTCATGGTCGGCCGCACCGAAGAAGCCGAGCGGATGATCCAGACGATTTCCAGCTTCTATCGCCACAGCCTGGCCGGCGATCCCACCGCTGACGTTACCCTGGCCGACGAGATCGCGCTGCAGCGGCACTACCTGGCGATCGAAGGCGTGCGCTTTCCCGATCGCTTGCGCGTGGAATTCGATGTGCCCGAGGATGTGAGCGAGGCCTGCGTGCCGGGCATGATCCTGCAACCGCTGGTTGAAAATTCGATCAAGTATGCCGTGTCGGCCACCACCCGGCCGGTGACGATCAGCATCCGCGCGCGCCTTTCGGCCGGGCTACTGGTGCTGACCGTGGCCGATGATGGCCCTGGCGCCGATCATGCCAGCCTGCCCACGGGCGGCACCGGCATTGGCCTTGCCAACGTGCGCAGCCGCCTGGCCGCACGCTTTGGCGCCCAGGCGCGGGTGGAAAGCGCGCCTTTGCCGGCCGGCGGCTATGCCACCGTGCTGACCCTGCCCATCGTATCCATTCTTGCTTGAGGCCCCCATGCGCACCCTGATCGTGGACGACGAACCCCTGGCCATCGAACGCATGCAGATCCTGTGTGCGCGCATTCCCGCGTTGCAGATCGTGGGCACCGCCGCCGATGGGGCGGCCGCCCTGCGGCTGGTAGAGGCGCTTTCGCCGGCGCTCGTGCTGCTCGACATGACGATGCCCGAACTCGACGGCCTGAGCGTGGCGCGCGCCCTCGTGCGGCAGAATCCCAAGCCGATGGTGATCTTCGTGACCGCGCACGATCACTTCGCGGTCGAGGCGTTCGATTGCGAGGCGGTCGACTATGTGCTCAAGCCCGTGGCGCAAGAGCGGCTGGAACGCGCGGTGGAGCGTGCCCTGTCGCGCCAGGCTGCCTTGGCCGATCCGGTCCTTGCCCCGGCGCCCACCGTGCCCGCGGCTGTCCCCGCTCATGACGATGCCACGGCGCCGGCCGCGCAGTGGATCGAGGAATTCTGGGTGCCCCACCGCAGCGAACTGGTGCGCGTGGCCGCCGGCGATATCGATCGCATCGATGCCGAGCGCGACTATGTGCGCCTGCACGTGGGCCAGCGCAGCTATCTCATGCTGCACACCATCCAGCGGCTGGAAGACCGGCTCGACCCGGCGCATTTCATCCGCCTGCACCGCTCCACCATCGTGCGGCGCAACCGCATCCTGGGTCTGCGTCACGATGGCCTGGGCGTGTGGTCGGCCGAACTCGCCGATGGCACCATGCTGCGCATCGGCCGGACCTATCTGGCCAAGGCCAAGGCCATGGCCGGACGGTAGGGGGTCAGGCCCGGGGCGCTGTCCGGCGATAGCTGAGCGCCTCGGCCACATGCACCCGGCCGATGCCTTCGGCCCCGGCCAGATCGGCAATGGTGCGCGCCACGCGCAGGATGCGGGTGTAGCCGCGCGCGGAAAGGCGCATCGCCTCGGCCGCCTTGAACAGCAGCTGGCGCCCGGCCTCGTCCGGCGTGGCAAAGCGGTCGAGCAGGTCGCCGTCCAGCTCGGCATTGTTGCGCCGGCCGCTGCCTTCCAGCCGCGCGGTCTGGCGCGCTCGCGCCGCGCCCACCCGCGCAGCCACTTGCGCCGATCCTTCGGCCGGTGGCGGCAGGGCCAGATCCGCCGCCGATACCGGATCGACTTCTACATGCAGGTCGATGCGGTCGAGCAGCGGACCGGATACCTTTGACTGGTAATCGGCGGCGCATTTGGGCGCGCGGCTGCAGCCCAGCGCCGGATCACCCAGGTGGCCGCAGCGGCAGGGGTTCATTGCCGCGATCAACTGCACCCGCGCCGGGAACGTCACGTGGGCATTGGCACGGGCCACCGTGACTTCCCCGGTTTCCAGCGGCTGGCGCAGCGAATCGAGCACCGCGCGCTGGAATTCGGGCAGTTCATCGAGGAACAGCACGCCCAGATGCGCCAGGCTCACTTCGCCCGGCCGCACGCGCAGTCCGCCGCCGGTCAGCGCCGCCATCGAGGCGGAATGATGGGGACTGCGAAACGGCCGTGCGCGGCTGATCCGGCCCTCTTCCAGCGTGCCCGCCACCGAGGCGACCAGCGAGGTTTCGAGCGCCTCGCCCGGCGTGAGTTCGGGCAGAATGCCGGGCAGGCACGAGGCCATCAACGATTTGCCAGCGCCGGGCGGGCCGATCAGCAAGAGATTGTGCCCACCGGCAGCGGCGATTTCCAGGGCGCGCTTGGCGGTTTCCTGGCCCTTCACCTGCTTGAGATCGGCCAGCCGCACCGGCGGCAGCGCCTCGCCCACCTCGGGTGGGGCCAGGCGTTGCGTGCCTTTCAGGTGGTTGAGCAGCGCGATCAGATCGGGTGCGGCAATCACATCGATGCCGCTGGCCCAGCGCGCCTCGGTGCCTTGCGCGGCGGGGCAGATCAGGCCCTTTTCGGCCCCGCTGGCATGCAGCGCGGCCAGAAGTACGCCGGGGCTGGGGATGATCCGCCCATCCAGCGCCAGTTCGCCCACCGCCACGTAATCGGCAATGGTTTCGCGATCGACTACGCCCATCGCTGCCAGCAGGGCCAGCGCGATCGGCAGGTCGTAATGCGATCCTTCCTTGGGCAGGTCGGCCGGTGACAGGTTGATGGTGATGCGCTTGGGCGGCAGGCTCAGGCCCAGCGCCGCCAGCGCGGAATGCACGCGTTCGCGGCTTTCGCCCACGGCCTTGTCGGGCAGGCCGACCACGCGGAACGAAGGCAGCCCCGGCGCCACCTGGCACTGCACTTCCACCGCGCGGGCTTCCAGGCCGAGATAGGCCACGGTCGAGACAAGCGAAACCATGCCGGCACGGTGGCCGATGGCGCCGCGGGGTCACAAGGGGGCGGGTGGGGGTGCTGCCAAATCGGTGGCAGTTGTTGGTGTCACATGCCCTCCCCCCGACCCCCTCCCGCAAGCGGGAGGGGGAGAAGCAGGATGATCCCCTTCTGCGTCCGGGAAGGGGAGAAGGGTTAGCTCCCCTCCCGCCTGCGGGAGGGGCTGGGGGGAGGGCGTGTTGCGCGTTTAGTGCGCCGCGCCCCAGCTCCGCCCGGTGCCGATCTCCACGCCCAGCGGCACGGTCAATTGCACCGATGGCGCTGCCGCCCCCGCCATCACCGCGCGAATCACCTCGCTCGCGGCGGCCACGTCTTCCTCGGGCAGTTCGAACACCAGTTCGTCGTGCACCTGCAGCAGCATCTTCACGCGCGGCAGCCCGGCTTCTGCCAGCGCGGGCAGCATGCGGGCCATGGCGCGCTTGATGATATCGGCGCTGGTGCCCTGGATCGGCGCATTGATCGCTGCACGCTCGCTGCCCTGGCGCTCGGCCTGGGTGCCCGAATTGATGCGCGGGAACCAGGTCTTGCGGCCAAACAGCGTTTCGGAAAAACCGTTGGCGCGCACGCTTTCCAGCGTTTCGTGAATATAGCGCTGGATGCCGGGGAACCGCTCGAAATAGCGGTCGATCATCGCCTGGGCTTCGTCGGCCGTGGTGCCCAGCCGCGTGGCCAGGCCCCAGCGGCTGATGCCATAGAGGATGGCGAAGTTGATCGTCTTGGCACGGCCGCGAGTGTCGCGGTTCACCTCGCCGAACAGCTCGCGCGCGGTGCGGGCGTGGATGTCCTCGCCCTGCTCGAACGCTTCGCGCAACGGCGCAACGTCAGCGATATGCGCGGCCAGGCGCAGCTCGATCTGCGAATAGTCGGCGCTCAGCAGCACATGGCCCGGCTCGGCCACGAAGGCCTCGCGAATCTCGCGCCCGATCTCGGTGCGGATCGGAATGTTCTGCAGGTTGGGATCGTTGGACGAAAGCCGCCCGGTCTGCGCGCCGACCAGGCTATAGCTGGTGTGGACGCGGCCGGTATCGGGGTTGATCGCGGCCTGCAGCGCATCGGTGTAGGTGCTTTTGAGCTTGGATAGCTGGCGCCATTCCAGCACCAGCGTGGCCACTTCCGCGCCCTGGCCGGCCAGCGTTTCCAGCACCGACTGGTCGGTGGAATACTGCCCGCTCTTGCCCTTCTTGCCGCCCTTGTAGCCCAGCTTGTCGAACAACACGTCGCCCAGCTGCTTGGGGCTGCCGATGGTGAACGGGCCACCGGCCTTTTCGTGGATCACGGCTTCGAGCCGCGCGATCTCGGCGGCAAAGCGGGTGGACAGGTTGACCAGCTGCTCGCGATCGACGCGGATACCGTGGCGCTCCATCTGCGCCACCACCGGCACCAGCGGACGATCGACCCGCTGATAGATGCGCGTGCCGCCCTCGTCGGCCAGGCGCGGGGCAAACAGCTGGTGTAGCCGCCAGGTCACGTCGGCATCCTCGGCGGCATAGCGCGTGGCGTCGGGCAGCGGCACTTCGGCGAACGAGATCTGCTTCTTGCCGCTGCCGCACACGTCCTTGAACAGCATGGTGGTGTGCTGGAGATGGCGCCCGGCCAGTTCATCCATGCCATGGCCGGCCAGGCCGGTTTCGCTGCGCCCGGCATCGAGGCAGAAGCTCATCACCATGGTATCGTCGATCGGCGCCACAGCAATGCCGTGCCGGGCCAGCACGGTCAGATCATACTTGATGTTCTGGCCCACCTTGATCACCGCCGCGCTTTCCAGCAGCGGCTTGAGCGCGGCCAGCGCCGCCTCGCGCGGGATCTGCCTGGGCACCTCGCTGAACATGTCGGTGCCGCGATGGCCCAGCGGGATATAGCAGGCCTGGCCTGCGCCCACCGCCAGGCTCACGCCGACCAGATCGGCGCGCATCGAATCGAGGGCCGAGGTTTCGGTATCGATCGCCACCAGCCGCGCGGCAAAGGCGCGGTCGATCCATTCCTGCAAGGCCTCCAGCGTTTGCACGCACGGATAGGCGTCGCGGTCGATCGCCGGCCAGGTCGGCAGTGGCTGGCGCGTCGATTCGGCCGGGGCGGGCGTGGCCGCCGTGCCCGATGCCGGCGAATCGCCCGCCGGCGCGGCCGCAGCGGCAGGCGCGGGGGTGCCCAGCTTGCGCAGCAGGCTGGTGAAACCATGGGTCGTCAGGAAGGCGGCCAGCGGCTCGGGCGGGATCGCCCCCAGGACAAAGTCTTCCAGCGGCACGGGCAGCGGGCAGTCTTCCTTGAGCGCCACCAGCTGGCGCGACAGGCGCGCCATGTCGGCCTGCTCGATCAGGCTGTCGCGCAGCTTGCCCGCCTTCATCGTCGGCGCGGCGGCGAGCGCGCCTTCCAGGCCGCCGTGTTCCACGATCAGCTTGGTCGCAGTCTTGGGGCCGATGCCGCGAATGCCGGGTACGTTGTCCACCGCATCGCCCATCAGCGCCAGCACATCGCCCACCAGTTCGGGCGGAACGCCAAACTTTTCCACCACTTCGGGAATGCCGATGCGCTGGTTCTTCATCGTGTCGAGCATGTCGACGCAGCCCGTGCCGCCCTGGGCGCATTTGCCCACCAGCTGCATCAGGTCCTTGTCGGACGACACGATCGTCACGTCCCAGCCCTGGGCCGTGGCGGCGCGGGCATAGCTGGCGATCAGGTCGTCCGCCTCCAGGCCTTCTTCCTCGATGCAGGCCAGGCTGAACGCGCGCGTCGCATCGCGGATCAGCGGGAACTGCGGCTTGAGGTCTTCAGGCGGCGGCGGCCGGTTGGCCTTGTACTGATCGTACAGGGCGTTGCGGAACGTGATCGAGCTTTTGTCGAGGATCACCGCCAGGTGGGTGGGGCCATCGGCCTTGTGCAGGTCTTCGGCCAGGCGCCACAGCATGGTGGTATAGCCATAGACCGCGCCCACCGGCACGCCTTGCGGGTTGGTCAGCGGCGGTAGGCGGTGATAGGCCCGAAAAATATAGGCCGAGCCATCGACGAGATAGAGGTGGTTGCGGGAATCCATGGCCAGTGTCCTAGGCGGGGTGGACAAATTCCACAACGCCGGGCGTGGGGCCGGGCGTTGCCCGGCATGGCCGATCACGCGCGGGTCAGGCAAATCCGCCCATGCAGGCAGTATGTTGGATCATATTCGCACAGGTCTGGTGCTGAATCTGGAACAGGCCGCGCCGTTTGCGGTTGCACCCTTATGAATGTGTGCAGTTGCGTAAGGGAATGACGCGGATTTAACGGCTCATCGCTTTGACAGGGCGCTTTGGCGCAGCAGCGCTCGCGCAAAAAACCCTTGCCGCTAAGGGCGATAGCGACGGCCCGTCGCAATGCTGTCGTCTTGTGCTTGCAAGCCGATGAATTGCCGATTAATTGGGACGTCGAAGTCTACCGTGGGAGTAGGCTTTGCGGCGGGCTTTGCCCGGCGCGGTTCACTTCAATCCAGGGATTGTAACGCATGCGCAAGCTCATCCTCGCCGCCGTCGCCGGCACCGCCTTCGCCCTCGCCGGCTGCTCGGAAAAGCCGGCTGACACCGCCACTGAAGCTGCCAGCGAAGCTGCTGACGCTTCGGCCGACGCTTCGGCTGCTGCTGCTGACGCCAGCGCTTCGGCTTCGGAAGCCGCCGCTGACGCGAGCGCTGCCGCGAAGATGTAATCCCCGCCCGCAAGGGCAGGTTACAGATAGAAAAGGGCGTGACCTTCGTGGTCGCGCCCTTTTTCGCGTGTGCGGCGCGAATCGCGATAAAACGGCTTGTGCGGCGCAGCGATGTCAGTGGCGTCCATCACCACCCCCGCTCCCCTCGGAAGAGGAGGAGCAGAACGCCAAAAGCCCCCTCTTCTTTAGAGGAGGGGGCTTGGGGATGGTGCTGGGCCTTGCGCTAACGGGCTTCGACAAGCTCAGCCCGAACGGCGCTCGTGCTGGACTGTCAACGGTCCCGTCCGCCCTGAGCCTGTCGAAGGGCGCTAGCGCGACGCGGCGTTACCGCCGGCGCGAAACTTCGCCCGTCAGGTTCGGTCCGTCTGACGGCTGGAGGAATCCGGTATAGAGCGCGCTGGCAATGCGCGCGATCATCCCGGCCTGGGCCGTGTGGTTTTCCGGCCCGGCCACGAAGATCGCCATGGCCAGGTGGCGGCCATCGGGCATGCGCACGATGCCCACGTCATCGGTCACCCCGGCCAGCGTGCCGGTCTTGTGGGCCAGCAGCACGCCCTCGGGCAAGCCGGCGCGGATGCGGTTGCGGCCGGTGCTGGTGCGGGTCATCGTATCGAGCAGCACGGCGCGGGCCTGTGGGCCCAGCGCGCCACCGCGGTCGATCGCCGAAAGCAGCGCGATCATCGCCCGCGGCGTGCTCGACGTGCCGGTGTCGATGGCGCGGGCCGGGTTGATTCGCCCATCGTCACGCACCAGCGTGGCCATGGTGTGATCAAGGTGCTGGCCGGAAATGCCGGTCTGCGTCAGGAAGCGGTTGACCGCGCCGATGCCACCCACCGCCGCGATCAGCCCATCGGTGGCGTGGTTGTCGCTGCGCGTGATGGATTTTTCGATCAGGGTCTGTGCGGTATAGACCGGGCCAGGGCGAACCATCGCCACGAGATTGCGGCGTCCGGCCGCCTCGGGCACCGGCATCATCATCGGCAGGGGCTGGTCCAGCCGGAACCGGCCCTGCTCCACCATCTGCAGGAACGTGGCGGATACGGCCACTTTGGCGGTGCTCGCCATGGGAAAGGGCATGTCGCCATTGATCAGCACTTGCCCGCCGCCGTCCAGGTCCATCGCGGCAACGCCCACGCGGCCGCGCGCGGCAGCAGCAATGGAGGCGACGCGTTGCTGAATGGCAAGGTCACGCGCGCTTTGTACTGCGGCCGGCGGGCGGCTTTGCACCGCAGGCGATGTGGCCGCCAGGGCCGGAAAGGCTGCCAGTGCAGCAGCCAGGATGCGCAATTTACGCTTTGATGGAAGCCCGACCATTATGAGGGATTAACCCAACCCGCCTTATTATTTCGTTGCGCCACGATAAGCCATTGTGACTCTGGCGCAAAGGCGGGTGGTTCCCTGATTCGACGCCGCCCGGCGCATGCGCGCTGCGTTTCGTCGCAACTGTAAAACCGGTGGCCGGTTGAAAGCGCGGCGGCGGGCAAATTGCACGGCCCGCCAAGGGCATCAATCGTCCATGTCGTGCATCATCTGGTCGGGCGCCAGATCGCTGAATCGGGTGATCCGCGCCTCGAAACGCAGGCGCACCTTGCCGGTGGAGCCATGGCGCTGCTTGGCCACGATCAGCTCGGCCAAGCCGAACACGCGCTCCATCTCGGCCATCCAGGCGGCATGGGCTTCGTGGGTCTTGGCGTCATCGCTTTCGACCGGGCGCTTGGGCTCGCGCGAGGCAACGTAATAGTCTTCGCGGAACACGAACCAGACCATGTCGGCGTCCTGCTCGATCGAGCCCGATTCGCGCAGGTCCGAGAGCATCGGCCGCTTGTCGTCGCGCTGTTCCACCGCGCGCGACAGCTGCGACAGCGCGATCACCGGAACCGCCAGTTCTTTGGCCAGAGTCTTGAGCCCGCGCGAGATTTCCGAGATTTCGTTGACGCGATTGTCAGATTTGCCCGAGCCGGACAGCAGCTGAAGATAGTCGACCACGATCAGGCCGATATCGTGCCGGCGCTTAAGCCGGCGGGCGCGGGTGCGCAGCGCACCGATCGATAGGCCGGGGGTATCGTCGATGAACAGCGGCAGCTCGGCCAGGCGCTGGCTGGCGAACGACAGCTGCTGGAAATCCTCGCGGCTGATCCGGCCCATGCGCAGCGATTCGGAACTGATGCCCGATTGTTCGGCCAGAATACGCGTGGCGAGCTGATCCGCGCTCATTTCCAGGCTGAAGAAGGCGACCGCCGCACCGACCGAATCCTTGGCCGGGATGCCGCGCGCCATGTCATCGCGCAGCCGGTCGGCGCAGTTGAACGCGATGTTGGTGACCAGCGAGGTCTTGCCCATGCCGGGGCGGCCAGCCAGGATGATAAGGTCGGAATCGTGCAGGCCGCCGATCTTTTCGTTGACCGAGGTAAGGCCGGTGGTCGTGCCCGAGATGTGGCCGCCCGACAGCAGCGCCTTCTCGATCATTTCCAGGCTGGCGCGGGTGGCTTGGCCAAAGGTCTGCGCTTCGTTGCCGGTCTGCGCGCCTTCGGCCACGGAAAACAGCGCGGCTTCGGCCTGCTCCACCTGCTTCAACGGCTCGACCGTCTCGCTGGTGTCCATCGCGCCTTCGACCAGGTTGCGGCCCACGCTGATCAATTCGCGCAGCAGCGCCAGGTCATAGATCTGTTGCGCCAGCTCGCGCGGTGCCAGCAGGCCCTGGCCATCGGCGGTGAGGCGGGCAAGGTAGGCGGTGCCGCCCAGTTCCTTGAGTTCCTCGTCGCTTTCGAAATAGGGCTTGAGCGTGACCGGGGTGACCACGGCCTTGCGATCGATCAGCGCCAGGATGCGCTCGAACACGCGCCCGTGCACCGGGGCAAAGAAGTGATCGGGCCGCAGCGGCACGGTCATTTCTTCCATGATGCGGTTGTCGATCAGCACGGCGCCCAGAAAGGCGGCCTCTGCCTCGACATTGGCGGGAAGCGCACGGACCTCACTGGCCGGACGCGCGAGAATGGCTTCGCTGGCGGACATGCCTGTCAAAATGAACCAGTCTCAAGGGTGTGGCAAGGCGGCGACGTGCGCGATCCGCGCAGGCGTTTTCCACAGGCTGTGGACGGTTTGGCCCCCTCTTCCACCAAGGTAGCATGCTCTGCGCCCGGCAAGGCGCTTGCTGCGCGGCCCGCCATGTTGCAACACTCGAGATCTTATGGCGGACCCGCGCATCTCGCATATCGAGCTGGACGAAACGACGATCGTCTGGCGCAACGCCGATGTGGAGCAGGAGCGCCGCGTGGCGATCTTCGACCTGATCGAGGAAAACACGTTCCGCCCCTTGCGCTCCTGCGCCGCCGGTCATGAAGGCCCCTATCGCCTGCGCCTCTCGGTGCTCGATGGCCGCCTCACGCTCGACATTGCCGACGAGAGCGGCAGCCTGCTGGAAAGCATCGTGCTGGGCCTGGGGCGGTTCCGCCGCCCGATCCGCGAATACTTCGCGATCTGCGACAGCTATTACCAGGCGATCCGCCGCGCCACCGCGCAAGAGATCGAAACGATCGACATGGCCCGGCGCGGGGTCCACAACGAAGCGGCTGAAATGCTGCTCGAACGGCTCGACGGCAAGGTGGAAACCGATTTCGCCACGGCGCGCCGCCTGTTCACCCTGATCTGCGTGCTGCATATCCGGGGGTAGGTACGCAGGGGCATGGCCCCCCTCCGACGGCCTGCGGCCGCCACCTCCCCCCGCGAGCGGAGGGAGGATCAAAAGCCCCATCCTCTTTAGAGGAGGGGGTTTGGGGGTGGTGGAAATCTGCGCGAGTCCGGACGCCGTCAATTTTGACGTCATCCTGCCCATGCCCTATGGGCCGCGCTTTCACACCAGGGCTTGGGCGAATCTCTTTCATGGCAAAGCGCAGGAATTCGGCGTTGCGGCGCGCGCTGGCGGCATTGCTGCTGGCCGTGCTGGTGGGCGCGGGCCTGCTGTGGTGGCAATCGCGTGTGTGGCGGCCTGATCGGCAGCATTTTCCGGTGCAGGGCGCCTGGGCCGATGTGCATGATGCCCCGATCGATTGGCGCCTCCTCAAGGGCGATGGCGCCGATTTCGTCTATCTGACGGCCAGCGAAGGCCCGCAGCGGCGCGACGATGCCTTTACCGACAGCCTCGACCAGGCGCGCACCGCCGGGCTGCAGGTGGGCGCGGTGCATGTCTATGATCTGTGCGCGCCGGGCGATGCGCAGGCGGCCAATTTCGTCACCATGGTCCCGCGCGAGGATGCGCTGCTGCCCCCGGCGGTCGCGCTCGATATCAACCAGCGCAGCTGCCCCACCCCGCCAACCGAAGCCGCGCTGCAAAGCGAGTTGACGACGTTCCTCAACCAGGTGGAAATGCACGCTGGCAAGCCGGCGATCCTGATGCTCTCGCGCGGGATCGAAAGCCGCTATCACCTGGCCGCGGTGATCGATCGCAACATCTGGGTGCGCCAGGACTATATCGAGCCTGGCTATGCCGGCCGGCCTTTCGTGATGTGGACCGCCACCGATCGCTACCACGGCAAGGCCGCGCCCGGCCCGCTGCGCTGGGTGGTGGTGCAACCCTGATGGATTTGAAGATGATGCCTGATGACGCAAACCGCACCGCGCTGATCGCCGCTGCCCGCGCTGCGCGTGAAACTGCCTATGCGCCCTATTCGCATTTCACCGTGGGCGCTGCGCTGCTGTTCGGCGATGGCAGCGTGGTGACCGGCTGCAACGTTGAAAATGCCAGCTATGGCCTGTCGCTTTGCGCCGAGACCGTGGCCAGTGCCACGGCCACCGCCGCCGGTGGGCATGCCGGGCAGCGCGGCGGGCTTGTTGCCGTGGCCGTGGCCGGCGGGCCCGAGGGCGTGGATGGCGAGCCGATCACCCCGTGCGGCCGCTGCCGCCAAGTGCTGTATGAACAGGCTGCGCTGGGCGGCACCGACCCGCTGGTGCTCAGTGCCGGGGGCGACGGGGTCGTGGTTGAAGAACGCCTGTCATTCCTGCTACCGCGCGCGTTCGGCCCAGCCTACCTGGGCTGAGCTTTTTTCTGGCTGCACACGCAAAGGACCGGCCTTGTCCATTCTTTCCGACAAGTGGATTCGCAACAAGGCGCTGACCGAGGGCATGATCGAGCCTTTCGTGGAAAATCAGCGCCGCGATGGCTGCATCAGCTATGGCCTGTCATCCTATGGCTATGACGCGCGCGTGGCCGATGAATTCAAGATCTTCACCAATGTCGATTCGGCCGTGGTCGATCCCAAGGATTTTGCCGCCAACTCGTTCGTCGATCGCAAGACCGATGTCTGCGTGATCCCGCCCAACTCTTTCGCCCTGGCGCGCACCGTCGAATATTTCCGCGTGCCGCGCGATGTGCTGGTGATTTGCCTCGGCAAGTCCACCTATGCCCGCTGTGGCATCATCGTGAATGTCACCCCGCTCGAACCCGGCTGGGAAGGACACGTGACGCTGGAGTTTTCCAACACCACGCCGCTGCCCGCGCGCATCTATGCCAACGAGGGGGCGTGCCAGTTCCTGTTCCTTCAGGGCAACGAGCCGTGCGAGATCAGCTATGCCGATCGCGCCGGCAAATACATGGGCCAGCGCGGGGTAACCCTGCCGCGCCTGTAATGGCGCGGCAGTTCAATGCGCCTCATGCCGCGGCATAGGCTTCCGCTTCGGCGGCGATGAGAATGTCGGCCAGCATCCAATAGGCTTCGCCCCAGGCGGCCAGCACGGCATCGGTCGCCACCTCGGCGCCCAGCACATCGCGAATCGCCGGCAGCAGCGCTTCTGCCACCAGCGGATAGTGTTCCGCCTTCACGCCGGTTTCCACGTGGCGCGCCACCATGCGCTGTACCGGACCGGTGAGCGCGCCGAGTTTGTCGATATTGCGGGCATAGGCCAGGATCGCGGCCGCCAGCCGGCGTGGCTGTTCGCCGCTGTCCTGCGCCGCACGATCAAACATCGCTGCCACTTCCGCGTTTTCGAACAAGCGCTTGTACATGGCGGTGGTGATGGCGAGCCCGTGCTTTTCCAGCGCCGGGGCAGTGGCCTTGACCGTGGCGATGGCTTGGGCGGAAGCGGTTCGCATCGACGTTCTCCTAATGTGGTATCCAAAATACCGGTATTTGTTTTACTTGATTCGTGCAAGCGCTTTGCCGCAGGCTGGGCCGATGCAATTGACCCAGCACACCGACTATGGCCTGCGCCTGCTGATCGCCATGACGCGGCACCCGGATGCGCCGCTGGCGCTGCCCGGCTTTGCGGCAGAACAGGGGCTGTCCTACCATCACGTGGCCAAGGTGGCGCAGGCGCTGGTCCATGAAGGCTTTGCCATCAGCGTGCGGGGCCGCAACGGCGGGCTGTGCCTGGCCCAGCCGCCGGCAGCGCTGCGCGTCGGCCAGGTCGTGCGCGCGCTGGAAAAGGGGTTGCGCCTGGTCGATTGCGCCAATTGCCGCATGAACGGGGATTGCGCGCTGAGCGGCGCCCTCGCCCGCGCACTGGAGGCATTCCTGGCGGTGCTGGACGAAGTGACGCTGGAACAGGCCGCGCGCCCCGGTGTGTCGGCCTTTGCCCCATGGCTGGTCAGCAGCGATTCGCGCCCGCAATCAGCCCTGCCGTTGGGGGGTGATGGTGTGCCCTGTCGAGCGGGCCAAGGAACCTAACCGGCCTTGCCACCATTGTTGCCCCGTAACCTCATCGGAGGACGGGGGTGGACACTGGCATGGAAAGGTACGCCCATGAACACCATCGCGGCCTTGGCAGGGCGAATCCTGCTGTCGCTTCTTTTCATTATATCTGGCATGGGAAAGCTGTTTGACGTCAGCGGCACGCAAGTGGCGCTCGCCGGTGTCGGCCTGACGCCCGATCTGGCGCTGCCCGTCGGGCTGTTCGAGCTGATCGGCGGGTTGGCGCTGATGTTCGGCGTGGCCACGCGGATCTTTGCCGTGCTGCTGGCCGGCTTTACCCTGCTGACCATACTGTTCTTCCACCACAACCTGCTCGATCATACGCAGGTGGTCGAAGCGCTCAAGAACCTGGCGATTGCCGGCGGCCTGCTGGCGCTGTTCGCCCACCGCCAGGTGGCGTGGAGCTATGACGGGCTGCGGAACCGTCGTGATCGCGAGAGCGCCGCGCGTGACGCGGAAATGCGCGCGGCGCGGGCGGAAGGCCGGGCCGAGGCGCTGTCTGAAATGCCCGTGGTGGAAACGCCGGCCACGCGCGTGGAAACCATTACCGATGTCGATGGTCATCCCACCGGCACCGTGGCGGTCGCCCGCCGCAAGTGGTGGCAGGTCTGACCTGATCGCGCGGCATACCGGCCCGGCACGATGCCGCGGCCGGTATAGCCCCGCGGCTCAGGGGCGCTGGCGCAGGGCCGCGACGCAGGCGGCGCGGTCCACCTCGCGCCCATCGCCCCGCCGCGCATCGACATAGGTGGCGATGGGGCGGCCACCGCCCTGTGGCGGGTAGAGATAGGCATCGAGAATGCACGCGGTGCCGCTCCATTGCAGCTTGCGCGCGTCTTCTTCCTTGATGTCCAGCCGGGGCTGGCCGAACTGGCGCACCAGGCCTTCGGCATCGCTGCCGATCACGCCCTGCAATCCGGGGGCGATCTGGATGGTGGGGGCAGGGCGCGGCTGCGGCGCGGGCAGATGCGTGGACGGCCGGCCGCCCGGCGTGCGGCCTGGCGCGGGCAAGCGCCCGGGACCCTTGCTGCTCGGCACGGCGCCGCTGCACCCGGCCAACAGCGCCGCGCCGATGGCGGCGGCCATCCATGCCCGCCACGCAGGGCGGGCGGAAGCGTTCGCGAAAGGGCTGGGAAGGGCGGCGACCGGAACAGGGCGTAACATGGCGCGGTGATGGCGCGGCGCGGGCGCGGATGCAAGCCAACGCATGCAGCCTTGCGGCCGGCCGACGCTGCGGGTAGGCGGCAGGGTTATTGCCTTCCCCATTCGTTGCGAAAGAGACCATGGCCGACACTTCCGCCGCCCAACCCGCCGTAGCGCGCCGTTTTGACGTCATTGCCATCGGCAATGCCATCGTCGACGTCATGGCCCCTGCCACCGACGATGCGATTGCCGAACTGGGCCTCGCCAAGGGCGGGATGACCCTGGTCGACGCCGAACGCGCTGCCGCGCTCTATGCCGCGATGGGCCCGGCGCGCGAAATCTCTGGCGGTTCGGCCGCCAATACGCTGGCCGGCCTCGCCGCGCTGGGCGCCTCGTGCGCGTTCATCGGCCAGGTGGCCGATGACCAGTTCGGCCGGGTCTTTGCCCACGATATCCGCGCCGGCAAGATCGCCTTCGATACGGCTGCACGTGCGGGTGATCCGCCCACGGCGCAGTGCCTGATTTTCGTGACGCCCGATGGCCAGCGCACGATGAACACGTTCCTGGGCGCTTCGCAGTTCCTGCCGGCGGCCGCGCTGGATGAAGGCGTCATCGCTGCATCGGGCGTGCTCTATCTCGAAGGCTATCTGTGGGACCCGGAAGAGCCCCGCGCCGCCATGCGCAAGGCGATCGCCGCGGCGCGCGCCGCTGGCACGCAGGTGGCCTTCACCCTGTCGGATGCCTTTGTCATCTCGCGCCATGGCGATGATTTCCGCGCGCTGATCGCCGATGGCATGATCGATATCCTGTTCGCCAACGAGCACGAACTGGCCGCGCTGACCGGGCATGACGACTTTCACGATGGCATGGCCGCGCTCAGCGGCAAGGTGCCCACGCTGGTCGTCACGCGTGGCGCGCAGGGCGCCCATGCCTGCCACGCCGGCGAGGAAGCCCATGTTTCGGCCCAGCCGATCGACAAGGTGGTCGACACCACGGGTGCGGGCGATCTGTTTGCCGCCGGGTTCCTCTATGGCCATGTGCGCGGGCTGCCGCTCGCTGAAAGTCTGCGCCTGGGCGCGGTCTGCGCGGCTGAGATCATCTCGCACTATGGCGCCCGCCCCGAAGCCGATCTCAAGGCGCTGACCGGGCTGGCCTGATCACAAGATCTTTTACACAAAGCCACGAAGCCGCCAAGGAAACCACAGTTTCTCTTTGTGCCTTCGTGGCTTCGTGTGAATGACGTTCTTACAACATGTCTTTCAGCGGCACGCTGGCATCGGCCAGGCGCTCTGCCGCGATCTGCGAACGCGCTTCCACCAGTTTCTTGCCCTGGACATAGTCCTTGACCATGTTCACGCAATCGAGCGCGATCACCTTGCCCTGCTTGAGATAGACCACCGAAAAGCTGCGCGTGGCCGGATCGCCGCGCAGCACGGCGAGATCATGGCCGGTCGACAGGCCCACGGTCTGCAGGCGCAAGTCATACTGGTTGGACCAGAACCACGGCGTGGCCTTGTACGGCACCAGCGTGCCACAGATCGCCTTGGCGGCCGTGGTCGCCTGGTCGTTGGCATTCTGCACCGATTCCAGGCGGATCACCGCGCCATCGGCAAAATCGTTGGCATGGGCGGCGCAATCGCCGATCGCATAGATATGCGGCAGCGACGTGCGGCAATATTCGTCCACGTCCACCCCGTTGCCTCCGGCGGCGCCAGCGGCCAGCAGCGGGCCAACCTGGGGAATGATGCCGATACCCACGATCACCAGATCGGCCGGCAGCACATGGCCATCGGCCAGGCGCACGCCGGTCACCTTGGTGCCATCGCCTTCCAGGCAATCGACCGCCACTTCGGTGCGCAGGTCAACGCCATGGGCGCGGTGCTCGTCCTGGTAAAAGGTGGACAGCGCCTCTCCGGCCACGCGCGCCAGCACGCGGGGCAAGGCTTCCAGCAGGGTGACATGGCAGCCCAGCTTGGTCAGCACCGCGGCTGCTTCCAGCCCGATATAGCCGCCGCCGATCACCACCGCACGCTTGGCCCCGGCGTCGAGCTCGGCCATCAGGCGATCGGCATCGGCGCGGGTGCGCACGCCGTGCACGCCGGCCAGATCGTGCCCGGCGCAGGACAGGCGCCGCGCGTCGCCGCCGGTGGCCCAGATCAGGTTGCCATAGCTGAGCGTGGCGCCATCGGCGGTGCGCAGGCTGCGCGCCTCGGGATCGACTGCGACCACTTCGTGGCCCAGCGCCATTTCCACGCCCTTGTCCTGCCAAAAAGCGCCAGGGCGGATCATGATCCGCTCGAACGTCTTGTCGCGGGCCAGGTATTCCTTGGACAGCGGCGGGCGTTCATAGGGCAATTCGGGCTCGCGACCGATCACCAGGATCGATCCCTCAAAGCCGTTCTGCCGCAGGGCAATGGCCGCCTGCGCGCCGCCATGGCCTGCGCCGACGATCACCACATCTGCAAAACCGGCCTCGAATGTACCCATGAAGTCCTCCTCTCGCGTGGGGAGGAGGGTTGTGGACAAATGGTGCGGCGCGTCAAGCGCGCCGCACCATTAATTTACGTCATTCAACGCAGCAGCAGGCTGCGCGCCTGGCTGGCGATCTGGGCCAGCATGGCCGGGGTTACCGCTGCGGTTGCCTGGGCGCGGGCGATCAGGCTGCGCAGCTGGCGCACGGGATCGGCCTTGGCCTTGAGCCACTGATGCGCGCTGGCATCGGGATTGCTGCCGCCCATGCGGCGCAGGAATTCCATGCGCATCTGCTGGAAATCACGGGCCAGGCCAGCCACCAGCAGGCGCTCCCACGGATCGGACGGGTTCATCCGTGCGGCCGTCTGCTGGGCCCAGTCGATCCCGAGGTTGGCCCCCAGATCGGCAAAGGCGCCGGTCAGCACCACCGCGTCCACATCCAGCTCGTCGGCCAGGTGCGCCAGGCCGATCGCGCCATCCAGATCGAACAGATGCACCACGCGGTCAGCCACGTCCTGCGGCGTGCCTGCATCGGTCAGTTCCTGGCCCAGCCGCCGGGCCTGCGCCTGCGCTTCGCCGCGCAGCAGTTCGGCCGTGGTGTGCGACAGCCGGCCCACCCCGCCGCACAGATCCTCGATCAGGGCGTCGGGCTTGAGCGTGCCATGGCACGAGCGCAGCACATCGGCGATGTGCCCACGCAGCGCCTGCGCGGTGCGTTCGAACAGCGACAGGCGCAGTGCCTCGCCCATCGGCGCGGTATCGAGCAGCGCCCAGGTTTCCGCCAGGCCGAGCAGGCGCTCTGCCGCCACGAATGCCGCAGCGACCTGGGCCAGGGTCATCCCTTCTTCTTCGGCCAGCTCGAACGGGTGCACCGGGCCAAGCCGGTTGACGATGCGGTTGGCCAGCTTGGTCGCGATGATTTCGCGGCGCAGGCGGTGATGCACGATATCGGTCTCGAACGTCTCGCGCATCGCGGCGGGGAAGGCGCCGAGCAGTTCTTCTTCCAGCACCGGATCGTCAACCACCGGGCTTTCTTCCAGCGCGCGCTGCAAGACCAGCTTGGTGGAAGATACCAGCACGGCCAGTTCGGGCCGGGTCAGCCCCATGCCGGCCGCCGCGCGGCGGGCATAGTCATCCGACGGCGCTAGCCCTTCGGTCTTGCGATCGAGATCGCCACTTTCTTCCAGCACGTCGATCAGTCGGGTCAGCGCCGGCACCGCCTGCGTGCCGCCCCGCTCGGCGATGGACAGGCCCAGCGCCTGCAGGCGGTTGTCCTCCAGCACCAGGTGCGCCACCGCGTCGGTCATGCTGGACAGCAGGGCGACGCGGCCATCCTCGTCCAGGCGGCCGGCGCGCTTGGCACTGGCCAGCGCGATCTTGATGTTGACCTCGTTGTCCGAACAATCGACGCCGGCCGAATTGTCGATGAAGTCGGTGTTCACGCGGCCACCGTGCAGGGCATATTCGATGCGCGCGGCCTGGGTCATGCCCAGGTTGGCGCCTTCGCCGATCACCCGCGCGCGCACTTCGTTGGCCGAAATGCGATAGGCATCGTTGGCCGGATCGCCGACGTTGACGTTCGCCTCGCTCGACGCCTTGAGATAGGTGCCGATGCCGCCAAACCACAGCAGGTCGACCGGCGCCTGGAGGATCAGCGCGATCAGCGTGTCGGGATCGAGTTCGTCGACCGCAACGCCGAGGATCGCCTGGACCTGCGGGCTGAGCGGAATGGCCTTGAGGCTGCGCGGGAACACGCCGCCGCCTTGCGAAATCAGGCTCTTGTCATAATCGTCCCAGCTCGACCGGGGCAGCGCGAACATGCGCGCGCGCTCTTCCCAGCTCTTGGCCGGATCGGGATCGGGATCGAGGAACACATGGCGATGATCGAACGCCGCCACGATCTTGAGCGACTTGGACAAGAGCATGCCGTTGCCGAACACGTCGCCCGACATGTCGCCCACGCCGACCACGCGCACAGGGTCGGTCTGCACATCGACGCCCAGTTCCAGGAAGTGGCGCTGAACCGACAGCCAGGCACCCTTGGCGGTAATGCCCATCGCCTTGTGGTCATAGCCCTTGGAACCGCCGCTGGCGAAGGCGTCGTCCAGCCAGAAGTTGCGCTCGGCCGCGATCGCATTGGCCACGTCGGAAAACGTCGCCGTGCCCTTGTCTGCGGCGACCACGAAATAGGGGTCTTCGCCGTCGCGGATCAGCACGCCTTCGGGATGGACCACGGCGCCATCGACGATGTTGTCGGTGATCGACAGCAGCGTGCGGATGAACACCTGATAGCTCGTCTTGCCCTCGGCCAGCCAGGCTTCGCGCTCGCGCACGGGATCGGGCAACTGCTTGGGATAAAAGCCGCCTTTGGCCCCGGTCGGCACGATCACCGCGTTCTTCACGCGCTGCGCCTTCATCAGGCCGAGGATTTCGGTGCGGAAATCGTCGCGGCGGTCAGACCAGCGCAGGCCACCGCGCGCCACTGGCCCGGCGCGCAGGTGAATGCCTTCCACTCGCGGCGAATAGACGAAGATTTCGCGCCACGGCACCGGCTTGGGCAGGCCGGGCACCAGCGCCGAATCGATCTTGAAAGCCACTGCCTCGGCCGCTGCCGGGGCAAAGGCATTGGTGCGCAGGATCGCCTCGACCAGTGCGCGGAAGCTGCGCAGCAGGCGGTCGTCGTTGATCGCGGCGACCTGGCCCAGGCCCGTGCGGATCTGCTCGGCCGCGGCCTCGCCGCCGTGCTTGCGGTCACCGGCAAAGGCGGGATCGTGGCGGGCGCGGAAGAAGCCGATGAGGCCACGCGTGACGTCGGGCGCGTTCTTGAGCGCGTCGACGACGGTGGCGATGCCAAAGGTCATGCCGGCCTGGCGCAGATAGCGATACCAGGCGCGCAGCCAGTTGGCCTCGGTCGCGGTCAGGCCCACGGCCACGATCAGGCGATTGAACGCATCATCCTCGGCCACGCCGTTGAGCACGGCGGCCAGCGATTCCTCGATCGCCGTCGCGCGCGCCAGCAGCGCCTCGGGCGTGGTATCGGCGGGGTGGGCAACCAGGAAATCGTGGATGAAGCCCAGCTTGCCATGGTCGAGCGCGGTGGGCACTTCTTCCAGCGCGCGGAAGCCGAAGTTTTCCAGCACCGGCACGGCATCGGACAGCACGATCGCGCCTTCGCGCTGATAGAGCTTGAGCCGCAGAGCCGATTCGCCGCTCAGCCGGTGCAGCCGCACGGCGCGACGTGGCGCATCGTCAGCCGTCAGCGCGCGCAGCACGCGGATATCGCCTGCGGCCTCTGCCGCGCCATAGCCGGCGCGATAGCCCACGGGGAACGCCGGGGCATAGCGCGAGGCGATCGCGGCGGCACGGGTCGGTTCCTCGGTCTTGGCCAGTTCGGCTTCCACCGCCGCTTCCCAGCCGCGCACCAGGGTCTGGAATGCGGCGTCGAGCGCTGCTTCGTCGATCCCTTCGCCGTCGTCGGCAAGCGTGTCTTCCTCGCCGCGCATGTCGATGGCAAAGCGGGTCAGCGCCAGGGTGCTGCCTTCGACCTGCAGGCTCCAATCGAGCACCTGGCCGCCTGTGGCCTGCTCCAGCATCTGCGCGACCTGTTCACGCACTTGCGTCGATTGGCTGTCGCGCGGCTGCCAGACGAATGCATAGAGATGCCGCTCCAGCGGCGCGCGCACCAGCGCCAGGCGCGGGCGCGGGCGATCGACCAGCACCATCATGGTGGTGGCGATGCGTTCCAGATCGGCATCGGAAAAGCTGATCAGCAGATCGTGCGGCAGCGCCGTCAGCGCGTGTACCAGCGCCTTGCCGGCATGGCCGGCCGGATCGAAGCCCAGCTTCTTCATCAGCGTATCGAGCTGGCTGCGCATGCGCGGCACGCGATCGGGCGTGGCCGCCAGGGCAGAGCTGGTCCATACCCCGGCGTGAACCGACAGCGCGGTGATCCTGCCACCCTCGCTCACCGGCACCAGGAACAGGTCGAGCGGCACCTGGCGGTGCACCAGGGCAATGCGGTTGGCCTTGACGATCAGCGGGATGCGCACCGCGTCTTCGCCGCGCGTGCCGATCTTGTCGAACCAGGCAAAGGCGCGGGCATAAGAGGCATCGGACAAGAGCGGCGCATCGGTGGCGCGGCAGATGCCCAGCGCCTCGGTCACGGTGCCATCGCGGTGGCGGGTGACGTGGCCCAGCTGGGTCAGCATGCCATCGGCCAGCCAGCGCAGCAGCGCGGCGCCTTCGGAATCGGGCAGGCCGCGCGCATCATGCTGCATCAGGCCCTGCATCTGCGGCCAATCGGCCACCGCGGCGTGGACATCGGCCAGCGTCGCGCTCAGCGCGGCGGCCAGCTCGCGGCGGGCCTTGGCATCGGCCCGCTCGGTTTCCAGGTAGATCATGGATTCGCGTAGCTCGCCGATCGCCTCGCCGCTCGGCAGGTCGATCAGCGCGCCATGCGGATCGCGCCGCACCGCCAGCACGGGGTGCAGCAGCTTTTCGATGGTCAGGCCCTGCGCGGTGATCGTTGCCGCGATCGAATCCACCAGGAACGGCATGTCGTCGTTGATCACGGCAATGCGCAGCGCGCGCTGCCCGCCCATCGATTCGATCGCCACGGCGGCATCGGGCCCCTGGCGCAGGGCGGCGGTGGCCAGGGTGAAGCGGGCGGCCTCGGTCAGGCGCTCCCCGGTAAAGTCCGCCTCGTCACCAGGCAGCAAGGCGCCGGCCAGGCGCGCAGCCAGGGCTGAAACCAGATGCTCGGCATCGGGCCCGCCCCCGCCTGCCCCGGCTGAGGGCGTGACTGGGGCATTGGGATCAATCGTGCTCGCCATGGCGTTCGCTTCCTGCATTCCCGGGCGGGTCGGGTTCATATGCCCGCCGTTTCGTTATCGTTGGCTGGGTGGTAACGAATGAAACCTGAATTGAAAACCGCCGCTCTGACGTCGCGGGGTCGGAAACCGCTGGTGATGGCATGAAAGCCTCACCATCGCCCTCATCTGCCCCTTAGGTATTCGCCGCAGCCGGCATCAGCGCATCCATGGTGAGCCTGAGCGAGCGGCGGCGCAAGGCCGGATCGAACGTGGCCCCGGCCACGATCAGCTCATCGGCGCCGGTGCGGTGTTGAAAGGCTTCCAGCCCGGCGCGCACCGTGGCGGGGCTGCCGATCGCGCTCACCTGCCGGAAATGGTCGAGCGTCGCCAGTTGCGGGCCGGCCAGCGTCTCGCGATAGCCGGCGATTGGCGGCGGCAGGCGCCCGGGATCGCCGCTGCGCAGCCGCACGAACGACTGGTCCTGGCTGCTCGCCAGGAACTGCGCCTCTTCATCGCTGGGCGCGCAGAGCACATTGATCGCCGCCATGACATAGGGCTGTTCGAGGCTGGCAGAAGGCTGGAACCGCTCACGATAGAGCTTGATCGCGCCGTCGAGATGATCGGGCGCGAAGTGGCTGGCAAAGGCATAGGGCAGGCCCAGCATGGCGGCCAGTTGTGCGCCGAACAGGCTCGACCCCAGGATCCACAGATCGACCGGGGCGCCATGGCCGGGCGTGGCAGCCAGTGGCAGGCGCGCATCGCCGGCAAACTGGGCCTGGAGTTCGACCACGTCGGCCGGGAAATCCTCGGCCGCGCGGTTCACATCCTTGCGCAGCGCGCGCACGATGCGCTGGTCGGCACCGGGCGCGCGGCCCAGCCCCAGGTCGATGCGGCCGGGATAGAGCGCATCAAGCGCGCCGAACTGTTCGGCAATCACCAGCGGGTTGTGGTTGGGCAGCATGATGCCGCCCGCGCCCAGCCGGATGGTCTGGGTGTGGTGCCCGACATGGGCCAGCACGACTGAGACCGCCGCGCCGGCAATGCCGGGCATGCCGTGGTGTTCGGCCACCCAATAGCGGTGATAGCCGGCCTCTTCGGCGGCCTTGGCCAGCAGCGCGGCATCGGCCATGGCCTGGGGGATGGTGCCGCCCTCGATCACCGGCACCAGATCGAGAACGGACAGTTTCATCGGGTAATTTCCTCATCCTGGCCCGGCTTGGGCGGAACAGGACTGGATGTGGGGGCCGCGCCGATCTGTTCAAGGTAGCCACGGGCAACGCGGGCCTCGTCGCTGGCGGGAGACATCGCCACCACCGATTGCCACGATTGCTTTGCGGCATCCTCGCGGTTGCCCAGCATGGCGATCACGCCGGCTTCCACGCCCACGGCGGGATCGCGCGGGGACAGGCGCGCGGCCTCTTCGATATCGTGCTGCGCGGCGGCGAGGTTCTTGTCGCGGCGATAGAGCGTGGCCGACAGCAGCCAGCCTTCGGCATTCTGCGGCGCGAGTTCGTGCGACTTGGCGAGTGCGGCCATGGCATCCGCGTTGCGGTTGAGCGCCACCAGGGCGCGGGCGCGGTCATCCTGGATCGCGGCCATGGCCAGATTGTCGGCAAAGCCGTGCACCACGGTGGCGCGATCCAGCCAGGTCAAGGCATCCTGCGGCTTGCCAGCGGCCAGCGCGGCATTGCCGGCCATCGCCATCAGCGGCACCGCGCCCACCGCCTGGGCTTCGGGGATCAGGCCCACGGCATCGCCAAAGGCGGCCACGGCGCCATCGAAATCGCCCTGCTGGCTCAGCATCATGCCCAGGCACTGGTTGGCGCGCACGCGTTCCGACGGCAGCTTCACTTCGTCCAGCCAATGCCGCGCCAGGCTGATCGCCAGGCCGGGATTGCTGCGCCCCACGGTCAGGCAGTCGGCCAGGCGATCATGCTTTTCCGGGGCCGGCTCGGCCTCGTTCCCGCTGGCGGCATTGCGGCGGCGGCCGGGCGTGGGCAGGGCGCCGAATTCCATCGGCCGGGGATTGGGCCCAACCTGATGCGCCACCGGCGCGGGCAGGGCGGGAGAGGCAAGCAGGGCGGCAGCGGCCAGGAGCATGGGGGGTATCGCTCTATTCGGACAGAAGCTGGGTCAGCGTGGCGAGCAGCACGGCAATGTCCTGCGGCCGCGACAGGCGGTGGTCGCCGTCCTTGATCAGGTGGACCTGCACATCGGCTGAACGCAGGGCCGCGGCGAGGCGCAGCGCGATGTTCCACGGCACATCGGCATCGGCCTGGCCATGGATCAGGCGCACGGCGCCATCGAATGGAACGGTATCGTTCAATTGCAACAGGGCCTGGCCATCCGCCCAGAACGCGGCATGGGTTGGCGTGGGTTCGGGGCCATAGGGATTGTCTTCAAGGATCGTCTCGCCCGCCGCCAGCGCGGCCTGCTGATCGGCATCATAGCCCCAGGTGGTGAAATCGGGGGCAGCGGCGAGGCCCACCAGCGCGCGCGCCTTGGTGCCCAGCGCCTGCGCCACCAGCAGCATGAGCCAGCCGCCCATGCTCGACCCGATCAGCACCACTGCGTCGAGATCATGCGCCGCGACCAGCGCCACGACCTCGTCCCGCCAGCGCGACAGCGTGCCTTGGGCAAATTCGCCTTCCGACAGGCCGCAGCCGGAATAATCGAGCAACAGGCAGGCACGCCCCTGTGCCACCGCCCAATCCATCACCGCCTGGGCCTTTCCCCCCGCCATGTCTGACATGTAGCCGGGCAGGAACACCAGCGCCGGGCCAGTGCCGGGCACAAAGCGGGTGGCCAGGCGCAGGCCGTGCGGGCCGGGGATGAAGCGAGGGGGCAGCGGTGTGGTCATGGCGCTCGTGCTACCGATAGCGGGCGGCATATGTCCACAGGCACTTGAGCAGCCTGCCTGCCGCGCCTATCTCGCAAGGCATGAGCCAGCCCTCCATCATCCTCGCCCCCTCGGCCGCCGCGCGCGTGGCCACGATCGCCGCCAAGCAGGCCAAGCCCGCGATCCTGCGCCTGGCCGTGGAAGGGGGCGGCTGTTCGGGCTTTCAATACCGCTTTGGCCTGGCCGAGGCGGTCGAGGCTGACGATACCGTGGTGGAAACCGACGGCGTGCGCCTGGTGGTCGATGCGATGAGCCTCGATCTGGTTGGCGGGGCGACAGTCGATTATGTCGAATCGCTGGGCGGCGCGGCCTTCCGCGTGACCAATCCCAATGCCGCATCGGGCTGTGGCTGCGGCGCGAGTTTCTCGGTGTGAGCACCGCGCCCGCGCATACCCCGCTCAAGCTGGCCAGCTTCAACATCAACGGCATCAAGGCGCGCCTGCCGCGCCTGCTCGAATGGCTGGAGGAAACCCGGCCGCACGTGGCCTGCCTGCAGGAAATCAAGACGCAGGACGAAGGCTTTCCGGCGGCCGAGTTCGAGAAGATCGGCTATCACGCCATCTGGCACGGCCAGAAGGGCTTCAATGGCGTGGCGATCCTGGCCGACGGGCAAAAGCCGGTGGAAGTGCAGCGCGGCCTGGCCGGAGAGCCGGAGGACGAGCATTCCCGCTATCTCGAGGCCGATGTGTTCGGCGTGCGCGTGGTGTGCATCTACCTGCCCAACGGCAATCCCCAGCCTGGCCCCAAGTTCGATTACAAGCTGCGCTGGATGGACCGCCTGCACGCGCGCATGGACCAGATCTGGGCCGAGGAAGTGCCCGCCGCGATCCTGGGCGATTACAACGTGATCCCGCGTGAGAACGATATCTGGGACACGCGCGCCATGGCCGATGACGCGCTGATGCAGCCGCAATCGCGCGATGCCTATCACCGCCTGCTGGGCGCGGGATGGACCGACGCGATCGGCCTGCACCATCCGCAAGGCGGCGTCTGGACGTTCTGGGACTATCAGGCCGGTGCCTGGCAACGTGACCACGGCTTTCGCATCGATCACGCGCTGCTCAGCCCCGAACTGGCCGATCGGCTGGTGTCGGCCGGCGTCGACAAGGCCTATCGCGGGCGGGAAAAGGCCAGCGACCACGCCCCGGTGTGGGTGACCCTGCGGCCCTGATCCGGGCTAGGTTCACGCCGTTCGTCGAACAATATGCACGGTTGGGCAGTGATTTTCCGCCACATGGCCGATTTGGCACTAGGGCAAACGTCGCTTCTGTGCTAAGTGGCATTTTGAAACTGATTATTGCCGGAACTTCAACATGGGTTTGCTTCGCAAAGATTTCTTCCGTTCGCTCCTGGTTGGCTTCGCTATCGGCGCCGTCGCCATGGGGTTTACGGTGTTCAACGCGGCCCATGTCTTCGCGCCGGTTGCGGCGGCATCGGCCGCGCCGACCGTGGGGTCTGAGCAGTGAGCGCGCGCCGCTTTCTGGCATGGCCGGGGGCGGCATTTCCCGCACTGCTGGCGCTGGCCCTGTCGGCCTGCCTGCAGCCCGCCCATGCCGATGCGCCGGTCAAGGCGCCCCCTGCGGTGATTGCCGCCCATGAAACCCCCGGCCTCAAGACCGCGGTCTTTGCCGGTGGCTGCTATTGGGGAATGGAGGCGGTGTTCAGCCACCTGGTCGGCGTGACCAGTGTGGTGTCAGGCTTCGAGGGCGGCCGCGCTGCCGACGCGGATTACGAGACGGTGAGCACCGGCACGACCGGCCATGCCGAATCGATCCGCGTGACCTATGATCCCGCGCGCATCCGCTATGACCAGCTGCTCCAGGTCTTTTTCGGCGTGGCCAGCGATCCCACCCAGCTTGACCGGCAGGAACCCGATGTCGGCCCGCAATACCGCAACGCGCTGGTGCCGATCGGGCCGGAACAGGCCCGCGTGGCGCGTGCCTATGTGGCGCAGCTCAAGGCGCTCAAGCTGTGGCGCCAGCCGATCGTGACGCGCATCGAGCCGTGGCGCGGCTTCTATCCCGGCCCGGCCGAGCATCAGGACTTTGCCTTCCGCAATCCGCGCCATCCCTATATCCTGCGCTGGGACGTGGCGCGGGTGGATGCATTGCACCGCACGTTCCCGCAGTGGTGGAAGCCCGATTTCACGCAGCACTGATTTGCAACTGCGTGGGCAAATGCCTATCTCTGGGACATGGGTTCCCACCTTCATCATGACTATGCCGGCGAAGGCCTGGTTTCTGCCGCGCGCGAGGCGCTGACCGTTTCTGGCGAGCAGTGGACCGACATGCGCGCCGATGTCTTTGCCGCGCTTGCCGCGCAGGAACGTCCGGCCTCGGCCTATGACATTGCCGAAAGCGTGGGGCAGCGCCGGGGCAAGCGCGTGGCCGCCAACAGCGTCTATCGCATCCTCGACCTGTTCGTGCGCACCAACCTGGCGCGCCGGGTGGAAAGCGCCAATGCCTATGTTGCCAACAGCCACCCCGGCTGCCGCCACGATTGCATCTTCCTGATCTGCGACGCCTGCGGCCAGGTGACCCACATCGACAACGACAGCCTGACCGGCCACCTGCGCGAAGCTGCCCGCGACGCCGGCTTTGCCGACGTGCGCCCCGTGGTGGAAATCCGTGGCCGCTGCCAGGCCTGCGCCGCGGCTTGAGGCATCGGTAATTCGACGGCTGGCGTGGGACCCCGGATCAAGTCCGGGGTGACGAAAAATATAGTTGGCGTAAAAACTTATCGTCACCCCGGACTTGATCCGGGGTCCCGCTGATGGGCGGAAAACGTCGCGCAGCCAGAAACGAAAAGAGGCCAGAGTCGGTGCTGACCCTGGCCTCTTGTTCATGCCACTTGCGCGGAAGCGCGGCTTATTCGGCTGCGGCCTTGGCGGCCTTGGCTTCGTTGTAGCGGACAATGGCTTCGGTGGTGATGCGGCGGGCATCGTCGGCGCCGCCCCAGGTGCCCACGCGCACCCACTTTTCCTTTTCCAGGTCCTTGTAGTGGGTGAAGAAGTGCTCGATCTGCTTGAGCACGATCTCGGGCAGGTGATCCTTTTCCAGCACTTCGGTGTAGTAGGGGAAAGTCGAATCCACCGGCACGCAGACCAGCTTTTCGTCGCCGCCCTGTTCGTCTTCCAGGTTCAGCACCGCGATCGGGCGGGCACGCACGACGCAGCCGGGGATGAACGGCGAACGCGCGATCACCAGGGCATCGAGCGGATCACCATCGGGCGACAGGGTGTGCGGCACGAAGCCGTAGTTGGCCGGATAGCGCATCGGCGTGTGCAGGATGCGATCGACGAACAGCGCGCCCGAATCCTTGTCGAATTCATACTTCACCGGTTCGCCGCCAACCGGCACTTCGATGACCACGTTGAGGCTTTCGGGCGGATTGTCCCCGGTGGGGATAAGGTCGATGCGCATCGGTTCTGTCTTGCCTTGGTTCAGGCCCGCGCGGGGCCGGTTGTTGTTCGCAGTGCTACGCGCTCTAGCGCCGTGGCTGTTGCGCCGCAACAATACTTGTGATCGATAGCCCGCCGCTTTGGTTAACCCGCACCCAGCGCGTTGATGGTGAAAGCGATCACACCGATGTTGAAAACGAACGCGGCAAACGAATGCAGCGTGACGATGCGGCGGATCCGGCCGGAGGTGATCCCGGTGTCCGAAGTCTGGAACGTCATGCCCAAGGTGAATGAAAAATAGGCGAAATCGAAGTAGTCGGGAGTGTCGGTGCCGGGAAAGTCCAGCCCGCCGCGATCGCGCCCGTTGCTGTCATCGCGGGTATAGTAAAGATGGGCATAGTGCAGCCCATAGACCGTGTTGGCAAAAAGCCAGGTCAGCACCAGCGTCCCGATCAGCCGGAGCTTTGCCAGCGAATCGCCATGTGCCGCGCGGGGCAGCTCGCCGGCGATCGATGCCATCACCACTGCGGTCAGAACGGTGGTGATGCACAGCACCAGCACGCGGTTGGCATCGTTGTCCACCGCGCTTTGCCGCATCGTATCGGCATCGGCACAGCGCAGCAGTGGCACCAGCGACAACAGGAATGCCAGCGCCGCAAAATCAAAGCCCATGGCCAGCGAATCGGCCAGTTCGCCACTGTTGCGGGTGAGGGGATGCCACACCCACCACGCCCCGGTGCCGCCCATCAGCAGCACCAGGAACAGGATGAAGCGGGGTGGGGCCAGGCGGCCCAGATGCAGGCTTGGCCCGGCCCCTGACATCACTTGGCAGCCTTGCCCACGGGCAGCTTGCTGGCGTGCGGGGCCAGCAGCTTGTCCAGCCCGGTCGGTGCCGTGCCCGGCGCCGTGCGCACCAGCCACGGCCAGCGCAGGCCATCGGCATAGGTGATCGGCAGCGTGACAAAGCGATCGTCACGCTTGACCAGCAGTTCGATCGGGCGGCCGGCGCCGGGGTTGCCGGTCTTGGCATTGGTGATCGCGCCCTTGAGCTTGTCCGCGTCATAGGCGTCGCCGTTCACGGCCATCACCTGCATGCCCGAAACCAGCCCCGCCTTGAACGCCGGGCCATCCCAGCGCGAGGCGGTGACTTTGCCGTCCTTGTCCAGCGTCACGCCCAGCGAGTTGAACAGGCTGAGCACCTTGGCATCGGCCATGCGCGCCTTGTCATAGGGGTTGGGCTCGTCCTTGAATTCCAGCTTGTAGCCGCCGCGCTCGATCCCGCCGAGCGGCACCGGCTGGCCCGGCGTCTGCAGGCGGGTCTTGAGGAACGTGGCCCAGTCATAGGGATAGACGCCGTTGAGGGTCTTGACCACGTCATCGAATTCATAGGTCAGCACGCCCCAATCGCCGTCGCGCACGCCAAAGAACGCCTTGGCGAAATCATCCAGGCCCTTCTTGCCGCCGGTGCCATCGCGGATGATCTGGTCCGCTTCCAGCCACACCAGCGCGCCTTCGGTGTAATAGTCCTCGTTACGGGTAAGCGAGGAATAGGGCTTGGGCTTGCGGGCGGCGAAGATGGGATCCATCGTCGTGTCTTCCACCGAGCGCCAGTCGCGCCCGGCGGTCTGGGTGAACGTGCCGGCATAGTTGGCGAGGCTGCCCAAGACCACGTCCTTGCTCTGCACGCCCGAGCGTGCGGCCAGGACCAGGCCCCAGAACTGCGTCTGCCCTTCATAGACCCACAGCAGGTTGTCCTGCATCGGCTGGCGATAGTCGGGCGTCCACAGCTTGGCCGAGCGGCGATACTTGCCATCCCAGCTGTGGCTGAATTCGTGGGCGATCACGTTGCGGTCCCAGTCATAGGCGGCCCAGTCGGTCAGGCTCTTGGGTTCCTGCTGGTTTTCGCTGGAACGGTGGTGTTCCAGGCCGATGCTGCCCATGCGATCGGTCAGCGCGAGCAGGAAATCGTAGTGATCGAAATGGCGCGCGCCGAATGCGCCCACGGCTTCGTCGGCCAGGTTGCGATAGGCGGCCAGGTTTTCCGGCTTGATCGCCAGCAGCTCGGGCTTGTCGGCCACCAGATCGAAATAGACGTTGTGGCCCAGATCATGCCGCGCGGCATAGAGCCCGGCAAAGATCGGCGAATCGACCAGGGTTTCATAGTCGGTTTCGGCCCAGGTCACGGTATTGCCCGCGCCGCTCTGCGTCTTGCCATCCAGCGCGGTGAACACGGTCCAGCCCTGCGGGAAGCTGACGGTGGGACGCACCTTGATCTGCCGCACATAGTGACCGGCGGGATAGAGGCTCATCTTCTCCCACTGCACGTTGAGCATTTCGCGCGTAACGGTGATGCGGCCTTCGCTGTCGCGCAGCGGCGAGGTGTGGATGAAGCGGGCCACCACTTCGCTGGTGCCGGCGGGCAGGGGGATGTGGAACGCGTTCACTTCCACCGGGTCGCGGGTCCAGGCCAGCTTCTGGCCCTTGGCTTCAAACGTGATGCCGGCCAGCTCGGCCACGGGGCCGCGATTGCCATGCTCACCCGGCAGCCAGGCCGGCAGTTGCAGGATCAGTTCCTTGGCATCGGCCGCCACCGGCACGGTTTCCACCACCCGGAACGCCCCGGTGGCCAGATCGGTGGCATCGATCTGCAGCCCGATCGTGCCGGGATAGGGCACGTCCTGCGCATCGGGCACCCCATGAGCGATCGGCACTGCCATCGGGCGGCTGTTGCTCGCCGGCTGCACCTGCGCCAGCGCGGGCTGCGCCAGGATCAGGGTGGCAAGTGCCAAGGTGGACGTGGAAAGGGCGGAAAGCAGGCCAATGCCTTGGGGGGTTTTGCGCATGGCGCCTTTCATGCCGCCAAGCGGTCTCATCTGCAACGGCCAGATGGGCACAATACGCGGCGGATCGCCACGGATGCTTCCCCCACCGCGCGAAAGCCGCTATCCGCGCGCGCCATGAGCAAGCAAACCATTCCGACACCCAAGGCTATTCGTGGCACCCAGGACATTTTCGGGCTTGAGGCCGAGGCCTTTGGCCATGTCGTGGAAACGTTCGAGCGCGTGCGCAAGCTCTATCGCTTTCGCCGGGTGGAAATGCCGGTCTTCGAAAAGACCACGGTGTTCTCGCGCTCGCTGGGCGAAACCACCGACGTGGTATCGAAGGAAATGTATTCGTTCGAGGATCGCGGCGGCGAATCGCTGACGCTGCGGCCCGAATTCACCGCCGGCCTCGCCCGCGCCTATCTCACCAATGGCTGGCAGCAGCACGCCCCGCTCAAGATCGCGACGCACGGGGCCCTGTTCCGCTATGAGCGCCCGCAAAAGGGCCGCTATCGCCAGTTTCACCAGATCGATGCCGAAGTGATCGGCGCGGCCGAACCGCAGGCCGACGTGGAACTGCTGGTCATGGCCGATCAGTTGCTGCGCGAACTGGGCATTGCCGATGGCGTGACGCTCAACCTCAATACCCTGGGCGATGCGCCGAGCCGCGAAGCCTGGCGTGAGGCCCTGATCCGTTATTTCCGGCGTTATGAAGCAGATCTTTCCGACGAATCGAAGGAGCGGCTTGAGAAAAACCCGCTCCGGATTCTCGATTCCAAGGACCCGCGCGACAAGGCACTTACTCAGACTGCGCCCCAGATTGACGAATATCTTACTGATGAGGCGCAGGATTTCTTTGGCAAGGTGACGGCCGGCCTCGATGCCGCCGGCGTTGCTTGGGTGCGCGCGCCGGCGCTGGTGCGCGGGCTGGATTACTATCGCCACACCGCGTTCGAATTCATCACCGACCGGCTGGGCGCGCAGGGCACCGTGCTGGGCGGCGGGCGCTATGACGGCCTGCTCGAAGCGCTGGGTGGCCCGGCCACCCCGGCCGTGGGCTGGGCCGCGGGGATCGAACGCCTGGCCATGCTGGTGGCCGATGCGCGCACCATCACCGAGCCGGCCGCCGACGTGGCGATCGTGCCGATGGGCGCTGCGGCCGAGGCCGCCTGCCTGGGCCTGGCGGCCACGCTGCGGCGCGGCGGCCTGACGGTGGACATGGGCTATCGCGGCAACATGAAGAAGCGGATGAGCCGCGCCAACGAAAGCGGCGCGCGCTTTGCCCTGATCGTGGGGGACGAGGAACTGGCGGCGGGCGAAGCCACGGTCAAGAACCTGGCCACCGGCACGCAGGAACGCATGGCGCTGCACGCGATTCCGGCGCACATCGCCGCCTGATGGCCGTTTCCGACGCACGTCTGGGCCAGATCGGCGCGCGCTTTGCCGAACTGGAAGCGCGCCTGGCTTCGGGCACGCTGGAAGGGGAGGCATTCGTGGCCGCCAGCCGCGACTATGCCGAGCTGGAGCCGGTCGCCCGCGCGGCCCGCGCGGTGCAGGTGATGCGCGACGAGCTGGCCAGCCTGGCCGCGCTCAACGAACCCGATGCCGAGATGCGCGCCCTGGCCGAAGAGGAAATGCAGCAGCTGCGCGGCGCCTTGCCCGAGGCCGAACGCGCACTGGCCATCGCCATGCTGCCACGCGATTCGGCCGACGTGCGCCCGGCCATGCTGGAAATCCGCGCCGGCACCGGTGGCGATGAAGCCGCGCTGTTCGCCGCAGACCTGTTCCGCATGTACGAACGCTTTGCCGCCGAACAGGGCTGGAAGGTGGAAGTGATCAGCGCCAACGCCAGCGAGCTGGGCGGCTTCAAGGAAGTGATCGCCCATGTCGCCGGCCAAGGCGTGTTCGCGCGGCTGAAGTTCGAAAGCGGGGTGCACCGCGTGCAGCGCGTGCCCGTGACGGAAAGCGGCGGCCGTATCCACACCAGCGCCGCCACCGTGGCGGTACTGCCCGAGGCCGACGAAGTGGACGTGGCGATCGAGGACAAGGACCTCAAGATCGACATCTACCGCGCCAGCGGCGCCGGTGGCCAGCACGTCAACACCACGGATTCGGCTGTGCGCATCACTCACCTGCCCACTGGCTTGGTGGTGACCCAGCAGGACGAGCGCAGCCAGCACAAGAACCGTGCCAAGGCGATTCAGGTGCTGCGCACGCGGCTGTATGACTTGCGCCGCGAACAGGCCCAGGGCGCCGAGGCCGAGGCCCGCCGCGCCCTGGTCGGCTCGGGCGACCGCTCGGAACGCATCCGCACCTACAACTTCCCACAAGGCCGGGTGACCGACCACCGCATCAACCTGACGCTCCACCGCCTGCCCGAAGTGCTGGCCGGGCCGGGGCTGGGCGAACTGATCGACGCGCTGACCGCCGAAGACCAGGCCAAGCGTCTGGCCGCGATGGATGACTGAGAAGCGCGGTTCAGGCCGCCACCACCCCCCGACCCCCTCCTCTGAAGAGGAGGGGGAGCATAAGGCCGCAAAAGCCCCCTCTAACCCAGCGGGGCAAGGCGCGGTCAAATCTCCCCCTCCTCTTCAGAGGAGGGGGTCGGGGGGTGGTGAAAACCACACGCAAACCCTGCGCCAATACGCTCGCACCATGCGCCGCGTGCCGACCGAGCCCGAGCGCCGCCTGTGGCAGGCGCTGCGGGCCAGTCAACTGGGTGGCCTCAAGTTCCGCCGTCAGGCTGCGGTGGAGCGGCGCATCCTTGATTTCCTGTGCCCGGCCAAGGGTCTGGCGATCGAGATCGATGGCATCACCCACGATGCCAAGGCAGACGAACGTCGCGATGCCACGCTGCTGCGCGAGCATGGGCTGACCACGCTGCGTTTCACCAATGACGAGGTGATGCGCAATCTGGAGGGGGTTTTGACGCGCATCGTCGAGGTGGCAGCGGGGTTGCCTGATCGCTGGCCTGGGCTCTCGGCCTCGCACCACCCCCCGACCCCCTCCTCTGAAGAGGAGGGGGAGAACAACGACAAAGCCCCATCCTCTTTAGAGGAGGGGGTCGGGGGTGGTGGAAACCACGCGCAAACCGTCCGCCAGGCGCTCTTCCAGGCGGCGCAGATGCTCGCCCCCACCAGCGATACCGCGCGGCTCGATGCCGAGGTCTTGATGGCTCATGCGCTGGGCTGCACGCGCACCGATGTGCTGCTGCGCCACATGGACGCGCCGGTGCCGGGCGGATTTGCCCGGCTGGTGGCGCGCCGGCAGGGGCACGAGCCGGTGGCCTATATCGTCGGCAGCCAGGAGTTCTATGGGCTGGACCTGGCGGTCAGCCCGGCGGTGCTGATCCCGCGCGGGGATAGCGAGACGCTGATCGAGGTGGCGCGGCAGGCCTTGGCCGGGCGGCCGCCAGCGCGCATTCTCGATCTGGGCACTGGTTCGGGCGCACTGCTGCTGGCGGCACTGTCGATCTGGCCGCAGGCAATGGGCACCGGCATTGAACGGTCTGATGCGGCGCGGGTCGTGGCGGCGGGCAATGCCTTGCGCCTGGGCCTGGATGCGCGGGCGCGCATGCAGCCGGGCGATTGGACCAAGCCCAACTGGGCCGCCGCGCTGGGGCGGTTCGATCTGATCCTGGCCAACCCGCCCTATGTGGAAAGCGATGCCGCGCTCGATCCTGGCGTGCGCGATTTCGAGCCGGCCAGCGCGCTGTTTGCCGGGGCAGACGGCATGGCCGATTATGCCGTGCTGGTGCCGCAACTGCCTGATCTTCTGGCCCCTGGCGGCCTGGCCGTGGTGGAGATCGGCTGGCGGCAGGGGGCGGCCGTGGCGGCCCTCGCGCACGACCATGGCATGGCGGCGCGCGTCCATCCCGATCTTGCCGGGCGTGACAGGGCTGTGGAAATGACGCTTTGCCACAATATTTCGCTTGGCAAGCCGACCAGCGATCACTAATTGTCCCATCAGGCAGGGCGACGGATGAAGGCTTCCCGTCCCGGCCAACTCCACCATTTGCGCCCGCATCGGCCTCTCACCAGGGGCTTTCGGCTGGCAGATGCTGGGAATCTGCGCACCCGCGCGTTGCGGGCGCGTGGCGGAGGGTTGCGCGGCGACAGGATCGGCAAAAGCTACCGACAGCCGCCCCAAACAAGGACGTGCCTGAGTTGAACAACAATCGTGGGAACAACCGCCGGCGCGGCCGCGGTAACAATCGTCCGCAAGGTGGCGGCCAGCAGCTCAATCGCATCGACAGCCGCGCGCGGGGCAATGCCCCCCAGCTGCTCGAAAAGTATCGCAAGATGGCGCAGGATGCCCACCTCAACGGGGATCGTGTCCAGGCCGAATACTATCTGCAATTTGCCGACCATTATTTCCGCGTGATTGCCGATACCCGGCTGCGCCAGGAAGAAGCCCGCCAGCGCCACAGCGGCAATGGCGAGCGCTGGAGCGAGGGCGAGCCCGAAGACGACGGCATGGACTTCTCGATCGAAGGGGATTTCCCCGCGTTCGATCGTCCCTATGTCCGCCGCGAGGAACGCGAAGTGCGCACCGCCGATCGTCAGGATCGGCCCGAACGCCAAGATCGTCAGGATCGCCAGGAGCGGCCCGAACGGTCTGAACGCCAGGATCGCCCGGAACGCCAGGAGCGGGCAGACCGCACCGAACGCCAGGGTGAAACCGGCAACGATCGCGGTTCCGACCGTGGCGCTGATCGCGCTTCGGACCGCTCGGGCAGCCGTCGCCGCTTTGAAGATCGCCGCCCCTCGGCCGCTGTTGCCAACGCCGCTGATACCGATCAGCCCGTGCCGCTCGAAGGCGTGCGCGCCGATGAAGGCGAGCCGGTCACCGATGTGAGCGACAACCCGTTCATCCGCGAAAGCCGCAGCCCGCGTGGGCCGCGCCAGCAGCGCACCGAACGCCGCCCGCGCCGCAGCGCGGTGGCCTCTGAAGGGCTCGACCCGGCCAGCCTGCCGCCCGCGATCGGCGTGCGCAGCGAGCCGGCCGCCGAAGCCCCGGCGCCCGCGCCCGCTCCGGCCGTCACTCCGGCTCCTGCCCCTGCGGCCGAGCCGGCGAGCGACGCTTCGGCCGAAGCCGCACCGGCGCCCAAGCGCCGTGGCCGCCCGCGCAAGAACCCCTTGCCGGAAAGCGCCGAAGGCTGAACCCTTTGGCCAATCCAGGCCTGGTAATATGACAAAGGCGCCCGCACTCCGGGCGCCTTTTTCGTTGCGGCGCACGCCCTGGCGCAACCGCGCTTGCCCTTGCTGGGCCGCCGCCGCATAGAACCGGGCAATGAAGGCTTGGCTCCGTTCCCGTTTCGCCGCGCTGGTTGCGCTGGGCGATGATCGTTTGTCCCGCCGCAGCGAAGCGGCCGTGCTTGTCATGGCCGGCGGCCTGGGGGCGCTGGGCTTCGCCCCGCTCAACTGGTGGCCGCTGACGCTGCTGGCGCTGGCCGTGCTGGCGGCGCGGATGCAGCGCGCGCGAGGTCCCGTCCATGCCCTGCTGGTGGGCGAGCTGTGGGGCTGGGGCCACTTTTCGGTGGGCAATGGCTGGATCGCCACGGCCTTTACCTATCAGGCGCAGATGCCGGCCTGGCTGGGCTGGATCGCGGTGCTGCTGCTGGCGGTCTATCTTGCGCTGTTTCCTGCCGTGGCCACGCTGGCGGCATGGTGGCTGGGGCGGCGCTGGCGTCTGGCGCCGGTGCCGGCGCTGGCCGCGCTGTGGATCGTGACCGAATGGGCGCGGGGCTGGGTCTGCACCGGTTTCCCGTGGAACCCGCTGGCCGCCACGGCGCTGGGCGGGTTCGATCGGCCCGGCCTGGCGCGCGTGCTGCCGTGGCTAGGCACTTATGCACTGTCGGGCCTGGTCGTGCTGCTTGCCGGGCAATGGCTGTTTGCCCTGCGCGCCGGGGCGCAGCGTCGCTGGGGCCTGGCGGCGGCTCACTTTGCGCTGCCGGCAGTATTGTTCCTGCTACCGCTGGGCGGGCAAACGGCCACGGGCAGCGTGCCGTTCACCCTGGTCCAGCCCAATATCGGCCAGGACGAGATCAACGACGCCAGCCGCTATGAGGAACAGTTCCAGCGCGCCGCCGCACTCAGCCTGCCGCGCCAGCCGGGGCAGCGGCGCCTGGTGCTGTGGCCTGAAAGCGGCGTGCCCGACTATCTGCAGGAAGGCTATCCCCGCGCCTGGTATGCCGGCACCACCTATGGCGGCGACCCACTGCTGGCGCGGGCGCGCATGGGCCGCGTGGTCGGGCCGGGCGCGCTGCTGCTGACCGGCGCGGTCGACCTGGTGTTTCCGCCCAATCCGGCCCCGGCCGCCATGCCGGTCGGCGCGTGGAACGTGGTGACCGCGATCGACAGCCAGGGCGTGATCCAGGGCCATTATGCCAAGGCGCACCTTGTGCCTTATGGCGAATACCTGCCGATGCGCGGACTGCTCACGCCGCTGGGCCTGTCGCGCCTGGTGGCGGGCGATTTCGATTACTGGTCGGGGCCAGGGCCGCGCACGCTGGATTTTTCGGCGCTGGGCCTGCCGCGCGTGGGCGTGCAGGTGTGCTATGAAATCATCTTTTCGGGCCAGGTGATCGACCGCGCCCACCGCCCGGATGTGCTGTTCAACCCGACCAACGATGGCTGGTTCGGCGCCTGGGGCCCGCCACAGCATCTGGCCCAGGCCCGGCTGCGCGCGATCGAGGAAGGGCTGCCGGTGCTGCGCTCCACCACCAACGGCATTTCGGCGGTGATCGATGCCCGTGGCGGCGTACGCGCCTTTGCCCCGCAGCACGTGGCGAGCCGCATCGAAGGGCTGGTGCCACCCGCGCTGCCCCCTACGCCGTTTGCGCGAATGGGCAACATATTGCCGCTTTTGTGGGCTGCAGCGCTTCTTTTGGCCGCGCTGGTTGCCTCCCGCCGTCGCCCGCGCTAGAGGCGGCACATAAAGATTGCTTTATATCGGACCCTTTGCCCATGCGCAGCGATTACCTGTTCACTTCCGAAAGCGTCTCCGAAGGCCATCCCGACAAGGTGGCGGACCAGATCAGCGACGCCATCGTCGACCTGTTCCTGAGCAAGGATCCCGAGGCGCGCATTGCCTGCGAAACCTTGACGACGACCAATCTGGTGGTGCTGGCCGGCGAAATTCGCGGGCGCGGCATCATGGATGCCAAGGGCGAATGGGCGCCCGGCGTGCGCGAGGAAGTGGAAGCCGTGGTGCGTGCCACCGTGCGGCGCATCGGCTATGAGCAGGACGGTTTCCATTGGGAAAACTTCCGCTTTGAAAACAACCTTCATGCCCAGTCGGCGCACATTGCCCAGGGCGTGGATGCTGGCGAGAACAAGGACGAAGGCGCCGGCGACCAGGGCATCATGTTCGGCTTTGCCTGCGATGAGACGCCCGATCTCATGCCCGCGACGCTCGATTACAGCCACAAGATCCTGCAGCGCCTGGCCGCCGACCGCCATTCCGGCGCCGCGCCGTTCCTGGAGCCCGATGCCAAGAGCCAGGTGACCCTGCGCTTCAAGGACGGCAGCCCGGCGGCCTGCACCGCGATCGTCGTCTCCACCCAGCACAAGCCGGGCTATGACGAAGGCGCCAAGGATGCCGAACTGAAAGCCTGGGTGAAGCAGGCCGTGGCCGCGGTGATCCCGGCAGAGCTGCTGTCGGACCAGACCGTCTATCACATCAACCCCACCGGCAGCTTTGAAATCGGTGGCCCCGATGGCGACGCTGGCCTGACCGGGCGCAAGATCATCGTCGATACCTATGGCGGCGCAGCGCCACACGGCGGCGGCGCGTTTTCGGGCAAGGACCCGACCAAGGTTGACCGTTCGGCCGCCTATGTCACGCGCTATATCGCCAAGAACATCGTGGCGGCGGGCCTGGCCAAGCGCTGCACGATCCAGGTGGCCTATGCCATCGGCGTGTCGCAGCCGCTGTCGCTCTATGTCGATACGCACGGCACCGGCACGGTGGACGATGCCACGCTGGAACGCGCGGTGGAACTCGTCGCCAAGCAGCGCCTGGGCGGGTTGACGCCGCGCGGCATTCGCGTCGGTCTGTCGCTCAACAAGCCGATCTATGGCGTGACGGCGGCCTATGGCCACTTTGGCCGCACGCCCGAAGGTGACCTGTTCCCCTGGGAACGCACCGACCTGGTGGATGATCTCAAGGCCGCACTGGCCTGACGCTCAAGCCCGCCGTCAGTTCGATAGCCGTCAGTTCATCAGGCGGCGGGCAGCACGCTCCAGCAGCGGTTCATCGTCCAGCACTTCGCCCAGCACGGCCAGCGTGCCGTCGGGCATGCGCCGCACCATCACCAGCGAAAATTCGCGGCCGTCGGCAGGAATGTCGGCCAGGCTGCGTGCCGGCAGGGTGCGCAGGGAGGCCTCGAGCGCGGCGCGCGGATCGCTGCGCGCCTGGCCTTCCTCGCTGCGGCGCAGGCGGCGCTCGGCCGCGACCACGCCCTTGAGGCCCCCCGGCGTATTGGCCAGGAATCTGGCCAGTTCCCCGCGTGACAGGCCCAGGCGATGGGCATGGGCCAGGGCCGTGGCATATTCGGTCAGCCGCGTTTTGTCGTACTGCGCGCCGAACACCAGCTTGACCACCGGGATCAGCGGCGCGCGCGCCTGCATCGTCAGCCCGGCATCGGCCACCAGCGCGGCCAGATCATCGGGTTCCGCCTCTGCCGCCAGGGCAAAGTCCCAGGCGCGGCCGATCGCGGCATAGAGCGCGTGACGGGTGCGGTCCTCGCTACCCAGGGCTAGGTCAGCCATGGCGCGGGCGCTGGCCAGCCAATCGGCCAGGCTGTCGGGCTCGGGCTGGTCCAGCCCTTCGGCAAAGGCGGCCGTTGGAAACGCGTCTTGCGCAAAGGGATCGAGCGGGGCCAGATCGAGCGCGGGCAGGATTTCCAGCGCCACTTCGCCGAGATCGAGTTCATCGGCGTCTGCCCCGGCGTCTGCCCCGGCGTCTTGCGGGGCCAGGTTGCGCGGATCGCGCGGACGCACCGGGCCATCGGCCCACTGGCCCAGCGAATCGGCCAGGCTGCCCCAAGGCTCGCCCGGTTCGGCACCGCTCGGCGCGGGATCGGCAAAGGCGGGCAGCGGCAGATCGGGGCGGGCGTGCGTGGCGGCACTGTCTGCGCCATCGCCCCCGCGCAGAGCGGTCACCGCCTTGCGGCGCGGTTTCTTTTCGCTCAGCACCAGGCCGATTTCGGCCATCAGCTCGTTGGTGGTCGCCTGGTCGGCCAGTTCCTTCCAGTTGATCACGCCAAAGATGTAGTCGAGCGTGTCACCGCTGGACGAGAACGGCAGCAGGATGCCGCGATAGAGGATCGTGCGCCCGCGCTGGTTGGCAAATTCCGCCTCGAAGCCGATCGGCGCCTCGTTGGCCACGATCTGCATGTAGTGATCGGTGATGCGCGACAGGATCGAGCGGCCCGGCACCTGGCTCAACCGCGCCAGTGGGCCTTCGCCCGCGCAATCGGCCAGCAATGCCTCGCCGACATAGGCGATGGCGGGATCATCGAGCCCGGCGTCGAACTGCAGCAGCACCGCATGATCGGCAAAGTCAGGCCATTGCCCGGCCAGCAGCGGGCCGACCAGCGGCAGGCGGCTGTCGCCCAGCATCCCGGCCCAAAAGTTGTAGGCGCGCACCTGCATGCGCCGCTCGTCCGCGCCCATCAGCGGCGGCAGCGGCTGATCGACCAGATCGCCGTCGAGCAGGTCATCGTCGGGATCGCTGCCGGCAAACAGGCCCAAGGGGCCGGGTTCGTCGGCAAATCCGCGCATGCTGTCCATTACCAAGCCCTTCGTCACGCTCCTTGCCCCAGTCTGGCGCAACATGGTGAAGAAGCGATTAAGTTGCGCCGATGGATTTCCGGGTGTTGGGAAGGTGTTGCCGGCGTTGCTGGCCTAACCGCGCGCGGCAATGGCGCGGGCCTTGGCCAGCAGCCGCTCGGCCATGTCACGGTGCAGCAGTTCGGCCATCTTGCCGTTGACGCGCAGCGCACCCTGGCCGGCATTGGCGGGATCGGCAAAGGCCGCGACGATCGCTTCTGCCTCGGCCAGTTCGGCTTCGCCCGGCGCGAACACGCGGTTGGCCACGGGCAGTTGCGCGGGATGGATCAGGGTCTTGCCGTCAAAGCCAAAGGCGCGTGCCTGGGTGCATTCGGCCTCAAGCAGGGCAAGATCGTCGATCGCGTTGCACACCCCGTCGAGCACGATCAGGCCGTTGGCGCGGGCAGCCAGCACGGCCTGCGCCATGAGCGGCACGAACGCGGCGCGGCCCGGCGCCTGGGCCATGCCGGTGTCCTTGGCCAGATCGTTGAGGCCCAGCACCAGGCCAGCCAGGCGCGTGGTGGCGGCGCAATCGGCGATCCGTTCCAGCGCCAGGACCGCGCGCGGGGTTTCGATCATCACCCACAGCCGCACCTCGTTGGCAAAGCCGGCGCGGTCCATCGCGGCCGACAGCGTCACGATATCGGCCGCGTCTGCCACCTTGGGTGCCAGCACGGCCTCAAGCGGCGCGGCGGCGAGGGCCGCCAGATCATCGTGCCCCCATGGGCCATCGAGCCCGTTGCACCGCGCGATCAGGCGGCGATGGCCAAAGCCGCCCGCCTGCGCCTCGGCCACCAGGGCGACACGAGCCTGCGCCTTGTGATCGGGCGCGACTGCGTCTTCCAGATCGAGCACGACCGCATCGCAATCGAGGCTGCGCGCCTTGGCAAGGGCACGGGCATTGCTGGCGGGCATGTAGAGCGCAGAACGCAAGGGGCGGGGATCGGTCACGGCATCAACCTTTGCGAGGGGCGGCGCCACGCGGCGCGGGTTCCTTGACGGTATCGACACGGCCTTCCTCGCGCGCGGGCATCGGCACGAACAGGCGCAGCACGAGATTGCCGACCAGCCAGAGCGCGGCGGCATGGAGTGCGAAGGTCAGGCCACGCTGATCGGCGACCCAGCCCCAGACCCACGCGCCGACCGCCATCGAGCCGAACGTGATCGCCTGGTAGAGCGACAGACAGCGCCCCAGGATGGCCTCGGGCGAGCGCAACTGCATGGCGACGTTCAGGCTGGTCAGCGCCGCGACCCAGCCCGATCCGCCGACAAAGCCGGCGACCATGGCGATTGGCAGGCTGTGGGCCTGGGCCAGCAGGAGCAGCGCGCCGATGAAGCCGACCGTCGCGCCGGTGATGATCACTTCTGCGCCAAAGCGGCGGCGCGCCTTGGTGATCCACAGCGCATTGACGATCGACCCCACGCCGAACGATCCGAGAATCAGGCCATAGTCCAGCTCGGTCCCGGCCAGGGTATCGTGCGCCACAGCGGGGATCAGCGCCTGGAATGCGCTGGCACCCATGCCGAACATCGCCCCACGCAATAGCACCTTGCGGATCGGGACGGAGCCGGCGCAGAACACCAGGCCCACCTTGATCGATTGCAGCATGGGCTGGCGCTGCGGCGCGCGCGCCTCTGGCCGCCAGCGCGCCAGCACCACCAGCATGCCGACATAGCTGATCGCATTGGCGGCAAAGGCCGCGCTCACGCTCAGGATCGAGATCAGCACCCCGCCCAGCGCCGGGCCGACGCTGCGCGCTAGATTGTTGGACATGGAATTGAGCGCGATCGCTTGGGGCAGATCGGCCTTGCCCACCTGCAACCGCACCGAAGCCTGCCAGGCCGGCTGGTTGATCGCGGTGCCCATGCCGACCATCAGGGTGAGCAGCAGCAGCGACAGCGGCCCCAGCGCGCCGCGATAGCCCAGCACCGCCAGCACGGCGGAAACCACCAGCATGGCGGTCTGTGCCCAGATCATCACGCGGCGGCGGTCAAAGTTGTCGGCAATCGCCCCGGCGAACAGGCCCAGCAGCAGGATCGGCAGGCTGGACGATGACTGCACCAGGGCGATCAGCACATGGCTGCGCGTCAACTCGGTCATCAGCCAGGCGGCCGCGGCCGACTGGATCATCGATCCCAGGTTGGAGACCAGGTTGGCCGTCCAGATCGCGCGAAACGCGGGATAGCGAAACGGCGCCAGCGCGCCACCGGGTTGAGGTTGGGAAGCGGCGCCCTGGGTCAAAGCAGATAGCGCATGCGGATCGACGTGGTCATCTGCGCTTCGCCCAAGGTAAAGGCGGCGGCAGAAAAGCGCGGCGGGCCAAACCGGATCGGCGCATCGCGCGAAAAGCCAAAGCCTTCGCGCGGCATCATGAACATCTTGTCGAGCCGGCCATTGGCGTTTTCATCGTGGAACAGCGCCACGGCATAGCGGCCGGGCAGCACGTGCTGGAACGCGATCATGTCGTTTCCGGCGGCGGGCACGGTCTGGTGCAGCGCCTGCGGATCCTTTTCGCAATCGGGAAAGGTGCCCGGATCGGCGGTGAGGCAGGCCTGGATCAGCCCCTTGTGCGAGCGCAGGCCGACCACATCGACCAGCACCGTGGTGCGATCGGGCAGCACGGCGCCGCCCTGGCTGAGCGCGAGTGCGCCCAGCACCAGGCCGCGTGTCGCGGCCCGGCGAATCGCCTGTGCCTTCACCGAACTTTCCTTTCCTGCCAGCCGGCCAGGCCGGCGTCCGTGCCGCAAAGGCGATCCCATACGCGAAAATAGAGGCCGTAGTTGCACCGATACCGCTCGTGATGCTGATGATGATGGCTGGCCGTTATCAGCCACTTCCCTGCCCGGGAATGAACCAGCCCGGCCGGAAAGATCTCCCAGCCCATGTGGTTGGTCACGCCCATCACCGTCATCACCACCAGAACGCAGGCGAGCACCCCGGCCTGGATCGGCACCACGAAGACCAGCGCGGGAATAAACAGGCCGACCACGGCCGCCTCGATCGGGTGGAAATTCATCGCTGCCCAGGCCGTGGGCGGGCGGCTGGCATGGTGGATGGCATGCACGCTGCGAAACACGCGTGGCCGGTGCATCCAGCGGTGCGTCCAATAGAACCAGGTATCGTGGGCAAACAGATAGACCAGCAGCGACACCGGCATCCACCACAGCGGATAGGCGTGGGGATCGGCATAGATGCGGGTCCACCCGTGCTGCTGCCAGCCCCAGGCGATGATTCCGGCAGGCACGCCATAGATCGCCGCAGAGGCCAGGCTCCAGCCGATCTCGCGGCGGATCTGCGCCTCGAGCCCGGCATAATGGCCAGGCAGGCGCCGCTGGGTAAGCCAGGCAAACAGCCCGCTGGCCGCCACATAGCGCACCGCGACGATCGCGGTCATGGCGAGCGCCGACAGCAGCAGCGCGGCAAGCGTTGGACTGGTCATGCTTTTCCCGATCGGCGCACGATGCGCCTGGCTGCCCCTATGCCAAGCCGGGCCGGCGCTGCCCAGCCCGATTTTCGCCCATGCAGCATAGACAAGGTGCCCTTGCCAGCGCGGGGCGGCGCGCCTAGATAACCGGAGCGATTCGGTCTGATTTGCGCACGCCTGTCGAAACGGCGGAATCGGGCCGACCCCACCCACGGTTGCGAGCAGGTGCGATGCGATTGTCGAGCATGGCTGACTATGCCGTTGTCATGATGTGCGCTGCCGCGCGCCATTGCGGCTGCCACGCGGCCGATCGCCCCCTGCTCTCGGCCCAGCAGCTCGCTGCCGAAACCGGCTTGCCCGCGCCCACCGTGCAGAAGCTGGTCAGCAAGATGTCGGCAGCCGGCCTGCTCAAGTCGGTGCGGGGCGCGCGCGGCGGGCTCAAGCTGGCGCGCCCGGCCGCGGCGATCAGCCTGGCCGATGTGATCGAGGCGGTCGAAGGGCCGATTGCCATGGCCGCGTGCAGCGGGCATGGGCGCGGCGATTGCACGCTGGAAGGCGCCTGCATGGTGCGCCCGCACTGGCCGGCGGTGGATGCCGCACTGCGCGCCGCGCTTTCGAGTGTGTCGCTGGTGCAGCTTGCCCGCCCGGCCCAAACCGGCCATCTGGCCACCCCTGCGGCGGCCATGATGCCTGCCGCATCCCCCATTCCTGCCGAGTTGCCCGCATGACCGAAGAAACCCTGAACGACACGCCGGTTAAGGACCAGGCCGCGCGCGACGCGGCCGCCCGCGTGGCGGAATACGAGCACGGCTGGGCTTCGGACATCGAGCAGGAATATGGCCCCAAGGGCCTGTCGGAAGACACCGTGCGCTTCATCTCGGCCAAGAAGGACGAGCCGGAGTGGATGCTGGAATGGCGGCTCAAGGCCTATCGCCACTGGCTGACCATGCCGATGCCCGACTGGGCCAAGCTGAACATTCCGCCGATCGATTACCAGGACGCCTATTACTGGGCCGCGCCCAAGAAGAAGGACGGCCCCAAGTCCCTGGACGAGGTCGATCCCGAAATCCTGCGGGTCTATGAAAAGCTGGGCATCCCGCTGGCCGAGCAGGAAGTGCTCGCCGGCGTGGAAGGCGCGCGCAAGATCGCCGTGGACGCGGTGTTCGACAGCGTCTCGGTGGCGACCACGTTCCGCAAGGAGCTGGAAGCGGCCGGCGTCATCTTCCGCTCGATCAGCGAGGCGATCCGCGAGTTTCCCGATCTGGTGCGCCGCTGGCTGGGCAAGGTCGTGCCGATGCACGACAACTATTTTGCGGCCTTGAACTGCGCGGTCTTTTCCGATGGCACTTTCGTCTACATTCCCGAAGGCGTGCGCTGCCCGATGGAGCTGTCGACCTATTTCCGCATCAATGCGGAAAATACCGGCCAGTTCGAACGCACCCTGATCGTGGCCGACAAGGGCGCCTATGTCTCGTACCTGGAAGGCTGCACCGCGCCGCAGCGTGACGAGAACCAGCTGCATGCCGCAGTGGTCGAACTCGTCGCGCTCGACGATGCCGAGATCAAGTATTCCACGGTGCAGAACTGGTATCCCGGCGACGCGCAAGGCAAGGGCGGCATCTACAACTTCGTGACTAAGCGCGCGCTGTGCCAGGGCGCCCGGTCCAAGGTGTCGTGGACCCAGGTGGAAACCGGCTCGGCCGTCACGTGGAAGTATCCCAGCTGCGTGCTGAACGGTGAGGATTCGGTCGGCGAATTCTATTCCGTCGCCGTCACCAACAACTACCAGCAGGCCGATACCGGCACCAAGATGATCCACAACGGCAAGCGCAGCCGCTCGACCATCGTGTCCAAGGGGATCAGCGCGGGCAAGTCCAACAACACCTATCGCGGGTTGGTGCGCGTGGCGCCGCAGGCCGAGGGCGTGCGCAACTTCACCCAGTGCGACAGCCTGCTGCTGGGGGCGGAATGCGGCGCCCATACCGTGCCCTATATCGAGGTGAAGAACCCTTCGGCGACGATCGAGCACGAGGCGACGACCAGCAAGATCAGCGATGACCAGCTGTTCTACGCGATGCAGCGCGGGCTGGACCAGGAACAGGCCGTGGCACTGATCGTCAACGGCTTTGCCAAGGAAGTCCTGCAGCAGCTGCCGATGGAATTTGCCGTGGAAGCGCAAAAGCTTCTGGGCATCAGCCTGGAAGGCAGCGTGGGATGAGCGCGCTTTTGATCATGGCGCTGGCCACGGTCACCGCGCCCGACAGCGCCCCGGCGCTGGCAGCGGTGCAGAAGTGCGACAAGCAGGCCATGCGCGCCATGGCCACGGGCGAGCCGCACCGCCGCACCGAATTTGCCGCCGCCGTCTATGCCGAGCAGCGCGCGATCGCGCAGGAACGCGCCGCGCTGCTCGATGCGCAGATCGCTGGCACGCCCAGCCCCAGCGGCGCGGCCACGGCGGCCACTGCCCTTGGCCAGATCGACGCCCGGCAGAAGGAGCTGGACGACGTGAAAGCCATCGAAAAATCGTGGCGCGACCTGTTCGACGAGGTTCGCGCCGACTTCCTAGCCAATTGCTCGAGCGGAAAACGCAATGCTGACGATAAGTGACCTCTCCAACGAAATCGCCGGCAAGGCCATTCTCAAGGGGCTTTCGCTCACCATCAAGGCGGGCGAGATCCACGCGATCATGGGCCCCAATGGTGCGGGCAAATCAACGCTGGCCTATACCCTGGGCGGCCGCCCCGGCTATGACGTGACCGGCGGCAGCGTGGATTTCGATGGCCAGGATCTGCTCGCCATGGACCCGCATGAGCGTGCCGCGGCCGGGTTGTTCCTGGGCTTCCAGTATCCGGTGGAAATCCCCGGCGTGTCCAACGTGCAGTTCCTGCGCGAAGCGCTCAATGCGCAGCGCAAGCAGCGTGGGGAAGAGCCGCTCTCGGGCGGCGCTTTCCTCAAGCTGGCGCGCGAAAAGGCCGACCTGCTGCGCATGGACATGGACATGCTCAAGCGCCCGGTGAACGTGGGCTTTTCCGGCGGCGAGAAGAAGCGCGCCGAGATGGTCCAGATGGGCATTCTCGATCCCAAGCTGGCGATCCTGGATGAAACCGATTCGGGCCTGGACATCGATGCGCTGCGCATCTGCGGCGAAGGCATCAACGCGATCATGCGCAAGCCCGACAAGGCCGTACTGCTGATCACGCACTACCAGCGCCTGCTCGACTATGTGAAGCCCGATTTCGTCCACGTCCTGGCCGGCGGTCGCATCGTCCGCTCGGGTGGGGCCGAACTCGCGCTGGAACTGGAACAGCACGGTTACGAGGCGGTGGCGTGACCACGGCCACGCTTGTGCCAACCCGGGCGGACGAGGCGTTCCGCTATGCCGATCTGGCCGCGCTGGCCACGCTGTGGCCGCTGCCGACGCAGGCGGTGGACGTGGCGGCAGGTGAAAGCGGCAGCCTGTCGGTGGTCCTGGCCGGCCACGCGCCCGAGGCGCGCGATCTGGTGATCACCCTGGGCGAAGGCGCGCAATACGATCTGCGCCTGCTCAATGCCGGCAGCGCCTATGGCCGCATCGCGGTGAAAGTGCGTCTGGCCAAGGGCGCACGGTTCCACCTGGGCGCGGCGCAGCTGGGCGGCGGCAACCAGACGGTCGAAATCGTCACCGAGGTAGTCCACGCCGAGCCTGACGCCGTGTCGAGCCAGGTGGTCCGCTCCGTTCTGGCGGGCCACGCGACCGGCACCTATCTCGGCCGCGTGGTGGTTGATCGCGGCGCGGTGGGCACCGATGGCGAACAGTCGATCCGCGCCATGCTGCTTGATCGCACCGCCACGGCCAATGCCCGGCCCGAACTGGAAATCTATGCCGACGACGTGAAGTGCGCGCATGGCTGCGCCGTGGGCGAACTGGATGCGCAGGGCCTGTTCTACCTGCAATCGCGCGGCTTGCCGCCGGCAGAGGCCAAGAAGCTGATGCTGCAGGCCTTCATCGCCGAAGCCTTTGTCGATGCGCCCGAGGAAGACGTGCTGACGCAGGCCGCACTCGCCGCGCTGGGAGGGTTGCTATGACCACGCTTGCCGCCACCACGCTGACGCAGGCGTCCGATTGGCCGGGCCTCGCCAATCCTGACGGCACGCGCTGGCACTATCTCGATACCGGCGCCACCGCGCAAAAGCCGCAGGTGGTGATCGATGCGGTAACCCGCGCCATCGGCGTGGACTATGCCACGGTGCATCGCGGGGTCTATACCCGCTCGGCCGAGATGACGCTGGGCTTTGAAGCGGCGCGGCGCAAGGTGGCGGGCCTGCTCGGCGCGCACGAGGGCGAGATCGTGTTCACGCGCGGCGCGACCGAGGCGATCAACCTGGTGGCGCAGACCTGGGGCCTCGCTAATCTCAAGGCCGGGGACCGCGTGCTGCTCTCGATGCTGGAGCACCATTCCAACATCGTGCCCTGGCAATTGCTGGCGCAGCGCACTGGCGTTGCCATCGACGTCTGCCCGCTGACCGCCGATGGCCAGATCGATCTTGACGCGGCCGAACGCATGCTGACCGGCGCGCACAAGCTGGTGGCGCTGGGCCATGTGTCCAACGTGCTGGGCAGCGTGCTCGATGTGCCACGCGCCGTGGCGCTGGCCCATGGCGTAGGCGCGAATATCCTGATCGATGGCTGCCAGGCAGTGCCGCGCCTGACCGTGGACGTGAAGGCGCTCGACGTCGATTTCTACGTCTTTTCCGGGCACAAGCTCTATGGGCCGACCGGCATCGGCGCGCTCTATGCCAAGGCCGAGCTGCTCGATGCCATGCCGCCGTGGCAGGGCGGCGGGGCGATGATCGATCGCGTGTCGTTTGCCGGCACTACCTTTGCCCCCGCGCCGCAGCGGTTCGAGGCGGGCACGCCTGCCATCGTCGAGGCGATTGGCCTGGGCGTGGCGGTGGATTTCGTCCAGGGACTGGGGCTTGCTGCCATCCATGCCCACGAAACCGCGCTGGTGCGCACCGCGCGCGAGGCGCTGCGCGAATTCAATGCCGTGCGCCTGTTCGGCCCGGATGATGCCGCCGGGATCGTCAGTTTCGTGATCGAGGGGGTGCATCCGCACGACCTTGGCACCATATTGGACGAAGAAGGCGTGGCAATCCGCGCCGGCCACCACTGCGCCCAGCCGCTGATGGAGCATCTGGGCGTGCCGGCCACGGCCCGCGCCAGCTTTGGCGTCTATAACGATGAAAGCGATGTCGCAGCGCTCGTGCGCGGCATTGCGCGAACCTTGAGGATCTTCGGATGAGCGCCGATACCCCCCGCTTCACGGTCGAGGAAGTCGATGCGGTGAACCCGCCGCGCCGGGCCCATGTGGACGATATTCCCGAGCCGGCGCCCGAAGCTGCCCCGGTTGAAACGGCCGGCGAGCGCAAGCGCGACTATCTGTCGGGCTTCCTGGCGGAAAAGCCGCAAGGGGTGAACCCTGGCGAGCCGGGCGGCGAGATCTACGAAGGCGTAGTTGCCGCGCTGCGCGACATCTTCGACCCGGAAATCCCGGTCAATATCTATGACCTGGGGCTGATCTATGGCGTCGACGTGGCCGAAGACGGGCACGTGGCGGTGACCATGACGCTGACCACGCCGCATTGCCCGGTGGCCGAATCGATGCCCGGCGAAGTGGAACTGCGCGTGAGCGCGGTGCCCGGCGTGCGCGACGCCGAAGTGAACCTGGTGTGGGACCCGCCGTGGGACCCGCAGAAGATGAGCGATGATGCCAAGCTCGAACTCGGGATGCTCTAAGCCATGACCGATGCCCCCACCCGCACCCGCCAGCGCCCTGCGGCGGTCAATCTGACCCCGTCTGCCCATGCGCGCATCGCCACCTTGATGGCCAGCGCGCCGGCCGACGCCATTGGCGTCAAGCTGTCCACCCCGCGCCGGGGCTGTTCGGGCCTCGCCTATTCGGTGGACTATGTGAACGCCGCCAACCCGATGGACGAGCGCATCGATACGCCCGGCGGCACCTTGTTCATCGATGGCGCTTCGGTGCTCTACCTGATCGGCAGCACGATGGATTGGGTCGAAGACGATTTCCAGGCCGGCTTCGTCTTTGCCAATCCCAACGCCAAGGGCACCTGCGGCTGCGGCGAAAGCTTCACGATCTGATCTAATCTAATCTAATCTAATCTAAGTCAGCCGCGCGAGGGCCCAGCGCGCGGCATCGGCCACGGCCGGATCGGGATCGTCCAATAGCGCGCGCACCGGCGCCATCAGTGCCGGATCGCCGCTGTTGCCCGCGGCATAGAGACAGTTGCGCACCATGCGATCGCGCCCGATCCGCTTGATCGGGGAGCCGGCAAAGACCTGGCGGAACGTGGCGTCATCCAGCGCCAGCAGTTCCGCGAGGCGCGGCGCCACCAGTTCGGCGCGGGGCAGGAACGCGCGGTTGTCGGCCGCGGCCTGGGCAAAGCGGTTCCACGGGCACACCGCCAGGCAATCATCACAGCCATAGATGCGGTTGCCCAGCGCGGCGCGATAGCGTTCGTCCACCGGCCCCTTGTGTTCGATGGTGAGATAGGAAATGCAGGCCCGCGCATCGAGCTGATAGGGCGCGGGAAAGGCCCCGGTGGGGCAGGCATCCTGGCAGGCGGTGCAACTGCCGCAGCGATCGGCGTGGGGTGCATCGGGCGTGAGGCGCAGCGTGGTATAGATCGCGCCCAGGAATAGCCATGAGCCGTGGCGGCGGCTGACCAGGTTGGTGTGCTTGCCCTGCCAGCCCAGCCCGGCGGCCTGGCCAAGCGGCTTTTCCATGACCGGCGCGGTATCGACGAAGACCTTCACCTCGGCACCCGGCTCGGTCGCCACCAGCCAGCGGGCCAGCGCCTTGAGTGCGCGCTTGATCACGTCGTGATAATCCACGCCCTGGGCATAGACGGAAATCCGGCCGCGATCGGGCACATCGGCCAGGGCCAGCGGATCGTGCGCGGGAGCATAGCTCATGCCCAGGGCGATCACGCTCTGCGCCTGCGGCCACAGCGATTGCGGCCCCTGGCGCTGTTCCTTGCGGGTCTCCATCCATTCCATGCTGCCATGGCGCCCATCGGCCAGCCACTGGTGCAGGTGCGCGCTGCGCTGCGGATCGTCTGTGGCCGGGGCAATGCCGCAAGTGGCAAAGCCCAGGCGCAGCGCCTCTTCGCGCAGGCGTTGTTCCAGGGGGGCGGGCGGGGTTTTAACCAAGTCTTCCGTCTCTTGCGTTCATGGGGCTATGTGGACCAATTAAAAGGGGCATGGCGTGGCGATGACGATTGGGCAAGACGGCGATTGGGCGATCGAGGCCCGCGGGCTGGTCAAGCGGTTCGATGGTTTCACCGCCGTGGACGGGGTGGACATCCGCGTGCCGCGCGGCGCGATCTATGGCATTCTTGGCCCCAACGGCGCGGGCAAGACCACCACGCTGCGCATGCTGCTGGGCATTATCGATCCCGATGCGGGCATGCGCCGGGTGCTAGGCCATGAACGCCCGACCGATGTGGCGCGGCGAATCGGCTATCTGCCCGAAGAGCGCGGGCTCTATCCGGCGATGAAAACGACCGAGGCGATCGCGTTTCTAGCCGCGCTGCGCGGGGTGCCGCTCAAGACCGGGCGGGCGCGGGCGCGCGAACTGCTGGAAGAGCATGGCCTGGGCTATGCCGCCGATCGCCAGATCCGCCAGCTGTCCAAGGGCATGGCGCAGCAGGTGCAGTTGCTCGGCACGCTGGTGCATCAACCTGAGCTGGTGGTGTTCGATGAACCGTTCTCGGGGCTCGACGCGCTCAACCAGGGCAAGCTGGAAAAGATGATCCGCGCCCTGGCGCAGGGCGGCACCACGGTGATCTTTTCCACCCATGTCATCGCCCATGCCGAACGCCTGTGCGACCAGGTGGCGATCATCGCGGGGGGCAAGGTGCCGTTTGCCGGGCTGGTCGACGATGCGCGCGACCGGTTGCGCCCGCAGGTGCGGCTGGAAACCCGCGCGCGCGATGGCGCCTGGCGCGCGGCGCTGCCGGCCGATGCGCGGGGCGAGGGCGCCTTCTGGCATTTCACCCTGCCCGAAAGCGGGGTTGAACCCCTGTTGCGCGCCCTGATCGAAGGGGATGCGGGCATTCTTTCGCTGTCGATCGAGCGGCCCGGCCTGCACGACGCCTTCGTGGCCATCGCCGGCGAGGCGGCGGCGCGCGCGCTGGAAGAAAACGCATCCGGCCAGGAGAAGGCGGCATGATTCCCGAAAAACTACGCGCCGCCTGGGTGATTGCCCGCCGCGATTTCGTGGCGGTGATCTTTTCCAAGAGCTTTGTCTTCTTCCTGCTCGGGCCGCTGTTCCCGCTCATCGTGGGCGGCATGGCCGGCGCGATCGGCGCCAAGGTGCAGCGCGATCTGGACAACCCGCAGATCGGCATCGCCCTGCCGGCAGACGAGGCGGCGCGAATGATGGCGGCGCATCGCGCCCTGGCCGATGCCATGCCCGGCGATGTGCCCGATTTCGTCGTGCTCGATGCGCCATGGGGTGGGCGCACCTATGATGCGCGTGCCGCGCTTGCCGGCAGCCATCGCGCCGGCACTGCCGAGCATGACCGGCCAGTGGGCCAGCTGGCCGCCGTGGTGTCGGGCAGTCTCGCCCACCCGGTCTTGACTGCCACGCCCGAGCGGGCGCGGATGTGGCAGGGCATGATCGCGCTGTTTGCCGCCCATGCGCAAAGCGTGGCGCCGGCCGCCCTGCCACCCGTCGCGGTGGACGAGGTGGCCAGCAGCGCCGCCTCGGTACAGACCGGCCAGGTCAGCACCGCGCAGGCGGGGCAGGTGGCGCTGTTCCTGCTCACCATGCTGCTGGCGGGCATGGTGCTGTCCAACCTGGTGGAGGAAAAGGCCAACAAGATCATCGAGGTCTTGGCTGCCTCGATCCCAATGGACGCCCTGTTCCTGGGCAAGCTCTTTGCCATGCTTGGCGTGAGCCTGGTGGGCATGGCGGTGTGGGGCGCGGCCTGGGGCGGGCTGATGGTCATGGGCATGAAATCGCTGCCGCTGCTGGCCGCGCCGGCGGTGGGTTGGCCGGTGTTCATCCTGCTGGGCTTCCTCTATTTCGCCATGGCCTACCTGCTGCTGGGTTCGCTGTTCCTGTCGATCGGCGGCATGGCCACCACCGTGCGCGAGGTGCAGACGCTGTCGATGCCGGTCACCATGCTGCAGCTGATGGTGTTCTTCTTTGCCAGCTATGCCCTGGCGCGGCCGGGCAGCTGGGTGGATTGGGCGGCGCGGGTGTTTCCGCTGTCCTCGCCCTTTGCCATGCTGGCGCGCGCGGCGCGCGATCCGGTGATCTGGCCGCACCTGCTGGCGCTGGGGTGGCAGGCACTGTGCGTGATGCTGATCGTGCGCACCGGCGCGCAGCTGTTCCGCCGCACCGTGATGAAGTCTGGCCCCGCCAGGGGGCGCAAGGTGCGCAAGGGCGGGCTGCTTGGCTTGCTGAAGCCTGACCGCACCGCTCAGGATCGGTTCAGCCAGGGTGAAGCATAACGATCGGGTCTCGCGGGCAGGTTGCCATCATGGCACGCCCCCCCGCCCTGCCCGCGAGGCCATCTTGCCCCGGCTGCCTGCCAGCCCGACAAGGCGTTCATGGTGATGACGAACGGCTCAGCCCCCCCTTCCGCCCATCCGTCGCGCCGCCGCCTGTTGGGCTGGCTGGGCGCCGGGCTTGCCTTGCCCATGGCCAGCGCCTGCCGCGCCCGCCCGGCTGCCCCCAAGGAAGTCTTTCCGGTGCAGCACAGCGAGGCGGAATGGCGCCGCCTGCTCACCCCCGAACAGTTCTTCATCCTGCGCGAGGCGGGCACCGAGCGTCCGTTCAGCTCACCCCTGCTGAACGAGCATCGCAAGGGCACTTTTGCCTGCGCGGCTGATCGCCAGCTGCTGTTTTCCTCAACCACCAAGTTTGACAGCGGCACGGGCTGGCCCAGCTTCTGGAAACCTTTGCCCAATGCCGTGGGCCTGCGCAGCGACAGCTCGTTCGGCATGGACCGCACCGAGGTCTATTGCCGCCGCTGTGGCGGACATCTCGGCCATGTCTTTGATGATGGTCCGCCGCCCACGGGCAAGCGCTATTGCATGAACGGCAAGGGCATGATTTTCCTACCGGCCTGAGCGCCGCAGGGCTTTCCCGCTCCGGCCATCCGTGCCAAGGCCGCAGGCGATGCGCCGTATCGCCCTTTTCCTGCTCGTGCTGGCCTTGGTGCCCACGATCTATGTGCGCCAGCCGTTTCCCCCGCCCAATCCCGACGACCGGGTGTTCTATCACGATCTGCTGCCCGGCCTGCGTGCCGGTGGCACGCTGCCGCGCTATGGCGCCCTGACGCTGGTGGGGGCGTGGCAACTGACCAGCCCCGATCGCGAATTCGGCAATTTTTCGGCGCTGGCGGTGCGCAACCGGCGCGATCTGCTGGCCGTGAGCGATCGCAATGCGGTGATGGTCTTTACCCGGCCCGATCAGCCGCTGCCCTGGCGCACGTGGCGGCGCGAAACCATTCATCCGGCATGGTCGGGCCAGGAAATCGACACCGACAGCGAATCGGTCTCGGTCGATCCGCGCAATGGCCAGGTGCTGATCGGCTATGAAGGGGCGGGCGCATTTCATCTGTTCAGCCCGGATTTCAGCCGCGATCGCGCGATCGCCGCGCCCGTGCTGCTGGAATGGCCCAACAACCAGGGGCCAGAGGCGATGCGCCAGCTGGCTGACGGGCGCACCGTGGTGATTGGCGAGGTCTTTGCCCACTGGTGGTCGCGCCGCCGCCATCCTGGGCTGATCTGGCCGGGCCTGCCGCGTAGCGGCCAGGCGCCGGCGCGGTTCGAGCTGGTCATGCCCGAAGGCTATCGCCCGGTGGAGCTTGCCCAGGCGCCCGATGGCCGCCTGCTGGTGCTGGGGCGCAAGTTCACGCTGGGCGGGTTTCGCACCGTGGTCACCATGATCGACGATCCGGCGGCGATTCGCCCCGGTGCGCAGGTAGAGCCGCGCCCGATCGCGTGGATCGCCGATCCGCGCATCCGCGACAACTATGAAGGCATGGTCGCCACGGCCGAGGCCGATGGCAGCACCGCGATCTGGCTGATTTCCGACAGCAACGAGATGGTCTGGCTGCAACGCACGCTGCTGCTCAAACTGCGGCTGGCGCGCGGCGCCTGATCCGCCAGTCCTGCGCTATGCGCGCGGATGGCAGGCAACAAAAAAGGCCGGGGGAGAACCCCGGCCTCTTTGTAGGCATCAGCGTGCCGCAGCCGTTCAGGCGGCGGTGGCGACAGCCTTGACCAGTTCACGCTTGACCTTGAGGGCGCGCGTGCTGAGCTTGGTGTTGTCCTGCTTGAGCAGCCAGTTGTCGAGACCGCCGTTGTGCTCCACCGAGCGCAGGCCGTGCGTCGAGACGCGGAACTTGAAGCTGCGATCGAGCTTCTCCGACATCAGGGTGACGTTCTGCAGGTTGGGGAGGAACACGCGCTTGGTCTTGTTGTTGGCGTGGCTCACGTTGTGACCGATCTGGCGGCCCTTACCGGTCAGTTCGCAAATGCGCGACATGGCTAAAAACTCGCTTCGTGTTCTGATGATCTATCTGGAAGGTGGCGCCATGATCGAATCAACCGGGGAAGTCAAGGATTCGCTTGCCCGAATGCCTTGCTGCCTGCCGATTCTGTGTTACCGGCAGGAGAGATGACCCGCTGGCCCCTGCCCGAACCGATGAAACTGGCGCTGCAACAGGCGCATGACGCCGCTGCTGCGGGCGAAGTGCCGATCGGCGCGGTGATCGTCAAGGGTGGGCAGGTGATTGCCGCCGCGCACAACCGGCCGCGTGGGCTGTGCGATCCCACCGCCCATGCCGAAGTGCTGGCGATTCGCGCCGCGGCGGCTGCCCTGGGCCAGGAACGGCTGGAGGGCTGCGACCTGTGGGTCACGCTGGAACCCTGCCCGATGTGTGCCGGGGCGATTGCCCACGCCCGGCTGGCGCGGGTCTATTACGCCGCGCCCGATCCCAAGGGCGGCGCGGTGGAACACGGTGGGCGCCTGTTCGACCAGCCCACCTGCCTCCACCGCCCCGAAGTCTATGCCGGCCTGGGCGAGGCGGAAAGCGCCGCGCTGCTGCGCGACTTCTTCCGCGCCCGCCGGGGGTGATCAGACCCGGTTGGCGCGGGCGATCGCGCCCAGCACGGCGGCACTGGGCTTGGGCGTGCGGGCAAAGGTGACCGGGTCATAGCTGGCCAGGCCGAACCTGGGCTTATAGCCAAACACCCATTCGAAATTGTCGATCAGGCTCCAGTGGCAATAGCCCAGCACCGGCACGCCATCGTCGATCGCGGCCTTCAAGTGGGTGAGCGCGGCCGGGATGAAGGCGGCGCGGATGGTATCGTCATCGGTGCCCACGCCATGTTCCGATACCAGGATCGGCACGCCGGTGGCCTGGTGAGCATAGCGGACCGCGCCCGCCAGCGACGGCGCCCAGACTTCGCTGCCTGACCAGTTGCGCACCGCGTCGGCCGGCGCGGGCAGGCGGCCCTGCGGCCCCCACAGCGCGCGTTCATAGTTCTGCACGCCCAGGAAATCGTCGGCCTTGGCCACGTCGAGCCATGTGCCATACATCTCTTGGCGCTTGGCATCGCGCAGCGAGCCCTTGCCCACCGCCTGATCGTCCATCATCGCCAGCGACAGCCCCACCGGCAGGCGCGGCGCGGCAGCCTTGATCGCCGCCTTGCCCGCCTTGTGCGCGGCCAGCAGGCCAGCCTGCAGATCGGGCAGATCGGCCAGGCCGGCCACATTGGCGCAGAGGAAGCGCGGCACGCCCAGCCGCTTGGCCGCGGTTTCCAGCGTCAGCTTCTGGATCGCCCACAGTTCCGGCGGCACATTGGCATTTTGCAGCAGCAACAGGATATTGGGTTCGTTGAAAGTGATCGCGGCATGAATGCGATCGCCAAAGTGGCGGGTGGCCTTGTCGGCAAAGCGGGCAAACAGCGCGGCGCTTTCCGGGTTGGCCCAGCCGCCCTGCGCGGAAAACCAGCGCGGCGCGGTAAAGTGGCTGAACGTGACGACCGGCGCCAGGCCACGGGCGCGGCAGCCATCGATCACGCGGGCATAGTGATCGAGCATCGCCTGCGAAAACAGGCCCTTTTCCGGCTCGATCCGCGCCCATTCGATGCCAAAGCGATAGGTGTTGAGGCCGATCGCCTTGGCCAGGTCAAGATCCTGTTCCCACAGCAGGAAACTGTTGGCGGCATCGCCCGATGGCGCGGCAAAGACCGTGGGCTGCTGGTTTTCCAGAAACCACAGGTCGCTGCTGGTATTGTTCCCTTCGATCTGGTGCGGCGCAGTGGATGCGCCCCACAGGAAGCCCTGGGGAAACTGCGACGAAACGGCGGCCTTGGCGGCCTTGGCCAGGGCGGGCGTGGCACTCGCGGCCAGCGCGGCGCCGGCCGCGAGCATGGTACGGCGATCGAGCATGGAACTGCCTTTCAGGTAGATCGAAATGTCAGGCGCAGATGGCGTGCACGAAGGCGATGATCTCATCCGCCAGGCGGCGGTCTGACGTGCCCAGGTGCATGGCCATTGAATAGTGATTGTGGCCCGATGCGATGTATCCACGCGGCATGGTGCCATGGCGCGCCAGCCGATCGCCCATCAGGCCCAGGAACTCTGCCTGGAAGCGCGGCGGATCGAATTCGGCAATCGCCACCAGCAACGGCAAGGAAGTGGCGACCATCGCTTCGCGCGGGGCACGGCCGGCATAGTCCTGCGCGTTGCCGTAATAGAGCTGGTCCCGTTCATCGAGCGGGGTGTAGCCATAGAGGCCCGAGAGCAGCACCGCGCCGCGCGCCGCCAGATCAGGGCGCAGGCGGATCGCGCCGGCCACATGCACGGCGCCGGCAGACGTGCCGACCAGCACGATGCGCTGCGGGTCGCCGCCATGATCGGCGACATGGGCCACCAGCCAGTCGAGCGCGGCCAGCACGTCTTGCGATCCGGCGGGCCACATATGATCGGGCGCCAGGCGATAGTTGATCACGGCGCCGATCATCCCGGCCTGCGCCGCCATGCGGCCCACCGCGGCGTTGGGCCAGGTTTCTGCCCCGCTGCCACTCCCGCTGCCACCCTTGTCGCCGCGCAGGAAGCCGCCGCCGTGCACGAAGACCAGCACCGGCTTGGGCGCATCGCCGGGCGAGCCATAAAGATCGAGCCGGTGGCGTTCGTGGGGACCATAGGCGAGGTCCACCGCCGCAGCCGGAACCGCTTGGGTCAGCGCCGCCTGCTCGGCATCGAACAGGGCGCGCACCTGGCCTAGCAGATCGGGCGTCAGCGTGGTGCCCATGGCGGCGATTGCGGCGCGGGTGGCGTCAAACGGCATCGATGCTTTCCTTCAAGGGAGCGGATCGCCTGAGAACGTGTTGGCCGCCCCCATCGTGAGACAGGGGCGGCGGGTATCGGATCAGAACTTGCCGTCGAGCGACAGACCCACGGTGCGGAACGACTGCGGGCCATAGATGGCGCCGATGTTGGCCGCACCGCCATAGGGGAAGCTCGACTGATAGAGCGAGGGCTCGTTCACGTTGAACAGGTTGCGGGCAAACACCGCCAGGGTGAAGCGTTCATCGGCCGTGCGCACGCCGATGCGGCCACCCACCGTCCAGTGCGGACGGAACGTGGTATCGGCCACCGAATTGGCTTCATAGCGGATGCGCGATTTCCACACCGCGTCGGCCGCCAGGAAGCCCTTGAGGTTTTCGCCCAGGTCATGGGCATATTCACCCGAGACGGTGAACTTGTACTTGGGCGCATAAGCCAGCTGAGTGTTGCCGATATCGCTGCCATCGGTACCGATGAAGCCCTTGGGATAGGTGGCCTTGGCATAGATGAAACCGGTATTGAGCGAGAGATTGCGCGTCACCTTGCCGAACAGGTTGATTTCCGCCCCGCGCGACTTGACCCCGTTGATGTTGGTCTGGACGCACGAGATGACCGCGTTCTTGTCGACCGTGCACTGCTGCGCCTGGAAGTTCTCGATCTTCTGGTAGAACAGGTTGGCATCCAGCACCCAGCTGCGCAGCAGCGTGGTCTTGAAGCCCACTTCGTACGAGGTCGGCACTTCTGGCAGGACGACATAGGGCACGGCGCCCGAGGGCGTGGCGATCTGGCCACCCTTGAAGCCGCGTGCCACGGTGGCATAGGCCATGGTGCGCGGATCGATGTCATACTGCAGGCCACCCTTCCACGAAACCTTGCCGACGTGCAGGCGGGTATAGCTGTCCAGCGCCGTGCCGGCCGCGTTCTGCATGCCGAGCGAGAGCACATCGTCAGTATAGCGGCCGCCCGCGATCAGGCGCAGTTTGTCGCCGGCGTGGATCGTCATCTGGCCGAACGCGGCGATCGATTCGTCGACCACGCGATAGGCGTTCACCGTGCTGGAGAAGGCCGGGATGTAGACGCCCGGTGCCGGGTGGATGGCGACCGACACGGTTTCGGGCGTGCGCGTCATCACCTGGCGCGAATAGAACCCGCCCAGGGTATATTCCACGGTCTGGTTGGCCGGGGACGACAGCCGCACTTCCTGGGTGAACAGGTCGATCGGGCGATCGACCGGCGAATTGTGCACCTGCAGTTCCAGCGGATCGGCGCGGAACACGTTGGATGCCGCGCCATAGCCCTTTTCATGGGTGCTGCGGTAGGCGGTGATCGAGGTGAGCGTGAAGGGCGCGAACTGGTAATCCAGCTGGAGCGAGGCGCCGCCGGTCTTGATCCGGTCGGTGTATTGCTCGCTGGTGCAATAGTTGCGGTTGCCTTCGCCCGCCGTCACGCCGCAGCTTGCCAGGTTGGCGGTGACGTTGTCGGGGATGGGGAAGGGCGTGGGCAGCGGCAGGATGCCAGGGCCGCTGCTCTTCACGAAGGTGAAGAAGTTGCCGCCATTGGTAGTGCGGGTGTCGGTATAGTCACCGATCAGGTTGACCGTCAGCTTGTCGGTCGGCTCCCACAGCAGACGCGCGCGGCCGCCCATGGTTTCGTTCTTGTCATACTGGCCGGTGGTCAGGTTGTAATCCGGGCCCTGGCGCATGTTGCCATAGGCGGCCACGCGGATCGCGGCATTGCTGGCGATCGGCACGTTGGCCACGCCCTGCAGGATCTGGTTGCCCGATTTGGAACCGGCAAAGCCGGCAGCCGAAAGCTCGCTGCGCACGCGCACCGAAACCTTGTCGAATTCGGGCTTGTTGGTGGTGATGTTGATCACCCCGGCCGAGGTGGTGAGGCCGAACAGCGTGCCCTGCGGGCCCTTGAGCACTTCGATCCGCGCCACGTCGAACAGGTCGGAGATATTGGCGTTGCCCTGGCTGACCTGGTCTACCACCACGCCCACCGATGCCACCGCGCCAGCCGAGAAGGTCTGCGTGCCGATGCCACGGATCGCGCCGCCGCCGCCGGTGTTCTGGCCGGGTGCCGACTGGATTTCCAGGCTTGGGGCGATGCGGTTGAGATCGTTGACGGTGTTGACCTGCTGGCGTTCCAGCTGGCCAGCATCGGCCACGGTGATCGAGATCGGCACTTCCGTCACCTTTTCCACGCGGCGCTGCGCGGTCACCACGATGGCGGCGTCGGGGCCGTTGTCGACAGCCTGCGGCGCGGCGGCCGGGGCTGATTGCGCCAGGGCTGGCGTGGCCAGGACGGAAAGCGAAAGACCGGCAAGCAGCGCGGTGCGGGTGTGGCAGATCATGATGGTTCTCTCCCCAAAAATCGTGCGTTTATCGGTCCGTGCCCGCCGTTATGCGGGCGCGGTCGGCTGGATTGGAATGAAACGGCGGGTCAGATTTCGTCGATGACCGGGTTGGTCAGCGTGCCGATCACGCCCACGGAAATTTCACAGACATCGCCGGCCTTCATGTAGAGCGGCGGCTTGCGCTTATCGCCCACACCGCCCGGCGTGCCGGTGACGATCACGTCACCAGGGGCGAGCGGGGTGAAGGTGCTGCAATATTCGATCACGAACGGGATATCCCAGATCATGTCGCTGACCGGCTGGTCCTGGACCAGTTCGCCGTTGAGACGCGTCTGCACGCGCTGGCTGCCAAGGTCCGCCACTTCATCGGGCAGGACCAGCGCCGGGCCGAACGCGCCGGTGGCCGGATAGTTCTTGCCCGGCGTGAACTGGATATTGTGGCGCTGCCAATCGCGCGCCGAACCGTCGTTGAAGATGGAGAAACCGGCGACATGGGCCATGGCATCGGCGCGGGCGATACGGCGCCCGCCCTTGCCGATTACCACCGCCAGTTCGCCTTCATAGTCGAACCGCTCGGTCTCGCGCGGGCGCACCAGCGGCTCGCCATCGGCGATCAGGGTATCGGCCCAGCGGGTGAAGATCGCCGGAAATTCCTTCTGCTCGCGCCCGGTCTCGGCCACGTGCGTGGCATAGTTGAGGCCGACGCACAGGATCTTGCCGGGATTGGGCACGACCGGCAGCAGGCGCACATCGGCGAGGGCAAAATGACCGGTGGCAGGCAGGGCTGCCAGATCCTGGTCGGCCACGTCCTTGAGAAAGGCGGCGCTGCCGGCCGTGCCGAGATCGTGCACGGTATCGCCATCGAGACGGCCAAAGCTGGGCAGGCCATCGGGGCGGCGGAAGCTGATGAGACGAGTCATGATTTTGGGATCACTCCAGAATTCGGTTTGGATTCAGGCCTGGGCGGGATCGGCTGGCTGCCAGGCGCGGCGAAAGCGGAAGCGCTCTTCGGCCTGGCGCAGGCCGTCGAAATCCTTGTCGGAAATGCCCCACTGGTCGATGCGGTTTGGCGGCCAGGTCCAGTCTTCGGGGCTGCCCGCGCGGTAATCCTCGGGCACCTTTTCCACGGCCGTGGAATATTCGATCACCGGGCCGAACGGCGCGATGTAATAGGCATAGACATTGGCGCCCGGCCCATGACGGCCCGGCCCCCAGGCCGGGGCAAAGCCGTGGTCGCGCATGCGGCCGATGCCGCGCATCACCGCGTCGAGGTCTTCCATCTCGAACGCGATGTGGTTGAGGCTGGAAAAGCCGGCACGCGCAAAGGCGGTCGAATGGTGGCTGTCGTTGCAGCGCACGAAGACCATGCCCTTGGTGCGGTCCGACACGCGAAAGCCCAGCACGTCTTCCACGGCATGGCCCGACGCTTCGGCATCGGCGGAATTGAACACGATGTGCGTCAGCTTGACCGGCAGGTCGCGCCCGGTGATCGGCTCCACCTCGGTCGTATTGACCAGAAAGCGCAGCAGCTCCCCCTCGGGCAGTTCCACGATCACGCCTTCGCCTGCGCCCGGATCGGCCGAAACCGTATCGATCAGCGGCCAGCCGCGCGCGGCGGCGCGGCTGCGGATGTCGGCAAGCTCGGCCGCGGTGCAGACAAACGTAGTGGAGCGCACGAATTCCGCGTCAGCCTTTTCGAAGGCAACGAGATAGGGATAGGAGCCCGAGCCGCGCAGGTAATGGGTATCGCCGCGCACCTCGCCAGGCGCCATGCCCCAGATATCGAGCATGAAGCGGGCCGCGGCGGCCGGATCGGGCAGCGCCAGTTCGATACTGCGCAGTTTCATCGGGTTTGCTCCTGGTTGAAGCCGGCGGCGTGCAGGCCGGCAGTCACGCATTCCTCGTCGCAATCGCCGGTGTCGCCACTGGCGCCCACCGATCCCAGCACCAGGCCCTGCGGACCACGCACCAGCACACCGCCGGGCGAAAAGGCCATGTCGCCCCCCAGCGCCACGGCCACGCTTTGAAAGAATACCGGGTTGCCCTTGGCACGCTCGGCCAGGATGCGCGTATCGGCGCCCATGCCCAGCGCGCCCTTGGCCTTGGCCCGGGCAATCTCCAGCCGGGCAAAGGTGGCGCCGTCTTCGCGGGCAAAGGCGATGGGATGGCCGCCGGCATCGAGCACGATCACCGCCAGCGGCTTGGCCGCGCGGGCGCGGGCACTGGCCAGCGCGGCGGCGATCACGGCCTGGGCCGCGGTCAGATCGAGTGTGGTCATCATGCGGTCTCCAGGGCCAGGCCCAGCGCGCGGGCGCGGGCCTCGATCAGGTCGATGGCGGTGCCACTGGCCGTGCCGAACACACAGTGATCGGGGCGCAGCAGCACGGCATCGACGCCGTGATCATCGAGCCAGGCGGTGACCGCGCCGGCATCGTCAAGCGACGCGGCCACCGTGCGCGTGACGAGGGGAGAGGACCCCGTCACGCTGTCATCCCGAACGAACAGGCGCCAACCCTGGCCAACCGCGTCATCCAGCTTGCGTCCATCGGCCAGGATCGGCTGGATGAACCGTACGCCTGCACCGGCCGTGCCAGCCAGCACGATACCGGCGGAAATCGCGGGGATCAGGTCGTGCGCGGTTTCGCCGGCCTTTTGCGCTGCAGTGGCGCGGATACCGGCATCGCGTGTGGCCGCCTTGGCCGGGTCCAGTTCGCAGATATAGCGCCCCGCCGCCACGGCCGCGCCGATCACCCCGCGCACATGGGGATCACGTTCGGGCTGATAGCTGGCCAGGATCGCGGGATCGGCGCCATGGTTGACGATCGCGTCCATCTTCCACGCCAGATTGGCCACGTCGCGCAGGCCATGGCACATGCCCTGGCCGAAGAACGGCGGCGTCTGGTGCGCAGCGTCGCCAGCCAGGAACACGTTGCCGGCCTGCCAGGCTTCCGCCACCAGGCCGTGAAAGCGATAGGTGGCGGCGCGCACGATGGTGTGGGGCACGTCCTTCATCCACGCGCCGACCAGCGCGCCAACCTGTTCGGGCTGCATCATCGCCTGGTCGTCTTCGCCGGGCAGCAGCATGAATTCCCAGCGGCGGTGATTGCCGCGGCCGGGCACCACCGTGGCGGGCCGCGCCGGATCGCACATCATCACCGACAGGCGCTGCAGATCGGCATCGGCCGGCACCCCGCTGATCGCCGGGAACGTGACCGGGCCTTCGACCTCGGCATCGACGACGAGCCAGGGCTCCTCGAACTGAAGATCATCCAGCGCGATGCCCAGCGCCTTGCGCACCGGGCTGCGTGCGCCATCGGCGGCGATCACCCAGCGCGCAGTCAGCGCCGCCGGCGCGCCGTCAGCCTCGAATTGCACGGTCACGCTGTCATCGTGCTGGTCCAGCGCGGTGAAGGTGGCGCCCAGGCGCAGCGTGATCGCGCCGTTTTCGGCAAAGGCGGCGCGCAGGTGCGCTTCCAGTTCGGGCTGATAGAAGAAATAGTCGTTGGACCAGCCAAACGGCTTGGGCTTGCCCACCGTGCCCATGTAGCGGATCACGCCGTGATCGGCGCCGACGTGCAGGTGGCCATCGGTGGCGACCATGTCGGGCAGCACCCGATCGATCACCCCGGCGGTCTGGAACAGGCGCATCATCTCGTGATCGAGATGCACCGCGCGCGGCAGCGGATAGTGGTCCAGTTCCTTTTCCAGGACCACCACGCGCAGCCCCGCGCGGCCCAGCAGATTTGCGGCGAGTGCCCCCACCGGTCCGCAGCCGATCACCGCCACATCGCAACGCTCGGTCATTTACGCGGCCTCGGCAGCGGCGGGCGCCTTGTACAGGGCGCCGCCCTTCATGATCATGGAAAGGCGGGCAGCGTCCTGCATGATCGCCACGTCCTGCGTGGGATCGCCATCGACGAGCAGCAGATCGGCCAGGAAGCCTTCGCGCACCTCGCCCACGGCAAGGCCCATAAGCTCACCACCCAGACGCGTGGCTGCCACCAGCGCCTCGGCCGGGGTATAGCCATAGTATTCCACGAAATGCGCCAGATCGCGGGCATTGCGGCCGTTGGGATTGAACGGGAAGCCATAGTCCCCGCCGATCAGCACCTTGACCCCTGCCGCCTTGAGCGCGGGCACCAGGGCCCGTTCACGCTCCAGCCGCTCGGCAGCGCTGGCTTTCATCGCGCTCATGTCGATATGCGGCGGCGGGCTGGCTTCCAGCGCACCCACCGAAACACCCGGACCCGGGGCATAGAACGTGGTGTCCTTGGCCGCGATCATGCGCGCCACGGCTGCGTCATCGGCGTAAGAGGCGTGATAGATCACCCGCGCCCCGGCATCGAGCGCCAGGCCGATCGCCTCGGGATAATAGGCATGGGCTGCGATCCACAGGCCGGCTTCGCGGCAGGCCTCGCCAGCGGCGACCATTTCCGCTTCGGTATAGAGCACGTGTTGCGCGGTGCCCTGCTTGAGCGCGTCTTCGCCCGACACCACCAGCTTGATCGACTTGACGCCTTGGTCAGCGCAATAGGCCACGAAGGCGCGCATCGCGTCGGGGCCGCGGCCGTTGAACACGTTGCCGGTGTCGACGCCTTCGTCGCCTTCGGGGCTGCGCTCGATGGTGGAGGGCACATAGCGCGGGCCGGGGGTTTCGCCCGCGGCGATGGCGGCGGCCAGTTCCGGCTCGATCCCGTCGACCAGCGCGCCGGCCGAATAGAGGCTGGTAAAGCCCTGGTCGAGCAGCACGCGCGCATTGCGCCAGGCTGCCACTTTCAGTTCCTCGGGCGGCAGGATGAACTGGTGGTAGATCTTCTCGATCGAGGAGCCCCAGGTCAGATGGGTGTGGGCATCGACCATGCCGGGCATCAGCGTGCGGCCGGCACCTTCGATCCGCTGGTCATGGGCTGCGCCATCCAGCGCATCGGCACCTTGGGCCACGTGGGCGATGTGTTCGCCATCCACCAGCACGCTGCCGGCATAAGGAGCGCTGCCACTCCCATCGAAAATCCTGACATCGCGGATAAGGGTCCGCATCGCTTGCTCTCCCGCGCTGGCCTGGCTCCGGGGTGGCCTGGGCACGCTGGACGCCTATGTGCGCGCGATGCCTATCGGTGGAAAATACTATCTCTCTATCCTGCTATAGCTCAGGACTATACTTGGATGCCATGACATCGAGTAGCGCCTGGGCGGCGATCGAGGGCTGCTCGCCCTGGCGCAGGCGCACGCCGATGCTGCGCTGGAATGCCGCCTCGCGAATCTCGATGCTGCGCAATACCCCGATCGACAGTTCTGACGCCGCCACCTGGCGCGGCAGCACGGTGATGCGGTCGCTCATCCGCACGATCGCCTTGGTGGTCAGCAGCGAATCGCAGCGCACCACGTTAGCCGGGACCGGCGCCTGCGCGGCGATGAACAGCGCATCGACCTGGCGGCGGAACGCGCCCTGCGCTTCGGGCAAGACCCAGGGCAGGCCCGCCACCTCGCGCAGCGACACGGCCGAGGGCAGGGCATCGTGGCGTCGCCCCACGATCAGGGCAAAGGGATCACGGGCAAAGGTGCGCTCGGCAATGTCGGGTGGCGGCGCTTCCATCTCGGTGGTGACGAAGGCCAGGTCGATTTGGCGCTGGCGCAACAGGTCGATCAGCACGCCATCGGGCCGTTCCACCACGCTCAGTGCGCAAGGGCCGATGCGCGCTTCGAGCCGGCCGATCACGAAGGGCAGCAGGCTGACCAGTGCGCCGGGCGTGCCGCCGATGCGCAAGGGGCCAGCCAGCCCGCGCGACAGATTGTCCAGTTCCTCCTGAGCGCCGATCAGCACATGGTGCATCGCCTCGGCCCGCTCGGCCAGCAGGGCGCCTTGCGCGGTGGGGCGCACCCCGGTCTGGCGGCGTTCGAACAGTTGCACCCCCAGCCTTGCTTCCAGCTGGGCGATGGCGGCCGATACCGACGGCTGGGCAATGTTGAGCACGCGGGCGGCTGCCGAGATCGAGCCTTCGCGGCATACCGTGCGAAATGTGAGCAAGGCACGCGGATCGATGCTGGGGCGCTTGTCCATAGCGCCAAGCTATGGGCGCGATCGCCTGGACCGGCAAGAGGTGCCTCAAAGGCAGCGGGACCCCGGGTCAAGCCCGGGGTGACGAATAAGTGGTGGGTGGCGCTGGGTTAGGACATTCCAGCACATCGTCACCCCGGGCTCGACCCGGGGTCCCGCTTGATGGCCGGCGCGGGAACCGCGACCAAAGCGCGGCGGCCAATGCTGTGGTGGAAAAGGCAAACTGGAGCGGGCGAAGGGATGCGAACCACGCCCGAAGCGCTGTTGCGCGTAGGGCCAACAAGAAGACTCGAGGGTTCCCCGAAATCTTGGGCCATCGCTGTTGGAATATGCCACGCATGGGCAAACTGGAGCGGGCGAAGGGATTCGAACCCTCGACCCCAACCTTGGCAAGGTTGTGCTCTACCCCTGAGCTACGCCCGCTCGGCGTTTGCGCGGGCCGGAAGCCGGCCGTGCAGGTCTTGAAAACTGGAGCGGGCGAAGGGATTCGAACCCTCGACCCCAACCTTGGCAAGGTTGTGCTCTACCCCTGAGCTACGCCCGCTCTGGCGTTTTCAGTGGGGGGCCGCAAGGGCCATCCCGCTGGGGTGAGGCGGGCCAATAACGGGGGATTGGGGGCGGCGCAACAGCAAAGTTGCATTTTTCCAGACAAACCCGGCGCGCCCTGTGGATGCAGCTGTGGATGGCGATGCTACACTGGCTGGCCTTGGTGCAGATTCGCAGCTCTTGCTGCACTGCCCCTTGCCGAACCGCCAGGCTTTCCCACATGGTGACCGCAGCAGTGCCCGCGCGGCGCTGCACCGGACCGCATGGAAGTGGAGACGCATAGTGGCAAGCCTGGGCCTCAACCTCGACGAACAGAAGGCGGTGGACCGCTTCCGCAAGACTGTCGTCGAACCTTCGATGACCAAGCTCGTCATCCTCGATTTCTGGGCGGAATGGTGCGGCCCGTGCAAAGCGCTCACCCCGGTGCTGGAAAAGGTGGCGGCCGAATATGCCGACAAGGGGGTGGTGCTGGCCAAGGTCAATGTCGATGAAGAGCAGTTCATCGCGGCCCAGTTCCAGGTGCGCTCGATCCCCACGGTCTATGCCATGTTCCAGGGGCAGCCGGTGGCCGACCTTACCCAGGCGCGCGGCGAATCGCAGCTCAAGCAGTATCTCGACCAGATCCTGGCGCAGCTGCCGGTGCAGCCCGGCGCCCTGGGCGAGGAAGCGCCGCAGGACGTGACGCCGCTTTTGGCGATGGGCGAGGAAATCCTGGGCGAAGGTGATGGTGAGCGTGCCGCCAGCGTGTTTGCCCAGATCGTGGAAATCGCGCCCGACAATGCCGCGGCCCACGCCGGCCTGATCCGCGCCCTGCTGCTCGCCGGGCACAAGGACGAAGCCGTGCAGGTGCTCGAATCGCTCGATCCCGCGCTGGCGGCCGATCATGCGCTGGACCAGGCCCGCGCGGCCTTGGCCTTGGCCGAAGACGCGCCCGAGGAAGGCGAACTGGCCACCCTGCGTGCCGCCGTGGCCGCCGCGCCTGATGACATGGACGCGCGACTGGCGCTGGCCAATGGCCTGTTTGCCGCCGGTGACCGCGATGGCGCGGCCGATACCCTGCTGGCCATGGTGGCGGCGGATCGCGCCTGGAACGATGGCGCGGCGCGCGCCCGCCTGCTGCAGATTTTCGAGGCGATCGGCCTGGAAGACCCGTGGGTGGCGCGCACCCGCCGCAAGCTGTCCACCGTGCTGTTCGGGTGATGGCGATGGGTGGCGCGATCGGCACGGTCAGGCTTTCGATCTTTCCGCTATCGGGCGCGCTGCTCTTTCCCGGCCTGCAGCTGCCGCTGCACATCTTCGAACCGCGTTATCGCGCCATGGTGTCTGATGCCCTGGCCCGCGATCGCCGCATCGCGATGATCCAGCCCCAGTCGGCTGGCGATGGCGCGCCGCTGTTCCAGGTGGGCTGCGTGGGCAAGATCGAGGATGTCGAGGCGCTGGAAGACGGGCGCTACAACATCGTCCTCTCGGGCATCGCGCGCTTTCGCGTGCTGCGTGAACTCGATGCCAAGACCCCGTTCCGCCAGGTGGAGGCCGAACTCCTCAGCGATGACCTGGGCGAAGCGCTGAGCGCGGTGGAGCGTGCCGGCTTCGAGCGCGAGGCGCGCACGTTTGCCGATGCCCAGGGCTATGCCGTGGATTGGGATTCGGTGGCGCGGCTGGATGACCAGTCGTTGATCAACGGCGTGTCGCAGATCGCCCCGTTCGACGTGGCGGCCAAGCAGGCCCTGCTCGAAGCGCCAAACCTGGCGACGCGGTGCGAACTGCTGATCCAGCTGATGCAGTTCTTTGGCCGCCGCGATTCCGATGATGGCGCGGTAACCCTGCAATAGGGCTCTGGCCATACCCATGAAAAAGGGCGCGCCGGCCAGCCGACGCGCCCTTTTTTCGTTCTGTTCGGTGCCGGGCTGGCGCGTCAGCCGCGCAGGTCGGGCGCCAGGGCATCCTGCTTGATCAGGGCGATGGCCTCGGCCAGCGGCAGCACCTGCTGTGCCTGTTCGCCCAGGCGGCGGATTGCCACGGTGCCTTCCTCGGCCTCGCGCTTGCCCACCACCAGCAGGTACGGCACCTTCTGCAGCGAGTGCTCGCGCACCTTGTAGTTGATCTTTTCGTTGCGGGTGTCGCTCTCCACGCGGATGCCGGCGGCGCGCAGCGCCTCGGTCGCTTCCACGGCATAGCCATCGGCATCCGACACGATGGTGGCGACCACCGCCTGCGTCGGCGCCAGCCAGGTGGGCAGCTTGCCGGCGAAATGCTCGATCAGAATGCCGATGAAGCGTTCATACGAACCGAAGATCGCGCGGTGCAGCATGACCGGGCGATGGCGCTCGCCATCTTCGGCAATATAGCCGGCGTCGAGCCGTTCGGGCAGCACACGGTCAGACTGGATCGTGCCCACCTGCCAGGTGCGGCCGATCGCGTCGGTCAGGTGCCATTCCAGCTTGGGCGCATAGAACGCGCCTTCACCTGGCAGTTCTTCCCAGCCATATTCGGGCGTCGCGAGGCCGGCGGTGGCGACCGCGTCGCGCAGTTCGGCCTCGGCCTTGTCCCACATCTCTTCGCTGCCAAAGCGCTTTTCCGGGCGCAGGGCGAGCTTGATCGAATAGGTAAAGCCGAAGTCCTTGTAGATGCGGTCGGCCAGTTCGCAGAACGCGCGCACTTCGTCCACGATCTGGTCTTCGCGGCAGAAGATATGCGCGTCATCCTGCGTGAACTGGCGCACGCGCATCAGCCCGTGCAGCGCGCCATGCGGCTCGTTGCGGTGGCAGCAGCCGTTTTCATAGAGGCGCAGCGGCAGTTCGCGATAGGACTTGAGGCCCTGGCGGAAGATCAGCACGTGGGCCGGGCAGTTCATCGGCTTCAAGGCCATCCAGTCGGCCTCGCCGCTGATCACCGGGCCCTCATCGTCGGTGTTTGGCACCTCGTCGGGGATCACGAACATGTTTTCGCGATACTTGCCCCAGTGGCCGGATTGCTCCCACTGGCGCGCGTCCATCACCTGCGGGGTCTTGACCTCGCGATAGCCGGCGCCGTCGATCGCGCGGCGCATGTAGGCTTCCAGCTCGCGCCAGATGCGATAGCCCTTGGGGTGCCAGAACACCGAGCCGTGCGCTTCGGCCTGAAGGTGGAACAGGTCCATCTCTGCGCCCAGCTTGCGGTGGTCGCGCTTGGCGGCTTCCTCCAGGCGGTGAAGGTGCGCATCAAGCTGCTTCTTATTGAGCCAGCCGGTGCCATAGATGCGGCTGAGCATCGCGTTCTTCTGGTCGCCGCGCCAATAGGCGCCGGACACGCGCGTCAGCTTGAAGGCATTGGGATCGAGCTTGCCGGTGGAGGCCAGGTGCGGGCCACGGCACATATCGAGCCAGTCGTTGCCCGACCAGTAGACCGTCAGCTCCTCGCCCTCGGGCAGTTCGGCGGCCCATTGCGCCTTGAACGTTTCGCCCTGCTCGGTCCAGCGGGCGATCAGGTCTGCGCGGCTCCAGGCCTCGCGGCGCAGCGGCTTGTCGGCGGCGATGATCTTGCGCATCTGCGCCTCGATCGCCGGCAGGTCTTCCTCGGTAAACGGGCGGACCGGCGCAAAATCGTAATAGAATCCATCGTCCGTGGCCGGGCCGAAGGTGATCTGGGTGCCGGGGAACAGCGCCTGCACCGCTTCGGCCAGAACGTGGGCATAGTCGTGCCGCACCAGTTCCAGCGCGTCGGCTTCGTCGCGCGCGGTGACGAGCGCCAGTTGCGCGTCGCCTTCGAATGGGCGGGTGATGTCGAACAGCTCGCCGTTCACGCGCGCACCGATCGCGGCCTTGGCCAGGCCGGGGCCGATCGCGGCGGCAATATCGGCCGGCGTGGTGCCCGGCGCCACTTCGCGCAGCGAGCCATCGGGCAGGGTGATCTTGAGCAGGTCTGACATCGGATCTCTCTTACGGGATATGGCGCGGGCCATGGCACAAGTGCCGCGGCGGAAAAAGGGGCGGCATCTGGGGTTTCGCGTGATCCGGGAGGAAGATGCCATTCCGCCCGAACCGGGGCGGTGGCTTCGCGCGGGCGCCGGTCAGGCGCGCAGGCGATTCCACCCCCGGCAAGCCGGGGTGGTGGTAGTGAGCGTGCAAAGGCAAACCGCCGGGTGCATGGCCAGCGCCTTTAGCGCAGCGCGGCGGCTCTGTCACGCGCCAGCAGCAGCCGCGCGATCAGCCAGGCGGCCATGATGCACACGAACGGCATGGCCGGATAGTGAAAGCGCGATTGCCCGGAAAAGACCACGGCGATCAGGCTGGGATAGGCGGCAATGCCATAGGGCAGCAGCCACCAGTCGACCAGGCCAAGACCGGCGCGGCGGCGGGCGCGGATCATCACCGGAAAAGCCGCCACGAACAGCGCGAGCAGCGCCCAGTACCAGGCCTGGTTGGCCAGGCGCAGCGCCAAGAAAGCGTGCGGCGCAGCGGCAAAGGCCCACGAACCAGTTTCATAGGCCCATTGCCCTTCGCCATCCGGGCCCCACAGGCGCACGAACTTGGCCGGCATCAGCGCGATGAAGCGTGCGGGGTGCGCCTTGATCCAGTCCATGCCCAGCGCCTTGGCCTGCGCGTCATAGGCCAGTTCGCCCAGATCGGTGCGGGCGTCGAGCGCCTTGACCACTGGATCATCGGGCGTGAACGTGCCGCGCGCGCTATCGTTGTTGCCAGTGAGCAGGGTGATGCCGCCGTTGGTGGAAACAAACACCCAGGCGCCCAGCGCGCGATGGTTGCGCATCGTCCAGGGCGTGATCACCAGCAGCGCGGCTGCGCCCATCACCAGGCCCTGGCCGACAATGCCGGGCAGGCGCTGCCGCAAGGCCGGCGCGCGCAGCCAGGCAATGCCCAGCAGCAGCGGCGCCATGATCAGGCTTTGTGCCTTGACCAGCGTGGCGAGGCCCAGCACCAGACCCGCGAGGATCGTCCAGGCCCAACCACTGCGCGCCACCGCGATCCAGCACAGCGCCAGCAGCAGCGTGGTATAGAACACCTCGGTCAGCGCCAGCGGCACATAGAGCACGGCGTTGGGATAGACCGCCCAGAGCAGCAGCGTGATGCGCCCCGCCGCCTCGCTGCCACCCAGCCGCCGCCCGAGATCGAGCGTGAACCAGCCCGCTGCCGCCGAGAGCGCCAAATTGAACAGGCCGACCGCCCAGATCGACGGGCCGGAGATGCGCAAGACCAGGCTGAGCGCCAGTGGCCAGCCCGGCGGCCAATAGGCCGTGGGCGCGCCATGATCGCCCAGATAACCCCGACCCTGCGCCATCATCGCCGCGCGCGAGAAATACCAGGCGGCGTCCGATGTCGGCTCCACCGCCGCCAGAATCGCCAATGCGCGCAAGCCCAGCGCCAGCGCGAACAGCACGATGACCGTGCGGCGCCCCTCCGCCAGCCAAGCCCAAGCCCGATGCAATGTCTGCCCCATGCCAAGCGCCATACCACGGCATGGTTAAAGAAAAGCCCCCTCCTCTTCAGAGGAGGGGGTTGGGGGTGGTGCGAGGTGTAGAGCAAGCATTTGATTTTACGAAAAACGCCGTGCCAGATTTCCACCACCCCCCGGCCCCCTCCTCTGAAGAGGAGGGGGAGAAGCGCGTCACCCCTCGGCCGGCCCACCCTGCACGGCGAGAGCCGGGCTTTCGCCGTTGGGACCGGGCGCCAGCAGGTCGGTTGCGCCAAGGCCTGCTTCATCGACGTGGCCTTCGGGATCGGGATGGATCAGCACTTCCACGCCGGGGAATTCGGCCATCAGCTGCGCCTCGATCTCGTCCATCACGCGGTGGGCCTGGGCCACGGTCATCGTGCCATCGACCCACACGTGGAACTGCACGAAATCGCGGTTGCCGCTGGTGCGGGTGCGTAGGTCGTGCAGGCCCTTGAGCTCGGGATGCTGGGCAACCACTTCGAGAAAGCGCTCGCGCTTTTCGATCGGCCATTCGTGGTCCATCAGCTGATCGACGGCCTCTTGCGAGGCGTTCCAGGCGCCCCACGCCAGCCAGAGCGCGATGCCAAAGGCAAAGACCGCGTCGGTGCCGGCAAGATGCAGGTAATGCTCGATCACCAGCGCGGCGATCACCGCCAGGTTGAGCAGCAGGTCTGATTTGTAGTGTACGTTGTCGGTGCTGATCGCCAGGCTGCCGGTGCGCGCGATGACCATGCGCTGATAGGCGAGCAGGGCGATCGTTGCGCCCATCGCGATCACCGAGACGACGATGCCCGATTCGGCCTCGATCGCCGGGGCGCCGGCCAGGAACTGCGTCACCGCGCGCCACGCGAGGCCGAGCGCCGAAAACGAGATCAGGATGACCTGGAACAGCGCCGCCAGTGCCTCGGCCTTGCCATGGCCGAAGCGGTGGTTGTGATCGTCGGGCATGGCCGCGATCCACACGCCCAGCAGCGTGGCCAGGCTCGCCACCAGATCGAGCGCGGTATCGGCCAGGCTGCCCAGCATGGCGAGCGAGCCCGATTGCACCACCGCCCAGCCCTTGAGCCCGAGCAGCAGGAGCGCCACCGCACTGCTGGCCATGGCCGCGCGGCGATTGAGGTCTGCGTGGGTGGCGGTGGCGGTGGCGGGGCCAGGGGCAGGGCCGGGGGCAGTCTGGGTCATCCCGCCCCTTTACGGATAAAGCAGGTTGCTGGTCCAGCCGCCGTTTCCATCGGCCACGAAGCGGCGGCGTTCGTGCAGGCGATAATCGCGGTCCTGCCAGAATTCGATGGCACGCGGCTCTACCCGATACCCTGACCAGTGGGCGGGACGGGGCACGTTCCCGTCGGGATATTGCGCCCGCAAGGCGGCCACGCGATCGAGATAGACCTGGCGCGAGGGCAGCACGCGCGACTGGTCCGACGCGGCCGAGCCCAGGCGCGATTCGGGATGGCGGCTGGCGAAATAGGCATCGGCCGCCTGCGGGCTCACTTCCACCACCGGCCCTTCAATGCGCACCTGGCGGCGCAGGCTTTTCCAGTGGAACAGCAGTGCGACTTGGGCGTTGGCGGCCAGCTCACCACCCTTGCGGCTGTGGAAATTGGTATAGAACACAAAGCCGCCGGCCCCGTCGAAGGCTGGTCCCAGATCGGCGCCATGGCCCTTGAGCAGCACCATGCGCAGCGATGGCGCGCCGTCGGGCGTGGCCGTGGCCAGGGCCATGGCATTGGGATCGTTGGGTTCGCTGGCCTTGGCGGCGGCGAACCAGTCTTCGAAGATGGCAAAGGGATCGCCGTGGGGAATGGCGTCCTGGCCCGGTTCAAAGGCGGTCTGTTCGGTCACGGGCAATGGTCCTGTCTGCGGCATCGGAGGCGGGCAGTATGGAAGCCATGCATCCATTCCCGCGATGACTTGGGTCAATGCCGTGTAACCGCCAAGCTATCATCTTGAAAGCGAGCCTTGCGGGCAAGCGCCCCTATCCCTAGCTAGGTCACCATGGCAGCAGACCCTTATTCCATTCTCGGTGTGGCGCGCAGTGCGAGCGAAAAGGACGTGAAATCGGCCTATCGCAAGCTCGCCAAGGAGCTGCACCCCGATCACAACAAGGACAATCCCAAGGCGTCCGAGCGCTTTGCCGAAGTGACGCGCGCCTATGACCTGCTGTCCGACAAGGACAAGCGGGCCAAGTTCGACCGTGGCGAGATCGATGCCGATGGCAACCCGGCCATGCCCTTTGGCGGCGGGTTCGGCGGCGGCGCGGGCGGTTTTCGCGGCGGGCAAGGCGGCTTTCGCCACGATGGCGGCTTTGAAAGCGGCGACGGGCCAGACCTCTCGGACCTGTTCGAGGGCCTGTTCGGTGGGCGCGGCGGCATGGGCGGTGGCAGCGCAGGCGGCGGCTTCGGCGGGTTTGGCGGGGGCCGGCGGCCTCCCCCGCCAAAGGGCGCCAATGTCAGCTATCGCCTGCAGGTGCCTTTCGTGGAAGCGGCGGCGCGCGCGGCGCAGCGGGTCACGCTGTCTTCGGGCAGCACGATCGAGCTGAAGCTGCCTGCCGGCGTCGAATCCGGGCAGCAGATGCGGCTGGCGGGCAAGGGCGAACCCGGCCCGGGTGGCGCGGGCGATGCACTGGTCACGATCGAAATTGCGCCCCATCCGTTCTTCGTGCGCGATGGCGACAACATCCGCCTCGATCTGCCGATCACCCTGGAAGAGGCGGTTGGCGGGGCCAAGGTCAAGGTGCCCACCGTCGACGGTGCGGTCATGCTCACGGTGGCGCCGGGCAGCAGCAGCGGTCGCACCCTGCGGCTCAAGGGCAAGGGATTCTCGCGCAAGGACGGCGAGCGGGGTGACCAACTGGTGACCTTGCAGATCGACTTGCCGGCCGATGATGCCGATCTCAAGGCGCGGCTGGCCGGCTGGCACGATACGCGCAATCCCCGCGCCCGCCTGGGCGTCTGATCGCCGGTGCGGGCGCTGCCGGCCCCAAGGGCGGGAGCCAGGCAGCGCCTTTGTGCATTACGCACTTGATGAACAACGAAATCGATCCTGATTACGCCGATCAGGTGCCCGGCGTGCCGCAGGGCGCCAAGCCGCTCGTGCCCGATCTTTCGCCCGAGGCGCGGCGCCGCGCCGCCCTGCACCACCGCCTCCGCGCAGAATTCAACGAGGTGCGCGACGAGCTGCGCCCCGGTGCCCGCGCCTATGAACTGCTCAAGCGGGTGTGGACCGGGGTGATCAACGACGGTTTCATCCATGCCGGCAATTTCGCCTACATGGTGCTGATCGCGCTGTTTCCGTTCTTCATCACCGGGGCGGCGCTGTTTTCGCTGATCGGTGAGACGAGCCAGCGCACGGCCGCGATCAACACCGTGCTGATGGCCCTGCCGCGCGTGGTGGCAACCACGATCGAACCGGTGGCCCGTGCCGCCGTAGAGGCGCGCACCGGGCATCTGCTGTGGATCGGCGGCCTGGTCGGGCTGTGGACGGTCAGCAGCCTGGTCGAAACCATCCGTGATATCCTGCGCCGCGCCTATGGCACGCAGTGGGAGCATGCGTTCTGGCGCTATCGCCTGATGTCCACCGGGTTGATCATCGCCTCGGTCGTGCTGATTCTCGTCTCGATCCTGGCGCAGGTGGCGATCGGCGCCGCGCAGGAAGTGATCGTGGCGCGCCTGCCGCAGTTCGGCGCCTGGGTCGATGGACTGGCGGCCGGGCGCTTCCTGCCCACGCTGGTGCTGTTCGGGGCTCTGTGGCTGCTGTTCTTGTCGCTTACGCCCAGCGCCTATCGTTCGAATCGCTATCCCAAGTGGCCCGGCGCGCTGTTCGTCTCCTCGTGGTGGCTGGGTGTTTCCATCCTGTTGCCCAAACTCCTCGCTTCGGTTTTCTCGTATGATCTGACCTATGGCAGCCTCGCCGGGGTGATGATCGCTCTTTTCTTTTTCTGGCTGGTCGGCATAGGGATGGTAATAGGTGCCGAACTCAATGCCGCGCTCGCCGAAACACCGGAGGAGCAAGACATGCTGGGCCAGGTAGATAATCGCGCGCGGGCCATTCGCCAGGCTGGCGCGACCAAACCAGAATGAAGACCCGGTTGGCCAAGGTCCGTTCAGCGACATTCCTGATGGAACGCCCGAACAGATCATGGCCCGAAGGTGCAGGAGCGTACGAGGGCGCATGACCGGATTGATGAAGGGAAAGCGCGGCCTGATCATGGGCCTCGCCAATGACAAGTCTCTGGCCTGGGGCATTGCCCGCCAGTTGCACGAACAGGGGGCCGAACTCGCCTTCTCGTACCAGGGCGAGGCGCTGGCCAAGCGCGTGCGGCCGCTGGCGGCAAGCCTGGACAGCGATTTCCTGATCGATTGCGACGTGTCGGACATGGCCGCGCTTGATGCGGCGTTTGATGAACTCAAGGCGCGCTGGGACACGATCGATTTCGTCGTCCACGCGATCGGCTATTCCGACAAGAGCCAGCTGCGCGGGCGCTATTACGATACCACGCTCGACAACTTCCTGATGACCATGAACATTTCGGCCTACAGCCTGGTCGCCGTGACCAAGCGCGCGGTCGAGATGATGCCCAATGGCGGGTCGATCCTCACGCTGACCTATTACGGTGCGGAAAAGGTCGTGCCGCATTACAACGTGATGGGCGTGGCCAAGGCAGCGCTGGAAGCCAGCGTGCGCTATCTCGCCAACGACTGTGGCCCGCAAGGCATCCGCGTCAACGCCATCTCGGCCGGCCCGATCAAGACCCTGGCCGCCAGCGGCATCGGCGATTTCCGCTATATCCTCAAGTGGAACGAGTTGAACGCGCCGCTGCGCCGCAACTCCACGATCGAGGATGTGGGGGGCTCGGGCCTCTATTTCCTGTCGGACCTTTCGGCCGGCGTTACCGGTGAAGTGCACCATGTCGACGCGGGCTATCACCTGGTCGGCATGAAGCAGGAAGACGCACCCGATATCGCGCTGAGCTGATCACAGCCCACTCGCGGCGGCCACTGCCACCTGCAAAAACACCCCGGGCCAAGGCCTGGGGTGTTTTCGTTTGAGGGCCAGGTCAGCGCGTGAACCGCGCTGCCCCGCGATCAGTTCTGTGTGGGAGCGGTCTCGCCCGGCTTGGGCGTGGTGGGGGCGGGCGTGCCATCGCGTTCGCGGGCCAGGCGCGCCTCGTATTCCTTTTCCAGCGTTTCGACGCGGGCCTGTTCCTCGGCCGCGTCCTTGTCGATCGTCGACAGGCGGCGCTCGCGTTCCTGCTCGATCAGCTTGCCGAACTGCACGTCGCTGCTCTGCTTCTTTTCGGCATAGGCATCATGGATCAGGCGCGCGGTGCAGCCGGTGGCCCCGCCCGAGCCGACCGGCGAACAGGAATTGATCCCGGCCGCGCCCACGGTTTCATAGGCTTTCACCCGGTCGGTCCAGGTCTGGTTCTTGGGATCGTTGGGATTGTCGCGCAGCGGGGCGGGAATGCGGAAGCGTTCTGCCTCGTCCTTGCGGGCGCAGACGGTGATCTGCTCGGCCGTTGAAACCGGGCAGGGGTCATCGCCATAGATGATCAGCTGGTTGACCTTTTCGTCGCCCTGCTGCGGGCCATCGTCCGCCGGCTGGGCATCGGGCACGGCCGTGCGGGCGCGGGCGGCCTGGGCCGGGGTGGCGCCCAGCATGACCGCGGGAAACAGCAGCAGGGCCGGGGCCAGCAGGCGCAGGGGGTGGGCAGCAAGGCGCATTGTCGGTTCGTCTCCAGCGCGTGGAAAGGCGGGCGGGCCGCCCCCAATGTCGCCTCATCATAAGCTGACGGGGCGGTGAATGATAGATGAAGGGGCAACGCGCAGACCGGTGAAAAGGTCTCCGGCGCCGGTGCCGCCACCGGGCAAGGCGCGGATTTTCACCAGCTTTCCGTCAGATGCGTTCCGACAGCTTGATCGCCGCGCGGCAGCCCAGGCGAATGGCGTTGAACAGCAGCGGATAGGCCGGGGTCTGTTCGGCGCCAGCGGCCAGCGCGGCATCGCGATGGGCACGCTCATCATCGCGGAACTGACGGATGGTGTCGGCCAGTTCGGGATCGCTGTCGCCCAGTTCCTCCAACTGCTCGGTATAGTGGCGGTCGATCTCGGTCTCGATCGCGGCGGTGCAGGCCATTGCTGCCTTGGGGCCGAGCAGCGCGGTGGCCGCGCCCAGGGCAAAACCCGCGACCGACCACACCGGCTGCAGCGCCGTGGGGCGCACGCCGCGCTCGGCGATCATCGCGTCGAACTTGGCGCGGTGGTCTTCCTCCTGCCGGGCCATTTCGACGATCTCGGCCGAATCCGGGCCACGATCGCCCATCACCGCCAGTTGGCCGGCATAGATGCGGGTGGCGCCAAATTCGCCGGCCTGGTCCACGCGGATCATGCGGGAAGTATCGGGATGACCAATATCGGGGCGGGACATCGCTTCAGGCTCCCTTGCCGCGGCCCTTGGGCAGCAATCCCAGGATTGCCAGCGCGGCCGGAGTGGAAAACAGGAAATTGAAACCGGCCATGCTCACGCCCATCAGCGTCCAGGCCGGGGTGTCGCAGCGCACCAGGGGTGCGGCCATGATCGCGGCGAGCGGATCGCCCTCGATATGGCTGGACGAGCAGGTGGTGAGGCCTTCCCACCAGTGGTATTCCACCCCGGCGTGAAAGGCGCCGATCAGGCCGCTCGACAGGATGCCGAGTGCGGCCAGCAGGACCAGCCAGCGCGCCTCGGGGCGGCCACGGCGCAACAGCGCGAGGATCGCCAGCGCGATCGCCGCCAGGTGGCCATAGCGTTGCCACCAGCACATCTCGCACGGCGGCAGGCCGAAACCGTATTGGGCCACCAGTGCCGTGGCCATGGCGACCAGCGGCACGCCCAGGGCCAGGCCATGGGCCAGGGCAAGATCATCGGAAAAGCGGCGGTCGATCGTCATGATGGCGCGGTTCCTGGCCGGATTAGCGCTTGCGCAGCGCAGCCAGCGCGCCGGGCGCGGTGCGCTTGAGCGTCTGGACGGCATAATAGAGCTGGAAATCGTCGATGCCCTTGGCCTTCAACTCCTCGGGCGTCATCTTGAAGCGCGGATCGTCGATCTTGTCCTTTTCGAGATCCTTGTCTTCCTTGATTTCGTTGATCAGGTGACGGCGCAGGTCGCTTTCGCGATAGGACCGCAGCGCGCGCTTGCGCAGGTCGGGATCGGAAATCTGCGGCACGGTGATATCCGGCTCGATCCCGCCTTCCTGCACCGAACGGCCCGATGGCGTGTAATAGCGCGCGGTGGTCAGCTTGAGCGCGGAATCCTTGCCCAGCGGGATCAGCGTCTGCACGCTGCCCTTGCCAAAGCTGCGCTGGCCCATGATCAGCGCGCGGTGCTGGTCCTGCATCGCGCCTGCCACGATTTCCGAGGCCGAAGCCGAGCCTTCGTCGATCAGCACGATCATCGGCAGGCCACGCGCCACGTCGCCGGGATGAGCGGAATAGATATCGTTGTCCTGCGGATCGCGCCCGCGCTGCGACACGATCGTGCCCTTGTCGAGGAAATCGTCCGACAGCGAGACTGCTTCGTTGAGCAGGCCGCCGGGATTGCCGCGCAGATCGAGCACGATGCCCGCCAGGTTGTTGCCCAGCTGGGCGCGAATCGACTGGACCGCCTGGGCGACTTCGCTGCCGACGTTTTCGCTGAAGCTCGACACGGCGATGACGCCGATGTTGTCCTTCACCTTCCATTCCACCGGACGCAGCTTGATCACCTCGCGGGTCAGCGTGAAGTCCAGCGGCTCGTCGCGGCCGGGGCGATAGACGGTAAGCTTGATCTTGGTGCCCGGTGCACCGCGCATCTGGTCCACCGCATCGTCAAGCGAGCCGCCATAGATCAGCTTGCCATCGAGGTGGGTGATATAGTCGCCGGCCTTGATCCCGCCGAGGTCGCCCGGCGTGCCCTTCATCGGGGCGATCACCTTGACCGCGCCATCATCGAGCGTGACCGACAGGCCCAGGCCGCCATAAGCGCCTTCGGTCTGGGTGCGCAGATTTTCGAAATCGCGCGCTTCGAGATAGGCGCTGTGCGGATCGAGCGTGGCCAGCATGCCGTCGATCGCGCCCTTGATCAGCGTGTCGTCGTTCACCGGCTCGACATAGTTCTCCTTGATCTTGGCATAGATCATCTCGAGCTTCTGGAACTGCGGCGCGGTGCGGGAATCCACCGCTGCCAGGCCGGCCGTGGCCACGGGCAGAACCGCCACGGCCGTGACCAGGGCCGTTGCACGCAGCAGGGAAGCAAGCGGTTTTGCCATGTTTGCAATCGAACCTTCGATAAAGAACCAAGCGCCGCGGCGCGGGCTAGACAGCCCGCTTGTATAGCCCCGCAAGCCTGAATGCCAGATGGAGCGCACCCGATTCCCGTTTGTGCGTGGGCGGCGTGTTACAGGCCGCGTGGGCCGCACCAAGCGATCAATTGCGCAAGGCCGCCAAGGGGTTGACCGGAACGCCGTCCTTGCGCAGTTCCACGCTCACCACCGGGCTGGCCGGGGCGGCAATGCCCAGCGGCGAACCCTGCACCACGCGATCGCCCACGGCCACGTCAATCCGCCCCAGGCCGGTGATCAGCGAGGTCCAGCCGCCGGCGTGCTCCACGATCACGATCTGGCCATAGCCGCGATAGGAACCGGCAAAGGCCACGCGCCCGGCGGCCGGCGCCACGATCTGGGCCGAGGGAACGGGTGCGATGGTCAGCCCCTGGTTGGGCCCGGTCTGCCCCGCTTCGCCAAAGCCCGAGACCACCCGCCCGGAAACGGGCATGATCCACATCAGCGTGCTGCTGGTGCGCAGCAGCGGGTCGACATCTTCGACCATCAGCACGGCGCCGGGGCGATCGGGGCGTTGCAGCGGGCCGGGCAGCCCGGCCAGGACATCGCGCATCTGCCCGTCGCGGCCCAGTTGCTGCATCAGCGCGGCCAGGTCGCGCGTCTGTTCGGCCAGGGCCAGGGCATGGTCGGCCTCGCGCCCGGCGGTGCCGTTGGCGGCGCGGCTGGCAATGCGCTGGCGGCTTTCCAGCGCGGCCAGTTGCTGGCGCCGCTCGGCCAGGCCCGATTGGCTGGCGCGCAGGCGGGCCGCCTCGCTGCGGGCCTGTTCCTGCAGCATTCGCCCGCGCACGATCGCGCTGCGCAGGCTGGCGGTGCGGCGGCGCACTTCGGGCACCATGGTTTCCAGCACGGCGCGCAGATAGACCGTATCGCGCAGGGATTCGGCGCGCAGCAGGCTGAAGGCCAGCGGCCGGCGGGCAAACAGCTGCAGCGCGGCGGTCAGTCGCACTAGCGGCTCCTGCCGTGCGGCCATGCGCAGGCGCAAGTCGGCGCGTTCCTTGTCGATCAGGGCGATGCGCGCCTCGCCGATGCGGATCTCGGCCTCGGATTGCTGGATGCGCGCGGCGATCGCGGCGGCTTCCTGCGCGGTCTTGTCGGCAGCGGCCGTGGCGGCCTGGGCCTGGGCTTCGAGCTTTTCACCGCGGGCACGGGCCTGGGCCAGGGCGGTCTGCGCCTGGGCGAGGGCGGCAGCGGCTTCGCCGGCGGTCTGATAGGTGGGCGCGGCGCCGGCCCCGGCGATCTGCCAGGCAGCCAGCGGCAGCAGCAAGGCGGTGGCCAGCAGCAGGGAGCGGCGCGCGTCCATCATCCCTCGCGGTGATAGGGGTGGCCGGCAATGATGCTGGTGGCGCGCCACAGCTGTTCGGCCAGCATGGCGCGGGCCATCATGTGTGGCCAGGTGGCCGCGCCAAAGGCGATCAGCAGATCGGCCCCGTCGCGCAGGCTATCGTCATGGCCATCGGCCGCGCCGATCAGGAAGCGTGCCTCGCGCACGCCATCGTCGCGCCAGCGGCCCAGCACCTTGGCAAATTCGGCCGAGGTCAGCTGCTTGCCGCGCTCGTCCATGACCACGGTGCGGGTGGGATTGGCCGTGACCGGCGGCAAGGCGCCGCCCCGATCGGGAAGCTCGGTCACCTTGAAACCCCACGTCACCCGCTTGCCATAGCGATCGACCAGCTCTGCCTCGGGCGAGCGGCCGATCTTTCCCCGGGCGATGATGTGGAGCAGCATGAGCGTCCGGTTCAGGCGTTGGTGGTGGTGGCGTCCGCCACCCTCCTCACCCCTCCTCTGGAGAGGAGGGGAAGGACGATGTCAGGCAGAGCCGGCGTCGCCGAAGCCCCACATGCGTTCCAGGTTGTAGAAGCTGCGCACTTCCGGGCGGAACAGATGGACGACCACGTCGCCGGCATCGATCAGCACCCAGTCGGCCGCGGGCAGGCCTTCGATGCGCACATGGCCATAACCGGCCTGCTTGACGCGCTCGGCCAGCTTCTGCGCCATGGCGGCGACCTGGCGGGTGGAGCGGCCCGAGCCGATCACCATGTAATCGGCGATCGAGCTTTTGCCTTCCAGGGGGATCGACACCACGTCCTGGGCCTGATCGTCATCCAGCGATTGCAGGACGAGTTCGAACAGGCTGGCAGGAGCGCCGGCAGAAGGGGCCGGGGTAGCGGCGCCGGCATCTGCCGGCTGGGGTTGGGCACTGGTCATTGGCTTGCGGTGAACTCCGATTGAAAGATGGCTAAGGTCGCAACGCCCGGTCGCGCATCCCGATCCAACGGCAAAGCCGCCTTGCGCCAGGGCGCACGGCGGGAGAGCCGAAAAACCGGAAAGGCGTGCCGGGAAGCAGGGATGGCGGCCAAGACGCTCAGCGTCCGCTCCTTCCGCGCAGGTCCGGCACAATGCGGCGGTGGGTGACACCATCGCGCAGGCCGGTCACGGAAATACGGTCCGCCCAATCAGGCTCTGCCAGGCGCTGGGCCGTGGCGGAACGGGGATCGGGATCGAACCGCAGGATGGAGAGCGCTGGGACGCCCTGCATCGGATCATGCGGGAAACTGGCGATCAGGGCGGCACCCCCGGTTGGCCCCGTATCGGACCAAAGAGCGCCATCACATTCCTGCCTGCACCGCCGGCGCCATCGGCGCAGCCATACCATGGCGGGGCTCGCCATCGCAGCTGCATCATAGCCCGGACGGGCGATAACCGCAATCGGCATGGTGCGGGCAATGCCGCGCCAGTTTTTCCAGCGGTGGAACTGGGCCAGATTATCGCTTCCCATCAACCAGATAAAGCGCCGGCGCGGGTATCGCCGCACCAGCGCGCGCAGGCTGTCGATGGTAAAACGGGTGCCCAGTTCGCGCTCGATCGCGGTCACTCGAATCGGGGCGCGGCGGGCCATTGCCCGCGCCGAGGCCACCCGCGCCGGCAGCGGCGCCATGCCCTTGGCGGGCTTGAGCACGTTACCGGGCGAGACCAGCCACCACACCTCGTCCAGGCCCAATGCGGCTTGCGCAAACAGGCTCACCCGGCGGTGTCCGCCGTGTGCCGGATTGAAGCTGCCGCCCAGAAGGCCGGTCAGCCGGGGAGCACCGCGTGTCAGGGGCGAACCTGCCCGCTGCCGTGGACCAGCCACTTGTAGGTGGTCAGCCCTTCCAGCGCGACCGGGCCGCGCGCGTGCAGGCGGCCGGTGGCAATGCCGATTTCCGCGCCCAGGCCAAATTCGCCGCCATCGGCAAACTGGCTGGAGGCATTGTGCATGACGATCGCGCTGTCGACCTGGGCCAGGAACTGCGCGGCGGCTGCGGCATCGGCAGTGATGATCGCATCGGTATGGCCCGAGGAATGCCGGGCGATATGCGCGAGCGCTGCGTCGAGGCCATCGACCACCGCCACCGAGAGCACGGCATCGAGGTATTCGGTGTCCCAATCGTTGTCGGCCGCCGGCACGATGCGCGGATCGATGGCGCGGGCGCGGGCATCGCCGCGCACTTCGCAACCGGCTTCGATCAGCGGGGTGATCAGCGCTGCCGCCGCCGGATAGGTCGCGTCGATCAGCAGGGTTTCCATCGCCCCGCAGATGCCCGTGCGGCGCATCTTGGCGTTGAGCACGATGGCCTGGGCCATGGCCGGATCTGCCGCCGCGTGGACGAAGGTGTGGCAGATGCCATCGAGGTGGGCGAGCACCGGCACGCGGGCATCGGCCTGGACGCGGGCGACCAGGCTCTTGCCGCCGCGGGGCACGATCATGTCGATCAGGCCGGCTGCCGTCAGCATCGCGCCCACGGCGGCGCGGTCTTGCGTGGGCATCAGTTGCACCGCAGCTGCGGGCACGCCGCCTTCCACCAGGCCGGCCACCAGTGCGGCGTGGATCGCGCGGTTGGAATGCACCGCCTCGCTCCCGCCGCGCAGCAGGGCGGCATTGCCCGAGCGCACGCACAGTGCGGCGGCATCGGCCGTCACGTTGGGGCGGCTTTCATAGATGATGCCGATCAGGCCGATCGGCACGCGCACGCGGCGCAGGACCATGCCGTTGGGGCGCGTGGCGGAATCGATCTCCTGCCCGACCGGATCGGCCAGGCTGGCCACCTGGTCCACGGCATCGGCGATGCCGGCAACGCGCGCTTCGTCCAGCCGCAGGCGATCGAGCAGCGCCGGGGTCAGCCCGCGCGTGGTGCCATTGGCCATGTCGATCGCATTGGCCGCCAGGATTTCCGGCGCGGCACGGCGCAGGGCGGCGGCAGCCAGCTTGAGCGCGGCTTCCTTGGCCGGCGCCGGCATGCGCGCCAGTTCGGCTTGCGCGGCACGGCCGGCCCGGGCCAGCTGCTCTACCAGCGACTGGGGGGACTCGGTGGCGATTTCCTGAGGTTTGGTCGACATAATGGCGCGGGGCTTACCATCGGTGGCAGGCGCTGTCACGGGCGCGAGGTGGGTTGCAATCGATTCATCGTCCTTGCGCCACGGCCCGCCCCGTGCTGCGGCCCCCGGATTCGACTCCTGCGGTTCCCGCCGATAAGCGCCCGGCCCCAAGGATCGTTCATCACCTGTCTTGCCTTGGGATAATCACACATCTTGCCGCCTGCTGAGATTCACACCGTGCGCGCCACGGCCACGCCGCCTGCGCCGCGCGCGCCTTGGCGCCGTGCCACCGCCTGGCTGACCGCACTGCCGGCGCGGGTGCGCGGCTGGTTTCCCGATCGCGAATTCTTCATGCGGGCGCAGGGACAAGTGCGCTTCATCCGCGTATCGGGCCGCGTGCAGATGGGCGTTGCCGGCGCGGTGGTGCTGGCGCTGCTGCTGTGGCTGGCGGCGATGGCCACGATGCTAACCGGGCAGATCCTCGCCGCGCGTCATGCCGCAGCCTTGCGCCAGCGCGAAATGGCGGTGAGCGAGGCCGAACGGCATATCACTGCCACGCGCAATGGCGTGGCTGGCACGCTGCAGGATCTGGAACGCCGGCAAGAGATGATCGAAACGCTGGTCAAGGGCCAGCTGGGCGATCTGCCCGCTGCTGATGCTTCTGCTGCGCCGGAGGCCAAGCCGCTCTCGTTCAACATGCCGCCGGCGGGCAATCCGATGGCAGCCGGCATCGATCGCCTGGCCATGCGCCAGGCGGCCTTCGTGGCCAGGCTCACTCAGTATGCCGATGCGCGCGCCAGCCAGGCGGAAACGGCGATCCGCCGGGTCGGCCTCAACCCCGCGCAAGTGGCGCCGCTGCGCGGCACCGCGGCCAACCGGCGCGCCATGGGTGGTCCGCTGATCGCGCTGGGCGGCAACGATCCCGCGCTGGCGCGCCTGGGGCAGAGCATGGCGCGGCTCACCGCGCTGGAGCAGGGCCTGGCGCGCCTGCCCCATGCCCTGCCGGCCAGCGCCGATTTCATTTCCAGCGGCTTTGGCTATCGCGCCGATCCGTTCACCGGCGGTGGCGCCTTCCATCCCGGCCTCGATTTCAAGGGCCCGACCGGCGCGCCGATCTTTGCTGCTGCCCAAGGCGTGGTCAGCTTTGCCGGGGTGCGCTCGGGCTATGGCAATTGCGTGGAAGTCGATCATGGCCATGGCCTGGTCACCCGCTATGCCCATATGTCGCGGATCGAGGCACGGCCCGGCGAGCGCGTGGCGCCCGGCGTGGAAATCGGCCGGATCGGCAGCACGGGCCGCTCCACCGGCCCGCACCTGCACTTCGAAGTGCGGATCAACGATCGCCCGGTCGATCCGCGTCCGTTCCTGGAGACCCTGCCCGATGTTTTCAAAGAAGCTGGCCACGGTGGGCACTGAACGCGCTGCACCGCTCGGTGCAGCCACGTTTTCCGTGCTCGGCGCAGACGTGGCGGTGCGGGGCGATATCACCGCAGCGGCCGATCTGCATGTGGAAGGCCGCGTCGATGGCGATGTGGCCTGCGCCGCGCTGGTCCAGGGTGAAAGCAGCGTGATCACCGGCGCGATCACCGCCCGCAGCGCGCGCCTTGCTGGCACGGTCAACGGTGCGGTCACCGTGGCCGACCTGGTCGTGGGCAAGACCGCGCGCATCCTGGGCGATGTGACCTATGACACCCTGACCATCGAGCAGGGCGCCCAGGTGCAAGGGCGCTTCACTCCGCGCGGCGCCAATGCCGCCGCGGCTGTGCCAGACAGCCTGATCGCGATCAGCACCAGGGTCTGACGCGCGCCAATTGGTGGGCCTCGGCGGGCGTTAGCGGAACAGGGCGACGATATCGCCCAGCTTGCCCATCAGCGCGGCATCGCCGTCGCGTGGCGTGGCGCCCAGCCGCACCACCACCAGCTTGCGCGCGGGGGAAACCAGCACCGCCTGTCCGCCATCGCCCAGCGCGGCCATCATGTCGCGCGGGCCACGCGCGGGAAACAGGCGCGGCTCGCTGTCGGTGGGCGTGCGGTTGAGCCAGACTCCGGCCCCATACTGCTTTTCGCGAGGGGAGGGGCTGGCCATGAACTCGATCCATTGCCGGGGCACCAGTTGCGCCCCGTGCACCGCGCCACGGTTGCGCAGGAACTCGCCAAACCGGGCGAAATCGCGTGCCGTGGCATCGATCATCGCGCCGCCGTTCATCGTGCCATGCGCGTCATACGAAGGCACGATGCCGCGCATCTGCACCGGTTCGAACAGGCGGGTGCGCAGGTAATCGGCCACGGCCCGGCGCCGGGCATCGGCGTCTCCACCCGGGGCAAGGACGCGTGCGGCCAGATCAGCCAGGATGATTCCGCTGGCGGCATCGTCCTGGAACCGGGCGCCTGGCTCTGCGGCCAGGGGCTGGTCCTCGGCCGCGCCGGCCATGTCGTCGCGGCCGGGGCCGAACAGCATGCGGGCCTCGTCACCCGGTTCCTCGCGCAGGCCCGATCGCATCTGCAACAGGTGGCGCAGGGTGATTTCGCCGCGTGGATCGCCGGGCCGCTGCCACGCTGGCACTGGCGCGGTTTCGTTGAGGCGCAGCCGCCCGTCGGATACCAGCATGCCGACCATTACCGCCGTGATTGAACGGGCGATACCGCCGCCGGCAAAACGCGTATTCTCATGATAGCCGGGGCCATAGCGTTCGGCCACGATGCGTCCCGCGCGCATCACGATTACCGCGCGGGTTTCCCCCGCGCCCTGGGCGGCGGCACCATCATCGGCGGTGAACAGCGCGTCGATCGCGCGGGCCAGGCCTTCGCGCTCCACTCCCGGGTCATCGATCACCGCCGCCAGCGCCTGGGGCGAGAGCGGCTGCTGCGCCGGCTGGCTGGCCGAGCAGGCGAACAGGACTGGTGCAAGCGCCGCCGGCACGATAAGGGCCAGCCACCGGCGGGCACAGGGTAAACGGAATCGCGGGGCGCTCTGCATGGTTGCCCGGTCTTTCCACCAGATCGAATGCACATGGCAACCACCAAGCCTTCTTCATCCCCGAATGATCCGCTCCGTTTTGGTGGCCAACCGCCTGCGTCTCCATCTCCAGGGCCCCGCCGGGCGGGGCACTGGGCCTGGCGCGGGCTGGCAGCAATCGTCATCATCGGCCTTGTCGTGGGCGCGGTATTCGTCGCCTTTGTCTGGCGCCCGGCGCACGACAACGCGCGAATCGAGGCGGCGCGCGCCGCCCGCCTGGCCTGCTCGTGCCGCTATATTGGCGGTAGGGCGCTGGGTGATTGCGAAAAGGACAATCCCAAGGGCCGCTTCCCGGTCTCGCTGGCCGAGGATGCAACCGCTCACAGCGTGACCGCTACGGTTCCGCTCGCCGCCGCGCAAACTGCCACCTATCGCGAAGGCTGGGGCTGCCAGTTGCAGGCCTGGCGCGATTGAGGCGCGGGCAGGGGGAGCACCCCTGCCGCACTCGGGTTTACAGCGCGGCCAGCGGCTCGGCCGCTTCGGTGCCGTCGATCCAGCCGCCGCCGATCACCCGGTCCCCGGCATAGAGCACCGCCGCCTGGCCCGGCGCCACGCCATATTCGGGCGTGGCAAAGCGCAAGGTCGTGGCGGCGCCGTCGCCGAACGGGCCGTCCAGCGTGACCGGCACCGGCTTGGCCAGCGAGCGCACCTTGGCGGTCAGCGGCGTGCCATCGGTCGGCAGGGCGCCGATGCGGTTGGTTTCAATGACGCGCGCCGCGGCCACGCCCAGCAACTGGCGCGGCCCCACCAGCACGCGGGCGTTGGCCGCGTCCAGACCCACGACATAGAGCGGTTCAGGCTGGCCGCCGATTTCCAGCCCGCGGCGCTGGCCCACGGTATAGTGGATCACGCCCTGGTGCTGACCCAGCACGGCGCCGCTCTGGGCATGGACGATCGTGCCGGGGCGCCCGCCTTCGGGGCGAACGCTGCGCACGATCTTGGCGTAGTCGCCATCGGGTACAAAGCAGATGTCCTGGCTATCGGGCTTGGCGGCAACCGCCAGGCCCATGGCCTGGGCCAGGGCGCGCACTTGCGGCTTGGGCAGGCCGCCCAGCGGAAAGCGCAGGAAATCGAGCTGTTCCTGCGTCGTGCCATAAAGAAAATAGCTCTGGTCGCGGGCCGGATCGGCGGCGCGGTGCAACTGCGCACCTTGGGGCGTTGCCACCCGGCGAACATAGTGCCCGGTCGCCAGGCAATCGGCGCCCAGTTCGCGCGCCATGGCCAAAAGATCGGTGAACTTGGGGCCCATGTTGCAGCGGATGCAGGGAATCGGGGTGCGGCCCGCCAGGTAATCGTCGGCAAAGCGCTCGACCACCTCTTCGCGGAAACGCGATTCGTGATCGAACACATAGTGGGCAATGCCCAGGCGATCGGCCACGGCGCGTGCATCGCGGATGTCATCGCCGGCGCAGCAGGCTCCCTTGCGCCCGGTGGCGGCGCCGTAATCGTAAAGTTGCAGCGTGATGCCAATGACTTCGGCGCCGCTCGCAGCGGCCAGGCCGGCCACTACCGAGCTGTCCACCCCGCCCGACATCGCCACCACGATGCGCCGCGCGCTTGCCGGGGTGGCCAGATCGAACAGGGGCAATGGATCGGCCAGGCCGGTAAAATCAGGCACCAACTGGGGGATCGCGGACGGGGGGATGCAATGCGACATGGCCCGCCCATAGGCGCTTTTCCCACGGTTTTCAGCGCAAAAATGGCACGGAACGGGCGGGGTGCGCTGGCCATGTGGTTAATTTTTTGTAAAGGGCGGTTTTACACTCCCTTATCCCTATCGGGCTACTGTCAGCCCCATGGATTTGGGTTTTGAAGATCTGCGCGGCCTGGTGGGCGCCGAATCGGCAGGAGTGCTGCGCAAGCTGCACTGGGCCGAATTCTGTGCCCGGCTGGAAGCCGCACAGGACCTGCGGCGGGTGTCGCAGGATTCCGTACTGGCGATGCCGGGCGGAACGGGCCTTGGCAGCTCCCATCGGGTCGCAGCCTGGATGTTGCACAAGGCAGGTGAACACACGGCAGGTCATGAAGATCTCGTTAACCCAAACTCTTCAGTGAATGGCAAAATGGAGGGAAGCACAACGGTGATGAAGCCAAACAGGCCGTCCCCCCCGCCGAAAGGCTCAGCTGACCGACGAGAAGTGCCATGATCGAAAATCAGAAAATCAGGCCGGCGCAGGTTATTGGTCCCTTGGGTGAACCGCTGACGCTGGATAACCTGCCCCCCGCCAACACCACCCGCTGGGTGGTGCGCCGCAAGGCCGAAGTGGTCGCGGCGGTCAATGGTGGGTTGCTGACCATTGATGAGGCGTGCGAACGCTATGGCCTCACCCTCGAAGAATTCGCCTCGTGGCAGCGCGCGGTGGATCGCTCGGGGATGCAGGGCCTGCGGGTCACGCGTATCCAGCACTATCGCGACCTTTACGAGCGCCAGCTCAAGTATTGATCACGCGCTGGCTTGCCGGCCCGGTGCATTGCGCCGGGGCTGGCAGCCCGCGCCACACCGCCATCCACGGTGCGGCCGTCCGGGGCAACCCGGGCGGCCGTTTTGGCGTCTCGGCCCCGCAGCGGTGGGTTCGTTGCCGAGGCGAAACGCAAATACTTCGGTTATGACGTTGTTTGTCGAGCCGTGATTGCAACTGGTCGTTGCGCCCGCTAAAAGCTGCGTAAATGCTGGCAAGGTAAGGAACCTTCGGAACGTGGCGCTTGATGCGCGGCGCTTGGCGAAGGCGGGGGCCATGCCGGCGACCGGCGTTGCCGGCGGCTGGCCCATGCCGGTGGCCGGCCGCGATGACAGGCAGCCGGGCAACCGGCCGCTACGTTAGACCGACGTTGGGAACACATCGCCCGGCCTGTCGCTGCGCATGGCGCAAGGATGGGGCGGGCAAAGGGGATCGTGGCCCGGGCTGCGTGGTGCCGCATTGGCACGCGCTTGCCGGTTGGGCTGGGGAGGCAATTCTGCTGGACAAGACGCAAGACATGAGCAGCCTGGCCGATGTGCCGGCAACCGGTGGCAATCGGCGGCGTGCCTTTGCCATCGGCGCGGGGCTGGTCGTGCTGCTGGCTCTCGCCTGGTGGCTGATGCACCGCGATGCCGGCGGGCCCAAGGCGCCCGATGCCGCCACCCAGGCTCAGACCGTTACGGTGGTGGCGCCGGGCCAGCAGACCGTTGACGCCACCGTGGTGGCCAGCGGCGTGATTGCCGCCAAGCGCGAAATGCCCGTGGGCATTGCCGGCGAAGGCGGCATCGTGCGCAGCGTGCTGGTCGATGCCGGCACCTGGGTCCATGCCGGGCAGGTACTGGCCGTGGTCGATCGCTCGGTCCAGGTGCAGCAGGTGGCCAGCCAGGCTGCCGGGGTGCAAGTGCAGGAAGCCAACGCTCGCATCGCCCAAAGCAATCTCGATCGTGCGCTCAAGCTGGTGGCCAAGGGCTTCATCTCCAAGGCCGATATCGATCAGCTGACCGCCACACGCGATGCCGCTGTGGCGCAGGTGCGCGTGGCCCGCGCCACGCTGGGCCAGCTGCGCGCCAGCACGGCGCGGCTCAACATCGTGGCCCCGGCCGACGGCCTGGTGCTGACCCGCGCGGTAGAGCCGGGGCAGATCGTCAGCGCGGGCAGCGGCACGCTGTTCCGCATGGCCAAGGATGGCGAACTGGAAATGCAGGCACGCCTTGCCGAAGTGGACCTGGCGCGCATGCACGTGGGCGTGACCGCCCAGATCACCCCGGTCGGCACGGCGCAAAGCTTTACCGGCACGGTGTGGCAGGTGGCGCCGACGATCGATCCGACCACGCGTGAAGGCATTGCCCGCATCGCGTTGCGCTATGATCCGGCGCTGCGTCCGGGCGGCTTTGCCAGCGCCACGATCCGCAGCGGCGTCACCACGGCGCCGGTCCTGCCCGAAACCGCCATTCTCAGCGATGAAAACGGCAGCTTCGTCTATATCCTCGATGGCGCCAACAAGGTGACGCGCCGCGCGGTGAAGATCGGCGACGTTACCGCGCACGGGATCGTCGTGCGCGAAGGTCTCTCGGGCAACGAGCGCGTGGTGCTGCGCGCGGGTGGCTTCCTCAATCCCGGCGATACGGTCCGGCCGGTCACGGCCGGCACTGCCGCCGCGGCGCACTGATCGACCACCCGTGATCGGACCAGGGAAACGGCCATGAACTTTCGCAATCTCTCGGCCTGGTCCATCCGCAACCCGGTCGTTCCCATCGTCCTGTTCCTGGGGCTGACCCTGGCGGGCTTGGTCTCCTTCATGCTGATGAAGGTGCAGGACCAGCCCGATATCGAGTTTCCGCTGGTGATCGTGCAGATCAGCCAGCCCGGCGCCGCGCCCACTGAAATCGAGACCCAGATCACGCAGCGGGTGGAAAGCGCCGTGCGCACCATCGCCGGGGTCGACACGATCACCTCCACCGCGTCGGAAGGCTCCAGCCAGACGATGGTGCAGTTCAAGATCGGCACCGACATCTATGGCGCGGTGGCCGAAGTGAAGAACGCGGTGGACCAGGTGCGTGGCGATCTGCCCGACGGCATCCTGGAACCGCAGGTGTTCAAGGCCGAAACCTCGTCCGATCCGATCGCCTATTGGGCGGTGTCGGCCGATGACATGACGATCGAGCAACTGTCGTGGTTCGTCGACGATACCGTGGCCAAGCGCCTGCTGGCGGTGCCCGGCATGGCCGAGGTGCATCGCGCCGGCGGCGTTACCCGCGAAATCGCCGTGACGCTCGATCCCATGCGCATGAAGTCGTTCGGCGTGACCGCGATGCAGGTCAACAATGCCCTGCGCCAGGTCAACCTCAACGCGGCGGGCGGCAAGGCCGAAGTGGCCGGCGCGCGCCAGTCGGTGCGCGTGCTCGGCAACGCGCGGTCCGCCTTCGATCTGGGGCAGACGCAGATTTCCGTGGCAGCCGGCCGGGTGATCCGCCTGTCCGATGTCGCCGACGTGCGCGACAGCTTCAGCGAAATCACCTCGATCGCCAAGTTCAACGGCAAGCCGGTCGTCACGTTCAGCATCGCCCGCGCCCGCGGCGAATCCGATGTCAGCGTCTATGACGATACGGTCAAGGAACTGGCCAAGATCTCGGCCGAGCAAGGCCACAAGATCCGCTTCACCCAGCTGTTCACCAGCGTGAACTACACCAAGCAGCAGTACCACACCTCGATGTCCTCGATGGTCGAAGGCGCGGTGCTGGCGGTGATCGTGGTGTTCTTCTTCCTGCGCGATTGGCGGGCCACGTTCGTGTCGGCCATCGCCATTCCGCTCTCGGCCATTCCCACGTTCGCTGTGATGCATCTCATGGGCTTTACGCTCAACACCATGTCGCTGCTTGCGCTGGGCCTGGTGGCGGGCGTGCTGGTGGACGATGCGATCGTGGAAATCGAGAACATCGTGCGGCATATCCGCATGGGCAAGACGCCGTTCCAGGCCGCGATCGACGCGGCCGACGAAATCGGCCTGGCGGTGGTGGCCACCACCTTCTCGATCGTGGCGGTGTTCCTGCCGGTGGGCCTGATGCCGGGCATCTCGGGCCAGTTCTTCAAGAACTTTGGCCTGACCGTAGTAGTGGCAGTGCTGTTCTCGCTGCTGGTGGCGCGCATGATCACGCCGATGGTCGCGGCCTATTTCCTCAAGCGTGACCAGCGCGACATTCCCCATGGCGAAGGCCCGTGGATGGACCGTTACATGGCGGTGCTGCGCTGGTCGCTCGATACTACGCGTGCGGCTGCCTATCGCGCGCTGCATCCGCGCCGCCGGGTGCGGGCGCGGCTGCGCGATCATCGCCTGTGGATGATGGGCATCGGCCTTGGCGCGCTGGTGCTGACGGGCGCTATGTTCGTGGTCATCCCCACGCAGTTCTTCCCCGATACCGATAGTGATTTCTCGCAGATCAACGTGGAAATGGTGCCCGGCACCACGATCGACCAGACGGCCGCCAAGGTGGATGAGGTGTACAACCTGATCCGCAACGAGCCCGAGATCGAAGTGGCGCTGGAGCGGATCACCGAGGGCAGCGGGCGCATCATCATGACGCTGCGCAAGGACCGCCCGCGCACCAGCCTGCAGTTCCAGCGCGAACTGACCCCGCGCCTGCAGCAGATCGCCGATGCGCGCGTCACGTTCCAAAGCCAGAATGGCGGCGGCGGTGGCGGCTCGGGCCGGCCGATCAGCGTGATGCTCTCGGGCTCTGATCCCGATCTCCTGCAGCGCACCGCGCAAACCCTGGTGCAGCAGATGAGCGGGCTCAAGCAACTGGTGGCGCCGCGCATCAGCGCCGACTTGCGCCGCCCGGAAATCGTCATCACCCCGCATCTTGATCTGGCCGCCTCGCTCGGCGTGACGACCCAGGCGCTCAGCCAGACGATCCGCATCGCCACCCAGGGCGAAATCGACATGAACAGCGCCAAGTTCTCGCTGTCCGATCGCCAGGTACCGATCCGGGTCAAGCTGCCGCTCGATTCCCGCCGCGATCTGTCGACCATCGAAAACCTGCCGGTGCAGACTGCGATGGGCACGTCGGTGCCGCTGGCGCGCGTTGCCAGCATCGGCTTTGGCTCGGGCCCCACCACGATCCAGCGCTACAACCAGAACCACCGCATCTTCGTGGGCGCCGATCTGCCGCCCGGCGTGGTCAAGGGCACGGCGATGGATGCCATTGCCAAGCTGCCGATCATGCAGAACCTGCCCACCGGCGTATCCAACGCCCCGGCCGGGGAAGACCGCTGGCAGCAGGAAATGCTCACCAACTTCTTCATCGCGCTCGCCACCGGCGTGCTGCTGGTGTTCTCGGTGCTGGTGCTGCTCTATCACCGCTTCGTCTCGCCGCTGGTCAACATGGGCTCGCTGTTCCTGGCGCCGCTGGGTGGGCTGATGCTGCTGGGCCTGGTTGGCCAGGCACTGAGCCTGCCGGTGTTCATCGGCGTGCTCATGCTGTTCGGCATCGTCGCCAAGAACTCGATCCTGCTGATCGACTTCGCGATCGAGGAAATGTCGACCGGCAAAGGCAAGCTGGAGGCGATTACCGAGGCCGGGCACAAGCGCGCGCAGCCGATCATCATGACCACCGTGGCGATGATCGCCGGCATGGTGCCCACTGCCATTTCGGTGGGCGGTGACGCGGGCTGGCGCGCGCCGATGGGCACGGTGGTGATCGGCGGCCTCACGCTCTCCACCCTGCTCACGCTGCTGATCGTGCCGGCCGGTTTCAGCCTGGCTGACGGCTTTGAAAAGCGGCTTGGTCCCTGGCTGGCCCGCGTGTTCCTGGCCAGCCAGCCGCGTGCCGCCGGGCATGGCGCCAAGGGCGCGCCTGGCGGCCCCGGCGGCCATGCCGATGGGAACCACACCGTGCATGAGGCATTCCCGGCGGAGTGACCATCACTCCCCGCCGTCTGGCCCGCGCTGCAAGGCCCCTGATCCCGCCCGTTGACCGGGCGCGCACCACGCGCCTTGTCGCCACCGGCCTGCTGGTGGTGATGGCCGGGCTGTTTGCCCTGGCGCGCACCATGCTGGCCGCCCCCGGCGCCGCGCCGGGCTGGGGCTATCTGCGCGCTTTTGCCGAGGCGGCGATGGTTGGCGGCCTGGCCGACTGGTTCGCCGTCACCGCGCTGTTCCGCCATCCCCTGGGCCTGCCGATCCCGCACACCGCGATCATCCCGGAAAACAAGGATCGCATCGCCGATTCCCTCGCCGGCTTCCTCCAGTCCAATTTCCTCACCCCCCAGGTGGTGGCGCGGCGCATGGCCGGGCTGGACGTGGCCGGGGCGGCCGGTTCCTTCCTGGCGGCGCCACGCCAAGGCGGGGAGCAGGGGCGCCTGGCCGCCGGTGCCGCCAGCCTGGCGGCCGATATCCTGGAATCGCTCGATCGGGAAAAGCTGGGCGGCATGGCCAAGCAGGCCTTGCGCCAGCAGATAGACCGGATCGACCTGGCGCCGCTTCTGGGCCAGATGTTGCAGGCGATGATCGCCGACGGGCGCCATCTGCCGCTGATCGAGGCGCTGCTGGCCAAGACGGCGCAGACCCTGGAAGCCAACGAGGCGCTGCTGCGCAACCTGATCCACGATCGCGCCAATGCCCTGGTGCGGCTGGTCAAGCTGGACGAGCGGCTGGCCAACACCATCCTCGATGGCATCTACAAGCTGCTGGCCGAAGCCGTGGTGCATCCCGATCACCCGCTGCGCATGAAGATCGTGGAAGGGCTGGAACAGCTTGCCCACGACCTCGTCGAAGACCCCGCCATGCGCGCCCGCGTTGAAGGCATGAAGGCCGAAGTGCTGGCCAACCCCGCGTTCACCGACTGGCTCGACGCGCTATGGGAGCGCGCGCGCGGTGGCTTGCTGGCGGCGGTGCGCGGCGGTGGCAATGGCGCGCTGTCGGGCCAGATCGGCGTGGCCCTGGCAGACCTCGGCCGGGCGCTGCAAACCGATCGGCAACTGGCGCTGCTGGTCAACCGCTTTGCCCGGCGCACGCTGGTGGGCGTGGCCAGCCGCTATGGCAGCCAGATCGTGCGGCTGGTGTCGGAAACCATCCGCCGCTGGGATGCCCGCACCGTGACCGCGCGGATCGAGGGCGCCGTGGGCCGAGATCTGCAGTTCATCCGCATCAACGGCACGCTGGTGGGCGGGCTGGTGGGCCTTGCCCTCCACGCGCTCGACATGGCGTTGTGAGGGCCAGCGACAAGGCCCAAGCTGCTGTTTCCACGCCCCTTGGTGCGAACCATAGGGGTTTTCTCGACAGCGCGCGGCAAGGGGTGTAAGGCGCGATAATGACCGAAATCCCGGCCACGCCTTTGCTCGACACCGTCGATACCCCCGCCGACCTGCGCCGCCTGGCGCCTGGTCAATTGCGCCAACTGGCCGATGAACTGCGCGCCGAGATGATCTCGGCCGTGGGGCAGACCGGCGGGCACCTTGGCTCCGGCCTGGGCGTGGTGGAACTCACCACCGCGATCCATTACGTGTTCAACACCCCCGATGACCGGTTGGTGTGGGATGTGGGCCACCAAGCCTATCCGCACAAGATCCTCACCGGGCGGCGCAGCCGCATCCGCACCCTGCGCCAGGGCGGTGGCCTTTCCGGTTTCACCAAGCGCAGCGAAAGCGAATACGATCCGTTCGGTACCGCGCACAGTTCGACCTCGATCTCGGCCGCGCTGGGCTTTGCTGTGGCCAACAAGCTGGCCGGCAAGCCGGGCAAGGCGATTGCGGTAATCGGCGATGGCGCGATGAGCGCGGGCATGGCCTACGAGGCGATGAACAACGCCGAAGCTGCCGGCAACCGCCTGATCGTGATCCTCAACGACAACGACATGTCGATTGCGCCGCCGGTGGGTGGCCTCTCGGGCTATCTCGCGCGGCTGGTATCGTCGCGCCCGTTCCTGGAACTGCGCGAACTGGCCAAGCGCCTGTCGCGCAAGCTGCCCCGCCCGCTGCACCATGCGGCCAAGAAGACCGACGAATTTGCCCGCGGCATGGCCATGGGCGGCACCCTGTTCGAGGAGCTGGGCTTTTACTATGTCGGGCCGATCGATGGGCACAACCTGGAACAGCTGATCCCGGTTCTGGAAAACGTGCGCGATGCGGCGCAAGGGCCATGCCTGGTCCACGTGGTGACGCAAAAGGGCAAGGGCTATGCCCCGGCAGAGGCTGCTGCCGACAAGTATCACGGTGTGCAGAAGTTCGACGTGATCACCGGGGAGCAGGCCAAGAGCGCGGGCGGCCCGCCCAGCTATACCAACGTTTTTGCCCAGGCCCTGATGGCCGAGGCGCAGGCCGATCCCACGGTCTGCGCAATCACCGCAGCAATGCCGTCGGGCACCGGGCTCGACAAGTTTGCCAAGACCTATCCCGATCGCCTGTTCGACGTGGGCATTGCCGAGCAGCATGCGGTAACCTTTGCTGCCGGCCTTGCCGCGCAGGGCATGCGGCCGTTCTGCGCGATTTATTCCACGTTCCTGCAGCGCGCCTATGACCAGGTCGTGCACGATGTGGCGATCCAGAACCTGCCGGTGCGCTTTGCCATCGACCGCGCGGGGCTGGTCGGCGCCGATGGCGCCACGCATGCCGGCTCGTTCGATGTGACCTATCTGGCCAGCCTGCCCAACATGGTGGTGATGGCCGCCGCCGACGAGGCGGAACTGGTTCACATGGTGCACACCGCCGCCTGTCATGACAGCGGCCCGATCGCTTTCCGCTATCCGCGCGGCAATGGCGTGGGTGTGCCGCTGCCCACCGTTCCCGAGCGGCTGGAAATCGGCAAGGGCCGCGTCGTGCGCGAGGGCAGCAAGGTGGCGATCCTCTCGCTCGGCACGCGCCTGGCCGAAGCGCTCAAGGCCGCAGATCAGCTCGATGCACGCGGGCTGTCCACCACGGTGGCCGACCTGCGCTTCGTCAAGCCGCTGGACGATGCGCTGATCCGCCGCCTTATCGCCACGCACGAAGTGGTGGTGACGATCGAGGAAGGCGCGATTGGCGGCCTAGGCGCCCATGTGCTGACCATGGCAAGCGACGAAGGGCTGACCGACAGCGGCCTCAAGATTCGCACCATGCGCCTGCCCGATGTGTTCCAGGATCACGACGCGCCCGAAAAGCAGTATGACGCGGCTGGGCTCAATGCTCCGCATATCGTCGATACCGTGCTCAAGGCACTGCGCCACAACAGCGCCGGGGTTCAGGAAGCCCGCGCCTGATCCTCAAGCCGGCCGGCGTGCCACTGTCGCATGAAGGTGATGGTGGTGCGGGCGGCCGGACTTGAACCGGCATGGGCAAAGCCCGACGGATTTTAAGTCCGTTGCGTCTAACCAATTTCGCCACGCCCGCACGGCTTGTGCGGCTATAGGCAGGTGGCCGCCGCGCGCCAAGGGGGCGGCGCGGCACCCCTGCAAAAAAGGCCCGCTGTCCCTATGCCGGGCGCGAGCCTGACTGCCTGTTAGACTTGGTAGATTTGGGGCTTGTCGCCTGGTCGCGCCGGCTGTGGTGCGTTGGCGGGATATGAATGGCAGGCAGCGCCATTGTCTCGTGCAAAAACGCTGCCTGCCCCCCCTGTAACGCTGCTACCTGCCCCTTGGCAGCAGCGTCCCTGGCGCCGTGGTGGCCCTTGGCGGGCCGCGCCGGCGCCAAACCGTATCAGCCGCGCAGGAGCACTCGGCGTTGAGCCGGATGCGCATTTCCTTGCCCGGCTTGAAATAGGGCACGCGCTTGCCCGGCACGTCGACGGATTCGCCGGTGCGCGGGTTGCGGCCCTTGCGCGCATCGCGTTCGCGCGTGGAAAAGGCGCCAAAGCCGCGCAGTTCCACCCGGCCACCGTCGGCGAGGCGCCCGGCGATTTCGTCGAAGAACACGTCAACCACGCGCTCGATCTCTTCGGCGCGAAGGCCCGGGCTGTCCTTGGCCAAAGCTTGCAGCAGTTCGGAACGTATCATGTCACTCCCCCTACGCGATGCCCCCCGGCATCGTATGAAGTCCCTTGTGCGCCGATTGACCCCCGTCGCGGCGCAAATTGCACTGTGCCAGATGTCGGACGAGTGTTCAACTTATCGAACGTTCAAAAAATGCAGGGAAATTTGCCGAAAACCGCGTCATTTGCGGCCACCAGGTGAAATTCTCTCCGGTATGGGGCTGGACCGGCGCGGCCAGTGGCGAAAAACGCATGCCGCGATGGTTTGTTTCGGTGGGGCTTGGCTTCCAGAAAGGAATATTCAGTCGCTTGCCGCTGTCGCGCATGTTCGTTGCAAAGCGGCGCGCGGTTGCAAATTGCGCCTTTCCAAACCGCGCAATCCGGGTAGTTTCCGCCGCAACCGGACTGGCTTTTCTGCAACAAGAGCCGTCCACCAGAACCGTCGATCGTCGCATATCCATCGGCCCTGCCTATTCATCGGCCCCGCCCGCCGGCAGCTTTTCACGGAGCGCATCCATTCATGACCGAGGCGAACACGCCCCTTTCATCCCTGTCGTCCACCAGTGCCCATGGTGACACCGGCTGGTTCGGCCATCCCCGCCAGTTGGCGCGGCTGTTCACCACCGAAATGTGGGAGCGCTTCGGCTTCTACGGCATGCGGGCGCTGTTGACGCTCTATCTCACCAAGCACTTCCTGTTCAGCGACAGCACCACCAACGGGCTCTACGGCGGCTTTGCCGCGCTGGTCTATCTCACCCCGCTGGTGGGCGGGCTGATCGCCGATCGCGTGCTCGGCTCCAAGCGCTCGGTCAAATACGGCGCGATCATGATGTCGCTGGGCTATTTCGTGCTGTGCTTCGGCGGGGAAACCGCCAAGCCTCATGCCGAAATCGCTGGCCAGCGCTATGACGTGGTTGCCGAAAACACCGTCGATCGTCCTACCGCCACGGGCCTGGAAAAGCGCTATGTGGTCATGGATGGCGCCAAGCTGCTGATCAAGGGCAATGCCGATGGCAGCGTGGCGCTGCTTGCGCCCGATGGCCACGTCGCCCGCACCGTGCCGGGTGACCAGTTCGCCACCAGCGGCACGCGCTCGTCGTTCTACGTGCTGCTGATGCTGCTCGGCCTGTCGCTGGTGGCGGTGGGCAACGGGTTCTTCAAGCCCAACCTCGCCACCGTGGTGGGCGAACTCTATGCGCCGGGTGACCGCCGCCGCGATGCCGGCTTCACCATCTTCTACATGGGCATCAACCTGGGATCGCTGTTCTCGCAGATCCTCTGCCCCTGGCTGGCCGATTCCGTGGGGTGGTGGGCCGGCTTCCTGTTGGCCGCGATCGGCATGGCGGTTGCCTGGATGCTGATCCAGTTCGATGGCGGGCGCCTGGCCGGTTATGGCGAGCCGCCGGTGCAGTCTGGCCGCGACCTGACGCCGTTCGTCTATGTCGGCGGCCTTGTCGCCGTGGGCGCGGTCATCCTGCTGTTCCAGAACCTGCTCGATGCCAAGCCAGTCGCTGCCGGGTCCAGCCTGCTGGCCTATGTGCTGGCGCTGCCGCTGCTGGGCAAGATCCTCTTCGCCAGTTTCCTGATCGGCGTACCCGCGATCCTGGTCTATGCCTGGCGCACCGGTAACCGGGTCGAATTCGAGATGATGGTGGCGGCCATGGTGCTGACCACGTTCAACACCGTGTTCTGGACGCTGTTCGAACAGGCCGGCTCCTCGCTCACGCTGTTTGCCGACCGCAACACGGATCTTTCGGTGTTTGGCCTGTTCAGCATTTCGGCCGGGCAGACGCAGTTCTTCAACGCGCTGTTCATCGTCACCCTGGCGCCGTTGCTGACCATCCTGTGGGGCAAGCTGGCCGCGCGCGGGCTGGAACCCTCGATCCCGGTCAAGTTCGGCGTGGCCCTGGCGGGCGTGGGCGCCGGCTTCCTGTTCCTGGTCTGGGGCACCCGCTTTGCCGGCCCCGACTTCAAGGTTTCGGTGTGGTGGCTGGCTGGCCTCTACCTGATCCACTCGGTCGCGGAACTGTGCATCTCGCCTGTCGGCATGAGCATGATCACCAAGCTGTCGCTGGCCCGCATCGTCGGCCTGATGATGGGCGTGTGGTATTTGTCGATTGCCATGGCACAATATGTCGGCGGAATCGTTGCGCAGGTTGCAAGTGTGGAAACCGTGGGGGGAGAGGTTACCAACCTCAAGCTGAGTCTTGACACCTATACCAGCGTTTTCAATGTGATCGGCTGGTTCGCGGTGGGGATTGGGGTCGTTCTTCTGCTGCTTTCGGGGGTTTTGCGCAAATTGATGCACGGGGTGCGGTAGTTCGGCGTGGCGCCGTCCTGGCGCCACTTCGGATCAATTTGTTCGGCAATGAGACATGCTTGGGGGATGCCACGCGTCTATGCTCGCCTAAGCGAGCATGGTAAACAATTGTTAGGCTAGCTTGCAGTGGCGTGGGAGCGCTGCAATGCAGCGGGTACGGAGCATGTCTTGATCGAATCACATCTACCCCTGGCCCTGGCGATGCTGTTCTTTGCCGGTTCCCACTGGGTACTCTCGCATCCCTTGCGCAAACCCGCCGTCAAGGCGCTGGGGCTGAATGGCTTTCTTGCGGTCTATTCCATCATCGCCTTGGTCGCGCTGATCCTTGTCTTGATCATGCACGATCGCGCGCCCGATGGGCCAATGCTGTGGAACGGCTATGCCGTCCTGCCCTGACTGGCTGGCTCGCTGCTCAGCTTTACCGCCACGGCGCTGTTGCTGGCTTCATTCTCGCGCAATCCGGCGCTGGCCCCGCGCAACATGAACGGGCTGTCCACCGCGCTGCCCCAGGGCGTGTTCCGCGTGACCCGCCATCCGATGATGTTTGCCATCGCGCTGTGGGGCATTTCGCATCTGATCGTGGCGCCCAGCCTGCGTTCGCTGCTGCTCAACGGCGGCCTGGCATTGATGGCGGTGGGCGGTGCACGCACCCAGGATGCCAAGTTCCAGGCGCTCTATGACAAGGAATGGCGCATCTGGTCGCGCCGCTCGCCGTTCTGGCCCGATCTGCGCAACCTGGGCCAGCTCGGCTGGGCCTGGGGCGGGGCGTTGATCCTGTGGGGGCTGATCACGGCGTTGCACTGGCTGCTGGCTGGCATTCCCGCTGGGCCCTGGCGCTTTTTCGAAAGCTGATCGGCTTGCATCGCCGCGGAAATCGGGCAGGTTTCGGGAATGGAACCTGTGACCGTCTCCGCGCCCGCCCAGCAGTCTGCCTTGCAGCCCGCCCTTTTGACCGAGCGTCTCGCGCTGTGGCATCCTCACCCGCGCGATCATGCCGGGCTGGTCGATCTGCTTGCCCCTGAGGACGTGCGTCGGCACCTTGGCAACCGCCCCACCAGCGTGACCGAGGAATTCCAGCGCCTGCTGCGCAATGCCGGCTCATGGGCGCTCTACGGCTATGGCATCTTCACCTGCCGCCGCCGCGATGATGATGCCGTGATCGGCATTGCCGGCGTGTTCCATTCCTGGCGCGGCTTTGGCCAGGGGCTGGACGATGTGCCCGAAGCCGGCTGGATATTTGCCCCATCCTGCTGGGGCCAGGGCCTGGCGCGCGAGGCGATGACGGCCGTGCTCGACTGGTTCGATGCTGCCCATGCCACGCCACAGGGCCCGCGCCGCGTGGCCTGCATGATCGATGGCGACAATGCGCCCTCGCTCGCGCTGGCAGCCCGCCTGGGCTTTACCGCCTATGCCGAACACGCCGACGGCACGCGTGATGTGCCGCTGGTGCTGCTGGAGCGTGGCGAGGGCAACGGATAGGCCACCGCTGCCCTGCCTTCAGCGCTTGCGCTGCCAGATCCGCAACAGGCTGCCATCGTCCAGGCCCAGGCCGTCGCAGGTCTTGGGCCGATCGGCCTGGTCGGCACAGAGCTGCACTTCCTGCAGCCAGCCGCCGGGGCTGGCGCTGATGCGGATCGACTGCGGGGTGAGGCCAGGATTGCGGCTGATGAACGCACGGCGCAGGTCGCCTGCGGTCAGCACGCGGCGGCGGGCCAGGCTGTCCATGTCGGGCAGATGCAGCGCGGCCATGCGCCGCGCCCCTTGTGCAAAATAAGCCTCTGGCGTGGGGGCCATGCAGGCGCCATGCTTGGCCCATTCGTGGGCGAGCAGGCGGGCCGAGGGCGTCATGCACATGGCGCGGCGCAGGGTTTCGGCGCTGGGCACCGTGGCGGGGCACCACTGCGGCCACTGCCCGGGCAGGCCATCGGCCCACAACCCGTGCAGCACGAAGCCGAAATGGCCCAGGCTGCCGTCGCACTGCGTGCCGCCGATGGCGTCACCCGTGTGGTTGCGGCAGAACTGCGGCGACCATGACAGCGCCAGCGTGGTGCCGATCATCGGCCCGGTGCGGCGCGGGCCATCGGGGGCGGGCAGCGGTTCAGGATCGATGCGCGGTGGCAGGCGGCAAGCCGGCGCCTCTGCCGCCAGGGCAGCAACGGGCAGCGCCAGCGCGGCAAGCGGCAGGGCAAGAGCAGCGAGCAGGGGCTTCATCGGCGTCACCTTGGCGTTACAGCGGCGAGAAATCGAGGCCGATATCGGCCGCCGGGGCGCTTTGCGTCAGCCGGCCGACCGAAACGTAATCCACCCCCGATGCGGCGATCGCGGCGATGGTGTCGAGCCGCACCCCGCCAGAGGCTTCGGTCGGCACGCGCCCGGCCACCAGCGCCACGGCCTGGCGCAGCATGTCTGGCCCCATGTTGTCGAGCAGCAGGCGCGTCGCCCCCGCCGCCAGCGCCGGTTCGATCTGGTCGAGGTGGTCCACCTCGCAGATCACGTCGGCCACGCCGGCGGCCAAGGCGCGGCGCACCGCTTCGGCCACGCCGCCGGCCACCAGCACATGGTTGTCCTTGATCATCGCCGCATCCCACAGGCCCATGCGGTGGTTGTGCCCGCCGCCGGTGCGCACGGCATATTTTTCCAGGTGGCGAAAGCCGGGGATGGTCTTGCGCGTATCGAGCAGGCGCGCCCGCGTCTGCCCCATGGCATCGACATACTGCCGCGTCAGCGTGGCCACCCCAGAAAGGTGCTGCACGGTATTGAGCGCAGAGCGTTCCGCCGTCAGCATGGCGCGGGCATTGCCGGCCAGGCACATCAGCGCCGTGCCCGGTTCCACGCGGGTGCCTTCGTCCACCAGGATGGTAATATCGACCGCTGGATCGAGCGCGCGAAAGAACGCCGCCGCAATCGGCAGTCCGCACACCGTGATGGCATCGCGGCTGTCCATCACCCCGGCAAAGCGCGCCTCGGCCGGGATCACGCTTTCGCTGGTGACATCATGACCGCCGCCCGGCAGCCCCACGCCCAGATCTTCCTCAAGCGTGGCGCGGACAAAAGCGGCGAGGTCGAAACCCGGAATGGCAAAATCGGTCATGACGCGGCTTTACCGACTGGGCGCGGAGGTGCCAATCGGAATTGGCCAATCGGGCACGCGGGACGTGCCGGGCTGGCGCTTGGCACAGCCCGGCATTGCCGTCAGTGGACGAAGCGGGCCACCACGTCGCGATAGGACCGGCTCACCTTCACCTCGGCGCCGGATTCCAGCACCAGGAAGCATTCGCCATTGGTATGCGGGCGCACCTGGCGCACCTGATCGAGGTTGACGATCTTGGAGCGGTGGACACGCTGGAACACGCGCGGGTCGAGCCGGCGTTCGAGATCCTTCATCGTTTCGCGCAGGATCAGCGAATTGTCGCCGGTGTAGATGCACATATAGTCGCCGGCAGCCTCGATGCGCTCGATCGTGTCCACGTCGACGCGGAAGATCTGGCCGCGATCCTTGATGTTGATCAGCTTTTCAAAACGGCCTGCGGCCACTTCGCCATCGTCTTCCAGTTCGGGCATGGCGTCGGGCGCCACTTCGGCCAGCACGTTCTTGAGCTTTTCCACTTCCTCCAGCCCGCGCTTTTCGGCCATGCGCGTGCGCGCCCGGTCAAGCGCATCGGCCAGGCGGTCTTCCTCCACCGGCTTGAGCAGGTAGTCCACGGCATTCGCCTCGAACGCCTTGAGCGCGTGTTCGGAATAGGCGGTGACGAAGACGAAGAGCGGCGGATCGATTTCCATCACTCCCTTGACCACGCTGAACCCGTCGAAGCCGGGCATCTGGATATCGAGAAAGACCAGGTCGGGCTTTTCGGTCTTGATCTTGCGGATCGCCTCGCGTCCGTTGGAACAGGTGTCGATCACCTCGACATCGGGGAAGGCCTGGAGACGCAGCTGGAGGCCCTGGATGGCGAGTTTCTCGTCGTCGACGAGGATCGTGCGGATGGTCATTTGCTACCTTTGCCTGGAGCGTCTGCCCTGTTGTGGTTTTTTTGCCCCCGCGTGACAAATGCGACAAGCCCGAAAAGTTCCCGAGGCATGCCCACCTGCGTCGTCATGCCCGTGCCAGCCGGTTGCCCGGTTGGGCGAGCGTGGCGGGCTCCTCCTTTGCCTCGAACGGCAGTTCGATGGTCACGGCAAAGCCACCTTCGGGGCGGTTGCCCACCTCGAAGCGTTGCTGGCTGCCATAGGCCTGCGCCAGGCGATCACGAATGTTGGGCAGGCCTACGCCCGTGGAAACCGGGTATCCCGGCGTAGAAGGGCTATCGGCAGAGTCGGTTTGCACACCGAACAGCGTTGATGGATCGGTGCCTGCTGGCAAGCCCGGCCCGGTGTCCGACACGGTGACCCGCAGCATGGGGCCGACGAGTTGCGCCGCGATGGTGATCTGGGCGCCGTCTTCCAGCGCGCTGACCGCATACTTGATGGCGTTTTCCACCAGTGGCTGCAGCAGCAGCGAGGGCATCAGCGCCGACCGCGCAGCGTCATCGATGCGAAACTCGGTCCGCAGCCGCTCTTCAAAGCGCATCAACTCGATATCGAGGTAGAGCTTGAGCGTCTCGACCTCCTGCGCCACCGTCACCCGGCCGGTCGGCTCGTTGATCAGGGTATAGCGTAGGAAGGCAGAAAGCCGGGTCAGCATGGCATTGGCCGGCTCTGTCTGCTTGAGCAGTACCAGCGTGGAAATCGAATTGAGCGTGTTGAACAGGAAATGCGGGTTGAGCTGGTAACGCAGCATGGCCAGCTGGGCTGACGTCGCCTGCGCCTCGAGATAGAGCAACTGGTCGTTCTGCTCTTCCACCTGGATATAGAAGTTGATCGCGTAATAGAGCGCGGACCATGCCCCCAGCAGGGTGAGGTCGATATAGAACACGCCCAGGAACAGCTGGGCAAAGCCGGCGTCGCTGCCGGGGCGATAGAGGCTGATTACCCAGGCATCGATGAAGGCATAGAGCCCCACGGCCACGGCCAGGACCAGCGCGGTGGCACCCCAGGTGATGATCGGGCGCCGGTTGATCAGCGCGCGATAGATCACCGAGAGGATCGACGAGATCGAAAAGCCGGTGATCGAGGCGATCAGCACGATCAGCAGGAACGACCAGGGCTGGGCATTGGCCAGGCTGGACATGGCGCGCAGCAGCATGGCGCCGCCCCAGCCAACGAACTGGAGCCGCCAGAAGGCGCGGTTCTTGTTGCCGAAGAACGGCGTGGGGCGAAGCGGCAGCATGGCCATGACCATCGCGTTCTAGCGCCTTGGCGCGCCGGGCGCCATGGGTGCCTTGTCCACAGCACCGGCCGGTTGGGGCATCGCCGGTTGCGGCATCGGCGGGGCGCCATCCTCGCGGCGGAACAGGCGTGGCCAATCGGCCTTGACGCCATGGTGGGTGGCGGCCTGCATCGTCGCGATCTCTGCCGCCATGGTACGCACGCGGGTGCGCCAGCTGCCATGATCGGGTGAGGCGAAGAACAGGATTTCATAGCGCGGGCCGATGCGCCGCATCCATGCCATGGCGGCGGCCGGATCATAGCCGGCGTTCTGCAGCAGCCACACCGATAGCCGATCGGCCTCGCGCTCGGTCTTGCGGGCGCTGCCGCCGTGTTCCAGCCAGGTCTGGTGATCGAGCACGGCATGGGCCAGTTCGTGCGCGGTCAGCGCGGCGATCTCGGCCTCGTCCCACTTGGCCACTTCGGCCATGGGCCGGCCGATGCGCACCGTATCGCGGTTGGCGCCGGCATTGCCCTTGCTGTCATCCATCAGGAAGCGCACCTGGCACACCGGCTCGCCGACGATCGTCAGGCGCTGCCCGCCGGCGAGGTCCAGCGTGACCCGGCCATCGCGCGCGGCATCGCGTTCAAGCGCATCCTGCAGCGCAAACAGCCGGTCCCACTTGCCTTGGCGTGGCACCGGCAGGCTCGATACCGCCAGCGCATCGACACTCTCCACCGTGGCATTGAGGGGCAGGCCCGCGCGTGCCGCCGGGCCATCGCTTGCCATCGCGCCCACGCCAATATCGCCGGCGAGGCCATAGACCTGCCGCGCCAGCGCCGGATCATCGAACGTGCGCACATCCTGCAGCATCACGCCGATGCCCGGCGCCACGCGCGCGCAATAGGGCGCATTGGCGCGAGCCAGCTTCCAGCCAATGCTCTGCACCGTCACGTCATTGCGCTGGATCTCGTCAACCGGCTGCAGCGGAACAGGCTTGGCCATAGTGGGTTGGGCCAGCGCGGGCTGCGCCGTGGCGATGGCAAGCAGCAGCGGCACCAGGCCGGCTGCCTGGCGCCTCATCGTCATGCGCCTTGCGCCTTGTCGCCGCTGCGCGCGGCATCGATCGCCTGTTGCAGCCGTTCCTTGCCCACCGCACCGCTCAGCAACTGGTCGCCGGCCACCCAGGCGGGCGTGCCGCTCACGCCCAGCTGGCGCGCGAGATCGAGATTGCGCTGCAGTTCCTTCATCGTGCCCGGCTGCGCGGCAAAGGCAGTCGCTGCCGTGGTATCGAGGCCGGCCTTGCCGGCGGCTGCGGTGATGCTTTCCGGGCTGGGCCGCTCGCCGCTGAACATCGCCTTGTGGAACTGCGGATATTTGCCTTGCGCGGCAGCCGCCAGGCCCATGCGCGCGGCCGGCACGCTCTGCGCCGAAATGATCGGCAACTCGCGCACCACGACCTTGAGATCGGGATTGGCGGCCACCAGCGCTTCCACGTCAGCCACGCTGCCGCGGCAATAGGTGCAGGCAAAGTCGGTGAATTCCACCAGCGTCACGCGGCCCTGCGGGTTGCCGAGCACGGCGCCGGGAAACGGCGTTTCCAGCGCGCCGCGCAAGGGCGCCACGCGGCTCGATGCCTCGCGCGCTTCCAGCCTGGCGGCGGCATCGCTGAGGATTTCGGGATGATCGAGCAAGGTCTGGCGCACCAGCCCTTCGAGCGCCTTGCGTTCCTTGCCGTCGATGCCGGCATCGGCCAGGGCCTTGGTCAGCTGCGCTTCGTCAAGCTGGGCCGTTTCCGTCTGGGCCACGGCATCACGGTGGCGGCTCGAGGCCACCCACCAGGCGAGGGCGGCAGCCACGGCTGCCACCAGGACCAGCAGAACCACGAACGAACGGCGTTGGGCAGGCGCTGTCATCGGCTTACTTCTTCTTCCTTTGCCGTTCCATCATCGCCTGGGCCGACATGGCAATATCCTGCGCGCGCAGCCAGTCGGGCGTGCCCTTGGGCAGGCCGTCCTCGGCCGCCTGGGCGCTGCGTGCTGCCTCGGGCAACTGCATCTGCATCAACTGCTGCTCGGCACTGGCCAGGCGGGCACGGGGGGTATCCCCTTCGGCTTCGTAGACCACGCCAAGCTGATACCATGCAAACGGATTTTCGCGGTCCTTGGCCACCGCCGCCTTGAGCACGCGCTCCGCCTCGGCAAAGTTGGCCTTGTCCTCGGTGGCGAGCAGGGCGTGGCCGAAGGTGGTGGCGATCAACGGGTTGTTGCCAGTCAACTGCGTGGCACGGCGCAGGGGCGGGATGGCATCGGCTGGCTGGCCGGATTCGAGCAGCACCTGGCCCTTGAGTTCCAGCGCATAGGGATCATCGGGCAGTTGCTTGAGCATGGCGTCCACTTCGGCCAGCGCTTTGTCCATCAGCGCTTCCTTGTGATAGGCATAGGCACGGGCATAGTGGGCCGGGGCATCCTGCAGGTAATCGGGAAAGGCGCGCAGCGTGTCCTGCGGCTCGGCCAGGTAGCCATAGAGCTTGGCCTTCACGCGCAGGAAGCGGGCCTGCAGCTGCGGGTCCATCGGCGTGTTCCAGGCCGGATCGTGCTCGTAGACATCCTGAAGATAGGTCAGGCGGTCGGCCGTCATCGGGTGGGTGGAATAGAACTCCGCATCGGCATTGCGGGTAAAGCCATAGCGGAATTCCTGATTCTGCAGCTTCTTGAAGAAATCCAGCGACCCGCGCCCGGAAATCCCCGCCTTGGACAGGAACTGCGCACCGGCAGCATCGGCTTGCGATTCCTGCGCGCGGCTGAAGGAGAGGTAGCTGCCCAGCGCCGCCTGCTGCCCCGCCATGAACACGCCCAGGCCCGCGTCAGCCGAACCGGCGGCAGCTGCGAGGCCACCGAGCAGCAGCGACAGCAGGGTGATGCCGGTGGCCGGCTTTGAACCTGCCGTGCTGATCACGTGGCCGCCGGTGATGTGGCCCAATTCGTGCGCCACCACGCCTTGCACTTCGTTGATATTGTCGGCCGCGCCCAGCAGCCCGGAATGGATATAGACCGCCTGACCGCCAGCCACGAAGGCGTTGATCGAACCATCGTTGAGCAGGATGATATCGACATTGCGCGGATCGAGCCCGGCCGCCTTGATCAGCGGGGCCGACATGTCGCGGAACAGCGCTTCGGTCTCCGCGTCGCGCAGCACCTCTTGCGCCATGACCGGTTGCACGGTCAGCGCCATGGCCACGACGACCGAACACAGCGCAGCCAAGGGTCGGCGCAGACGGGAGGAAATGAGGGCGGGCTTCACGATACCGGTTATTGTGGCGCGGAATGAACCGATGGTGAAGCGCAAACCGTGGTGATGAACGCGGTTACCGCTGCAAGCGGCCGTGCCTCGCGCGCGAAGGGGCGGGCAAAGGCCATGATCATCCGCTCGTGATCGATCCCGTCGAGCACCTGCGCCTGCGTCGGCTGGCCGGCTGCGGTCATTGCGGCGGCCAGGGCCAGGCTGTTGCGCGGGCGCACGCGGGTGTCCTGCGCGCCGTGCAGCAGCAGCAGCGGCGGCGCGCCGGTGCGGGCATGGGTGATCGGCTGAGTCTGCGCCAGATCGGCGCAGTGGCCGAACGTGGCGATCGAGGCGGGATCGTCCAGCGGCAGGAAATCCGCCGGGGTGGAAAGGCCGATCACCCCCGCCAGGGCATCGGCATCAAGCCCTTCGTCGGCCATCCAGCGCTTGTCCAGCGCCAGGGCCAGCGCGTTGTAGGCGCCCGCCGAATGGCCCATCAGCACGACGCGGGCCGGATCGCCGCCCAGCGCGCCGATGTGATCAGCCACCCAGCGCAGCGCGCGGGCACCATCGGCCAACATGATCGGCCAGCGGCCCTGTGGCAGCAGGCGATACCCCGCCAGCACGACCAGGCAGCTTTCGGGCGCCATTGCGCCGATCAGGCTGCGCGCCATGAAGCGATAGTCTTGCGGCCGGCCGCTGTCCCAGGCGCCGCCGTGGATGAAGACCACCACGGGCAGCCGGGCATCGGACGCGGTGCCGGGCGGGGCATAGACTTCCAGGCGCTGCTGCGGATCGGGGCCAAAGCGGGCCTGCGCCTGGCAGGCGATGCCACTGCGGCCGCCGCGCAGCGCCAGGTCTGCGGAGTCGAGCAGGGCCACCGGGTTGCGGGCCAGGGCGCGGCGATAAAGGGCGTGGCCGACCAGGCCAATCGTTGCCCAGCCCAGCAAGCCTGAGCCAACGAACCATCGAGAGAATTTCATCGTTTGTGCAAACTCCCCCACGCCGATGGCGGTTCCCGTCCGATGGCACTGCCCGGGCGGGCCCACAACAGGAAAAGGGCCGCCCGGTTTCCCAAGCGGCCCTTCCCATTTTTCCAAGCGGTTGGCGTGGACTTAGAAGTCCATGCCGCCCATGCCGCCCATGCCGCCGGGCATGCCGGCCGGGGCGGGCTTGTCGTCCGGCTTTTCGCTGATCGCCGCTTCGGTGGTGATCAGCAGACCGGCGACCGAAGCCGCGTCCTGCAGCGCCGTGCGCACGACCTTGGTCGGGTCGATCACGCCAGCAGCCTTGAGGTTTTCATAGACGTCGGTCGCGGCGTTGAAGCCAATGCCTTCGTCAGCCTGGTCGAGCAGCTTGCCCGCCACGACGGCGCCATCGCTGCCGGCGTTTTCAGCGATCTGCTTGACCGGGGCGGTGATCGCCTTGCGGACGATGTCGATGCCGCGGGTCTGGTCTTCGTTGGCACCGGTGAGGCCTTCGAGAGCGCGCGTGGCATAGAGCAGAGCCGTGCCACCGCCGGTCACGATGCCTTCTTCCACCGCAGCGCGGGTGGCGTGGAGGGCGTCGTCAACGCGGTCCTTGCGTTCCTTGACTTCAACTTCGGTGGCACCGCCAACCTTGATCACGGCAACGCCGCCAGCCAGCTTGGCCAGGCGTTCCTGCAGCTTTTCGCGGTCATAGTCCGAAGTGGTGACTTCGATCTGCGCGCGGATCTGCTCGACACGGCCCTTGATGTCTTCGGCCGCACCGGCGCCGTCGACGATCGTGGTGTTGTCCTTGTCGATCGTGACCTTCTTGGCCTGGCCCAGCATGCCCAGCGTCACGGTTTCGAGCTTGATGCCCAGGTCTTCCGAGATCATTTCGCCAGCGGTCAGCGTGGCGATGTCGCCCAGCATGGCCTTGCGACGGTCACCGAAGCCCGGCGCCTTGACGGCGGCGATCTTGAGGCCACCGCGCAGCTTGTTGACCACCAGGGTGGCCAGCGCTTCGCCTTCGATGTCTTCGGCGATGATCAGCAGCGGACGGCCCGACTGCACCACGGCTTCCAGGATCGGCAGCAGCGACTGCAGCGACGAGAGCTTCTTCTCGTGGATCAGGATGTAGGGGTTTTCGAGTTCCACCACCATCTTTTCGGGATTGGTGATGAAGTAGGGCGAGAGGTAGCCGCGGTCGAACTGCATGCCTTCGACGACATCGAGTTCGAATTCGAGGCCCTTGGCCTCTTCCACGGTGATCACGCCTTCCTTGCCGACCTTTTCCATGGCTTCGGCGATCTTTTCGCCGACTTCCACGTCACCGTTGGCCGAGATGATGCCGACCTGGGCGATTTCCGACGAACCGGCAACCGGGGTCGAACGCGACTTGAGGTTTTCGACAACCTTGGTCACGGCGATATCGATGCCGCGCTTGAGGTCCATCGGGTTGATGCCGGCGGCAACCGACTTCATGCCTTCGCGCACGATGGCCTGGGCCAGCACGGTGGCGGTGGTGGTGCCGTCACCGGCCTTGTCGTTGGCCTTCGATGCCACTTCGCGCAGCATCTGGGCGCCCATGTTCTCGAACTTGTCCTTGAGTTCGATTTCCTTGGCGACCGAGACACCGTCCTTGGTGATGCGCGGCGCACCGAAGCTCTTGTCGATCACGACGTTGCGGCCCTTGGGGCCGAGCGTAACCTTCACGGCATCGGCGAGAATGTCGACGCCCTTGAGAATGCGTTCGCGCGCGTCGCGCGAAAAGCGTACGTCCTTGGCAGCCATTGCTCAGTTCCTTTGAATACGGGAAATGGAAATTCGGAAAAATCGGGTGATCAGCCGATCACGCCCAGGATGTCCGATTCCTTCATGATCAGCAGGTCTTCGCCCGACACCTTCACTTCGGTGCCCGACCACTTGCCGAACAGCACGCGATCGCCGACCTTGACGTCGAGCGGGGTGATCGTGCCGTTTTCGGCGCGCGAACCGGTGCCAACGGCAACGATTTCGCCTTCAGCGGGCTTTTCCTTGGCGCTGTCGGGGATGATGATCCCGCCGGCGGTCTTTTCCTCGGCTTCGACGCGGCGCACCAGCACGCGGTCGTGCAGCGGACGGAAAGTCATGGGTTGCTCCCTCTTCCAATCAGAATTGGCTTACGAAATCTGCGCTGGCACTCTCACCTCGAGAGTGCCAGCGGGGCGCATATGGGTGGCGCCGCCCGCCAGCGTCAAGGGGGCAGCTACAGATTCTTTGTTTCGTTTTGGCGTGTCGTGCGTTGCTATGCGCCAGAATCACCATGGGGCGAATGCGGCAAGCAAACCGGCGCCTGCCCGTGCCGGCTGATCAAGGCAGCAAGCCCAGCCGATCGCGGCGATGCCAGCGCCAGATCAGCAGCGCCGCCACGCAGACCAGCCCGGCCATCAGGCCCAGCCACACGCCCATCCCACCCAGCGGAGTATAAAGCCCAAGGCCGATGGCCGTGAGCAGGCCCGGCACCCAATAGCCGAACATGGCAATTGTCATCGGCACGCGGGTATCCTGCAGGCCGCGCAGCACCGCGCCGCAGGTGGCCTGCGCGCCATCGAACAGCTGGAACGCAGCGGCCACGATCAGGAATTGCAGGGCATAGCCCACCAGCGCGGCATTGGCCGGATCGCCCACGTCGATGTACAGACCCAGGATCAGCCGGGGAATCGCAAGCATCACGGCGGCCATCGTGCCCATGAAGCCCACGCTCATCGCCAGGGCGGTCCATCCGGCACGGGCAATCCCGGCATGGTCGCGCGCGCCATAGGCCAGCCCGACGCGAATCGTGGCGGCCTGGCCCAGGCCGAACGGCACCTGAAACGTCATGCCCGCCAACTGCATCGCCACGGTATGGGCCGCCAGCTGCACTTCGCCGATGCGCCCGATCAACAGGGCCGCGCCGTTGAACAACCCGGCTTCGGCCACGATCGTGGCGCAGATCGGCAGGCCGATCTTCCACACATCGGCAAAGCGGCGCCATTCCGCGCGCCACCAGCGGCCGAGCAGGTGATAGCGGTGCAGCCGCCGGTCAAACCGCAGCACCAGGCCATAGGCCGCCAGCATCGCGCTGCTGGTGACGACGCTCGACCAGGCCGAGCCCATCAGGCCCAGCGCCGGCATGCCGGCATGGCCATAGACGAAGATCCAGTTGCCGGTGGCATTGACGACCACGGCCAGCGCGGTGATTGCCGTGCCAATGCCGGGGCGGCCCAGCGTGGAAACGACCGTGCGCAGCAGTGAGGAAAGCACCGCCGGCACGCAGGCCAGCGACAGCACGGCCAGGAACGGCACGGCGAGCACGACCACCGCCTCGCTCTGCCCGGTGGCGCGCAGCAGCGGCCCACCCAACTGGCACAGCGCCATGGCCACCACGGCCGCCAGCACGCCCACCCACGCACCCATGCGCACGGTTCGGCGCACCTCGCGCACGGCATGGCGGCGGCGGCCCAGCTCCGCCGCGATGAGTGGAGACGTCGCGCCGACCAGGCCGGTCAGGCTCCAGATCAGCAGGCCAAAGATCGATACCGCCAGCGATGACGCGGCCAGCGCCTCGGCCCCCAGCCGCGCCACGAACAGCACGTCGACGGCGAACACGGCCATCTGCAACAGGTTTGCCCCGACCAGCGGCGCAGCCAGGCGCAGCATCTCGCGCCATTCAGACGTGGCGTGCGGCCCGGCCAGATCGGGTGAAGTGGGCAGGGTAGTGGCGACGGTCATGCCACCGCCCATAGGGATTGGGCGGCGCCGGGGAAAGGAAAACTCAGTGCGCCTTTCCGGGTGCGCGGAAAGGATGGCTCAGCGCGTGATAGAGCTTTTCCGGGCAGATCTGCGCGCTCACCTGGTCGGCCACCAGCGCGGCGGCGAACAGCGGTAGGATCATCGCGCGGTCGGCGGTCATTTCCATGACGATGATCACGGCGGTCAGCGGCGCGCGCGTCACCCCGGCGAAATAGGCGATCATGCCCAGCATCGCCACGGCGCCCGAATAGTCTGGCGGAAACAGCGTGCTGACCAGCTGGCCCAGCCCGGCGCCAACCGACAGCGATGGGGCAAAGATGCCGCCGGGCGCGCCGCTCAAGGCCGTGGCCAGCGAGGTGACGAACTTGGCCGGCCCGAACCACAGCGAGGTTTCCGCGCCCGACAGCAGCCCGCGCGTCGTGCCATAGCCGGTGCCCCAGGCCAGGCCACCGGGGCCAAGGCCTTGGGTGGCAACGCCAACCACCGCGACGATCAGGCCCAGCCCGGCGGCCAACGCTACCGGCCGTGCGCGCAGGGCACCGATCCAGCCATGGTCGATCGTGCCAAAACCGCTCAGCACGCGGGCAAAGACGCCACCGGCAAGGCCGCCAGCCACTCCGCAGCCGAGCGCGGCGACCATCGCCGGCACGATCGGCACGTGCTGGCTCATCGCCCCGAAATAGATGTAATCGCCAGACAATCCCAGGCTGACCAGGCCTGCCGTCATCACCGCCAGCATGACCAGCAGCGCCAGGCGCTGTTCGAAGGCAGAGGCCAATTCCTCGATGGCGAAGGCCACCCCGGCCAGCGGGGTGTTGAACGCAGCGGCAACGCCCGCCGCGCCACCAGCGATGATCACGCCCGCGCCCACCGGCACGCGCAGGGCCTTGTGCACCGCCACCATGATCGCCGCGCTCAACTGCACGGTCGGCCCTTCGCGTCCCACCGATGCCCCGCCCAGCAGCATGGCCAGCGTTCCGGCCACCTTGGCGAGCGCGGTGCGCATCGACAGCAGCGGCGCCATCACGGGATGATCGGGTGCTTCGGCTGCGGCCATGACCTGGGGGATGCCCGATCCGCGCGCGGCCGGCCAACGCGTGCGCGTGGCCCAGGTGACGACCACGAAAATCGCCGGGGTCAGCACGATCGGCACGAGCGGATGGGCCGTGACGATCCGGGTGAACAGTCCCTGCACCGCCTCGCCGGCGCGGGCAAACAGGATCGCCGCAATCCCCAGGGCCAGCGCGCCGCCCAGGGCGGCGATGCGCGGTTGCAGGTTTCTGGCGGCGGCCAGCGGCTTGCGGAATTGGCGGGTGGGCATGCGGCAGGGCCTAGCGCGCCCGAACCTGAATTGCGCCTGAAAAGGTTGCGGTTCGGAAAAAAGCCCCTCCGTCAGGCCCTCTGGGCCTGCCACCTCCCCACGATATGGGGAGGATCTGAAGATCCTCCCTGCCAAAGGCGGGGAGGGGAACCGCCGCGAAGCGGTGGTGGAGGGGCATGACCGGCAACGGAAAAAGGGCGGACCCTTGCAGGCCCGCCCTTTCTCCATTTCGTCGGGAAGAACCCGAAGAAGATTACTTGATTTCGACGGTGCCGCCGGCTTCTTCGATCTTCTTCTTGATGTCTTCGGCTTCAGCCTTCGACACGCCTTCCTTGACAGCCTTCGGCGCGCCTTCGACCAGGGCCTTGGCTTCGGTCAGGCCGAGCGAGGTGATCGCGCGGACTTCCTTGATGACCTGGATCTTCTTGCCGCCGTCGCCGGTCAGGATGACGTCGAATTCGGTCTTTTCTTCAGCAGCCGGAGCAGCTTCACCGGCGGGGGCAGCAGCCACGGCCACGGCAGCAGCGGCGCTCACGCCCCATGCTTCTTCAAGAGCCTTGGCGAGGTCAGCAGCTTCGAGAACGGTGAGCTGCGACAGTTCTTCAACGAGCTTGGCGATATCGGCCATGATGTTTCACTCCGTTAATATGTGGCGCCCGGCGTCCGCGGCATGCGGTGCGCACGGGCAAAAGTCGTTTGAACCGGCTCAGGCCGCATCCTTCTCGGCATAGGCGTTGAAGACGCGAGCCAGCTTCGCCGCCGGAGCGGTGGTGAGCTGGGCGATCTTCGTGGCCGGAGCCTGGATGAGACCGATAAGCTTGGCACGCAGTTCATCGAGCGAGGGCATCGTGGCCAGGGCCTTGACACCATCGGGGCTGAGAACCTGCGAACCCATCCCGCCACCGACGATTTCGATCTTGTCAGTGGTCTTGGCGAACTCGACGATCACCTTGGCGGCGGCGACGGGATCAGCCGAGGCAGCGATGGCGGTCGGCCCGGTGAAAAATTCACCAATGCCTTCGTAATCGGTGCCCTGGATGGCAAGCTTGGCAAGACGGTTCTTCGCAACCTTGTAGGTCGCACCGGCCTCACGAATCTTCGTGCGCAGGGCAGTGGACTGGGCCACCGTCATGCCGAGGTTGCGAGTGACGATAACCGCCCCCGAACCGCTCACGAGTTCGTTGAGGAAAGCGACCGATTCGGCTTTTTGCGAACGATCCATGCCTTACTCCTTCACAATGGCTGCCTGGGGCAAAGCCCCCTGCAGCCGGCTACGTTTGTCCCGGGCCGCAAGCGACCTGGGGCGAGTCCGTTCGACAAGGGAAGGAGGTTGCGCGCCGGCCATGGCCAGTGCGGTGGGCGCCACGATCCGAAAACGGAGCGTGCGGCCGTGAAATCTCTTTTCCCCGCCTAGGTCGGAAATTAAGCCTGGGCAAACCCCGGCGCCGACGGTCTCGGACGGATGAGCGGGGGACCAGGTCCGCCACTCGGGTGCGGCCCATAGCAGACGCGGCCGCGCAGTCAAGCAGGAGTGTCGCGTCAGGCGTGCAGCGTGGCGCTGCTGCCATGGCGCGGCAGGTGCAAGGCGGGCTGGCCAGCCAGGGCGGGTTTGACCACGCAGCAGTTCCGTCCCGCGCTCTTGGCCTGGTACAGCGCCTGGTCGGCGCGGCGCAGCGCGGCATCGAGCATGACTTCGCCCGGCGACATGGCCGAGATGCCAAAACTGGCCGTGACGGCAAAATCGCGGCCGAGCAGGCGCTGCACGCGCTGGGCAAAATCGCGGCGCACCGTTTCGGCCAGGTCTGCCGCCGTGCCAACCGCACCGGTGCCAGCCAAGCCCCCCGCCAAGGCCAGCGCGCCCTGCGGCAGATAGACCACGAATTCCTCGCCGCCAAAGCGCGCGGCAAAGGCGCGTGCGGGCAGATGCGCATCGATCGCGTTGGCCAGGAGAGCGATCACTTCATCGCCGCGATGATGGCCGAACTGGTCGTTCACGGCCTTGAAGTGATCGATGTCGCAGGCGATCACGGCGGCATGGCTCTTTTCATGCGCGCTGCGCCCGGCCAGCGCCTCGTCAAACCCGCGGCGGTTGAGCAGGCCGGTGAGGGGATCGCAGATCGCCCAGTCGCGATAGCGCATCAGCACGCCGATCATCACCGAGGCGAGCGCCGCCATGGCAAAGGCCACGCCGATCAGCGATCCGGTGATCTGATAGACAAAGGCGTAAGGGCTGGTGGCAAACTCGCCAAGGCCGCCACTCGCCAGCCAGCGAATGGCAGCGGCGCGCAGGCCGGCATCGGCCACCACCGCCCAGCTGACCACGATCAGCGCGCGATCCCCGCTGCGCCGCGTGCGCCCGCGCGCCGCCAGCAGCGGCACTGCCATGAGCAGCGCGCAGCCCGCGTCCGATGCGGCCAGGTGCAGGCGCAAGCTGTCGCTCATCACGCCCCAGGCGCTTGCCATTACCGACAGGGCCGCGATGCCCAGGCGGAGCGAGACATGGCTGCGGCGCAGGCCGAAGTGTTCGCCCATCGCCTGGCCGAAACAGAGAAACGCTGCTGCAAACAATCCCGAGGCCAGCACGGCCCGGCCGCCTTCGGGCATCAGGAAGGTGAGCGCCGGCATGGCAAAGCCGGCAGCGCTGGCGAGGAATCCGCCCGCCCACCAGCCCGCGCTGGAGACTCGCCAGCGCCCTGCCAGGACGGCGGCAATGCCGAAGGCAACCTGCATGACCGGCAAGATAAAGGCGAATCGATCGTCCATGAAACTCGCGGCTAGGGCAATAGGCACGAGGCAACAGCGCGCAAACCAGCGCGATGTGCGTCCTGCGGTGCGCCATGCCTATGCGGTCACGGTAAACAGAACGCAAACTTTTGCTCCATCCTGGTAGTGGTTTGTGCGGAGAAACAGGCGCATTTTAGAATTAATTACAATTCCCCGCGCCGTGCCGTTGGACGCTGCCGGCCGGGAGGGGCATCGCGTCGCCGCATCGGGCTGCTCTTGCCCGGCCGGCCTTTGACTTTGCAGGGCGGTGCTCCTATATGGCGATCCAACACCTGCTGTTTCGAGCAAGGCTTTCCCATGCGCGGGGGAAGGCTCAAGGAAGGAAGCAGCGGGCATCGGTACAACGCGAAGGCTGCGGGCCACGGGCATCCGGGAAGGGTGTGCGGTGCACCGTGGCCTTGTTTGCGTTTGTGCCGTGCCACCCGCCGCGCATGGCAGATTTCCGCCGGTTTTGGCCGGCTCGTGACAAGCAAAGAGGCATTCACCTCCTATGGCAACCAAGGCTCCAGTCCGCGCCGGTCTGAAGAAGCGCATCCGCAAGATCTTCGGTGACATTCACGAAGTCGTGCAGATGCCGAACCTGATCGAGGTTCAGCGCGAATCGTACGAGCAGTTCCTCCGCTCCGATCCGTCGACCGGCTATGTCTCGGGCCTGGAAAAGACCCTGCGCTCGGTGTTCCCGATCCAGGACTTTGCCGGCACCGCCTCGCTCGATATCAAGGAGCGTGACGGCTATGTGCTCGAAGCGCCCAAGTACGACGTGAACGAATGCCGCCAGCGCGGCATCACTTACGCCGCGCCGATGAAGGTCACGCTCAAGCTCGCCACGTTTGAAGTGGACGCCGAGACCGAGACCAAGAGCCTCATCGATATCAAGGAGCAGGACGTCTACATGGGCGATATCCCGCTCATGACCGACAACGGCACCTTCATCATCAACGGCACCGAGCGCGTGATCGTGTCGCAGATGCACCGTTCGCCGGGCGTGCTGTTCGACCATGACCGTGGCAAGACGCACTCTTCGGGCAAGTACCTGTTTGCCGCGCGCGTCATTCCCTATCGTGGCTCGTGGCTCGATTTCGAATTCGACGCCAAGGACATCGTCAACGTGCGTATCGACCGCAAGCGCAAGTTGCCGGTCACCGCGCTGCTCTATGCCCTGGGTCTCAATGGCGAGCAGATCCTCGACCACTTCTACAACAAGGTTACCTGGGTGCGTGCCGAGGGCGGCTGGAAGGTGCCCTTCGTGCTTGACCAGTGGCGTGGTGCCAAGCCGACGTTCGACATCGTCGATGCCGCTTCGGGCGAAGTGGTGTTTGCCGCTGGCCAGAAGATCAGCCCGCGCGCTGCCAACAAGGCGGCCAAGGACGGCCTGCAGTCGCTGCTGATCCCGACCGAGGAAATCTTTGGCCGCTATGCCGCCAAGGACCTGATCGACGAATCGACCGGCCGCATCTGGATCGAAGCGGGCGATGAAGTCGGCCCCGAAAACCTCGACGTGCTCGACCGCGCCGGGGTGGACCAGCTCGACCTGCTCGACATCGACCACGTCAGCACCGGCCCGTGGATCCGCAACACGATGAAGGCCGACAAGGCCGAAGACCGCGACCACGCGCTGGCCGATATCTATCGCGTCATGCGTCCTGGCGAACCGCCGACGCGCGAAACCGCCGAAGCGCTGTTCGACGGCCTGTTCTTCGACGCTGACCGTTACGACCTTTCGGCCGTGGGCCGCGTCAAGCTCAACATGCGCCTGGGCCTGGATTGCCCGGACACCATCACCACCCTGCGCACCGACGATATCCTCGCCGTGGTCAAGGAACTGGTGAACCTCAAGGACGGCAAGGGCGAAGTCGACGACATCGACAACCTTGGCAACCGTCGCGTGCGTTCGGTGGGCGAGCTGCTGGAAAACCAGTACCGCGTCGGCCTGCTGCGCATGGAGCGTGCGGTCAAGGAACGCATGAGCTCGGTCGACGTGTCGACCGTGATGCCCAACGACCTGATCAACGCCAAGCCGGCGGTGGCCGCGGTGCGTGAATTCTTCGGCTCCTCGCAGCTGTCGCAGTTCATGGACCAGACCAATCCGCTGTCGGAAGTGACGCACAAGCGTCGCGTTTCGGCCCTCGGGCCGGGCGGCTTGACGCGTGAGCGTGCCGGCTTCGAAGTGCGCGACGTCCACCCCACGCACTATGGTCGTATCTGCCCGATTGAAACGCCCGAAGGGCCCAACATCGGTCTGATCAACTCGCTCTCGACCTTCGCCCGCGTCAACAAGTACGGCTTCATTGAAACGCCGTACCGCAAGGTGATCGACGGCAAGGTCTCGTCCGAAGTGGTCTATCTCTCGGCCATGGAAGAGCAGAAGCACACGGTGGCGCAGGCTTCGGCCGAAACCACGGCCGATGGCTCGTTCGTGGAAGAACTGGTCTCGGCCCGCCAGAACGGCGAATTCGTCATGGCGCCGCGCGAAACCGTGACGCTGATGGACGTCAGCCCCAAGCAGCTCGTCTCGGTGGCCGCCTCGCTCATTCCGTTCCTGGAAAACGACGACGCCAACCGCGCGCTGATGGGCTCGAACATGCAGCGCCAGGCGGTGCCGCTGGTCAAGGCTGATGCGCCGTTCGTGGGCACCGGCATGGAAGGCACCGTGGCGCGCGATTCGGGCGCCGCGATCGCCGCGCTGCGCGGCGGCATCGTCGACCAGGTGGACGCGACTCGTATCGTGATCCGCGTGACCGGCGACGTCGAACCGGGCAAGTCGGGCGTGGACATCTACACCCTGCAGAAGTTCGAACGCTCCAACCAGTCCACCTGCATCAACCAGCGCCCGCTGGTGAGCGTGGGCGATATCGTCGAAAAGGGCGATATCCTGGCTGACGGTCCCTCGACCGAGTTCGGCGAGCTGGCGCTGGGCCGTAACGTGCTCGTCGCGTTCATGCCCTGGAACGGCTACAACTACGAAGACTCGATCCTGATCAGCGAGCGCATCGTCAAGGAAGACGTCTTCACCTCGATCCACATCGAGGAATTCGAAGTCATGGCCCGCGACACCAAGCTCGGGCCCGAAGACATCACCCGCGACATCCCCAACGTGGGCGAGGAAGCGCTGCGCAACCTCGACGAAGCGGGCATCGTCTATGTGGGCGCCGAAGTGCACCCCGGTGACATCCTCGTCGGCAAGATCACGCCCAAGGGCGAATCCCCGATGACGCCGGAAGAAAAGCTGCTGCGCGCGATCTTCGGTGAAAAGGCGTCTGACGTGCGCGATACCTCGCTGCGCCTGCCGCCGGGCGTTTCGGGCACGATCGTGGACGTGCGCACGTTCAACCGCCACGGCATCGAGATCGACGACCGTACCCGCGCCATCCAGAACGAGGAAATCGAACGCCTCGCCAAGGACCGCGAAGACGAACGCGCCATTCTCAACCGTGCCACCTTCAACCGCCTGAAGGACATGCTGCTGGGCCAGGTGGCCACGGCCGCGCCCAAGGGCATCAAGAAGGGTGTCGACATCGACGAGCAGCTGCTGGCCGATGTGGAACGTCACGAATGGTGGAAGTTCGCCGTGGCCGACGATGCGCGCCAGCAGCAGCTGGAAGCGACCAAGGGCCAGTACGACACGGCGATCAAGGCGATCCAGGAGAAGTTCGAGGACCGCAAGGAAAAGCTGGAGCGCGGTGACGAACTGGCGCCGGGCGTGCTCAAGATGGTCAAGGTCTTCGTCGCGGTGAAGCGCAAGCTGCAGCCGGGCGACAAGATGGCCGGCCGTCACGGCAACAAGGGCATCATCAGCCGCATCCTGCCGCAGGAAGACATGCCCTTCCTGGAAGACGGCACCCCGGTCGATTTCGTGCTCAACCCGCTGGGCGTGCCCTCGCGCATGAACGTCGGGCAGATCTTCGAAACCCACCTGGGCTGGGCCGCACGCGGCCTGGGCCACAAGATCGGGGCGGCGCTCGACGCCTGGCGCGAAGCCAATCCCGATCCGCAGGCGGGCGAGCCGCCCGAAGCGGTGCGCGAACTGCTGGTCGATATCTATGGCGACAACTACGCCGAAGAGATCAAGGCCCGCAGCGATGCCGAAATCGTCGAGCTGGCCCAGAACGTGCGCCAGGGCGTGCCGATGGGTTCGCCGGTGTTCGACGGCGCGGTGGAAGCCGATGTGACCGCCATGCTGCGCAAGGCCGGGCTCGATGAATCGGGCCAGGTCACGCTGTTCGACGGCCGCACCGGCGAGGCGTTCGACCGCAAGGTCACCGTTGGCTGCAAGTACGTGCTCAAGCTGCACCACCTGGTGGACGACAAGATCCACGCCCGTTCGATCGGCCCCTACAGCCTCGTCACCCAGCAGCCGCTGGGCGGTAAGGCCCAGTTCGGTGGTCAGCGCTTCGGGGAAATGGAGGTCTGGGCGCTCCAGGCCTATGGCGCGGCCTACACGCTGCAGGAAATGCTCACGGTCAAGTCCGACGACGTTGTCGGCCGTACCAAGGTCTATGAAGCGATCGTCAAGGGTGACGACACCTTCGAGGCCGGCATTCCCGAAAGCTTCAACGTGCTGGTCAAGGAAATGCGCAGCCTGGGTCTCAACGTCGAACTCTCGTCGATCGACGAGACCGAAGACGACGATGGCCTGGCCGAGGCAGCCGAATAAGCCGGTCGTGGTGCGGCGGCGGACATGCTCCGCCGCCGCCCTGGCCTGCCGCATGCACAGAGTTTCCCTCCCAGTGAGGATCACGCAATGAACGACCTGACGAAATTCACCAACCAGCTGCCCAAGCCCGAAACCTTCGACCAGATCCAGATCGGTCTGGCGTCGCCCGAGCGCATCCGCAGCTGGTCCTTCGGCGAAATCAAGAAGCCGGAAACCATCAACTACCGCACGTTCAAGCCCGAACGTGACGGCCTGTTCTGCGCCCGCATCTTCGGTCCCGTGAAGGACTACGAGTGCCTGTGCGGCAAGTACAAGCGCATGAAGTACAAGGGCGTCGTCTGCGAAAAGTGCGGCGTCGAAGTGACTGTGACCAAGGTGCGCCGCGAGCGCATGGGCCACATCGAACTGGCCGCGCCGGTTGCGCACATCTGGTTCTTGAAGTCGCTGCCCTCGCGCATCGGCCTGCTGCTCGACATGCAGCTCAAGCAGCTGGAACGCATCCTCTACTTCGAAAGCTATGTGGTTATCGAGCCGGGCATCACCCCGCTTGAACGCTACCAGCTGCTGACCGAAGACGAACTGCTCGACGCGCAGGACGAATATGGCGAAGACGCCTTTTCGGCCGGCATCGGCGCCGAGGCGGTCAAGCACATGCTCATGGACCTCGACATGGTCCAGGAGCGCGAAGACCTGCTCAAGGAGCTGTCCGAGACCAAGTCGGAACTCAAGCCCAAGAAGATCATCAAGCGCCTCAAGGTGGTGGAATCGTTCATCGATTCCGGCAACCGCCCGGAATGGATGATCCTCGACGTGGTGCCGGTCATTCCGCCCGAACTGCGCCCGCTGGTGCCGCTCGACGGCGGCCGCTTCGCCACCTCGGACTTGAACGACCTCTATCGTCGCGTCATCAACCGCAACAACCGCCTGAAGCGTCTGATCGAGCTGCGTGCGCCCGACATCATCGTGCGCAACGAAAAGCGCATGCTGCAGGAAGCGGTCGACGCGCTGTTCGACAACGGCCGCCGTGGCCGCGTGATCACCGGCGCCAACAAGCGTCCGCTCAAGTCGCTGTCCGACATGCTCAAGGGCAAGCAGGGCCGCTTCCGTCAGAACCTGCTCGGCAAGCGCGTCGACTATTCGGGCCGTTCGGTCATCGTGACCGGCCCGGAACTCAAGCTGCACCAGTGCGGCCTGCCCAAGAAGATGGCGCTCGAACTGTTCAAGCCGTTCATCTATGCGCGGCTTGACGCCAAGGGTCTGTCGATGACCCTGAAGCAGGCCAAGAAGTGGGTGGAAAAGGAACGCAAGGAAGTCTGGGACATCCTGGACGAAGTGATCCGCGAACACCCGGTCATGCTCAACCGTGCGCCCACGCTGCACCGTCTGGGCATCCAGGCGTTCGAACCCGTGCTGATCGAAGGCAAGGCGATCCAGCTGCACCCGCTCGTCTGCTCGGCCTTCAACGCCGACTTCGACGGTGACCAGATGGCCGTCCACGTGCCGCTTTCGCTGGAAGCCCAGCTCGAAGCGCGCGTGCTGATGATGTCGACCAACAACATCCTCTCGCCCGCCAACGGCAAGCCGATCATCGTGCCTTCGCAGGACATGGTGCTGGGCCTCTATTACCTGTCGATGGACCGCAAGGGCGAGCCGGGCGAAGGCATGCTGCTGGCCGACATGGCCGAAGTGCACCAGGCGCTGTTTGCCGGCGCGGTCACCATGCACACCAAGATCGTGGCGCGCGTGCCGCAGACCGACGAGAACGGGAAGTCCTATCTCAAGCGGTATGAAACCACGCCCGGTCGCATGCTGATCGGCGAATGCCTGCCCAAGAGCCACACGGTGCCCTTCGAGCTGGTCAACCGCCTGCTGACGAAGAAGGAAATCGCCGACGTCATCGACCAGGTCTATCGCCACACCGGCCAGAAGGAGACTGTCCTTTTCGCCGACGCGATCATGAGCCTGGGCTTCCGCAACGCGTTCAAGGCGGGCATCTCGTTCGGCAAGGACGACATGATCATCCCGGCGACCAAGGACGCTTTCGTGGCCGAGACGAAGGAACTCGTCGCCGACTACGAACAGCAGTACCAGGACGGCCTGATCACCCAGCAGGAAAAGTACAACAAGGTGATCGACGCCTGGAGCCGTTGCGGCGACCAGGTGGCCAACGCCATGATGGACGAGATCCGCGCCACGCCGAGCGACGAGCACGGCCGTGAAAAGCCGATCAACTCGATCTACATGATGAGCCACTCGGGCGCGCGTGGTTCGCCAACCCAGATGAAGCAGCTTGCCGGGATGCGCGGTCTGATGGCCAAGCCTTCGGGCGAGATCATCGAAACGCCGATCATCTCGAACTTCAAGGAAGGCCTGACCGTCCTTGAATACTTCAACTCGACCCACGGCGCTCGTAAGGGCCTGGCCGATACCGCGCTCAAGACGGCGAACTCGGGTTACCTGACCCGCCGTCTGGTCGATGTGTCGCAGGACTGCGTGGTGACGGTGAACGACTGCGGGACCGAGCGGGCGCTGGAAATGCGCGCGATCGTTCAGGGCGGCGCCACCATCGCCTCGCTGGGCGAACGCATCCTCGGCCGTACCCTGGCCGAAGACATGATCGAGGCGAAGACCGGCAACGTGATCTGCGAAAAGGGCACGCTGCTTGACGAAGCCGCGATCGCCCGGATCGAAGCGGCTGGTGTCCAGTCGGCGCGCATCCGCTCGCCGCTGATCTGCGAAGCGCCCCAGGGCGTGTGCGGCACCTGCTATGGCCGTGACCTTGCCCGCGGTACGCCGGTGAACATCGGTGAAGCGGTTGGCGTCATCGCCGCCCAGTCGATCGGTGAGCCCGGCACGCAGCTGACCATGCGTACGTTCCACATCGGTGGCGCCGCGCAGGTCAACGAACAGTCGCACCTCGAATCGATCTGCGACGGTACCGTGCACTATCGCGACATCCCGACGATCACCGACAGCCGCAACCGCCGCCTGTCGCTCGCCCGCAACGGCGAAATCGTGATCATGGACACCGATGGTCGCGAACGCGCCATGCACCGCGTGCCCTATGGTACCCACCTGCTGCACGAAAACGGTGCGAGCGTGGCCCAGGGCCAGCGCCTGGCCGAGTGGGACCCGTTCACCCTGCCGGTGATCACGGAAAAGCCCGGTATCGTGCGCTATCAGGACCTGATCGACGGCCGCACCCTGACGGAACAGGTCGACGAAGCGACGGGTATCGCCCAGCGCGTCGTCACCGAAAACCGGGCCGGGGGCCGCGCCAAGAAGGAAGACCTGCGTCCGCGCCTGACCCTGCTCGACGACGCCTCGGGTGAAACCGCGCGCTACATGATGGCGCCGGGCACCACCCTGTCGGTGGAAGACGGCCAGGAAGTCCAGGCCGGTGACGTGCTGGCCCGCGCCAGCCGCGAAGCCGCCAAGACCCGCGACATCACGGGCGGTCTGCCGCGCGTGGCCGAGCTGTTCGAAGCGCGCAAGCCCAAGGACAACGCGATCATCGCCAAGATCTCGGGCCGCATCGAGTTCATCCGCGACTACAAGGCGAAGCGGAAGATCGCGATCATCCCAGAAGAGGGCGAACCGGTCGAGTACCTGATCCCCAAGTCCAAGGTGATCGACGTCCAGGAAGGCGACTACGTCAAGAAGGGCGACAACCTGATCTCGGGCTCGCCCGATCCGCACGACATTCTCGAGGTTCTCGGTGTTGAGGCCCTGGCGGAATACCTCGTCGCGGAAATCCAGGAAGTCTATCGCTTGCAGGGCGTGAAGATCAACGACAAGCACATCGAGGTGATCGTTCGCCAGATGCTGCAGAAGGTGGAAATCACCGATGGCGGTGACACCACCCTGCTGCCGGGCGAGCAGGTTGACCTTGAGGAAATGAACGAAACCAACGCCAAGATGCCGGGGGGCTCGCGCCTCGCGGAAGGCAAGCCGGTGCTGCTCGGCATCACCAAGGCTTCGCTGCAGACGCGTTCGTTCATCTCTGCCGCGTCGTTCCAGGAAACCACCCGCGTGCTCACGCAGGCGGCGGTCGAAGGAAAGCGCGACAGCCTGATCGGCCTCAAGGAAAACGTCATCGTCGGCCGTCTCATCCCCGCCGGCACCGGCGCGGGCATGAACCGCATGCGCGTGGCGGCCAACAGCCGCGACGCCGCCCTTCGCGCCGCCAACCGTCGCCTTCAGGAAGCCCTGATCGCGCCGCGCACCGCCGCTGAAGAGCATGCCGCCGAACTGGCCCAGGGCCCCGAAGCCGCGATCGGCGACGATCCGCTCGCCTCGGTCGAAGGGGAAACCCACGGCACCGACGCCGATGCGGCCGATTACCTGATCAAGGGCGACGAGGACTGATCCTCGCCGCGCTGCGGTCAACGCAAACAGCACAAACCCCGTCGGGCAACCGGCGGGGTTTTTGTTTGGCCCTGGTGCGTGTGCGGCGAAGCTGATTGGATTTTTTCACACGAAGCCACGAAGGCACGAAGAAAGGAAAGACTGGCGCAGCCAGAACGTCACCCTTCTTCCTTCGTGTCTTCGTGTGAAAAAGATTACGCCGCCACAGTCGATGCCCAAGACAGGGAAAGCTGGCCGCATCGCGTCCCATGTTCACAAAAGAGAAGCCCGTTCCGGGCCGGCTTCCGGCGCTGCCAGGGCAGGAGCGGGGCACCGCAGCGCCGGGGGAGTGCCGGCCCGGAACGGGCACGCGGTTACGCGCTGCGTCCTGACAGCAGCGCGGCCGCGTGTTGGGTGGCGTGGTAGAGCCCGTCCTGCCGGTCGACCCTGACGAACCCGTGCAGCATGCCGGCAAAACCCTCGTTATCGGCCAGCAGGGCATGGCGCACCATGGCCGCCAGAGTTGCCTCGTCGGGCGTCATGGTAAGCTGGCACGGACGGTTGACGAGGAAGCGTTCGGGCCAGGTGCGGATCACCCGGCGCACCAGCGCATGGACCGCGGCGGCGGTCTCGATGCTGCGATAGCGTTGCGCCAGGTCGGGGATAGGGTCGCGCCCCGCGCGCTCGAACATGGCCGACAGGCGCATGGCCATGACCACGTGCAGAGCTGTCAGGGACAGTGCCCGCACATCCTGGGGGCGGGCCAACGCGGCAATCGTGGCCGCGGCCGATGCAGTGGTCGAAGTGGACAAGAGCGGCACTCCTTTTTGAGAACGATTCGCAGCGTACGGCGGTGGCTCCGCGTCGTCAATGCGAATCATTCGCAAAAATGGCACGCTTGAGCGCAACAACAAACGCCGGCCACCCCAGGGGCAGCCGGCGTTTGCAAACATCGCGCGAAAAGATGTCAGGCCGTACGGAAGCCCTGCGTGATCGGATAGCGCCGATCGCGCCCGAAATTGCGCATGCCCAGCTTCACCCCCGGCGGGGCCTGGCGCCGCTTGTACTCGGCCAGGTGCAGCAGCCGCTCGATGCGCTCCACCGTGGCGCGCTCGAACCCTTCGGCGGTGATCTGCGATACGCTCTTTTCGTGCTCGACCAGGCCCAGCAGGATGGCATCGAGCACGTCATAGGGCGGCAGCGAATCCTCGTCCTTCTGGTCGGGGCGCAGTTCTGCGCTGGGTGGCTTGGTGATGATCCGCTCGGGCATCACCGGCCCGTCCGGTCCCATGCCGATGCGCGGGCGGTGTTCGTTGCGCCAGCGCGAGAGGGCAAAGACGGTGGTCTTGTAGGCGTCCTTGAGCGGATTGTAGCCGCCGTTCATGTCACCATAGATGGTGGCATAGCCCACGCTCATCTCGCTCTTGTTGCCGGTGGTGACCAGCATCGGCCCGAACTTGTTGGACAGGGCCATCAGCGTGGTGCCGCGGATGCGCGATTGCAGGTTCTCTTCGGTCAGGTCGGGCTCACGCCCGGCAAACAGGGGGCTGAGCATATCGGTAAAGCCGTCCACCGCCGGCGCGATCGGCACGGTATCGAGCCGCACGCCCAGCATCTGGGCACAGCCTGCGGCATCGTCCAGGCTTGCCTGGCTGGTATAGCGGCTGGGCAGCATCACGCACCACACCCGGTCGGCACCCAATGCATCGACCGCGATCGCGGCGCAGAGCGCCGAATCGATCCCGCCGGAAAGCCCGAGCAGCACGCCGGGAAAGCGGTTCTTGTTCACATAGTCGCGCAGCGCCATGACCATGGCGCAATAGATGTCTTCGGGATGCTCGGTCGGCTCGGCCACCTCGGCTGCCTGGCAGCGCCAGCGGTGGCCGTTGCCGAACGGCACCTTGTTCCACACCGTTTCGACCACGGCCTCTTCCCATTCGGGAAGCTGCGCCCACAGCGCGCCTTCCGGGCCGACGACGAAGCTGGCGCCATCGAATACCACCTCGTCCTGCCCGCCGACGCGGTTGACATAGGCGAGCGGAATGCCGGTATCGATCGCGCGGCGCTTCGCCACGCCATCGATGCGCAGCACGTCCTTGTCGATCTCGTAAGGGCTGCCGTTGACGCAGAGGAAGATTTCCGCGCCCAGCTGCGCCAGGTGGCGGCACACGTCGGGATGCCAGATATCCTCGCAGATCGGCAGGCCCAGAACGGCGCCGCGAAACGGCACCGGTTCGGGCAGCGGGCCGGGCAGGAACAGGCGCTTTTCGTCGAACGTGCCATAGTTGGGCAGCTCGTACTTGAAGCGCGTGGCCACGATCTTGCCGCCATCGAGCAGCGCCACGCCGTTGTGCAGCGCGCCGTCGCGCACGAACACCGATCCCACCAGCATCGCCGGGCCGCCATCGGCGGTGGCGCGCGCCAGCTGTTCCAGTTCCACCGCCGCGCGTTCGATCAGCGCGGGTTTCAGGATCAGGTCTTCGGGCGGATAGCCGATCAGCTGCATTTCCGGAAAGACGATCAGGTCGCTGCGCGGGGCCTTTGCCCGCACCTCCAGCATCGCGGCGGCGTTGGCGGCAAGGTCGCCAACCCTTTGGTTGAGTTGTGCAAGCGTGATGATCAGTGTGTCGGCCATGGCCAGACCCTAGGCGGCATCAGCCATGGCGGGCAAGGGGGCTGTACCGTGGTGGGGCGCAAAACGGCCTGTTTGCGGCCCGTTCGGGACGCTGGGGCGTTGCAAAACTGTCATCTTGGGCTAAGGGCGGCGCGAGGATCAGGATCACCAAAGGACTCGAGGGAAACGCCATGAAGATCATGTCCGGCAACGGCAACCTGCCGCTGGCCCGCGCCATTGCGGCCTATCTGGAACTGCCGCTGACCGACGCCTCGGTGCGCCGCTTTGCCGATGAGGAAGTCTTCGTGGAAATCCACGAGAACGTGCGCGGCGAAGATGTCTTCCTGGTGCAGTCCACCAGCTATCCCGCCAACGACAACCTGCTCGAGCTGCTGATCTGCATCGATGCGCTGCGCCGCGCCTCGGCCAAGCGGATCACCGCCGTGGTGCCATACTTCGGTTATGCCCGCCAGGACCGCAAGCCGGGGCCGCGCACGCCGATCTCGGCCAAGCTGGTGGCCAACCTGATTACCACGGCCGGGGCCGATCGCGTCCTCGCGGTCGATCTCCATGCCGGGCAGATCCAGGGCTTCTTCGATATCCCGACGGACAACCTGTTTGCCGCGCCGGTCATGGCCGCCGATATCCAGACCCGCTATGGCGGGCAGGAACTGATGGTCGTTTCGCCCGACGTGGGCGGCGTGGTGCGCGCCCGCGCCCTTGCCAAGCGGCTCGACAACGCGCCGCTGGCCATCGTCGACAAGCGCCGCGATCGCCCCGGCCAGTCCGAAGTGATGAACATCATCGGCGACGTGAAGGGCCGCATGTGCATCCTGATCGACGATATCATCGATTCGGGCGGCACGCTGTGCAACGCCGCGCAGGCGCTGATGGATGCCGGCGCCGCCGGTGTTGCCGCCTACATCACCCACGGCGTGCTGTCGGGCGCGGCTGTGGCCCGCGTGGGCAATTCGGCGCTCAAGGAACTGGTGATCACCGACACCATCCTGCCGACCGAAGCGACCAAGGACTGCGACAGCATCCGCATCCTGACCATCGCCCCGCTGATCGGCGAGGCGATCCGCCGCATTGCCGACGAAAGCTCGGTCTCCAGCCTGTTCGACTGATCGCGCGCGCTCCGGCCCTGGGTATTACTGCCAGGGCCGGATGCCGCCCGGTGCGATCCGCTCGGTCATTTCCAGGCGGCGCGCCTGGCGGGTTTCCAGCGACAGTGTCATCAGCGGCTGCGCCAGATCGACGAACTGGCGCGGCGACATGCCGAACATCGCGGTAAATTCGCGGATCAGGTGGCTCTGGTCGTAATAGCGCAGCGCCAGGGTTTCCCCTTCCGCATCGTCGGCCACGCCGCGCAGGTGGCTCGCCATGTCGAGCGCGCGGGCGCGGCGCAGCACCTGCTTGGGCGTCATGCCGAAATCGCGCCGCACGATCCGCTCCAGCCGGCGCTGCTCGATCCCGCATTGCTGGGCAAATTCGCCCACGCCGATGGCGGGGTTGGCCAGCGCCGCCGCCTCGAACCGGGCGGAAACCGCATCGGGTTCTGCCGTGCCGCGCCAGGCGATCACCGCGCGCAGGGCTTCTTCCATCGCCTGGCACCAGTCTTCGGGCGTTGCGGCCGGATCGAACATCTCCAGCCAGTGATCGGGGTTCAGGCCCAACTGGTCGATCGTGGCAAAGCGGTCGGTCAGTTCGGCCTCGGGCAGGCGGGCCAGAACGTGGGCCGCGCCCGGACGCAACACGGCGCCCACGCTGGTAAAGCTGCCGGTCACGCCCACGGCCATGCGCTTGGTATTGGGGCCAAAGACCAGCGCCGCCCGGCCCAGCGCGCGCAAGCCATCGCGCGTCTGCGCTGTCCATTCCCCGCGCAGTTGCACGCGGATGCAGGCGGTATCGGCCAGTAGCCCGCATTGCAGGGCATGGCCCGCCGGGGCATCGACCACGGTGACATAGAAACGGCCGATCCACGGCGCCAGGTCGGGCGCTGGCGCGCGGTTGTAAGACAGTGGCTGCCCCTGGCGGGTGAATCCCGCGGCCGGCGCAATCGCCCGGTCCACAGCCGGCCTGATCTGGCGACTCATGCTTGCTTTGCCCCCTGAATGCCCTGCTTGCGCTCTTATCCGCCTTCCGCAAACCTCAAATGTTGCATCCTGCCCCTGTACTGCCGCCGTGCCGCACCGGGCCGGAGCAACGTTCTTGACCGCTTCGGCCCGATCGGCAAAGCACTGGGCCATGAAGCTCGATGACGACATTGCCCTGGCCCACCGCCTGGCCGACGCTGCCGGCGCCGCGATCCGGCCCTATTTTCGCAGCGTGACCGCCGAACGCAAGGGGGATGCCACGCCGGTGACCCTGGCAGACCGCGCGGCAGAAGAGGCCATGCGTACCATTCTGGCCGCTGAGCGCCCCGATGACACCGTCATCGGCGAGGAATTCGGCACGCGCGAGGGCACTTCGGGCCGCAGCTGGGTGCTCGATCCGATCGATGGCACGGCCGGATTCCTCGCCGGGCGCGCGCTGTTCGGCACGCTGATCGCGCTCTTGGTCGATGGCTTTCCGGTGATGGGCGTGATCGACCAGCCGATTGCCAACGAACGCTGGCTGGGCGCCTCGGGCCGCGAAACCACGCTCAACGGCCAGCCGGTCAAGACCCGCCCCTGCCGCGAACTGGCCGAGGCGACGATCGCCACCACCGGGCCGCACTATTTCAGCCAGCATGAAGGCGACCACTTCATGGCGCTGGCCGGCCAGACCGACTACCGCCGCATGGTGATGGGTGGCGATTGCTACAACTATGCCATGCTCGCCACTGGCCAACTCGACATCGTGTGCGAGGCGGGCCTCAAGCTGCACGACTGGGCCGCGCTGGTGCCGGTGGTTGAAGGGGCGGGCGGCACGATGTCCGATTGGAATGGCGATCCGCTGCACATCGGCTCGGAAGGCCACGTCCTTGCCTTGGGCGATCCGGCGCGCTTGGACGACGTGATCGAAGCGCTGGCCGCAGGGCACAGCCACCGGCACTGAACGGCTTCGGCCGCGTTGTGCCTGGCATGACGACCGCTGCATCCACCATCGTGATCACGGGCGCGGGCGCCGGTATCGGCCGGGGCACCGCCTTGCACTTTGCCGCGCTCGGCTGGCGCGTGGTCGCGCTTGATCGCGATGCCAAGGCGCTCAAGGAACTGGGGGCCATGCTGCCGCGCGGGCAGGGCTTGACGATCGCTTGCGACGTGGGCCGGGAAAAGCCCGTGGCCCGCGCCTTTGCCCGCATTGCCGCCTGGGCAGGCGATGGTATCGATTGCCTGGTCAACAACGCCGGCATCGCCGATCCCTATTGCGGCCCGCTGGAAGACCTGGCCCTGGCTGACTGGCAGCGCTGGATCGATGCTTCGCTCACCGCCGCGTTCCTATGCAGCCGTGCCGCCCTGCCCTTGCTGCAACGGCGCAGTGGCGCCAGCGTGGTCAACATCGCGTCAACGCGGGCCTTGCAGTCCGAACCCGATACATATGCCTATGCTGCGGCCAAGGGCGGCCTCTGCGCGCTCACCCATGCCATGGCGGTGGGGCTGGGGCCGCAGGTGCGGGTCAACGCCGTGCTGCCCGGCTGGATCGAGACCGGACCGTGGCAGCGTGCCGACCGCGCTCGCGCGGCGGACCATCGCCCCATCGATGAAGCGCAGCATCCCGCCGGGCGCGTGGGCACGGTGCACGATATCGCCACCACCATTGCCTGGCTCGCCAGCCCGGATGCCGGCTTCGTCACCGGGCAGCAGATCATGGTGGACGGCGGCATGACCCGCAAGATGATCTACGCCGAATGATGGCAGCAGATTAGACACTTGTTCAATATCGTTGCTCATGCAACCTTGCCGACCATCCCCCAACAAGAGGATGGTGCATGAAAACGATAAAGAGCGTGGCGCTGGGAGCGGCCGCGCTGGTGGCGCTGGCAACCGGCAGCGCGCAGGCCAAGACCGTGGTAGTGCGCGCCGCGCACATGATCGACGTGCTGGCCGGCAAGCGGGTCGATGGCGCGCAAGTGGTGATCACCGATGGCCGCATCACGGCCGTTGGCAAGAGTGGCGATGCCGTGCCCGCCGGGGCCGAAGTGGTCGATCTGGGACAGCGCACCCTGCTGCCCGGCCTCATCGACATGCACGTGCACCTGACCGGCGATCCCACGCTCAGCGGCTATCGCGGGCTGGAGTTTACCGACAATCTGTCCACCGTGATCGGCGTCGCCAATGCCCGCAAGACGGTGGAAGCCGGCTTTACCACGGTGCGCAACGTCGGCTCGGCCAACTATGACGACGTCGCGCTCAAGCAGGGGATCGAATTGGGCTATGTGCCCGGGCCGCGAATCGTGCCGGCGACCTATGCCCTGGGTGCCACCGGCGGCCATTGCGATTCTACCGAATTTCCGCCCTCGATCACTGTGCCTTCGCCGCAGATCGCCAACACGCCCGAAGAGTTCCGCGCGCTGGTGCGCAAGGTGCGCAAGTATGGCGCGGAAGTGATCAAGATCTGCGCCACCGGCGGCGTCTTTTCCAAGACCGATTCGGTCGGCGCCCAGCAGATGAGCTTTGACGAATTGAAGGCCGTGGCCGACGAGGCCCACATGCTCGGCATGCGCGTGGCGGCCCATGCCCATGGCACCGCCGGCATCAACGATGCGCTGCGCGCCGGGATCGACACGATCGAGCACGCCAGCCTGGCCGACGAGGAAAGCTTCAAGCTGGCCAAGGCCAAGGGCGCCTGGCTCGACATGGATATCTACAACGACGACTATATCCTGGCCGAAGGCGAGAAGAACGGCGTCTTCCCGGAAAGCCTGGCCAAGGAAAAGATGATCGGCCGCAAGCAGCGCGAAACCTTCCGCGCCGCCCATGCTGCCGGGGTCAAGCTGCTGTTCGGCACCGACGGCGGCGTCTATCCCAACGGCTACAATGCCCGCCAGTTCGCCAAGATGGTGGAATGGGGCATGACCCCGATCGAGGCGATCCAGGCCGCCACCAAGAGCGCCGCCGAAGCGCTCGATCGCACGGCTGACGTGGGCGCCATTGCCACGGGCCGTTATGGCGATCTCATCGCCGTCGACGGCGATCCGCTGGCTGACGTGCGCACGCTGGAACACGTCGCTTTCGTGATGAAGGGTGGCGAGGTGGTGAAGGCCGCGCAGTAAGCAACATGCCCTCCCCTAACCCCTCCCGCGTGCGGGAGGGGGACTTACAGTGGAGCGGGAGGGGGCATCCTTTGTACTCCCCTCCCGCTTGCGGGAGGGGCCGGGGGAGGCCATGTTCCCCAACCAAGCCCCGAAAACTTAATCCTCCGCCGCCTGGCTGTTCAACTGGATATAGTTGTGGATGCCCATCTGCTTGATCAGGTCGAGCTGGGTTTCCAGGGTATCGATGTGCTCTTCCTCGCTTTCGAGGATTTTTTGCAGCAGATCGCGGCTGACATAGTCGCGCACCGTCTCGCAATGGGCGATGCCGTCTTTCAGCAGCGGCACGGCCTCGTATTCCAGGGCTAGGTCGGCCTTGAGCACTTCCTCAACCGATTCGCCCACTTTGAGGCGGCCGAGCGCCTGGAAATTGGGCAGTCCATCCAGGAACAGGATGCGATCGGCCAGGAGATCGGCGTGCTTCATCTCGTCGATCGATTCGTGCCGTTCGAAATCAGCGAGCTTCTTCACGCCCCAGTGCGAGAGCAGGCGATAGTGCAGCCAGTACTGGTTGATCGCGGTCAGTTCGTTGAACAGGGCCTTGTTCAGAAACTCGATGACCTTGGCATCGCCCTTCATGGCCGAACCTTCCTATGCCGTTGAACTGGAAGGCAGGGTAAGCGAGCGAGGGAGCCGGGGCAATGCGCAGATGATCCGCGCGCCATGGTGCCAGCGTTCAGGCCATGGCGCAGGCGCGTTCGTCGGCCACCACGTCGTCGGCATCGTCCAGGCATTGCCGGCACTGTGCCTGGCAGCCCAGCGTTCCATAGAGCGCTTCGGCATCGCCGCGGGCGTGGCAACGGGCGGCCTGGCGCAGATCTTTCTCGCGGATGGCATTGCAGATGCAGATGTACATGGCGCTGAGTGCTTTCGCTCATGAGAACGATTCGCAAGGTAATGCGATTCATTCTCATGAGCAAGGGGTAAAGCGATCCTTGCCGCCGGTTCCGTAGCGTTCCGGGCACGCCTTGCAATGCGCATGGGCGCCCGCTACATGGGCGGCCAGCATCGAGAGTTGGGGGCGACGCCCCAACGCCAACCTGCCGGTTTCCGGGCAAGGTGGCGCTCCCTGACGGGAGGATGTGGCCGATCCGGCAACCAAGCGGAGCAAGCCCCAGGCGTCTTTCCCTCCTCTCGCGCTGTACAGGATTTGGCTGTGCAGGATTTGAAGGAAAGCTACGCCCGTGCCGATCAGGATCGCCGATAACCTCCCCGCCCGCCGCACGCTGGAAGCCGAAGGCGTGATCGTGATGGGCGAAACCGAGGCCGCGCGGCAGGATATCCGCCCCTTGCGCATCGCCCTGCTTAACTTGATGCCCGACAAGATCACCACCGAAACCCAGGTGGCGCGCCTGCTTGGCGCCACGCCGCTGCAGATCGAGCTGAAGCTGGTGCGCCTGTCGGGCCATGTCAGCAAGACCACCTCGGCCGGGCACCTTGCCGAGTTCTATTCGCCGTTTTCCGCCGTGCGCGAAGAGCGCTTCGATGGCCTGATCGTTACCGGCGCGCCAGTCGAAACGATGGACTATGGCGAGGTGACCTATTGGGACGAGTTGCGCCAGATCTTTGACTGGAGCCAGACCCACTGCCACCGCCTGCTGACGATCTGCTGGGGTGCGATGGCGGCGCTGGCGCATTTCCACGGCGTGCCCAAGCATGCCCTGGGCGCCAAGGCGCATGGCGTGTTCGATCACGTCAACCGCGCCCCGGCCAGCCCCTGGCTGCGCGGCATGTCTGATGTGGTGCCCGTGCCGGTTTCGCGCTGGAGCGAGATTCGCGCCGCAGATCTGCCCGCCGGCCTTGCCGTGCTGCTCGACAGTGAAGAGGTGGGGCCGTGCCTGGTCGATGATCCGGCGCACCGCGCCATCCACATGTTCAACCATCTGGAATACGATACGCTCACGCTCGATACCGAATATCGCCGCGATGGCGAACGGATCGTGCCGCGTCACTATTACCCGCACAACGATCCGGCCCAGCTGCCGCGCAACACCTGGCGCACCTATGGCCACCAATTGTTCGGCAACTGGATCAACGAGGTCTATCAGACCACGCCGTTCAATCTGGACGATATCGGCTGACCTGTTGCCCCTCCGTCAGGCCTGCGGCCTGCCACCTCCCCGCCAAGCGGGGAGGACCTCCTCGATCCTCCCCACGCTGTGGGGAGGGGGACCGCCCGCGCAGCGGGTGGTGGAGGGGCCCTGTTCCCCAGGCCCGAATCAAGTTGCCAAACCGGCCCACCCTCGTTAAGGGCCGCCCCTTCAATCCACGCGGATCTGCGTTCCTGCCTGGCCACATAGGGCTGCCACGGCAGGTACACCGCGTCGAACAAGGAGACGAAAATGCCCAAGCTCAAGACCAAGAGCGGTGTGAAGAAGCGCTTCAAGCTTACCGCTACGGGCAAGGTGAAGCACGGCGTGGCCGGCAAGCGCCACCGCCTGATCAGCCACAACGCCAAGTACATCCGCCAGAACCGCGGCACCGACGTGATCTCCGACGCTGACGCGAAGGTGATCAAGAAGTGGGCGCCCTACGGGCTGAACTGAGGAGGCTGATCCATGTCCCGTATCAAGCGCGGCACCACCACGCGTGCCAAGCATAAGCGTATTCTCGACCAGGCCAAGGGTTACCGCGGCCGTCGCAAGAACACGATCCGCGTTGCCCGCCAAGCCGTTGAAAAGGCTGGCCAGTACGCGTACCGCGACCGCAAGGTCAAGAAGCGCACGTTCCGTGCCCTGTGGATCCAGCGCATCAACGCGGCCGTCCGCGCTGAAGGCCTGACCTATTCGCAGTTCATCCACGGCACCAAGCTTGCCGGCATCGAACTCGATCGCAAGGCCATGGCGGATCTCGCCATGAACGAAGGCGGCGTGTTCGCGGCCGTGATCGCCCAGGCCAAGGCTGCCCTTCCGGCCGCCTGATCGCCACAGCGATACAGCTTTTAAAGGCGCTCGTTCCGAAAGGAGCGGGCGCCTTTTGCTTTGGGGGTTTCCGCGAACATGCCCTCCCCCCGCCCCCCTCCCGCAGGCGGGAGGGGGAGAGCAACCAGGCTCCCCTCCCGCTTGCGGGAGGGGTTGGGGGAGGGCATGTTGCCACTCCCCAACACACGCAACCCATCTTCCCTTCTGCCCCGCAAAGCGCTAGCGGCAGGCGCGATGGAACAGCTAGACCAACAGCAGGCCGAAACGCTCGGCGCCATTGCCGATGCCACCACGCTCGATGCGCTGGAGGCGATCCGCGTGTCCGCGCTCGGCAAGCAGGGCTGGGTTTCCGCCCTGCTCAAGACCATGGGCCAGTTGAGCCCGGAAGAGCGCCAGGCCAAGGGCCCGCAGATTCACGGCGCGCGCGAGGCGGTGACCACTGCGCTTGCTGCCCGCAAGGCTGCGCTGGAAAGCGCCGCGCTCGATGCGCGCCTGGCGGCCGAGGCGGTGGACCTGTCGCTGCCCGCGCCGGAAAGCCCGCGCGGCAGCGTCCACCCGGTCAGCCAGGTGATGGACGAACTGGCCGAAATCTTTGCCGACATGGGCTTTGCCGTGGCCAGCGGCCCGGAAATCGAAGACGATTGGCACAACTTCACCGCGCTCAACATGCCCGAAACGCATCCGGCGCGCGCGATGCACGACACGTTCTATTTCCCGGACAAGGACGGGGAAGGGCGCGACATGCTGCTGCGCACGCACACCTCTCCGGTGCAGATCCGTGCCATGCTGAAAGACGGTGCGCCGTTGCGTATCATCGCGCCAGGCCGCGTCTATCGCTCTGACAGCGACGCCACACACACCCCGATGTTCCACCAGATCGAAGGTCTGGTGATCGACAAGGGCATTCACCTCGGTCACCTCAAGTGGACGCTGGAAACCTTCCTCAAGGCCTTCTTCGAGCGCGACGACATCGTCCTGCGCCTGCGCCCCAGCTATTTCCCGTTCACCGAACCCTCGGTGGAAGTGGACGTGGGCTATACCCTGGTGGGCGGCAAGCGCGTGGTCGGCGGCAGCGGCGATGCGCCGGGCGGCGGCTGGATGGAAGTCTTGGGCTCGGGCATGGTCAACCGCAAGGTCATCGAATTTGGCGGGCTCGATCCCGATGAATGGCAGGGCTTTGCCTTTGGCACCGGCGTCGATCGCCTGGCCATGCTCAAGTACGGCCTGGATGACCTGCGCGCCTTCTTCGATGGCGATGCCCGCTGGCTTGGCCACTATGGATTCGGGGCGCTCGACGTGCCCACCCTTTCGGGCGGCGTGGGAGTGAAGCCGTGAAGTTTTCCCTGTCATGGCTCAAGGCGCTGCTCGACACGCAAGCGAGCGCCACCGAGATTGCCGAAAAGCTCACCAGCCTGGGCCTGGAAATCGAAAGCGTGACCGACGCGTCGGCCGCGCTCAAGCAGTTCCGCGTCGCCCGCGTGCTGACGGCGGAAAAGCATCCACAGGCTGACAAGCTCCAGGTGCTCAGCGTCGATCTGGGTGATGGCTCGCCGCTCCAGGTGGTCTGCGGCGCGCCCAATGCGCGCGCGGGGCTCGTCGGCGTGCTCGGCCTGCCCGGTGCGGTCGTTCCGGCCAATGGCATGGAACTGCGCAAGAGCGCGATTCGCGGTGTCGAATCCAACGGTATGATGTGTTCCACCCGCGAACTGGGCCTGGGCGAGGAACACGACGGCATCATCGAACTGCCCGAAGACACCGCGCTGGGGCAGTCGTTTGCCGACTATATCGGGTCTGACCCGGTGTTCGACGTGGCGATCACGCCCAACCGCCCCGATTGCATGGGCGTCTATGGCATTGCCCGCGATCTGGCGGCGGCCGGCATCGGCACGCTCCGCGCCATCGACGTGGCCCCGGTGACCGGCACTGGCCCGTGCCCGGTCGACATCCGCATCGAGGATGCGGCCGGCTGCCCGGCATTCTATGGCCGCGTGATCAGGGGCGTGACCAACGGCGCCTCGCCGCAGTGGCTGCAGGACCGGCTCAAGGCTGCCGGCCAGCGCCCGATCTCGGCACTGGTGGACATCACCAACTACGTCATGCTCGGCTATGGCCGCCCGGCCCATGCCTATGACCTGGCCAAGCTGACCGGCGCCGTCACCGCTCGGCTGGCGCGCGAAGGCGAAACCGTCGTCGCGCTCAACGGCAAGGAATACACGCTCCAGCCGTTCATGACCGTGATTGCCGACGATGCCGGCGTGCACGATATCGGCGGCATCATGGGTGGTGAGCATTCCGGCTGTTCGGATACGACCACCGACGTGCTGCTGGAAGTTGCCTATTTCGACCCGGCGCATATCGCCCGCACCGGGCAGGCGCTGGCGCTGGCCAGCGATGCCCGCGGCCGGTTCGAACGCGGCGTCGATCCCGCGTTCCTCGATACCGGCATGGACCTTCTGACCGCGCTGATCCTCGAGATCTGCGGCGGCCAGGCCAGTGAAGTGGTGCGCGTGGGCGTGGCCCCGGTGGCGCAGCGCAGCCTGGCCTATGATCCGGCGCTGGCTGGCCAGTTGGGCGGCGTTGCCGTGGCCCAGGGCGAACAGAAGCGCATCCTGGCCGCGCTAGGCTTTGGCGTGGACGCGGATTGGACCGTCACCGTGCCGACCTGGCGCCCTGACATCGCCGGCGCGCCCGATCTGGTGGAGGAAGTGATCCGCGTGCATGGCCTCGACGCCGTGCCGTCCACCCCGCTGCCGCGCACCGATGGCGTGGCACGGCCCACTGCTACCCCGGTGCAGATGCTTGAACGCCGCCTGCGCCGCGCCGCGGCCGCGCGTGGGCTGCATGAGGCGGTGACCTGGTCGTTCCTGCCCCCGGCCCAGGCCGAACACTTTGCCGATGGGCAATTCGTGTGGACGCTGGCCAATCCGATCTCGGAAGACTTGAAGGCGATGCGCCCCTCGCTGCTGCCCGGCTTGCTGGCGGCGGCACGGCGCAATTGCGATCGCGGCGCGTCCAGCGTGCGCTTGTTCGAAATCGGCCGCCGCTATCTGCGCGCCGACGATGGCAGCAGCGATGAACGCCTCAGCCTGGCCGTGGTCCTGGCGGGCGAGCGCACCGCGCGTGGCTGGGCCAGCGGCAAGGCGCAGCCTTTCGACGCGTTCGATGCCAAGGCCGAAGCCATGGCCCTGCTGGCCCAGGCCGGCGCCCCGGTGGAAAACCTGCAGGTGATGGGCGAGGCGGGCAGCCAGTTCCATCCCGGCCAGTCGGCCACGCTGCGCCTTGGCCCCAAGCAGGTTCTGGCGCGCTTTGGCATGATCCACCCCGCCACGGCCAAGGCCTTTGGCCTGGATGTGCCGGTCGCGGTGGTCGAGCTGTTCCTCGATCGCGTGCCGGCCAAGAAGGCTGCGCCGGGCTTTGCCCGTCCGCATTTTGCCCCGCCTGCGCTCCAGGCCGTGACGCGCGACTTTGCGTTCCTGGTCGATGCCAAGGTGCCGGCGGGCGACGTGCTGCGTGCGGTCAAGGGTGCTGACAAGGCCAGCATTGTCGCTGCCCGCGTGTTCGACGATTTCCGCGGCCAGGGCGTTCCCGAAGGCCAGCGCAGCCTGGCCATCGAGGTGACGTTGCAGCCAGGCGACAAGAGCTTCGACGAAGCCGCCCTCAAGGCGATTTCCGACAAGATCGTCGCCGCTGCGGCCAAGCAGGGCGGCGTTCTGCGCGGCTAGGGTAGCCTTGGGGCTTCGACAGGCTCAGCCCGAACGGGATTTCAGGTTTTGCCTGTTTCCGTTCGCCCTGAGCTTGTCGAAGGACACTCGCGCAACGCCTGATCATACCGCACTTGCGAAGAGCGCGCGCTCTGGCCATACCCTGTGGCCATGACCCAGCCTGCTCTTGTCACGATCGCGTCCGAGACGCTGACCGCCGCGATCAATCCGCTGGGGGCAGAGCTGTGGTCGATCACCGATCGCGCCGGGCAGCAGTGGATGACCGATGCCGATCCGGCGTTCTGGACCGGCCATGCCCCGGTGCTGTTCCCGATCGTTGGGTCGCTGGCCGGCGATACGCTGCATCACGATGGCAAGGCCTATACGCTGCCGCGCCATGGCTTTGCCCGCCGGTCTGATTTTGCGCTCGTCGCCCATGATGGCGCCACGGCACATTTCCGTCTGCGCGATTCGGCCGAGACGCGCGCGGTCTATCCCTTTGCCTTCGTGCTCGACATGGCCTTTGCCGTGGAAGGGGCGACCCTGGCGGTGACCGCGACCGTCAGCAATCCGGGTAATGAAACGCTGCCGTTCAGTTTTGGCTATCACCCAGCCTTTGCCTGGCCTTTGCCGGGCAGCACCGACAAGCATGCCCACCGCCTGGTCTTCACCAAGGACGAGCCCGAGCCGATCGCGCGGGTCAACAAGCAGACCGGGCTGGTGCTCGAACGCCGTTATGCCACCCCGGTGCGCGGCCGCATGCTGCCGCTGCGTGAGCAACTGTTCACCAACGACGCGGTGATCTGGACCGACCTCGCCAGCCGCGCGCTGACCTATGGCGTGGAAGGCGGCCCGGCACTCGACGTGGCGTTCCCCGACATGGCGATGCTGGGCCTGTGGCAGGTGCCCGGCGCGCACTATATCTGCATCGAGCCCTGGGCCGGCCACGCCGATCCCGAAGGCTTTACCGGCGATATCACGCAAAAGCCGGGCATCGTCCTGCTTGCCCCGGGCGAGAGCCGCAGCTTCCGCATGGACGTGACCGTCAGGGGCGGCTAAGCGGCGCGGACTATGTCCAATCGCCGCACCTTTGCCATCATTTCCCACCCCGACGCGGGCAAGACCACGCTGACGGAAAAGCTGCTGCTGCAAGGCGGCGCCATCCACCTGGCTGGCGAAGTGAAGGCGCGCGGCCAGGCGCGGCGTGCCCGGTCTGACTGGATGAAGATCGAGCAGCAGCGCGGCATTTCGGTGACCTCTTCGGTGATGACGTTCCAGAAGGACGGCACCGTCTTCAACCTGCTCGATACCCCGGGCCACGAAGACTTTTCCGAAGACACCTATCGCACGCTCACCGCGGTCGATTCGGCGATCATGGTGATCGACGCGGCCAAGGGGATCGAGCCGCAGACGCGCAAGCTTTTCGAAGTGTGCCGCATGCGTTCGGTGCCGATCATCACGTTCGTCAACAAGGTGGACCGCGAAGGCCGCCCGGTGTTCGAAACGCTCGACGAGGTGGCCGATGCCCTGGCGCTCGACGTTGCGCCGATGAGCTGGCCGGTGGGCATGGGCGGCATCTTTGAAGGCGTCTATGACTTTGCCAGCGAAACCATTGCCCGCCCCGAAGGTGACAGCCGCGAGTTCCTGGGCAAGCGCGATCCGGCCGCCGGCGCCATTCCCGATGAATTTGCCGAAGAGATCGAGCTTGGCCGTGAAGGCTATCCGCAGTTCGACCTGGCCGCCTATCGCCATGGCGACCTGACGCCGGTCTATTTCGGATCGGCGCTCAAGAACTTTGGCGTGGCCGAACTGATCGCGGCGATCGACCGCTTTGCTCCGCCGCCGCGCCCGCAGGCCAGCGACCAGGGCACGATCGACCCGACGCGCGAGGACGTGACCGGCTTCATCTTCAAGGTGCAGGCCAACATGGACCCGCAGCACCGTGACCGTATCGCGTTCATGCGCATGGTATCGGGCACGTTCAAGCGCGGCATGAAGCTGACGCCTTCGGGGCTGGGCAAGCCGATCGCGGTGCATTCGCCGATCCTGTTCTTTGCCCAGGACCGCGAGATTGCCGACAGCGCCGAAGCGGGCGATATCATCGGCATTCCCAACCACGGCACGCTGCGCGTGGGCGATACGCTGTCGGAAAAGAACGACGTGCGCTTTACCGGGCTGCCCAACTTCGCGCCCGAAATCCTGCGCCGCGTGGTGCTGAAAGACCCGACCAAGACCAAGCAATTGCGCAAGGCGCTCGACGATCTTTCCGAAGAGGGCGTGATCCAGGTGTTCTACCCGGAAATCGGCTCACAGTGGATCGTGGGCGTGGTCGGGCAGCTGCAGCTCGACGTGCTGATCAGCCGACTGGAAGCGGAATACAAGGTGGAGGCCGTGCTCGAACCCTCGCCGTTCGATACCGCGCGCTGGCTCAAGGGCACGCCCGAGGCCTTGCGGGCCTTTGCCGATTTCAACCTGTCGAACCTGGCCAAGGACCGCGATGGCGATCCCGTCTTCATGGCGCGCTCGGCCTGGGACGTGAGCTATCAGCAGGAACGCAACCCCGACCTGGCGTTCAGCGCAACCAAGGAACGTTAAGACCCTGTTTGTGATCGGGTAACGCGGATTTGGCGGCATCATCCCTCGGGTGCCGTCCGCGCAAATGCCCTTGGGGTATTTCCCCCAAGTCGGTGACAGCATGGTTCCCGCTCTTGCCAGCGCAGTGCAGCATGGGCAGGGTGGGGCCATGAATCTGCTCGGTCCCACTTCGAACACCTTCATCTCGCAACGCCTGCGCCTCCACTATGTGGATTGGGGCAACGCCGAGAAACCACCGCTGCTGCTGATCCATGGCGGGCGCGACCATTGTCGCAGCTGGGACTGGACGGCCGAGGCGCTGTGCGAGGATTGGCATGTCATCGCGCTCGATCATCGCGGCCATGGCGACAGCGAATGGGCCTCTGACGGCAACTATCGCGTGATGGACATGGTCTATGACGTGGCGCAGCTGATCCACCAGCTGGGCCTGGCGCCGGTGACTATCGTGGCCCATTCGATGGGCGCGGCCGTGGCGCTGCGCTATGCCGGACTGTTTCCCGAAGACGTGGCCAAGCTGGTGGCGATCGAGGGCATTTTCCCCACCCCCGACTGGGAAGCGCGCATGCGCGCCGTGCCTTTTGCCCGCCGCATCCGCGATTATATCGCCGAAAAGCGCAAGGCCGCCGGGCGCCTGCCGCGCCGCTATCCCACGATCGAGGCGGCGATCGCCCGCATGAAGGCGCAGAACCCCTATATCAACGACGCCCAGGCCCGCCACCTGACGATCCACGGCATCAACCGCAACGAAGACGGCACGTTTACCTGGAAGTTCGATCCCTACGTGCACATCGAACACCCCTACGACATTTCCCAGAACCGCAAGCACGAGCTGTGGGAGGCGATCACCAGCCCCACCCTGCTGCTCAACGGCGCGGATTCCTGGGCCGGCAATCCGATTCGTGACGGGCGGATCGAGCACTTCCGCTCGGCCGAGGTGGTCGAATTCGAGAACGCCGGGCACTGGTTGCACCACGATCAGTTCGATCGCTTCGTCGCCACCCTGCGCGATTTCCTCTGATCGCGCGGGTGCCGGCCATGCAGGCGGCCGATTCGCTGGTCTTTGCCAGCTACAATATCCACAAGGGCGTGGGCGCGGACCGGCGCTGCGATCCCGAGCGTATCCTGATGGTGCTGCACGAGGTGGGCGCCGACGTGATCGCGCTGCAGGAAGCGGACAATCGCTTTGGCACGCGCGAGGCGGTGATCCCGCCCACACTGCTCGCCCATGGCAGCCCGTGGCGCGCGGTGGCGCCGGGTGTGATTGATCGCGCGCGCCGGGCGGGCAGCCTGGGCTGGCACGGCAATGTCATCCTGGTGCGGCGTGACCTGGTGGTGACCGGGTGCCATGCCGTGCCCCTGCCCACGCTGGAGCCGCGCGGGGCGGTGGCGGTGGATCTCGAATGGGCCGGGCAGGGCGTGCGCGTAATCGGCATGCATCTCGACCTGTCGGGCCTGCGCCGCCGCCAGCAGGTGCGCGTGGCCTGCGCGGCGGCCGGGCGCGGCCCCCGCGTGCTGATGGGCGATTTCAACGAATGGGCGCCGCGCGGCGGCGCGCTCCAGGCCTTTCCCGGCGATCTTTCAGTTCTCGCGCCCGGCCGCAGCTTTCCCGCGCGGCGCCCGCTGGGCCAGCTCGACCGTATCGTCGCCAGCCACGACTGGGTGGTCGACGGCGTCGGCGTGCACCATAGCCCCCTGGCGCAGCAGGCGTCGGATCACCTGCCGGTGTGGGCACGGCTGCGGCTGAGTGGGAAAGCTCCTGCCTAAAATTTAGGCAGATTCTGTGCGCTGCACAAGAATCGAGCGGCGGCGAAACGCTCGACAATGGATATGGTTTCCGTGAATCGCTGATTTCGTAAGAAAACGGATTTGGCACGCCCCTTGCTTTAGCAATTCATGCCGGTTCCGCACCGGCTGGTTGAGGCCGTGAAAGGGGGCATGAATGAAATTCATCATCGCCATCATCAAGCCGTTCAAGCTCGACGAAGTGCGTGAAGCGCTGTCGGGTCTGGGCGTTGCTGGGATGACGGTGTCGGAAGTGAAGGGTTTTGGCCGACAGAAGGGCCAGACCGAGATCTACCGCGGCGCCGAATACTCCACGAACATGCTGCCCAAGGTGAAGCTCGAAATCGCTGCCAGCGACGACCTCGCGGCGCAGATTGTCGAGACCATCCAGCAAACCGCCAGCACCGAGGCGATCGGCGACGGCAAGATCTTCGTGCTCGATCTCGCTTCGGCGGTGCGCATTCGCACCGGCGAAAGCGGCGATATGGCGCTGTGACTTCCGAACAGAGGGGAAACCATATGATCCGCAAGATGATCAGTGGCATGACGGCAGCCGGGCTCAGCCTCGGCATGGCCTCTGCCGCCTTTGCGCAAACCGGGCCGATCAAGGCCCCCACGGCCGACCAGATGGCCACCATGGTCAACAAGGGTGACGTCGCCTGGATGCTGGTCTCGGCCGCTCTGGTGCTGATGATGAGCATCCCCGCCCTGGCGCTGTTCTACGGCGGCCTGGTGCGCACCAAGAACATGCTCTCGGTGCTGATGCAGGTGCTGATGATCGTGTCGGTCGCGGCGCTGTGCTGGGTCTGCTGGGGCTATTCGATGGCCTTCACCGGCGGCTCGCCCTATGTCGGCGGCTTCTCCAAGATGTTCCTGGCGGGGGTTTCCACCTCGACTTATGCAGCGACGTTCTCCAACAACGTCTACCTGCCCGAATATGTCTATGTCATCTTCCAGATGACCTTCGCCTGCATCACGCCGGCGCTGATCGTGGGCGCCTTTGCCGAGCGCGTGAAGTTCACGCCGCTGATGATCTTCACCGTGCTGTGGCTCACCCTGGTCTATTTCCCGATGGCCCACATGGTGTGGTACTTCGCCGGTCCTGACTTCCTGTCGTCCAATACCTCCGACGCCGGCCTGATCTATGGCTGGGGCGGCCTGGACTTTGCCGGCGGCACCGTGGTGCACATCAACGCTGGTATCGCGGGCCTCGTCGGCTGCCTCGTGATCGGCAAGCGCCTGGGCTTTGGCAAGGAAGCCACCCCGCCGCACTCGCTGACCATGACCATGATCGGCGCCTCGCTGCTGTGGGTGGGCTGGTTCGGCTTCAACGCCGGTTCGGGCCTGGAATCGAACGCGGCCACCGCGCTCGCCTTCATCAATACCTTCGTCGCCACTGCCGCCGCCGCCGTCTCCTGGTCGGTTGTCGAACAGATCAAGCATGGCAAGCCCTCGATGCTGGGCGCAGCCTCGGGTGCCGTCGCTGGCCTCGTCGCGATCACCCCGGCGGCCGGCTATGCCGCGCCGATGGGCGCCATCGTCCTCGGCCTCGTCGTCTCGCCGATCTGCTTCTTCTTCGTCACCACCGTCAAGAACGCCCTCAAGTATGACGACACGCTCGACGTGTTCGGCGTGCACTGTGTCGGCGGGATCGTCGGCGCCATCGGCACCGCCATCGTGGCCGACCCTTCGCTGGGTGGCCAGGGCTGGATCGACTACACCGTGTTCCCCGCCAAGGCCGGCACCTATGACATGGTTGCCCAGATCATCACCCAGGTGAAGGCCGTGTGCGTCACCCTGGTACTCTCGGGCGGTGTCTCGGCGGTCCTGTTCATCGCTCTCGACAAGACGATCGGCCTGCGTCCGACCGAAGAAGCCGAGCGCGAAGGCCTCGACATCTCCGAACACGGCGAACGCGCCTACAATATGTAAGTTTTCACCAGCTTGGCGGGGTGGGGGGCCTGATCCTCTCCCTCTCTCCCCCTCCTCCGCCAAACCATGTTCCTCCTGCGAACGACCTGGGCCGGAAGCGCACGCGCTTCCGGCCTTCTTTTTTGTTCGCTCGGCAGCCCCCGGGCGGCTTTGCAAAGTTAACGATCAGGCAATCGTCCCATCGTAGAACACCTGAGCGAAAGCGTCCCTTGGGCGGAGATTCTGATGGTGATCCGGCGCATGGCCTGGGGCAGGCCAGGCAACAGTGGCAATGAACGGTCCGATGGTGTTGCGGGCGCGCCTGCCGCTGCGCCCACGGCCAGGGATGCCGCCAAGGCCACTGGCCTCGCGCCCGATCATGCCACCGCGCTGTGCCGCGCCTATGAAGCGCTTGGGCTGGGGGCGTTCTGGTCGAGCGATGCTGATGGCCGGCTGACCTACCTATCCCCTGCCGCGCGCGCGCTGCTTGCGGGCGAAGGCGACCCGCTGGGCCGCACCCTGCTCGATCTGTTCCACCACGATGAAACCCAGGGCGACAATGGCAGCGAGCGCTCGCTGCGCTTCGTGCTGGCGCGGCGCACCCGCTTTGAACGGCTGACCGTGCGCACCGGGCCGGCCAGCCAGCCGCGCTGGTGGTCGTTGTCGGGCGAAGCCGTGCACCATCGCGGCCAGTTTGCCGGCTTCCACGGCCATTGCGCCGATATCAGCGACCAGCGCCGCCATGCCGAGGAAAGCTCGCACATGGCGCTGCACGATCCGCTGACCGGCCTCGCCAATCGCCGTCACATGAACCAGACGCTGGCGCGCAAGCTTGCCGCGCTGGCCTCCACCCGGCGCGGTTGCGCCACGATGCTGATCGATCTCGATCGCTTCAAGCAGGTCAACGACACGCTGGGCCACGCTGCCGGTGATGCCCTGCTCAAGCAGGTGGCCGATCGCCTGGTACGCCTGGTGGGCGATGCCAGCCGCGTGTGCCGGCTGGGCGGCGATGAATTCCAGATCATCCTGCCCGAGGTGGAGGATCGCGGACACCTGGGCGAACTGGCCGAAGCCCTGATCGAGGATATTTCCCAGCCCTATCTGATCGATGGCAGCCGCTGCCTGATCGGCGCGTCGATCGGCGTGGCGATTGCCCCGTTCGATGGCGCGGCGGCCGACGACCTAGTGCGCAGCGCCGATCTTGCGCTCTATGCCGCCAAGGGCAGCGGGCGCGGGCGCTTCCGCTTCTTTTCCAGCGACCTGCTCAAGGCAGCAGAAGATCGCAAGGCCTTGGAGGAGGACCTGCACGATGCCCTGGCGCAGGGCCAGTTTGCCCTGCACTACCAACCCATCGTCAAGGCGCAGAGCAACCAGGTGATCGGGGTGGAGGCGCTGCTGCGCTGGAACCATCCCGAACATGGCCAGGTATCGCCGGCGCGGTTCATCCCCATTGCCGAGGAATCCAATCTCATCCGCACGATCGGCGAATGGGTGTTGCGCAAGGCCTGCGCCGATGCAGCTGGCTGGGAAGTCCCACTGCGCGTGGCGGTCAATGTCTCGCCCGTGCAGTTTGCCGACGAGGCATTTCCTGCGCTGGTCACCTCGGCCCTTGCGCAATCCGGGCTCGATCCCGCGCGGCTGGAACTGGAAATCACCGAAGGCGTGTTTCTGGAAGAAGGCGGCCAGACCGATGCGCGGTTCAACGCGCTCAAGGGCCTGGGCGTGCGCCTGGCGCTCGATGATTTCGGTACCGGCTATTCCAGTCTCGGCTATCTCAAAAGCGCGCCGTTCGACAAGATCAAGATCGACCAGTCGTTCGTGCGCGGCGCGACCCAGCCGGGCAACCGCAACCGTGCGATCATCACCGCCATCGTCGCGCTGGCCCAGGCGCTGGATATGGAAACCACGGCCGAGGGCGTGGAAAGCTTTGACCAGTTCGACCTGATGAAAGCGCTGTGCGTCAGCCATGTCCAGGGCTTCATCTATAGCCAGCCGCTCGACAACGACACGTTCGTCGCCGGCCTTTCCGGTGGCGATTGGACCATCGAGCCATCCGGCCCGGCGCGCCAGCGGCATCAGCGGCAGGCGATGTTCCGCCGCGTGGGCGTGGTGCACGAGGATCACTATTACCCCGTGGTGCTGCGCAACCTCTCGAAATCGGGCGCGCTGATCGAGGGGCTGCTCGAAGTGCCGCTCGACACGCCCTTCGTGCTCGACCTGGGCGATGGGCAGCTGGTGGTGTCGCGCGTGCGGCGCAGCCAGGGCCATCAGCAGGGGCTTGAGTTCGAACAGGAACTGGTCAGCGATGGCAATGGCGGCCTGTGCACGCGCTATCGCGTCTCGCCCTATCAGCTTTCCGCTGCCGGGCTGACCCTGGGCGCCGGCCCCAACGGGCCGTTGCAGATCAACCGTGGCCCCAATGCCAAGGTGACGATGCCCGCCTTTGCCATGGCGACCGACTGGAACGGCGCCGGGCTCGCTTGGACGGATGCTGCGTAACGCTTGAATTGCGCGGTTCATGGCGTAAAGCCCATGCCATCATGACCGACCAGACCACGCCCGCATCCGCCCAGACCGCCAGCCTCGACCGTTCGCGGCCGCAGCCCAAGGACTGGATCAAGGCGATCCATGCCTATGTGCCGGGCAAATCGGCCGGGCTGGATGGGCAGCCGTTGATCAAGCTGTCGGCCAACGAAAACCCGCTGGGCACCAGCGCGGCGGCCATGGCGGCGCGTGCGCAGGTGGCCAATGCCGCGCTCTATCCCGATCCTGACAGCAAGGATCTGCGCGGCGCGCTGGCCGCGCTGCACGGGCTCGATCCCGCGCGCATCGTGATGGGCACGGGCTCGGATGAACTGCTGCATATCGCGGCCCAGGCCTATGCCGGGGTGGGCGATGAAGTGCTGTTCGTGCGCTATGGCTTTTCGGTCTATCCGATCGCGGCACGGCGTTGTGGCGCAACGCCCGTGGAAGCGCCCGACACCGATTTCGGCACCGATGTCGATGCGCTGCTCGCGGCGGTGACCGAGCGGACCCGTGTGGTGTTCCTGGCCAATCCCAACAATCCCACCGGCAGCTATATCGGCCGTGCCGAACTGGCGCGGCTGCATGCCGGCCTGCGCCCCGATGTCTTGCTGGTGGTGGACCAGGCCTATGCCGAATATGTCGCGGCAGACGATGACGATGGTGCGCTCGATCTGGCGCGTACGGCCGCCAACGTGCTGGTCACGCGCACGTTCTCCAAGATCTATGGCCTGGCCGGAGAGCGGATCGGCTGGGCCACCGGGCCGGTTGACGTGATCGACATGCTCAACCGCATTCGCGGGCCGTTCAACGTCTCGCTCACCGGGCAGGCGATGGGGCTGGCGGCGGTGCACGATCAGGCGTTCGTCAAGGCATCGGCCGCGCACAACCGGGCCGAGCGCGCGCGGTTCGTCGCCGCGTTGGAGGCGCTGGGCAACCACGGGCTGCGCGCGCTGCCGAGCCAGGCCAACTTCGTGCTGATCGAGTTTACCGGCGCGCTCACGGCAGAGGCGGCGTATCTGGGCCTGATGGATGCTGGGTATATCACCCGCTGGCTGCCCGGGCAGGGGCTGCCGCAGTGCCTGCGCATCACCATCGGCACGCCCGCGCAGATGGATGCCATCGCCGGCGCGCTGCGCACCATGGCAGACGCTGCGCCAGGCACGGCCCGGTGAGCGCTGCACCCTTCACGCGCATTGCGGTCATCGGTCTGGGCCTGCTGGGCGGATCGGTGGCGCTGGCGGCGCACGCGCACATGGCCGGGGTGATCGTTACCGGCTATGACGCCGATGCGGCGGTGCGGGCGCGCGCGGCGCAGATCGGCCTGGCCGACACCATCGCCGCCACGCCGGCGCAGGCGGTGGCCGATGTAGACCTCGTGGTCTTCTGCGTGCCGGTGGGTGCCATGGCCGCTGCTGCTGCCGCCGTGGCGCCGTATCTGCCCGCCGGCTGCGTGGTCAGCGATGTGGGGTCGAGCAAGGCCAGCGTGCTCAAGGCCCTGGGCGATGCGCTGCCCCATGCCACGATCGTGCCCGCCCACCCCGTTGCCGGCACCGAGCAGAGCGGGCCCGACGCCGGCTTTGCCACGCTGTTCGCTGGGCGCTGGTGCATCCTCACCCCGCCCGATGGCGCCGATGCCACGGCCGTGGCGCGCGTCGCCGCGTTCTGGGAAGGCCTGGGCGCGCGCGTCGAAATGATGGACGCGGCCCACCACGATCTGGTGCTGGCGGTGACCAGCCACCTGCCCCACCTCATCGCCTACACGATCGTGGGCACCGCGTCTGACCTGGAAGAGGTGACGCAGAGCGAGGTGATCAAGTATTCGGCCGGCGGCTTTCGCGATTTCACCCGCATCGCCGCCTCTGACCCGACGATGTGGCGCGACGTGTTCCTGCACAACCGCGATGCCGTGCTGACCATGCTGCAGGTCTTTACCGAAGACCTGACCGAGCTGCAGAAGGCAATCCGCAAAGGCGATGGCGCCGCGCTGTTCGACCATTTCACCCGCACCCGGGCGATCCGCCGCTCGATCATCGCGATGGGCCAGGACGATGCCCGCCCCGATTTCGGCCGCGATCACGGCGCCGTGGCGACACCTTCAACGCCAGACTGAGCCAGCGCGCCATCAGGCGTCGTTGGCGACGCCGGTGCGCTCTTCCTGGTGCAGCACGCGGGCGTGCCACAGGTTGCGGCCCACGAAGATCACCAGAATGATGGCCGCGATGATGATCGCAACGGTCAGGCCGGCGCGGCCAAAGCGGCGTGCGCGCTGCTCGGGCGGCAGGTTGCGGGGATCTTCCATGATGTTTCCTTTTGCGGGCAGGTGACCCCTGGCCAACGCGCTGCGGCGCGCGCGCGATGGCGGGGCCAACCTGTGCAAACAAGAAAGGGGCGGCAACCGCGTGGTTGCCGCCCCCGTTCCATGGATGTGGCTCCATGGATGTGGCGCCCAAGGCGCCGCGATCAGAGCGCGATGCTGAGCGAAGCGCGCACGTTGGCGGCGATGCCGCCGTTCTGCGGCTTTTCCGCGCCGGCCGAAATCTTCCAGGTATAGTCGAGACCGCCCTGGAGAATGCCGATCGAGCCGATCCAGGCCGACTGCACGTTTTCCGGGGTGAGCGTGAACTGCTGGCCCGAACCGAAGATCGCGGTGGTGGCGCCCAGGTCGCCCGACAGGTGGCTGCGGCGGCCCACGTCGGCTTCCACGGTGAACGGGCGGCCTTCGTAGCTGCTCGGGCCGCTGCTCCACGCAAAGCCCAGCGTGGTGGTGGCGTTGACGGCCGTGCTGCTGCGGTCACGCACCAGCAGGATCATCGCGTCGGTGCCAGTTTCCTGGTAGCCGTTTTCCTTGAGGCGGAAGTATTCGATGTTCGCCTTGGGCTTGATCTTGAACGTGTCGCTCAGATCGATGTCATAGCTGAACCCGCCCGTGGCCGACAGCGAGTGGCCCTTCCAGCCGCCGTGCGCCGCATAGGTGATCGTCGCAGAGTCGACCGCGCCGGTGAAGGTGCGGTCAAGCTTGAACGACGAGCGGCCGTAGCCAACGCGGGCAAAGGTGTAGAGCTTGCCGAACGCCTTGCGCCAGAACGCGTTGATTTCGATGTTGTTCACGCCCAGCGACTGCTGGTTGTGGTTGTTCACCGTGCCGCTGGTCCAGTCGAAGTAGGCACCGATGTTGCCCAGCGCGGTGGCGCGTTCGAGCCCGAAGGACACGCCGCCGCCGCTCAGGCTGTAGCCGACCGAATCATCGTCGTGCTTGCTGGCGCGGAAATAGAGCGGTTCGAGCCACATGCCGGTGTTGCTGATCGTGAACAGCGACGAATCGTCGGCCACGTGCAGCGCCGCCTGGCGCGAGCCACGCGTGACGAAATCGAACGCCCCGCCGGCATAATCGGGCAGCAGCTGGTTGAACTGGCTCTGCAGCGTCGGCGTATCGGTGACCTGGAGCAGGCTGGACTGCAGGTTGGTGTAGTTGGCCGCATTGCCGATGATCGCGTCATAGGCGGCTGCCTGGGGCGTGGTCAGGCCAAGCTGCGCGGCGGTCTTGCGCGACAGCGACAGGACGAGGTCGTTGCCGTTCTGCGAGATCGAACCGGTATAGAGCACGGGCAGCGACAGCGAGCTGGTGGTGACATTGCTGCCGCCGGTCAGCGTGCCGGCCGAGACGATGGTCTGCGGCGTGGTCGCGCTCAGGAACGAGGACACCGAGACGTTGATCTTGGCACCCGAGGCGAAGGTTGCGGTGTTGGCCACCAGCTTGGAAGCCGTGCCGGTGGAGTCCACATAGACGCCGAGCGCGCCGCCCGAACCGACCGTCAGGTTGTTGATCGTGGTGGTGCCGACGGCGTTGGCGCCGAACGAGCCGCCATTGACCGTCACGTTGAGCTGCGAACCACCGGTGATGGTGCCGGCCCAGATCGCCGAACCGCCGATGGTCAGCGTGCCGACCTGGTCGTTGAGCGCCATCTGCCCGGTGAAGCGCGCATTGGCGCTCATCGTCATCGAGGCGGTGCCAGAGGTGCCGAAATCGATGTTGCCGATCCACTTGGAATCGTCGGCCATGATCACGGTGTTATTGCCGGTGCCGAGATAGGCGTTGCCGGTTACCTTGCCGGATTCGATGTCCACCGTATCGTTGCCGCTGCCGGTGTAGATGTCACCGGTGATCGCGGTGTAGACCGGCGCGGTCGCCACGTTGTAGCCCGACGCGGCCTTGTCCGATGCCTGGCTGGTGACGCCGGTGGCATTGAGGTACTGCTTGATCGTCACGCCGCTGGTGTTGGCCGAGAGATCGATCGCCGCGGTCTTGCCGGTCGATGCACCGCTGATGGTGATGAAGCCGGTGTTGTTGACGGTGTTGAGCGTGCCCGACAGATCGCGGATGCCATAGAGATTGCCCGAGGCAACCCCGCTCGCCGTCGCCTTGATCGTGCCTTCGTTGTAGAGCGACGTGGCCGTAACACCCTGGTTGAGCAGGATCGCGGTGGCATCACCGTTGACCGTGGTGGCCGTGACGGTGCCGTGCACGCCGATGCCGTTGGGCAGGCTGACGGTGCCGCCTTGGCCGCCAACGACGACGCCATAGGCGTTGAGGCCGCTGTAATAGGCGGTGGCGCTGACGCTGCCGTCAACCGCAACCGAATAGGTGCCCGAAGTCGCCACGACCGAGCCGATCGTGGTGTTGCCGGCGCCACCGATCAGCAGCGCGGGGCTGGTGCCGTAGGACTGGATCGAACCGGTGGTTTCGGTGACGTTGTTGGTGCTCGACGCCACAGTGACGATCACGCCGCCGGTGACGTTGCCCGAAACCTGCACGGCGGCCTTGCCGCTGCTCAGCGCGGTGGGCGACAGCGTCTGCGTGGTGCCATCGTCGGCGGTGTAGCTGACCGCCTGGGTCATTGCGCCGTCGATCTTGAACGCGCCGTTGATGTCGCCGTTGACGACAACCGCCTGTGCGCCGGTGCCGATCACCGCCACGGTGCCGCCGATGGCGAGGTTGCCGGTGACATTGCCGGTGCTCACGCCAACCGAGTTGTCACCCTTGACCGAGATCGTGCCGGTGTTGGTGATCGAACCGGTGAGCGGTGAACTGACGACGATGCCGCCCGAATTGTTGCCTTCCACGCCGATCGTGCCGGTGTTCGAGATCGTCGCCGTGGTGGCGTTGCCCGACAGGATGTGGATGCCATAGCGGTTGGTCAGCTGCGAGACCGAGCCATTGACGACCGAGCTGTTGCCCAGGACCGGCGGCGTATAGTCTTCGCTGACGGTGATCGTGCCATCGTTGGTGATCGTGGTGGTCACCCCGGCGTTGGCGACGATGCCGGCGCTGTTGCTGACCCCGGCGACGGTCAGCGAGCCACCGGAATTGACATTGACCGTGTTCGACGAATCGATCGTGATCGGAACGCCGCTGGGCAGCTTGATCGCGCCGCTGCCGTTGACGGTGATATTGCCGGCCGACGAGGTGTTGAGGGCAGTCAGCGTGCTGGTGCCCACCGTGGTATCGGCAAGCGCCGGGGTGGCAACGGCCACCAGGGCGGCCGGAATCGCCATGGTGGCGACGGTCGAAAGAAAACGAATCTTGGGGAGGCGCTGCATGGGCTCTCGTCTCGTTGGGCAAAAGGGCCAGCAGGGGCGGGCCGGTGGCAACATGGCGGGCTTCATATCCGGGGCAGGCCGGCTTTACCAGTGCCTGAAATGCGCCGTAACCACTATCCGTCGCAAGCGAAGATGAAGAAATGTTCAGACAATTTCCGTGACTGTAAATTTGCCGTTCAGACAAAACCCGCCAGCAGGGCTGTGGGACAAGGGAATGGACGGAGCAACCATCGTGCGCGACGGGTGGACCGCATGACCTTTTGCGGTGACTTGCAGGGCGAGCCCCTTTCCCCGGTCGAAGATCCTGGCGGTCTTCATCCGGCTGGATCAGTCATCGATCATCGACATGGCACTGCCGGGGCGCTTTCGCCCCGAGCGCTGCCTGTTGCCGAGCCGGAGCCGCCCCGCGATGGGCGGGGCCTGGCCCTGCGCGACGACGTGGCGCTGATGCGACGCGTGGGCGAGGGTTGCCAGGCATCCTTTGCCGTGTTGGTCGAACGCCATGCCGCCGCGCTCTATCGCGTGGCCGCCCGCATGCTGGGCGATGGCCACGATGCCGAGGACGTGGTGCAGGACTGCTTTGCCCGCATGTGGCAGAACGCGCCGCGCTGGCAGCCGACCGGCGCTGGCCTGGTCGGATGGCTGCATCGCGTGGCGATGAACCTGTGTTTCGATCGCAAGCGGCGCTTTCGCGTGGTGGTGACCGACGAGGTGCCCGATTGCGCCGACCAGGCGCCGCTGGCCGATCGCCTGATCGAACAGCGCCAGGCCTGTGCCCAGGTGGCGGCGGCGCTTGCCGATCTGCCTGAACGCTATCGGGCTGCCTTGGTCTTGTGCTATTACGAGAACTTCTCCAATGCACTTGCGGCACAGGTGCTTGATCTTAATATCAAGGCGATGGAGTCGCTGTTGTTCAGGGCGAGGCGGCAGATGCGTGAACTGCTTGAAGCGCGTGACATTACCTGCCGCGATGTGGCCTTTGCCGGCGCGGCCGACTTTGCCAATTCACCGGCCGCTCACGCTTTTGCTACGGGCGCAGGCCCCCGCGCGTGACCGACCAGCAGCCTCGCATCGCCGATCCGGGCCGGGATCAGGCGGCAGGCTTGTCAGCGGCCCCCTTGCGCCATGCCGATGCGTCGCCTGCCGACGCGGCGCTCGACCAAATTCTTGGCCTGCATGAAGCGCCGGCGCTGCCCCCTGGGCTGACCGCGCGCATCCTGCGCGACGTGCCCTTGCGCCCGCAACTGGCGATGCCGGGGTATGACAGCGCAGCCAGCGTGGCGATTGCCCCCATGCGCGCCGGCGCGCAGGTGGTTCCGCTGCGCGTGGTTGGCGGCACCGACCAGGGCGGAAAGCGCCCGATCGCAGCGCGTCTCACGGCCTGGCGCGGCGCGCTGTTGATGCTGGGCGGCACCGGCATCGGTGCCGTAGCAGCGAGCGTTGCCGCGATGGCGATCTTCGGCTCTCCGTTTCAGAATCAGGCCTCAGACCAGGCCGCCGTTGCCGGCCAGGCGGCGGGTGCGCCCGCCCTGGTGGCAGCGGCATCGTCGGCGCCAGCGACCGCGGCAGGATCTGCCAGCCCCGCGTCAGCCGGATCGGCGAACAAGGCCAGCGCCACGGCAGTGCCGGGGCAGGGCCAGGCCGATGCGCTGGCCGCGGCCACGCCGCCGGTGATCATCGTGCCGCCGGCCGCCGGCGCTCCAGGCCACGATACCAGCGATCCCGATCCGGTGCTGCCGCCGGCCGCAACCACCGATCGCGAGCGGCTGGCTGCGCAATCGCCCGATCCCGGCCCAGACCAACCCGGCCAGGTCGGGCCGACGCTGGGTGCCACCCGCGGCGCGATGGGGCCGTTCATGCAGCAGGGCTATGGCTATAGCGGCGCCATTGGCGGCGCGCCGTCAACGATGGGCCCGGGCAGCGCGATGCCCGGCACGATGCAGCCCATGCCAGGCCATCTTCCGGTCGGTCCGTCCCTGCCCTGATCTCATTGAGGGCCTGATCTGATTTAGTGCATCGGCCCGGGTGGAAACAGCGCGGCATTGGCGGCGATACTGGCGATATCGACCTTGTACGCCGGGCCGCGCGGGCGCAGCGCATCGAGCTCGACATGGCTGGCCCCGGCAAGCTGGCCGGCCGCGCACAGGCCCTGGTCCTGGCTGCTTTTGGCAATGCAGGTCACCGGCAACCCGTTGAGCAGGCGCACGGTGCGGTACGGGTCGCTGTCAGGCGCGCCGGGGTGGATCAGGCCGCCCGGATTGGCCTGGAAATAGACCGCCGTTCCTGGCTGCACCAGCACGACCGAGGCAATGCGGCTGCGCAGATCGGCCGGCACGGCGCCCAGCCCGGTATCGAGAATGCCCGCGCCAAACGCCGCGCCGATCAGCGCGACCTTGGCGGCATGGCTGCGGGCCAGCGCGGCGCGAATGGTATCGGCCACCAGCGCATCGACAAAGGCGCGATCGCGCGTCAGGCGGAACAGCGCCGGCGAATCCACTGCCATCACCGCCAGGCCCTGGCGGCGCAGCGCCGCCACGGTGCGGCAGCCGGGGCCAAGCCGCAGGCCCATGTCGCCAGAAAAGTAGATCGCCACCAGATCCTGGCGTGGCTGGCCAAGCGCGGGGCGGTAGTGCATGGCCTGGCGATCGAAATAGCCGGCGAAATACCCGGTCGCGGCCATGGTCGCGCCTCCCAGCAAGGGCAGGGCGGCGGCAAGGGCAAACAGCTTGCGACCGGGAAAGCCAATAGCCATGATGGTCATGGCATGGTCCCCACGCCCTGTCCGGGCAGTGGGGGCAAGATTAACTCGTTGTCATGGAAGTGGCTTGTGGCCGGACGCATCCTCCTGGTTGAAGACGATCCCCAGATCGGGGACTATATCGCGCGCGGTTTTGCCGAAGAAGGCTATACCGTGGACCGCGCCGAAAACGGCCGGGACGGGCTGTTCCTGGCCACCGACAGCCAGTTCGACGTGGTCGTGCTCGATCGCATGCTGCCGGGCATGGATGGCCTTGCCGTGCTCAAGGCCCTGCGCGCGGCCGAGGTGGAGACGCCGGTGATCGTGCTGTCGGCGCTGGGCAGCACCGATGATCGCGTGGCCGGCCTGACCGCCGGGGCAGACGATTACCTGGGCAAGCCGTTCTCCTTTGCCGAATTGCTGGCGCGGGTCCAGGCGCTGACCCGGCGTGGCACTGGCCGGCAAAAGGCGCAGGACACCGTGCTGCGCTGCGCCGATCTGGAACTCGACCGGCTCACCCGCCAGGTAAAGCGCGGCACGCGCAAGATCACGCTGCAACCGCGCGAGTTCCGCCTGCTCGAATACATGCTGCTGCACCAGGGCGAGGTGGTCACCCGCACCATGCTGCTGGAAGCGGTGTGGGATTATCATTTCGATCCCGGCACCAACGTGATCGACGTGCACATCAGCCGCCTGCGCCGCAAGATCGACGATGGCGAGGAACAGGCGCTGTTCCACACCGTGCGCGGCGCGGGCTATCGCATGGCGGCCGACTGATCGTGGCCGGGCCGATGATGCCCAGATCGAACATAGGCGGGCTGTGACGATGTTCGGCCGGGCCATGCACCAGCGGCGCCTGTCGCCCACCATGCTGCGGCTGGTGGCGGCGGTCTTCGTGTTGCAGCTGCTGTCGAGCGCGGCGGCGATCTTCTTCCTGCGCACCCAGATGCTCGACGTGGTGCGTGCCGATCGCGAAGACCAGGTGATCGATGTGCGCGACGATCTGCTCGCCGCTTTCTACAGTGGCGGCCGGGAATCGCTGGATGATTTCATCCGCGATCAGCGCGGCAGCGTGGCCGATCCCGGTGTTTTCGTGGCGCTGGCCGGCGGCAGCGCGCCGGCGTTGACCAGCAATATCGATTTCGTCCCGGCTATTGCGCCGGGCCCGCGCCCGCAATCGGTGCTGGTGCGGCGCGGCGATAGCGCCACGGATCAGGAAGCTCTGGTTCTGGCCACGACCCTGCCCGATGGGGCCAAGCTGACCGTGGGATTGATGGGCGCCAGTGAGCGGCGCTTCAACCTGGCCTTTGCCGCCGCGATCGGGCTGACCATTGCCGTGGCCGTGGCGCTGGCGCTGTTGAGCGCGGTGGTGCTGGGCGTGGCGATCAGCAGCCGCACGCATGAAATCGCCCAGGCAGCCGAGGAACTGGCCGCCGGCAATTTCGGCATGCGCCTGGCCGAGGGACAAAGCGGCGATGGCTTTGACCACCTGCGCTTGCAGATGAACCAGATGGCCGAACGGATCGCCAGCCTGGTGGCGGAACTCGGCGCGGTGTCGGGCGCGCTGGCGCACGATCTGCGCTCTCCCGTCACGCGGCTTTCGGCCGCGATCGACACGGCGCTGGCCCGCGTTGACGAACCCGGCGCGATCGAGGCGTTGCAGGCCGCGCGCGCCGATGCCGACGGGCTGCGCGCCATGCTGGAAACCGCGCTGGAAATCAGCCGTCTGGAAGGCGGCACGGCGCAGGATCGGCGCGTCTCGCTCGATCTGGCGGCGGTGGTGGCCGACATGGCCGAGCTTTACGAGCCGCTGGCCGAGCAATCGGGCGTGACCATGACGCTGGACCTGGCGCCGGCCTGGATCATGGCCGACCGCGAGCTGATTTCGCGCGCCCTGGCCAATGCGATCGACAATGCCCTGAAATATGGTGGCACGGCCATCACCCTGCGCACCTGCGTGGCAGAGGGGGAGGCCGTGCTGGAAGTGGCCGACAATGGGCCGGGCATTGCCCCGGAGGATCGCCCCCGCGTGATCGAGCGGTTCGTGCGGCTCGACAATGCCCGCACTCTGCCCGGCGGCGGCCTGGGCCTTTCGATGGTCAATGCCGTGGCGCGGCTGCATCGCGGGCGGCTGGAACTGGGCGAGGCAGCCGGCGGGGGCCTGTCGCTGACGCTGCATCTGCCGCGATAAAGCCGCGCGCCAGCAGCGAGCCAAGCGGGGCAGTTGGCCCTGCCCGCAGCCGTCCCGCCCTTCCATTCGTCGCGCCGCGACGGGAAGGGCGGGAGGCCGGTTGCCGGGTCAGGAGGTCTTCTTGCCTTCCGGCGCGCTTACCCGGCCGGTACGCTCCAGCTTGCCCCAGCCGATGCCCAGGCCCGCCAGGGCGGCGCTGACCGCGCGGATCACCACGCCGTACATCAGCTGGCGATAGACGAAGCGCTGGCTGAGCAGCAGGAACGGCGGCAGGCGCTTTTCCCGCACGTCGAGCCGGAACGCCACCAGGCCGCAGGCGAGGTCGATCATGGTGAAGCCCAGCCAATAGGCGCCCATGCGGAGCACGTCGGTCTGCGTCTGGGCCCAGCCGTGCTGGATCACCCGCACGATCGTGCCGACGATCGAGATGCCGAGCGCCAGGTCGATCAGCGGAGAGGCGATGGCAAAGGCGATCTGGAACAGCCAGGCCTGCGGAATCCCCACGAAGGCCAGGCCCGAGGGGCGCTGCTGCGCCACCACGGCGCGATGCTTCCACAGGCATTGCAGCGTGCCGAACGCCCAGCGGAAGCGCTGCTTGCCCAAGGCGCGCAGGGTTTCGGGCGCTTCGGTCCAGGCAACGGCGTCTTCGTCATAGGCCACCTTCCAGCCGTGGCGCTGGATGGCGATGGTCAGATCCTGGTCTTCAGCCAGGGTATCTTCGGGATAGCCGCCGACATCGTTGAGCGCTTCGCGGCGCCAGGCGCCGACAGCACCGGGCACGACCATGATCGCGTCGAACCGGGTCAGCGCGCGGCGTTCGATGTTCTGCGCGGTGACATATTCCACCGCCTGCCAGCGGGTGACGAGGTTCACCCGGTTGCCGACCTTGGCATTGCCCGCCACCGCGCCGATTTCCGGCTTTTCGAACCAGCGCACCAGCTTGCCGATGGTGGCAGGTTCGAACTGGGTATCGGCATCGAGCGCGACGATGATTTCGCCATCGGCGGCGGCGAGCGCGCGGTTGAGCGCGCTGGCCTTGCCGCCATTGACCAGCGTCATCAGCCGCACGCGCGGATCGTCGCCGAATGCCTTGGCCACGATCGCGCTGGTCGCGTCCTTGGATCCGTCATCGGCCACGATCACGTTGATCGCGGGATAAGTGCTTGCCAGGATGCGGTGTACCGAAGCCTCGATCACCCGCTCTTCGTTATAGGCCGGGATGATCACGGTCACGCGCGGCTGATAGGGCGTGGGATCTTCCCCGCCGTCCTTGGTGCGATTGAGCCAGGGCAGGTCCAGCTTGCGCTGCGGGAACAGCGCCAGGCCGGTCAGCCCGACAGCGCGCAGCGTGCCCAGCGCAATGGCAAAGAAGAACGTCCAGTTGAGCGTGGCAAGCGCCGCAGCCAGCACGGCAAAGATGCCGATGTCGAGCCGCACGGCCATGAGATCCCAGCCCTTGACCGCCGGCATCACGTCATCACGCTTGAGCCCGGCCAGCGTGGACACCGGCACGAAGCGATAGCCCTGCGCCTGCAACTGCTGGATGATCCGCGGCAGGGCCGCCACGGTCTGCGAACGATCGCCACCGCCATCGTGCAGCAGGATCACGTTGGCAGAGCGATCGGCATTGCCCGCGTTGACCGCATCGACCGTCAGCTTCACCACCTCGTCGGCCGGGCGGCGCATCCAGTCGCCCGGATCGGCGTGCAGGCCGACAATGGTATAGCCCTGGTTTTGCGCGACCAGCGCGGGATCGAGTTCGTCGGCCGTGGTCGGTTCGGCGTCCCCGAAGTAGGGGGCGCGGAACAGGCGGGTGGAGCGGCCGGTATAGGCCTCGATCAGGCGCTGCGTGGCATTGAGTTCCAGCTTGATCCCGGTCGGCGTGCTGTTGGCCATGTTGGGATGGGTATAGCTGTGGTTGCCGATCTCATCGCCATCGGCCACCATGCGTTGCAGCAGGCCGCGATTGGCCACGCCGTTTTCGCCGATGACGAAGAACGTGCCGGGCACGTGATACTTTTCCAGGATCGCCAGGATCTGCGGCGTCCAGGTCGGATCGGGGCCATCGTCGAACGTCAGCGATACCAGCTTGGGCCGGTCGCCGGTGCGGCGCACGACATAGGGCGTGGGCAGCGAATCATAGCGTTCGCCCGTCACCAGGCCGAGGCGGTGATCGGTGGCGAGGGTGCGCGTGCCGGGCGTGGGCGTGGCATCGATGCGCAGGATTTCGCCGTTGCCTTCCACGTCGACGTTGCTGCTTTGCGTGATGCGCGAAAGATCGGGCAGCGTCTTGCTGCCACTGCGCCAGGTCTTGAGCACGTCCCAGAAGCCGGGATCTTCCGAACCCAGCCGCCACAACGCCACCGAGCCGAGGCCCAACTGGCGCAGCATCAGCATCTGGTTCCAGCTGGTGGCGGCATCGAGCATCCACACATCGTGGCGCAACGCCGGCGTGCCATCCTGGGTATCGGCATCGTCGGTATAGGCAAAGCCGACGTTGCCGCTGGCCTTGTCCCACGCCGGCATGGTGCCGCTGTCGTGCGCGGCCAGCCAGGCTTCTTCGATGGTCAGCGCATCGGCATGGCCTTCGTGCCAGTCATAGCCATAGCTGCCCAGTGCGACGACGACCTTGCCCGGCGCGGTGCCCTTGATCATGTCGGCCACTTGGCCCAGGAACCAGCCGTTCGAGGCGATCGGCCCAGGCTGGCCGCCCTGCCAGTGCTCGTCATAGGCCATCAGCACGATCTTGTCGGCGACATCGGCAAAGGCGCGCGGGTGCCAGTTCTCGTCATCCACCGGCATGGTGATCGCCACCACGCGGTGCTTGGGGGCGAGGCGGGCGTGCAGGTCGGCGGTGAACTTGTGCAGCCCGGCCAGCGCGGTCTGCGGCAGGTTTTCGAAGTCGATCATCACGCCCGCATCGCCCGACTTGTCGAGCGCGGCATCGATCGCGGTGGCCAGGGCCAGGCGGCGCGCCGGGTTGGCCAGCACGGCGGCGGTGCCAGCGCCATCCCAGCCGGTGTTCTCGCGCACGTTCTGCAAGACCGGCACCACCAGCGGGCGGTGCAGCGACCCGGTAATGATCCGGCGCATCGGCGCATCGTCGGTCACCGTCAGGTTGCCGGCGTGATCGATCGACATCAGCGTGGGCGCAACCCAATCGAGCTGGCCGACGTGGTGTTGCAGCGCGCCAGCGCTTTCATCGCTGTCTGCCTGGTAGAACCCGATGGTGATCGGCGCGGTCTGCTGGCGCGCGGGCACCACGGTCGCGGGCCGGCCCAGCAGCGCGGCCAGGCGGTGGGACAGGCGGCTGACCTGGCCCTTGAGCCGCAGCGGCGCCATGTGTTCCTGGGCAAAGTTCAGCGGTTCGCGCGGCGTAACCGTGGCCACGGTGGTGGCAAAGACCACGCACATGCCAACCAGAATGGCTAATACGGCAAAGGCCAGGCGGCGGGTCCAGCGACGGCGCTGGCCGGTGGGATCGAAGAAGATGGGGCGTGACACGGCCTGGGATGTTCCGAAACGAGAGGTTTTCCGACGTACTGGATGGTATGCCGCGGAAAGGGCAAGGGCCCTGTGCGCATCGACGGCTACCGGAAAACCGGGGATCGGGAAAGCGGGGTCTGCGCCATGCGGCAGGGTGACGGCGAGCAGCCCAAGCGGAACCGGAACAGGGGACCGTCACGTCGCGGGTCCAAGCTGCTCACCGTCGAAAAGCGGTCTAGCCCGTGTGCCCTGCCGGGGGCGTGATCAAAACATTACGGTTTGGCCATGGTGCCACCCTTTGCTGCGGTTTTGCGCCCTGCATCCGGCCATCTGCCGCAAGGGAGCGGCGCGTTCAACTTGGGCCAACAAGATGCGCAGGGTTTTGGCCGCTGTCATTGGCCACAACAATCCATAGATAGGACGGGAAAGGATGGATTTCGCATGCAGCAACAGCCGGTGTTCTTTCTCTCGCACGGCGGCGGCCCCTGGCCCTGGCTCGATGGCCCGTTCCGCGAAGGCTTTGCCTGGCTGGAAGCCTCGCTCAAGGCTTTGCCCGCGCAATTGCCTGCCCGTCCGCGCGCGGTGCTGGTGGTTTCAGGCCATTGGGAAGAGCCGCAGTTCACCGTGTCGACCGCCGCGCAGCCGGGCATGGTCTATGACTATTACGGCTTTCCCGAACACACCTATCACATCCGCTATCCCGCGCCCGGTGCGCCCGATCTGGCGCGGCGCGTGGTGGAACTGGGCAAGGCAGCCGGCATCGCGATGGGCACCGATCCGACGCGCGGTTTCGACCACGGCACGTTCTCGATGCTGCAGCCGATCTGGCCCGAGGCGGATATTCCCGTGCTCAGCCTGTCGCTGCGCGCCGACTATGATGTCGCGGCGCACCTGGCGCTGGGCCGCGCCCTGGCGCCCTTGCGCGACGAAGGCGTGCTGATCATCGGGTCGGGGTTCAGCTATCACAACCTGCGCCAGTTCAACGCCGCGGCGGCGGCGCCATCGGCAGCCTTCGATGCCTGGCTGCGCCATGCCCTGATCGATCTGGCGCCGGCCGAACGCGCGGCGGCGCTGCTGGAATGGGAAAAGGCGCCGGCCGCGCGCATCTGCCATCCGCAGGCCGATCACCTCATCCCGCTGATGGTTGCGGTGGGTGCGGCCGGAAATGATCCGGGCATCTGCGTCTATTCGGAAAACGACCTGCGCGGCGCGATTACCGCGTCCAGCTATCGCTTTGGCAGCGATGCCACGCCCAGCGGTTTCGATCGCATCGGCGGCAGTGGCCGCTGAAGCCGGGATGAAGGATGGCGTGCGGTTCCTGTCATGGGGAACCGCACGCCATGGCCATCAGAACGTGGCGGCCTTGATCACGAAGCGGACCGAGCGGCCCGGCATGACCACCAGATCCTTGTTGAGCGCGGTGGCCAGGCGCTGGGTATCGTCGGTCAGGTTCTGGCCCACGATCGCCAGCTCGATGCCGGGGTGGCTCTTGAACGGGCGCCACGCGACATTCATGTTGAGGTTGTTGTAGCCAGCGGTGGGCGTGTCGAAATCGCCCGCCTTGTCCTGCCGGCCATAGTGGCTGAACATGATCCCGGCATCGAGCGTCTTGCCCGCCCAGGCAAAGCCGCCGCCGATGCGGTAGGGCGGGATGCGCGGCACGTTGGAGCCGTTGTCGAGCGTTGCGCGGGTGTAATCGCCCAGCACCTTGGCGGTGAACGTGCCTTCGTCGGTCTTGACCAGCTCCTGGCTCATTTCCGCTTCAAGCCCGCGGAACTTCGCGCCCTGCTGGCGATAGAACAGCTCGCGCAGTTCGCCGTCGGGGCTGGCGGTGCACACGCCATCATCATCGCAGGTGCGGCCGGTCAGCTCGCCATAGATATAGTTCTTGTACCACGTGTAATAGACCGAACCGGTGAAGGCAAAGCCGCCCTGGCGCACGCGCAGGCTGCCTTCGAGCGAATTGGCGCGCTCGATCTTGAGGTTGGGATCGCCGGTCTCAAAGGTCTGCGGGCCATCGTGGGCGCCGCGTGCGAACAGTTCGGTCAGCGCCGGCGCGCGCCCGGTGCTGGAGAAGTTGAGGCCGAACTTGACTGCCTTGATCGGCGTATAGAGCACGCCGATCGCGCCGCTCACCGGCGTGTACTTGCGCACGGTGAAGGCATCATCGGCCGGGGTGCCGGTGATGCGCACGTGTTCCACGCGGCCGCTGGCTTCCACGTGGAGCGGATCGGCGAGCTGGATTTCGGTGAACAGGTAGCCGGCGATGTTCTGGCTGGTGGCCGGGTTCAGGTAGCTGCTGTCTTCGCCCACGGCCGAGAAATCGCGGTGCTGGTATTCCACGCCCAGCGCCGTGTTGCGCACCGGGCCCATGGCATTGAGCAGCAGTTCGCCGCGGCCGTTCCATTCCTTGTTCTTGAAGGTGGTGTTGATCGAGCCATCCGGGTTCTTTTCCGAATGCTGGTAATCGCCATAGCTGCCATCGAGCGTAAACGTCTTGAGCAGGCCCGAATCCAGCGCAAAGCTGTTGCGCGTCATCACCTTGGTCTGGCGCATGTCGATATAGGTGGTGTCGCTGGGAATGCCGTAGCGCGCGTCATAGTGCGTGACGGCCAGGCCCACGTGGCTCTTGTCGCCAGGCAGGAAATACGAGCCACCAACAGAGCCGCCCCAGCCGTTGAACCAGGAGTTCTGCTGGGTGCCGAGCGGGGTGTCATAGTTGTCGGTGGTGCGCCAGAACCCGTCGGCATGCAGGGCCAGCTGGCCAGCCTTGCCATCGACCAGCGCTGCGGTTTCGACGCCCTTGTTCACCGTGGTGTAGCTGGTGCTGGCTTCGGCCGAGATCGCCTCGGTCGGCAGGGTGGTGGGCACGCGGTTGTTGATCGTGTTAACCACGCCGCCGATCGCCTGGCTGCCATAGCGCAGCGTGGCCGCGCCGCGCACCACTTCGATCGAGCGGGCCGAGAGCGGATCGATGGGAATGCCGTGGTCGGGGCCGATGTCCGACACGTCGGAGCTGGATGTGCCGTCTTCGAGCAGGCGCACGCGGTTGCTGTCCATGCCGCGAATGATCGGGCGGCTGGCGCCAGAGGCAAAGCCGGTGGACGACACGCCGGGCACATCGCGCAGGGCATCGGCAATGCTGGCACCGCCAGCGCGCGAGATCGCATCGGCATCGACGCGCGCGGAAACCGTGGGCGTATCATCGATGGTGTGGCCAAACGGCGTGGCGGTGACCACGATCGGCATGGCATTGCTGCTGCCGCCGCCCGCCGTGCCGCCATCGGCCGCGCCGTCGCTGGCAGGCGCGTCGGCCGCTGGGGCATCAGCCGCCGGCGACGGGGCATCGGCCCAGGCCACAGCAGGGGCCAGAGCCAGGACCGCTGATCCCAGCATCAGGATGGAACGCATCGAAATCTCCTCCATAAACCTTGCATGCACCCACGCTGGCGCGCTGTTGGCAGCGCCGCCTGACGCAGGCGTGGTGTTCGTCGGCCTCTCCGCCGGGTTCGTTCCCCTTGTTCGGGAACGATATAACATTTCATTGTTGCAGCCAGCAAGGGCCGCTTGCGGCGCTTTCTGGCCCTATTTTACCTGAACGTAACATGAAGCAATGTCAGGAAATGCTGCTACCGGCGTCACTTACCGCAAGGGCGGCGGCGCGGCGGGGCATGAAAAAGCCCGCCGGGAATGCCGGCGGGCCTTTTGCAAAACATGTCCTGGCGCGGCGCGATCAGCCCGGGATGGACGCGCGGGCAGCGGCGCCATCGCCCTGCGGCGCGGCGAGGATATCCTTGACCTGGGCGCCCTTGGCGACGGTCTTGGTCTGCGGATCGCCCACCGTGCTGCGGATGCCGACGGCCGAAGCGCCAGCCTTGCCCAGGGTGTCGGTCTCCACCGCGCTGCGCGGTACGGGGCCGCCGAACAGGGCATCGAGCGCCTGCTTCGACGAATCGACATCCTGCGGACGCGGCGCGCCGGGGTTGGGCGGGGTCAGCGCGAAATCGGGCGGAACGACCAGCGGCGCCTGGCGGCTGACGGCGAATTCGTCAGGGCGCACGCGGTTGAACAGCGAGCTGTTGGAGCTGCACGCAGCCAAAAAGCTCCCGGCCGAAACGAGAAAGGCAAGGGCGACGGCTTTGCGCATTACTTAAATCTCCGTTGGGCTGGGGCTGCCCGGCTCGCGCTTTTCGCGCGAAAACAGCGAACGGGCAAGCAGGATCAGCACGCCCAGCGTGATTGCCGCGTCCGCCAGGTTGAAAATCTGGAAGGGCCGAACCTCGCCGAAATGCAGATCGGCATAGTCGATCACATAGCCACGGGTGAAGCGGTCATAGATGTTGCCCAGCGCCCCGCCCAGGATCACGGCCAGGCCAGCCAGTTCGCCCATGGCCTTTTCGCGCAGCATCCAGATCGCCACGCCCAGCGCGATCAGCCCGGTCATGGCCAGCAGCGCCAGCCGGCCCTCGCTGGAACTGGCGCTCAGCAGGCCCAGCGACACGCCCAGGTTCTGCGTCCAGCGCAGGCTGAAAAAGCTGGTGATGTAGATCGCGCCCTGTTCGGGCAGGGCCAGCGGCCCGGCGATCCACGCCTTCACCCCCCGGTCCACCGCAAAGGTGGCCAGGGCCAGGGCGAACCCGGCCAGGCGGTTGCGCGTCAGCAGGCTCACGCGGCGTGCTCGTCGATGGCGGCAACCACGCTTTCGCAGCGGCCGCACAGCGCGCCGTCTTCGGTCACTTCGGGAAGGTGGCGCCAGCAACGGCCGCACTTGTGGTCATCGGTTCGGGTCACGGAAAGCTCCTGCCCACGCGCAACTGTCGCGCTGATGAACAGTTCCGCCAGGCCGCCTTCGGCTTCGGGGGCGTCGGCCGGCACGGTGACCTTGGCTTCCAGGCCCGAACCCAGCACCTTTTCGCGGCGCAGCGGCTCGATCGCCTCGTTCACGCTGGTGCGCAGCGCGCGCAGGCGTTCCCATTGCGCCGTGTCGGCCTCTGCCGCCGGCAGTTCGGGCCATTCCAGCAGGTGGACCGAGGCGCCGGGATAGCGGCTCTGCCACACTTCCTCGGCCGTGAAGACCATGACCGGCGCGCCATAGCGCACCAGCGCGTGGAACAGCACGTCGAGCACGGTGCGATAGGCGCGGCGCTTGGCATCGGCCGGCGCATCGCAATAGAGGCTGTCCTTGCGGATATCGAAGAAGAACGCCGACAGGTCTTCGTTGCAGAACTCGGTCAGGCTGCGGACATAGGTGTTGAAGTCATAGTCCGCCACGGCCTGGCGCAGGGTGGCGTCGAGCCCAGCGAGGCGCGCCAGCATGTAGCGTTCCAGTTCGGGCATGTCCTGCGGTGCCACGCGCTCGTCTTCGCTGAACCCGTCGAGCGCGCCCAGCAGATAGCGATAGGTGTTGCGCAGCTTGCGATACTGGTCGGCCACGCCGGCGAGGATTTCCTTGCCGATGCGGTGATCCTCGGTGAAGTCCACCGACAGCGCCCACAGCCGCAGGATATCGGCGCCGTAATCGCGCATCAGGTCCAGCGGGCTGATCGTGTTGCCCAGCGACTTGGACATCTTGAGGCCCTTGGCGTCCATGGTGAAGCCGTGGGTGAGCACGGCATCATAGGGCGCACGGCCGCGCGTGGCGCAGCTTTCGAGCAGCGAGGACTGGAACCAGCCGCGATGCTGGTCGCTGCCTTCCAGGTAGAGATCGGCCGGCCAGCGCAGTTCGGGCCAGCGCCCGGATTCCAGCACGAAGGCATGGGTGGAGCCGGAATCGAACCACACGTCGAGAATGTCGGTGATGCGCTCGTAATCGTCGGCACTGTAATCGGCGCCGAGGTATTCCTGCGCGCGCTCGTCGTCCCACGCGTCGACGCCTTCGGCCATGATCCCGGCGATGATCCGGGCGTTGACCGCGGGATCAGCGAGGTACTGGCCGGTCTGGCGGTTGACGAACAGGGTGATCGGCACGCCCCAGGCGCGCTGGCGCGACAGCACCCAGTCAGGCCGCCCTTCGACCATGGCGCCGATACGGTTGCGGCCCTTTTCCGGCACGAAGCGGGTGGCCGCGATCGCCGCCACGGCCTTTTCGCGCAAGCTGCCGCCTTCGCGGGCTTGGTCCATCGGCACGAACCACTGCGGCGTGCAGCGGAAGATCACCTTGGCCTTGGACCGCCACGAGTGGGGATAAGAATGCTTGTAGTCCGCGCTCGCGGCCATCAGCGCGCCCACTTCGGCCAAGGCCGCGCAGATCGGGCCATCGGGCGCGTTGAACTTGGGATTGATCACGCTGCCTTGGCCGGCCAGCCAGCCCCAGTCTTCGCGATACTTGCCATCGGCAGTGACAGCGAACTTGGGCTCGATCCCGTGCGCCTTGCACAGCTCAAAGTCGTCCTCGCCATGGTCGGGCGCCATGTGCACCAGGCCGGTGCCCGATTCGGTGGTGACGAAATCGCCGGCGAGCAGCGGGCGCGGCTCGGCAAAGAAGCCGCCCAGCGCGTGCATCGGGTGGCGGGCGACGGTGCCGGCAAGGTCAGCGCCTTTGCCGGTCCACAGCGGGGCTTCGAGTGTCAAGCCAAAGCGCGTGGCTGCCGCCTCGGCGAGCAGCGCGGCGAGCAGCACGCGCTTGTCGCCTGCCTGCACCAACACGTATTCCACCTCGGGCCCATAGGCGAGCGCCTGGTTGACCGGGATCGTCCACGGAGTGGTCGTCCAGATCACCGCATAGGCACCCTTGAGCGCTTCGATCGGCGGATCCGTGATTTCAAACGCCACGTCGATCTGGGTGGAAACGATGTCCTCGTATTCCACTTCGGCTTCGGCCAGCGCGGTCTTTTCCACCGGGCTCCACATCACCGGCTTGGCGCCGCGATAGAGCTGGCCGGATTCGGCGAACTTCAAAAGTTCGCCCACGATCGTCGCTTCGGCCTGGAAATCCATGGTCAGGTAGGGCCGGTCCCAGGCGGCGTTGATGCCCAGGCGCTTCAGCTGCTCGCGCTGCACGTCCACCCACTTCTGGGCATAGGCGCGGCATTCGGCACGGAATTCCTTCGGGGGAACCTCGTCCTTGTTCTTTTTCTTCTTGCGGTATTCTTCCTCGACCTTCCACTCGATCGGCAAGCCGTGGCAGTCCCAGCCGGGCACATAGGGCGCGTCCTTGCCCAGCAGGGTCTGGGTGCGCACCACCATGTCTTTGAGGATATGGTTCAGCGCATGGCCGATGTGCATGTCGCCATTGGCATAGGGCGGGCCATCGTGAAGGATGAACTTTTCCCGGCCTTCGCGCGCGGCGCGCAGCTGGCCATAAATGTCTTCATCCTGCCACCGCGCGAGAATCCCCGGCTCCTTTTGCGGGAGCCCGGCCTTCATGGGAAAATCGGTCTTCGGCAGGAAGACGGTCGATCGATAGTCGCGCGTTTCGGTCATGATCGGCGGGCCTTAGCGATCTGTGCGGATTCCTGCAAATGCCGGATGCAGGCAAATGCGGGCCATGCCGCTTCTCACTCCCCCTCACATCCATCATTCCACGTCACCCCGGGCTTGACCCGGGGTCCCGCTATTCTTCGACGAACAGCGCAAGGTGGCCAAAAGAAGCTGGACCCCGGATCAAGTCCGGGGTGACGAACAGGTTGGGGTTGGGGTTGGGGTTGGGAGTGGGGGCGACACTGCCTCCCATCATGGCGTATTCTCGTCGCGGTCCTGCGCGGCCACGGCCTCGGCATTGGTGCGCGCGTCCATGTCGGGGCGCAGGGCGGGGCCGACGGTCCAGAAATTGTCGATCAGCACAGTGCCGTGGAACGATGCGGGCACCTGCGGCAGTTCGCGCGCGTGGCGCAGGCCGGTGCCCAGGGCATCGCCGCTGCCTTCGCTGGCCACCGCCATGACATGGCCGCCCACGCCCTCGATCCGCTGCTGCACGCGGTTGGGCCAGCCCCACAGCGTCATCGCGCCCTTGGGAAAGCTGTCTTCGAGCGCGGCGATCATCGTGGCGCCCTGGCAGCTGGCCGGCACCAGCGAGGTCCAGCCCTTCCAGCGATAATCGTTGGTGCAGGTGCGGCTTTGGACAGGGTCGATCGTCCAGGCGCCGGGCAGCGCCTGGTTCACCGCTGCCACCAGCGCGGCATTGCCGACAAAGCCCTCGCCCAGCGTGCGTGCATCGTGGCCATTGCGCTTGAGCGCGTCGACCAGCAGCGGCACGGCGGCCACGTCGTTGCCGGGAAAGCGATAGATAAAGCGGCCGCTCGCGCTTGCGGCCAGGATCTCGTCGAGCGAGGGGATCAGCCCGCGCCCCTTGCCGCGCAGGGGAAAGGTCTTGCCGCCATCGGCGCTATAGCCATAGCCCGCGTCGAGCCGGGCCAGCCCGGCCATGGTCATCTGCGTGACCGGGCCGGTCGCCTCGGTGCGGCAACCCAGATCGGCGTCGGGATAGAGCGCGAGATGGTTGTCGGCCGTGCGCACCACGTCGATCGCCACGTAATCGGCGCCCATGCGCCGTGCGGTAAACACCGAGCGGGCGGTATCTTCCAGAATGGCATGGAGCGGGGGCAGGATTTCCCGCGCCGGGCAGGGGGCATTGCGCCCGCCCGGCTTGTAATCCTGGGTGATGCCGCCGTTGGCGATCAGCCGCGGCCGTCCGGGCGCGGCGGTGACGATCCAGCTGGCATTGACGAAGGTGAGCACCAGAAAGGCCAGCGCCCCGGTAAACAGAGCGCCCCGCAACCACACCATGCCATGTCCTTTCCACCCAGCCCGATAAGATCGGGCCCCGCGCGATCAAGCCGTGGCGGGCTGGCCTGTCAACCAGGCAGCCGCCAATCGCGTCGAAACGGAGGAAAAATCAGGCGTTTTCCAGCAGCCGGCGCGCTTCCAGGCAATCGCGCGCCATTTGCGCCACCAGCGCATCCAGGCTGTCGAACTTGGCCTCGGGGCGCAGGAAATGGTGGAAGCTGACTTCGATTTCCTGGCCATAGAGATCGCCGGTGAAATCGAAGAAGTGCGGCTCCAGCAGTTCCTTGGGCGGATCGAACGTGGGGCGGATGCCCACGTTGGCCGCACCCAGCAGCTCGCGCCCATCGCACAGGCGGCCCTTGACGGCATAGATGCCATAGGCCGGGCGCAGATACTTGCCCATGGCCAGGTTGGCGGTGGGGAAATTGATCGTGCGGCCCACTTTGTCGCCATGCTGGACAATGCCGCGAATGGCAAATGGCCGCGTCAGCAGCGCCGCCGCCGTGGCGCAATCGCCGGCCTTGAGCGCTTCACGCACGCGGCTGGATGACACCACCACGCCGTCGCGCTGCACCGGGCCAACCGCGCGGGCGGCAAGCCCGTATTGCGCGCCCAGTTCGCGCAGCACGGAGATGTTGCCGCCGCGCTGCTTGCCAAAGGTGAAATCCTCGCCGGTCACCACGCCGGCGGCGCCGATGCGATCGGCCAGCAGTTGGCCCACGAAATCCTGCGCGCTGGTCTGGGCCAGGGTGGCGTCGAATTCGAACACCAGCATGGCATCGGCGCCGGCGGCGGCGAACAGTTCCTGCCGCTGGTCGAGCGAGGTGAGGCGGAACGGCGGCGCCTTGGGATCGAAATGGCAGACCGGATGGGGATCGAACGTGGCGATCATCACCAGGCGGCCTTCGGCCCGCGCCCAGCGCACCGCTTCGGCCACCACGGCCTGGTGGCCCAGGTGGAACCCGTCGAAATTGCCCAGCGCCACGATGGCGCCGCGCCAGTTTTCAGGCACGCGCTCGCGTGCATAGAGCCGGATCATGGCGTGCTGCCTTCTTGTTGTGCATCGGCCCGTTCCAGCGTGACAAAGGCAAAGGCCGGATGGCCGGGGCCGGCCTCATGCTCGCTGCGGGCAATCTCGTGCCAGGCGGCATCGGGATAGGGCATCGTCGTATCGCCGCCAAACGCGCCATGCACCTCAGTCAATTCAAAGCGGCTGGCCAGCGGCGCAAACAGCGCGAGCATTTCCGCCCCGCCGATCACCGCGGCTTCTGCCTCATCGGCCACGCTCGCCAGCGCTTCGTCCAGGCTGTGCACCACCTGCGCGCCCGGCGCCGACCAGGCCGCATCGCGGGTCAGCACCACGTGGCGGCGGCCAGGCAGCAGGCCGGGCAGCGATTCGAAGGTCTTGCGGCCCATGATCATCGGCTTGCCCATGGTCAGGGCCTTGAATCGCTTGAGATCGGCGGGAATGTGCCAGGCGAGCTTGCCCTTGTCGCCGATCGTGCCGTCCTGGGCCCGCGCCACGATCAGGAACAACGCCGCGCCCATGGCTTACTTCACCAGCCGGGTAACATGGCCCATCTTGCGGCCCGGGCGCGTTTCCGCCTTGCCATAGAGGTGCAGGTGATTGGCCGGATCGGCCAGCAGTTGCGGCCAGGCATCGGCCGCTTCGCCGATCAGGTTGTCCATCACCGCGCCCTGGGTGACGAGTTCGGTGCTGCCCAGCGGCAGGCCGAGGATCGCGCGCACGTGATTCTCGAACTGGCTGGCGATGGCTCCTTCGATGCTCCAGTGCCCGGAATTGTGCACGCGCGGCGCCATTTCGTTGAACACCGGGCCATCCTGCGTCGCAAAGAATTCCAGCGTCAGCACGCCGACATAGTCCAGCGCGGCGGCCACTTGCTTGGCCAGCGCGCGCGCGGCGGGCACTTGCGCGGCGATCTCGGCCGGGGCGGGCACGGTGGAGCGCGCCAGGATGCCGTCTTCGTGCTCGTTGCGGGCGCTGTCCCAGAACTGCACGCTGCCATCCTGGGCGCGCACCAGGATCACCGAAAATTCGCCGAAGAACTCGACGAAGCCTTCGTAGATCAGCGGCACGGCGGGCAAGTCCAGCCCGGCGGCGTCGGCCGGCGTCATGATGCGCCACTGACCCTTGCCGTCATAGCCATCGCGCCGGGTCTTGAGAATGCCGGGGGCACCGATCGTTGCCACGGCGCGGGCAAGATCCTCCGCCCCGTCCACCTGCATCCACGGCGCCGGGCGGCCGCCCAGCGTTTCCACGAACGATTTCTCGTTCACCCGGTCCTGCGCCACTTCCAGCGCGCGCGCGGGCGGGAACAGCGCGGCATGGGGCAGGATCGCTGCCAGCGGCGCGGCCGCCACGTTCTCGAATTCATAGGTAACGACCGCGACTTGCGCGGCAAAGGCAGCCAGCGCGGCTTCATCGTCATACGTGCCCTGGGTATAGGCTGCGCTTACCTGCGCCGCGACGGATTCCGCGCGCGGTTCGGGGGCATAGACATGCGCGCAATAGCCCAGCTGCGCGGCGGCCAGGGCCATCATCCGGCCCAGTTGCCCGCCGCCCAGGATGCCGATCGTCGCGCCAGGGCCAAACGTCTTCATTGCGGACGCTCGGCCACGGCATCCGTCTGCGCCTGGCGGAACGCGATCAAGCGCTGTGCCAGCGCCGCGTCGGTCGTCGCCAGGATCGATGCCGCCAGGATGCCGGCATTGGTGGCGCCCGGCGCGCCGATCGCCAGGGTGCCCACCGGAATGCCGCCCGGCATCTGCACGATCGAGAGCAGGCTATCCATGCCCTTGAGCGCCTTGGATTCCACCGGCACGCCCAGCACCGGCAGGTGCGTCATCGACGCGACCATGCCCGGCAGGTGCGCCGCGCCGCCGGCCCCGGCGATCACCACCTTGAAGCCGGCGGTATGCGCGGTCTTGGCAAAGTCCACCAGCCGATCAGGCGTGCGATGGGCCGAAACGATGCGGCATTCGTGGGCCACCCCCAGCTTTTCCAGCACGGCGGCGGCGTTCTTCATCGTTTCCCAGTCGGACTGGCTGCCCATGATGATGGCAACCTGCGCGCCAACTTGCGCACTTTCACTCATCCCAAATCCCCCATCGGGCGTCGGTGCGCTCCTCAGCGCTCCGACAGGTAATAGCGTTCCACTTCGGCCAGGTTGTCGTCCAGTTCATAGACGATCGGCTGGCCTGTGGGGATTTCGAGGCCGGTGATATCGGCATCGGAAATGCCCGACAGGTGCTTGACCAGCGCGCGCAGCGAATTGCCATGGGCCGAAACGATCACGGTTTCCCCGGCCTTGAGCGCGGGTACGATCAGCTCTTCATAAGCCGGCAGCACGCGGGCGATGGTGTCCTTGAGGCTTTCGGTGGCGGGCACGGGAATGCCGGCATAGCGCGGATCGCTGGCCAGATCGAACGCGCTGCCTGCTTCGAGCACCGGCGGCGGAATGTCGAAGCTGCGGCGCCATACCTTGACCTGCTCGTCACCATGCTTGGCGGCGGTTTCGGCCTTGTCGAGGCCGGTCAGCCCGCCATAGTGCCGCTCGTTGAGGCGCCAGTCCTTGGTTTCGGGCACCCACAGGCGGCCGGCCGCTTCCAGCGCCAGGTGCAGCGTCTTGATCGCGCGGGTCTGGAGCGAGGTGAACGCCACGGTGGGCAGCACGCCCTTGTTTTTCAGCAGCTGGCCGGCGGCAAAGGCTTCGGCCGCGCCCTTTTCGGTCACATCCACGTCCCACCAGCCGGTGAAGCGGTTTTCCAGGTTCCATTGCGACTGGCCGTGACGAATCAGGATCAAACGGGGCATCGAGGCTTCCTGCTGCAAGAAAGGAGACAAGAGAACGCGGCCCCTAGCGGGCCGGGGGCGATTTGGAAAGGCGAGTCACGCCGATTCGCCGCCATTCTCCCCGCGCTGCGGCGCCATTTCTTCTTGGGTCTCTGAAAGCGCGCGCGCCTGTGCTTTGCGGCGGCGCAGGTTCTCGCGCAGGCGCTGGGCAAGGCGCTCTTCGCGGCGGGCGGCAGGCGATGGGGTTTTCGACAGGTTCATGGCCATGGTTCTTTGCCGCGCGAATTTTTTGCCGGCAACCCCGCTTGACTTTGCCAACCCGTGCGGCCAATAGCGCGCCTCCACCGGCGGCAAGGCCCCGATGGCACGAAGCCGAGGCGCCCGGCGCCCCGGCTTTCGCGGAAATGGTGTGCTGCTGTAGCTCAGTGGTAGAGCGCATCCTTGGTAAGGCTGAGGTCGGGAGTTCAATCCTCCCCAGCAGCACCATTTCCCGGCAAACCCAGCCAGATCAGAACGTTCGCGCTCAGGCCTGCAGGTCGGCCCATTCGGGATGGCGGCGGAACTGCGCGGCAACATAGCTGCACGCCGGCACCACTTTCCAGCCCTGCTCACGCGCGTCGGCAATAAGCGCGTCCACCAGCCGCGCGGCCACGCCGCGCCCACCGATGGCGCTGGGCACCAGGGTGTGATCGGCCACGACCACGCCGGGCGCTGCCTCGCGCCAGGTCAGCACGCCTTGCGCGGATTCGTTGGCCACGCTGGCATGATAGGCGCCGTGGCTGCCCTGGTTGTCGTGGGTGATGGAAACGGTCTGGTCCACGGCGGTTCTCCCTGCACCCTGCAACAACGGGTGGCTTGACCGCACAACGCCTTCGCAGGCAGTGCGGTTTCCATGCATTTCTTCTCTGACAACGCCGCGTCCGTCCACCCCCGCGTCTGGGCCGCGATGCAGGCCGCCGACGCGCCCGACTTTCCCTATGATGCCGATGCGCAGAGCCGCGCGCTGGACGAGGCGTTTTCCGCGCTGTTCGGCACGCCCTGCGCCGCGCTGTGGGTGGCCACCGGCACGGCGGCCAATTGCCTGGCACTGAGCGCGATGGTGCCGCCGCACGGCGCCGTGGTCTGCCACCGCGAGGCGCATATCGAGATGGACGAGGGCGGCGCGCCGGGCTTTTTCACCCATGGCGCCAAGCTGATCCTGGCCCAGGGCGATGGCGCGCTGTTGACGCCCGAAAGCATTGCCGCCGCGATCGATCCGATTCGCCCCGGTGTGCACCAGGTGCAGCCGCATGCCATCTCGATCACCCAGGCCAGCGAATATGGCCGCGCCTATCGCCCGCACGAAGTGGCCGCGATCGGCTCGCTGACACGCACGCGCGGCCTGATGCTGCACATGGATGGCGCGCGCTTTGCCAATGCCGTGGCGTTCCTCGATTGCGATCCTGCCGCGCTCACCGCGCAGGCGGGCGTCGATGCCTTGAGCTTTGGCTTCGTCAAGAACGGCGGCCTGGGGGCAGAGGCGATCGTGCTGTTCGACGAGGATCTGGCCGATGTGATCCGCTTCCGCCGCAAGCGCGCCGGGCATCTGCAATCCAAGGGCCGCTATCTGGCGGCGCAGATCTTGGCCATGCTGGAGCATGACCTGTGGCTGGCCAATGCCCGTGCCGCCAATGCCGCCGCGCAGGAACTGGCCACGGCCTGCGCCGGACGCCTGCTGCACGCGGTAGAGGCGAACGAGCTGTTCGTGACGCTGAGCGATGTGGAAAAGACCACGCTGCGCGGCATGGGGTTTGATTTCTATGATTGGCCCGCGCCAGTCGGCACGCCGGGTGCGGCCCGGCTGGTGACGGCCTGGAACAGCGATCCGGCCCATGTTGCCGCGCTGGCCCGCGCGATTCGCACGCTGTGAGCGCAGCCTCTCCCGCCCCGCCGGAAAGCCTGTGGCGGCCGCGCGTGGTTATCCCGTTCCTGGCCGTGGCGCTGATCTGGGGCTCCACCTGGCTGGTGATCAAGGGGCAGGCCGGCAGCGTGCCGCCAAGCTGGTCTGTGTGCTATCGCTTTGCCTTGGCGGCGCTGGGCACCTTTGTGCTGGCCGTGCTGCGCAGGGATCGCCTCGCGCTCGATCGCCAGGGCTGGACCCTGGCCCTGGGCATCGGCTTCTTTCACTTCACGATCAATTACCAGTTCCTTTATCCCGCCGAACAGCACCTGACATCGGGCCTGGTCGCGGTGCTCTATGCGCTGCTGATGGTACCCAATGCCGTGCTGGCCCACGTCTTTCTGGGGCAACGCGTGCCGCGCGGGTTCTGGGCCGGTTCGGCCGTGGCGCTGGCGGGGATCGCCCTGCTGGTCCTGCACGAAGTGCGCGTGGCGCCGGCTACCACCACGCCGTGGCTGGGCATCGCCATGGTGACGGTTTCCATCCTGGCGGCATCGGTGGCCAACGTCATCCAGGCCTCGGGCCCGGCGCGGGCGCGACCGGTGGTGCCGATCCTGGCCTGGGCCATGACCATCGGCGCGCTGATCGACGGACTGGTGGCGCTGGCGCTGGCCGGGCCGCCGACGGTCGACTGGACCTGGTCCTATGTCTCGGGCGTGCTCTATCTGGCGATCGTGGGTTCGGTGATCACCTTCCCGCTCTATTTCCAGCTGCTCAAAGACATGGGCGCGGGCCGCGCGGCGTATAATGGCGTGCTGGTGCCGGTGGTGGCCATGGCGCTGTCGACCGTGTTCGAGGATTATCGCTGGTCGCTGCTGGCCGCAGGTGGCTCTGCGCTGGCGATGGTCGGGCTGGTCATGGCGCTCAAGGCGCGCAACCCTTCGCGATAGGTGGGATAGACCGGGCGCCAGCCCAGCACGCGGCGCGCCTTGCCCGCGGCAATGCGCCGGCTTTCGGCATAAAACCCGCGCGCCATGGGCGAAAGCTGCGCTTCATCGGCGGTAAGCAGCGGCGGCAGGGGCAGGCCGGTAAGCCGCACGGCCTCTTCCACCACGGTGTTCTGGCTGGCCGGTTCGTCGTCGGCCAGATTATAGACGCCGGGCGGCCCGGCAAAAGCGGCGATCGTGGCGCCGGCAATGTCGTCGACATGGATGCGGCTGAACACCTGGTCGTGGGCGATGATGCGATGCGCAGTGCCCTCGCGCAGCTTGTCGATCACGCTGCGCCCCGGGCCATAGATGCCGGGCAGGCGCAGCACGCGCACGCGAGGGTCGAGCGCCTGCCACGCCAGGTCTGCCGCCACGCGCGCGGAACGCCGCCCGCCGCCGATCGGTGCGGTTTCATCCACCCAGGCGCCGCGCGCATCGCCATAGACCCCGGTGGACGACCAATAGCCGATCCACGCGCCCGGCCAGTTGGCCAATGCCGCGCCATAGGTTTCCAGCACCGGATCGCCGCCTTCGCGCGCAGGCGGCACCGAAGACAGCACATGGCTGGCCTGCGCCAAGGCGGCATTGACGGCGGCGCTGTCGGCAAAGGCGATCGTGCCGGCGCGGCCCGTGCCGCTGACCTGCCAGCCTTGGGCGCGCAGGGTCTTGGCCAGGACTTGCGCGGCATAGCCCATGCCGAAGATGAACAGGTGGCCTTCGTGCGCTGTATCTGCTTGTTCCTCGTCACCCCGGACTTGATCCGGGGTCCCGCTGTGTTTGCTATCGGTCATCGGTTGCGCGAGGCCTCCACCACCCCAGCCCCTTCTTGCGAAGCAGAGAGGGCTTAAACCCGGCAATTATCCCCTGTTTCCGATTTGCTCAATTGCCCCAAGGCCTGCGGCTTCCTAAGTCAGGGCCATGAAGGATTCAGCCAGCCAGCCGCCCGTCGTGATCCAGCGCGCCGATTATCGCCCGCCCGCCTGGCTGGTGCCCGATATCGCGCTCGATTTCCTGCTCGATCTTGCCGCCACGCAGGTGACGGCGACGCTCGATGTGGAGCGCAACGCGGCTGGCGATGGCGGGCCGCTGCGCCTCAATGGTGATGGCCTGGTGGCGCAGAGCGTCTCCGTGGATGGCGAACCGCACAGTGCCTGGACCATGGACGGCGACGATCTGGTGGTGGAACTGCCGGGCGATGCGCACCAGGTGACGATCGAAACCACGATCGATCCCACCGCCAATACCCAGCTGTCCGGCCTCTATGCCTCGGGCGGGCTGCTGTGCACGCAGTGCGAGGCCGAGGGCTTTCGCCGCATCACCTTCTTCCCCGATCGGCCCGACGTGCTCAGCCGCTACACCGTCACGCTCACGGCGGACAAGGCGGCGTTCCCGGTGCTGCTGTCGAACGGCAACCCGATGGACAGCGGCGAGGAAGACGATGGCACGCACTGGGCGATCTGGCACGATCCCTGGCCCAAGCCGTCGTACCTCTTTGCCCTGGTGGCCGGTGATCTGATTGCCACGCGTGATCGCTTCACCACCATGTCGGGGCGCGAGGTTGACCTGGCGATCTGGGTGCGCGCGGGCGATGAAACGCGCACTGCCCATGCGATGCGCGCGCTGATCGCCTCGATGGACTGGGATGAAAAGGTCTATGGCCGGGAATACGATCTCGACCTGTTCAACATCGTGGCGGTTTCCGATTTCAACGCCGGGGCGATGGAGAACAAGGGCCTCAACATCTTCAATACCCGCTATATCCTGGCCGACCCGGAAACCGCGACCGACGCGGACTACGACGGCGTCGAAGGCGTGGTGGCGCACGAGTATTTCCACAACTGGTCGGGCAACCGCGTGACCTGCCGCGACTGGTTCCAGCTGTCCCTGAAGGAAGGCTTCACCGTGCTGCGCGACCAGCAGTTCTCGGCTGATCAGGGCTCTGCCCCGGTCAAGCGGATCGAGGATGTGCGCGTGTTGCGCAGCGCCCAGTTCCCTGAGGATTCGGGGCCGCTGGCGCATCCGATCCGGCCCGATTCCTATCAGGAAATCAGCAATTTCTACACGGCAACCGTCTATAACAAGGGCGCCGAGGTGATCCGCATGATGACCGTGCTGGCCGGGCCGGAGCGGTTCCGCGCGGGGACGGACCTTTATTTCGAGCGCCATGATGGCGAGGCCGCGACCTGCGAGGATTTCGTCACCGCGATCGAGGATGGCGCCGGGCTCGACCTTAAGCAGTTTCGCCGCTGGTACGAGCAGGCCGGCACGCCGCAGGTGGACGTGGGCATGACCCACGATGCCGCCAGCGGCACGGTGACCCTGGCGTTCAAGCAGACCGTGCCGCCCACGCCGGGCCAGCCGGTCAAGCAGCCGATGGTCATCCCGCTGCGCACGGCGCTGTTCGATCGCGCCACCGGCCGCCATGGCGGCGAACACCTCATCGTGCTGGCTGATGCGGCGCAGACCTTTACCTTTGACGGCTTTGCCCAGGCGCCGGTGCTGTCGATCAACCGTGGGTTTTCGGCGCCGGTGGCGATCAATGCGCCGCAAAGCGTGGAAGACCTGGTGTTCCTCGCCGGCCACGATGACGATGCCTTTGCCCGCTATGAAGCGATGCAGCAACTGGTGGTGCAGCATCTGGTGGCAGCGGTCGAAGGGCGGCTCGATGATGCATCGCGCGAGGCTGGCCGCGCCGCGATCGGCGGGGCGCTGGGCGCGATCCTGGCCGATACCGCGCTCGATGACCTGATGCGCGGCGAACTGGTCATGCTGCCGGGCGAGGCCTATCTGGCCGAGCAGATCAATCCGGTCGATCCGGCGCGCGTCCATGCCGAACGCGAAGCACTCAAGGCCTGGCTGGGCCGTGAACTGGGCGACGCGTGGCGCGGCCTGCACGATCGCTGCACGGCGGTGCCCTATGGCCTCGACGCTGCCGCACGCGGCGCGCGCAAGCTCAAGACCCAGGCGCTGGTCTATCTCGCTGCTGCCGATCCGGTCGAGGCGGCGCAGCGCGCCAAGACGCAGTATGACGCGGCCGACAACATGACCGATCGCCAGGGCGCGCTGATGGTGCTGTGCGGGCTGGACGTGCCCGCGCGCGATGAAGCGCTGGCGCATTTCCACGCTCGCTTTGCCGAGAACCGGCTGGTGATCGACAAGTGGTTCTCGCTCCAGGCCGGCTCGCTGCACCCGCGCGCGCTCGATCATGTCCGCGCCCTGGCGCAGCATGCCGATTTCACCCTGACCAACCCCAACCGCGTGCGGGCGCTCTACATGGCCTTTGCCGCCAATGCCCAGGCGTTCCATGCGGCCGATGGCGCCGGCTATGCGCTGATTGCCGATCTGATCCTGGCACTCGATCCGATCAACGGCAACGTGGCGGCACGGTTCGTGGCGCCGCTGGGCCGCTGGCGGCGGATCGAGCCGGTGCGCGCCGCGCTGATGCGTGCCCAGTTGGAGCGGATCGCCGCCGCGCCGCGCCTGTCGCGCGATGTGCGCGAACAGGTGAGCAAGAGCCTGGACGGATGAGCGTCGAGGTTCTCACCCACCCCGCGCTGGACGGCGCCGCCCATGGTTTCCTCGGGCGGCGGGGCGGGGTTTCTGCTGGCATTCATGCCGGGCTCAACGTTGGCTGGGGCAGCGAGGATGACCCGGCCGCCACGGCCGAAAACCGCCGCCGCGCGACTGCTGCGGTGCTGCCGGGGGCCACGCTGGTCTGCGCCTATCAGGTGCATTCGGCCGATGTCATCACCGTGGACCAGCCGTGGGACGAAGCGGACCGCCCGCGTGGCGATGCGCTGGTTACCCGCCAGCGCGGCGTGCTGCTGGGCATTTTGACCGCCGATTGCGCGCCGGTGCTGTTTCACGATCCCCATGCCGGGGTGATCGGCGCGGCCCATGCCGGCTGGCGCGGCGCGTTCGATGGTGTCACCGATCGCACGGTGGCGGCGATGGAGGCTCTGGGCGCCGATCGCGCGGCGATCGTGGCGGTGGTCGGGCCCTGTATCGGCCAGAAAAGCTATGAGGTGGATGCCGGGTTCGAAGACCGCTTCCTGGCCCAGTCAGCCGAAAACGAACGCTTTTTCCGCGCGGGCAAGGCGGGTCACGCCTGGTTCGACCTGCCTGGCTATGTCGCGCATCGGCTCCACGCGTTTGGCGTGGGCGTGATCGGCATGCTGGACGAAGATACCTACGCCCAGCCCGACCGCTTCTTCTCGTTCCGCCGCGCCACCCATGCCGGAGAGCCGGGCTATGGCCGCGAGATTTCGCTGATCGGGCTGAAGTAGGGCACCTTACCGCCCGTCGAGGCGGCGGCCCAGGGTTTCCACCGCCTGGGGTTCGTATCCCAGGGCGGCATAGAAGGCCTTGGTCGCCAGGTTATCAGCGCGCACCATCAGCATCAGCTTGGGGCAGTCGCGCGCGGCAAGCCACTGTTCGGCCGCCTGCATCAGCGCGCGACCCAGGCCCTGGCGCTGAAACGCTGGGGCCACGCCCAGGTAATAGACCCAGCCGCGATGGCCGTCATAGCCGACCATGATCGTGGCCGCGGGCGTCCCCTCCTGTTCGGCCAGGATCACGGTGCAGGCCGGGTTTGCCATCGCCAGGTGATAGTCGGTGGCCGGATCGTTCCACGGCCGGGTCAGCCCCGCCGCCTGCCACAACTTGATCACGGCGTGGGCGTCGGCAGGGCCGGCTTCGCGCAAGACAGGCTGGGCCATGGCGCGGTCAGTGCCCGCCGGCCGCGTCAGCCTCGCCCAGGTTCTTGGCCGAGGAATCCGCTTGGCCCGCCACCCAATAGCCGGCCGCCTTGATCCACCGCTTGTCGAGGCCGCGCGTTTCCACCAGGTATTCGCGGGCGGCGCGGGCCACGCCGGCTTCGGCCGCAATCCACACGAAGGTGGCGGGCGGCAGGTCGATCTGCGCCAGCGCCGCGATGATCGGCGCAGGATCGGTGGCGGCCGCAGCGTCGCGATGCAGCCAGTGCGTTTCCAGCGTGGCGGCGGTGGCAAAAGTCTGTTCGTCGGCGGCGCCGGGCACGGCACCGATCACCGTGGCATGCACCCCGGCGGGCAGTTCCTCCACGCGGCGGCCGATCGCCGGCAGCGCGGTTTCATCGCCTACTAGCAGCCAATGGGCAATCGGCCCCTCGATCACCTGCGAACCGCGCGGGCCGCCGATGCGGATGGGATCGCCCACCTGGGCCGCGCGCGCCCAGTCAGACACCGGGCCGCCTTCATGGTCGAAGAAATCGATGGTCAGGGTGCCGGCGGCGGCATCGTGGTGGCGCGGCGTATAATCGCGCATGATCCGCTCATCCGGCCCGCCTTCGACGAAAACCTTGATGTGATCATCGGGCGCGCCGCTGACAAAGCCGGCCAGTTCGGGCCCTTCGGCCACGATGCGGATCATGTTGGGGGTCAGCCGCTCATGCCGGGCGATGCGCAGCGTGCGCAGCGTGGTTTCGTGGCGCATGCGGCGCAGCACCGGCGCGTCGGCAGGATCGGAGGGCGGGGTGGTGGTCTGGCTGGCTTGGCTGGTCATCGGGGTGCCTGTCTGTGCGGAGTGGGGCAGGGAATTGCTGTGAACGAGTTCTAAGATATATCTTTGATCGCTCTTTGGCAAGCCCTACCCGCATGTCAGGCCGCGACGGTCACCATCACGCCGCGCTCAACGCTGGTTCCTGCGCCTCGCCGGGATCGAGCGCGGCCATGAACTGGCCCAGCCACCACATCACGTCCTGCTCAAGCACGGTATCCATCAGCGCGCGCCAGCGTTCCTGGCGTTCGGCCAGCGGCATGGTCAGCGCCTGCCCCAGGGCATCGGCAATCTCTTCGGGGCTATAGGGATTGACCAGCACTGCCTGGCTCATCTGCGCGGCCGCTCCGGCAAAGTTCGACAGCACCAGCACGCCCGGATCGGCCGGGTCTTGCGCCGCCACGAATTCCTTGGCCACCAGGTTCATCCCGTCGCGCAGGGGCGTAACCAGGCCCACCTTGGCGGCGCGATAGACGCCGGCGAGCACATCGCGCGGATAGCCCTTGTTGACATAGCGCAGCGGCACCCATTCCACGCTGGAAAACTCGCCATTGATCCGCCCTGACAGCGAATCCAGGCTGGCGCGAATTTCCTGGTAGGTCTGCACGCTTTCGCGGCTGGGCGGGGCGATCTGCAGCAGGAAGACCTTTTCGTGCAGGTCTTCGCGTTGCGAGAGCAGGCGTTCATAGCCGATGAAGCGTTCCTGCAGGCCCTTGGAATAGTCGAGCCGGTCCACGCCCACGATCATCGCGCGGCCGCCGGCACTTTCCTCCATGCGCTGGCGCATCGCCTCGGCCACCGGGCCATTGGCGGTGTCGGCAAATTCCTGGGCGTCGATGCCGATCGGGCAGACCACCGCGCGCAGGGTGCGGCCATTCCAGGTGACGGTGTTGTCTTCGCCGATGGTCGCGTCCATCTGCGCGCGGACGTAATCGATGAAGCTTTCCAGCCAATCCTGGGTGTGAAAGCCCACCACATCATAGCCGAACAGCGATTCGACCAGCTCCTGGTGATTGGGCAGCGACACCATCAGCCGCATCGGCGGCCAGGGGATGTGCAGGAAAAAGCCGATGCGGTTGGCCACGCCCCGTTCGCGCAGGCGCTGGCCCAGCGGGATCAGGTGGTAATCGTGCACCCACACCAGATCGTCCTTGGCGATCAGCGGCAGCAGCGTATCGGCAAAGCGGGTGTTGACGCGTTCATAGCCATCGACGAACCCGCGCTCGAACTCGGCCAGGCTCACGCGATAGTGGAACAGCGGCCACAGCGTGCGGTTGGCAAAGCCATCGTAGTATTCGTGGATGTCCTGCGGTTCCAGATCGACCGTGGCGGTGGTGACGCCGGCCGATTTCTGGAAATTGATATGGCCGGTAAAGCTTTCGGTCTCCCCGCCCGACCAGCCGAACCAGATGCCGTCGCTTTCGCGCAGCACGGTGGACAATGCGACGGTCAGTCCGCCCTGGTTGCCCGGCTCATCCTCACTGGGCGGCTGGACACGGTTCGAGACGACGATCAGGCGCTTCACCTTATGGCACTCCATGGCTTGCTCAGCAGGCCGGCACAGTTGATCATGCCAACGAGCGAGTAGGTCTGCGGGTAATTGCCCCACAGCTCCCCGGAAACGGGGTCGATATCTTCTGACAGCAGCCCGGCCGCGGTGCGGCGGGCCAGCATTTCTTCGAACAGTTCGCGCCCTTCCGGCGCCCGCCCGGTGGCATGGAGCGCTTCGATCAGCCAGAACGTGCAGACGTTGAAGGCGGTCGTCGGCAAGCCGAAATCATCCTCGCTGGCATAGCGCAGCATATGGCTGCCACGGCGCAGGCCTTCTTCCACCGCGCGCAAGGTGCCCTGGAAACGCGGATCGTCGGGCGGCAGGAAGCGCATGTCGAGCAACTGGATCAGGCTCGCGTCGAGATCGTCACCGCCGAACGTGGCGGAAAAGCGCTGGGTATCCGGGCGCCAGGCGCGCGTCTCGATCGTGGCGCGGATGGCATCGGCGCGGTTCTGCCAGAAATCGGCGCGTTCGGGCAGGCCCAGTTCGGCCGCGATGTTGGCCAGCCGGTCGCAGGCGGCCCAGCACATCGCCGCCGAATAGGTGTGTACATCGGCGCGGGTGCGAAACTCCCACAGGCCCGCGTCGGGCTGGTCATGCACCTGGAAGGCGCGCTCGCCTACCGCTTCCAGCGCTTCGAAATCGGCCATGCCGGCCATGCGATAGAGCCGGCGGTCGATGAACGCCTGGGTGTTGCACAGCACGATCTGGCCATAGGCATCGTGCTGGATCTGTTCATAGGCCTGGTTGCCCACGCGCACCGGCCCCATGCCGCGATAGCCGGGCAGCCCTTGCGCCTCCCACTCGGTCAGCTTGTCTTCGCCGCCCAGGCCATAGAGCGGCTGGATATGGCCGCCGCGCGCGCCTTCCACCACATTGCGCAGATATTCGAGATAGCCTTCCAGCACATCGAGTGCGCCCAGGCGATTGAGCGCCTGGATCGTGTAATAGGCATCGCGAATCCAGCAGAAGCGATAGTCCCAGTTGCGCCCGGAATCGGCGTGTTCGGGAATCGAGGTGGTCAGTGCCGCCACGATCGCCCCGGTTTCCTCGAACTGGCACAGCTTGAGCGTGATGGCGCTGCGGATCACCGCATCCTGCCATTCCAGCTGGGTGGCCAGGCCCCGGGTCCAGTGCCGCCACTCGGCGATGGTGCGCGCCAGCATTTCTTCCAGGCCATGGCCCAGATCGTTGGCAAAGCTTTCGTCCGGCCCCAGGAAGAAATGCAGCGTGCGCTCCACCCGGAACGATCGCTCGTCGTTCACCCAGCCGATCGGCGCATCGGTGGACAGGCGCAGAGTCAGGTCTTGCAACAGATAGCGGATATGGTGCGAACCGCTGGTGCGCGCCGGGACGGTGGCGCCCCATTCGCTGGCCGGCCGCAGCGCCACGCGGATGCGCGGGCTGCCCGCCAGGCGCCGCACGATGCGGGCAAATGCCACCGGCCGATACATGCGCCCGTGGTTCTTGTAGCGCGGGCAGAAATCGACCACCTCGATGGCGCCGCCCTGGGCATCGGTGTGGGTGGTGATCAGCACCGGAGTATTGCGGATATAGTGCTGCCGCGTCGCGACCACGTCATCCAGGGTGATCGACCAGAAGCCCTTGGCCGCCGGATCGCCCGGCGCCTTGTCATCAAGCAGCGCGCAAAACGTCGGGTCGCCATCGAGCCGCGGCACGCAGCCCCAGACCAGGTTGCCGCTGCGATCGATCATCCCGGCCACCTGGCAATTGCCGATCGGCCAAAGATCGACGCTGGCGGCGTGGCTGTTGTCTTCGGTCATTTCCGTCTCTTGCATGCGTGCCTGGGTCATTCCGGCACCTCCGCCGTGCCATCGGCAAAGGCGCGCAGGAACGCGCGCACCGCATGCGGCGAAGGCAATGCCAAGGTTGCGGCCGTGCTGCTGCCGTTGAGCGCCCGTTCGCCCACCAGCACGCCATGGCCGCCCAGCGCGCGGGCAGCGGCAAACCCGGCCTCGTCGGTCAGGTCATCGCCAAAGAACACCGGCCGCGTGCCGATCATGCCCTTGCGCGCCATCAGGCGGCGTACCGCCTGCCCCTTGTCGCCGCCGGGCATGCGCAGTTCCACCAGGTCCTTGCCGTGCTGGATCTTGAGGGCGTGGCTATCAGCCAGTTGCACCGCCATGGTTTCGGCCTGTTGGCGCGCTTGCGGCGCCAGGCGCCAGTGAAACGCCACGCCGTATGACTTTTCCTCGACCAGGCAGCCCGGCCAGGTTTGCGCCAGGCCATGAAACGCGCTGGCCACGTCATTCAACACGGCCAGGCGTTCGGGCCGCGCCCATACTTCGTTCCAGCGGTATTCGAGGCCATGACTGCCGGTCACGGGCAGCGCCTGGGCAATCGGGCCGAGAATGCGGTCGATCTGTTCGAGCGAACGCCCGCTGACCATGGCCAACCGCCCATCCAGACGCTCGGCCAGATCGCGCAGCAGCGCCCGCGTCGGGCCATCGGCGCGCACGGCTTCAGGGTCGTCGGCCAGCTCCAGCAGGGTGCCGTCGATATCGAGAAACACGGTCGCGCCTTCGAGCAAGCCGGGGCGCGGCGCAGGCAGTGTGGCGGGCATGGTGGCGGTAAAAGGAATGGGGGCGCTCCTTGGCTGTGGCTGTCGGCTGACGCGCCTTATCAATCGCCAAAACCCCCTTTGGTTCCCGTTTGTCGCCTGACGTGATCGGCAAGTAATTGTTTTTTAACGATCGAATGCTGCCAGAATAGGGCAGGGTCCGGCCTCGCCAGCATGGCATGCCTGCGCCAGGTGTTGCAGCGCGGCGCGCGCTTCTTCCAGCGCGGCGATCCTGGCGTCGAGCGTGGCGATCTGCTGCGCCGCCAATGCGCGCACGCGGGCACGATCGCTCGTGGCATCCAGCGCGAGCAGTTCGCTGATCTGCTCCAGCGTAAACCCGGCGGCCTGGGCAGCGCGGATGAAGCGCAAGCGGCGCACGTGGCTTTCGTCATAACGGCGGATAGCGCCGCCGGCACCATCCCCGCGCTCGGGCGTTTCGAGTATCCCGCGCCGCTGGTAATAGCGCACGGTTTCCACGCCCACTTCTGCCGCGCTGGCCAGGCTGGCGATCGTCAGGCGGCCGGGCGGTGAAGAAGCAGCATTTTGCGCAGGCATCCCTTGACTCCGTACCATGGTGCGGACCCTATATGGGGTGCAGCTGCGCTGTTTCCAGCCGGTGTCCGTTGTAAAAAGGCCGCTGCTATGACCACTCCCGCCCCCCGCGCCGTCCTCTATCGCATGGTGATGGACAAGCATATTTGCCCATTCGGCCTCAAGGCCAGGCACTTGCTGCGCCAGCGCGGCTTTGCGGTGGAAGACCACTGGCTGCGCACGCGCGCGGAAACCGATGCGTTCAAGGCGGCGCACGATGTGCGCACCACACCGCAGGTGTTTATCGATGGCGAGCGGATCGGCGGCTATGATGATCTGCGCCGGCATTTCGGCCTTGCGGTGCCCGATCCCAAGGCCACCAGCTATACGCCCGTCGCGGTGCTCTTTGCCCTTGCCGCGCTGATGGCGCTGGCCGCCAGCCAGGCCGCGTTTGGCACGCCGTTGACCCTGCGCGCGGGGGAATGGTTCGTGGGCATGAGCATGGCCGTGCTGGCCCTGCTAAAGCTGCAGGATCTCGATCGCTTCGCCACGATGTTCCTGGGCTATGACCTGCTCGCCCAGCGCTGGGTGCCCTATGCCAGCATCTATCCCTTTGCCGAGGCGCTGGCCGGCGTGCTGATGATCGCCGGGGTGTGGACCTGGCTGTCGGTGCCAGTGGCGCTGTTCATCGGCACGATCGGCGCGGTCTCGGTCTTCAAGGCCGTCTATGTCGACCGCCGCGAGCTGAAATGCGCCTGCGTCGGCGGATCGAGCAACGTGCCGTTGGGCTTCGTCTCGCTGACCGAAAACCTCGCCATGGTGGCCATGGCGCTGTGGATGTTGCTGCACTGACGCCACGAAAAAGGGTGCCGGAACCTATGGTTCGCGGCACCCTTTGGTGTGGATCAGATCATTCCCACTCGATCGTGCCGGGCGGCTTTGACGTATAGTCATAGACCACGCGGTTGATGCCCTTGACCTCGTTGACGATGCGCGTCGCCACGCGGCTGAGGAAGCCGGCGTCGAAGGGATAGATATCGGCGGTCATGCCATCGGTCGAGGTAACCGCGCGCAGGGCGCACACCGAATCGTAGGTGCGATGGTCGCCCATCACGCCCACGGTGCGCACCGGCAGCAACACGGCAAAGGCCTGCCAGATCGCGTCATAGAGCCCGGCGTTGCGGATCTCTTCGAGATAGATCGCGTCGGCCTTGCGCAGGATGTCGCAGCGCTCGCGCGTCACTTCGCCGGGGATGCGGATGGCCAGGCCCGGCCCGGGGAACGGGTGGCGGCCCACGAAGATATCGGGCAGGCCCAGTTCGCGGCCCAGTGCGCGCACTTCGTCCTTGAACAGTTCGCGCAAGGGCTCGACCAGCTTCATGTTCATGCGTTCGGGCAGGCCACCCACGTTGTGGTGGCTCTTGATCGTCACCGAAGGCCCGCCGGTGAACGAAACGCTTTCGATCACATCCGGATAGAGCGTGCCCTGCGCGAGGAAATCGGCGCCACCCACCTTGCGCGCCTCGGCCTCGAACACGTCGATGAAGGTCTTGCCGATGAACTTGCGCTTGGCCTCGGGGTCGGTCACCCCTTCCAGGCCCTTGAGGAACAGCGTCGACACATCCACGTGGACCAGCGGGATGTGGTAGTGGTTGCGGAACAGCGAGACGACCTGCTCCGCCTCGCCCAGACGCATCAGGCCATGGTCGACGAACACGCAGGTCAGCTGGTCACCGATCGCCTCGTGGATCAGCACGGCGGCAACGGCCGAATCGACCCCGCCGGAAAGGCCGCAGATCACGCGGGCATCGCCCACCTGTGCGCGGATTTCGGCGATCTTGGTCTTGCGGAATTCGGCCATGGTCCAATCGCCGGTGCAACCGCAGACGTGGCGCACGAAATTGGCGATCAGCTTGCCGCCATCGGGGGTGTGGACCACCTCGGGGTGGAACTGGGTGCCGTAATACTTCTTTTCGTCGTTGGCGATGACGGCAAACGGGGCGCCATCGGACACTGCCACGATGCGGAAGCCCGGCGCAAACTGCGTCACCTTGTCGCCGTGGCTCATCCACACCTGGTGGCGTTCGCCCACGGTCCACAGCCCATCGAACAGCACGCAAGGCTCGGTCACGGTCAGGAACGCCCGGCCGAATTCGCCCGAATCGCCGGGCTGCACTTCGCCACCCAACTGATGGCTCATCACCTGCTGGCCATAGCAGATGCCCAGGATCGGCAAGCCACTGTCGAACAGCACCTGCGGCGCGCGCGGGCTGCCATCGGCGGGCACGCTGGCGGGCGAGCCCGAGAGGATGATGCCCTTGGGCTTCATGCGGTGGAATGCCGCCTCGGCCTGGGTGAACGGGGCGATTTCGGAATAGACGCCGGCCTCGCGCACGCGGCGTGCGATCAGCTGCGTCACCTGGCTGCCAAAATCGACGATGAGGATCGATTCGGGGGCCGATTCTTCGGGCTGGATAGTCATGGCTGGCCGATAAGGAAGGCGGGCCAGACTGTCCAGCACTTGGCCAGCCGCAGGCGTAAATTCTGCGCCGCGCCCCACAGTGTGGCGTCATGGCCGCGTAATGTGGCAAAACTGTTGCGCATATGCCACGATAACTACGGTTGCACGATGTGGATTGCGTTTTTCGCAACTGCTGGCGCCAGGATCGCACTTGTAACAAAACCGCCTCGTCTTATGTGGGCGTCAGTTCGCGGCTCCGAGCCTTACCCTGCCGGCGCGACGGACTGAGAGGATCCTGCAAGGTTTAACAATAAACTTTGCAATTCGCAGGAAATCAGGAGCACACCATGCGCAAGATCGCAACCGTTGTGCTGCCGCTCATCCTCGCCGCTGGTCTCAGCGGCGCGATGTTCACTGCCACGCTTGTCTAAGCGCTGGCGGCAGCACTGATATATGTCTGGTCGGTCCTCTCAAGCGACCATGGCATATCTTTGAGATAGTAAGTAAAGCCCCGCAGCGCGATGTCACCGCATCGCGGCGGGTCTTAAAGCGGCGGTCCGGTGGGGCCGCCGTTTTGCGTTTCGGACAATTGTGTCTTATGGGATACACTTGTTCCTCTGGGGAAACCTTCTACCCATCCGGCGATGATCGCTGCTTCCGCCATGCCTTCTGCCGTCACGCGTTTCGCCCCCAGCCCCAATGGTCCGCTGCATCTCGGGCACGCCTGGGCCGCGCTCGTGGCGCACGATCGCGCGCATGCCGATGGCGGCACGTTCCTGCTGCGGATCGAGGATATCGACGGCGCGCGCAGCCGGCCCGAACTGGCCGCGGCGTTCCGCGCCGACCTCGCCTGGCTCGGCCTGTCATGGCACGAAGTCTTGCCGCAGTCGCAGCGCGTGGCGCATTACCGCCAAGCCGCCGATGCCCTGCGCGCAGCGGGGCTACTCTATCCGTGCCGCTGCACCCGGGCAGAGATTGCCGCTGCCGCCACGACCCAGGGGCCGGACGGGCCGATCTACCCCGGCACCTGCCGCCAGCACCCGGTGGCGCGCGGCCCGGACGTGGCCTGGCGGCTGGACATGGCCAAGGCCACCGCGCTAGCCGGGCCGCTTTGCTGGGTGGACGAGCGGCGCGGAGAGCAGCGCGCCACGCCAGAGATGTTTGGCGATGTCGTGCTATGGCGCAAGGATGCGCCGGCATCCTATCACCTCGCCGCCACGGTGGACGATGCCGCTGACGGGGTGAGCGTGGTCACGCGCGGGATCGACCTGTTCCGGGCCAGCCACGTGCACCGGCTGCTGCAGGCGCTGCTTGGCCTGCCGGTGCCGCGCTGGCACCACCATGCCGTGCTGATCGGCGCGGATGGCCGCAAGCTCGCCAAGCGTCGCGATGCACCGGGCCTGGCAGAGCGGCGCCTGGCCGGGGAAGATGGCATGGCGCTGGCCGCCGCACTGCGCGCTGGCCTTTTTGACACTGGCATTTGCCTGGCAGACACCATAGACCTGTCGCCATGACCTATGTGCTCATACCCCTGCTGATCGTGCTCATGGCGCTGACCGTCTGGTCGCTGCTGCGCGGCGTGGTTGCCTTCCTGCGCACCACGCGCGAGGGCCTGGAGCGGGGGGACGAGGGCGTGCGCGACATGCAGCTGTTGCAGAACCGCATGATGTTCAACCGCATCAAGTTTCAGGGGCTGGCCATCGTCGTGGTCATCGTGCTGCTGATGGTCGGCGGCAAGAACTGAACAGGTTCGTTCCATTTCATGGTAAAGCTGAACAAGATCTACACCCGTACGGGTGACGATGGCACGACCGGGCTGGTCGATGGCTCGCGCCGCGGCAAGCACGAGCCGCGCATGGCCGCGATCGGCGAGGTGGACGAGGCCAACAGCGCGCTCGGCCTGGCCGCACTGGTCGTGCCGCCCGATGCCGGCGCGGAATTGACGCGCATCCAGAACGACCTGTTCGACCTCGGCGCCGATCTGGCCACGCCCGGCAGCGATTTCGCTCCTGGCGAGATGACGCTGCGCGTAGTGCCGGGGCAGGTTGCCTGGCTCGAGGCGATGATCGACGCGCGCAATGCCGCGCTGCCGCCACTTACCAGCTTCATCCTGCCCGGCGGCAGCGAGGCGGCCGCGCGCGTGCACCTGGCCCGCGCGATCACTCGCCGCGCCGAACGCGCCGCCGTGGCGCTCGCCGCGCAAGAGCCGGTCAACCCGGCGGCGCTTGCCTATCTCAATCGGCTGTCGGATTATCTGTTCGTGCTGGCCCGCGCGCTCAATGCCGGGCGCGATCCGTTGTGGGTGCCGGGCGCCAGCCGCTGATCATCAGCAGGGCTGATCAATCGTGTGAAAGGATAGTGGGCATGCAGACCGTAGCCGTGATCGGGGCCGGGCAGATGGGTGCAGGCATTGCGCAGGTCATGGCCCAGGCCGGGCTGGCCGTGCTGCTGGCCGACGTGAACCTGGCCGCCGCCGAAAAAGGCCGTGACAAGATCGCCAAGGCGCTCGCGCGCCTGGTCGCCAAGGACAAGATCGCCGCCGCTGATGCCGATGCGATCGTGGCGCGCATCACCCCGGTGGGTGACTATGCGCCGATGGCCGCGGCGGACCTGATCGTGGAAGCTGCGACCGAGCGGGAAGATATCAAGCAGAAGATCTTTGCCGCCGCTGGCGCCGTGCTGGCGCAGCATGCCATCCTGGCGAGCAATACCAGCTCGATCCCGATCACCCGCATGGCAGCGGCCTCGCCCGATCCGGCGCGTTTCATCGGGCTGCATTTCTTCAACCCCGTGCCGGTGATGAACCTGGTCGAGGTGATCCCGGGCCTCGCCACCTCGGCCGCCACGCTTGATACGATGCGCGGGCTGGTCGGGCGGCTCAACAAGGAGCTGGTGCTCTCGCAGGACGAGGCCGGCTTCATCGTCAACCGCGTGCTGATGCCGATGCTCAACGAAGCGGCCTTCGTGCTGGGCAGCGGCACCGCCAGCATCGTCGATATCGACAAGGCCTGCCGCCTCGGCCTCAACCATCCGATGGGGCCGCTGGAACTGGCTGATTTCATCGGGCTGGATACCTGCGTGGAAATTATCCGCGTGCTGCATTCCAGCACGGGCGACAGCAAGTATCGCCCCGCGCCGCTCCTGGTGAAATATGTCGAGGCTGGCTGGCACGGCCGCAAGACCGGGCGCGGGTTCTATGACTATAGCGGCGAGATGCCTGTCCCCACGCGGTAGGCAAGTGCGGGGGAACGGGGCGCCGCGCGGCGCGTAGTTCCGGCAAAGGAGTGACGCGCATGAGCAAGGCAATCCCCGATCTCGCCCCCGAGGCGCACAACCAGGAACAGGACGATTCGTCGTCCCAGGCCCAGACCCTGGCCGATGAAGCGCTGGGCCGTGCCACCGCCGTGCTGGGCGCCGCCGAAGACAGCGAACGCGTGTCTGGCGATGGCGACGAGCCCGGCTCAACCCCCGATCTGGTCGATCACATGAAGCAGATGGTCTCTTCGGGCCGGATCGACATGGGCGCCTATCGCGGCGAGCGCAACGACGACGACGAGGAAGGCGGCCTGGGCGAAGCGGGCATCGACGACGATACCCCGCGCGGCGCGGAATAAGGCTTGCCGGGCGCTGTGATAGCGCCCTTCGACAAGCTCAGGGCGAACGGAACCATAAGGACAATCCCGGTTCCGTTCGGGCTGAGCTTGTCGAAGCCTTGAGGCTTACAATTCAGGCCGATGGTTGTTGGAGCGCCGCCAAGGCAATGCGGCGATAGATTCGCGCCAGCACGCGCAGGTCTTCCATCGCCACGGCCTCGTCCTTCTTGTGCATGGTCGCATTGCACAGGCCGAATTCCACCACCGGGCATAGCGCGCGCAGGAAACGCGCATCCGATGTGCCGCCGGTGGTCGACAGTTCCGGCGTGACGCCGGTCTCGGTCTCCACTGCCTGCGCGATCAGCGTGGAAAAATCGCCGGGCAGGGTGATGAAGCTTTCGCCCGAAATAACCGCCCGCGCCGTGCCGCCATGGCGGATGGCGATGGCGCTGACGCGATCGACCAGCCCCTGGCCGGTGTGCAGGTCGTTGAAGCGGATCGACAGCCGGGCGCGCGCCTGGGCGGGGATCACGTTGGTGGCGGGGTTGCCCACCTCGATATCGGTGATTTCCAGGTTGGACGGCTGAAACCAGTCGCTGCCTTCGTCCAGCACCAGGGCATGGAGTTCGGCCAGCATGGCGATGAGCCGGGGAATGGGATTGTCCGCGAGGTGCGGATAGGCGACATGGCCCTGCGCGCCATCGACGGTGAGCCAGATATTGACCGAGCCGCGCCGGCCGATCTTCATCATGTCGCCCAGTCGGTTGACCGAGGTGGGCTCTCCCACCAGGCACAGGTCGGGCAGGCTGCCCTCTCCTGCATCAGCCAGCGCGCGCATGCGCTCGATCAGGGCGGCCGTGCCATAGCGTGCCGGGCCTTCCTCGTCGCCGGTGATGATCAGGCTGATCGTGCCGGCCTCTTGCGGGATTTCCGCCAGCGCCGCGACGAAGGCGGCGATCGCGCCTTTCATGTCCACCGCGCCACGGCCATAGAGCAGTTCGCCGCGCCGCTCGGCGGTGAACGGCGCGCTGCTCCAGCCCTGGCCCGGCGGCACCACGTCAAGATGGCCGGCAAAGGCGAAGTGGCGGCTGCCGGCCGGGCCCTGGCGGATCGCGAACAGGTTCTCCACCGGCCCGTCGGGCGCTTCGCCCTCGACAAAGCGGTGCACGGCAAAGCCCATGGGCACGACCATGGCTTGCAGCACGTCGAACACGCTGCCGGTGGCCGGCGTCACACTGGGGCAGTCGATCAGGCGTTCGGTCAGGACAACGGGATCGGCGCTCATGTGTGGCTGGCTTCCTCGAACTGTTCGATGGTCCATTCTTCGTCTTCCGCTGCCTCGATCCAGGCCTGCATCCACGGATGCTCCCACAGCGCCTGCATATAGGCGACGGCAAAGCCGGGCACGCCCACGCCATAGGTGACGAAGCGCGAGACCACCGGGGCATAGATGATGTCGGCCGCGCTGAACGTACCGAACAGGAACGGGCCGCCCTGGCCAAAACGGGCGCGCGCCTCGGCCCACAGCTGCAGGATGCGCACGATATCGGCGCGCACATCGTCGCGCACCTCGGGCTGGGCCTGCCGGCGGCGGATGTTCATCGGCATGTGGCCGCGCAGCGCGAAATAGCCTGAATGCATTTCCGCCACCATCGATCGCGCCATGGCGCGGGCGGCATCGTCCTTGGGCCAGAAGCGATCGCGGCCGACCTTGTCGGCCAGGTAATCGATGATCGCCAAACTGTCCCACACCACGGCGTCGCCATCCCACAGGATCGGCACTTTGCCCGATGACGGCGCCAGATTGGCATCGCGGCGCTTGGCCTCGTCCCAATCATCGCCATAGAGCGGAACGGTGATTTCCTCGAAAGCCAGGCCCGATTGCTTGGCGGCCAGCCAGCCGCGCAACGACCAGCTGGAATAATTCTTGTTGCCGATGACCAGCTTCATGCGGGGCCTTTCGCGTGGGGCGTGGCCTTTCCGCCTAAAGCCTGGGGGGCGGGCTGTCGAGTGGCCCCTCCGTCAGCCCTGCGGGCTGCCACCTCCCCATCAGGGATGGGGAGGATCGTGATCCTCCCTGCCGCCGGCGGGGAGGGGACCGCCGCGAAGCGGTGGTGGAGGGGTCAGACCGCCGCGTCGTCCAGCACGGCGCCGCGCAGGGCGGCGATGCCCAGGCCCTTTTCCGACGAGGTCACGCTGACCTCGGGGTGGGCGGCGATGTGCTTGCGCGCGATAGTCTGGGTCTCTGCCACCACGTCGGCCAGTTCGCTGGCCTTGATCTTGTCTGCCTTGGTCAGGACCACGCGATAGCCCACGGCCGCTTCGTCGAGCATCTGCATCATTTCGGTATCGACCGTCTTGATGCCGTGGCGGCTGTCAACCAGCAGCAGCGTGCGCTTGAGCACCACGCGGCCGCGCAGATAGTCGCGCACCAGGCGGCGCCACTGCTCCACCACCTTGGGCGGCGCCTTGGCAAAGCCATAGCCGGGCATGTCGACCAGGCGGAACAGGGTGGGGGTGCCCACCTCGAAATAGTTCAGTTCCTGCGTGCGGCCCGGCGTGACCGAGGTGCGCGCCAGCGACTTGCGCCCGGTGAGGGCATTGAGCAGCGAGGATTTGCCCACGTTGGAGCGGCCGCAAAAGGCGATCTCGGGAAAGTCCGGCTCGGGCAGGAATTTGAGTTCAGGGGCGGATTTGAGAAACTCCACGCGGCCGGAAAAGAGCGCGCGGGCGCGCTCTTCCAGGGCCATCAGGCGCAGGCCTTCTTCGTCGGGACCGGTGACGCTCACTTCTTTTTCGGCTTTGCTGTAATGGTGGCGTCGCGCGCGGCGGCGCGATCGAGGTTCTGCTGGTCCTTGGCTGCCTGCGCCTTGAGCTGCGGATGGCGGCTATAGAGATAGCGCTGCTGGCCGATGGTGAGCAGGTTGGAGGTGATCCAGTAGAGCAGCAGGCCCGAGGCAAACGGCGCCATGACGAACATCATCATCCACGGCATCAGGCCCATGATCTGTTGCTGTGCCGGGTCCATCGCGGCGGGTTGCAGCTTGAACTGCGCCCACATCGTCACGCCCAGGATGATCGCCAGCACGCCGATGCCAAGATAGGCGGGCGGGGTGAACGGCAGCAGGCCGAACAGGTTGAGCACGTGGAGCGGATCGGGCGCGGACAAGTCCTTGATCCACAGCACGAAGGGCTGGTGGCGCATTTCGATGGTCAGCACCAGCACCTTGTAGAGCGCAAAGAACACCGGGATCTGCAGGAAGATCGGCAGGCAGCCGGCCAGCGGGTTCACGCGCTCTTCCTTGTAGAGCTTCATGATTTCCTGCTGGGCCTGGGCCTTGTCGTCCTTGTAGCGTTCCTGGATCGCCTTCATCTTGGGCTGGAGCGCGCGCATCGCCGCCATCGAGGCGAACTGGCGCTGCGCCACCGGGAACATCATGCCGCGCACCAGCAGGGTGAGCAGGATGATGGCCAGGCCGAAGTTCTTGACGCCATGGAACAGCGAATCGAGCAGCCAGAAGATCGGCTTTTCGAACCAGCGGAACCAGCCCCAGTCGATCGACAGCGACAGGTGCGTCACGCCCTGGTTTTCATAAGCTTCCAGGACGTTGTTTTCCTTGGCGCCGGCAAACAGGCGCAGGGTCTGGCTCTGCGTCTGGCCAGGAGCCACGCTGGCGGCCGGCCAGATCAGGTCAGCGGCAAACAGGTTGTTGCCCAGTGCGCGGAAATCGGCGGCGGGCTTGGCCGCGCCATCGGCCGGGATCAGCGCCGAAAGCCAATAGATGTCGGTAAAGCCGATCCAGTTGGCCGCGCCTGCCGGCGTGATCGAGCCGACCTTGGCGACATCGGTGTAGTTGTTGGAGAAATTGACCGAGCCATCGAACGCGCCGATCGGGCCGGAATGGACCTGCCAGGTATCCTGGCTCATCGTCTTGTCGGTGCGGTTGATGCGGGCAAACGGCGCGACCGAGGCAGCCGTGGGCGCGGCGTTGGTCACGCTCTGCGTCACGGTCAGCATGTAATTCTGGTCGATCGCGTAGCGCAGGCTGAAGGTTTGCCCGGTGGGGTTGCGCCAGGTCAGCGTGACCGGGGTGGCCGGCGTCAGCTTGGTACCTTGCGCGGTGAACACGGTCTGCCCGTTGGGCGCGGCCACGCCGTTCTGCCCCAGCCAGCCGACCTGGGCAAAATGCTGCGCCGGGGTGCCGGCGGGCGAGAACAGGCGCACCGGCGGGCTGTTCTTGTCGATCGTTTCGCGATGGCGCACCAGCGTCAGGTCATCGACCACGCCGCCGACCAGGTTGATCGAGCCCTTGAGGCCCGGCGCATCGATCGGCACGCGGTTGCCGGCGGCCAGTTCCTGGGCCAGATCCTTTTGCTCCAGCGCCACGTCGGCCGGGGCCTGCAGCCCGCCTTCGCGGGTGGGCTTGGCCGGCGGGCCGCTGCTGGCGGGCGCGGCCACGGGCGCCTGGCTCGCCATGGCGGCCGGCTTGCCCTTGGGCTGCGGATAGAAATAGGCGATGCCATAATCCCAGCCGATCAGCAGCAGGCCCATCAGGACCACCGCCAGGATCAGGTTGCGCTGTTTCTCCACTGTGCCTCGCGTTCGTTGAATCAAGCTGTTTGGGAAGGGGTGTTCAGGGGACGGGATCGTACCCGCAGCCACCCCAGGGATGGCAGCGCAATAGCCGCAAGGCGGCAAGCCAGCTACCCTTAATCGCACCATGCTTGGTCCACGCCTCGATCGCATATTGCGAGCACGAGGGGGCAAAGCGGCACGAAGGTGGCAAGACGCGGGATGGGCCAAGCTGCCAGCCCCGGGCGATGAGGATGAGCAGGCGCTTCATGGGCTCAGCGGCCGTAGGCGGGCTTGGGTTCGCGCGGTGGGCCGCGCCTGGTGCCGGGCTTTCCGCCCGATTTGCCGCCAGGCTTGCGGGGCGGATCGCCCTTGCCGGCAGCAGCGCGCGACAGGGCCTGGCCCAGTTCGCTGCGCAGCAGGGCGAAATCGCGCTCCACCCCGTTTTCGCGGCCGATTAGCACATGATCGGCGCCGGCAATGCCGTGGGCGGGCAGCAGTTCGCGCAGCAGCGCGCGAAAGCGCCGCTTCATGCGGTTGCGCGCCACGGCGTTGCCGATCTTCTTGGTGACGGTCACCCCGAATCGCAGCGAGCCATCGGCGCGCGACAAGGGGTTCACCAAAAGCACGAATCCGGGCCTTGCGACCCGGATTCCGCGATTGGCGGCGAGAAAATCCGCACGCCGGGCCATCGTCGCCAAGCGGGCACTGCGCCGAGGAGAGCGGGCCGGATCGGCCCCGGTCTCAACCGACATGGTGCCCGAAGGGCGCGCGATCAGGCCGAGAGGTTCTTGCGGCCGCGGGCGCGACGAGCGCGCAGCACCTTGCGACCACCGACGGTGGCCATGCGGGCGCGGAAGCCGTGGCGGCGGGCACGCACGAGGTTGCTGGGCTGGAAAGTGCGCTTCATGGTTCAGCTCTTCTTCTTGTCTGGCGAATCGGTATAACAGGCACGCCGCCGCAACCGACGCCGAGCCGAAATCAGGGGTGCGCCGATAAGCGAGGGCGCGCCATCCGTCAAGCATTTGCCGAGGCGCGATTGTGCCACGCGGGCGCAAACCCCAATGAAAATGCCATTGGCGAAATTCGCGCAAGGTTCTAGGGCAGAGCCATGGTTGCCGACGAAACCGGGCAGGCCCAAAGCTGGGGCCGCATATGGCGCCGCAAGCCGGCCTGGCTGACACTGGCGCTGTTTGCCGTGCTGGCGCTGGCGCTGCTGGGTACCTTTGCCCTGATCTTCACCACGGTCGATGCCGAGCGCGTGCAGCGCGAGCAGGCGGCGCGCACCAGCGCGGTGCTGGCCGCGCTCGATGGCATCGTGGCGGCCACGCTTAACGGCGAAACCGGGCAGCGCGGCTATTACATCACCTATGACCGCCGCTATCTGGTGCCTTATACGCAGGGCCATGCCGCCTATGAGGCGGAAATCCGCGCGCTGCGCCGCCGCCTGGGCCAGGGCATCGATCCGCAGCAGGCCGCCCTGGTGGATGAGATCGAGCGCCTGGGCGATGCCAAGTGGGCCGAAATGGCCGGCACGGTGGAACTGGTGCGGCGTGGCGAACTGGTCGAGGCACGGGTGCGCACCCTGTCTGACGAGGGGCAACTGGCGATGGAGGCCCTGCGCCAGGCCGTGGGCCGGCTGGAACGTACCGAGCGCGCGCGGCTGGATGCCGCGACCGACAGTGCTGCCATGGCCGAGGCGCGCGTCATACCCTCGCTGGGCCTGCTGGCGGTGATCATCACCATCGCGCTGATCCTGGGGCTGTGGCAGGTGATCCGCACTGCCCAGGCGCAGGCAGCCGCTGCCAATGCCGCGCTGATCGCCGAGGCGCGCGACCGCGCCGACCTGCTGGCGCGCGAGCTTAATCATCGCGTAAAGAACCTGTTCGCGGTGATCCTGGCGATCGTGAAGATGTCGGCCCGGGGCGATACCGCCGCGGCCCCGGCGGTGGACCGCATTGCCAAGCGCATCCACGCCCTGGTCACCGCGCACGATGTGACGCAGGGGCGCCACGATGGCGATGGCGAGGTGGACCTGGCCGATCTGGTCACCAAGGCGATCGCGCCCTACCGCTCTGACAGCGAACGCTGCAACCTTTCGGGCGGGACACTGGTGGTGTCGGGCCGCCACGCCGTGCCGCTGGGCCTGGTGCTGCACGAATTGGTGACCAATGCCGTCAAGTATGGCGCCTGGTCGGCCCCGGGCGGACTGCTCGAGGTGCGCTGGGAACACCATGCGGCAGACAAGACCGTGCGCCTGGTGTGGCAGGAACGCGCCGCCGCGCCGCTGGTGCTGCCCGAAGACGGCGTGCCGGCGCGCGAAGGCTTTGGCTCGGCGCTGATCCGCAGTTCCGAACGCCAGCTTGACGGGCGCATCGTGCGGCGCTTTTCGCCCGAGGGGATCATGGTGGAGATTACGTTCCCCCACGCATGATCCCGCCGGATCATCCCTTGGGCGCCTGGCCTTACGGCTTGGGCGCGGTGGCTGACCAGTTCACCAGCGTCTTGAAATAGGCCAGCGTCTCTTCCAGCGCGCGATTGCCCAGGTCCGATCCTTCGGGCGGGAAGAAGCTGAGCTTGACGATCACCGTGCGCGTGGCGGGGTGGACGTAGATGAACTGCCCCTGGAGGCCGAGCGCGGTATAGGCGCCGGTATCGTCGACCTTCCACCACTGGAAGCCATAGCCGGAGCGGGCGAAGGGATCGGTCACGCTGGCCGGCGGGGGCGGCGTGCCGGGATCGGCATTGGGCACCATCGCGGTTGCCTGGTGGACCCAGTCCGCCGGCAGGATCTGGCGGCCGTTGAACTTGCCCTCGTCCAGCATCATCTGCCCCAGGCGGGCAAAATCGCGCAGCGTGGCGTTATAGCCCATGCCGTTAAGCTCGCGCCCCACGCCCGGCGCGCCATCGGCCAGCCAGAAGCCATAGGATTCCATGCCCATCGGCTGCCACAGGGTGTTGGTCATGTAGGTGGCCAGCGGCTGCTTGGTCGCGCGTTCGAGAATCCAGCCCAGCACGCTGGTATCGAGCGTGGAATAGTTGAAGTGGCTGCCCGGCTTCCATTTGCGGCCCAGGCGTGGCGCGGTGTCGGCAAAGCGTTCGGTGTTGGCGACGATGGCGTTGAGGAAGATCTTGGCGGCCACGCTGGGCGTTGCGCCAAAGTCATAGCGTTCCTCGTAATCCACGCCCGAACGCATCTGGAGCAGCTGGCGGATCGTCACCCCGTCATAGCCCGACCCCTTGAGTTCGGGGACATAGTCGGTGGCGGGCTGGTCGATCGACTTGATGAAGCCCTGGTTGACCGCGATGCCGACCATGATCGAGGTGATCGACTTGGCCATCGAGAACGAGATGTAGTGCGTGCTGGCATCGGTGTTGTTGCGATAGCTTTCGTGCACGATCCTGCCGTCGCGCATCACCAGCAGGGCATTGGTGAAAGTGCGGTCTTCCCACTGGTCCTCGGTCATTTTCGTGGTGCCGAGCACGGCATCGGGCAGGGCCTGGTCCACGCGGGGCAGCGCGGCGATCGGGCCGGAACGCGGCACCGGTCGGGTCTGGAACAGCTGATCCATGGTGTGGAAGGTCAGCATGTTTTCCGGCGCTTCGAGCATGTGGGTGCGCGCGGCGGCCAGGTTGGGCGGTACCTGGCCATTGGGCAGGACATGGGGCGGCGCGGTTTGCGCCAGGGCGGGCGTGGCGAATGCCTGGGCCAGGGCGAGGGTGGCGCTGGCCAGCGCGAGCGCGGCCTTCTTGCGGGGGAAAACCATGGGGAAGCAGCCTTTGCAGCAGGGAAGGAACAAGGGGAAAAGTGGCCGGAAGCATCAGGGTGCTTCCGGCCCAGTGCAGGGGGTGCCCCTTGGCGGGGCACCCGGCATTACTGGCGCATCAGCAGGGTGAGGCCGAACGTGCGCGGGCGCTGTGACAGGTTGCGATAGGTGCCAACGCCGCTCACCTCGATCGAGCGGGACAGGATCGTGGTTTCGTTGGTCAGGTTGTCGACAAACAGCGAGAGATCATAGGCGCCCTTGCGCAGCCCGGCGCGCAGGCTGGCATAGTGCACCTGGGGCAGGGCATAGGCGCCGGGATCATAGCTGCTGGTGCTGCTGTCGGTGACGGCCGACATCCTGGCCTTGCTCTTGTACGAATAGTCGGCGCGCAGATAGGCCGTGGCGCTGCCGACCGGCGCTTCATAATTGGCGCCGATCGTGGCCGTCCACGGATGGGTTTCCAGGTGATCACCCACTGCGGCGATCAGCTGGCCGGCCTGGGGATTGGGCTGGCCGCTGACATTCTGGGTCAGGTGCGCGTCGGTATAGGCCAGCGTTCCATCCAGGGTGAACGCGGGGCTGATCCGGGCCGTCGCCTGGATGTCGAAGCCCTGGCTGCGTGCCTTGCCCAGGTTGGCAGTGAACTGCGCGCCGCAATGCTGGAGATAGACGTTCTGCTGAATGTTGCTCCAATCCACGTGGTAGGCGCTGGCTGCCAGGCTTACCCCGCCCACGCGCGTCTTGGCGCCGGCTTCATAGCTCCACAGGCTGTCGGACTTGTAGGTGCTGGGCACATTGGCAAAGCCATAGTTGGCAAGGTCCGTCCCGCACTGGCTGAGCGGCACCGGCGCATTGGTGCCGCCGATGCGATAGCCCTTGGCCGCCGTGGCATAAATCAGCGTGGTTGGCGTGGCCTGCCAGTTGAGCGCGAACTTGGGCGTGACCGGGTTTTCGCTGACCGACTGCTGGTCCTGCAACTGATAGCCCGAGACCGGACCCTGGAACAGCGAATTGCCTTCGAACTTGGTGTGCGCCACGCGCACCCCGGCGGTTACCTTGAGAGTGTCGGTCAGCTTGAGCGACCCTTCGGCAAAACCGGCCAGCTGTTCGTCGGCGCCGCGTCCGCTCCCCGCCAGCGAATAGAGCCCATCGACCAGCGGCACGCCGAGCACCACTTCGGGCGGCACGCCGCCAAAAATGTCGGCAAAGTTGGGATCATAGACCTGTTCGGCGAAATGCTGGACCGACTTGGCATAAAAGCCGCCGATCACCCAGGTGAAGCGCGCATTGGCGTTGGTGGATTGCAGGCGCACTTCCTGGGTGAACGTGCGCTGGTCGTTGCGCATATAGGCCAGGGCCTTGTGATCGGTGCCGACCCAGGGCGTGCCGGCAAAGACCGCCGGCCAGATTGTGGAATAGTCGATCTCGCCGCTTTGATCGCGCACATAGTAAGAGGTGTTGCTGATCAACTGCGCGCCGCCGAGATCGGCGCTGATGTTGAGCGCGGGCAGATAGAAGCGATCGCGATCGGGCGAGCCATTGGGCGCCCCGCTGACGTACTGGCCCTTGCTGGGGTTGGACAGCGCCTTGTAGCCTGGATCGCTGGGAGCGAGGCCGTTGTTTTCCCACCATGGGCTGGTGTCGTTGTTGACGCGCTTTTGATAATAGAGCGACGGAGTGATTTCCACGCCATCGACCGGCGCCCACTTGAGCGCAAAGCGCGCCACTTGCGTCCAGCTGGAATTGACGTTCTTGAGATAGGGCGCGTTGGTCAGGATGGGATTGGCATCCTGCCGATCGATCCACCCGCCATCGTGGCGATACCACACGCTGGCTGCCAGCCCGAGCTTGTCGCGCACCAGCGGCGCTGAAATCGATACGCCCAGTTCGCCCGAGGCGGCGCCGCCCTGCGTGGCCGAGGCTTCGGCCCGGCCATAGATATGCGTGTCGGTAAGGCTGGGCTGGGTGGTGATGAAGCGCACCGTGCCGCCTTCCGAACCAGCGCCGAACAGCGTGCCCTGCGGCCCGCGCAGCACTTCCACGCGCGCCAGATCGAACACCGCGGGAAAGGCGTTGGTGGTGGAATAGCCCACGACGCGGCTCTGGATCGGGGTATCGTCGATATAGACGCCGGTGGTGGCGGCCCCGACGGTGGAACTGATGCCGCGAATGGCGATGTTGGTCTGGTTGCCGAAGCCGTTGGGATCGAACTGGATGCCCGGCGTCTGCCGCACGACGCCCGAAATGTCCTTGATGCCGCGCGCATCGAGCGAGGCTTGGCTGAGCGCGGTGACCGATTGCGGCACTTTGCTCAGCGATTCGGCGCGGCGGGTGGCCGTGACCACGATTTCGCCGGGGGCGGCATCGGCGCTTGTTGCAGTTGCCGGCGTGCCGCTGCCATCCTGCGCCAGTGCTGGCCCGCTGCTCCAGGCCAGGGCCATGGCCAGGGCCACGGGAGCGCCTGCGAACGAATGGAAATGTCTGGGCTGCATCTTCTATCCCTCACGCTGCGGCGGTTTGGAACGCGTCCGTTCCGCCTTGTCGCGGGGGATGATGGGGCCAGAGGTTACGGCCCTGCACCTCCCATATGGGATATAGTCTGCGATCTCAGTTTGGGCGTGGCGGAACGGGTACCGGGGGCAGGGTGCCGTTGCCCTGGGCCGAGAGCGAATGCAGGATCAGGCGAACGAGATCGGCCTGGCGCCCGGTGCCGGTCTTGCCGAACAGCTGCTTGAGCTGGATGCGCGCAGTGCCGGTGGTAATACCGCGGCGGGCGGCATATTCGCTGACCGTGTCGCCCGCGGCTAGGGCAGCGGCCAGTTGCGCTTCTGCTCCCGTCAGGCGGAACAGGCGCGCCAGGGCTGATGGCATGATCTGGACGCGGCGTTCCGGCGCCGCGATCAGCAGCAGCACTTCATCGCGCGCGGCTGCACCGATGCCGGCCTGGTTGGCCCCAGACACGGCCCGCACATGCAGCGGATCGTCTCCCGGGCTGCCCAATGCCAGCACATCGGCATGGCCGGTGGCGGCATCGGCAACCAGCGCCTTGAGCGCGGCATTGGCTTGCGCGTTGTGCGCGGTCAGCATGCCGTTGCGCACGCCCAGGTGCCGGTTATAGGCGAGGAGCGTCTCGGCTACCGGATTGCTCCATGCCATGCGCAGCGTGCGATCGCAGCTGGTCATGGCCAGGTCGGTGGCGCTGATCGCCTGTTCCAGCGTGCGCACCCGCGCCGCGTTTTCCGAGGTTTTGAGCCACAGGCTGACCGCCTGGCTGAGGTGGGGCTGCAACTGCTGCAGAAATTCCACCTCGCCGGCGTTGACGTCGCGGTCGTCACCGGGCTTGCGATGGAACACCAGCGAGAAATGGCTGTTCGGGCTGAGGCCGAAATCGACCCAGAACGCCGGCCCCAATCCGCAGCGCGCCAACCCTTCGCGCATGGCGCGATGTTCGTTTTCGGAATGATCCAGGCTTTGGAAATCACTGCCGATCCCGGTATCGGGATGGCGCAGCGCGCGTTGGCGATGAAAGCGGGGATTGGCGCCGGAATTGGCCCAGGAATCGTGAATGGCCGCATGGCGCAACGATACCGAATCCCGCGCCGTCCAGACCTGTTGCAGGCAGGAGCGGGCCGAAGACAGCACCTGCGCCACCACGCTTTCCAGGCCCATGCGATCGCGCAACGTATCGAGCACGACCTGCCAGCGCGCCTCATGCTCTACCGAGCCGTAGAGGTCGAGCAGCAGCGAAGAGTCCGAATGCGTCATGGGCAGCCTGGTCCGGGCTATGTCAGGATGTTGCTGTACCCCATGCCCGCTGCCAAGGCAAAGGGTCGCTGTTGCCTACCAGGCCCGTGGCGGCGGGGCGTTCAGCCCTGCGGCGCGGCGACCAGGCCGACGATGCCAAGCGCCAGCGCAACGACGATCATGGCAAGCGCCAGGCGCCGCCGCCGTCGCAGCGCACGGGCGGCGCGGCCATGGCTGCCCGTGCGCTGCGAGGCGGCCTGCCAATCCCATCCCTGGCCATCGATCCATTTGCGGATTTCCTGCCCGGCCAAGGTCCACACGCCGGCCGCCAGCAGGGCGCAGGCCAGCGCGACCAGCGCCAGCGGCGCGGCAGGAATACCGGCGCCGGTGGCGGTTCGGCATTGTGCCAGGCTGGCGCGTGCCTGGGCCGTGGTGCAAGGGCCGCTGGCATTAACCGTGTCCAGCGGGTTTCCGGCAAGGTCGGTGGTCTGCGCGGCGTTGACCGGCGCGGCCGGCCCGGCGGGAATGCCGTTGTCCTGGCTCTGCCCCGCCGTGGCGGCGTCTCGGTGTTGCCCAGAGTGTGCCATCGATCATCGCCTGTTGCGTGGTGTTACCGGCAAGGCAGGTGCCTGATACCCGCCAAACCGCCGATGGCGGGCAGATTACGGCTGGTTCATCCGCCTGTCAGTCCCGCAGGTTCCGCCATCACCATGGGTGGATATACCCGCCGCCCGAATCGTGTTACCCGCACGGCCCCCATGACTGCACAGATCGAACCCTTTCACGCCATTGCCGTTTCCACCCTAGCGCACCGCATTGCGGCCGATGCGGCTGCGGCCGGCCGGCCGGTGATCCACATGGAATTCGGCCAGCCCTCCACCAGCGCGCCCGCTGCCGCGATTGCCCGTGCCCATCACGTGCTGGATACCCAGGCGCAGGGCTATTGGGAAAGCCAGGCGCTGAAAGAGCGCATTGCCCGGCATTACCATGAAACCGCCGGCGTCACGGTCGATCCGTCGCAAGTCGTGCTGACCTGTGGTGCCTCGCCAGCCCTGGTCATGGCGCTGACCCTGCGCTTTGCCCCCGGTGCGCGGGTGGCGATCGCCCGGCCCGGCTATGTGGCCTATCGCAATACCTTGCGTGCGCTGCACATGGAGCCGGTCGAACTGGTGTGTGGCCCGCAGGAACGCTTCAACGTCACTGCTGCCGCCTTGGCCGCGATGGAGCCGGCGCCTGACGGGTTGATCCTGGCCAGCCCGGCCAACCCCACTGGCACGGTGATCGCACCCGATGAACTGGCGGCCATCGTCCAGGTCTGCCAGACACGCGGCATCTCGGTGATCAGCGACGAGATCTATCACGGCCTCACCTATGACGGTGCGCAGGCGCAGACCCTGCTTGCCGTCGATCCCGAGGCGGTGATCATCAACAGCTTTTCCAAGTACTTCTCGATGCCGGGCTGGCGCCTTGGCTGGCTGGTGGTGCCGCCCGCACTGGTCGACCAGGCGCGCGCGCGGATGGGCAACCTGTTCCTTACCCCGCCGGTGCTCAGCCAGAATGCCGGCCTGGTGGCGTTCGAATGCCAGGACGAGTTACAGGGCCATGTCGCCGCCTATGCGCGCAACCGCCAACTCGTGCTCGATGCCCTGCCGGCGCTGGGCCTGGCCCGCATCGCGCCGCCTGATGGCGCATTCTATGTCTGGGCCGATATCGGCCACCTGACCGACGATTCGATGGCGTTCTGCCTCAAGCTGCTGGAAGATACCGGCGTGGCCACGGCACCGGGCATTGATTTCGATCCGGTCGAAGGGCGCCGCTTCTTCCGCATCAGCTTTGCCGTTTCCACCGCCGAGGTGGAAGACGCGCTGGCGCGGATGAAGCCGTGGTTTGCCGCGCGGATGGCCGAAGCAGCGGTCTGACATACTATTGGTGATATTCATACTATCACCAATAGCGCTAATATCACGGTGAGGGGTGATCGAGTACCTGGCGGCGGGCATGGCGCAGTGCCAGCCAGGTCGCCAGCATCACCAGCGGGGTGATTACCCCCACGGCCAGGCGCGCATCGAAGTGCACCAGGCTTTCCCCGCCTTCCAGCACGTGGCCGATCAGCGCCGTGGCATAATAGCTGATCCCCACCACCGACAGCCCCTCGACCAGGTGTTGCAGGCGCAACTGGCGGACCGCGCTGCGTTCGAGCGAGGCGAGCAGCGCGCCGTTCTGGTTTTCGATGCGGGTTTCGATCCGCGCACGCAGCAGCGCGGTGAACTGCCCGGCGCGCGCCGCCACCTGGCGTTCACGACGGGAAAACGCGGCGCAAGTGCGCACCGCCGGCAGGAAGCGGCGCTGGGTAAATTCGCCCAGCGAGAGAAAGCCGGGAATCGGCCGCGGCGCTAGATCGGCCAGCCGTTCTTCCACCAGCAGGGCATAGGCGGCAGTGGCGCTCATGCGGTAGTCGGTGGCACTGGCCACAGCGGCGATCGCCAGCGACAGGCCGGAAAGCTGGTCCATCAGGTCATCGTCGCGCACATCGTCGCGGGTCAGCGCCTCGCCCAGGCGGCGCAGGTCTGCTTCGGCCTGGTCCAGCCGGGGCCAGGCCGCGCGCGCCACCGGCAGGCCGAGCAGCGCCAGGTTGCGATAGCTGCTCAATTCCTGCAACCGCTGCACCGCGCGGGTCAGGTCGCCCCCTTCCAACCCGCATGCGGCCACCAGCATGCGGCCATAGCCATCCTCGCCGATGTGAAAGTCTGACCAGATGCGCATCGGGCCGGCCACGTGGCACGAGACCAGGTCATCGTGCACTAGGCCCATGGCCGGCATCACCTGGGCGGCATCGGCTTCGTCTGCCACGATCACCAGCCGCGTGGCGCGCACCGTCGCGCCGGGCAGGCTTTCCATCCAGGCAGTCGCATCGGCAAGATCGACGTCGCATGGGGCAAACAGCGTCTGGGTGCTGGCCTCGCTATGCCGTTCCCAGGTGAACGACACGCCACCGGCCAGGGTGCCCGAAACGTGGCGACGATCGGCGCGGCGCACCTCGCCACCTTCGGGCATGGCTGCCCAGGCTGCCCATTCGGCATCGCGGGCGGCATCGTCCACCAGCCGCACCTGCTGCACCACCTGCATCGGCGCGCGCAGCACGGGCCAGCGACGCAGATGCATCTCGTTCACGATCTGCCGACGCCATTCGTGTTCGTGCATGGCTGTTGCCCTCTTCCCTGGCGCGATCATGCGCGCAGGGGAGGGGGCGTGCAAGTATGCTAGGGTCTAAGGCTTGTAGCGCCGTTCGCGCGCGGGCGGGTACTTGGCGTGGAGCGCCTTGGCCCGCGTTGGGCGGTCCATCAGTTCGCCCTGGCAATTGGGGCAGCGGTCATCGAGGTCTTCGGCGCATTCGGCGCAGAACGTGCATTCCATCGAGCAGATGAAAGCGCCGGGCGCTTCGGCGGGAAGCTCGGTGCCGCAGTTCTGGCAATCGGGGTGCATGGCAAGCATGTCTGGTTCTCCGCTCAGGCCGCAGCCTTGCGCACGGCATTGCAGATGGCGTCGACCACTTCAGCCACTTCCTCGGCATCGTCGGCCTCGGCCATGACGCGGATCACTGGCTCGGTGCCCGAAGGGCGGATGACCAGGCGGCCGCGGCCAGCTAGCCGCGCCTCGGCCTGGGCGATGGCCTCCTGCACGCTTTCGGCCTCGAGCGGCTTGCCGCCGGCAAAGCGCACGTTCTTGAGCAGTTGCGGCACGGGATCGAACAGGTGCAGCGTCTGGCTGGCCGGCTTGCCGCTGGAAACCAGCGCGGCCAGCACCTGCAACGCCGCGATCGTGCCATCGCCGGTGGTGGCGTGATCGGTCAGGATCATGTGGCCTGACTGTTCGCCACCCACGTTGAACCCGCCCTCGCGCATCTTTTCCAGCACGTGGCGATCGCCCACGGCGGTGCGCACCAGGTCCAGGCCCTTGCTGCGCAGGAAGCGTTCGAGGCCCAGGTTTGACATCACAGTGGCGACCACGCCGCCGCCGGTCAGCGCGCCGCGTGCGGCGAGTTGGCTGCCGATCAGCGCCATGATCTGGTCGCCATCGACCGTCTGGCCCTTTTCATCGACCACGATCAGGCGGTCGGCATCGCCATCGAGGGCGATGCCGATGTCGGCGCGCACTTCGCGCACCTTGGCTTTGATCGCGTCGAGATGGGTGGACCCGACATTGAGGTTGATGTTCTTGCCATTGGGTTCCACCCCGATGGCGATCACTTCGGCGCCGAGTTCCCACAGCGCCGAGGGCGCCACGGTATAGGCCGCGCCATTGGCGCAATCGACCACGATGCGCAGCCCGTCGAGGCGCAGGTTGTGCGGCAGCGAGGCCTTGACCGCGTGGATATAGCGGCCACGCGCATCCTCGATGCGGCGGGCACGCCCCACTTCGCTGGCCGGCGCCAGGTCGAGCTCATCCTCCAGCATGGCCTCGATCGCCAGTTCGTCTTCATCGGAAAGCTTGAAGCCATCCGGGCCGAACAGCTTGATGCCGTTGTCTTCGAACGGGTTGTGGCTGGCCGAGATCATCACGCCGACATCGGCGCGCATTTCGCGCGTGAGCATGGCGACAGCGGGCGTCGGCATCGGGCCGAGCAGGACCACGTCCATGCCCACGCTGGTGAACCCGGCGGTCATCGCGTTTTCCAGCATATAGCCCGACAGGCGGGTGTCCTTGCCGATCACCACGCGATGGCGATGATCGCCCCGCTGGAAATAGGTGCCGGCGGCCTGGCCCACTTTCATGGCGGTTGCCGCGGTCATCACCCCGGCATTGGTCCGGCCCCGGATGCCATCGGTGCCGAAGAATTTTCGTCCCATCGCGAAGATCTTGTCCCTTTGCCTGGCGCCACCAAGGCGCCATTGCATGTGCCTCCTACACCATTATTCTCACCATGGCATGAACCAAGCGATTACCGATCCGTCATCCGCTCCCGAAGGGGGCCTTCCGCCCATGGCCCATGTGCCGGCCCTGTGGATTTTCCTGGGGCTGGTCGGCGGGCTGGCGCTGGGCCTGGCGCTCGCCTTTGCCGCGCCGGCCGCGCTGCCGCCGATCCTGGCCGTGGCCGGGCCGGTCGGCGATCTGTGGCTGCGCGCGCTGCGGGCCACGATCATGCCGCTGGTGGTCGCGCTGCTGTTCACCGGCGTGGTGCAGACCGTAGCGGCGGCCCGCGCCGGGGCCATGGCCCGGCGCGCGCTGGCCTGGTTCATGGTCGTGCTGGTGGGCGGATCGGCCATGGCCGGGCTGTTCACGCCCACGCTGTTGGCGCTGGTGCCGATCCCGCAAGGCGCGGGCGCGGCGCTGCGCGCCAATGTCGGCGCGGCGGCCGCGGGCACGGCCACGACCATGCCGGCGTTCGGCGATTTCATCACCTCGATGGTGCCGGTCAACGTGTTCACGTCCGCAGCGGCCGATGCGGTCCTGCCGGTGATCCTGTTCACCGGGGTGTTCGCCATGGCCGCGACGCGGCTGCGCAGTGCCCAACGGCAAATCTTGACGGTCTTTTTCGAAGGCATTGCCGGGGCGATGCTGGTGGTGATCGGCTGGGTGCTGTGGTGCGGGCCGGTGGGCGTTTTCGCGCTTAGCCTGGTGGTGGCGGCCAAGAGCGGAACTGCCGCGATCGGCGCGTTGGCGCACTATGTGATGATCGTGGCCCTGACCGGCACGGTGGTGTTCCTCGCGGCCTATCCGCTGGCGGTGCTGGGCGGGCGCCTGCCGCTGATCCGCTTTGCCCGCGCGATGCTGCCGGCGCAGGCGCTGGCACTGTCCACCCAGTCTTCGCTCGCCTCGCTGCCGGCCATGCTCAATGCCTGCCGCACGCTGGGCCTGCGCGATGCGACCAGCGAACTGGTCTTGCCACTGGCCGTGGCGCTGTTTCGCGGCACCGGGCCGGCCATGAACTTTGCCGTGGCGATCTATGTGGCGCACTGGTTTGGCGTGCCGGTGGATGGCTGGCACATGCTGGCCGGCTTTGCCGTGGCCAGCGTGATGAGCTTTGGCGCGGTGAGCCTGCCGGGCACGATCAGCTTCGTTACCTCGATCGGCCCGATCGCGCTGGCCATGGGCGTGCCGGTAGAGCCGCTCGCGCTGCTGGTGGCGGTGGAAATGCTGCCCGATCTGATGCGCACGCTGGGCAATGTGACGATGGACGTGGCGGTGACGGCCGCCGTGGCCGCGCACGAGGATTGATCAGTTTGCGCTTGCAGCACGATCAGAAAAATTTACTGGAAATCGCTGTCAAATGCCATAGGCCGCAATGGCAACCGATGCCCGCCTGAGGCGTTGGTTTGGCATTGCCGATTTTCCCTGACGAAACGGAGCGACCATGGCGATTTCCCTTCTCCCGCTGCCCTATGCCGACAGCGCGCTGGACCCCACGATCTCGGCAGTGACCCTGCAGACCCACCACGGCAAGCATCACAAGGCCTATGTCGACAAGACCAATGCCGCCATCGACGGCACCGATCTGGCCGACAAGAGCCTGGAAGACATCGTGGCCGCCGCACAGGCCAAGGGTGACAAGGGCCTGTTCAACAACTCTGCCCAGACCTGGAACCACGGTTTCTACTGGCACAGCCTGACCCCGGAAACCAGCGAACCCACCGGCGACCTTGCTGCCGCGATCGAAGCCTCGTTCGGCTCGCTCGATGCGCTCAAGGCTGAACTGGCCGCGCAGGGCGCCGCGCACTTTGCCTCGGGCTGGGTGTGGCTGGTGGCCAAGGATGGCAAGCTGGTGGTCGAACAGACCCACGACGCTGCCACCTATTCCGACCTCGGCGGCAACCCGCTGCTGGTGATCGACCTGTGGGAACACGCCTACTACGTCGATTACAAGAACCTGCGTCCCGACTATCTCAAGGGCGTGATCGAAAAGCACCTGAACTGGGGCTTTGCCGCCGAAAACCTCGGCCGCGGTTCGCTCTGGGCCTATCCGGCCTGATCATCGCACCGCGATGACGACATGAAAAAGGGCAGGCCGCGCGGCCTGCCCTTTTTTGTATGCGGCGCGGTTGGGTCAGGCGCCTTGTGGCGTGCGCGGGGGCAACGGGCGGCCGGTCTCGTCACTGGCCATGTCACCCTCGTGCCCGGCATAGTCTTCGGGATGGCGCAGTTCATCCTGCGCGATCAGGCCCGGCTGGAACAGCGGCTCGCCAAACAGGAAGCCGACCAGGTTCGGCCGGCCCAGGTGATCGACCAGGGCCGTGAGCGTCAGCAGGATCGGCACCGAGAGCAGCGCCCCCAGCGTGCCCCAGATCCACGAGAAATAGCTGATCGAGATCAGGATCGAGACCGGATTGAGCGTGAGCCGCGCGCCCAGGATCGAGGGCGTGACGAAGTTGGCCTCCACCGCATGCAGGCCGAGGAACGCCAGCGCCGGCAGCAGGCCAAGCGCCACTGTGCTGGCCGTGCCGACACCGACCAGGGTGAGCAGCGCGACCATGACCAGTGGCCCGACATAGGGCAGGAAATTGAGCACGAAGGCGAGCCCGCCCCACATGATCGGCGCAGAAAAGCCGAATGCCCACGATCCTGCGGCCACGATCGTGCCCACGCCCAGGTTGATCTGCGCGACGGTGAGAATGTACGAGGCGACGCGATCCTGCACCGCGCGGATCACGCGGGCGATGCGGACCGAGGCGCCAAAGCTGTGGCGATCGAACAGCAGGCGCCGCTTGGTGCGGATGCGCGATTCGATCATGAAAAAGGTCAGCAGGAAGGTCAGCAGCACTTCGATCAGCACGCTGGGCGTGGCGAAGGCCACCTGCTCGATCACCGAAGGCGTTGCCACCACCACTTCGCGCGTGGCGGTCGAGCCGGTGAGGCGCGCGATCTGGCGGTTGATGTCATTCATCCACGCCAGGTTGCTGCGCAGTTCGGCAAAGCGCAGCGAGACGCGGCGCGCCATGGCCGGCACCTGGTCCACCATGTCGTAGGCCGGCTGCAGGATCAGCGACAGCGCGACGACCACCACCGCGATCAGCAGCAGCAGGGCCAGAAACGAAGCAAGCATGTTGGGCAGGCCCAGCCGCACCAGGCGATCCGCCGCCGGGGCCAGCACGATCGTCAGCACGATCGCGGTGACCGGGGGCAGGAACACGACTGATCCGATCGACAGCACGAATGGCAGGCCAAAGAACAGCCCCAGCCCCAGCAACAGCAGGATGGCCGATTGCAGGCGGGCTTGCTGCGTCTGCACCCCCGGTTCGGCGTGCAAGAGCGCATCCGGCGCGGCAGGCGGCGCGGCGGAGAGGGGGTCGGGATCGTTGATGGAATCGCTGCTGGACAAGGGGGCCACGGCCTGAATCTGGCGGTGATTCGCCTTTCGCTGTCTTGGGCTTGCGCCGGGGCGCAATCAAGGGGCTGGCGGTAATGCGGCCGCGCTTTGCCGCGTGACTGGTGCAGTGCTGCCCAGGCCCAGGCAGGGGCGGCCCCAGCCCGATCGCGGGCCGGGGCCAGAACCGCCAGCGTAACCGTCAGTGGCCAGACTGAACCGTGGTATCAAGCTCGTGCATGATCGCATCGTGTGCCACGGCATCGCCCGTGCTGCGACGCGGCAGCTGCCCGGTATCGATCATCTGCGCAAGGGCAGCGCGGGCGCGGCCGACGCGGCTCTTGATCGTGCCCACGGCGCATTGGCAAATCTGCGCGGCTTCTTCGTAGGAGAAACCACCGGCGCCGACGAGCAGCAGGGCCTCGCGCCGCTCGGGCGGGAGGGTGAGCAGTGCGCGGTGCATGTCCGACAAGTGCAGCGGGCTTTCCTGCCCGGCGGGCGCGACCAGCACGCGTTCGGCCACCGTCTCGTCATACTCCGCGCGAAAGCGGTTGCGGCGCATGTCGGTGAGATAGGCATTGCGCAGGATGACGAAGGTCCAGGCGCGCATCGAAGTGCCCGGCTCGAACCGTTCCTGCGCGGCCCAGGCCTTGAGCAGGGTTTCCTGCACCAGGTCGTCGGCCAGGTCGGGACGGCCGCACAGACCACGCGCAAAGGCGCGCAGGTGCGGAATGACACCGGTCAGTTCGCGTTTGAAAGCAACGGCGTTGCGGGCGGAGGCAGCGGTATCGCCCTTGGTGTCTGCCGACGGGCGTGGGGCATCAGCCATGCGCATCGCCGTCCAGCTTGTCGAGCAACTGCGCGAAGCTGTCGGGCAAGGGTTCTTCTACGACGGAATCGTAGAGTTTGCGCAAACCGTCCGCCCACTCGGGCGAGTTCGCCCGCGCGCTGGTGCGACGTCGGGTCCCCGGGTTTTTCATAGGTTTATCTTTCGACATTCGCTTTCGGCTTCGCCTCCCCCCATGGGTCTTGCGGATGAACGGATCGGATGTGCCTGGCGCGGCTGGCCGTTTGTCCATGCATAGACCATGGGGCCGCCAGAATCACAGGTGCCCGATGTCTTGGGTTATCGGTCTTGGGTTGTTGCGCATGTGGAACGAAACCGCTCGCAATCGGTTCCCGCAAAATCACCAAGACCGTGCCGGAAGCCCGGCGCGGCGTCCTGCGCTGTGAAAACCACATAATTGTCGGCCAGTTGCGGGCACAGGTGCTTGCGCCGTGCGTTGCATCGGGCATGATCAGGCGGCATGGGCTACGCAGGCGCACGCCGCACGTTTTGGGTATGGCAAGGTAAAGGGATCGCACGGGCACGTGGAGAAACTGCTCTCCCAGAAAAATCTGGCCCCAAGATGGTACGAGCGCTTTCCGCGGGCCTTGCCGGTGGGAATCTTCACGCTGACCATGGCTGTGACCGCGCTCAGCGTTTTCGCGATCGAGCGCGCGGACCGTCAGCGCGAGATTGCCCAGCTGGACAAGGTGGCCCAGGAGGTCTCGTCCGGGCTTGAACGGCGTGCCAACGGCAACGCCGCCTATCTGCGTTCCGCCGCCGCCCTGTTCGCCACGCGCCGCTCGGTCGAAGCCTCGCTGTTCCGCTCTTTCGTCGGCCAGCTGCAGATGGAAGGCAGCGCCAGCGGCGTCAACGGCATCGGCTGGGGGTATGCGCGTGGCGAGCGAAGACGTGCCCATGGTCGAGCGCGTGATGCGCAGCGGCGGCGGCCATGCAGACGGTGCGCCCATGCTGCCAACGCCGCCGTTTGCGGTGCGGCCAGCCGATTTTGCCAAGCGTGGCTATGCCGTGCCCGTCATGTACCTGGTGCCCGAAACCGCGCGCAACCGCCAGTCGATCGGCTTTGACATGGCCAGCGATCCGGTGCGCCGCATCGCTATGGATCGCGCCGAGCTGGAAGAGCGGCCGATCGTTTCGGGCAAGCTGCAACTGGTGCATGCCGGCCATGTCAGCGACCAGGTTGGCTTTGTCATGTACATGCCGGTGTTCGGCGCCAGCCGCGATGACGGCAGCCGCACCCTGCGCGGGTTCGTGTTCACGCCATTTGCCGCTGACGAATTCCTGCGGACCTCGCTGCCAACCGATCCTGATACGCCGCTGGGCGTGCGCCTCTACGATGGGACCGAAACCAATGCCGATCTGCTTGCGCAAGAAAGCCCGGCCGCGCGGTCGGGCCGGGTGGTGCGCCGCTGGGTCGATGTGGCGGGCCGGCGCTGGCTGCTGGTGGTGGAAGCGCCGCCGGCTATGGTGCTGAGCATGCTGTCGGTCATGACGCTGCTGTTCGGCCTGCTGGTGGCAACGCTGCTGCTGGTCCTTGCGCGGCTGGTCAGCCAGCAGGTCGCCGAAGATCGCGTGGCCCTGGCCTGGTTCGAACAGCAATCCTCGATCCGCGATTCGCTGACGCGCGAATTGAACCACCGCGTGAAGAACACGCTGGCCAACGTGCTGTCGATCATCGCGTTGACCCGCCGCCGCGCGCGCGATCTCGACAGCTTTGTCGAAAGCCTGGAAGGGCGCATCCGCGCGCTTTCCGCCACGCACGATCTGCTCACCCAGTCGGATTGGGGCGCCACGCCGGTAGACTTGGTGATCCGCGCCGAACTGGCTCCCTATGCGCAGGGCGCCGACCACCATGTCGACATGGGCGGGCCCGATGTGCAACTGGCGCCCAACGATGCGTTGTCTTTGGGCCTGGCGATTCACGAACTGGCGACCAACGCTGCCAAGTATGGCGCGCTCAGCGTGCCGGGTGGCCGTGTCGAGGTGCGCTGGGAACTGGCGGGCGAAACCACCGCGCGCATTTCCTGGCGGGAGCATGGCGGGCCGGCGATCGATCCCAAGGCGGGGCGCAAGCGCGGCTTTGGCACCGACCTGATCGAAAAGATCGTCGCCCATGAACTGCGCAATCCGGTGGACCTGCGGTTCGAAGCCGATGGTGTGCGCTGCACCCTGATCATTCCGGTGCGCGAGCGTGGCTCTTTTGCCATCCGCGAGGGCCGGCCGGTCTAAGGCCGGTTCATCAAGGGCGCCGCCCGCGAGCGCGGAAATGGCGCATGAAAAAGGCCGGACCAAATTGGTCCGGCCTTTCCCGAGGGAACTGTTAGAGCACCCCTGGCGGGGTGGCCGCTGGATCAGGAGAGCGGGCGGCTGGAGCCGAAGAACAGCGCCTGGCTTGATCGCGGCACGCACGGTCGCTTCCTGGAACGGCTTGGTGATGAGGTAGGTCGGCTCGGGCCGGTCACCGGTCAGCAGGCGTTCGGGATAGGCGGTGATGAAAATCACCGGCACATCGACCAGCTTGAGGATATCGTCCACCGCGTCGAGGCCCGAAGAACCATCGGCCAGCTGGATATCGGCGAGCACCAGGCCCGGCGTTTCGCGGCTGGCAATGTCGCGCGCTTGGGTGCGGGTGGCGGCCATGCCGCACACGTCGTGGCCCAGCGAGCGGACGAGGTCTTCCAGCTGCATCGAGATCAGCGGCTCGTCTTCGATGATCAGCACGCTGGTCGAGGACTCGCGGTCGATTTCCTCGATCGCTTCCTGCACCAGGGCTTCGACATCGGCCGGCGTGCGGTCGAGAATTTCGGCCACTTCGGCAACCGAGAAATCTTCGAGCGTGACCAGCAGCAGCGCCTGGCGGTTGGCCGGCGTAATGTGTGCCAGGCGTTCCTGCGCGGCGGTTTCGTGCAGGCCCAGATCGCTACCGCCGGAATGATCCAGGGTATCGACGAACGCACTCGACCAGACCTTGTTGAAGGCTCGATAGAGCGCCACGCGGCCTTCGCCGATGGCACTGCGCAGGTCTGCATCGGCAAGAGCCGCTTCCAGCGTGGCACGCACAAAGGCATCGCCGGTCTGCTGGCTTCCGGTCAAAGCCCGGGCATAGCGGCGCAGATAGGGAAGATTGGTAGCTACTTTGGCGCCCAGCGACATTTAAACCCCTTCCTGGATACGCAATGCACCCCTCAATGCCTTACGCCGGTTTCGGTTCCCGAACCAATATGCGTTTTTGCATCGACGGGTGCGGCATGCAGATAGGCACGCCGCTGCACCGCTCACTTTTGCGGATCGAACACACCGGTGGCCCAATCAGCCAGTTCCCAAACGCCGACCGGCTTGGGAAAGCGCGGCACGCCCGCCAGCGAGGCCGGGATCATGCCCGAATCTGCCCCGGAAATCAGCGCCACGGTACAATCTTGTGCGACGAGGTGCAGCGCCAGCGGCGCGGAATGGCCATCGGGCAGGCGCAGGTCGAGCAGGGCAGCCCGCGGCGTCTCTTGCGCGACCAGGGCTTCGGCTTCGGCAATGTCCACGGCCACGGCCACGCGAAATCCGCGTTCGGTCAGCTCGTCCTCGATTTCCATCGCAACCAGCACGTTGTCTTCCAGCACCAGAATGTAATCGGCAATCATTGCAACGCGCTCCGGCGCGCAGGCAGCGGGTGGGGGGCTTGGCTGGCCTGCGGCGGCGCGCTCTATCCGGGAACCGGGAACTCGTTTATGTCATTTGACATAGCCGTGGGACCGGACATGCCCGATCATGGCGCCCAACAGGGTGGCCGTTGCCGGGTAGGCAGGAGTGTAAGACAGCGTGCACAGAGGAGGCGGAAGCGCCGGCGGCGGCCAGGGTGCCGTAGATATCCGGCAATTGAATCAACCGTGCCGTACCTGTCCGCTGCGCGATCGGCCCGGGCTGGTGGCCCCCGATACGGCGCAGCGCGAATGGATCGAGCGCCATCGCAGTGGCGAACGCAGCGTGGCGCGCGGCGAGGAAGTGCTGCGCCAGGGTGCGCCGGGCGATCGGCTCTTCACCGTGCTGGAAGGCGTGTTGATGCGCTATCGCCTGCTCGAGGATGGGCGCCGGCAGGTGGTCAACATCATGTTTCCGGGCGATCTGGTCGGTCTGCAGGCCGCATTCGATGGCGAGATGAGCCATGGCGTCACCGCGCTCACCGATACGCGGCTGTGCATGTTCCCGCGCGATCGCTTCATGGAACTGGTTACGGCGCAACCCCGCTTTGCCTATGACGTGATCTGGCTTTCGGCGCGCGAGGAAGATGCGTTGGAGCAGCACCTGGTGGCGCTGGGCCAGCGCCCGGCGCGCGAGCGCGTGGCCTATCTGGCGTTGTGGCTGGTGGAGCGCGGCTTGCAGACCGGCATCGCGCCGCAGATCGGCCCGTCTGCCACGTTGCGCGTGCCGATCACGCAGGGCCAGGTGGCCGATATGCTGGGCCTGTCGCTGGTGCATACCAACCGCACGTTGCAGGCGCTGCGCAAGGCTGGCCAGGTGGATTGGATGGGCACGGGCATCCACATTCCCCGCCTGGACAATGTGCGGGCGATGGTTGGTTTCGATCCCCAGGGCTTGCCGAAAAGACCTTACATCTAAGGTGCTTGGCTCGAGGATTTGGGGGATTGGGGCGAAATTGCAAAATAATGCCGATTTTTTTCGGCGCGGTGGGAACCGATTTCGGGGCACCCCGTTAAAGGCATGTCACCGCCGAGACCCCCCCTCCCGTCCAAGCGGCTGGTGATACGATCCCGAAGGCCTCCGCCAATCCCCGGCGGAGGCCTTTTTCGTGGGCGTGTACGCACAGCGGCACACGCGGTGCGCCTGGTGCGCTGCAACCCCTGACCGTGATCAGCGCGTCAAAGCATTGCGCAGGCGGCCGAGCAGGCCGGCCTGGCGGCCATGGCGCTGCACCAGGCTGGCCAGGGCATCGGGTGGAAAGGGCTTGGCCAGCACGTGGCCAAGTTCGGCGATGTGCGGTGGAATGCTTTCCGGCGTGCCGGTGGAAAAGATGATCAGCGGTGGATTCGGGCTGATCGCCATGGCCAGTTCCGCCAGGGCCCAGCCGTCGTCACGATCGGCCAGGTGCACGTCGAGCACGAGGATGGAGGGACGCAGGCGCTGCATCTCGATCAGGGCCTGGGCGGTGGTGTGGCAGGTGGCCACGGTATCCGCCCCGGCCTGGGCCAGGCTGTCGGCCATGGCCAGCGCCACGATGGCCTCATCCTCGACCACCAGGGCATTGCCCAACCCGCCGCCGGCCGGGCCGGATGGCGCGCCGGGATGACCGAACAATTGCATGGCCTGCTTTCCCTTCTCCGGCCGCCTTGCACGCAGGTGCAAGGGCCGGCGCCCAAGTGGGGCTTGCCTTGGCCTATGCAAGGCTAACCCGCCGGGAACAACGCCTGTTGCGTCCGCGCGTTCCGCAGGCGCGGGCGGTGGATCAAAGCGCGCGTTCGTAGATCGTATAGCGCTTGTTGACGTGGCTATCGATCGCGTCGGCAATGGCGATCATCCCCTGGTTGTCATCCAGGATCCAGCCGATTTCCCCGCGTGAGGCGCCATAGTGCTGCACCGAGTTGCGCCGGATATATTCGATCATCATGAAGGCCAGCTGGCTCGCGAGGCGCGAGGATTGCAGCTTCTTGCGCACGCCCATCAGCGGCACGCGCATGGTGCGGCAACGCGGCTTGTTCAGCCAGCGCAGCAGCTTGATCCAGTTGAACGGAAACAGCTTGCCGCCCATCGGCTTCATCACTTCGTTGAGATCGGGCAGCGTCATCATGAAGGCCACCGGCTCACCTTCGTACTCGGCCACCATGATCAGGTCTTCGCGCACGATCGGCTTGAACTTCTTGCCGGCATAGCCGATCTCGGTCTGGGTAAACGGCACGAAGCCCCAGTTGTCCGACCAGGCATCGTTGAGGATGTCGAGAATGATCGCCGCTTCGCTGTCGAACTTGCTCTTGTCCACGTTGCGGATGCGGATCTTGGCGTTCTTCTCGCCCGATTGCACGATGCGCTGGATCAGCGGCGGAAACTGCTTGGTGATGTCCAGCTCATAGGTCAACAACTGCTTGGCCGGGGTATAGGGCAGCGCTTCGATATAGTGCTGATAGCGTTCGCTCTGGTGGCCCATCATCACCGTGGGCGGATGGTCAAAGCCCAGCGTCAACTGGCCCGGCTCTTCCCAGACCGACATCGACAGCGGCGCGAGCACGCGGGTCATGCCCTTGGCGCGCAGCCACTCTTCGGCCCGCGCGATCAGGGCGTGGGCGGTGCTTTCGTCTTCCGCTTCCAGCAGGCCCCAGTTGCCGGTGCCCGGTCCCATGCCCTGTACCGGGTCCATCGCCACGGCAAGGTGATCGATATGGGCGGAAATGCGGCCAACGATGCGCCCGTCGCGCCGCGCCAGGAACAGCTGCACATCGGCGTGTTCGAAGAACGGGTTCTTGCCCGGAGTGATCAGTTCCATCGCTTCCATGCGCAGCGGCGGCACCCAGTTGGGGTCAGATGCGTTGATGCGATAGGCCAGATCGACAAAGGCGGCCCGTTCGGCCTTGTTTGCAACGGGGGTGATGACTACTTCGCCTGCCACGATATCGCCTTTGTTTTGAGTTATACGCGCGCTGTCCCGGATGCCTGCGGTGCTATCCGGTGACTTGTCAAGCCGGACGAGCCCAGGCGGACCGGCGATCACCCGCCAGGCAGGTTTTTTGCCTGGTGTAACATGGGTTTCTTGGGAACCGTTTTTGCCATGCTTGTCACCGAATTTGCTGAACAGAGCGACGCACCTGCTGCTGCGGCCTCCGCTGCGCCAGCTGCCACGCTCCCCGCTGCGACGTCCACGCCTGCCCATCGCGCGCCCGGCCTTGCCGGCACGCCCGAGGACAAGGAGATGCTGCGCGCTGCGGCCGAATTGACGCGGGATATCGCCCGCGCCCGGCCGGAAATCTATTGGCCCGACATGCTGGTGTCGGCGCTGCTCGGCTATGGCGCGCTGGGCCTGGCGATTGCCACCGCGCTGCGCGGCGGCAACTGGGGCGTGGTCGTGGCGCTCGGGGTGTTCTCGGCCCTCGCGCTCTATCGCGCGCTGCTGTTCATCCATGAACTGACGCATATGCATCGCGATGCCCTGCCGGGTTTCCGCTTCGTCTGGAATCTGGTGGTTGGCATTCCGGTGCTGATGCCCTCGTTCATGTATGAAGGCGTGCATTCGCTGCACCATTCGCGCATCCGCTATGGCACCAGCGAAGACCCGGAATATCTGCCGCTGGCGCTGATGAAGCCCTGGTCGCTGCCGCTGTTCACCGCCACCGCGCTGCTGCTGCCGGTCGGCCTCTTGCTGCGTTCGGCCGTGCTGGTGCCGCTGGGCGTGATCGTGCCGCCGCTGCGCACGCTGGTGTGGGAGCGTGCCTCTTCGCTCTCGATCAATCCCGGCTTCCGCCGGCGCAAGCCGGAAGGCGCCATGGCGCGCATGGTGTTCTGGCAGGAACTGGGCGCCACGCTGTGGGCCTGGGCCGTGCTGGGCTGGTCGGCCACGCATGGCTGGCTGCCGCTGCTGATCGCGCTGGGCGTGATCGCGCTGGCCGCGCTGCTCAATCAGGTGCGCACGCTGGTGGCCCACCTGTGGGAGAACGAAGGCGAGCAGATGACCGTGACCGGGCAATATCTCGATTCGGTCAACGTGCCGCCGCCGGGCGTATGGGGCGCGATGTGGGCGCCGGTGGGCCTGCGCTATCACGCGCTGCACCACCTGCTGCCGTCGATGCCCTATCACTCGCTGGCCGAATGCCACCGCCGCCTGCGCGCCCATCTCGGTCTGCAGTCGACCTATGAGCGGGCCAACTATGCCGGGCTGTTCCCGCTGCTCGCGCGGCTGGTGCGCTCGACCATGGGCACGCGCGCCAAGGGCTGACGTTTCACCAGCAGTCGCGCCCTGAAAAAGCCCCGCGCCGGTCTTGTCCGGCGTGGGGCTTTTTTCATTCCTCGGTGCGGATCAGCACGGCCTCGCCAATCAGGAAGAACAGCACGAACGGCGCCCAGGCCGCGATCAGCGGCGGGTATCCGCCAAAGCTGCCCATGGCGAGCGCGGCATTGTCGACCACGAAATAGGCAAAGCCCAGCGCCATGCCGATCACCGCGCGCATGAACAGCTGGCCCGAGCGGGCCAGGCCAAAGCCGGCCACCGCGCCGAGCAGCGGCATGAGCATGGCCGACAGCGGGCCGGAAATCTTGTGCCACCAGCGGCTTTCCAGCTCGCTGGTGCTGTGCCCGGCAGCGCGGATCGCCTGGATCGAGCCGGTCAGGTGCCACAGCGATTCGGCATCGGCATCGGCCTTGCGGATCAGGATCTGGGTGGGGGTAACCCCGGTGGCGAACACGGCATCGCCATTGTCCTGGGTGCGCCGCGCGCTCTGCACGTCAAACGTGGTCGGCCGGGTCAGGCGCCAGCCGGGATTGGCATAGGTGGCGGCCGGGGAGCGGACGATCTCGGTGACCATGCCGGTGGGATCGCGGCGGTGCCAGGTCACGTCGGTCATGCGCATGGCGTTGCCCTCGCCAGTCACCGTGCGGGCATAGAGAATGTTGGGCCCATCCTGTAGCCAGACGTTGCTGCGCACCTGGGTATCGGTGGGCAGGGGGCCATAATTGGCCGCCTGCCAGGCCTTGAGCGTGGCGGTGGAGCGCGTGACGATCCGCTCGTTGAACGCGAAATTGCCGATCGCGATCACGCCGGCCACCAGGAACAGCGGCGCCAGCACCTGGTGTGCCGACAGGCCTGAGGCCTTCATCGCAATCACTTCGCTGTTCTGGTTGAGCGTGAACAGCGTGATGATCGTGGCCAGCAGCACCGAATAGGGCAGGAACTTGGCCACCAGCTGCGGCGCGCGCAGGCCCACATAGGTGAGCAGCTGCGCCTGGCCATTGCCAGGATGGGCCAGGATCTCGCCGCTTTCGCCCAGCAGATCGAGCATCTGCAGGACCAGGACCAGCATCAGCAGCACGGCGACGACGCGCGCGGCAAACATCTTGCCGATGTAGCGCGTCATCGTCGCGGATGGAAAGATATCAAGCTGCAACGCTATCGTCCTGTGCTGCCGGGTCGATCATGTCGCCACGGCGGCGGCGCGCGAACAGCTTGCGCACGCGGCTGGCAACCTTGGCAAAGGCGGTTTCGAGCGCGCCGATCGGCTGGCCACCGGGCACATAGGCCAGGCGCCAGTACATCCAGATGATCAGTGCGGCAAAGAGCGCGAACGGTCCCCATAGCGCCAGGGCAGGATCAAGCCGGCCCAGGCTGGCGACATCCTGCCCATATTCGTTGACCTTGTGATAAGCCACCACCATCACGATGGACAGGAACACACCCAGCGCCGACGTGGAGCGCTTGGGCGGGACGGCCAGGGCCACGGCCAGCAGCGGCAGCAGGAACATCATCACCACTTCCACCAGGCGGTAGTTGAGGCTGGCCTTGCTCTTGTTGCGCATGTCCTGCGAATAGGCCTTGTTCCAGCCAATCTTGAGCAGCTCGGGCAGGATGTATTCGCGGTCCTTGTCGCCGCGCTGGCGGAACTGGGCGATCTTGGGCAGGTCGATCGGCAGATCGTGTGACGCGAAGGTCAGCACGCGCGGCGAGGCCAGGTCGGGCCCATCCTGGACGATCTGGCCGTCGGTCAAGCGCAGGATGATCGTGTCGCGGTTCTCGCGGTTGGCAAAGAACTGCCCCTCGCGGGCGGAGATGGTCATGGTCTGGCCCTTGGGCGTGACCAGGCGGGCAAAGATACCCTCCAGATCGCGCCCGTCGTCGCGGCTGGAATCGACGCGCAGTGCGGTGCGATCCTGCAACGCGTTGAATTCCCCTACCTTGATCGAGGCACCCAGCGCGCCAGAGCCCAGCTCGTACTGCAATTCCTCGTAGTAGTAGCGACTCAGGGGCTGGATATAGCCCACGATCAGCAGGTTGACCCCAGCCAGAACCAGCGTGAAGAGATAGGGCACCCGCAGCAGGCGGGTATAGGACAGGCCCACCGCGCGCATCACGTCGAGTTCCGAACTGGTCGCCAGTTTGCGGAAGGCGAACAGGATGCCGAGCATCAGCCCCAGCGGAATGGCGAGGCTCGCATATTCCGGGAAGAGGTTGATCAGCATCTTGAACACGACCGTGACCGGCCCGCCCTCGGTGGCGACAAAGTCAAACAGCCGCAGCATCTTGTCCAGCACCAGCAGCGATGCTGCCAGGACGAACACGGCCAGCATGGGCACGATCACCAGGCGGGCGATGTACCTGTCGATGGCGCTGAGGAATTTCACGTTCGGGCGTTTCACCGTGTGGGCGTCAAGGGGCAAGCAACGTCGCCCGGGGGCGCCGTGCAGGTGTCCGTGTCGGTTAGCCCGCTTCGCGGCGATGCGAAAGGCGAAAATGCCGCACCAGCGGGGCTGGCTGCCCCTGCCGTGACAAAGGGGCGTTTAATAACTAAAGTTATTGCCTGTCCCCTTGATTGATAATAGTGCTGCCACGCGAGCCTCCTGGCGCGGCGTTTGGCACAAGGCGCAAAGGTTGCCGCTGGCCATCGGGAACGCCCATGGCTGCGGTGGGTTCCGCCAAAATACAACGCACCGAGGCCGAAATGCCTGCGGCGCGGGACATCTGTGGATGTAGAACTGACAAAACGCTTCCGCGCTGGACCGGGCGATCAGGAAGGCGTGATGACAAGGCACCATCATGCCGTGTTGATTCCTGCCGGGCTGGCGCCACGGACAAGGGAACAGGCCGTGAATTTCGTGACGTCTGGATCACAGTGGTGGCAAGGGCGGCTGGCGCGGTGCAGCGCCCGGCCCGAGGAATTGACAGCGCTGGCCGATCGTTGCGAAACCCTGGCGCCCGATGAACAGCGCCTGGGCTTTGAACGCACGCTGCGCGCCCTGGGCGATGTCGCGCTGGCACCCGAAGGCGTGGCGGGCGACAATGACAGCCTGTGGGTCAGCCTGCTGGCTGATTCGGGTGCCTATGAAAGTGCGGCGCTGGCGCTGATCCCGCCGGCAGCGGCATTCAGCGGAGGGCGGCTGGAAGACGGGCGCTTTTCCGCGCAGATTGTCCTGCCCAGTGGCGCCGGCGCTCATTCGCGCGAGGCAAAGTCACTGGCGATGGCCTGGCTCGCCGCGCTGTTGCGCGCCCTGGCGCGCGAGATGATCGAGGAAAGCCGGCTGCATTGACGCTAACGCAGCGTCAGCGACTCCCTGGCGTCAGGCCTTTTCCAGCGTGCATTGCAGCGGGTGCTGGTTCTGCCGGGCGAAATCCATCACCTGGTTTACCTTGGTTTCGGCGATTTCGTAGGGGAAAATGCCGCACACGCCCACGCCGCGTTGGTGCACGTGCAGCATGACGCGGGTGGCCTGCTCCAGATCCATGTGAAAGAAGCGCTTGAGGACCATCACCACGAATTCCATCGGGGTATAGTCGTCGTTGAGCATCAGCACTTTGAACATGCTGGGCTTCTTGGGCCGGGCGCGGGTACGCGTGGCCAGGCCGATCATGTCGCCATCGTCGGTATCGCGATTGTCGCCCGCCATAAGCGGTGCTGCGGACGCCGGACGCACGCCAAGAGGGGCGCGGGCAGCGCGCGGCAGGGGGGCGGCGGACGCCGAGTGAGAAGCGGATCTGTGCATCGGAACCATGAATATCGCATCGCAGCCGCCCCGCGACAAGGGGGCGTTCGGGCAGCCCTGCCCGAAAAACGTTACCGAAACGGCAAATCGCGCCCTGTTTGCGATACACAGTGGGCCCGGTGGGGGCCAGGAAAGCGCCGCGCATCAAAGCAAAAAGGCAGCCACGCCGCCATGGTGGGGCGTTGGCTGCCTTGATGCCGCTGGTGCTTGTCCAGGATAGTGGCCCGATCCAGCCGCCTTGCCCTGGTGGGCAAGACAGGCTGGGCCGGGCGAATCAGGTGCCGATCAGGCGGCGACCTTCATCTTTTCGACCGCGAGGCTGACGCGGTTGGAAATCGGCTGGAACGCTTCGTTGGCGAGCTTGAGCACGGCTTCGCTGTGCTTGCTGCTGGCCGCCACGGCTGCGTCGAACTGCTTGCGCATCAGGGCGGTGTGCTTTTCGAAGAATTCGGTCGGCGACTTGGCGCTGGCCAGTTCCTTGATTTCGGCGGTCAGGGTTTCCATCGCGGACTTGCCTTCGGCGGCATAGCCCTTGGTCAGTTCCTGCAGGCCCGAAGCAAGGATCTTGCTCGATTCCACGACGGCTTCGACGTTGCCCTTGGCGAATTCGCCGGCATCGCCAAAGGCGGCCTGGCTCTTTTCGAAGGCGGCCTTGGCCTTGTCAGAAGCGTCCTTGAAAGCGGACTGGAACTTGTCGGAAAATTCGTTGGCGGTGGTCATGATAGGGTGTTCCTTCCTGGAAGCCGCAGGCGCGGCGGCATGGTTCACGCGGGTCTTGAGCGGGGCCGGCACCATCGCGTGGGGGATACCGGTTCCTGGTCTGGGTGCCGTGACCGGCGGCTTTGCGCTGCCCGGCCCGCGCGCCGCCACGGGGGCGGGCTTGGGCTTGGCCGGCGTGGCCTTGGCAGGCTGGGCCGGCGCCACCTTGGCGGCAACGGTCCGGGCCGGCAGCGGCTTGGCCGCGATCGCTTTCACCGGCTTGGCGGCCGGTGCCGGTTCGGGCTTGGTCACGCGGCTGGCGAGCGGCTTGCGCGCCTTGGCGGGAACTGGCTCCGAAACGGGCGATGCGTCCGGCGCTGCCACTGCTTCCGCGGCCTTTGGCGCAGCCACGGTGGGCTCTGCCGCAGGGGCGGGGGGTGTGGCGGGCGCCGGCTCTGCCGATGCCACTGCAGGGGTCACGAGCTTGCGTGCACGACGGGCGGCGGTTGTCGGTTCTGCCTGCTCCGTCGCGTGTGCCGCTGCGACGGTCGGTTCGACCGCGGGGGCGGGATCGGCAGTCACGACGGGCGCTGCGCCATCCGCCTGGGGGGCGGGGCTGGGCGTCACGTCGGGAAGCGTCCCTTCGTCCTTGGTTTGATCGGCCATGGCGTTACGGCTCCTGCAATGCGGCGAGGCAGGGACCGGATTGGCCCGAGGGTCGCACCACGGCGACGACTCAAGCCGGGAACGGCCTTACCTCTGCTGCATTGCAAAAAATAGGAATGCGCTGGCGGAAGTCAAGGTTTTTGTGCAGTGCACAATATCCATCTTGGAGGTAATTGCGCAACGTTGCCTAAACGTGTCGCCCGGCTTGTTGCGGCGCCGTCATCGCATGCGCACATATCGCCCTGGCGCGTCTTCTATTGCATTGCGGCCGGGCACGCGGGCGCCCTTGGCCGGCACCGTGTCACCGTCCAGATCGGCCAGCCAGGCGCGCCAATCCGGCCACCAGCTGCCCTTGGTTTCCTGGGCGCCAGCCACGAACGCCTCGAGGCTGGCGGGTTCGCCCGGGTTGGTCCAGTACTGGTACTTGCCAGCGGCCGGCGGGTTGACCACGCCGGCGATATGCCCCGATCCGGCCAGCACGAATTTCCACGGCCCGGCCAGGTGCCGGGTCAGCTTCCACACGCTGTTCGCCGGGGCGATGTGGTCTTCCCGCCCGGCCTGGATATAGCAGGGCGTGGTGATGCGGTGCAGGTCGATCGGGGTGCCATCGGCGCTCAGCGCGTCGGGCACTACCAGCTGGTTGTCGCGATATAGCTCGCTCAGATAGGCGCGGTGCCAGCGCGCGGGCAGGTTGGTGGTGTCGCCGTTCCAGTAGAGCAGGTCGAACGCCAGATAATCCTCGCCCAGCAGGTAGTTGTTGATCACATAGTTCCAGATCAGGTCTGGCCCGCGTAGCAGGTTGAACGTCGCGGCGAGATAGCGCCCGTCGAGATAGCCATCGGTTTCCAGGCTTTCGAGCCAGCGCAACTGCGCGTCGTCGACAAAGTGGCACAGCTCTCCCGCCTCGCTGAAATCGACCTGCGCGGTAAAGAACGTGGCCGAGGCGACTTTGTCGGCCTCGCCGCGCCGGGCCAGCACGGCCAGCGTGGCAGCAAGCGTGGTGCCGGCCACGCAATAGCCGATGGTGTGTACCTTGGGCACCGCCAGCTTCTGGCGCACCACGTCGATCGCTTCGATCTGGGCGCGCACGTAATCGTCCATGGTCACATCGGCCATGCTGGCGTCAGCCGATTTCCACGAGACCATGAACACGCTCAGCCCTTGGTCCAGCGCCCACGACACGAAGCTTTTCTTGGGGTTGAGATCGAGGATGTAGAACCGGTTGATCCACGGCGGAAAGATCAGCAGCGGCACGGCCGCGACCTGGTCGGTGGTGGGGGTATAGTGGATAAGCTGGAACAGTGGCGTTTCGTGCACCACCTTGCCGGCCGTGGTGGCGATGTTGCGGCCCACCTCGAACGCCTCGCCATCGGTGTGGCTCAATTGTCCGCGGCGCAGGTCGGCCAGCAGATGCTCGACCCCCTTGACCAGGTTTTCGCCCCGCGTGGCCAGGGTGCGTTCGATCACCAGCGGGTTGGTCATCGGGAAATTGGCTGGCGACAGCGCCTCGGTGATCAGCCGCGTCATGAAGCGCACCTGGCCATGGCGCTCGGGCTCCAGGCCGGAAATCTCCTGCGCCATGTCTTCCAGCCGTTCGGCCAGCAGCAGATAGGTCTGGTGGAGCAGGGCGAACCACGGCTGTTCGCGCCAGCGCGGATCGGCAAAGCGGCGATCGCGGCGCGGCAGGGCATCGGGCGCCACGTCGGCCGGCGCCTTTGCCGCCACCGCCCCTTGCGGGGCATAGAGTTCGATCACCCGGTTCCACAATTGCAGGCTTTCGTCCCACAGCCGCGCCTGCGTTTCGGCCTGGGTGATCGGCATCGTCCCTGCCCATTCATCGAACATCTGCTTCCAGCGGCCGCCATCGACCATGCGCAGCCAGGCCGGCTCTGCCACGGCGGTCTGTTCGGCCATGAAATCCAGCCACATCTTCTGCAGCTTGGCGCCCGACATCGCCCAGTGCTGGAAATCGCCCGGATCGGGGGCCTTGGCATGGGCAGTGGGCAGGAACGGCGCGGCCAGGGCCTGCATCGCTTCGGCCTGAAGGCGGAAAAGGTCTTCGAATACCGCGTTGTCGGTGGCAACCGGCGTCTTGGCATTACCCGTTTCGCGCATGGACGAACTTTCCCTCGTGACTTTCGGTCCCTGTCACCTGGCGCCGGTCACCGTGGCATACCCGGACCATGGACGTTCGCCCTTTTGCGCGCGGGCGGCACGGGCGGCAAGCCGCTTCGCGTCGCAAAGCGCGAGAGCGGCGCTGCAACAAGGCGCGCGGTGCAGCCCATGATTGGCGAAGCGGATCGATTGGCGTAAGGGGGCGGTCCCGGCAATCCTGCCGGCAAGCATTACGAGTCATGCCCGTGGAAGAAGAGTTCTACCGCATCAAGCGCCTGCCGCCCTATGTCATCGCCGAAGTCAACGCGATGCGGGCCGCAGCCCGCGCCAGCGGACGGGACATCATCGACCTGGGCATGGGCAACCCCGATCTGCCGCCGCCCGCGCATGTGATCGAAAAGCTGTGCGAAGTGGCGCAAAAGCCTTCGGCCCATGGCTATTCGGCGTCCAAGGGCATTCCCGGCATCCGCAAGGCGCAGGCGAACTATTACGCCACCCGCTTCAACGTGGAGCTGGACCCGGAAACCGAAGTCGTCATGACGATGGGATCGAAGGAAGGCCTGGCGAGCCTGGCCACCGCGATCACCGCGCCTGGTGACGTGGTGCTGGCGCCCAATCCGTCCTACCCGATCCACACCTTCGGTTTCATCATCGCTGGTGCCACGATCCGGTCGGTGCCGACCACGCCCGATGAACGCTATTGGGAATCGCTCGATCGCGCGATGGCCTTCACTGTGCCGCGCCCGTCGATCCTGATCGTCAACTATCCGTCCAATCCCACGGCCGAGACGGTCGACCTGGCATTCTACGAACGCCTGGTGGCCTGGGCCAAGGAAAACAAGGTCTGGATCCTGTCGGACCTGGCTTATTCCGAACTCTATTTCGATGGCCAGCCGACCCGCTCGATCCTGGAAGTGCCGGGTGCCAAGGACGTGGCGGTGGAATTCACCTCGATGTCCAAGACCTTTTCCATGGCCGGCTGGCGCGTGGGCTTTGCCGTGGGCAACAAGCGCCTGATCGCCGCGCTGACCCGCGTGAAATCCTATCTCGATTACGGCGCGTTCACGCCGATCCAGGCGGCGGCCTGCGCCGCGCTCAACGGCCCGCAGGATATCGTCGAGCAGAACCGCAAGCTCTACCAGAAGCGCCGCGACGTGATGGTGGAAGCGTTCGGCCGCGCCGGGTGGGAGATTCCCAGCCCGAAGGCCTCGATGTTTGCGTGGGCGCCGCTGCCGCCGGCGTTGAAGCACATGGGCAGCCTGGAGTTTTCCAAGCAGCTCTTGACCCAGGCCGAAGTCGCCGTGGCACCGGGCGTGGGCTATGGCGAGGACGGCGAGGGCTTTGTTCGCATCGCCATGGTCGAAAACGAACAGCGGCTGCGCCAGGCCGCGCGCAATATCAAGCGCTACCTCACCAGCATGGGCGTCAACGCCTCGGCCGCGTAAGGCAGGGGTGAAGGGGGCAACGCGCCCCCTTCACAGCCCGGCAACAAGCGCGAGATTGGCCGCCAGGATCAGCGCGAACAGCAGCCAGCCGATCGCGAGCATGAGCCGCGACGCGGCGAAGCGGCCCATCACCTGGCGGTTGCCGGCAAAGCGCAGCAGCGGCCAGATCGCGAACGGCAATTGCAGCGACAGCACGACCTGCGTGGCCACCAGCAATTTCCCCACCGCGCCCTGGCCCAGCCACAGCACCCCGGCCAGCGCTGGCACGATCGCCAGCGCGCGGGTCAGGATGCGGCGCTGCCAGCAGGGAATCTTGAGGTTGAGGAAACCCTCCAGCACCACCTGACCCGCCACAGTGCCGGTGAACGTGGCGCTTTGCCCGGCGGCGAGCAGCGCCACCCCGAACAGCAGTGGCGCCAGGCCCGCCCCGGTGATCGGCGCCAGCAGCCGCCAGGCATCCTCGATCGAGCCGACATCGCGATGGCCATGGCCGTGGAAGGCTTCTGCCGCCAGCACCAGGATCGCCACGTTGACGAGTGTTGCCAGCAGCAGCGAGACCACTGTATCGGCGCCAGCCAGGCGCAGGGCGCGGCGCGTGCCCTGCTCTGACCGATCGCCCAGCCGCGTCTGCACCACGCTGGAATGCAGGTAGAGATTGTGGGGCATGACTGTCGCCCCCAGGATGCCGATCGCCAGCACGAGCGCGCCGGGCTGAGCGAGGCGCGCCAGATCGGGCACGGCGCCGGCGGCCAGCGCGGCACCATCCACCCCGACGATCGCCAGTTGCACGCCAAAGCACAATGTGATCGTGGCGATCAGGCCCAGCACGATCGCCTCGAGCTGGCGAAAGCCATGGCCCTTGAGGCCAAGCACGATCAGCGTATCCAGCCCGGTCAGCAGCACACCCACCCACAGCGGCACGCGGAACAGCAGGTGCAGCGCCAGCGCCGCGCCCAGCACTTCGGCAATGTCAGTGGCAATGATCGCCAGTTCGGCCAGCAGCCACAGCACGCGGCAGACCGCCGGTGCGTAATGGCGGCGGGCAAGCTGGGCCAGATCCTGGCCGCTCGCCAGGCCCACCCGCATCGCCAGCGATTGCAGCACGATTGCCGCCAGCCCGCAGGCCAGGACGACGAACAGCAGGCCATGGCCGAACTGCGATCCCGCGGCGATATCGGTGGCCCAGTTGCCCGGGTCCATATAGCCCACGGCCACCAGCAGGCCGGGCCCCGCCGCCTGCCACAGCACGCGCCACCACGGGCCTTGTGGGGCGACGGCGACGGTGCCGCGCACCTCTGACGGGCAGAACGGGGCCGTGGCGGTGGTGGGCAGCGAAAGGCGGCTGGCCAGAGACGCAAGCGAAGACATGGCGCGAGCCTTAGCGCTGCGCGCCAAAGAAGAAACCCCGCCTGGCGGGCAGGCGGGGTTTCCGGGTCAACGTCAGTCCAGGGATGCTTACTTGGCCGGCGCGGCCGCCGGTGCTGCGCCCAGGGTCAGCTTGCCACCCTTGCTGTTGAGATAGGCGATCACGTCGGCGCGGTCCTGCGCGCTGGTGAGGCCGGCAAAGGTCATCTTGGTGCCCTGCGCGAACTTGGCCGGGCCGCTCAGCCACTGGTCCAGCGTGGCCTGGTCCCACACGCCCTTGTGTGCCTTGAGCGCATCGGAGAAGGCATAGCCGCCCCGGCCCTCGGCAATGGCATCACCGGCCACGCCATAGAGGTTGGGGCCGATGCCGTTGGCGCCGCCCTGCTCGATGGTGTGGCAGGCCATGCACTTGGCAAAGACCTTCTCGCCCTTGGCCGCATCGCCAACCATTGCTACCGGGGCGGCTGCGCCCGCCGGGGCCGCGCCAGCTGCCGGCACCGCTTCGGGCGCGGGCAGGGGCAGGTTGGAGCCCTTGGAGTTGAGATAGAGAATCACGTTGGCGCGATCCATCGGATCGGACAGGCCCGCGAACGACATCTTGGTGCCGTCGGCAAACTTCTTGGGATTGGTCAGCCATTCATCCAGCGACGCGAAATCCCACTTGCCGGTCTTGGACTTGAGCGAATCGGAGAAGGCATAGCCGCCGCGCCCTTCGGCACGGGCATCGCCCACCACGCCCCACAGATTGGGGCCAATGCCGTTGGCCGCGCCCTGGTCGATCGTGTGGCAGGCCTTGCACTTGGCAAAGATCGCCTCGCCCTTGGCGGCATCGGCCTTGGCCAGGCGGTTGGCGATCGGCTCGACCACAGCGGCCGCTGCAGCGCCGCCTTCCGGCTCTACCCCGGCGATGGCATAGCCCATCTTTTCCGGGCGTTCGTGCTTGTCAGCAAGAAAATAATGGGCGGACAACGTTGAAAGGCCAAGGGCCACGATACCACCAAACAAGGTCCATCCTGCGATCGTATTGAAACGGTCGTCCATTCCCAGCCCCATTTATCGCACGCATTTTCGGCCCGCTGCCGATACGCACCTTTTGCGGGTGGGATAATCAGCCCCCCGCGCCGGCGCAAGTGCGATTAGAGCCGCAAGGGAAACTGCGTCTGTGATCCAGAACAAATTTCATGCTTGTCCCGGCCGCATTCTGGCCAGGATTTGCGCGGGATTGCGCTTGCCCAAGGGCCGAAATTGCGCCTAACGGCAGCAGCCATGCAAAGTTTTCCTGAACCCGCCCGCCTGCTTGTCGATCGCATGAGTGCCGCTGCTGCGGCCGATCCGGGCCGCGCCGTGGCGTTTCAGGGGGCGCCAGGCGCCAATTCGCATCGTGCGGCGATGGAAGTGATGCCCGATGGGCTGCCGCTGCCGTGCTTTTCGTTCGAGGATGCACTCGATGCGGTAAAGGACGGGCGCGCGGGCCAGGCGATCATCCCGATCGAGAATTCGCAGCATGGCCGCGTGGCCGATATCCATTTCCTGCTGCCCGAAAGCGGCCTGTCGATCGTGGCCGAGCATTTCCTCGACATTCACCACTGCCTGATGGCGCGGCCTGGCGCCGGGCAGATCGGCGCGGCCTACAGCCATCCCCAGGCGCTGGGCCAGTCCCGTTTCTACCTGCGCGAGCGGGGAATCGTGCCGATGGCCTATGCCGATACCGCCGGCGCCGCCGCGCTGGTGGCCGAAAGCGCAGAGGCCGGCATTGCCGCCATCGCCCCGCGCATCGCTGCCGAACTCTATGGGCTGGACCTGCTGGCCGAAGACATCGAGGACGCGCACGACAACACCACGCGGTTCGTGCTGCTGTCGAAAACGCCGCGCGATCCGGCCACGCTCAACGGGGATTCGCGCGCCGGCCAGGCGCTGACGACGTTCGTGTTCGAGGTGCGCAACATTCCCGCCGCGCTCTACAAGGCGCTGGGCGGCTTTGCCACCAACGGCGTCAACATGACCAAGCTGGAAAGCTATCAAAAGGGCGCCAGCTTTGCCGCCACGATGTTCTATGCCGATATCGTCGGCGCCCCGGGCGATCCTGCGGTGGACCGCGCCCTGGAAGAACTGGCCTATTTTGCCAAGGACTTGCGCATTCTTGGCTCGTATCCCCTGGAGCGTGAGCGGGGTTGAACCGGGCCTTCGGGCAAGCGGTCCAATCTGCGCTTGCGGCGCGCGCGGCGGCATGCAACGAACGGAGATGTGAGCACCGTTGCAGCGGCCGCAAGGGCCGTGACCGCCACCGCGCAAGGCCCCGCCACAACGGCGCAGGCAGATGCTGCCCGTGCCGAGCACGCCTGGCAGACGGTGCGGGGCATGGGCGATATCCAGTTTGCGCCGGTGCCGCCGCCTCCCGCCGATCCCCCCTATGTGCCGCCGCACTGGTTGCAGGCCCTGGTCAATGCGCTGGCGCAGGTGCTGGAATGGATCAACCTGCATGTGTTCCTGCCGCTGGGCCTTGCCCTCGCCCGGTCTGAACAGCTGCTGCTGGTGATGATCTGCGTGGTCGGGCTGGCGGCGCTGGTCTGGTTGGCGTGGTCGTTGCTGGCGCCCTGGCTGCGCGCGCGCCGTGCCCGCGCCGGGGTGACCGCGCCGGAATGGAGCCCGACGCCGCAGGCCGCGCTGGCCCTGCTGGAAGATGCCGATGCCCTGGCCGCGCAGGGCCGCTATGCCGAGGCAGTGCACCTGCTCTTGCAGCGCAGCGTGGCCGATATCGGCGCCGCGCGGCCCGATTGGCTGGCCCCGTCGAGCACGGCCCGCGAAATCGCCGTGCTGCCCGCGCTGCCGGTCGAGGCGCGCCGAGCCTTCGTCACCATGGCCGACGAAGTAGAGCGCGCGCGCTATGCCCTGCGCGCGCCGGGCCTGGGTGAATGGCAGCGTGCGCGCGGCGCCTATGCCGCCTTTGCCCTGCAATCGCTGGAGGCGCAGGCATGAGCACGGCGGACGCGCACGCCGGCGGATCGAGCGCGGGCGGCGCCAGCGCCCCCTTTGCACGCGGCACCGTGCTCGCGCTCTTGCTGGTCGGCGCGGCGCTGTTCGTGGGCCTCTTGTGGTTTCTCGGCCATGCCGCGTCGCCGGCCAACAATGGCGGCGGCCATGCCAGCGGGCGCGGGCTCAACGGCTATGCCGCGCTGGCAGCGCTGGCTCAGGAAGATGGCTACACCGTGGCGCGTACCCGCAGCGAGAGCGGGATGGAGCAGCCGGGTGTCTTGGTGCTCACCCCGCTGCCCGATGCCGATGGCAAGGCGATTGCCCGCATCGTCGACAAGCGCCGCACGATCGGCCCCACCGTGATCATCACGCCCAAGTGGCAGGCCAGCCTCTTGCCCCGCAAGGAAAAGCGCCCGCGCGGCTGGACCCGGATCAACGGCGTGAGCCTGGCGCAATGGCCCGGCTTTGCCGATGACGTGACAGTGTCGCTCAACGGCGAAAAGGGTGCCCAAGGGCACGGCTGGCGCACCGCCGATGGCCGCAGCGGCCCCCTGCCCAACGACAAGCTGGTGGTTTCGGGCACGGGCCAGGCGCTGGTGCCGCTGGTCACCACCTCCGACGGGCGCACGCTGGCCGCCTATCGCGACGACAATGGCTATTATCCCTCGCTCGATCGGTTGGCCGATGTCGAACCGCCCACGGTCGATCCTGCCGGCCCCGAAGGCGAAGACGGCGGGCGCAACATGGATCTGCACCCGGTGATCCTGGTGTTCGAGCCTGATCTGATGGACAATTACGGCTTGGCCAACCGGCAGACCGCCATGCTGGCGCTGGATATCCTGCATGCCGCCGCGGTCGATTCGGGCAGCCGCGCGATCACCTTTGACCTGAGCCTGGCTGGCCTCGGCGGCCGCCCCAACCTGTTGACCCTGGCGTTCGAGCCGCCGTTCCTGGCGGCAACGGTTGGCCTGTTGCTCACGCTGCTGGCGGTGGGGTGGCGGGCATTCTGCCGGTTTGGCCCGCCGCGCACCGCGCCGCCATCGATTCCGCCGGGCAAGACCACGCTGGTGGCCAACAGCGCGGCCCTGATTCGCCGCGCGGGACGCCTGCACCTGTTGACCGTGCCATTTGTCGATGCCCTGCGCGAGCGGCTGGTGGCGCGGCTGGGGCTGCGGCGCGGGGCAGCGGCAGAGCAGGTCGATCCGCTGATCGATGCCCATCTTGCGCGGCTGCATCCCGACAGCGTGCCCTTCTCGATCGCGGCGGCGCAGCTTGCCGCCGCGCACCGCCCGGCCGATGCCGTGCGCGCGGCGCAGGCGCTGCACACCCTGGAAAAGGATCTTGCGTGACCAAGGAAACCCTATGACCGAGGCAGCTTTCGAACCCGGCGCGTTCAGCCTGGAAGACGTGCGCACGCTGGCCGATGCGATTCGCGCGCAAGTGGCCAAGGCCGTCGTTGGCCAGGACAGCGTGGTCGATCACCTGCTGGTGGCGCTGCTGGCTGGCGGCCATGTCTTGCTGGAAGGCCCGCCGGGCACGGCCAAGACCCTGGTGGCGCAAAGCTTTGCCACCGCGGTGGGCCTCGATTTCGGGCGCATCCAGTTTACCCCTGATCTCATGCCGGGCGATATCCTGGGGTCGAACCTGTTCAATTTCCAGACCAGCCAGTTCACTCTTACGCGCGGGCCGATCTTCCACGACATCGTGCTGGCCGATGAAATCAACCGCACCCCGCCCAAGACGCAGGCGGCCCTGCTCGAAGCGATGCAGGAACGCCGCGTGACGCTCGATGGCACCGCTCATCTGCTGCCCGCGCATTTCATGGTGGTGGCCACGCAGAACCCGATCGAGAGCCAGGGCGTCTATCCCTTGCCCGAGGCGCAGCTCGACCGCTTCCTGTTCAAGCTGCTGGTCGATTATCCCTCGGCCGAGGAAGAGGCGCGCATCGTTACCCGCTATGGCGAGGGGCGCACCGGGCTGCATCCGGCGCAGATGGGCGTTGCGGCCGTGGCCGATGTCCGCGCCGTGGCCAGCGCGCAGGCCGCGCTCAAGGCCGTGACTCTGGCCGAGCCGCTGGTCGATTATATCGTCGCGTTGGTGCGCGGCACGCGCGACAATGGCGACCTGCTGGCCGGTGCCTCGCCCCGCGCGGCGGTCCTGCTGGCCGGGGCAGCCCGGGCGCGCGCGGCGCTTGCCGGCCGCGACTATGCCATCCCGGACGATATCAAGAGCCTGGCCACGGCCGTGCTGCGCCACCGCATGGTGTTGAGCCCGGCGGCCGAGATCGAGGGGCGCCAGGCCGAAGCGATCGTGGCGGATCTGGTGCAGCGCACCCCGGCGCCGCGCTGACCGGCCCGGCTGACGCGGCCCCATGCCCACCTTGCGCTTTCCCCGCCTGCGCCGCTCCGGCCCTGCTGCTTGGCCGAGCCTTGCCGTCTATCCCACGGCGCGGGCGGTGCTGCTGCTGGCGCTGACGGCCCCAGCTGGCCTGCTGCTCGCCACCCTGGCGCCAGAGGCGTGGATCGTGGCGCCGGCCGTCGGGGCGGTGCTGATCGTGCTGGTCCTGCTCGATGCGCTGATGGCCGGCCGCCTGCACGAAGCGCGCCTGGCCATGGCCGCCGATGCGGAGGTGGGCCAGGACGTGCGCTTTACCCTGCATGCCGCGCTTCCCGGCGGCAGTGGCGCGCCGATGGCGGCGATTGCCTGCGATCCGCGCCTGGCCGACGGCGGGCGCGTGGCACTGCCGCTGGTGCGCGATCCCGCCGGCGAGGGTGCCTGGTCTGCGCAGGGCAGCCTGTTTCCGTCACGCCGGGGTACGGCGCGGATCGATACGCTATGGCTGCGCTGGAGCGGGCCGCTCGGGCTGGGCCATCGCCAGGTGCGCCGCGTGCTGGATCAGGCGCTGCGGGTGTGGCCCGATATCGCCCCGGTGCGCAGCCAGGCCTTGCAGATCTTCCTGCGCGATGCCGCCTTTGGCCTGGTGGCGCGTCGCATCCGCGGCGAAGGGACCGAGTTCGAGGCCCTGGCCGATTACGAGCCGGGCATGGACCGCCGCCGCATCGACTGGAAAAGCTCGGCCCGCCATGGCCGCCTGTTTGCCAAGGAATACGAGACCGAGCGCAACAACCAGATCGTGTTCGCGTTCGATTGCGGACAGGCGATGATCGAGCCACTGGGCGGACTGCCCCGGCTCGACCGCGCTATCACTGCGGCGCTGACTACGGCCTGGGTGGCATTGAAGGCGCAGGATCGCGTGGCGGTCTATGGCTTTGCCGCGCGGCCGCTGGCGCTCTCGCCGTTCGTCACCGCCACGCGCGATTTTGCCCGCCTGCAACGCAGCGCCGCCGGGTTCGACTATCATGGCGAAGAGCCTAACTTCACCTTTGCCATGGCCACGCTGGCCACGCGGTTGCAGCGCCGCTCGCTGGTGGTGGTGTTTTCCGATTTCACCGATCCGACCAGCGCCGAACTGATGATCGAAAGCCTGGGGCGGCTGATGGAGCGGCACCGCGTGCTGTTCGTGGTCATGGCCGATGCCGAACTGGCCGGCCTGGCCACGGCCAGCCCCGATACGCTCGATGCCATGGCCCGCGCGGTGACGGCCACAGCCTTGCAACGCCAGCGCGCGCTGGTGCTGCAGCGCCTGCGCCAGATGGGCGTGCGCGTGGTTGAGGCCCCGTACGAGCAGATCGGCACGCGGCTGATCGATGCCTATCTGGGCGTGAAACGCGAAGGGAGCCTGGGATGATCGCGCGCTGGTTTGGCAAGAACGCCGGACAGGATGCCGCGGTGGAAGCCGCGGCCCTGCGCTCCGATCGCTTCCGCCAGGCGCGCGAGGGCGATTGGCAGCGGCTGGACGCGATCGTTACGCGGATCGAGGGCGGGCGCCTGCGCAAGCTGTCGGATGATGATCTGCTGGCCTTGCCCGCGCTTTACCGCACCGTCGTTTCCAGCCTGGCGATCGCGCGGGAAACCTCGCTCGACCAGGCGCTGATCAGCTATCTGGAAGGGCTGGCGCGGCGCGCGTGGTTTGCCGTCTATGGCCCGCGCGAAGGGCTGGGCGCCTGGCTCGCGCGCTTTTTCCGGGGCGGGTGGAGCGCGGCGGTGCGCGGACTGGGCCGCGACCTGCTGATCGCGCTGGCGGTGATGGTGCTGGGCACGGTGGTGGGCTGGCTGCTGGTGTCGAGCAATCCCGACTGGTTCTACAGCCTGATGGGCGGCATGGGCGACGATGTGCGGGTGCCCGGCGCCACGCGCGAGGCCTTGCGCCACACCCTGTTCGGCCAACAGGACCAGAACGGCCTGTCGATGTTTGCCGCGTTCCTGTTCAGCAACAATGCCCAGGTTTCGCTGTTTGCCTTCGCCCTGGGCTTTGCCTTTGGCGTGCCGTCGGTCCTGCTGCTGATCCACAACACGGCCGGGCTGGGCGCGCTGCTGTGGCTCTATCACGGGCAGGGCCTGACGCTGGACCTCATCGGCTGGCTGGCGATCCACGGCACGACGGAGCTGTTTGCCATCCTGCTGGCGGGCGCGGCGGGCATCCATATCGGCCGCGCCATGGCCTTTCCCGGCGATCTGCCGGTGCTGACCGCCGCAGCGGTGGCGGGGCGGCGCGCCGCGCAGGTGATGGTGGGGGTGGTGCTGATGCTGGTGCTGGCGGCGCTGCTCGAAGGCTTTGGCCGCCAGTTGATCGATTCGACCACGACCCGGCTGGCCATCGGCGGCACAATGCTGGCGCTGTGGAACGCCTATTTCTTTGCCTATCGCCCGGCTCGGGCGCGGGTGAGCAACTGATGGCGCGGCGCCCACGCTCGTCCGCCCAGGTGCCGCGCCGCCCCGCGCCTGATCGCCGTCAGCGCCAGGTGGTGACGCCCGAAGGCGTGCCATTGCCCTTCACCATCGGCGCGCGCGGGGCACGAGCCCTGGCGCTGCTGCTCGATCAGATCCTGATCGTGGCGACTATGGCGGGCCTGTCCTACCTGCTGTTTTCGCTGGCCCGGGCCATCAACCTCAAGGCCAATGCCAGCGGCGATTTCGTTGGCCAAGCGGTGGTTGTGGTGTGGGTGGTGGTGATGTTCCTGTTTCGCCACATCTGGTTTCTCTATTTCGAACTCGGCCCGCGCGGGGCCACGCCGGGCAAGCGCGCGCTGGGCCTGCGGGTGGCAGCGCGCGATGGCGGCCGCTTGACGACAGAGGCGGTGGTGGCGCGCAATTTCCTGCGCGATATCGAGCTGACCTTGCCGGTGATCTTCGTGTCGACCGCGCTGATCCAGGGAGAGGATGCCACCGTTGCCGGCTGGGCCGGGGCGGCGTGGTTCCTGATCTTCGCGTTCTTTCCGTTCTTCAACCGCGACGCCTTGCGCGCCGGAGACGTGGTGGCCGGCACTTGGGTGGTGGAAGCCGGGCGCGACCGGTTGAAGGCGGCGCTGTCCACCGGGGCAGGCGCGCAGGGGCGCAGCACGCTGACCGAAAACCGCTATGAATTCGGCGAGGCCGAACTCGCGATTTATGGCGAGTACGAACTGCAGGTGCTCGAACGCGTGCTGCGTGAAAACCGCGAGGAAGCCATGGTCGATGTGGCGCAGGCGATCTGCGCCAAGATCGGTTGGAACAGTGGCCGGGGTGACGAGCGCGCGTTTCTGGAAGCCTATTACACCCAGCTGCGCGCCCACCTGGAACGCGGCATGCGCTTTGGCCAGCGCAAAGCCGACAAGTTTTCGTGAGGAGCGTTATTCCCCGGTGAAGATTGCTACGTCGGCCCGGCCGGTGTGATCGGCAAAGCCGCGATAGAGGCCCTTGGTGTTGAACGCGTGGGTCAGGTTGCCCTGCGCGTCGACCGCGATGATGCCGCCCACGCCGCCCATCTCGCCCACTTCGCCCAGCACGGCTTGCGTCGCCTGGGCCAGGCTTTCGCCGGCCAGGCGCACGCGCGCGGCGATTTCGTGGCCCACGCCCACGCGGATGAATACCTCTCCGGTGCCGGTGCACGACACCGCGCAGGCGCGGTTGTCGGCATAGGTGCCCGCGCCGATCACCGGCGAATCGCCGATGCGGTTCCAGCGCTTGCCGGTCAGGCCGCCGGTGGATGTGGCGGCGGCCAGGTTGCCTTGCGCGTCGCAGGCGACGGCGCCCACCGTGCCGAACTTGAGATCGGCATCGAACCAGCCATCCTTGCGGGCCTTGAACTCGTGCAGCTGGCGGCGGCGCTCGTCGGTGGCGAACCAGGCCGGGTCCACCTCTTCCATGCCGTGGTCACGGGCAAATTCCTCCGCTCCGCTGCCAGCCAGGAACACGTGCGGCCCCTGTTCCATCACCGTGCGCGCCAGGCGCACCGGGTTGCGTGTGCGGGTGACGGCGCAGACCGAGCCGGCCGCGCGGGTGCGCCCGTCCATGATCGCGGCGTCGAGTTCGTTGGTTTCGTGATAGGTGAACACCGCGCCGCGCCCGGCGTTGAAATGCGCGTCATCCTCCAGCGCACAGACTGCGGCGGTAACAGCATCGATCGCCGTGCCGCCGGCGCGCAGCACGGCCGCGCCGGCATCCAGCGCCTGGGCCAAGGCCGCGCGATAGTCGGCCGCCATGGCCTCGTCCATGATTTCAGGAGACATGGCGCCAGCGCCGCCATGGATGGCCAGGCTCCAGCGCGAAGAGGAATGCGTTGCTTCGGTCATGCCGCCGGCGATAGCAGATGTAACCGGTTTGGCCAGATGGAGCGCTTGCAATGCCTGAGGTGACGATACGCCAGGATGATCTTTCCGGTGCGGCGATCCAAGCCCTAGTGGCGCTGCACCTGGGCGGCATGCATGCCCATTCTCCGGCGTGCAAGGTCCACGCCCTGCCGCTCGATGCGCTGCGCGCGCCCGGCGTCACGTTCTATTCCGCCTGGGTGGGGGAAAACCTCGCTGGCATGGGCGCGCTCAAGGTGCTGGCAGGCGATCACGGCGAACTCAAATCGATGCGCGTGGCGCCGGAATGGCTGGGGCAGGGGATCGGCAAGGCCATGCTGCGCCATTTGCTGGGCACCGCGCGGGCAATGGGCATGGCGCGGGTCAGCCTGGAAACCGGGCGCGGTGCGGCGTTCGAACCGGCCATCGCGCTCTATCGCGCCCACGGCTTCGTGCCTTGCGGGGCGTTTGCCGATTATGTGGTGGATGATTTCAGCCAGTGCCTGACGCTGGCTTTGTGAGGGAGCTTGCCTGAAACATCCCCTCCCTCAACCCCTCCTGCACGCGGGAGGGGAGCATAAAAAAGCCCCCTCCTCTTCAGAGGAGGGGGTTTGGGGATGGTGGAAACCGTGAGCGATCTATCGGCTCAAAGCTTGCCCACCAGCTCCGGCACGGCGGTA